>CAVSPO010000001.1:0-22366 GCA_963730005.1 uncultured Actinomycetota bacterium
GCGGCTACTCCAGACACGACCCGGCGCTGCCGCTGTACACCGTGGCCGACGTCGAGGCCACCCTGCCCGTTGTTCAGGGTGGTCCCCTTCGACACCGAGATCGACCTGGGCGAAGGGCTGCGCGGGCGCTGGACCCGCGCCGGTCACATCCTGGGCTCCGCGTCCATCACGATCAGTCACGACGACACGTCGATCCTGTTCAGCGGCGACGTCGGACGCCACGACCACCCGGTGCTGCGTTCGCGGGAGATCCCGCCCGGCTCCCCCTACGTGGTTGTCGAGTCGACCTATGGCGACCGGGAGCATCCCGAGCCGGGCGTCAACGATCACGAGGTGCTGGCCGAGACGGTCCGCACCACCCTGGCCAGGGGCGGCTCGGTGCTCATCCCGGCGTTCGCCATCGACCGCACCGAGATCCTGCTGCGCACGCTGCACGAGATGAAGGATCACGGCCGGATCCCGGACGCACCGATCTACGTCGATTCCCCGATGGGTACCCGGGCGCTGAAGGTGTACCAGGAGGCGTTCGCCCGCAACGAACTGCGGCCCGACCTGAAGGCCGACGACTTCGCCGAGATGACCAACCTCGTCGCCATCACCGACGCTGCGGACTCCAAGAAGCTGACCAATCCCACAGTGCCGTGCATCATCATCGCCAGCTCCGGGATGGCCACCGGGGGCCGTGTCGTCCACCACCTGGAGGCGATGCTGCCCAACCCGAAGCACACGATCCTGTTCAGCGGCTACCAGGCGTACGGCACCCCGGGCCGCACCTTGCTGGACGGCGCCAAACAACTGAAGATGTTCGGCAAGTACGTGCCGGTGCGCGCCCAGATCACCCAGGACAAGGGCTTCTCGGTGCATGCCGACGGCTCCGACATCCTCGACTGGTTGCGTGCCCTGCCGATCAAGCCCGAGACGGTGTTCGTCACCCACGGCGAGCCTGATTCCGCGAAGGCGCTGGCCGCCCGGATCCGGCGCGAGCTGGGTTGGGTGGCCGTGGTGCCCAACTACCAGGAGGTCGTGACGCTGATCCCCAGCGGCGCGCCCGAACCCAACGTCCAGCCCGCCCAGACCCCGGCCTCGACCGAGCCGCCGGTCGCCGCGGCGGCGCGTGAGGCCGAGTGGGTGCCCGCTGCCCCGAGATTCGCCGAGCCTGCGGTTTCGGCGGCTTTCCTGGCGCCGCGCGCACTCGAGTACCGGGTGATCACCGGCCCTGAGGACGTCGTCGCTGACAACGTGACGCGGGCCCTGGCCAAGGGCTGGACGCTGCACGGCAACCCGTCGGTCACCGTGAACAACTCCCGCGTGATCGTCGCCCAGGCCATCGTCAAGCTCGCCCAACAGGCCCAACCGCCGGCCCCGGCGCCAGCCCTGGTCAGCCCGTCGCCGGCCGCGGACGAACCGGCGGACGGATTCACGCCGTCAGGACCGATCGACGCCACCCCGCGCGGTATCGAGGACTGACCGACACCCACGGCTCTCCGGCCAGAAACTGGCCGGAGAGTGGTCAGTGGCCGAGCCGGACGGGGATTCGCTGGTTGCCGAAGGTGCCGGCCGCCGCGCCCCAGCGTCCTGGAATGGCCAGGCCACAGCTTGGGCAGTGACCGTCCGGGGTCAGCTGGTAGCTGTCGATGGTGTAACCGTCGCGTTCGATCAGCGTGGTCTGGCACTGCGGGCAGGACGTGGTGCCGCCGTGGTTGGTGCGGACGTTGCCGGTGTAGACGTAGCGCAGCCCGGCGTCGATCGCGATCGACCGGGCCCGCACCAGGGTGCGCGCCGGGGTGCTGGGCAGCTCGGTCATCCTGAAGTCTGGGTGGAAGGCCGTGAAGTGCAGCGGCACGTCGGGGCCCAACTCGTTGAGGATCCAGCGGCACTGGTCGGTGAGCACGTCGGTGCCGTCGTTGTGGCCGGGGATCAGCAGGGTGGTGATCTCGACCCACACGTCCGTCTCGTGCACCAGATAGCGCAACGTGTCCAGCACCGGCTTGATCCGGCCACCGGTCATCCTGGTGTAGAAGGTGTCGGTGAACCCCTTCAGGTCGACGTTCGCCGCATCCATCGGCGCGAAGAAGTCCTTGCGCGCCTCGGGATTGATGTAACCGGCGGTGACGGCGACGTTGAGCAGCCCTCGTTGGTGCACGGCTTCGGCGACCTCGATGGCGTACTCGGCGAAGATCACCGGGTCGTTGTAGGTGTAGGCGACGCTGGTGCACCCCCACCCCGCCGCCGTCTCAGCGATGTCGTCGGCGGTGGCGGCGTGCAGCACCCGATCGACGTCGCTGCTCTTCGAGATGTCCCAGTTCTGGCAGAACTTGCAGCCGAGGTTGCAACCTGTCTGGCCGAAACTGAGCACCGACGTGCCGGGGTGGAAGTGATGCAGCGGTTTCTTCTCGATCGGGTCGATGCAGAAGCCGGACGACCGCCCGTGGGTGGTGAGCTCGAGCTGGCCGTCGATGTTCTGGCGCACGAAACAGAACCCGCGCTGGCCCGGCTTCAGGCTGCACTCACGTGGGCACAGGTGGCAGACCACCTTGTCGTCGCCGAGGCTCGTCCAGTAGCGAGCGGGCATCAGACCTCCTCAAAACTCGTGACCGTGTAGCGCTCGAGGCGCACCGCCGGGCCCCAGTGGCTGGCCGGCAGGCCTGCCTTGCGCACCAGGTGGCTCACGAATTGTTCAGGGTCGGGGAGCTGGCTCCAAACCTGGGGCAGGAAGGTGGCGCGATGGTGGCCGGAGGTGAGAATCAGGCCGTCCACGCCGGGACGCAGCTGGGCCAACGCGCCGGCGCGGCTGCTGAAGCTCATCGGGACGGGGGCCGACAGCACCGAGACCTCGATGCGTACGTCGTCCAGCTCGTCCGAGGACAGTGGTGGGAACCGTGGGTCGCCGAAGGCGGCGGACTGGGCGTTGCTGACGACGTCTTCGGCCAGCGGACGATGGGCCTCCAGCGACCCGATGCAGCCACGCAGGTCGCCGTCGATGGTCAGGGTGACGAAGCTGGCCCCGGGCTCGGCCAACCAGGCCTCCCCCGTGTCGGGCGCTGCGGCCTGTCGGCGCAGACGCTGGGCGATCGCGTGCCGAGCGAGCGGCAACAGCGTGGCTCCTGCATTGTCAGGCAGCGCCATCAGGCCTCCTCGTCCAGTCTCAGGCTGGCGTAGCCCACGACTCTGCTGTGATCCCCGGCTGAGTCACCAGAGTTGCACATGGCCACCAATCTCGGTCGCAACGGGTGCTGTTGGAGCGCCGCCACCAGCCCGTTGATCGGGGTGGCGCCGCAGGCCTGCTCGTGGTCGAGGGGTTCGTCGAGGGCCAACAGGGTTGCGACGGTGTCCGCGTCGATGGCCCGGGCCTGCTCGTAACGGTGGTAATGGGACAGGTCGCTGCTGACGACGATCACCGTTTCCGGCCCACCCCACACCGCAGCCAGCACGTCGCCGACAACAGCAGCAGGAACGCTGCCCACTGCCAGCGGGAGGAGGGTGAAGTCGTCCAGGACGGTCTGCAGGAAGGGCAGCTGCACTTCGAGACTGTGTTCCTGGACGTGCACGTCGGGCCGGGTGACGACACCGGGCAGCCGGGACGCCACGGCGACGAGTTCGGCGTCCACCGGGATGGTTCCCAAAGGGGTCTGGAACGCGTCGCAACCCGGCAGGGCGATGCCCGCCACCGCGACCCGGTGGGTGGGGCCGAGCAGGACGACGCGCCTGATGGTGGCGCTGCCCGCGGCCAGCGTGGCGAAACCACGGGCGGCGATGGCACCCGAGTACACGTAACCGGCGTGCGGCACGATCAGCGCCTTGGGCGCTGGCTCGTTGACCGGCCCGGCGGCCTCGAGCAACCCACGCACCGTCACTTCCAAGTCGGCCCTGCTGCCCGGGTAGAACATCCCTGCCACCGCAGCTGGACGAACGGTCATCATGTCCCCCATTGTGTCTCTCCCACCAAGCCCGGGCCACCCTTGGGACGGAGTTCGCAGGGTCATAGCTGCCCCTCGACTTCACAGCCCGTTCACAGGTTGCACAAACTCGCCGCAAAGGTCGCGGGGCTGGCATGGGTACCGCCGAACATGCGGAATACCAGGCACGCTGAACTGGTTCATCCATTGTGGAAGAAGGTGCCATGACTGATCCTCGGAACGTCACACCAGGCACGGACGGGCCCCCAGCGGGCCGTCCGGACTTCGTTGCGCCACCGTTGACGGACGCGAATGGCGCCCCCACGATGCCCCAGCCGACCAACGCCTACCTGACCAATGCCTATCTACATGGGCAGCCCTTCCCCGCCGCACCGCACGGCACCCCGGTCTATCCCGACCTGGGCAGCGGTTGGCCCCCCAACGGCCCCTACCCGCCGGCCGCCGACTTCTACTCACGTGGCTACCCGGTGCCGGTTGAAGCCCCGAAGAAGTCGCACCCCAACCGCCACAAGCTGGCGGCCGTGCTGGTCACGATCCTGGGCGTGTCGTTGGTGGCCCAAGCAGTCAGCGGGTCGATCACCTCGCTGTGGCCTCGGACGGCGCCCACTCCGCCGCCCGGCGGTTCCAGCAGTTCGTCGGCCGCCGAACCCTCAGCTGCGGCCGACCAGGATGGGAAGTTGTCGACGGCCAGCCCGATGGCCGCTGGGGTGGTGCTGCTGTTCGTCAGCTCGGACAGTGGCAGTGGCGCCGGCACCGGGATGATCGTCGACCCGTCCGGAATCGTGGTGACCAACTATCACGTGGTCGAGGCCACGACCGAGGTCACGGCCACCCTCGCCACGACCGGCAAGAGCTATTCCGCCACGGTGCTGGGCGCGGACGCCACCAACGACATCGCTGTGCTCCAGCTCAAGGGCGCCTCCAGGCTCGACACCGTGAAGTTCGACGACGACACCCTGGCATTGGGTGACCAGGTGAGCGCGGTCGGCAACGCCAACGGACAAGGGTTCCTGAGCCGCGCTGACGGCGTCGTCACCGATCTGGACACCACCGTGCGGGTGAGCGACGAGTCCAGTCCTTGGGGCGCCTCGACGCTACGCGACGTCATCCAGACCACCGCACCCGCAGCGCCGGGTGATTCCGGTGGCCCGACGTTCGACGCCGAAGGCGAAGTGGTGGGCATGACCAGCGCGGGCACCGCCACCGACGGTGGAACTCCGGCCGCCGATCGGGTCAGCTACGCGATCACCATCCAGAAGGTCTCGGACACCATCGACCTGGTCCGCTCGCGGACACCCAGCAACACGTTGCGCATCGGGCCCAAGCCCTACCTGGGCATCTCCGTCTCGACCAGCCGGGACACCGGCCCAGGAGCCACGGTGGTGTCGGTCACGACTGATGGCCCCGCCGACCGTGCCGGATTGCAGACCGATGACGTCATCACGTCGCTGGGCGGCACCACCGTGTCCAGCGCCGGCGACATCTCCCAGACGCTCGCCCGGTACTCACCCGGCGACACGATCCCGATCAGCTGGAGCGACACCTCCGGCCAGCAGCACCAAGCCACCCTGCAACTGGGGACGAGCCCCCTCAACTAGCCGGTCCCGTCCGGCATGCCCTCGGCACCGGCGGGGAAGTGCCTACCTGTCGCTGGGCGGCGCGTCGTCAGACACGGCGACACTGGAGGCCGCGGCCACCGACACGACGGGCGCACTGGACGTGACGGCCGGCGGCGCCGACGAGGGGGGCGTGGTCGCTGCAGGCGACGTTTCCACCGCCTGTTGGACGGGGACCACGCTGGTCGCCGAAGCGGACGGTTCCGGCGCCGTGCTGCTGGGCAGCGGCGTCTCGCTTGGCAGCGGCGTGTCGCTCGCCGACGGGGTGTCACTTGCCGACGGGGTGTCACTCGCCGACGGGGTCTCGCTGGGCGACGGCGTCTCACTCGCCGTGGGCGTCGGCGTGACGTCCACTTCGGGCTCGGGGGTGGTGCTGGCAGACGCGCCCGGCGCGGGGCTTTCGCCCGTCGGCAGCAGTGCGTCGCCCGGCATCTTGATGTTGCTGGTCGACGGCTGGCCGTTCAGCCACGGCATCGGATCAACGTAGAAGCCACCGACGATCACCTCGTAGTGCAGGTGGCAACCCGTCGAGGAACCGGTGGTGCCGACGAAGCCGATCACCTGGCCGCGCTGGACAGCCGCCCCGGTCGCGACCGCAAACCCCTGGAGGTGGTTGTAGGTGGTCGACAACGAAGAGCCGTCGCGCGCGGGGTGGTTGACCACGATCCGGTTGCCGTAACCGCCGGCCCAGCCGACACCTGCCACGGTTCCGGCCTCGGACGCGAACACCGGAACCCCGCAACCCGCCCCGAAGTCGACGCCCTTGTGGAACCGGACGACACCGGCGATCGGATGAACGCGGTAACCGAAGGGTGAGGTGACGAGCTGGGTGGTCAGCGGGTAGTTGATCAGGTTGCCCGAGTCGGGCGCGATGCTGCCGTCCGGCACCACGGCGACCAGCGCCTCGGCAGCTTCGGCGTCCGGGCCTTCACCGGCCCCGAGGGCAGCACTGGCGAGCTCTGCAGCGCGCAACCCCTCGTCGACGGCCAGTGCGGGCGCCTCCCAGGCGACCGGCAGGCTCACGGCGGACAGGGCGGGGGGCGGGGTGGTGGCGACGACGACCGGGGGCTGAGCCACGGAAACGGCTGCGACCGCTACCCCCCCGAAACAGAGGGCGGACACCGCCAGACCAGCGGTGAGCGCAATGAACCGACCAACTCGCTCACGCGAGTGAAAACGACCAACTCGCTGGTGCGAGTGACGAGAATTGTCGAAATCCGAACTCGGACCGGCGAGTCGGCTTGCCCCCATGAGTTACCCCCGTCGAAAGCTCTCCCCAGCATAGGTGCTAATGGGCCCGGAAGAAACCCCTGGCCCGACAAAGCCTGAGGAACTCACAGGAATGGCGCTGGCTCACCGGGCAGCCGGGAGCGATTCGTCGAGCCAGCGCTTCAACTGAGGCATCGGGAGCGCCCCCACCTGGCGGCCGGAGACCTGCCCGTTCTGGATCAGCACCATGGTGGGGATCGACACCGCATTGAAGCGGCGGGCCGACTCGGGCGAGTTGTCGACGTTGATCTTGACCAGCTTGAGCCGCCCGGCGTACTCGACGGCGAGCTTCTCCAGCACCGGGCTGAGCTGGCGGCAGGGGCCACACCAGGGGGCCCACAGGTCGATCAGCACGGCGATCTTCGACGACTCGGTGACCGCGGCGAAGGTCTCGTCGTCGGCGGAGACGACCCAGGGCAACGCGGCCTTGCACTGCTGGCAGGCGGGCTTGCCGGTCGCCACGGCAGGAACACGATTGCGGGTGCCGCAGCTGGGACAGGTGACCACGTTCGCACTCATGCCTCAACGGTACCCCTGCCGCCGGGGAGCCACCCCAGCAGCCACCTGGCACCGCACCGGATCGCACGCCTCGTCAACCCTGTTTCTGGCCAGTCGGGGACGTTCGGCTGTTAAATGGTCCAGTGACGAATCATGACTCCACAGCAGGACAGCAGCCGCCAGTGGTGCCAGTGGTCGACCGGGCGAGGCTGGTCGAGGAAGTGGCACCCCTGGGCGTGAGCGAGGGGTTCGTGAACGCCAAGGGCGTCTGGGTCGAGTCGCCCACCGCCACCCTGCAGCTGGCCCGGCGGGGTTTCGACATGCGCAAGCAGCGCGGTGTGGGCGAGCCGTTGGTGTGCACCCCCGGGCGCCACCACCCCGACCTGTACGGCACCCTGATCCTCGAGAGCGGCAACCATTTCCGCTGCGAGGGCATGGTCGAGCAACCCGGCTACCACATCCTCTACGACGACCACGGCAACCGGCGGTTCGTCATCGCGGCTCCGGAGTACCTGCCGGTGCCGGAGCGCTCGTGGGGCTGGCAGATCCAGCTGTATGCGGCGCGTTCCCGCGACTCCTGGGGCATCGGCGACTTCCGCGACCTGGGGTTGATCTGCCGGATCGCGGCCAAGCAGGGAGCCCAGTGCGTGCAGTGTTCACCGGTGCATGCGGTGGCCCCCACCGTCCATCCGCAGGACTCGCCGTACAGCCCGGCGTCGCGCAATTTCCTCAACCTGCTGCACATCGCCCCGGGCATCGCCCCGGGCGCCGAACGGGTTGACCTGTCCGCCTTGTCAGCCAGAGGGCGTGCCCTCAACGCGGAACCGCGCATTGATCGCAGCAGGGTGTGGGCGATCAAGCACGAGGCCTTGCTTCGCATCTGGGGGGCAGTCCACGACGACCTGCCGCTGGAGTACCGCAAGTGGCGCGAGGATCAGGGCAAGTTCCTGCGCCGCTTCGCAATCTGGTGCGCCCTGGTCGTCAAACTGGAGGAGCCCGACTGGCGGAACTGGCCCGAGGAGTACCGCAGGCCGGACACCCCGGCCGTCCGCGAGTTCGGCGAGGAGCACGCCGACCTGGTCGAGTTCTACTCGTGGTGCCAGTGGGTCGCCGACGTGCAGTACGCCGACGCCTGCAGCTCCGGAGTGGACGTGCTGGCCGACCTGGCCGTCGGATTCGACGCCAACAGTGAGGACGCGTGGAGTTTCCAGGATCTGCTGACCTTCGACTTCGAGATCGGCGCACCGCCCGACAACCACAACACCGAAGGTCAGCGCTGGGGGCTGCCGCCTTTCAACCCCCAGAAGCTGACGCGCGTCGACTTCTCGCCGTTCATCGCCATGGTGGACGCCGGCCTCAAACATGCCGGCGCGCTGCGCATCGATCACGTGATGCAGCTGTGGCGGCTCTACTGGGTGCCGACCCAGGGCACGGCCGCCGACGGTGTCTACGTCTACTACCCGAACGCAGCCCTGCTGGCGATCCTGCGCGTCGCGGCACATCGCCACCACGCCTGGATCGTCGGTGAGGACATGGGCACGGTGGATGAGGGCGTGCGCGAGACCATGGCCTCCATCGGCATGCTCGGCAACCGCTCCGCCATGCGGACCAACGTCAACGACTTCCCCTACCTGGGCGTCGGCACGTCCCAGACCCACGACCAGGTGACGATCGCCGGGCTGCTGACCGGCAGCGACGTGAAGGACCTCAAACAGATCGGCAAGAACGCCGACTTCGAACAGGTGGAGCGCACCCGCCGGTCGCTGGCCGAACTGGCTCACATCGATCCGGACAAACCGCTGTGGTCGATCACCGAACAGGACCTGCACGACGCCGTCATCGAGCGTTACCGGCTGCTGAACAGCGCCGCGTCGCTGGTGGTGGTGGTGAGCCTGGACGACGCCGCGATGGTGCCGAACCGGCCCAACATGCCCGGAACCATCGACCAGTACCCCAACTGGAAGCTGGCGCTGCCCCTGCCGGTGGACTCACTGATGGACACCCCGCTCAGCCGCGACCTGGTGGCCATGATGAACGAGAGCCGCGGACCCCGCCCCGCCGTGGGGTGACGGACCTCCCTCGCCCTCAAGCAGGAGGCATCCCCGCGCCGTTGGGTGCGGGGATGCGCTGTTTGCGGGTGGAGCGGCCCGCCGCGGGCCCTCGTTTGATCGCAGGACGCATGATTGCGGCGTGACGAATCGTGAACCGGTGATCTTCCTCAGCCACGGCGCACCCCCGCTGGCCGACGACAAGGTGTGGACCGCGCAGCTTCAGGACTGGGGCCGCAGCATCGAGCGTCCCACCGCCGTCCTGATGGTGTCGGCCCACTGGGAGCAGCGTCCGATCGCCGTCAGCGCCAGCCAGGCGCCGGTGCCGTTGGTGTACGACTTCTACGGCTTCCCCCAGCACTACTACCGCGTCACCTACCCGGCGCCGGTCGCCCGGGACCTGGCCGACGACGTGACCCAGCTGCTCACCGAGGCCGGCCAGCAGTTCGACCGCGACGAGACCCGCGGCCTCGACCACGGCGCCTACGTGCCACTCAAGGAGATGTTCCCGGCTGCGGACGTTCCGGTGCTGCAGATGTCGATGCCCACTCTGGACCCCAGGACGTTGTTCCAGATCGGGCAACTGCTGGCCCCGCTGCGCGAGCAGGGCGTGCTGATCGTCGGCTCCGGGTTCACCACCCACAACCTGTCCTGGGTCAGCTTCGGGCTGCCGTCCAGCTACGCGCCCGGCAAGCCGTCCGCCGAGTTCGACGCCTGGGCCGAAGCGACGATCGCCGACGGCAACCTGGAGGCGCTGTTCGACTTCCTGGACGTCGCGCCCCACGGCCGGGAGGCTCACCCGCGCACCGAGCACTTCGCGCCGCTGTTCGTGGCGATGGGTGCCGCGGTGGATGCCGACGGCAAGCTGACCAGCCGCAGCGTCATCGACGGCTTCTGGTACGGGCTGTCGAAGCGCAGTTGGCAGTTCGACTGACCTGGAAAAGTGCCCCTAGGTGTGCTCGGCCGGGTTGGTGACAGTCGGCTGGTCGGGGGTTTACCTCCGAGTGCGGTGTGTCGGCGTTCATTGATGCAGAGCTCGAGCCAGGGGGCAAGGGCGTCGCGTCGGGCTTGGTTGCTGGTAAAGGGTTGCCGAAAGGCCCAGTCGGTTTGGAGGGTGCGGTTGCAGCGTTCGACATTGCCGTTCTGCCAGGGGCAGTGCGGTCGGATGAACACCTGCCGAGCTTCCAGATTGGCGACGACGGCTCGGAACGCGGTGCCGTGTCGGCAGGAGGCGTTGTCGGTCATGACCCGCTACATGCGGGTGATGACCCGGCTGGCGAAGTGAACCGCGGCCCGTTTCAGGAACGCGGTGCAGGTGGGTGCGGTTTCGTTGTCGTGGATTCCGCTGTAGCCAGCCGGGAAAGTCATCGACCACCGAGTGGACGTCGTCGCAGGCGATCTTGACCCGCTTGCCCCGCGGGGCCGGCTCCTCGGCCGTGGAGCCGCCACCCGTCGCTGTCGGGGATCTTGCCGATCCTCTTAACATTCGACGTGCACCAGGTCACGGGCCGGTCCCGTTCGTAACGGACCGCCGTCGTCTTTAATGAGCGGGTCTGTTGCCCGGTGATGGGGTCCAACTCGTGCAGGTGGGGCAGCCAGCGCAGCGCCCGGGACACCCTCGCCAGTCACACCCCAGCGGGGGTTCTCCCTTTCGTCAACCAGTCAGCATCCCAAAGTCCTGGCCGAGTACACCTAGGACGGCAGCTCCCTCAAAGTGAGTGCCATGAGCGCGTCGCTGTCATCAGGAAGCTCCGCAATCTCTGCAGGAACCTCGTCGGACGCCTCCTGAACCGAGACAGGCGTCCCGGACGGCTCCTGAACGGAGACGGGTGCGCTAGACGTCTCCTGGCCCGGGACGGAGGGCGCAGTCGTCGGAGCATCGTCGGGAAGAACGGAGTTGGTATTCTGTTCAGTCATGACATGAACCTCTTCACTCAAGCTAATGGGGAATCGACAGCTCAGCAGAACACCGTCGACGGGGTCCAAGTGCCCAACGTTCCGTTGCGGCGCTCGAAGCACTTGAACTCGGCGGGTGCGGGGCCAGTACCGTCCGGGTCGACATTGATGGAACGCTGGGTCCAGTACGTGACATTGTTGCAGTAGGTGGTGGGCTGAGTGAACGACGCCCGCACGTGAAAGTCCCCGAGGTAAAGGCGGTACCGGCCGTCGATCGGATCGAGTTGGTAGTTAGCCGTGTTGATGGCGCAGGTGTAGGTCCATGTGTAGGGCGTGTACAGGAGTCCGTCCGGCTGTATCGCGGCCGTTCCCTTGACCGGGCCGGACCAGCAGGCGGAGTGGCCCATGAGGTTCGTCCATGTCGCGCCCACGGACTGCGCTCCGATGATCCAGTACCTGATCGTGGCCCCCGAGAACGTGTTGGCGGGCTCGACGTCGTACAGGTACAGCCCGTAGGGCGCTCCGTCAGTGAAGCCAGGAAGGTTAGGGGCCGTTCGAGTTGGACGGGTGGGATTGGAGTCGACCTCGAGGTACCACGCGCAGGATCCGCGGCTAGTGGGTCTGTTGATTACCCAGCCGTTGATGCCGGGATACTTAATCACCGAGGCTGCCATAGCCGGAGCTGCAGTCGCAACGGCCACGGCAGGCACAGCCCAAGCTGCACCTTTGGCCAGGGTGCGACGCGAGACCGCCGGAACGGTTTGTTGATTACGCTGATCAATCATGAAGACAACTCCTGGATGTGATGAGGGCAGGCTCCCACACGAATCTTGACCAAGATAACACACACGCCCGGAACCATCCGCAGGTTTCAGGTTCCCAGTGCAGCACGTGGGAGTGTTTGGCGGTCAGCGTCTGGCGGAATGTCTACATCTGCGGTTCGGACTTGTTGCCATGACGGCCGGTTGGGGCTGCAACTGGCCTCTGGGGGCTGGCCGTCGGGTAGCTGAATACGGGCAGGCCTTTCCCGACAACTGGGCGGCAGTTCCCCAACCGATGGCGTGCTGACCCGCGCGGTGGAGGTTTGGCGTGTTCAAGTGTTCAGCCTGCCCCCACCGAGACAGGCTGAACAGCTGATCTCGCCGCGCGCCCTTCAGGACGGCAGGCCGCCCTGCCCAGCGAAGAAGTTCGACAGCATTTGAAGCAGCATGTAGATGAAATTCATGAAGTCAGCGAAGCTCATGGCCCCTCCTTTCCGGTTAGCAGAATCGTCTGAGTCGCTCTCTGGCGAGCAGCACCACGCAACCGAGCCCAGGTTACCGTTAGACCGAACTTCTCCACCTTGAGAAGACGAGCTCAGCTTAGATTAGCAGCACCGACAGCTTCTTCTTCAAGAGGTGCGAAAGTTATTGCCCGGATGGGCACGAAACCATCACCGACACTGTGGAGAGGAGTCACACCTTCGAACAAGGACACCTTGGAGCCTCCGGCTGGGCTTGGCCTAACGAGGCCGCGGCCACCTGTCGGAGTTGGTTCGCCGCCCTGGAAACGATGCAAAGCTTGTGCGAGGCAAATCCGCGGAGATCATCGCCGCCACTGGAAGGAATCCCACTTTGGCCTTCCCCGGTCGGCTGAGAGAGGATGGCGGGGTGCGTACTCCCTTGACGGTGGCTGAAGATCGTCCGCTCCGTCTTGCGCACCTGACAACGATCGACATGAGCCTGGCCCTCCTGCTGGCCACCGAGCTCGCGGTCGATGTCGAGCAGGGGCACCAGGTTTTCGGCATCAGCGCCTCGGGCCTGTACGTTGAGCGCGTCGAGGCGCTGGGGGTCACCCACGTCCCGATCAAGCACCTGACCCGGTCATGGAATCTGGGCAGCGATCTGCTGGCGATCGTCGAACTCTTTCGCACGATCCGCCGGCTGCGCCTCGACGTGCTGCACACCCACAACCCCAAGACGGGCGTGATGGGCCGGATCGCAGGCAGGCTGGCCGGGGTGCCGGTGGTCGTCAACACCTGCCACGGGCTGTGGGCTCGCCCGCGAGGACCCGCTTGCTGAAGCGCGCCTTCGTCTACGGCCTGGAGGCCCTGGCCATCCGTTTCTCCGACTTCGAACTGTTCCAGAACGGCGAGGACGCCCGCACCCTGCGCCGGTTCCTCAAGCCCGGCCGCTGGAAGGTGGTCGGCAACGGGGTCGACCTGCAGCGGTTCCAGCCTGACCCCGAGGGACGCCGCCGGGTGCGCGCCGAGTTCGGCGTCGCCGACGACGAACTGCTGGTCGGCACGATCGGACGCCGCGTCCGCGAGAAGGGGCTCGCCGAGTTCGCCGAGGCCGCCCACCGGCTGGGCGATCGGGCCACGTTCGTCTGGGTCGGGCCCGAGGACGACACCGACGCCGCCGCGCACGTCCCGCACGAGGAGGCTGTCCGGTTCGTCGGTGAGCGCACCGACATGCCGGCGGTCTACTCGGCCTTGGACGTGTTCGTGCTCGCCTCCTACCGGGAGGGTTTCTCCCGGGCCTCCATGGAGGCCGCCGCCTGCGGGGTGCCGATGGTGCTGAGCGACATCCGCGGCTGCCGCGAGATCGGCACGCGACGGCGAGCACCTGCTGCTGGTGGCCCCCCAAGACGGCGACGCACTCACCGAGGGGATCACCCGTCTCCTCGACGACCCCGAGCTGCGCACGCGTCTGGGCGCGGCCGCGCTCGAACGCGCGCACGCCGAGTTCGACCAGCGGGCGGTGGCCCGGGCCTCGCTGGAGACCTATCGGACAGCGCGCGCCCCCAGGGCTCAGCGCAGTGCTGAGAGGGGAAGAAGGAATTAACTTGCCAAGCAGAAAAATGCCGGCAGAAAATGCGGGCGTCATGAAGCCCCTGCTCAGGCTCGTGCGCCCTCACCGTCTACGACTTGTCGCTCTTGTGGCACTTACTTTCCTCGGGTCGATGCTCGAAGCGGCGTTCCTGGTCCTTGTGACCAACATGACGATGGCAATTGCCGAAGGCAACAGTAGAGTCAACGTACTTCCCAACCTGACCTTGACAATCTCAGCGGTGGTGTACACGGCGGTGGGGATGCTCGTGCTGCGCCTGTCGATGGCCGTGACTGCCGTCTGGCTTTCCGCCAGCACTTCGCGGAAGGTTTTGGTGGCGCAGCGTGAGCGACTGACTCGTTCCTACCTGTGGTCTGATTGGGCTACGCAGCACAAGGAAGCGGCCGGCCGTCTTCAGCAGTTGCTGGCATTCGCTGCTGGAACGAGCGCCATGGTTGGGACTTCATTGTCGGCAGTGACAGCCGGTCTTTCTCTCGTGGCCTTCTTGACGACTGCCGTCTTCGTCAGCCCACCGGCCACACTCATGGTCGTGATCGGCTTGGCCACACTGGCCACAGTGCTGATCCCACTTCGGCGTTGGATCCAGCGGAGAGCCAACATCGGTGTTCAGCGGAGTCTCAGTTTCGCTCGGTCGATTGCGGAGTTGAGCGCCCTGGGGTTGGAGATGCAAACCTTCGGCGTTCGTGACAAGTTCACGAGCAGGATCGATGAGTTGTCGCGACGCGACGCTCGTGCTGCCCTGGCCGTGGACGTTCTCAAGGGTGAGGTGCCGCCTGTCTACACCTTCCTGGCTTATGGAGCCCTGCTGGCCGGAGTGACAGCGGCTCACTCCATCGGCACGGCCGACCTCTCGGCAATTGGGGCGGTCCTCATCCTCATGTTGCGCTCACTGTCCTACGGTCAAAATTTGCAGAATGCGTCCGTCGCTCTCGCCGCGCAGGCACCCTCCCTCCACCAGGTGGAACAGGCAATCACCGCGTACTCTGCAGCCAAAGCACCCGACGGACAAATCACCCCCGCGGGTGTGACGCCGATCCTCTTGAATGACGTGTCGTTCTCTTACGGAACCAATCAGCAGCACGCGCTCTCGGGGATCAACCTGCAGATCGAATCAGGAGAATGCATCGGGGTCATCGGCCCATCCGGATCGGGGAAGTCCACATTGGTGCAGCTGCTCCTCGGACTCAGGGAACCCACCGAGGGTGTGATAACTGTTCTCCGGCACGCCCCTGACCGACGTGCGACGGGACTTCTGGACGCAGCGGGTGTCGTTCGTTCCCCAGGATGCCTCGCTCCTGACCGGCACCATCGCAGAAAACATTCGCTTCTTCCGAGAGGGGATTGACGACTCGGAGCTCGAACGCGCAGCGAAGCAAGCCAATTTCCTGAAAGACATCCAGAGTCTCCCCGACGGATTCGCCACGCACATCGGCGAGCGTGGAGGACAGCTGTCTGGAGGGCAACGTCAGAGGTTGTCAATTGCGCGTGCCCTCGTGGGTTCACCGGAGTTGCTGGTCCTTGATGAGCCAACGTCTGCCCTCGATGGACAGAGCGAGTCGCTGATTCGCACCACTTTGGCGGACCTGAGGGGCGACGTCACGATCGTCCTGATTGCTCATCGAATGTCGACGCTGGATGTCTGCGATCGAATCATGGTGATTGAAGGCGGCTCAACCACGGGGCTGGGCAAACCTGAAGAGTTGAAGCGTTCCAACAAGTTCTACCGAAACGCTCTCTCCATCGCAGGCATGGACTAGTCGGGTTACTTGTATTGACCCGTGGCGTGTAGCCGTTGGGTGGCCATCAGGCGGGAGCCGTCCCGGTCAGCACCGTCACGAAGTCCGGGGCGAGTTCGCGACCTTGTCGCACGGACACGTGGAGTCCGTCGCGGTAGTAGCGCGGGTAGCCTGCGGGGCTGTTCGTCGAACACACCGAGTCCGGGCACAGGATCGGCCACGGGTCGAACACCGTGGCGCCAGTCTCCTGCGTCACCTCGTCGATGACCGCACGTACCGCGCCCTGACGCTCGAGCGCCCGCTCGACAGGCATCGACTGCTCGCAGCCGTCGGCCACGATCTGCGACACGTTGCAGGAAGCGGTCTGCCAGGTGTCCTCACCGACCCACTGGGGAATCGTCTGCACGATGACGACCTGATGGCCGGCTTGTTGCAGGGACTGCACCATGGACGTCAGGCCGTCCTCGAGGGCGGCGAGCTTGGACGCCGACTCGGTAGACCTCGTTTCGGGTGACGTGCCGATGGCGTAGCCACCCTCGTCCCAGTAGCCGTCGATGTTCGAGATGATGACCGTGCCGGGGGCGGCCTCCGTGCGTAGGTAGTCGAGCCGTTTCTGCACGAAATCCCGACACGTCGTGTCCCAGCTGGCTGGCTTGTCCAGCCGGTCAAGGCTCACATCGACGAAGGGGCACGCGTTGGTCGTCTCGGCGAGAACGGGACGGTCGAGCTGGTCGCCGGCTGCAATGACGGCTTCCATGAAGTGGCCGGCGTTGGAGTCGCCGAAGATGTAGACGGGCGGCCCGCTCGCGTCCTCATTCCAGGCGCAGTCGTCCGCGTTGTCGGAACAGGGCTGGGCGAACACGGCCTGCTGGAAGTCCCTGACCTGTGGCTGCCAGAAGGCGTGCTCGGACGCCTGCCAGAGCCCGATGGAGAGCACCAGCGGGGGAAGCGACGACGGCTGCGGACGAAGGTCGACGAGTTCGCGGGGTGTCCGGGTGGGCCTCGTGCGCAGGGGGGTCTCCACCCAGCGGTAGGAGGCGCCTGCCGGGAGGAACGACAGGGCAGCCGCCGCCGGGGCGGCCCACGCCTGGCTGGGGCCACAGCATGGTCGCGAACACGATCAGCGGCCAGTGCCACAGGTAGATCGAGTACGACCAGTCACCGATCTTGACCATCGGTGTTGTCGACAGCAGCGCGGCGGATGGCGCCGTCGGGCTGGGTGCCCGCCAGCAGGAGCAGCAGGGTGCCGACGACCGGGAGCAGGGTGGCCGGGCCGGGGAAGGTCGTGGCCCCGTTGATCAACAGCAGCGACGCGGCCAGCATCGCCACGCCGAGGGCGCCAACCGCCTCCGCCTCAGCTCGCGAGGTGATTCGCGCCCGCTCACCCGCGAGCGCCAGCAGGGCGCCAACCGCGAACTCCCATGCCCGAGTGAACGGGCTGTAGAAGCCGATCAGCCACCCCTCGACCGGCGGCACGTAGCCCGAGGCGCCGAGCATGGCCAGCGCGAAGGAGACCACACCGACCGTGGTGACCACGATGACTGGGCCGATGTGCGAGGTGCGGCGAGCGCGTCTGGTCAGCAGCCAACCCACCAGCAGCAGGGTGGGAAAGAGCAGGTAGAACTGCTCCTCGACCGAGAGCGACCACGTGTTGAGCAGCGCGTTCGAATCCGCCTCAAGGTCGAAGTAGTCACCGGTCAGCTTGGCGATCACGAGGTTGGCGGCCAGCAGCATGGCCCCGATGGCGGTGCGGGACGCGTCCTGCTGGGTGCCTAGTGGGGACAGCACGAAGAAGCCGATGACCATGGTCGCGGAGAGCATCAGCGCCAGGGCAGGGGTGAGGCGTTTGAACCGGCGGACGTAGAACTGACCGAGCCGGATGCGACCCTGGGCCGCCCATTCGCGCATCAGCATGGCGGTGATCACGAAGCCGGAGATGACGAAGAAGACGTCGACGCCGACGAAGCCGCCAGGGGTCGGCAGTCCGGCGTGGAAGGCGACCACCATCAGGACGGCGATGGCCCGCAGGCCCTGGATGTCGAGCCGCCGGTTGCCGCCGGCAGCCTGTGGCGTTGCCGCCTCAGGTGGTGCCGTGGTGCGTCCGGTGTCTGTGGTCACGACACGCCACTGGAACGCACGTCGACCTGGTCCGCACGCTTGTAGGCTCGACATCTACGGGCAAGTCCCGGAGTCGCCGCGCGGGCACGCCCACGTAGAGGCCGTTGGCGTCGCAATCCTTGGCAACAACCGCCCCCGCTCCGATGACACAACCGGGGCCGATCTGGACGCCCGGAAGGATCGTTGCTCGAGCACCGATCCAGCATCCGTCCCCAACAGTGATTGGCTGCGACACAAGGCCAGGATGGGCCCGTCGTCGCTGATCTCCGATCGCGTGTGTCGAAGTCAGAAAGAGCACTCCGGTCGCAACGCCCACGTCCCCGCCGAGCGTGACCCGATCGGTGCCCGCGAACCGCACACCTTCCTGAACCCAAGCGCTCCGACCAAGAGTCACGTTCTCCGGACGATCAAAGATCACACCGGGAGACACGTGACAACCTGCTCGATGTTCAGGCCCAGCAACCTGAGTAACCGCCACCGTAGCGGTTGGAGCACCAGGACCGACCCTCCAATGCGGTTCACCGAGTTGAGGCGGCGGAGGTCGGGACAAAGCCACCCGATGACTTTCCCAACGGTGATCATGAAACCCTTCTGTCTGTCATGGATGCCACACCAAGTGGGTGGTCATGGGCATCGAGAGACGCGCCACAGTGAACCGTCAGAGAGATCTTCGATCAACGTCGCGTCGCATCCCAAATCAATCAAACCCTGCGGGGTCAAGACGGTGGGCAGATCGTCGAAGTCCGCCAGATATGACACGTGTCCGGATCGAATTCGCTCCACGAGGATCGCGTTTTCCCCAGAAGACGGCTTTGGCTGCGGGACCTGGTAGCCGGTCCACGGGATGACCGTGATCGAAGTCCGGCCGGAGATCCAGTACATCTTCGGGTAATCATCTGCGGCCACCCCGCTCGGGCGGCAAAGCCTTCACGGCCAGCGCGAGGGTGAGGCGCTTTCGTCCACCCTGTTGTACCCAAGCCCCCTCGGCGCCAGCTCGAGCCACGAACAGCCCGCCCGTGACAACACCGGTGAGAAGAGCCGCAAGCAACAAGGTCACGGACCCAAACCACACTGCTCGTCCCGCGATCAAGACGCGCCTCTGGCCCCGCTGAAGGGAGGCTGCGTGGGCAGCGGCCATGAGCGCCCGAACACCAAGGATCACCATGGGCGCGAAAATCGGAGTCAACAACCTTTCCGACGTGGCATCGATGCCGGTCCTCAGTTGGCTGTACCACAGCGAGACCCAGTAGAGAACGACAAAGACCGTAATGACGGCCGGAACTGCCGACGCCCACGGATGACCCCGACACAACTCACCAGCAGTAAGCCGGCAACGAGAACTCCCACTACCAGGTGCAGGTTGAACAAGAGGGGGGACGAATAACATCGCCAAGCGTCTCCAGACTCGAAACGACCAGGCCCTTGAGAGTGATTCCCGCTGCGTATCTCTCTCCCCCAGAGGCGGGGCGCCGGCCGCCACATTTCTCAAGACGACAACGAAGAAGCCGGTAGACGACAGGAGACCCGCCAACAGCGCCAGACCGACGCTTTGGCCGAACCCTTGGCCCGCTCAGCCAACAGCGCACCCAATGCAGCGACGGGAACCAGCCAGAGGCCAGCGATCCGTAGCAGGGTGGCGCCCGTGATCAGGGCTGCCACCGCGAGACCATCTTTCCGGTGGCCAGACGGTTTCGCCGGACTGCACTCGTCAGCAGTAGCAGGGCGGAGAGCGTCAGGACGGTGAAGAGCGGCTCGGTCCACAACATGGCGTACACCCTCACCGTGGAGGCGGAGGTGGACACGACAGTAGCCGCCAGCAACGCTAGTGCCGGCGAGTCAAGCACTGCGTTGGCCAGCGCGTACGTGAGCAGCACTGTCAGCGACGCACTCATCACGTTGATCCCGACCGCAGCCGTTTGCGAATCGATCTCAGCTCGCTCGAACACGCCCAGCAGCCACGGCAGGCCCGGGGGCCACAGGGTGAGGGGTAGCCCGAGGAAGTCCACCATCTCGCCACGATGAGCGAAGTTGCGGGCGGCAGAGACGTAGACCACGGAGTCCGGGCTGATGCCTGGACCCCGTCTGGTCGCCAGCAAAACCATTACCGCAGGGTAGAGCGACAGGAATGTCAGGAACGCTATCCGAGTCGGGAGGCGCAGGAGTCGGTCGATCAGCGGTGCATCCGAGGTACCCAAGTCGGTGGCGTCGTGCCGGCTCACGCTTCTCAAGGCACTCCTAAGGATCTTCGAGAGTGAAGGGTCTCGTTGGTCGGACTCATCATCTCAGCTCATTCAGGATATGCGAAAGCAGTAACGGTGCCTCGCGGGCAGCGAAGTAGATGTTGCGTTCAGCGAACCGAGAGGGTTCCTGCTGCCGAAAGTGCTATGGGAAGGAGATTGTGAAGGTGACTACGAATACCGCTCCAGCAATGGATAGCGGAAGAACATGCCAGAGTGGCAGTCGGCGCGAACCGACGGATGCTGCAAGACCAGCCCCCAGATCAAGAGCAGCAAGCCACGTTTTCCGGGCAGCATCTACTGCGCGGGATACCTGCCTTGCTGCCATGCACGGAAGCCGGAGGCCACTCGCGCCCTGACGACTGGTAGGCTTCGGTCGTGACCCACACTCAACCTTCTGGCGTCGTCCACTTGTCGCGCCACCGATGCACCATCTTCGTGCGGGTGCCGTTTGGGTCACAATCAGCAATTGGGCGGATGCCATTTCCCAGAAGTACGGCGAGGGGCAAATTGTTACTTCCGCAGGAGACTTTAGTGCGGACGAAGCCAGAAAGCGAGCCTGGGCGCGTTCCGCCGAGAATTCCGCGAAAGCGAAGAGTGGGCGGGTGGCGCCACAGTGGGAGAAGCACCTCAAGACCTTTGTGAAAGATGCTCGGTGGGGCGCTTGGTCTCTGCGTGACGCGCACCATGCCGCCAAGATGGATCTGGATCCCTTTAGGAACGCGCCCTTCATCTGGCAGCATCATGACCTGTTTGCACGCAATGGCTTCGTGGCTGCGTCGCGCTTGGGCTTGCCTCTCGTACTGTTCGTCGATGCGCCACAGGTGTGGGAGGCGCGCCGCTGGGGCGTCGCCCGCCCGGGCTGGGGGGGAGGTCCTACAGTCCCTGGCTGAGCGTCCGCAGTTGTTGAGAGCTGACCTTGTTGCGTGCGTAACCGACGAGGTAGCCGCGGCGGTTGAATCGATAACACGCAACAGAGCCCGGGTGATAGTGACTCCCTGCACTGCGAACGTTCCCTCTGCCGACCACCGCCCAACGAACCGCCGCCACCTCAATCTCGAGGGACGCTTGGTGATCGGTTGGGTGGGGAGCTTTCGTCGCTTCCACCACGTCGACATGCTCATACGTTCAGCTGCTGCTGTATCGACGACGTTGCCCAAGCTGACCTTGCTGCTCATTGGTGACGGGCCAACGCGCGCAGAATGCGGGGCCCTGGCGAGTCAGTGTACATCTTGACTGCCGTTTTACGCAGGGGAAGCATCCCCAATGATGAAGTCCCAGGGCTGCTCCAAGCCTGCGACATTGGCGTGATCCCTTCGGGCACGGAAGACAGCTTCCATTACTCACCACTGAAGTTGAAGGAATACTTGGCGGCTGGCCTCCCAACCATTGTCCCACGCGCTGGCGAGATGGCCAGGACGATGACAGAGGGCCTCGATGCGCTGTTCTACTCGCCGGGAAATGAGCGAGAACTGGTTAACCAGATGGTGCAGCTCGGTGGTGATCCCGCACTCAGAGAAGCCCTGTCTAAGGCTGGCCAAGAACTTCTTGAGGTGGGATTCTCGATGGCTCATGAGCTTGAACGGATCGAGGGCTTGCTGTGATCGCCCCCTCAGTACTCGTCATCATCACGGCGTACAACTCCCCACAAGCCCTGCGTCGTTGTCTCAATGCCTTGGCGGACCAGACACGGCTTCCCGACGGCGTGCTGATCGTGGACAACAGCGAACCCGTCCCGGCGGACATCTCGGAAATCGCTGAGACCATCAGGGACCGCGCCCGACTGCTCAGGCCAGGGAGGAACACGGGACCCGCAGGTGGGTTTTCACTGGGCTTGACGACCTTCATGGGAGAAGAGGTGTGGACACACGCCTGGCTGATGGACGATGACTGCTACCCCGACCACTTGCCCTTGAGAGGCTGCTGGACGCCGCAGCAATGCCAACGGAGGCCTGGTCTTTCCCACCTCCATCAATGAGATATCGGGTGTCGCCAAGAACAATCCGGGGTGGAGTGGGTTACTTCTCGACAGGAGTGCCGTCGAGATGGGCGGGCTTCCCCGCGCTGACTTCTTCTGGTGGGCGGAGGACACCGAGTACCTACCAAGTACCTTCCAATGAGTGGCGTGCACGTCGCGAGAGCGGAAGAAGCTGAGGTCAAGTACGACCTCATCCGCCGTTCCGGGGGACGGCCGCCCTGG
>CAVSPO010000002.1:0-74698 GCA_963730005.1 uncultured Actinomycetota bacterium
ATCCCGCCGACCCCATCACCACGTCAGCCGAGCTGGAGAAGCACGGCGAGATCAGCCGGGTGGGTGGGCAGATCTACCTGGCAGACCTGTTGAGCAGCGTGAGCATCGCCGCCAACGCCGGCTACTACGCCGAGACTCGTGCACGACAAGGCCGTCCGCCGGCGCCTCGTCGACGCCTCGATCAAGATCGCCCAGCTCGGCTACGCCGGGCAACGGCGAGGTCGCCAAGATCGTCGATCTCGGCCCAGCAGACCGTCTACGAGGTCACCGAGGGCAAGACCAGCGAGGACTACAAGCCGCTCAGCGAGCTGCTGGAGCCCACCATTCGACGAGATCGAGGCCATCCAGAGCCGCTCGGGCGATGCCCTCGCCGGTGTGCCCACCGGGTTCACCGACCTGGACGAGCTGACCAACGGCCTGCACGGCGGGCAGATGGTGATCGTCGCGGCCCGCCCGTCCGTCGGCAAGTCGACGCTCGCGCTCGACTTCGCCCGGTCGGCGGCCGTGAAGAACAATCTGACGGCCGCCTTCTTCAGCCTGGAGATGAGCCAGAGCGAGATCGTGATGCGGCTGTTGGCGCAGGTGTTCGGTGCCGCTCAACCACATCCGCGACGGGCGAGATGGACCGAGGACGACTGGCAGCGGATCATCCGCGCAGTCGACCTGATCAGCGGAAGACGCTGTTCATCGACGACTCGCCCAACCTGACGATGATGGAGATCCGGGCCAAGGCGCGCCGGCTCAAGCAGCGCCACGACCTGCGGCTGGTGGTCATCGACTACATCCAGCTGATGAGCTCCGGCACGAAGGTCGAGAGCGCGCCAGCTCGAGGTCTCGGAGTTCAGCCGCCAGATCAAGCTGCTGGCCAAGGAGCTGGACATCCCGGTGATCGCGCTCAGCGCAGCTGAACCGTGGCCCCGAGCAGCGCCAGGACAAGATGCCGCATGCTCTCCGACCTGCGCGAGTCCGGCTCGCTGGAGCAGGACGCCGACATCGTGCTGCTGCTGCACCGCGAAGACCTGTACGACAAGGACAGCGCCCACGCAGGCGAAGCCGACATCATCGTCGCCAAGAACCGCAACGGGCGCACCGACACCATCACCACGGTGTTCCAGGGGCACTACTCGCGGTTTGCGGACATGCAGCGCTGATCATTCACGCCATGCCGACACCAACTCCGGCGACCATCGACCAGGCGGGGGCCCGGCCGTCCACCAGGACCGCCCCACCGTACCGGCAGGTCCTGCGCCGCTCCGGGCCTTGCCTTCACACACATGCTCAGTTGTCGAGAAGCAGCGAAGATTTCACAAACGTACTTCGTATGTTTCGTAAACCTCGTGTTATGGATCCCTATGGGTTTGTGTTGCCCCGGTTATCTATTCGGCGAAAGACTGATCAGTCGTGACCGCACTTCACGTTGACGCCCCGCCTAAGCCAGAGGCGCTGCGCGCGGCCATCGCGCGCTCGCTGTGGGCTCACGTCAAGGCCTACGACCTCGGCGCCGCGTGCGAGAGGCTGGGTCTAGAACCCGCCCGCGAAGGTGAGGATCCCTACCGCAGCAAGACGTCTTACGTCATGACGCGACTACAGTCCCGGGACTGGGTCGAGTTGGTCAACATCGGGCAAGCCCTGCTGGAGGAGTGGGACGACGACGAGCTCCAAGGACTCGTCGAGCGAGCAGGTGCTCGTGGCGCCACCGGAGAGATGAGGAACCTGATCTTTGCCTCCGTGGGACGCAAGCCCCAGATCGTGCTTCGCGACGCGGTCGCAAACGTCATCGAGGTCACCGAAGGCGCGGATCGCTGCCTCATCTACGACCGGCCCTTGCCCAACGATGGCCTCACTTGGTCCGAGCTCGTCAACTGGTGGGCGACCGAGGTCCTGCGTGAGAGAAACACCGACGCCGCAGCGCGCCACCTCTGGTCCCGTCTTGCCCAGAGTCTGGAGAGCGAGCCCGAACGGATTCTCTTTCGCGCATACACTCAGAGGTACGGGCAAGACACGTCAGTCCCTGCCCTCCTCCCTCAGGTCTGGCTGCACTACGACCCCTTCACCCGCCGACCATGGACTCCACGACCCGGAGCCGTCATCCGGCAAAGGATGGACTTCCTACTGCTCTTGCCCAACCGGCGCCGGGTCGTCCTTGAGGTCGACGGCAAGCATCACTACGCCCGTGAAGATGGTCGCGCCGACCCAGCGCGGTACGCCACCATGGTCTCGGAGGACCGTCGGTTGCGTCTCGCCGGCTATGAGGTCTACCGCTTCGGCGGAGCCGAGTTCAGCCAAGACGCCCACGCCGAACTCTTGGAGAGATTCTTCGACGATCTGCTTCGCCCATCGCCGAAGTCGCATCTATAGCGTCGGCGCGCGCAGGCCATGCTCGGCGATGAGGTCTGGTCGAGTCGCCAGCATTGCTTCCAGTTGGCTGTCCGGCCACATCTCGATCAAAGGAATCTTGCCTTCGTGATTGTGCTTCTCGATCACCCCCACGGCATCCGCCGTGAATCTCGAACTCGTTGCTATCACCAGGCTACGGACCGCAGGGGGCTCCCACATGCTCAGGGCGGCCAAAGCCTCCTGAACATCGACCGGGCGAACAGACTTGCTTGTCCAAAGTGTCGCCTGCACGATCACACGCTCCGTGCGCACCGTACCTGCAGCATCGGCTATCGCTCGCTCAACCGAGAGGTCCCTCCCGCGATCTGGCGCGCGGGTCTTCATGAGCCACTGCACGTTCTGGTAGCCATCAAGTCCTCTGAGAAGGTCGAACAGCAGCCGCTCGAAGCCATCATCGTCGAGGCGACACAAGTCGATGCTTATTGAAACTCCGCCTTGAGGTTTGGAGGATGCGGCAAGCCCAAGATCGAAGTCGTCGACGGGAAGGGGATCGAACTCATCCATGGCTGACGTCGCGAGTGTCGCTTTGATATCGGGCCAGTCGAGCTCATGGATGTCGTTCCAGTCGTGCGGTTGACTGAATCTGAGGTGACGTGACATGTCCCACCATCGACCGCGGCGCTCGGTGGTCCCGGGTTGCCTTGCGACGCGCTTGGGCCAGCCGAAACCGGTACTCATCGAGCTGGCGTCCTGGCTCTTCAAGGTCATTTTGAAGAGCGAAGGGAATCTCATCGATCTCGAGGTAGTCGATGAAGGCACGACCAGCAGCGTCGATGTCAGGCAGTTGTTCAGTGACGGTCCATCCATCGATCGGTGGTAGTCCCTGAAGCAGCGCCTGCCAGTGACGACAGAGGTCGTCGTACTCCCGATTGGATCCGGCCGACGGACCCGTCGGTATTTGAGGCTGCGCTCGATTCCACGCCTCATCCAGTTTCGCAAGGTTTGCCGCGGCTCGGTCCATGCTCCGGAGCAACACCTCGGGAATCCGCTCGGGCAAGGGCCGACCCGGCAGTGCAATCACGACCTCACAGCGATCACTGCGGCGCCTGCCTCACTGGCTGTCCTGGCGACGCAGGCGCGGATCGACTTGGCCCTGGCCGTCGAGCACGTCACTGTGCTCGGGCAGCCGGCCGAGCCCGCGGCATACCTGGCTGATCTGCGCCACCTGACCACCCTGCCCCTGCACCTCGCCGGACAACCCGGCGCCGACTCCGTCGACCCCTGGGTCTCAGCCTTGGGCGCCGTCGCTGCGGGCCGCACTCTGGCCCGCGGACCACGCTGGGGCCTGCGCCCACCTGACGATCCCCGCCTTCGCGGGGCAGCGCTGGCGACCGCAGACGCGATCCTCGCCGCCGACGACGTCAACACCGCCGCAGGGCTGTTGACGCCGTGGACCGAGCTCACCCCGACCACCAACGACGGCCCGCTCGGGTGGCTGGCCGACCGCACCGTCATGACCCCCACCCTCACCCGCCTGGTCATGGCCGCGCGCGCCCCGCACCGGCGTCTGTCCCACCAACTCGACGCCCAGGAGCACAGCATGACCATCGACACGCGCGGCATACCCCAAGTAATCCCCGCGCCGCTGTTCGAGGAGCACCTCACTGGCGCATCGGCCTCGCCCGAGGCGACCGTCCGGCTCTTCGCCTCGTTGTCTTTGGCCAGACTGGCGCCAGCGGTGACCTCGTGGGCGAAGGCGGCAGAGACACTCGGACTTCCAGCATCCATGGGCATCAACTGCGCCAATGCCTGCTCGGCGAGCATGATCGTCGACCCAGCCGATTGGACACAACGCCTCGAAGCCACATGGGAAGGACTGGCCGACCCCTACTCGTCAACCGGCCGCTGGAACTACCGCGCCATAGAAGCCAAGCTCCACCGACGATGGCAGTCCCATCGCTGGTTTGAAGAATGGGTGCGCGCAGTCCGGCCCAACACTCGATGGGGGTCTCGCGGCTACGCCCTGACCTGGCAGTGGATTCACCGCGGCCACGCACACATCGACACCTCCCCCGCCTGGGAAGGACAGCGGCCCAACGCCGCGCAGCGGGCGCACTACCGACAGTTCGCAGCCACCCTCGACGACGCGCAGCAGCGGGAGCTCGGCTATGCCTTCACCAAACGCGCCGGAGGGGACAGTCGCAACTGACCTGGGCGAGTAGCCTGTCACGCGTGAAGTCAAGTGATCTCAGCTACAACCTCTTGTCTAAGAGAGTCGCCCGCGTCGCTGAGCGGACGGGGCTTGGAGAGTCGGCCTCGTTCCTCGTGTGGTTCCTTGAGAACGTTTACAGGCTGGAGGAGACTGACGCGCGGGACGCCGTGTGCGACCACTCGAACGATAAGGGTATTGACGGGATCTACGTCGACCACAATAACGAGGAGATCCACTTCCTTCAGGCGAAGATCCGTCAGAGCGACACGGGCAGGATCGGCGACGTCGGCCCGAAGAACCTGATGGGCTCGGTCGCTCAGTTCAACGCGGCCGACAACGTGAAGACGATCCTTTCGGGCAACGCCGACGACGAACTGAAGCGCCTCATCGTCCGAGTCCACTTGGCCGACATGGTTGCAGCCGGCTACCGACTGGTGGGCGTCTACGTCAGCAACGAGTCGCACAATACCGACTCTGAGGGCTACGCGGCGCTCACGCCAGATTTGTCGATCTTCGACCGCGAAGAGATCGCCGCACGGATGGTCGAGGTGGACACCACCGAGGGCAAGAAGGGTGCGTTCACCTTCGACACCTCTTACGTCGACCCGCTAGAAATGAAGGTCGGCGCAGGCAAGGACGACCCAGTGATGTTCGTGTTTCCCGCGAGGGCACTCCAGCTGGTGCACATGGAGGGCATCGCAGATGGTTCGCTGTTTCGAGAGAACGTGCGCTACGGTCTCGGCAACACGAGCGTCAACAAGGCAATCCGCGGTGCCCTGACCAACAAGTCGGGTCACGCAAACTTCATCCTTGGGCACAACGGCCTGATCATCCTGTGCGCCTCCGCCGACAAGTCCAAGAGCGGGGAGCTCACGATCAAGGACTACTCCGTGGTGAACGGTGCGCAAAGCCTGACGAGCTTCTACAACGACAAATCCAAGCTCACCGACGACCTCCGGGTGCTGGTGCGAGTTATCGAAGTCCAGGACGACGCGCTGGCTCGCCGGATCACCGAGAACAGCAACAACCAGAACGCCATCAAGCCGCGCGACCTCCGCTCGAACCACGCCATCCAGCTCCGTCTGCAGAAGGAGATGAACGACGCGAGCGGGGACTACTTCTTCGAGATCAAACGGGGCGAGAAGGCGCCAATAGGCGCAAAGGTGATCACCAACGACGAGATCGGACGTGCGTTCCTGGCGTTCGACGTGCAGGAGCCATGGTCAGCCCACCAGATCTACAAGGTTTTCGATGAGAAGTACGCCGAGATCTTTGGACGCCCGGAGGTCACCGCGCAGCGGGTGATCTTTGTGCACCGGCTGATGGGTGTAGTCGACCAGAGCCTGCCGAAACTCAAGAACCGGCCGATGGCCTCCTATACGCTGACTCGCTATTTCATGCTGTACCTGCTCTCGGAGATCCTCCGCGACAACGACGCTTCGAGTCCCTACGTCGCGAATCCGGCTTTGCTGACCGAGCCGCAGATGGAGGAGTTCCTAGGCAAGTGCGCGGAGATCTTGAAGACCGTCGTGGTTGACCTCAATGTCGAGTCCAAGTCTGTTGACTTCGACTACAAATCAATCCTTAAGAGTCCCAGGCAGGGCGGGGAACTGGCGCAGGCGATCTTGGCGAGCTATGAGAAGGACGTCGAGCGAGAGAAGGCCGAGACGTTCACCGATTGGACGCCGAGCTAAGGCGGACAACCGTGGGACCTTCCACTCGTACTCGGGATGGGCCATAGGAACTCTCGATCCCTCGGTCCCCAGGGTGCGATCGCGCCGCGGATTGCCGCGGCGAGGACGTGTCGTGCGGGGACGTCCGACCATGCCGCATGCAGCGCGTGGCGTCTTCGGACGGGTCGGGCCGATACTGCAAGACCTCCCCGAGCGGACCTACTTCAGCAAAGTAGCCGCTCAAGATCGTGCAATCTTGACTGCATCTCGACATCAGTGGCCCCTGCGAATGCTCAGTGGCCCCTGCGGAAGGCACTGCCGGCGAGGGACTACTGAGCAGCCGCCTGGGCGGCCAGGATCGCTTCCTTGAAGCGACGAAGCCGCCGGATCTTGAATCTGCGCGCACCATCGAGGGTGTCCACGATGAGGCTCCCGTACTCCAGGCCCAGTAGCGGGGTCACCGCCTGGACCCGGGTGATCCGCTCCAACGGAAGGCTGAGCTGCTTCTTCGCGCCCAGCCCGCCACAGACGAGGACGCGCTCGCTGGTCACCACCAGCAGTCCGTTCACCGGCATCGCGGACAGGAACGCCAGCTCGTGCACCGTCTCTGCCGGGTTCAGCCGCGACTCCAGACTGCGGATGGCCGCGTCCGTCCCGACCTTGTAGCCCATGCGTAGCACCGCGGCCTCAATGTCCGCCCGCAGCGGGGTTTCGTCCTTCGCGCCAAACATCGTTCGGTCTCCTCGTCAGCGCTCATCCAAGGTGCCTTCACGCGAACAATACCGGGCCGGTCAGCCAGGTCGGCGGGCCGCACCACCCGACCGGCTCAGCTCGCTCGCCGAGTGCGGGCCTGCGACAACTGGAGTCCGCGGTCGTTCCAGCGACCAGGGACGTCAAGGGTCGCCATGCTCACCTCGACGCCTTCCCTGCTCACCGACGCCACGCTGACCAGCAGCGACAACGTCGGATAGCCATGAACACGGTTGTCACGGATGATGGCGCGGTCGTCATGGGGGCCGAGATCGGTGGACTCGGCCAGGATCGCCAGCCAGCCTTCCCACCACCGGCCCCCAGAACCGACTTCGGTGGGGGCGGCGGCGAAGGCGTCCAGCCAGGCCCCGACGCGAGCGGTTGCGGGGTCGTCCACGTCATCGTGCGCAACCATGTGCGTGCCGGGGGCCAGGTCGACGACCTTGGGCAAGCCGCGCTGCCACGAGGTGATGCGGGCACCATCGCCGTCGACCTGGATGAGGTTGAAACCCAGCGTCGTCAGCGGGCGCGGGAGGGGCCGGCGCGCCACGGCATCCAGCACCAGGGAGCCGCGAGACGTCAGTGCGGGGCCATCGGCACCACCGGCGCGGTTGAGCAGCACGGCGAGCGTCGTGTCGTCCGCAGCCAGCCAGGCCCCACCAGCGAGTTCGTCCATGACTCCGCGGACCTTCGGCCGATCCGGCCACCACCGGCCCAACGGACGCCACGGACGCTGCGGGTCCTCGTCACGCACAGCCAACACCCTGACAGCGCCGGCACCAGGCTCCGGCACGCGAATCACGACGGTGCACATGCCCACGAAGGGTAATCGCCCTCGTCGACGATGGGACAATCTGACCCATGGTCATCGTCGTTGGTGTCACGGGCGGCATCGCCGCCTACAAGACCGTCCACCTCGTCCGGTTGTTCATCGGGGACGGGCACGAGGTGCACGTCGTGCCGACTGAGGACGCGCTGCGCTTCGTGGGCCGTTCCACCTGGGAGGCGATCTCCCGGAACCCGGTCACGACGTCGGTGCACGACGACGTCCCGCAGGTCAAGCACGTGGCGCTCGGGCAGCGGGCAGACCTCATCGTGGTGGCGCCGGCGACTGCGAACACCATCGCCGCCATGGCCGCCGGGCTGGCCACCGACCTGCTGGGGACGACACTGCTGGCTGTGACAGCCCCCGTCCTGATCGCTCCGGCGATGCACACCCAGATGTGGGACCACCCCGCCACCCGCGCGAACATGGCGACGCTGAGGTCGCGCGGCGTCCACGTCTGCGGCCCCGACGACGGCCCGCTCACCGGCGGCGACTCCGGCCCCGGGCGCATGAGCGAGCCGGAGGCGATCCACGCAGCCGCGCTGGCGCTGTTCAACGCGCGAACCGACCTGGCCGGCCGCACCGTGGCCGTGTCCGCCGGCGGCACCCGTGAGCCCATCGACCCTGTCCGCTACATCGGCAACCGGTCGAGCGGACGCCAGGGTGTTGCGCTGGCGGTCGCGGCCGCCGAGCGGGGCGCCAAGGTGGCGCTGGCCGCGGCCAACATCGACGGCGACATCCTGCGCGACGCCGAACTGCCCGGGATCGAGATCACGAAAGTCGGCTCGGCCGCGGATCTGTCGACGGTGATGCGCCGAGCCGCAGACACCGCGGACATCATCATCATGGCGGCAGCGGTCGCGGACTTCCGGGTGGCTGAGGTGTCCGATGACAAGTTGACCAAGGAGGCCGGCGCGCCGCCAACCATCACCCTCGTCGAGAACGAGGACATCGTCGCGGGTCTGGCCGAGCGTCGGCGCCCGGGCCAGACCGTCGTCGCCTTCGCGGCCGAGACCGCCAGGGGTGACGAACTCCTCGAGCGCGGGCGGCGCAAACGGCGCCGCAAGGGCGTGGACCTGCTTGCCGTGAACGAGGTCGGCTGGGACAAGGGCTTCGAGACCGCGGACAACCGGCTGACGATCCTCGGCCCGACGGACGAGATCGTCGCGGAGGCCGCCGGGTCGAAGCGTCAAGTCGCCGACGCGCTGCTGGACGCCGTGCTCGATTCGCGCCGCCAGCCCTAGCCGCACTCGTCACGGGTGTCCAAGGACCTTGGCCCCATCCGGCGAGGTTGATATCATCAGATATCGAACGGCGTAGGAGGGGAACCATGCCCGACGTACTGATCCGCAACATCCCGGCCGATGACCTTGCACTACTGGACGAGCAGGCACGGCGCTTCGGCCTTTCGCGCACGGATTTTCTCCGGCGCCAACTGCACCAACAGGCCCACAGGTCACTCGACAGCGTCTCGGTTCCGGACTTGAATGCCATGTCCGACCTGCTGGCTGACCTCGCTGACCCGACCGTCATGGACAAGGCTTGGTCGTGACACTCTGGCTCGTCGACAAGTCGGCCTTGGTCAGGCTGGGTCACAGCCCCGACGCTGCCGAGTGGGCCAGTCGGATCGATCGAGGCCTGGTTGCCATCTCGACGGTCACCCGTCTGGAAGTCGGGTTCTCGGCGCGGTCCGCCGACGACCACACCAGACTGTTGCAGCTGCCGCCGATTGCAGCCATGCCCGTGGAGTACCTGACGCCGGCCATCGAGGACCGGGCAGTGGAGGTCCAGGCCCTGCTCGCCACCCGCGGCCAACACCGGGCACCATCAATCCCTGACCTGTTGATCGCCGCCACCGCAGAACTCACCGGCCGCACCGTCCTTCATCTCGACAAGGACTTCGACCTCATCGCCGAGGTGACTGGGCAACCACTGCAACGCATCGAGATCTGACGCTCCCTCACAGCCACGAAGCAGCCCTGACAGCTACCGTGGGGTGGTGGCTGCGACAGCGGAGCAGGGAACCCCCGAGGAGTTCTTCGACGGTTTCCCGGAGGGCCTCACGCTGTTCGGCGCGGTGGCGCAGGCGGTTAGCCAGATCGGGCCGGCCACCGTGCGCGTGACGAAGAGCCAGATCGCCTTCCGGCGCCGCAAGGGCTTCGCCTTCGTGTGGCGTCCCGGGCAGTACGTCCGCAGCGACGTGCCAGCGGTGCTCTCGCTGGCCCTGCCCTACGAGGTCGCCTCCGACCGGTTCAAGTCCGTCGTCCACCCGGCCACGAACGTCTGGATGCACCACCTGGAGCTGCACACGACCGAGGAGGTCGACGACGAGGTCAGCGGGTGGCTTGCGCAGGCCTACGCCAACGCTGGGTGACCCAACACGCAGCGCAGCGCCCGTCAGCTCGCGGGGTACACCTTGCCCGGCACCGGCTCGCCGATCAGCTCACTGACGGTCACCAGCGTGTAGCCCTGGTCCTGCAGCCCCTTGATGGTGGCCGGCGCCGCGTCCACCGTCCACTGGTGGGTGTCGTGCATCAACAGGATGGCTCCCGGCTGGGCCCGTTCCAGACTCAACCGCACGATCGTCGCGGTGTCCTTGTTGGCCCAGTCCGCGGGGCTGGAGGTCCAGGAGATCACCGCCAGACCCTGCTGCTCGGCCACCGCATCGACCCGTGCCGAGCGTTCCCCGTAGGGCGGGCGCATCAGCGTGGGGGTGGCGCCGGTCGCCCACTCGATGTTCTTGGTGGTGCTGCTCATCTCCTTGGCGATCGTGGCGTCGTCAAGCTTGGGCAGATGCTTGTGGTTCGTGGTGTGGTTGCCCACCTCGAAGCCCAGCTGATGAGCCCGTTTGACCGTTTCGGGGAAGGTCCGGACGAAATTGCCGTTGACGAAGAAGGTCGCCTTCGCCCCCGCTGCGACGTAGTCATCGATCAGCTGGTCGGTCAGCGCCGAGGGGCCGTCGTCGTAGGTGATGGCGATGCATTTCAGCTCGCTGCAGTCAGGCTTGGCGGGCACGCTGGGGGTGGGCGAGGGCGTCACCGACGTAGCCGCAGCGGACGGCGAGGCCGACACCGACACCAATGGCGAGGTGGGATTCGCCGACGTCTGACCAGCCGGGGACGCGCCACCTGTGGCTGACGTGGCGCAACCACCCAGGCTGAGCAAAGTCACCAGCGCGAGGCCGAGGCGGGCAAAGCGTGCGGAAGTGTATCCCATGGGTCCAGCTTAGGCCGGGATCACGGAAAACACGTCGTCCGCCCGGCGCGCCAAGCGTCCCCCCTCGGGCACCGCCCCCCGTCGCGAGAAGACCCTGGACAGGAGCAGGCCCGGTGTCCTGTTCAGCGACCGTAACGGGAGGCGAAGTTGGTCAGGATCTGATGCTGGAAACCGGCCAGCCCGGCCGCATGCGCGTTGCGGATCAGATCGGCCATCTCGTCGGGATGGAAATAGCCGGCGTTCTCGTACAGGCGGATCCGGGTGGCCAGGTCGTCCGCGTCCAGTTCGGGGTGGAACTGCGTGATGTAGCAGTGGCGGCCCACCCGGTACATCTGCACCGGGCAGTCCTCGCCGAGCCCCAGCAGGACAGCCTCGGCGGGCGGCACCCGGCAGGCCTCCTTGTGCGCGACGAAAGCCTTGAACACGTCCGGGATTCCCTCCAGCAGCGGATCGGCACGGCCCTCATCGGTGAGGCGCACCTCGATGGCCTGCACCGGCTCGGAGTACGTCGAGTCGACCACCCCGCCCAGCCGGGTGGTGAGCACCCCCACGCCGTAGCAGATGCCCATGAAGGGAAACTCGCGCTCCAGCACCTCGTCGATGACCCGCCCCAGGTAGGCCTCCATCCGCTGCTGCAGGAGGGAGGGGTTGGGCTCGCTGGCGTTGAAGGGCCCACCGCCCAGGATCACCCCGGACCAGTCGTCCAGGTTGACATCGGGCAGCGTCTCATCGGTCAGCTGCACCTTCAGCAGCTCGTCAGCGCGCACCCCCAAGTGGCGGCGAATCGACTCGACCTCATCACGGGCGGCTTGGTCCTCGCGGGAACCCAACAGCAGAAACGGCTTCACCCGGCACAGGTTAGCCGGTGACTCAGAACCTTGGGTTACCTGACCGGGTCTCGGCGACCAGCGCACGCAGCAGCGCATCCATTCCACCGTCGGCGAACGCCGCCCGCTGGCGACGGTAGCTCGGGCCGCGCCTGGCCAGCTCGTCGACGAACCGCAGCTCGTCCGCACACCCCAGCCTGACCGCCACCGGCTCCAGCCGGTCGAGCAACCTGGACAGGCCGTCCAACAGATGGATCTGGCGATCCGGATGAAGAGGGTCGATGATGAACGCCTCGACGCCGTAGCGGGCGGCGCGCCACTTGTTCTCGCGCTCCACCCAGCGCTGCAGCTCCGGCAGCGGGTCGCCGTCGATGGTGCGCTGCACGGACCAGTCGACCAGACACTGGGTGAGCGCGGCCAGGGCTCCGATCTCGGCCAGAGTGGGCACCGCGTCGGCGGCGCGGTTCTCGACCGTGCCGAGGGACGGCGAGGGCCGCACGTCCCAGCGGATCTCGCTGGGATCGGCGATCACGTCGAGCGCGATCAGCTGGGCGATGTGGTCCTGCCAGTGTTGCCAGTCGTCCAGGTCGGGCGGCAGACCGGCGCTGGGCAACTGCTGGAACAACATGGTGCGCTGCGACGCGTAGCGGGTGTCCTCCCCCTCCCAGTAGGGCGAGGCCGCGGACAGCGCGATCAGGTACGGCATGGCCGCGGTGAGCGCTCGCATCGCTGCCGGCGCCAGTTCGCCCGACGTGAGCCCGACATGCACGTGGGTGCCGCAGATGATGAGCCGCTGGGACCACCAGGCGCCCTTGTCCAGCACCGTGTGGTAGCGGTCCTTCTCGACGATGGGCAGGTCGGCTGCCCGGCTGAAGGGATGGGTGCCGGCAGCGAGCACCGCCAGACCGGCCCGATCCGCCGCCGCCTGGACCTGCCCCATCGCGTCCGAGAGTTCGGCGACAGCTTCGTCGACGCGGTGGTGCACGCCGGTGACCAGCTCCACCATGTGCTGCAGGAACTCCTCCCGGAAGGGGCCCTGTTTCTCGGAGGTGAGCTCGGCGTACAGCTCGGGACCGCGCGGCGCGAGCTCCAGGGTGGTGGCGTCGATCAGGGCAAGTTCCCACTCGATCCCGAGGGTCGAGCGCTGCGAGGTCGCGAAACTGATTCGCATGATCTGTCCTTGGGGGTGTGGGTTGGAAAGGACGTGCTGAGTCTAGACGCCCGACTGTAGTGGTGTCCCCTCCCCTGCCGGGGCCTGCAACGGCGCAGAGCCGGCCTGACGCGACGCCCTGGGGCGGTACTGGCCGCGGTGGTTGGCGACGTAGACGCCGGCCAGGATCAGAGCACCGCCGGCGAACTGCCCGGGCGCGAGCCGCTCACCCAGCACCAGCGCACCCGCCGCCAGCGCGACCAGGGTGGACAGACCGATGAACGTGGCGTAACCGTTCGAACCAAGGTGCCTGATCGCCACGTTCTGGAAGAAGAACGCGCCGACGGTCGGGCCGATCCCCAGATAAACGACGGCCCAGCGGAAGGGGGCGTTGGTGGCGGGCAGCGCCAGGAACTCGGGCAGCGTCCCCGCGGCCAGGTGCTGCACCACGGCCACGCCGCCGAACACAATCGCGCCACTCGCCACCATCACGAAGGTCTTGTCGATGTCCCTGGCGTGGTGCAGTCGTTCCGCGAACACTGCGTACAACGAGTAGGCCACCACAGCCAGCAGCAAGGCGAGGTACCCGGCGACGTTGAAACCGGCCTGCAGACCGCCGACCACCACCGTCGTGCAGACGCCGACGAAGGTGATCAGGATCCCGGTCGACTGCCAGCGCGAAGGCGTCACACCCAGGATCAACCAGGCGCCCAGCAAGGTGAACACGGGGATGGCCGAGATGATCAAACCCGTCTCGGACGCCGTGGTTCGACCGATGCCGTAGGCCTCGGCGGCGTAGTAGATGACTGGCTGGAGGATGGCCAGCACCAGCAGCGGCCGCACCACGTCGCTGGTGATGCGCAGCCGGATCACCCGCGTGGCGATCAGCAGCAGCATCGCGGCCAGGGCGATGCCGAAACGCCAGGCCAGCAGCGAAACGGGGTCGACGCTGTCCAGGCCGCTCTTGGTGAAGACGAAGGAGACGCCGTACAGCAGTTCCGTGGCCAGGGCCGCCAGGATCCCCATCGGGACGTTTCTGCTCACCGGGACAGGCTAGCTGGCGTCCGGTGCGGGTGGTTGCGCCTCGGGACCTTGCTCGTCGCGGGCGCGGCGCTCCAGCAAGGCGGCGTAGGGGCCGCCGGCTGCGACCAGGTCATCGTGTCGGCCCAGTTCGACGAGGCGGCCCGCGGCCAGCACGGCGATCAGGTCGGCGTCGCGGATGGTTGACAGCCGGTGGGCGATGATCAGCGTCGTCCGCCCTTGTGAGAGCGCGTCCAGGTGTCGTTGCACATCGACCTCGGTGCGGTTGTCCAGCGCGGAGGTGGCCTCGTCGAGGATCAGGATCCGCGGGTTGCGCAGCAGGGTGCGCGCGATCACCAGGCGCTGTTGCTCGCCACCGCTGAAGCGATGGCCGCGGGCGCCCACGATGGTGTCGAGGCCGTCCGGGAGGTCGCGCACCAGGTCGTCGATCTCGGCCCAGGCCAGGCTCTGCCAGAGCTGCTCGTCGGTGGCGTCAGGGCATGCCGCCAGCAGGTTGGCACGGATGGTGTCGTGCACCAGGTACGTCTCCTGGCTGACCACCCCGACCAGCGTGGTCAGGGTCCGGCGGCTGAGCCGGCGCAGATCCAGGCCGTCGATCGTCACCACCCCCGAGGTCGGGTCGTGCAGCCGGTCCGCCAAGGCGGCCAGCGTCGACTTGCCCGACCCGGTCTCGCCCACCACGGCCAGCGTGGCACCGGGCGGGATGGTCAAGCTCACTCCGCGCAGCGCCTCGCGATCGGCGTCCGGGTAGCGGAAATGGACGTCGTCGAAACACACTTCGCCGCGGACTTGGGCCGGGTCGACGGCGACGGGGTGCTCGGGTTCGGGCACCTCGGGGACCAGGTCGAGGTAGCCGAAGACGCGACTGAAGAGGGCCATCGACGCGACCCACTGGGCGCCGGAGCTGAGCAGCCCCATCAACGGCCGGAAGATGGACGTCTGCAGGGCCGTGAAGGCGACCAGGGTGCCGATCGTCATGTCGTCACCGGTGATGGGCAGCCCGGCCGCCAGGTAGATGACGGCCGGGATGGCCGCGAAGGCGATCTGCATGACGGCCATCCGCCAGCGGCCGGCCAGCTGCGACTTGACGGCCAGGTCGGCCAACTGACGGCTGGTGACGTCGAATCGCGCCAGGTCACGGTCGCCGGTGCCGAGCGTCTTGGCCAGCCGGGCGCCCGACACCGACAACGAGTCCTCCACCTGCGAGTACAGGTCGGCCATCACGCGTTGTCGCTGCGTGGTGATGTCGCGTCGGGTGAGCGCCACCTGACGGGTCAGGAGCACGGCCGGCGGGATCACCACCAGGCTGATCAGGGCCAGCTGCCACGACAGCGCCACCATCGCAGCCGCCGTGGCGATGGCCGTGGTCACGTTGGACGCAATGCTGGTGGCGGTGGTGGTGACAACCGACTGCATGCCGGCCACGTCGGAGGTGATCCGCGACTGGATCTCACCGCCACGGTTACGGGTGAAGAACGACAGCGACTGTTTCTGCAGGTGAGCGAACACGCGGGTGCGCAGGTCGTGCATGATGCCCTCGCCCACCCGGGTGCTGAGCAGCGTCTGCCACACCCCGATGGCCTGCACCGCCACTGCAACACCCAACATGGCGACCACCAGCCACACCAGCAGCCGCAGGTCGCGGTTGGGTAGTGCGTTGTCGATCACGGCGCGCACCAGGAACGGCTGCGCGATGCTGACCAGTGAGCTGACCACGATCATGGCGACCACGGCCAGCAGCGGCCCCCGGTAGCTGCGGAACAGCCCGGCCACCCGCCGCGCCGAGACCGGGGATTCCTCCAACTGCCTCAGGTCAGCGGGGTCGACGCGGGCCGGGCGCAAGGCACCGGGACCGTCCCCGATCGGCAGCGTCATGCCCCGGCCCTCCTGTCCTGTCAGTGCGGCTTTCGCCGGCAGGCGGGGCAATATCCCCAGTAAGTGACCTCGGCCTCATCGACCAGGTAGCCGTGGTCGGTGCTCGGAGTCAGGCAGGGCACCTCACCGACAGCGCAGTCGACGTCGCACACCTCACCGCAACCCCGGCAGATCAGGTGGTGGTGATTGTCCGCGACGCGCGCCTCGTAGCGGGTCGGGCTGCCCGCCGGATGGATGCGGCGCAGCAAACCCGCATCGGTGAGGCTGTGCAACGCGTCGTAGATGCCCTGGGTGGAGATCGAGCCGATTCGCTGACGCACCGCTTCCGCGATCACGTCGGCGGTTGCGTGGGGCGACTCCTGGGCAACGCGGAGCACCGCCTTGCGGCCGGCGGTGACGCGCAACCCGGCGGCGCGGATGCGCGCCTCGTCGTCGGCCGGCCCGTTCATGATCACCACCCTATCGCCTCCAAGATTGGAACCATTCCACTGATAGCATGGAGTCGTCCACACTCCATCGTCGGCGACCATGGAGTCTAGGCCCTGCTCAACGAGGAGACAGCATGAACGACTTCACTGCCAAGATCCCCACCACTCCGGAATCGGGCCAGATGCCGGGGAACACATCCGCTGACACCAGCGGCTCACGGACGGTCAACGGCGCCCCCAACGCCAGCGACCGCAACAGCCTCTCGGTCGGCCCGAACGGCCCGCTGGTGCTGCACGACGTGCACCTGATCGACACGCTCGCCCACTTCAACCGCTCAGAAGTTCCGCAGCGCCGCCCGCACGCCAAAGGCTCCGGCGCCTTCGGCGTCTTCGAAACCACCGAGGATGTCACCCGGTACACCAAGGCAGCCCTCTTCCAGCCCGGGGTGAAGACCGAGATGCTGGCCCGCTTCTCCACCGTCGCAGGCGAGACCGGCTCGCCGGACACCTGGCGCGATGTCCGCGGTTTCGCGCTGAAGTTCTACACCACCGAGGGCAACTACGACATGGTGGGCAACAACACCCCCGTGTTCTTCGTTCGTGACCCGATGAAGTTCCCGCACTTCATCCGCAGCCAGAAACGGCTGCCCGACTCCGGCCTGCGCGACAACCACATGCAGTGGGACTTCTGGACGCTCTCCCCCGAGTCCGCCCACCAGGTGACCTACCTGATGGGTGAACGTGGCCTGCCGAAGAGCTACCGCCACATGAACGGCTACTCGTCGCACACCTACATGTGGGTGAACGCAGCCGGGGAGCGGTTCTGGGTCAAGTACCACTTCCACACGCAGCAGGGCGTGCACAACCTCACCAACGAACAGGCCCAGCTGCTGGCGGGCAAGGACGCCGACGCGCACCGTCGTGACCTGTTCAACGCCATCAAGGCCGGCGACTTCCCGAGCTGGCGCATGTCGGTACAGGTGATGCCGTACGCGGACGCCAACGACTACCACATCAACCCGTTCGACCTAACGAAGGTCTGGCCGCACGCCGACTACCCGTTGATCCCGGTGGGCACCATGACCCTGAACAAGAACCCGGACAACTACTTCGCCCAGATCGAGCAGGCGGCTTTCGCGCCGTCCAACCTGGTTCCCGGCATCGGCTTTAGCCCCGACAAGATGCTGCTCGGCCGGGTGTTCGCCTACAACGACGCCGCCAGGGCGCGGATCGGCACCAACTACGACCAGTTGCCGGTGAACAGGCCGCGCGTGGACGCCCACAACCGGTACGCGTTCGACGGCCACATGGCGTTCGACCACTCCGGAGACGCCCCGGTCTACGCCCCCAACAGCATGGGCCGGCCGTTCGCTGACGAGCAGGGCCGGGCCGAGGACGGCTGGGAGGCGGACGGCGAGCTGGTGCGTTCCGCTTACACGCTGCGTCCCGACGACGGCGACTTCAACCAGCCGGGCGATCTGGTGCGCAACGTCTGGAACGACAAGCAGCGTGAGGACTTCTGCCAGACGGTGGCCGGCGGCGTGCTGGACGGGGTCACCGGCGAGGTTCGCGAGCGCGTGTTCTGGTACATCGGCCAGATCGACGAGCAGTGCGGCGCTCGCGTCCGCCAGCTTGTCGAGCAGGGCGACCAGTGACCATCGGCTCAGTGACACGCTGAACCGGTAGCAGAACGCGGTGGGCCGGATGGGAACAACCTCCCGGCCCACCGCGTTGGCGCGCGCCCCCAACGCCCTCGGCGACCGGCGAGCCCGAAGGCAGATCGTGGTGGGGCCACACTCAGGCCGTTTCAGACGATAGAATCTCTTGTCGTGGCCCAGTCGTGGGCCCCCACAAAGCTGGAACACCCCAGCCAGTACGGCGGATGACAGACCGTTCACTGCGGTCGGGCCTGTTGCCCGCCAGACCAGGCGCCCAACAGTAATGGCTCGCCGCCGGACGTGACCCTACTCACCAGGTGGCCCATCCCGACAGGAAGGCCAATCGTGTCCGAAGACGTACTGCAGAGCCCCCCCGAACTGGAAATCCTGTCGGCTGCTCCGATCGGCAAGGCGGGGGTCCGCATCACCAGCACTCTCTACGTGTTCGGGATGGTGGCCCTGGCACCCGACGGCTCCGTAGTCGGCGAGGGGGACATCGAAGCCCAGGTGCAACAGGCCCTGGAGAACATGGAAGTCGTGCTTGCCGCCAGCGGGGCGCAGCTGAGGGACGTGGTGGCGACCACCCTGTTCCTGGTGAACGTCGAGGACGCCCCCAAGGCCGTCGCCGTACGCGATGCACACTTCACCGGGGCAGTGCCGCCACGTCACACGCTGGTTGGCGTCACCGCCCTCGGCAACCCGCAGTTCCTGGTCGAGATCAGCGCTTTCGCCGTCCTGCACTAGGAAACGTCCTGCGCTAGAAAACGTCCTGCACTGAGAGACTGGCGCAGGCTCAGAGCCGCCCCCAGGCGAGCTCGTCCAGCTCGAACACCGTTTCGCAGATCGAGCAACGGCCGCGCCAGCCGAGAGAGAGTCGGCGCAGGTCCAGGATGCGGCAACGATCGCAGCGCAGGTAGACATGCCCGCACGGCCCTTTGGCCCACCATTTGGCCCGCAACGGCCCTGCGTGCTCGTTGGAGGTGCACTCCGGATCGAAGTCGTCCAGTTGCCGGTTCCCCAGCAGCGGAATGGTTTCGACGGACATGGCGGCCTCCTGTTCCGCGACTACTACGTCCATTGTCCGTCACGACCACAAGGGCTCACCCGGCACCGGCTCGCCGTGGCGCCGCCGAGAGCGAACAGGCCTCCTGTTCGTGCCAGGTCACGACACCAACTTGTGCCTATTCGGTCGGGAACCGCCTATATGGGCCATCCCGACCGAATACGCACAAGTTAGGTTCTTGCCGGCCCCGTAGTCGGGCAATCAGGGTCAGACCGGCGTGACCAGTGCGATCACGATCGCGATCGTCACGATGCTGGACAGGGTGCTGAGCACCACCGCGGAAGCGGCCATCTCGGGGTCGGACCCGTACTCCCGGGCGAGCATGAACACGTTGACTGCAGTCGGCATCGCCCAGCACAACACCAGCGAGGCGGTCGTCAGCGCGGGCAGCTGCAGGACGACGGCCACGCCCCAGGCCACCAGCGGCATCACGATGACGCGCAGCAGGACCGCCAGCGCTGTCGGCGGGCTGGGCTTGAGCGTCGTCGAATGCGCCATCTGGACGCCGAGAGCGACCAACACCATGGGCACGGCCGCACCGGCCAGCATGGCGGCACCCCGGGTGACGCCGACGGGCAGCGCGATGTCGAGGAGCCGGATCAGGGGGGCGGCCACCAGAGCCCAGGACACCGGCAGCTTGAGCACCGTCAGCATGGCCTGCCCCAGACTTTCCTTGGCCCCCAGCAGGGCAGGACCCACCGTGAAGACGACCACCACCGAAACCAGGAACAGCACGATGGCCTGGTCGAAGCCTGCCTGTCCCAGGGCCAGCAACGCGATGGGCAACCCGAAGTTGCCGTTGTTTCCCAGGATGACGCAGCCCACCACGCCACGTCGGGTGGCGGACGGAGAGCGCGGGGTCGCCAACCAGGCCAGCGCCGCCCCGATCGCGGTGACGATCAGGTAGCCGCCGGCCAGCCCGGCGACCTCGGAGACCGAGATGGGCGTGTTGAGCAGGCTGTCGAACACCAGCAGCGGCGTCAAGCCGTAGAGATTGATCTTGCCGATGGTGTCTGCATCCAGCGGGAACGCCTTGGCCAGCGCGAAACCGGTGGCCGCGATCAGCACCACCGGCAGGATCACCTCCAGCAGGGCGCTCAGCATGGCGATGGTCCGGGGGTTGGCACCGTCCCAGTCTAGGTAGCTCCGAGCAGCCGTCGGCGCCGGTTCAGAACCGGCACAAGCACTACCCTGATGCGAGGCCGACCCGCGAGCGACAGGATCTGAACCCATGCAGCACTTCGAATCCGATTACCTGGAAGGGGCTCACCCCCGTCTGTTGGAGAGGCTGGCGGCGGCCAATTTCGAGAAACTGCCGGGCTATGGTGCCGACCATCACTGCCAGTCCGCCAGGGAACGGCTGCGGGTCGCCTGCAACGCCCCGACGGCCCAGATCACGTTCCTGGTGGGCGGCACCCAGGCGAACTCCACGGTGATCGACGCACTGCTGCGCAGCTGGCAGGGGGTCGTCGCGGCTGACACCGGCCACATTGCCACCCACGAGGCCGGGGCCGTGGAGGCATTCGGGCACAAGGTACTGACGCTGCCGGCGGTGGACGGCAAACTGATGGCCGCGCAGGTGCAGGCGTATCTGGACGCGTTCTGGGATGACGCCAACCACGAGCACATGGTGGAACCGGGGCTGGTCTACATCAGCCACCCCACCGAGTACGGCACCCTCTACACCCTCGATGAGCTGACCGCACTGCACCGGGTCTGCCAGGCCCGCGGCATCCCGCTGTTCTGCGACGGCGCCCGGCTCGGCTACGGGCTGGCGGCCCGCGGCACCGACGTGACGCTGCCCGCGTTGGCCGCCGCCACCGACGTCTTCACCATCGGCGGCACCAAGGTGGGGGCCCTGTTCGGCGAGGCCGTGGTGTTCACGGACCCCGCGTTGGTCAGCCATTTCACCACCATCACCAAGCGGCACGGTGGCCTGCTGGCCAAGGGCTGGCTGCTCGGGCTGCAGTTCGACGCGCTGTTCGAGCCGGCGCACGACTCCGACGAGCCGCTCTATCTGGCGATCAGCCGCCACGCCATCGATCAGGCGATGCGGCTACGGGAGGCGCTGCTGGCGAAGGGCTACCCACTGTTCATCGACTCCCCCACCAACCAGCAGTTCGTGGTGCTGGACGACGCCAAGCTGACCGACCTCGCCGAACACGTCACCTTCGGTTTCTGGGAGAAGTTCGACGCCGACCGGACCGTGGTCCGGTTCGCCACCAGCTGGGCCACCCGCACCGAGGACGTCGACGCCCTGATCGCGCTGCTGTAGCTCGCCGACGACCGGTCGCGGCCGGCGCTCGCCGGCCGGGCGTCAATCGTCGTCGAGGGTCACGTGGGAGGCAGTGCTCTCCGGTGGCCTCCGTTCGGGCTTGCCGAGCACGATGGCCGGCACCACCACCAGCGCCGCGCCCAGGATGGCCAGGATGGACAGTCGCTCACCGAACAACGCGGCCGCCAGAAAAGCGGCCACCACGGGTTCGGTGCTGGTGATCACACTGGCGCGGGTGGCGGACATTCGTCGCAGACCGATGCTGTGCACCAGATAGGCCAACCAGCTGGTCAGCACGCCCAACAGCACCAGGTAAGCCATGGCGGTCGGCGACTTGGGTGCGAAATCGATGAATGGAACCAGCACCAGGGCACCGACCGGCATCACGATGCAGTACAACGCGGGAGTGGCGTAGCGGACGAAGAACACCTTGCCGTACAGGTAGTAGGTGCTGTAGCTGAGCCCGGAGAGCAACCCCAGCCCGATCGCCAGGGGCCCGACGTTGACGCCTTGACCGCCGCCGAGGCTGATCAAGGCGACGCCCGCCATCGTGACGGCGACGGCAAACAGGTTGCGTAGCCGCAGCCTCTCGGCGAGCAGCAACCAGCTCAGCACCACCACGAAGGCCGGCGCGGTGTACTGCATGACGGACGCGAGGCTGGCGCCGCCGACCTGGACACCTGTCTGGTAGACGGCGTTGAACGCGCCCACACCGATGACCGCGTAACCGATCGTGAAGGCCAGGTCGCGCCCGCGTGGCGGTTTCAGCCGTTGCACGCCGGCCTGCACGCTGAAGGCCACTCCACCGATGGCCGACCGCCAGAACGCGACCTCCAGGGCCGAGATGCCCTCGCCCTGGGCCAGCTTGCCGAAGATACCCATGGTGGCCCACAGCACTGCCCCCGCGACGACGAACACTGGCGCAGGGAACCGTTCGATCAATCTCCGGCTCATCGGGGATCAGCCACGCATCTGGCAAAGCGGTCCGTCGGCCACGGGATCGGTTCGAGAATGGGCACGCTTTGCATCCTAGGGGTCGGTGCGCCGGGAGCATCTTTGCGTCCCCCTGGCTTGGGACAACGGGCTGGTCAGCGCGGAATACTGCGGCGCCGAATGGCCTCGGCGCGGAATACCGTGGCGCCGAATAGCATTGTGGAGTCAGGAACGGTGAACGGCCCCGTCCATCCGCGAGCAGAGGCGATTCATGACAGCGAACAGCACCCCCGAAATCGGCCAGCGCGTCCAGCTCGGCGACGTGACGGTCAACTACCACGACATCGGCCAGGGCGACCCGGTGATGCTCATCCATGGGTCCGGCCCCGGCGTCAGCAGCTGGGTGAACTGGGGCAAGGTTGCCCCGATCCTGTCGCAGAAGTTCCGGCTGATCATGCCCGACATGATCGGCTTCGGTTACACCGAGGCCCCCGAGTCCAGGTTCAACCTGGACGCCTGGGTGGGCGAGGTGATCGACCTGGCCGACCACCTCGGCATCGAGAAGTTCAAACTGATCGGCAACAGCTTCGGCGGCTCGCTGGCGTTGCACGTCGCCAAGCGCCACCCCGACCGGGTCAGCCGCGCCGTCCTGATGGGGCCCGGCGTGCGGCGACCGATCAGCGAGGGGCTGGACGCGGTGTGGGGCTATGAGCCGTCGGTTGAGAGCATGACCCATCTGGTCAAGAACGTCTTCGTCGCAGACCCGGCCTCGGTGGCCGATGAGCTGGGCGAGATGCGTTACCGGGCCTCCATCCGTCCGACCGTGCAGGAGCGCTACTCGGCACTGTTCCCGGCGCCGCGGCAACGCTGGCTGGACGCACTTGGCATGTCGGACGAAGAGCTGGCCACCATCGAGACCCCGATCCTGATCATCCAGGGCCGCCAAGACAAGGTGCTGCCCAAGGAAGGTGCCATCGAGCTGGAGAGCAAGCTGCCGCGGGCCAACCTGCTGATCGTCGACCACGCCGGGCACTGGGTGCAGATCGAGCAGACCAGCGCGTTCTGCGAGGCGGCCACGTTCTTCCTCTCCGCCGACTAGCCGTCGTCACGGAAGCTTCACAGACTCCACCCGTTGCGCTTCACACCCGACTGGCTGAATTGAGACATCCGCCAGTACGGCGCAACGAATGGAGACCATCATGAAGAGCACCAGCACCATCCCCACCCACCGCCGCCTGTCCACCATGGCTGTCGGCGCCGCTGCTGCCCTGATCATGGGCGGCTTCGGGCTGAGCGCTGCGCACGCCGAGACAACGCCCGCTGCACCGGTGACGGCGTCGGCAAACCAGACGGCTTCGGCGACGCTGGCCGAGAACCTGGCCTTCAGCCGCGAAGAGGAACGCCTCGCCCGCGACCTCTACCAGCTGTTCGCAGACACCTACGACCAGGCTCGTCCCTTCAGCAACATCGTGAAGTCCGAGCAGCGTCACTTCGACGCGGTCGGCACCCTGCTCAAGACCTACGGTCTGGACGACCCGTCCGAGGGCCGCGCGCCCGGCAGCTACGCCGAGCCGGAGCTGCAGAAGCTGTACGACGAATGGAAGGCCCAAGGCTTGACGTCGCAGGCCGAGGCGCTCAAGGTCGGCATCGACCTTGAGACTCGCGACATCGCCGACCTGAGGGCCCAGATCGCCGAGACCACCGAGGCGGACGCCAAGAGGGTTTTCGGCAACCTGTTGAACGGCTCGGAGAACCACCTGAAGGCGTTCACCAACGCCTCCGAGGGCAGGCAGGGTGGCTCCGGTGGCGGCTCGGGCAACGGCCAGCAGAACGGCCAAGGCAACGGTCCTCGCGCTGGTCAGGGCGCTGGCCAGGGAAACCGCCAGGGCGCGGGTCCGGCTGACGGCACCGGCTACGGACCCACCGGCGACCGGCCGGCCGACTGCCCCAACCAGTGACCGGCTGCGATGGGCCCGCCTGAGCTGTCAGGCGGGCCCATCGCACGCCTGCGTCCCTCTAAGCTGGCCACAGAGCAAGGAGTAGCCGTTGAAACGCCGCATTCTGATCGTCGATGACGAGCCGCAGATCCGGACCATTCTGCGGGGCTACTTCGTCGCCGACGGCTTCGACGTCGTCGAAGCCGGCAGTGGCGCCGAGGCGCTGCAACTGGCCGGTGAGGGCGTCGACCTGGTGCTTCTTGACGTCGGGCTGCCCGACATCGACGGCCTGCAGGTGCTGACCACCCTGCGCCAGAGCTCTGACGTCTACGTCATCCTGGTCACCGCGCGCGCTGAGGAGGTCGACAAGCTGGTCGGGCTGAGCGTCGGGGCGGACGATTACATCACCAAGCCGTTCAGCCCCCGCGAGGTGGTGGCCCGGGTGCGGACCATCCTGCGCCGGCCGCGCAACGACGACCAGGCGCCCGCGTCCGAGGGGGTCCTCGCGTTCGACGGTCTGGTGATCGACGAGCCGCGCCGCACGCTGACCGTTGAGGGGCGCGAGGTGACGCTGACCAGTCTGGAGTTCGACCTGTTGGTGGCCCTGGCCCAGTCACCGGGCCGGGTGTTCAGCCGCACCCAGCTGCTGGAGAAGGTCTGGGGCTACGACTTCTACGGCGACGAGAGAGTGGTCGACGTGCACATCCGCAACATGCGCAAGATGCTGGGCGACGATGCCAGCAACCCGCACGTGATCGGCACCGTCCGTGGTGTCGGCTACCGGCTGCTGCTGGAGCCCAGGAAGGGTTCGCGATGACCGGTCGCCGGCCGGGAGCGAGCCTGACGCTGCGTTTCGTCTCCAGCCATGTCCTGGTGGCCCTGGCCGCCACCGCGACGGTCTACCTGGTGGTTCGGTTGACCGCCCCGGCCCTGTTCGATCAGGAGCTTCGCCGCGGCACGCGGCAGAGCCCGGGCTCCGGGCCCGGTCGCGGAGGCGGCTCCGGGTCCGGGAATGCCCAGCTGATCCACGACCAGTTCCTGAATGCCCTCACCAACGCCGTCCTGATCGGTGCCCTGGCCGGGGCGTTGATCGCGGTGCTGCTGGGTATTTTCGCGGCGCGACGGCTGGTGCGCCCGATCAACCAGGTCCGGCAGGCAACTCGCGAGATGGCCCGGGGCAACTACCGGGTGCAGGTGCCCGCGCCGAAAGCTGCCGAGCTCGCCGAGCTGGCCGGCGACGTGGGCCGGCTGGGGCATTCGCTGGCCGACACGGAGGCGCGGCGCACTCGGCTGCTGGGCGAGGTGGCCCACGAGATGCGCACCCCGTTGACCGTGATCGACGGCTATCTGGAAGCCATGACCGACGGTGTGATGCCGGCCACCCAGACCGAGTTCGCCCAGCTGCAGGCCGAGGTGCGTCGTCTCACCCGGCTGTCCGACGACCTGAGCGCACTGTCGCGCGCCGAGGAGGGACGCGTCGAGCTCAAGCTCGCCGACGTTGATCTGGCGCAGGTGGCGGGACGGGCGGCCGACCGGCTGCGCGCCCAGGCGGAGGACGCCGGTCTGGGCCTGACGGTGACCGGCGTCGGCCCGCTGCAGGTACAGGCGGACGCCGACAGGATGGCCCAGGTGGTCACCAACCTGGTCGGCAACGCCATCCGGGCGACCCCGCAGGGTGGTGCCATCACCGTGGCCAGCAGCATTCGCGGGAACAATGCCGTGGTGCAGGTGAGCGACACCGGCGAAGGGCTGGCGTCCGACGACCTGGAGAAGGTCTTCGAGCGCTTCTACCGGGTGCCGGGGCGGCGTCGCTCCCCCGGTGAGACGGGGTCGGGCATCGGCCTGACCATCAGCCGCGGCCTGGTGGAACGCCAGAACGGCACCCTGACGGCTGCGTCCGACGGGCCCGGCCGGGGCGCCACCTTCACCATCACGCTGCCACTGCGCGGGACCCCGCGCACGACGGGATAGTTGCGCGCGGCGCCCGGTCGGGGCTGCGTTACCGGGCGCTCAGCAGCTTGGCGATCTCGTCGGCCTTGGGGACCCGACCCGACACCAGGACTTCCTCGTCGACCACCAGGCCGGGAGTGCGCATGATCCCGTAGCCGGCGATGGCGGCGTAGTCGGTGACCTTCTCGATGGTGGCGTCCAGCCCGAGCTTGTCGACGGCCTCGCGGGCCTGCTTCTCAAGGTTGATGCAGTTCGCGCAACCGGAGCCGAGGATCTTGATGTGCATGTTGCTTCCTTTCGTCAGGGGTGAACGAGTCCGTCAGTGGTACAGGTCCGTCAGGGGGATGAGTCCGTCAGGCGTAGATGAAGTTGAAGAGGTAACCGACCACCATGATTCCCACGGCGACGGAGGCAAAGAACAGGGCCAGCAGCTTCGGCTTGAGGACGCGTCGCAGCATCACCGCTTCCGGGATGGATATTGCGATGGCGCTCATCATCAAGGCCATCACGGTCCCCAGCGGCAGACCCTTGCTCCACAACGCCTCACCGATCGGCACCACGCCGCCGCCATTGACGTACAGAGGTGCGCCAGCCAGCACCGCCAGCGGGACGGCGAACGGGTTGCCTACCCCAGCGTGGGTGGCAAAGAAGTCGGTTGGCACCCAGCCGTGGATGGCAGCGCCGATGGCGACGCCGAGCAGCACCCACTTCCAGACCTTGACAAAGATGTCCTTTGACTCGTCAATGGCTACGTCGACGCGCTCCTGCAGGGTGGGGACATGCCCCTCGGCGCGCAGCGCGCCGAGCTTGGTCTGGAACACCATCGGCTCCACCCATTTGTCCAGGTCGAAGCGGCTGAACACGAAACCGATCACGATGGCGATCACCGAACCGGCAAGCACGTAGGCGCCTGCCACGTCCCACCCGAACTGGTCGCCGATCAGAATGGCGGCCGTTTCGCTGACCAGCGGCGAGGCGATCAGGAAGGTGAGGGTGATGGACAGCGGGATGCCGACGGCCACGAATCCCATGAACAGCGGGATCGACGAGCAACTGCAGAACGGGGTGACCACGCCCAGCACGACGGCCAGCACCAGGCCGACGAACAGGCCCCGGCCCTCCAGGAAAGTCCGCGCACGGTCGAGGTCGAGACTGGCCCGCAGCAGGCCGATCACGAACATCAGACCGGTGAGCAGCAGCAGGATCTTGACGGTGTCGTAGCTGAAGAAGTGCAGCGCGCCGCCGAGCCGACTGTTCAGGTCGAGGCCGAGCACCGAGCCGTAAAGCCAGTCCCACAGCGGTTTGTTGAGGCTGTAGGCGCCAGCCCAGACGACTGCGGCGGCCGCCAATTTGGCGATCAGGGGCAGCGAGCTGGTCTTGACGGGGGGTTGCTTGGTGGTGGTCATCGAACGCTCCTGACCCCGTCGGCCGCGACGGCCTCGTCGGCCGCGACGGCCTCGTCGGCCCCGTCGCCACAGCCGGACCCGGCTGTGGCAGCTGTCGGGATGGCGGCGTGCAGCCGCTGCAAGGCATCGGGGGCCAGCTCGTAGTCCATCCAGCGGCCACGGCGAGTGGCGATCACCAGATCGGCGTCACGCAGCACCTTGAGGTGATAGCTGAGCAGGTTGGCCGGGATCGGCGGCTCGGTCTGCATGTTGCACACGCAGCTCTTGCCGGCGGTGGCCAGGCGATCAATCAGGCCCAGCCTGATCGGGTCGGCGACGCAGCCCAGAAGTGCCGCGTTCTCACCCATGTCGACCACACGGGTCTCATCCGCGCCGGACTGAACCGCAGCGGCCATGCCCAATTCAGGGCTTCTTGAATCAACCACAATTGAAGTATTGCACTCGGGCCGGGCGCGCACAACACCCCGACAGCCCCCAGAGAAACGCTTTTCAGTCCGTCGGCGTTGTCAACGCACCTTCGGGGTCACTACTGCTGGTCGGCCCCGTCACCGGTCTGCTGGTCGTCACCACCAAGGCTGCCGGCGGTGCGCTCGTCCTGGCGCTTCAGCTCGTCCCGGCGGCCACGCGCCTCCCCGATGACACGTGCCCGCCGCATCATCTTGCGCAGCTGCTCGGACGTCAGCGTGAAGGTCAGGTATTCGTCCACCGAGGGCAGCATCCAGCCACGCGCCCAGGCCAGGACCGTGAAGGCGCAGCCCACGACGGTGCACACGATCATGCCGAGATTGGGCACGCCCAGCTCGAACGCGGTGATGGCCAGGATCGAGGACAAGATGGCCGGGGTGGCGTACAGCGGACTGCCGCCGAAGATGCCGGGGATGCGTCCGACGCAGATGTCGCGGATCGCGCCCCCGCCCACCGCGGTCATGACGCCCAGCAGCAGCGCGGCCTCCCAACCAAAACCGGCCGCCAGCGTTTTGATTGCTCCGGTTGCCGACCAGGTTCCCAGCACCAAACCGTCCAGCACCACCGAGGTGTACTTCCAGACCGGGCCCTGCGGCCAGAACAGCCAGACGAACAGCGCCCCCACGCAGGCCGTTCCCAGATACGCCGGATCAGCGATGGCCACCGGCGGGCCGCTCTGCAGCAACACGTCGCGGACCATGCCGCCACCCAGGGCGGACGCGATCGCGAGCGCCACCAGGCCGATGACGTCCAGCTTGTACTCACGGGCCACCATGGCCCCCAGGATGCCGTTCAACAGCACCCCCACCAGATCAATGACCCGGAACAATTCCGGCAGAACGACATCCGTCAACGGCACGCGACGATCGTAAGGCATCCGGCTGGTGCAACCGCCACGTGGCCGGCCCCGGTCAGGCGCGGGTCGAACCCTGAGCAGCCTCCAGGTCGAGCAGCCACCGCTTGCGGCCCAGGCCACCCGCGTAGCCGATGAGCTCACCGCCGGCCCCCACCAGCCGATGGCAAGGGACGATGATGCTGATCGGGTTGAGCCCGGTGGCCGCACCCACTGCCCGCGCAGAGCCACAGTTGATGCGTCGGGCCAGGTCACCGTACGTCTGCGTCCGGCCGTAGGGGATCTCGGCGAGCGCCCGCCACACCCGTTGTTGGAAGTCGGTCCCGGTGGGCGCCAGCAGCAACTCGAAGTCCCGGCGGGTTCCCGCGAAGTACTCCGCCAACTGCCGCACCGCCTCAGGCGCGACGCTCGGGTCAGCATCTCCGAGTGCTGCGGGAGGTGGCAGGTGCGTCTGCCCCTCCAGGTAGCAGCCGGTCAGCTGCCCGTCCGCAGCCACCACCAGGGTGATCGGGCCCAGCGGGGAATCGACGACCCGGTGCCGCACAGGCGGGCTCGTGCCTGCCCCGACCCGGCTCAAGCGAGCCGGTCCAGGAGGCCACGCACGTAGGCCGCCTGCCCGACATGCTGGGTGACGTCGTTGAGGATCGAGACCAACCGAACCGCCTCGGTCACCGGCGGGTCCCACCTGGAATCAACGATGCGCCCCAGACTGTCGGAGTCGCACCCGGCGATGACCGCCACGGTGCGCTCGTGCACAGCCCGGTAGTAGCCGGCCAACAACCCCGGGTCGCCGACGCTGAAGGCCCGCACCTGCTCGGGGGTGTGCGCGTAGCCGAGGTCGTCGTCACCGTAGGGCAAGGCGCACCTGGCGTTCCAGCCCTGCTGCGTCCACACCTGGTCGCCGCCGGCCAGAGCGGCAATCTGCACGTCTTCACAACGACCGATGTGCCAGGCCAGCCAGCCGATGGAGTTGGCAGCTGGGTCGGGCTGCCAGAGCAGGTCGCCGGCGCCCAGCCCGTCCAGGACACGGTCGAGATCGTCGACCACGCGAGTGAACGCGTCGTCGAGGATGTCCCTGAAATCCATCAGATCAGCCCCTGCACGGTCAGCCAGTCCTTGGCGATCACAGCAGCGGACTGCTTGTCGACGCTGCTGCGGGAGTTGATCCTGACCAGCTCATCGGTGCTGAGTCTGGCCTGCACGCCGTTGATCAGGCCGGCGGCGTGGTCGTCCACCTTGCTGCTGACCACCGGCGTCACGTTCTGGGGCAGCACCATCGACTTCGGGTCACTCAACGTCACCAGGTCGTTGCTGGCGATCAGCGGGCTGGCGGAGTAGACGTTGGCCATCATCACGGTGCCGTCGGTGAGGGCCTTGACGGTCAACGGGCCACCGGAATCCTCCACCGGGGTGACGGTGGCGTCGATGCCGTAGAACTCCTTGAGGCCGATCGGGCCGTAGGGGCGCGTGGCCAGCTCCGAGTTGGCGGCGATCGTCACCGGCTGCGGCAGCTTGCCCAGGTCCTCCAGGCTGCTCAGACCGTACCGCTCGGCGGTGGCCCTGGTGACGTTGTAGGAGTCCTGGTCGCTGGCGTGGGCGGAGTCCAGCAGCCGCATTCCCTCCGCGAGCTTGGCGCCCAGAGCCTGGTTGATCTCCTCCGTGGTGCGGGCGGTGCTGGTCTTGTCGAGGTACTGCAGGGCGTTGCCGTTGTACTCGGGGATGATGTCGATCCGCCCGGCCTGCACCTCGGGCATGAACACCTCGCGACTGCCGATCCGGAACTCGCGGGCCACCTGGTAGCCGCCGTTCTCGAGCACCTGCGCGTAGATCTCGGCGATGATCTCTGCCGAGTAGTAGTCGGACGACCCGATGACCAGCGCGGATCCCGACGCGCCGGTCGACGAGCCGGCCAGCGGATCCTTGGCGGCACAGCCGGCGAACGCCAGCGACAGGGCGGTCAACAGGGCCAGGAAGCGCCGACACGGCAGTCGTCCAGACTGCGATGGGTGACGCATCATCAGATTCCCTTCGAGTGGGGGCGGGCGTGCACGAGCCGAACGCTGAGGCGTTGGATCAACTTCGAAGACCAGTTCGACGACGATCGCCAGGGCAATCACCAGTATGGCGGCCGCCAGCATCTGGGCGTAGTCCTGGGTGCTGAGCCCCAGGAACAGGAACCGGCCCAGCCCGCCACCGCCGACGTAGGCGGCCAGGGTGGCGGTGGCCAGCACCTGCAGGGTGGCGGACCGTAGCCCGCCGAGCAGCAACGGGAGCCCGAGCGGCGCCTCCACCCGGGCCAGGATCTGGGGCTCGGACATCCCGATCGCACGGGCGGCGTCGATGGTCTGGCGGTCGATGGCGTCGATACCGGAGTAGGCGCCGGCCAGGATCGACGGGACTGCCAGCACCATCAGGGCGATGATCGGCGCCAGCGGCCCGATCCCGACCAGCAACGCGATCAACGTCAGCAGACCGAGGGTGGGCAGCGCCCGAGCGGCCCCGGAGCTGGCGACGACGAACGTGCGGCCCTTGCCGGTGTGACCGATCAGGTAGCCCAGCGGGATGCCGATCGCAGCGGCCAGCACTACCGCGACCAGCGGTGTACTGCAGGTGCTCGACGACTCGGGTCGTCACACTGTTGGGCCCGGTCGCGTGCGCCGGGTCGAGGATCCAGTCGATGGCCAGCTGGAAGTAGTTCACGACGCGGCCCTGCGCGTCCACGGCATCAGCACCCGACCGAGCAGCACCAACGCCAGGTCGACGGTGATCGCCAGCAGCATGGTGACGACGATGCCGGCGAACACCTCCTCGAGGATGCCGCGCTGGAACCCGTCGGTGAACAGGCTGCCGAGGTTGTCGATGCCCAGCACCGCGCTGACGGTGGTCAACGCGATCGTGCTCACCGTCACCACGCGCAGCCCGGCCAGCAGGGCCGGGCCGGCCAGCGGCAACTCCACCTGCAGGAAGCGTCGGGCCGGCGAGTAGCCCAGCGCGGTGGCGCTGAACACCGCGTCGGCGGGGACCGCGTCGAGGGCGTCGGCCGCCGCGCGCACCATCAGGGCCAGGCCGTAGAGGGTGAGCGCGACGATCACGTTCGACCCGGTCGCGCACCGAGGTGCCCAGCAACAGCGGCAGCATGATCAGCAGCGGCAGCGACGGGAATGGCATAGAGCACCGAGGCGGCGGTCAGCAGGGCGAAACGCGACCAGCGGAAGCGGTTGGCCAGCCAGCCCAGCGGCAGCGCCAGCAGGAAGCTGGCCACGATGGCGGGCAGCGCCAGCCCCAGGTGGGACGAGGCGGCCGCACCGATCAGCTGCAGGTTGTCGAGCACCCACCTCACTGCAGGTCCCCGTCCAAGCTTGCCGCGGGGCCGCCATGGCCGTCGACGAGCTTGCCGACGGGGCGGCCGTGACCGTCCACCACCACTTCCACGCCGTCGACGGACTCGACGTGCAAGGCACTCTGACCGGTGCGCAGGCCGATGAAGTGCGTCACGAAGTCGCTGGCCGGGGAGGTCACCAGGTCGTGGGGAGTGCCCTGCTGGGCGATCCGGCCACGATCGGCGAGCAGCACGATGTGATCACCGAGCCGGAAAGCCTCCCCGATGTCGTGGGTGACGAAGATGATGGTCTTGGCGAGCTGGCGCTGCAGTGCTGTCAGGTCACGCTGCAGGTCGGCGCGGACGATGGGGTCGACGGCGCCGAACGGCTCGTCCATCAGCAGCAGATGCTGGTCGGCCGCCAGCCCCCGCGCCACGCCGACGCGCTGTCGCTGACCGCCGGACAACTGCGCTGGAAAGCGATCTGCCAGGCCCCGGTCCAGACCCACCAGGTCCATCATCGCCAGGCCGCGGGCCTGGGCGTCGGCCTTCTGCACTCCGTTCAGCAGCGGCACCGTGCAGATGTTGTCGATGACCCGTTTGTGCGGCAGCAGGCCGGCGTCCTGCATCACGTAGCCGATCTGCCTGCGCAGCTGGACGGGATCGCGCTGGGCGACGTCGCTGCCCGTCGATCAGGATCCGGCCGCTGGTGGGCGTGATCATCCGGTTGACCATCCGCAGCAGCGTGGTCTTGCCGCAGCCGCTGGAGCCGAGCAGCACCGTGATGCGACCGGCGGGAACCACCATGCTGAAATCGGCAACGGCCTCCGCGCCGTCCGGATACCGCTTGCCGACGTGGTCGAACTCGACGACGGGCGCAGCTGTCTGGGCCATGGTCGGCTCCTCCCTGCCACCAACGTAGCGGCCGTCGCTAGTCTTGTCCGCGGCGACGAACCCCGTCCGCACAAGCAGCAGCATCACGACGGGGAACAGACATGAGGACTGCGGATGTGGGTGCCGAAGCGATGATGGCGCGACGAGTCGGGTTCGCCCGTTGGCGTAGTGAGGTTGCCAGCGGCGGCAACAGGTACGACGACGAGCTGGCCACTGGGCTGCGTGCGCTGGGGTTTGATCTGCGTGAGTACGAGGTGACCGGCCCCTGGCCGCTGCCGGAGCCGGGCGACCGCCGGCGGCTCGCCGAGCTGCTGACCACCGAGCGGGACTGGCTGATCGACAACATCGTCGGCTCGGCGGCTCCCGAGGTGATCCGTGCGGCCACCAGCGCCGGACGCCGGGTCACGATGCTGATGCATTACTTCCCGGCCGACGAGCGGAACCTGTCAACGTCCGAGCGCGAGCGGCTGTCTGCGACCGAGGCCGAGGCGGTCAGTGCCGCGACCAGCCATCGTGGTGAACAGCGCCTGGACGGCGCAGGAGGTGTCCAGGCGCTACGGCCGCCACGACGCGATCGTCGCCGTGCCCGGGGTGGAACCGGCCCGCCTGGCCACCGGCTCGTCATCGGGTGGCGATCCGCCGATGCTGCTGTGGCTGGCCAGGCTGACACCCACCAAGGACCCGCTCACCTTCGTCGGCAGCGCTCGCCCGACTGCAGCATCTCCGCTGGACCGCCCGGCTGGTGGGGCCGGACAGCGTGGACGCAGACCTGAGTCGACAGGTGACGAAGCGCATCGCGGAGGCCGGCCTGACTGACCGCGTCGAGGTGACGGGCGCACGGGGCGACAAGCCCCTGGAGTCGATCTGGGCCGAGACGGACCTCCTGGTGCACACCGCCCGGGTCGAGCCCTACGGCATGGTGGTCAGCGAGGCGCTGGCGCGCGGCATCCCGTCCATCGTGGCGCGCGGCACAGGCGCGGTGGAGGCCCAGGGCGTTGGCGCCGAGTTCCCGCCCGGTGACGCCGATGCGCTGGCGGACGCCTTGGGCAGGTGGCTGACGGACCCGCAACTCCGGCAGCGGTGGCGAGCCGATGCGGCGAGGCTGCGGCCGCTCCTGCCGACGTGGCAGGACACCACCGCCATCGTCGCGTCGATGCTCCGCCGGTGACCGGCGTCACCAGCGCGTCTGCTCCGGGGCCAGCACGGCCAACACGCGCCGCTCGACGACCTCGACGAGCGCGTACGCCACCAGGGCGATCAGGGTGACGACCACGACGGTGGACCACAGGGAGGTGTAGCGGCTGGTGGCGGCGTCCACGGCCATCATGTTGCCCAGACCGGTGCCGGTGGCCAGCCACTCCGCGACGGTGGCGGCGAGCAGGGCGGTCGGCGCGGCGATCCGGGCGGACGCGAAGAAGGCGGGCGCCATCGCCGGCAGCCGGCCGAGCAGCAGCACGCTGGTCGCGGGTGTGGCGTAGGTCGCGAACACGTCGGCCACCTGCCCGGGCAGCTGCCCGAGCCCGTACAGGCACGACACCAGGGTGGGGAAGAACGTCATGATCGCCACCACGACGGCGGTGCCGAAGGCCCCGCGTCCGAGCGCGGCGACCAGGAGCGGAGCGATGGCGATGATGGGCACGCAGCGCAACGCGACCGCGACCGGCGTCAACGCCTGACGCACCCGGTCGACAGGGAGAACACCGAAGCCAGGGTCACCCCCAGCAACAGTCCGGCGAAGTACCCGGGGATGGCCACCACCGCAGTCTCGGCCATCGCCGTGGCCAGCTCGATCGCGGTGCTCCGGCGCGGCCGGGGACGAAACCAGCCACGCCCACACGTCCCACGGGCGCTTGGCGAAGTAGGGGTTGAGCCCGAGCAACGCGAACAACCCGATCCAGGCGGCGACGACGAGCAGAGCTGTCAACAGCACCCCGCCCAGGCCCCGCACCCACCGTGCCCACGCCGGACGTCGCGGGTCGGACCCGTGGGGGGCTGAGCAGCACCGTCGGCTGGTCGGGGGCCAGCCGGCGGGCGACGACCGAGACGATCCAGTAACCGACCAGCGACGCGGCGGTGCTCAGCAGCATCAGCGCCCACAGGCCGTCGGTGTCGAGGCTCCGCAGCGCCAGGATCGACAGCACGCCGACCCCGCGCTCGGCGCCGGTGAACTCACCGACCAGGGCGCCGAGGAAGGCCGCGGGCACCGAGGCCTGCAGGCCGGCCGTCAGGTACGGCAGCGCTGCCCGCGCCCGGACGGTGACCAGGGTCGTCCAGCGTCCCCGCCCATAGGTGGCGGTCAGGTCAAGCCACGACCGGGGCACCGCGCGCAACCCGACGAGCAACGGGACCAGCGTCAGGTAGTAGACCGCCAGGGCGGCCAGGGTGATCTGGGGACCGTCACCGAACCCGTACACCAGCCGCAGCAGTGGCCCCAGCGCGACGAGGGGAAGGCAGTAGACGACCAGCGCCAGCCGAAGGACCATCCGCTCCAGGCCGGGCAGCAGCACCACCAGCAGCGCGAGCAGCACCGCCGCCAGGTTGCCGAGAAGGTAGCCGATCCCCGCCTCGCGGGTGGTGAACCACAGCCCGCGGCCGTAGACCTCGGCGTTCTCGACGAGCTTGACCACGATGCCGGACGGGACGCCGATCAGGTGGCGGCCCGCCAGGACTGTCCGCGCCGCCAACTCCCACACGGCGACCACCAGCAGTCCAGCCCAGGACGGTGCGCAGTGCGACCGGGAGAGGAGCCGAGGCCGGACTCCGGTCTGCGGAGGCTTGGCTGGCTGGGCTCGTCATCGCGCTGCGCACCACCATGAGCTCAGCGTCCGTCGTCGACGTGCTGGACGACCCCCAGCAACGCACCGATACGGTCGACGAGCTCGGTGAAGCCGCGCGCTGCGCAGCTGCTGCAGGTGACGCGGCCGCTCGAGGTCGACGGGCAGGTCGGCGATGATCGACCCCGGTCGCGGCGACATCACCAGGATCCGGTCGGCCAGCAGGACCGCCTCCTGGATGGAGTGCGTGACCAGCACCGTGGTGGTGACGGCGCCCGACCACAGCGGCGGGAGCTCGATGTTGAGGCGCCGGCGGGTGAGCTCGTCGACCGCGCCGAACGGCTCGTCCAGCAACAGCAGCCGCGGCTCGGTGATCAGACATCGCGCGATCGCCGCCCGCTGCCGCATCCCGCCGGACAGCTCCGCCGGGCGCGCCATGCTCGAACCCGGCCAGCCCGACCTTTCCGAGCAACTCGTCCACGAGTTGGTGGTCGACCGGTCGGCCGGCAAGTCGCTGCGCCAGGGCGACGTTGCCGGCGGCCGTCCGCCAGGGCAGCAGGGAGGCGTCCTGGAACGCGATGGCCAGTTCGCCGCGACGGCGAACCGACAGTGGCTCGTCGCCGCCGATCCGCACCGTTCCGCCGGGGTCGGACTGTTCCAGCCCGGCGATGATGCGCAGCAGCGTGGACTTCCCGCACCCCGAGGGCCCGACCAGCGCGGTGACCGAGCCGGGGGCGAGAGTGAGGTCGAGGGGCTCCAGGACCACCAGTGGAGCGGCCAGTGTCTGGAAGGTCTTGCCCACCGCGGTGCAGACGACCTCCGGGGCGGTCCGCCCGGGAGTCGAGCCGGTCACGCCGTCGGTCCGTCCTTGTACACCTCGTCGAGAATGGAGTGGTCCCAGAGCTCGGGGGTGCTTCCGCGGATGCCCAGCAAGTCGAACAGCTGCAGGTTCTCGTCGATCTGCTCATCGGTGAACCACCCGAACCCGAACCGGTCGGTCGTCGGGGAGAACATCAGGTCAAGCTGGACGTCGGCCTGCTTGCGCTGGGTCTCCAGGTCGAGGCCCGCGTCCGGGTAGGCCTTGACCGTGAGTTCGGCCGCGGCCTGCGGATCGTCCTTGTACAGCTGCCAGCCCCGGGCGTCGCCGCGGAACAGGCGGACGATCTGGTCGCGCTGCTGCTCGTCCTCCAGGCTGGAACGCCGCACGGTGTACGTCTGGCTCATCGGGTTGTAGCCGAAGTCGGCCAGCAGCATCGAGTGACCCTCGATGCCCTGGACTGCGAGCGCCACGGGCAGGTCGTTGTAGAAGCAGTAGAGACCGTCCACCTGACCGGCCGTGAGCACCGCCGGGTCGTACTGGCTGGGCACGAACGTCACCTGGTCCTTGCTCAGGCCGTTGATGGACAGGAAGGCCGACAACCCGGGCGTGTCGGTGCCCGCGACGCCGATCTTCTTGCCGACGAGGTCCTGTGGCTCGCGCAGCGGAGCCTTGGCCAGCGAAAGGATGGTCACCGGGCTCTTCTGGTACTGGGCGCCGATGATGACGAGGTCGGCCCCCTCGGCGTTGGACCTGGCCACACCGTCGGCCACCGAGATGTTCATCGAGGCCGCGCCGCTGACCGTGTTGGCGTCTCCGGCCACGTTCGGCCCGCCGGCCGCCAGCCTGACGTCGAGACCGAGTTCCTTGAACACGCCACGGTCCTGGGCGAGGTAGGTGCCACCGAACTGCACCGAGTGCGTCCACGACAACTGATAGGTGACCTGGGCTGCGGCGCCGGACGAGGCGGGGCCACGGCTGCAGCCGACTACTCCGCCCAGCGCGAGCGCACCGAGCCCCCCGATCATCGCGCGGCGAGAGAAAGCAGGCATGTCCATGGGTGACCTCCGGTCGCTGACAGCTCGATCCCAACCTAGGCGGTCAACACGTCGCCTCCAACCCCTGAGGCGCATGTTCGCACTCGCGGGAAGCCTGTTTGGGTGACACCCGCAGTATCCCGGTTGGTCTATCGTCGTCCCCGTGGTGGGCCAGTCGGAGGGACGGGATCGCGAGCGTGACAACTGCCTTCGCGACAGCGCCGCCGCCGACCTGCTGCGCGGCCTGGGGGCAGGACGGGCAACCCCGGCCCTGGCAGGACTGGCCCGCCTGGCGGTCGGCCGGTTCGTCGCCGACCTGACGGAGATGGACGCCGCCATCGCGCGTGGCGGCCTGGCCGCCGCCGCTGACCTGTTGTTGCCCCGGTACGCCGGCAATGTGACGATCCGTGGCGGCGGGTGGGTGCCCGGCAACGGCCCACTGGTGGTCGTCGCCAACCACGCCGGCACCGTCGATGCCCCGGCCCTGTGGCGGCTGCTCGCTGGCCGCGACGACCTGCGAATCATCGCGCTCGACCGGCCCATCCTGCGCGCGTTGCCCCACCTCGCGTCGCGGCTGCTGTACGTGACGAAGGACGCGGGCGGGCGGACCGGGTTGATCCGCCGGGCGGCCGACCACCTGCGCTCGGGCGGCGCGGTGCTCACCTTTCCCGCTGGGACGATCGAACCCGATCCGGTGCTGCGGCCGGCCGACGCCCTGACCTCGCTGGCCACCTGGGGACGCGGGGTGGAGCTCTTTGTGCGACTGGTGCCGGAAACGGCCGTGCTCCCGGTTGCGGTGTCGGGCGTGATCTCCCCGCGCATGCTGGCGCACCCGCTCGTCCGCCGGCGGCGGACGCCCGAGGATCGCGAGTTGGCCGCCGCGACGCTCCAGGTCCTCGTACACGACCGGTCGATCAACCCCGTCCTGTCCGCGGGCGAACCGTTGCGGGGCACCGCGGATCAGGGGGCACTTCGGTCCGCGATGGCGGAGCTGCTGCACGGCTGTGTCAGCCGGTGAGGGCCGCCGGGCACCTGAGAACCGATGCTGACCTGCCTGCCCGGCACAGGGCGAGGAACGGTGCTCAGTCGTCGACCGAGTCGATGCCTCGTCGCACGATCAGCGGGTCTGGCTCGAACACGACCGCGGTGTCCTTGCCCTCGTAGTCGAACTGGTTGAGGAAGTACCGCATGGCGTTGAGCCGGCCGCGCTTCTTGTCGTTGGTCTTGATGGTCACCCAGGGCGCGTGGTCGCGGTCGGTGTTCAGGAAGATCGCATTCTTCGCGGCGGTGTATTCGTCCCAGCGCTGCAGGGACGCGATGTCCATGTCCGACAGCTTCCACTGCCGCACCGGGTCGAGCTGGCGGATCGCGAACCGGGTGCGCTGTTCCTGGCGGGACACCGAGAACCACAGCTTGGTGAGAGAGATGCCCGAGTTGACGAGCATCCGTTCCAGCTCGGGGGTTTGCTGCATGAACTGGTCGTACTGATCGGCGGTGCAGAACCCCATCACGTGCTCGACGCCGGCACGGTTGTACCAGGAACGATCGAACAGCACCATCTCACCGGTGGTCGGCAGATGCCGGACGTACTTCTGGTAGTACCACTCGCCGACCTCGCGCGGCGACGGCTTGGGCAGCGCGACGGTGCGCGCGTAGCGCGGGTTGAGGTGCTCGGTGAAGCGCTTGATGGTGCCACCCTTGCCGGCGGCGTCGCGGCCCTCGAACAGCAGGATGTGCCGCTGGCCGGCGTCCTGCGTCCAGTACTGGAACTTCAGCAGCTCCACCTGCAGGGCGTACTTCTCCTGCTCGTACTCGTTGTGGGTCATCCGTTTGTCGTACGGGTAGCCCTCGCGCCACGTGTCGACGGCGTTGCCGTTGATGTCGATCAGGTCGGGATCAGCGCCCGAGACGTCCGGCAGCACGGTGTAGCCGTCCGCCCGCAAACGATCGATGTACTCCCGGAACTCCTGCGAATGCCCCATGCCTGGCCCCCTTCGTCACGCCGCGTGTCTGTGCCCAGCCTACGAGGGCCCTGCGACATCTGGACGGCGAGAGACGACCATGAGGCAACGTCGCCCACAGCCACGACGGGTCAGTCGGACGTTGGCCGTTCCGGCAGCACCCCGAGCCGGCGCGCCACCCGGACGGCGTCCCGACGGCTGGTGACATCGAGCTTGCGGTTGACCGACTTGAGATGCTGCTTGACTGTGTTGACCGAGATGCCGAGCATCTCGGCGATCTCGATGTTGGAGCTCATCGTCGGCAGGCAGGCGAGGACGGAGAGCTCCCGGTCCGTCATGGGTTCAGGCGAGAAGTCGGAGGATCGCTCGCCCGTGCTGGCGGCGGTGGCGAGCACATCGTCCACGAACTCTCGGTGCGTGCCGACCAGGGACAGGTGCAGTCTCAACTTGGCGGCGAGGCGATCGTTCGGCCGGAGGAAGGGCAACCTGACACCTTCGCCGGCGCCCAGGTCGAGTGCGCGAGCGAGTGCCTCGGTCGAAGCTGCGTCATGACGGAGACGATCCTCCGCGAGACTCACGACGAGCCACGCCTCAGCACCGAGGTTGCCCGCCTGGTCGAGCGCTCCGGCAACGGTGTCCCGCACCGACTCGGGGTGGCCGCCGGCGAGCAGGACCCGGGCGCGCGGGACTGCCAGGGGGTCGGGCTCGTTGGCCGTGTCGTGAGGTACGTGCTGGGCCCGGCGGCCGGACTGGTCGTGGGCGGCCAGCACCTGCCGGGCGTGCTCGTACGAACCGGCTGCCAGTTCCACCTCGATTCGCAAGGCGGTGCGCAGGCCCGCGATGAGGATCATTCCCGGGCGTGCGACGAGGAGGGCATCGACCTGCGTCAGCCAGTTCCGCGCGCCCGGCAGGTCGCCGAGCAGGAGTGCGCGGCGCCCAGCCACGAGGAGGAGTCCGCCCTTCAGGAAAGGATCCCGGCCGCGGTCCACGGCGACGTTCCCGAAGTTCAGAGCCCGCTCCGCGGCCCTGGCATCCCCGCGTTGCACAGCGGCGGACGCGAGCGCCAACCACGCCGCTGCGGACTCCCGACGCAGGTGGGCGCCCGCGGTCCGGGCCTCCTCGAGGGCTGCGTCGGCGATGGTCCGGCCAGCGACGATCCTCCCGGTCAGCACCTCCGCGAGCGCGAGGTAGCCGGAGTGGTAGACAGACCCGTAACCCCGCAGGTCGGAGCCCCGGTGGCCAGCGAGTGCCTCCTTCAACAAGGTTCTGGAGAGAAGCGGGTGTCCGGACCACAGCTCCCCGACTGCGAGCATCGCTCGCGGCACTCCGCTGTAGGCAGCCCATCCCGGCGCCTTCCCCGTGGCAATCCGCTCCAGGTGTGCGACCGCCCCTGTGGCTGATGAGACCAGTGCGGAAGCGTCCCCGGCCCCGCGGGCAGCGAACGCCTCGAGAAGAGACAGGTTGAGTTGGGCAAGCGAACGCCGTGGTTCCGGAAGTGCCGCAATCCCGCGGGCGGCAGCCGCGGCGGAGGCTCGTCCCGCGTCGCTGTCCGCACGAATGAAGGCGCCGAGCGCGAGCAACAACTGCAGCTCGGGGTTGTTGTGGGAGATCTCGGGCGGGACACGGGCAGCGAGTTCTGCGAGTTCCGAACGATCCCCGCTGAAGACCTCGACAAAAGCGGATCGCATGGCCACCTGTCCGACCAAATCCCAGTTCTCTGAGGCGATGGCTTGCTCAAGCGCAGTCAGCCACTCACCCTGTGCCTCATGCCACTCGGCAGCGCGCGTGCGCAGGTCACGCTCCAGGTTGGGGTCCTCCGCGTGCAGGCGCGCTCGCAGCATCTGGAGCATCAGGGGGTGGTAGCGATACCAGTCGCTCCCCGGCGTCGCAGTGACGAGGGTGTTCTCGCGCGCCATCTCGTGAAGGACCTGTTCAGCCGCCCTGTCTCCGGTGAGTGCCCTCGCGAGCGCGCCGCACATCTGGTCCTCGACCGAGGTCAGGAGGAGGAACTCGAGACGTTCCGGTTCCAGACCATTGAGGACCTGTTCCATCAGGTAGCCGGCGACGAGCACTTCGCGCCCGCTGAACTGCCGGACGGCCTCGATCGGGTCGGGAGCGGCCTCCAACGTCATGAGTGCCAGCCGAAGACCCGCGGGCCAGCCCTCCGTGACCGTCATCAGCTTGCGGAACTCCTGGTCCGGCAGGCTGAGTTCCCTGTCAGCAAGGAGGAGGCGGGCATCCTCGTCGGAGAAGGTCAGATGGGACGCCCGCACCTCTCCCAATTCGCCCGCAACCCGCAACCGATTGAGCGCCAACGGCGGGTCGTGGCGCGCGATCAGGACGAGGCGCACGCCAGCGGGCCGCAGCCGGAGGAAATGGTCAAGACCGTCCCATCCTTCTCCCCGGTCGAGCTCGTGCACATCGTCGAGGACGAGGCACACGTCCCTCCCCTCCAACGAGGCTGCGACGAGTTCCACGAACTCCTCGTCCACCGATTCGGGCACCCGGAGACTCTCAAAGCCGGCGGGCCCGAGGCAGCGCTCGAGCGCCAGGATTATTGCCAGCCAGGCCCTCACCGGTGAACGAAGGCTGCGGTCGATCGAAACCCACGCGACAGGCCAAGGCGCCTGTCGGGCCCAGTCGGCGACCGCCAGTGTCTTCCCCGTGCCGGCACCGCCGATCACGAGCGTCACTGGGTGGTTGCGGACCTCGTCGTCGATCAGGGAGACCACACGGTTTCGGTGGATGACGCTGACCGGAGGTTGCGGCACGGTCAGCTTCGCATCGAGGAGCGACGAGATCGACGTGGAATCGAGCATGCACCCCTCCCCGAGCCGGGAGTCACAAACCCTTGTGATTGGGCGCTCCCACGCCCCGCAGTCTAGCCCACCCCCTCGCTGCCGCAATCGGGAACGCCATGCACGTGCACTTCGCGAATCTCCAGGGCGAGCTGCTCCAGACGAGCGAGGACTTCGAAGAACGCATCACCGTCGTCCCGCAACGGGACCTCCAGCGTCGTCCTCGCAGCGTCCTCGCAGAGCTGCGCATCCTCCAGCACGAGCCGCAGCAGGCCGGCGACACGTCCCCTGAACTCGAAGCGGGCAACGGCGGCCGTCAACCGGGCGGGAGGCTTCTTGCAGCCTGAGGCGCCCGGTCCGGGAATAACCTCCACGTCCCTGATGGCGAGGCCGGAGCGTCGGAGCCGGCCCAACAACCCGATCAGGTCGGGTTGATCCACGACTGATCCGCGCAACTCGACACCGGCGCCGTCGGACCGCTCCTCGAAACCGACGAGTTCGCTGCGGGCGCCCTCCGACAAGGTGCCGCGAGCGCAGATCCTGACCTGCACGGTTGCGTCACCCGGCTCGGACTGGACGCGACGTCACGCTCGCCGCCGCGAGACAAGCCATCCGGAAAGCAGGCCCATGCCGAACACGATGCCCATCGTCAGCCATTGTGGCGATGCGATGCTCACCGTGAGGAACTGGATGGTCACGGTGGCCCGGTTCTGCAGGATGAACACCACCGCAAGCACGGCCAGGGCGATGCCGATCCAGGTGCGGGCCGAGATGCCGGCGGACTTCGGGGCGCTCTTCTGGTTCATGATGTGCCTCCTTCGATCGGCAGTGTGCACCATCATCAACCTCCCGCGTCGGCCGGCGGATTACCCGTTGCGGGTGATCTGCCAAGGTCACCCAGTGGACAACATGAGTGAGCACAGTCCACCGCTTGCCCGATCACGGGTGACCCCCAAAAAGGAGAAATCGATGTCAGAACTGATCATCATCGGCTACGACGACCACGAGACCGCAGGCAAGGCATACGACAAGGTGCTCGAGCTCCAGCGCGACTTCGTGGTTGATCTCAACGGGCTCGCTGTCGTGCGCGTGGACGCTGACGGCAAGAAGCACGTGGACACCCCCGCCAAGGTGGTCGGGCTCTCTTCGGCGTCCGGCGCACTGTGGGGGATGATCTTCGGGCTGCTCTTCCTCGTCCCCGGGTTCGGTTTCGTGGTGGGCGGCCTGATGGGCGCAATGAGCGGCAAGCTCAGCCAGATCGGGATCAACCGTGCCTTCAAGGAGCGGGTCGAGGCAGTGCTCGAGCCAGGGAAGGCCGCCGTCGTGGTGATGGCCCGCAAGATCACCGAGGACAAGTTCGCGGCCGGTCTCGCTCCCTTTGGCGGCACCGTGATCCAGACCTCGCTCTCCGAGGCAGACGAGCAGGAACTGGCCGGGGAACTCGGCGACGCCGAGTCCAAGAACTCCTGAAACACCGCCGGCTTGACCACGACTGAAACGGAGTGAGACACCCATGTCCGAGAACCCACAGGACAGGCTCGGCCCTGTCGACATCCTCGTCATCGAATTCCCCCGAGGGGAGCTGAAGCAAGAGGGTTTCGCCACCCTCGTGGACCTCGTGGAGCGTGGCATCATCCATGTGCTCGACCTTGAGTTCGTGAAGAAGGATGCCGACGGCGGCGTCGCCATCGTCGACATCGAGGACGCCGTCGCGGGCGCGTCCGAGGACCTGGGCTTCCTGGTGGGAGCCTCCTCCGGGCTCCTGGACCTTGACGACGTCACGTTCGTGGGCGAGGTCATCGAGCCCGGCAGCCTCGCCGGCGTGCTGCTCTTCGAGCAGATCTGGATCATGCCCATGGCAGACGCGATCGAGCGCAGTGGCGCACGGATCGTCACCTTCGCCCACGTGGACCCCGAGGACGTCATCGCGGCCCTCGGCTCCGACGACCTGACCGACTGACAACCGAAGGAGAACGAACATGGGCCTCTTCAAGACCGCGGCACGCACGGCCGTCATCACGAGCACTGCGACTCGTGCCCACGGCCGGGCAACTGCCAGGCAACAAAACAAATGGGCGGCACAGAATCCCGCTCCCGCTCCAGCCCCTGCTCCGGTGGTGGCTGCCGCGCCCGCACCAGCGGCGCCACCGGCCGACACCGCCACGATGATCGCCCAGCTGACGCAACTCGGTGAGCTGAAGGCCGCCGGCGTGCTCACCGAGGTCGAGTTCGAGGTGCAGAAGGCCCGGATTCTCCAGGGCGGCTGAGGCCTGCAGATGGATCCAGCCGTCACCAGCCTGCTCATCCTCGCCGCATCGGTCGCCCTGTTCGTCTGGAACAGGCTCCCGGTGGGGGTGGTCGCCATCCTCACCGCGCTTGCGCTCTACGTCTCCGGCGTGCTGCCCGTGGACCAGGCACTCGCGGGTTTCGGTGACCCCGTCGTCATCTTCGTCGCCTCCCTCTTCGTGGTCAGCGAAGGGCTGGACGCGACCGGGGTGACGACGTGGGCCGGTCAGGCCATCACCGAGCGCGCCGGGACGGGCCGGCGCCGCCTGCTGATTGCGTTCATGCTGCTGGCGGGGGTGCTCACCGCGGTCGTGAGCCCCAACGGCTCGGTGGCGGCGCTGCTCCCCATGGTGGTGGTCGCGTCGTTGCGGCACAACCACCACCCCTCCCAGATGCTGATGCCGCTCGCGTTCGCTGCCCATGCCGGTTCCCTGCTGGCGTTGTCCGGCAGCCCGGTCAACGTCGTGGTGAGCGACGCGCTCGCGAGCACCGGGGCCGCGCCCTTCGGCTTCTTCGACTTCGCAGTCCTCGGTGTCCCACTGCTCGCGGCCACGATTCTCCTGGCGACGTTCGCCGGGCCACGTCTCCTGCCCATCCTGACCCCCGGATCGGCGTTGTCGGACCTCAGTCAGCACGCCGCCACCCTCGCCGGTCACTACGCCCTCCAGGACGGCTTCTATCGGCTGCGGTTGCTGGAAGGTTCGCCGTTCGTGGGCTCGACGATCCGCGCCATCCCACCGGCTCCGTCCTCGCTGACAGTGCTCGGTGTCCAGACCGCGGCCGGGGCGGCCGCGGGCCAGGACCACACCATGATCCCCGGTGACACCGTGGCGCTGTCCGGGCCGGCCGGCGACGTCGTGGCCTTCGCCGACGCCAACCACCTCACCGTGGGGATGCGTCCCGTTGGCCCCGATGACCTGGTCACCAAGCAGATGGGGATCGTCGAGGTTGTCGTGCCGCCGCGCTCGCCGCTGGTTGGCGAGCGGGTGTTTCCCGGCATGGTCCGGCTCGGTGAGATCGTCATCCTTGCCGTCGGCCACCTGGGACGGGACCGGGGCGCGCGGGAGACCGTCCTCGCCGAGGGCGACTCACTCCTGCTCCACGGCCCGTGGGCGGTCATCGACACTCTGGTGGACGACCGTGACGTGCTCGTCATCGACTCCCCGGACCGCGTCCGCCGCCAAGCCGTCCCGTTCGGTGCCCGAGCCGTCGAGGCCGTCATCATCCTTGGCGCGATGGTGGTGCTGCTGGCGACCGGGGCCGTGCCTCCTGCAGTGGCGGGCTTGGGTGCGGCGGCCGCCATGGTCGCCTTCCGCGTGATCAGCCCGCAACAGGCCTACCGTGCCGTCTCCTGGCAGACCATCGTGCTCCTGGGGGGCCTCATCCCGCTCTCAACGGCCATCTCGGTTTCGGGGGCCGCCGACCTGATCGCGGGCGGCCTCCTCGCAGTGGTCGGCGGTGGGTCGCCGTATGTCCTCCTCGTCGCCCTCTTCCTGGTCACTGCCACGCTCGGGCAGGTCATCAGCAACACCGCAACCGTCCTCATCGTCGTCCCGATCGCGCTCGCTGCCGCCTTGGAATCCGGCGTCTCCCCCGCCCCCGTCCTCATGCTGGTGGCGGTCGCGGGCGCGTCATCCTTCCTCACCCCGATTGCGACACCCGCCAACATGATGGTGATGGGTCCGGCGGGCTACCGTTTCGGCGACTACTGGAAGTTCGGGCTCCCCCTCCTCCTCATCTGGCTCGCGATCGCCCTGCTGGTGATCCCGCTCGTGTGGCCACTCACGCCATGAGCGGGGTGTGGGTGGCCGTCATTCCCGACGGGTTGCAGGTCGTCGTCGACGACGGCGTCGGCCAACGCGTCGAGGTTGGGGCCGTGGGGACACCGTGAGGATTCGCGACGCCGTGGCGACCGCGGCGCGGGCCGTCGGCACCCACTGGGGCATCTGGCTGCGCACCGCCGTCGTCCTGCAGGTGCTGGCGGCGCTCGTAGCCGGCCCGACCATCGCGCTCCTGCTGCGGGCGGCGCTCCGCGCGGCGGGCGTCGGTGCGCTCACCGAGGCAAGCGTCGGCCAGGTGGTGCGCCATCCCGTGGCTCTGATCGTCCTCCTGGCGCTCACCGTGGTCGCCACGGTCACGGTGCTGGTGCAACACGCCGCATTCGTCCTCCTCGCCAGAGAACTCCGGTCCGGACGCCTGCCCCGGATTCGCGACCTCGCGAGTGCGGGCCTCGCGGCGGCCCGGCGGCTCGCAGGTCCGCAACTCGGCTTGGTGGCCCTGTACTCCTTCCTCCTGGTGCCCCTGGGCGGTTTCACGGTCGGGGCCTCGCTGTCGCGCGGGATCGAACTGCCGCCCTTCATCGCCGGTGAACTCCAGAAGACCCCACTGGGCACCACCGCGTGGTTGGTGGGCCTGCTCGTGGTCCTCGCGGTCAACCTGCGCCTGGTGTTCGTGCCCACCCTGCTCCTCACGACCGACCGAACGCCTGTCGCGGCGTTCACCGCCAGCTGGCGGCTGACCGGCGGCTCGGCTGCCGCAAGGATCGCCCTCCTCGCGCTCACGATCGGTGCTGCGTCCGCGGTCCTGTCCGCGGGGCTGGTCACCATGGTCGTGGCAGTGACGCGGCTCTCCGACCTCGTCTGGCCCGCGGCGTCCCCGGTGGTGGCAGGGCTCGCGCTGACCGGTGTGCAGGCCATCATCGTGGTGGGCGCGGGCCTGCTCGCGGGGTTCGTGAGCGTCGCGCTCGTCACCCTTGCCGCACCCGACCGTGGGGAGTTGCCCGGGCCGCCACCCTCGGTGCCGGCGGTCCAGCGAGCGGCCCTGCCGGCCGCCATCGTTGTCGCCGCGATCACGATCGCGGCGGTGGCCAACACCGCCGCTCTGACGAGGCTCGGGACGGCCCCCCGCACTGCTGTGGTGGCGCACCGTGGAGCGACCTACGGCGCGGTGGAGAACACCCTGGAGTCCCTTGAGGCCGCGGCCGCCCTCGGCGCAGACGTCGTCGAGCTCGACGTGCTGCAGGCCGGCGACGGCGGTCTCGTCGTGGTGCACGACACCAACCTGCGCCGGATCGCGGGAGTCAACCGGAACGTGTGGGAGATGACGACGGCGGAACTCGCCGCGACCACGGTCCGCCAGGGCGGCCGGGAAGCCACCCTGCCGACGTTCGAGCAGTTCGCCGAGCGAGCCGCGGAACTGGGCGTCCCGCTGCTCGTGGAGCTGAAGGCGCACGGGCACGAGCACGGTGACTTCGTGGGCGACGTCATCGCCGTGCTCAAGAAGAACGGCCTGGTGGAGGACTCCCTGGTGCAAGCCTTCGACTCGCGGACCGTCGAAGAGATCGAGGCGCGTTTTCCCGAGGTCACGACCGGTTGGGTGGTGGCGTTCTCCCGCGGCCGCCTGGATGTCGGGGCCGCAGACTTCGTGACGATGGAACAGACGTCCTACTCCCGCGCCGTGCTGCACCAGACCCACGCCGCCGGGGTGCAGGTGTTCCTCTGGACGGTGACGGACCCGGTGCTGATGCGCGCGTTCATGCGCGACGGCGTCGACGGGCTGATCACCGGCTACCCGTCCCGCGCACTCGAACAGCGCGAGGCCGTGGCAGCGGAGACGGGGATGGCCGGGCGGCTCGAGGACACCCTCCGCGCGCTCGTGGACTGGTGAGCGCCGTGGCCCGGAAAGACCAGAGACGGGGAGTCTAGGAGCGCTGCTCCTTGACCTCCGCGAGGACTTTCTTGAACAGCACCATCGGGAGCAGCACGGCCGCCAGCAGCACGAACACCCACACGATGAAGGGGGCGAGGATCCAGGTGGTCGCCCCATTGATCGTCAACCCGTCTGTGAAGATGTTGGTCAGGAACAAGCCGACGAACGTCGTGACCAGTGCGATCCCGCCGCGCAGCGCCGGGACGTACTTCATCGACAGCTTGAGCACGAAGGGCCCGAGCAGCACCTCGACCCCGGTGAAGAAGAGCACGCTCACCACGAAGCCGATGGGCCGTACCTGCAGACCGGGAAGGATCAGTGCTGCCACCAGCACCCCAGCGGCGTTCGCCAGCAGGTGCAGTGCCGTGGTGGCGAGGAATCGGATCATGTCTGGACCTCCTCAGGGGCGCGGGACGCCAACAGTCACGATACGCGCGCTGCCGGGTCCGTGACTCACCCGGAATGGGTGATGCGGGCACTACCACTCAAGGGCGAGCCTGATCTTTCAAGAGCCGCAGCTGCGGCGTGATTGTGCGCACCAAGGAGCCACCATGACCGATACCGCCACACCCGAACTCGTCCAACGCCGAACTGTCCTCGATGTCATCGTCGGGATCCTGATCGTCGTCGCGGGCATCTTCCTCTTGGGCAACGTCGTCTTCGCCACCGCGTTCTCGGTACTCCTCCTCGGGTGGACAGTGCTGATCGCGGGCGTGGCGGAGATCTTCACCGCCTTCTTCCGCATCAAGTCCGGGGGCTTCTTCTCGGCAGCCCTCGGTGGCGCGATCCTCACGGTCCTCGGCCTGTTCATCCTGCGCAACCCGCTGGTCGGTGCGGTGACCCTGACCCTCCTTGCGGGCTCGCTCTTCCTGGCGAGCGGAATCACGCGCATCCTCGCCTCCGCCCAATTCCCCCACGGACGCTGGGTGCTGGTTGCCTCGGGCATCGTCTCCGTCCTGCTCGGTCTCTGGGTGCTGTTCAACCTCGGCTCCGCCACCCTCACGCTGCTGGGCACCTTGCTGGGCGTCCAGACCCTGTTGGAGGGCCTGACCCTCATCACCGTCGGACGCCTCCGCGCGCCGAAGTCCTGACACCCCACTCGAAACGAGAGGAAGCCTGATGGCTCGCCAACCCAACAAGCTGATCCCTGCTGACTTCCCTGCCACCCCTTCTCAGCTGGTGCCGCCGCGGGTGCTGGTCGTCGCCGAGTTCGACGGGGTGGACGCCATCGGCCACCTCGTTCATGCCGAGGGCGAGGTCCCAGCGGGTCTTGGGATCTCGCGCGCCGGCCTGGTCGCGGCAGGCTTCGAGAGCAAGGTCGGGACCGCGTTCGTGATCCCCCGCGACGGCGGGCCCGAGCTCGTCGCAGTGGGTGCCGGTCCGGCGGGCGAGCTGACCCTCGCCGGCGTCCGGGACCTGGCCGCCGCGTTCGCGAGGGCCACCGCCCCGCGCAGTGCGACCGTGGCCCTCGACCTGTCCGATCTTTCGCTGGAGCCGGCCGCCGCCGCGCAGGCCGCAGTCGAGGGCCTGGACCTGTTCATTCAGCATGGTGGGCTGGGTTGAGGAGGATGAGCACGCTGATCAGGAACACCCACACCGGGAAGATCAGCGTGACCCACAGGCTGAGGCTGATCAGGACGAGCAACACCAGGGCCAAACCCCAGGTGACGGCCACCGTCCACCGCTTCATGAGGCCGGTGCGAAGCCAGATGGTGCCGAGCGAGATCATGAACACCCCGGCCATCCGCAGGGCGTAGATGTTGCTGATCTGCAGCATCAGCACCCGCCCGAACACTGCGACGTCCTCTGCGGGGGCCTCGGTTCCGCCATACACGAGGAGGCCACCCGCGATCGCGGACGACACGAACACCATCGCGAGGAACACCAGCCCACTGCCCAGGAAGATGGTGGCGAAGAAGCGGTCCTCGAACTCGCCAAGCCGGTCCCGGACCACCCCGATGAACCAGAGGAAGGAGATCCCGGCATAGGGCAACAGAAAGAGTGCCACCCTGACCTGGGCTGCGCCGCGTTCGTACCACTGGGATCCCACGAAGGGGTCGTCGCCCAGACCCGTGCGCATCAGGATGAGGCTCGTCGCGAACAGCACTGCGAACAGGATCCCCGCCACCGCCGCGGCGCGCGGTGCGGTCAGCCGCCTCAGGGGGGAACCACCCGAGTGGTTCGACATGGTCAACCCCCTATCCCCGCGTTCGGCGACGATCGTCGTGGTCTTCGGTAACGGTACTCCAGCACAGGCAGCCGTGACGGGGCGGCGGATCACCCCCATCCCGGGATCACCCGGTACGGGTGATGGCACCCGCAGTGGCCGGGGAGAAGATCAGGGAAACGGACCGGAAAGGGTTTCCCATGCTCAAAGCCCTACTGACGACCGCACTGGTCGCGCTGTCGCTGCTGCTCACCTCCTGCGCCTCCTCGCCGACACCCACTGCCAGCAGTCCGGCTACGCCGTCGCCGACCGCGGCGTCCGAGGACGTCGTCGACACCGCGTGGCTGCTCGACACCCTTGCCGGCCAGGCCCCTGTGGTCGGCAGCGAAGTGACTGCACAGTTCGGAGTTGACGGCTCCCTCACCGGCTCCGGGGGGTGCAACCGCTATCGCGGTACGTTCGTGGTCTCCGACGGAACCATCCGCGTCGAGGACGCACTCGCCGCCACCATGATGGCCTGCAGCGAGGACGTGATGACTCAAGAGAGCGCCTTCTTCGCTGCCCTGCAGAGCGCGCGCAGCTACTCGGTCGTGGGCGGACGCCTGACCCTGGCGGACGAGGCGGGCAAGACCCTGGCGACGTTCTCGGCGCAGTCGCGGGAGTTGGCTGCCAGCAGTTGGCAGGTCGTCGCCCTGAACAACGGCCAGCAGGCCGTCGTCAACGTGCTGGACGGGACGACCCTGACGATCGCGTTCGGCGAAGACGGCACCGTGACCGGCTCGAGCGGGTGCAACTCCTTCCGCGGCCCGTACACCAGTGCGGCCGGTGTCGTGAAGCTGGGACCGCTTGCCTCCACGATGATGGCATGCCTGGATCCGGAGGGCGTCATGGATCAGGAGGCGCAACTTGTCGCAGCACTGGAGAGCGCCGCCACGTACACCATCGAAGGCTCCTGGCTCGAGATGCGCACCGCCGACGACGCCACGGCCGTCCGGTTCACCCGCCAGCCGCAACCTTCGGCCGCCCCAACGACTCCCTGACCACCAACACGCAGTGCCAAGCAGTCGCGGGCTCTTCAGCACGAGCAGACGTGACAGGGGCGGCGGGATCACCCCGCCGCCCCTGTCACTCGACCGCAGGCCGACCGTCAGTCGGCGTTCATGGACTGTTCCATCTTCGCCAGCACCTGGTCGATGCTGAAGCTGGCCGCCTTCATCCGCGGCGGGAACTCCGCGAACGTGGCGAGGAACTCCCGGACGATGAACTGCGCCGCATAGGTGAGGTAGGCACGGTCGATCATCCAGTCCCAGTAGGTGTTGGACGTGATGTCCGCACGCTCGAACGGATCGGTGCGCAGGTTGAAGACCTTCGGGATGCGCAAGAACACGAACGCGGACAGCGGAAGGAGATCCGGGCTGGTGGCCATGGCGCCAACGAGCAGGATCGGGTTGCGCAGGATGATCCCGAAGGTGGCGATGACTCCCGCTGTGACCATGAGGAGGGCGTAACGCGGGCTCAGCACGGCGTTCTCACGCGCCGTCTCGATGGCCTCGGCCCAGACGAGCGAGTTCGCCCGGAGTTCGACCGTCCAGCGTGAGGTACGCCCCCGTTCGATGGGGCGGACTGCGGACTGGCGCACCATCGTCACCGAGTCCGGATCGATCCCAGCCTGTTCGAGCACGAGGAACGCGCTGTCCGCTGCGTAAGTGGGCACATCGGCGTTGATCACCTGGAGACCGCGGTCGTGGGTGATCCCACCGACGACGACGTTCGAGACACCGTCCAGGGACTCGAGGGCCGCGACGACCTCGGTCGTGGCGACGGGCGGTGCGAGCACGCGCATCAGGAACACGGGCACCCCCTCTTCACCTGACCCGACCCTAGCCGCTCTGGACCCCTGGAGTAGTGTGGATCCTTGTTTCAGCGAAGGAAGGAGGCTGGCCCTTTGACTGACCCCAGCCGTAGCAAGCCCCCTGTCACCCTGAATGGGGGCTCCCAGGAAGAAAATGAGGGCCCGCGCAGGTCGTGGTCCCTGCCCAGCAGCATCGACGTCCTCGCGGGCGCCGGGGCTGCGGCCACCAGCACCCTGATCGGCGGCGAGCTGGGTGTTGCCGGCACCGTCATCGGTGCCGCGGTGGCCAGCGCCGTCACCACCATCGCCCTCAGCCTGTACAAGAACGTGTTCGGCGCAGGTCGCGAGGTTCTCGGCAAGGCCAAGGGTTCCGCCCAGCGCAACCTGGTCACGACGATCGCGGCAACTGGTGCCCGCCCGGATGCCCAGCAGCAGCTCGACCAGACGATCCTTCTGGAGCGGGTTGATCCGACGGCCGGCAGCGAGTCGGCGGCAGGAGCTCCGGGTGCTGGCGCAGACCCCGAGGTTGACGCCGGCCAGCCCAGGCGCACCTTCTCCAGGAAGCGCGTCATCGTCAGTGTGACCGTCACCGCACTGCTGGCCCTGATCGCGGGCCTCGCGCTCGTCCTCGGCGTCCAGGGTTTCACCGGCAGGTCCGTGAACGAGGGCAACGCCGGTCTGCAACAGCAGGTCGAGAAGGCCATCCCCGGGTCGCGCGCCAGTTCAGCGGAGCCCAGCGAGCCGGCCAGCGCGGGAACGGCCGTCAGCAGCACGAGCGCCACTTCGTCAGCCTCGGCCAAAGCCACGTCCACGTCCACGTCCACGGCGAGGTCAACGGCCACCCCTTCTGGAACCGCTGCGGCCACGCAGGCCGGTACCGCCACCGGAGCGGCGACCCAGCCGACGCAGGCGGCGCAGACGGCGCAGACGGCGCCCGTGACACAGCCGGCCGAGCCGACCGCCCCGGTGGCCAGCCGCATCGCGCCCACCCACACCGGCCAGCCGACCGCCGCGGCCTCCTGAGCGGCCCACGCCGCCACCTGTCGCGGGGTGCGCACCCGCCGCCCGCCCTCAGTGCGGGAAGAGATCCGTTCGGCTCTGCGTTGGACTCACAGACCGTTACCCCGCCCGAAGACTCCGGGCGTCACTGACAGCAAGGAACAAGCCGTGGGGAAGATCAGAAGGATCATGGGCCGCCTCGGTGCCGCCCGCAAGCGGGTTGCCGAAGCCACGGGCAGCGTCCCCGAGCAGGCGTCGACCGGCTGGGACGAGGCCAACGGCCCCTGGCTGGACGGCATGGGCTCGCTCATCGGCCCGTCGGGCGTCGGTTTTCGGGTGTGGGCGCCCCACGCCTCCACGGTGGGGGTGAAGGGCACCTTCAACGACTGGCAGCCCGCTCCCCTGCACGACTTCGACGGCTACTGGTACGGCTACGTCGAGGGCGCCAAGGTGGGCGACGAGTACCAATACGAGATCACCAACGGCGAATTCAAGGCTGATCGCAATGATCCCTACGCGCTCCAGGTGACCAACTCGGTCGGGAACACCATCGTCTACGACCACGACGCTTTCGACTGGTCGGGTGACGACTTCAACACCCCGCCCTTCAACGACATGGTGATCTACGAGGCCCACGTCGGTTCGTTCAACGAGAAGGGCAACCAGGACGGCGATTTCGCCAGCGTCGCCGACAAGCTGGGCCATCTGCAGAAACTCGGCGTCAACGTGCTGCAGTTGATGCCGGTGGCCGAGTTCGCGGGCGATCGCAGCTGGGGCTACAACCCGGCCCACATCTTCGCCGTCGAGTCCGCCTACGGCGGCCCCGACGCCCTGAAGAAGCTGGTCAAGCGAGCGCACAGCATGGGCATCGCCGTGATCATGGACGTCGTCTACAACCACTTCGGCCCCAGCGATCTCGACCTGTGGCAGTTCGACGGCTGGAGCGAGAACGACAAGGGCGGCATCTACTTCTACAACGACGAGCGGTCCAACACCCCCTGGGGTGACACCCGGCCCGACTACGGTCGCGGCGAGGTGCGCCAGTTCATCTTCGACAACGCCCAGATGTGGCTGCGCGACTACCACGTGGACGGTCTGCGCTACGACATGACCGCCTACATCCGCAGCGTCGACGCCAGCGGCTGGGACCTGGACAGCGGCTGGAGCATGCTGCAGTGGATGAACGGCGAGCTGCGCGACCAGTTCCCCGGCAAGATCCTGATCGCCGAGGACCTGCACAGTCACGACCGGGTCACCTCCACCGCCGATGACGGCCTGAAGTTCCACAGCCAGTGGGACGCGCGATTCGTGCACCCGGTGCGGGCCGCCATCGTCAACCCCACCGACGAGGGCCGTTCGATGGACGCGCTGCGGGACGCCATCACTGCCAGCTACGGCGAGACCTTCGAGCGGGTGATCTACACCGAGTCCCATGACGAGGTGGCCAACGGCAAGGCCCGCGTCCCGGAGGAGATCCATCCCGGTGCAGCCGACAGCTGGGCGGCGCAGAAACGCTCGACCGCCGGCGCTGGTCTGGTGCTGACAGCCCCCGGCATCCCGATGCTGTTCCAGGGCCAGGAGTTCCTGGAGGACGGCTGGTTCCGCGACGACGTGCCGCTGGACTGGGACCGCAACCAGGACTTCAGGGGCCTGGTGCGGCTGTACCGCGACCTGATCCAGCTGCGCCGCGACTTCCACGCCACCACCAAGGGGTTGAAGGGCCACGGCCTGAACGTCTTCCACGTCAACGACGCCATGAACATGATCGCGTTCCAGCGCTGGCATGACCACGGCCCCGGCGATGACGTGGTGGTTGTGCTCAACCTGTCCACCGAACCCCGGGAGAGCTACGAGATCGGCATGCCCACCGGGGGCTTGTGGAAGCTGCGGCTGAACACCGACGCCGGCACCTATTCGAAGGAGTTCGGTGACTACCCGAGCTTCGACGTGGAGGCCACCGAACCGGGCATGGACGGCTTCGGCGCCCACGCCACGATCAACATCGCCCCCTACACGATGCTGATCTACTCGCAGGACAATTAGCCATGCCCTGCCCAGCCGACAGTCATGACCGGATTCGTGTGCTGGGAGCACGCGAGAACAACCTGAAGGACGTCAGCCTCGAGATCCCCAAACGCCGCCTCACGGTGTTCACCGGGGTCTCGGGTTCGGGCAAGACCTCCCTGGTGTTCAACACCATCGCCGCCGAGTCGCAGCGCATCCTGAACGAGACCTACAGCGCGTTCGTGCAGGGCTTCCTGCCGACGCTGGCACGGCCCGACGTCGACGTTCTGGAGGGTCTCACCACGTCGATCATCGTCGACCAGGAGCGTCTGGGCGCCAATCCGCGCTCCACCGTCGGCACCGTCACCGACGCCAACGCACTGCTGCGCATCCTGTTCAGCCGGCTGGAGCGCCCGCACATCGGATCGCCGAAGGCGTACTCCTTCAACATCGCCTCGGCCAGTGGTGCCGGGGCCATCACCACCCAGCGTCGCGGCCAGACCGTCAAGGAACGACGCACGTTCAGCGTCACCGGCGGCATGTGCCCGCGGTGCGAGGGCCGGGGGTCGGTCACCGACTTCGACCTGACTGCGTTGTATGACGACGCCCGGTCACTGAACGAGGGTGCGTTGCAGGTCCCCGGCTACAGCATGGACGGCTGGTACGGCCGGATCTTCCGCGGCGCCGGCTTCTTCGACCCGGACAAGCCGATCCGGCAGTACAGCGAACGGGAGCTGCACGACCTGCTGTACAAGGAGCCCATCAAGATCAGGGTCGACGGCATCAACCTCACCTATGAGGGGCTGATCCCCAAGCTCCAGAAGACGATGCTCTCCAAGGACCCGGAAGCGATGCAGCCGCACATCCGGGCCTTCGTGGACCGGGTGGTCACGTTCGCCACCTGCCCCGAATGCGGCGGCACCCGCCTCAACGAGGGCGCTCGATCATCCAGGATCAAGGGGCTCAGCATCGCCGACTGTTGCGCCCTGCAGATCAGCGACCTGGCCGAGTGGGTGCGGGGCCTGGACGAGCCGTCGGTGGCCCCGCTGCTCGCTGCGCTGGGCGACAACCTCGACGCTTTCGTCGAGATCGGATTGGGCTACCTGGGCCTGGACCGGTCGTCGGGCACCCTGTCCGGTGGCGAGGCGCAGCGGATCAAGATGATCCGCCACCTCAGCTCCGCACTCACCGACATCAGCTACGTCTTCGACGAACCCACCGCTGGGCTGCATCCCCACGACATCGAGGCGATGAACGGGCTGCTGTCGCGGCTGCGGGACAAGGGCAACACCGTGCTGGTGGTCGAACACCGCCCAGAGACGATCAGCATCGCCGACCACGTCGTCGACCTTGGCCCGGGGGCAGGGGCGGCGGGTGGCTCGATCTGCTTCGAGGGCACCGTCGAGGGCCTGCGGGCCAGTGACACCAGCACCGGACGCCACCTCGGCGACCGGGTCGCTCTTCGGCAGCAACCGCGGACCCCGACCAGCAGGCTCGAGGTCCGCGGCGCCAACCTGAACAACCTGCGCGACGTCGATGTCGACATCCCACTGGGGGTCCTCACCGTGGTGACCGGTGTCGCGGGGTCCGGCAAGAGTTCGCTGATCCAGGGCTCGGTGGCGAATCGGGACGGCGTGGTGGCGGTCGACCAGACGCCGATCAAGGGTTCCCGGCGGAGCAATCCGGCGACCTACACCGGTCTGCTCGACCCGATCCGCACCGCGTTCGCGAAGGCCAACGGGGTGAAGGCGTCACTGTTCAGCCCCAACTCCGACGGCGCCTGCCCCAACTGCAATGGTGCCGGTGTGGTGTACACCGACCTGGGCATGATGGCCGGTGTCAGCACGGTCTGCGAGGTCTGTGAGGGGAAGCGGTTCCAGGCGGCGGTGTTGGAGTACCAGTTCGGCGGGCGCTCCATCGCCGAGGTACTGGGGATGCCGGTGGACGAGGCCAAGGAGTTCTTCGGCACCGGGCAGGCGAGTGTCCCGGCGGCCCGCACCATCCTCGGGCGCCTGGCCGACGTCGGGCTCGGCTACCTCAGCCTCGGCCAGCCGTTGACGACGCTGTCCGGTGGCGAGCGACAGCGGCTCAAGCTCGCCACCCAGTTGGGGCACAAGGGCGGCGTGTACGTGCTCGACGAGCCGACCACGGGCCTGCACCTCGCCGACATCGGGGAGCTGCTGCGGCTGCTGGACCGCCTTGTGGACGCAGGAAAGTCGGTGATCGTGATCAGCCACCACCAGGCGGTGATGGCGCACGCCGACTGGATCATCGACCTCGGCCCGGGCGCCGGCCACGACGGCGGCCGGATCGTCTTCGAGGGCACCCCCGCCGACCTGGTGGCAGCCCGCTCCACCCTGACCGGTGAGCATCTCGCTGCCTACGTCGGCGCCTGAGTCGGGCTGGCATGCTGGGGCCATGGCCGAGCGCATCCAGGTGACCAACCGGTCCTGGATCGACCCCGCCGAACTGACGTGGCAGTTCTCGCGTTCGTCAGGGCCGGGCGGCCAGGGCGTCAACACCACCGACTCCCGGGCGCAGGTGAGCCTTGACCTGCGCACGGCTACGGGTTTCAACGACTCCCAGCGCGAACTGTTACGCGAACGGCTCAGCGGACGGCTGGTCGACGACGTTCTCACCGTCACCGCCCAAGACGAGCGCTCCCAGTACCGCAACCGCAAACTCGCCGTGCAGCGGCTGGTGGCGCTGCTCGCCGAGGGCCTTGCCCCACCACCGAAGAAGCGGCACCCCACGCGGCCGAGCAAGGCCGCCAGGAAGCGCCGCCTGGACACCAAAAAGCGCCGCGGCCAGACCAAGACGCTGCGGCAGCGCCCCGGCAGCGACGCCTGAGCCATCCGGGGCAACGCCCCCTCCCGGACACCCGAGCCGACAGCCATACTGGAGGGACAGAGGTCAGCTAACGCTGCAGGCAACAAGCCAACTACTCTTGGTGACTTGCGGTTCATTTCCGCCCACCCAACTTTTGATCCTGTGAGGCTTTCCATGTCAGAGGCAACGAACTCCCCGACCCAGGCCACCACCGGCACCGCGCGCGTCAAGCGCGGCATGGCCTCCATGCTCAAGGGCGGCGTGATCATGGACGTGGTCACCCCTGACCAGGCCAGGATCGCCGAGGACGCCGGCGCCGTGGCCGTGATGGCGCTGGAACGGGTCCCCGCCGACATCCGCGCCCAGGGTGGCGTGGCCCGGATGAGCGACCCCGACATGATCTACGGCATCATCGACGCGGTATCCATCCCGGTGATGGCCAAGGCCCGCATCGGCCACTTCGTCGAGGCTCAGGTGCTGCAGAGTCTGGGCGTCGACTACATCGACGAGTCCGAGGTGCTCACCCCCGCCGACTACACCCACCACATCAACAAGTGGGAATTCACGGTGCCATTCGTGTGCGGGGCCACCAACCTGGGCGAGGCGCTGCGCCGCCTCAACGAGGGTGCCGCGATGATCCGCAGCAAGGGCGAGGCCGGCACCGGTGACGTCAGCAACGCCACCACCCACATGCGCCAGATCCGCGCCGAGATCCGCCGTCTGACGTCGATGAGCGTGGACGAGCTGTACGTGGCAGCCAAGGAGCTGGCGGCACCGTTCGAGCTGGTGGCCGAGGTCGCCCAAACGGGTGAGCTGCCCGTCGTGCTGTTCACCGCCGGGGGCATTGCGACCCCCGCCGACGCCGCGATGATGATGCAGCTTGGCGCCGACGGCGTGTTCGTCGGATCCGGGATCTTCAAGTCGGGCGACCCCGCCAGGCGCGCGGAGGCCATCGTGAAGGCGACCACCTTCTTCGACGACCCTGACGTCATCGCCAACGTTTCGCGTGGGCTCGGCGAAGCGATGGTGGGCATCAACGTCGCCGACCTGCCTGTCGACCATCGGCTGGCAGACCGCGGCTGGTGACAACGGCCCCCGGGGCCCGTGGGGCCCCGCAGCTCAGCAGCCCTTCCACCGTCGCCACCCACGCCGCTGAAGCCACTACCACCACCCGGCCACTAATCGGGGTGCTGGCAGTGCAGGGTGACGTGGCAGAGCACTGCCGTGCCCTGCAGGCGTGCGGAGCCGACGTGCTCGCCGTCCGCCGGCCGGGCGAACTCGCTCTCGTGCAGGGCCTGGTGCTCCCCGGCGGGGAGTCCACGACCATCATCCGGCTGCTGCGCATCTTCGATCTGCTGGAGCCGCTACGTGCCCGCATCGCCGATGGGCTTCCTGTCTACGGTTCCTGTGCCGGCATGATCCTGTTGGCCGACAAGCTCGTGCCGCAGACCTCGCAGCAAACGGTCGGCGGCCTGCATGTGGGGGTGCGACGCAACGCCTTCGGCCGCCAGGTCGATTCCTTCGAGACGGACCTGACGGTCAAAGGCGTGACCGACCCGTCCAGCCCGATGCACGCCGTGTTCATCCGGGCACCCTGGGTCGAGTGGGCAGCCGACGACGTCGAGGTACTGGCCACGGCGCTGGGGCACCCCGTGGTGGTCCGGCAAGGCAACCTGCTGGCCAGTTCCTTCCACCCCGAAGTGACCGACGATCTGCGACTGCACCAGCTGCTGCTGGCCATCGTTCGCGACACCGCAGGCAAAGCCTGACAACCCGTTGTTTTCTGATTGATTTCGTAAGCCTCCCGGTCGCACTGTGGAGGTGGGCCGGTTCTGGACAGACCCAGCGTCGCTGAGCCCTGCCGGCCGCACAGCCGAAGGAGTCGTCGTGGAGTTCGTGGTGTTCGCGCTCTGCACGGCGGTGATCTTCACTGCGGGACGTGGGCTGTCACGCTACGGCCAACGTATCGCCGAGATCACCGGTCTGGGCGGCGCCTGGGTGGGGCTCATCCTGATGGCGACGGTGACCTCGCTGCCCGAGCTCGTGGTCGGCGTCACCTCGGCCGGAGCCCTGGGCTCGGCCGACCTGGCAGTCGGCAACATCATCGGCGCCTGCGCGTTCAACCTGATGATCCTCGCCTCGCTGGACGCCTTGATGCCGAAGCATCGCCGACTGTTCGGGGCGGTGTCGGCCTCGCACGTGCTCGCAGCCGCGCTGGGTATCGTCCTGTTCGCCCTCCTTGGCTTCGGGATCGTCGGCGTCGGCGTGGGCGCCCAGGGGCTGATCCCGTGGCTCGGGATCACGTCGGTGCTGTTCATCGTCGTGTACTTGGCGTCTGTGCGGATCATGTACTCCTATGCCCGCAGGACCGGGCCCGACGGCTCGATCCAGGAGCCGCTGGACGACTCCCTGCCGGAGGGACTGGGCGTGCCCGCCACGGTCAGCACACGGGGAGTCGTGCTGCGCTTCGTCGGGCTTGCTGCCGTCGTTGTGGTCGCCGCGATCGCCCTGCCGCCGCTGGCGCAGCGGATCGCCCAGATCACGGGCCTGGAGGAGTCCTTCGTCGGGACGCTGTTCCTGGCCGCCTCGACGGCGTTGCCGGAGCTCGCTGTCTCGCTCGCGGCAGTGCGAATGGGCGCGTACAACATGGCCGTGGGCAACATGCTGGGCTCGAACCTGTTCAACATCGTCATCCTGGCAATCGACGACGTGGTGTACACCCGAGGCTTCCTGCTGCAGGACGCCTCGGAGTCGCACATCATCTCGGTGCTGTCGACGATCGCGATGTCGGCGGTGGTCATCATCGGGCTGACGTTCCACATCGAGGGCAAGCGCTTCCTGCTGGCCTGGGACGCCGCGCTGATCCTGCTGATCTACTCCGCGAACGCGGCTCTGCTCCTGTCGGTGTAGCCGCTGCGGCCCCCGTTCGTTCCGCGAGTGCTCACTCCCGCGATTCTGGAAGCTTTCGGGTGGGTGCCAGGGGTTGTTTCCGGCGAGGCAGTCTTCCAGCCATTCCCGGTGCAGGCGCGCCTGGTATTCTTCCGAATTGAATTCCTCCGGAGCCACTTCTCCTGAATCACCGCCGTCGAGTGGTAATTGTGCGGGTGTGAGGGAGAATCGTTGGTGTCGTCGTGGTTTTCGGTGTTTGTCGACGAATCGCGGCGGCAGCAATTCGGGCACACCGTCACCACCGATCCGGACTTGCCATTGATTCTCCTGATCGGCCGGTCGGGGTTCGACGATCCGGTGGTGGTGGGGACACAACAACACGCGCATTGCCCAGGTCGGTGCGTCCACCGGCCCACCACGGGGTGATGTGGTGGCCCTCACAGATCGTTGGCGGTGCGTTGCAGCCCGGGAACACGCAGCCTTGGTCGCGTAACACCAACGCCTGGCGGGTCGAACCGGTGAACAGCCGGCTGCCGCGGCCCAGGTCGAGGATCTGACTGTCGCCACCCAACACGGCGGGGATGATGTCGGCGTCACACGCCAACCGGCGGATGTCACCGGCGGACAGGCACTCACCCGACTGGAGCACAGGGTGCCCATGCCGAGACCGGTGCGCAGGCGCGTCGAGGCTGATGGTGACGACGACCCTGGGCCGGTCACCACCCAGGGTGGGGGCCTGCCCCGACGCAGCGTAGGCACCGACGATGTGTGTGAGGGCATCAGCCTGACGACGCTGGATCGGGACCAGTTCACCCAACTCGTCGGTGACCGGGAGGCTGGCGGTGACGGCGGTCATCAGCGCGACCAGGGGTTCCGCGTCGACGATCGGCAGCTGGCCGCGGAAGCGGACCGAGCCGAAACCGTCGCGGGCCCAGGTGAAGGACCGGTCACCACGAGCCCTGGCCTCTTCACGGAGCAGGGCGAGACGGTCGGCTTCCTCACCGACCTCCGGTGCCACGACGGTGACGACGTGGTGGCCGAACTGTTTCATCAGGTCCGGGTCGAACTCGTGGACATGACCGAGCATCGCCCGTTCACACGCGTCCACGGTGTCCACGTCCAGTTCGCAGGGCAGGCGGCGGATGCTGTGCACGATCGCGGTGGCCTGGTCGAACCCGACCCGCCCGGCCAACGCCTCGGCCTGCACCACCGGACGCGCCGCCAGCTCCACAGCCGCCCGCACCTGACGGCGCGCATCGCCCAGGTTGGACCAGTTCGTCGCGTGCAACCACTCACTGGTCCGCACCCCATGCAGGGCGGTGGCGGCACCCCGGGACTCGATCTCAGCCACCCGACGGGCCGTCTCGGCACGAAGCCGTTCCAGACACAACAACAGATCCCGGGTGCCTGCCAGCAGATCACGGTCGCCGGTACGCCACAAATCCTCGGAATTCAATGAATCCAGCACACCGGAAAGCACGCCGACGAAATCGCCGCCAAACTCGGCCAGCATTTCTGCCGGTGGTGTCTGGATTGCTGTGTGCATAATCCAACCCTAGACACCCCCACTGACAAAACCGACCCCGGCCAGCCCTCTGTGGAAACGAATCCGAAAAGAATTCCCCTGTGGATATCAAGTCGCTCCATGACGGGCGCTCAACGCACGAAAGTCCCTCAAAACGGATCCCGCCCGTTCCTGACCGGTCGCCTCAGCGATGTCGCGCAATGGCCACAGGTTCACAGCGGCTAGGAGCGCGAGCTCCTCACCTCCCGGGGTGACTCGTCCCACGTCGGGGCTCGGCGGTCAGCGGGTCAAGCGGCCACGGGTGTTTGGCGTAGCGGCCGCGGTTCTCGGCACGCACCTGCTGGTAGGCGTTGGCCCAGAAGCTGGCCAGGTCGTCGGTGACGGCCAGCGGCCGCCGAGCAGGGCTGAGCAGGTGCAGCAGCACTGGGACGCGGCCGTCGCACAGCCGCGGGGTCGCCGTCCAGCCGAAGCACTCCTGCAGCTTGACCGCCAGCACCGGGCGCGCCTCCGGGTCGTCCACCGGCGGGTAGTCGACGCGGATACGTGACCCGGTGGGCACCTCGAGCCGCTCGGGCACCAGCTCGTCCAACCGGCCGGCCTGGGGCCACGGCAGCAGCCGTTTCAGGGCGGTCGTCAGGGACAGTCCGGCAGGGCTTTTTCCGCGCGCCAGGGCGTCCAGCTCCGGGCCGAGCCACTCGTCAGCCCGCTCCAGCAGCGACGCGTCGTCCATGGCGGGCCAGGGGGCACCGAGGACGCGGTGCAGCAGTCCTAGCCGGCGACGCAGCGTCTCGGCCGTCGGGCTCCAATCGAAGAGCCCCAGACCGTCGCGGCGGAGGGCCTGCAGCACCGCCGCTCGGGCCTGGCCGGCGCTCGGCCGCACCGGCGTCGAGGTCAGTTCGATGGCGCCCAGCGACGTGGTCCGTCGGGCGCTCACCCTGCCGTCGGCCCAGCTGGCGGCGTTGTCGTCGTGGATCAGGCCCGCGCCGGCCTCGAGCGCCATCGCCTCACTGATCGGAACCGCGGCCCGGATGACGGCCCCGGAACCGTCTGCGGTGTGACCGCGCTCCACCTGCGCCACAGCCAACCATTCGCATCCCCGCAAGGGTGAATGCGCATCAACCAGCGCGCCGGTTCCCGAGGCCAGCAGGAAGCTGCGGCCACCCGGCTCACGTTGGTGGGCGATCCTGTCGGGGTGGGCCAACGCGACGATCAGCCCTACCGCCGCGTCGTCCCCCACGACCGGAGCCGGCGGACTCCCAGCAGCCGCACCGCTGGGCGCGCGTCGGCCGCGGACCAGACGCCCGAGCCGGTCGGCTTCCTGGCGCCACCGCCCGGACGAAGCCGCGGCCAGCCGCAACGCCCGCCACAGCGCCACCAGGTCACCGCCCGGTGGGCGGTCGTCAAGGGCCATCATGGCGACGATCTGGCCGGCTCGGTCAGCCCCGAGCTGCGCGGCTCCCGCCAGCAACGCGCGAGCCAGCCGCGGGTTCGTGGGCACCGTCACCAACTCCCTTCCCCGCGCCGTGACCACCCCGTCCTCATCGACGGCGCCCAGCCCACGGAGCGTGCGCTCTGCGGCCTGGATGGCCAACGCGGGCGGCGGGTCCGGCAGGGCCAGCCCAACACCCCGGGGCGCACCCCAGCAGGCCATCACCAGGGCCGCCTCCGTCAGGTCGGCGGTCAGGATCTCGGGCGTCACCGCCTCCCGGAGCCGCGGCCAGTCGCTCTCGGGGAAGCAGCGCAGCGCACGTCCAGGGCCCAGCCGGGCCGCCCGGCCGGCTCGCTGCTCGGCCGAGGATCGGGCCTCGCTGATCGTCACCAGACCGGCCATCTGGCGGGCTGAGTCGTACCGAGGCTCCCGACTCAGCCCGGCGTCCACCACCAGCCGCACACCGGGCACGGTCAGCGACGACTCGGCCACTGCCGTGCTGACGATCACCTTGGGCGGGCCGCTGTCAGCGAGCGCAGCGTCCTGTTCGGACGGGCTGAGCCGACCGGACAGCGGAACGGCCTGCACACCACGATCCAGGAGCCGGGAAACCACCTGTTCGACCTCCCAGGCGCCGGGCAGGAACACCAGGGCGTTGCCGGTGGCGTCAGCGAAAGCGCTTGCCGTGACGGCGGCGACGTGGTCGAGGAAGCCGAAGGTGACACCGCGGGCATCGGTTCGCGCCACCCCCGGCGGGGCCGGGGCCCAGGTGATCTGCAGTGGGTGCAGCACCGACGGCACGCTCACCACTGGTGCGGGGCTGGAACCATCGCCCAGCAGGGCGGCCCAGCGGTCGGCGTCGATGGTTGCGGACATCACCACCACGGCCAGGTCGCCGCGCAACTCGGCGACCTCCTTGACCATCGCGAAGGCCAGGTCCGCGTCCAGGTGCCGCTCGTGCACCTCGTCGAGAACGACCGCGCCAACCCCAGCAAGGTCGGGGTCGCCCAGCAATCGCCGTAGCAGTACGCCGGTGGTGACGAACTCCACCTGGGTGGCGGCCGACGTCCGCTGGTCGCCGCGGACCGTGTAACCAACCTGTGCTCCGAGCCGGGTGCCGGACAGCTGGGCCAATCGCCGGGCTGCCGCGCGGGCCGCGATCCGGCGCGGCTGCGTGACGATCACCCGACGACGCTCCCTTGTCGGGGCGCGTTCACCAGGCGCAGCCAGGGCGGCCGCAGCGAGCCGGTTGGCCACGGCGGGCGGTACCAGCGTCGTCTTGCCAGTGCCCGGCGGCGCCTGGACGACCGCGCGACCTCCCGCGTCCAGCGCGGCGTCCAGCGCCGGCAACAGGTCGGCCACCGGCAGCCCGGCGCCGATCGCGGCTAGGTCGAAGGTCACTCCTCCATCATGGCTCAGGCCCGCTCGCAGCAACCGCACGCAGGGACCGTCAGATGAACAGCACCAGGCTGACGGCCATCACCGCCATCCCGGCGACCACGCCGTAGATGGCCAGGTGGTGTTCACCGAACTGTTCGGCGGTGGGCAGCAGCTCGTCCAGCGAAATGAACACCATGATGCCGGCCACCCCGGCCAGCACCACACCCATCAACGTGTCGCTGAGGAAGGGGCGCAGCAGCACGTAGCCGATCAACGCTCCCGCCGGTTCGGCCAGACCGGACAGGAAGGCGTACCAGAACGCCTTGGCTCGGCTGCCGGTCGCGGCCCGGATGGGCAGAGCGACGGCGATGCCCTCGGGCATGTTGTGGATCGCGATGGCCACCGCGATCGGGATACCGAGCTTGGGGTCCTCCAGGGCGGAGATGAAGGTGGCGAACCCCTCGGGGAAGTTGTGGATGGCCAGTGCCACCGCGGTCATCAGCCCGGTGCGCATCAGCCGCGCTCTGGCAGGGTCTTCGTCCCCCTGAACCACCTCGTGTGGGTTCAGGTCGTCGGGCACGAAGTGGTCGATGACGGCGATCAGGGCGATGCCACCGAAGAAGCCCGCCACGGCGACCCAGGACCCGGTGACGCGGCCCAGTGTCCCGCTGAGGGTCGCCTGCGCGGTGGCCATCAACTCGATCATTGCTACGTAGATCATCACGCCGGCCGAAAATCCCAGGCTGGCGGCCAGGAACCGCGCCGAGACCTTGCCCACTGCAAGCACGATGGCGGCGCCGATGCCGGTCGCCAGACCGGCAATCAGCGTCAATCCGATGGCGAACAGCAGACCAGAAATGGTGATCCCCCACACTCGAAGCGGTTCCACCCTGCCACAGCGCGAGTCCGCGCGGCAGTCCGGGACGGGAAAGGAATGCCGGCAACCGCTCCCGCGTTGTACGGGCGTATCGGTAGCGTTCAGGTGAACGCCCCCACAGATCTTCGAGGAAGGGACTCACATGAGTGTCAAGGACATCGGCCCGAAGCCGTTCGTGCTCGACCTGGAGAAGGAGACCGTCAAGAACAAGAACTACCGAACGGTTGCGTGGACCGGAAAGTACCTCCAGATGACCTTGATGTCCATCCCGGTCGGTGGGGACATTGGCCTCGAGGTGCACCCTGACACCGACCAGTTCATCCGTCTGGACGCCGGCAAGGGCAAGGTGCAGATGGGCAAGACCAAGAAGAAGCTCGACTTCGAGCAGGACGTCGAGGACGGCTTCGCTCTCTTCGTGCCGGCCGGCATGTGGCACAACGTCACCAACGTCGGTGACGAGCCGATGCAGGTCTACGCGATCTACGCTCCCTCCCACCACGCAGCGGGCAAGGTCCACAAGACCCAGGAAGCTGCCGAGGCAGACGAGAAGGCCGGCAACGACGAGCCGCCGGAGTGGACCGTCCAGCCTGAGGCCCAGTAGTCAGGCCCAGTAGTCAGGCCCAGCAGTCAGCTGCCTTGGCCAGGGCCCTTTCTGAAACAAGGCTGCGATCCCGTCAGAACGACGGGATCCAGCCCAGGCCCTGGCCCAGCATCCAGGCACCGAAAAGGGCGAAGATGACGGCGGCGCCGATCTTCACGGTTCGTTCCGGCAAGTGCTTGCCCAGCGCGCTGCCTGCGACGATGGCCAGCGCGTCCGCGAGCACCATGCCCAGCGTGCTGCCGATCCAGGTGGCGAACCAGGCGTGGTCGGTGGCCAGCGCAATGGTCATCAGCATGGTCTTGTCGCCCAGTTCGGCAAGGAAGAACGCCACGCCGACGGCCACAATGGCGGCCCCCCTGCTCTGCTGCGCCTTGTGGGCCTCGTCGTCGGTCAACTCGTCGCCGCGCAGTGTCCAGGCCGCGAAAGCGAAGAAGGCAACGCCCGAGAGCAACTGGATGTAACGCTGGCTGCCCGCGAAGTCGCCGATGAACCCGCCGATCGCCACCGAGGCCAGGTGCACGATCGCGGTGGCCAGGGTGATGCCGATCAGCACGTCGCGGGCGCGGTAGCGGGTGGCGAAAGTGAGAGCCATCAACTGGCTCTTGTCGCCGAGCTCGGCGATGAAGACGAGCGCAACGCTGATCCAGAACGAGTCCATGTGTTTCTCCCCCGGTGACCGTCGTCGGCGCCGTCAGGAGCCTTCGACCGGCACACCCCGATGACGTGGCCAATGGTCGAAAGTCTCGTCCGCCACCACGCGGTGGCCGGGGCACCGGGCCCGTCAGGGCCAGCATGTCGACGCTCCAGTTGAGGACTACTCCCTCTCGCGCGCGTCATCCTAGGACGACGCTGAGCGCGCACCGAAATCGTCCCGACGTCACGCCACTGCGAGCAGGATCGCCACCCAGTGGCAGACGGCACCAACGACTGTGCCGGCGTGGAAGATCTCGTGGAAGCCGAACCATTCCGGGTTGGGGTGGGCCGCTTGAGGGCGTAGACGACCGCGCCGGCAGAGTAGGCCACCCCGCCGATGACGATCAGGCTGACCACCGCCGGCCCACCCGCGGCCCAGAAGCTGGGCAACCAGAAGATCGCCACCCAGCCCATCACGATGTACAGCGCGACGTAGAGCCAGCGAGGCGCCCCCAACCAGAACGTCCGGAACGCCACCTCGGCCACCGCACAACCCCAGATCACGCTGAGCAGGACGACCCGGGAGTTGCCGGTGAGCAGTGCGAGGGCGAGCGGGGTGTAGGTGCCGGCGATGAAGATGGCGATGTTCGAGTGGTCAATGCGGCGCATCACCGCCGTGACGCGTTCGTTCCAGGTGCCGCGGTGATAGACCGCAGAGTGGCCGAACAGCATCAGTGCGGTGAGCGTCCAGACCGCACAGCCGAAGCGAAGCAGGGGGTGTCGGCCACCACCATCGTGGTCAGCCCGGCAATCAGCATGATCGGGGCGCTGACCAGGTGCAGCAGGCCGCGCAACCGGGGCTTCACCGGATGGACCGGCGCCGGCCGAAGCGACCGACTCGCGGATTGCCATGGTGGGCGAACTGGAGTTCATGCTACCTACGTTAGCGTAGGTAGCGCTGGCTTGGGCAAACGGGCTGGTGCGCCTGGTCATGGCGGACGCTCTGCATGGACTCTCGGCGGACGATTCCACGCGCAGCGCTCAGCCCAGCTGCGCCAACCGGGCGGCGACTGCCGGGCCGCTCGGGTTGGTCAGCGTCGAGCCGTCGCTGAAGACGACGGTGGGCACAGTGCGGTTGCCGTTGTTCAGGCTCTGCACGATCTGCGCTGCCGCTGCGTCGGCGTCGATGTCGATCTCGGTGAACTCCAGCCCCAGCTCACCGAGCTGCCGCTTGAGCGCCCGGCAATAGGGACACCAGCTCGTCGTGTAGACGGTGAGTTCGCTGCTCATCACCCCATCTTGCCCCAGCGCACGCAGATGGTGGCGTTTCGGTGCGCCGCAGCTGAGCGGTTACCATGAAAATGAGCGGTGCGCCCCGAGTTGTTGCCCACAAGGAGAATCTGTGCACGTCCCTGCCGGCCAGTCCAACCCACTGCTGTCGATCGTGGTTCCCAGCTACAACTCGCAGGACTACCTGCATCGGTGTCTGGACTCCATGCTGCCAGCGCACCCTGACGTCGAGGTGATCGTCGTCAATGACGGTTCGACCGACAACACTGCCGCCGTCGCCGAGCGCTACGCCCGAGAACACCCTGGCCGGTTCACCGTCATCAACAAGCCGAACGGCGGCCACGGCTCGGGCATCAACACCGGCTTGCAGCACGCCCGCGGCGAGTACTTCAAGGTCGTCGACAGCGACGACTGGCTGAACACCAACGCCTTCCAGTCGATGGTCAACGGGCTGCGGGGCTTGCCGGATGGCCAACAGCCCGACCTGGTGGTCACCAACTTCGTCTACGACAAGCAGGGCAAGCGCCGCGAGCACACGATGAGCTACGGCAATGTACTTTCTCGCCCGGGGAAACCATCACCTGGGGCCAGACCCAGCCGTTCCGGCCGTCTCAGGGTCCCCGCCTGATGCACGCCCTGACCTACCGCACCGCGTTGCTGCGTGAGGGTGGGCCTGGAGCTGCCCGAGCACCCTTACGCTCGACAACCTGTACGCCTACCTGCCGATGCCCGCGGTTCGCACCGTGCACTACCTCGACTTCGACCTGTACCACTACCACATCGGGCGTCCCGACCAGTCGGTGGTGAGCCAGCTCGGGCCTCATGGTCAAGCGGGCTGACCAGCAGCTCAAGGTGAACCGGCTGATGATCGACAACCCGCCCCAGCCCCGACAGCGAGCTGCCGGTCGAGCTGCGGAACTACATCGAGTGGATCTGTGGGTCGTGACGGCCGTCTCGTCGCTGATCTGCATCCGCAGTGGCCAGCGCGAATACCTGAACAAGAAGACGAAGTTGCTGGCGCGAGCTGCAGATGGCAGACCAGCGGACCTGGCGGCGGCTGCGCGACGCCCCCATCGGGCGGCTGGTGAACCTGCAGGGCAACGTGCGGACGCCGGGGGACCCTGGCCGCCTACAAGATCGCCCGGGGAGTCTTCGGCTTCAACTGAGCGGCACTGCTCCGCCCCGGCACACAAAACCGGCGGCCCGGCGGGTCGGGGATCACTCCCCAGCCCAGCGGGCGGCCGTTTCGCGGTACGCAGCCCGGAGGGCTGCCAGTTTCGTACCAGCCCGAGGCTGCCGTTCGTATTCGTCGACCACAGCGGAACGAGTCCGGCTGGCGGTCGTGGCGTGACCGGTCGTGGCGCCACCAGTCGTACCGCGACCAGCTGGACCAACGATCGTGCCGATCAGCACGAGACGCGACCGGCTCGGCCGGGGCCTTCGACTCACCAGCTGGCTCGACGCTGGTCTGGGTCGGCTTCGCCGGCACCGTGGGCGCGGCCGTCGGTTGCTGCACAACCGGGGCCTGAACGACGGGGGCCTGCACAACCGGCGCCTGCTCTACCGGCGCCTGTTCCACCGGCGCCTGCTCGACCGGGGTCACCATCTCGGGGGCCTGGGTCTCCACAGGATCCACATCGGGAGCCGCGGTTTCGGGGGCTTCCGCCACCGCCGTCTTCGAGGCGGGGGCCGCCACCGCAGCTTCGAGGCGGGGGCCGACGTCGGCGTGCTGGCGACCGCCTTCGCCGGGCCCCGCAGATGGTTCCGCCGCGGCCCAAGATCGTAGTTCGACGAAGGACGACATGCCCTTCGGGAGGGTCGTCGGGCAGCTGCGCTGGTACTCGATGTTGTAGACAGGCTTACCAGCGGCGACGACTGGGCATCGCGGACTTCGCCGTACGCGTTGCACCTCCTCGTTCACCGCGAAGTCGACCAACGCCGCCATCTGGGCAGCTGTTCATCGTTCTTCAGCCCCACGGCCAGGCCACGGCGTCGGCGGCGTCAGGGCGCCGAGACGAAGGTCGCCTGGTCGGCCTTCGTGATCGGGATCCCGTCCTCCTCGACCAGCCGTCAGGTCTCCGGGTCGATCGCGTCGAAAGCCCTTCTGCTTGCAGACGTCCATCCTCGCCGCCATGATCGGCGTCAGGACGCTGGTCTTCCGGACGTCGAGCCAGTTCTCGCCGTCCCAACCGTCGAGTGGCTTGCCCTTGACGCTGGCCGGATGGCATTGTCGCTGCGCCAGCTCTCGACGAGCCGCGCTCGAGGAACACGACGCGCACGCCCCGGCTCTTCAGTTGGCGCACCTGGAAGCCGTGGTGGACCTCGAAATCCAGGTTGTAGACCGAGCCGGCCGGGTCAGGTCGATGGTTCCGGTGTACTGGATGTAGAACGTCTCGCCGACCTTCGGCTGCCAACGCCCCGACCGCCGTCCGGCCGGACTGCGCCTGGACGAGCGCCGGCTGGACCATCAGCAGGCCGGCCAACCCGACCCCCAAGGCCGCGAGCCGCTCTGCGGCGCACTCTCCCGGAACGCGTGTCGTCTGTGTTGCCGACCTTGCCCATGTTGCTCCCCACTGTCGGGTGGGCGCCGGAGAACCCCGGTCCCTCGCCAATTGACGCCGCGCGCCACGCATCGGGTTTCTAGTGCTGGAACCCTCCAGAAGCGCATCCGCGGGCAGAGCCGCGCACGCTACCGATGCTACGTGGCAGGCTCTGCGTCGCACCACCCCCGAAGGCGCCGACACGCCGACTTTTTGAGAGTCGCTAACACCTCAAGCGCACCTTCAGGGTTGTGCCTTGCCACTCCCGTTCCGTTCCCGCGACAGAGGGGTCGTCAATTCCGGCAACTTCCCTCCCCGCGCCTGTCGCGTAGGAAGCTGGTTGCGCAGCCAACAGACACCCCAAAACCCGAACACCGAGAACCCGGACACCTTGTCACAGGCCTGACCGGCCAGTCGCGCAGCAAAGGAGCACAGATGAGTACAGAAGCGGCCGCGCGCCCCTGGATGGACACGTTCCTCAGCCCAACCAGCCGGCCGACCTGCTCATCGCCGCGACGCGAGCAGAAGATCGCCGAGATGGACGACCTAGACCATCAACCTGGACAAGATCACCATCGAGGACGGCGAGCCTGGTGCGCGCGCGCCACGTCTACGGCGACGAGAGCCTCGGGTATCGCGTTCTCAATGGGCGCGACGTCAACGGGCCCGTGGGTGTCGGCATGGGTGATGCAGACGCCAGCCCGGCCACCGCCCTGCCGTCCACGATGGGCCTGGCCGCCGGCTTCGACCTCGACCTCGCCGAGGACGGCGACCGCGGCTGGAGTTGTGCGCGATCGGCCAGCACCTGATCGAGGCGCCGGGTGTCTGCATGCACCGCATCCTGCTGCGCGGCTGCAACTTCGAGTACTTCAGCGAGGACCCTGGACGACGGGCGCTATGGGTGTCCAGGTCAACCGGGATCGAGGACCAGGGCATCCTGGCCCGAGGCCAAGCACTACGTCGTGTCGATGCACCGAGCAAGCTGAGCGTTTCCGCTACGACGTCCAGATCGACGACCACGTGCTGCGCGAAGACGACCTGCTGCCGTTCGAGATGATCGTCAAGGACGCCGACGTCGCCTGCATCATGGGCAGCTACCAGCGTTTCCGCGGCACCTACGCCGCGAGTTGCGCACTACCTGCTCGACCGAGACCTGCGCGACCAGTGGGGTTTCCAGGTATACGTGCAGTCGGACTTCTGGGCGTGCCGCTCCACCGCGAGAGCCTGAACGCCGGCATGGACCAGGAGACCGCGCACGCCAAGCCTGGTTCAACGAGGCCATGATCAAGCACGGCATCGACCAGTGCATCATCGAGATCCCCACCATCGACCGCGCACTCAAGCGCCGTTTCCGCTACATGATCCGAACTGGGTCAGTTCGACCAGGACTACTCGGTCACCGGCATCGACATCCCGGCCGGCCAGGCGACGGCACGCCGGGTCGCCGAGAACATCGCCACCCCGCCGAAGAACCACGGCAACCTGCTGCCGCTCAGCAAGGACGTGGCCACGATCGCCCTGATCGGCCAGGCGGAGTTCGTCGACAAGGCCTGCCCGTGCGGCGGCGGCTCGTCGCAGGTGATCCCGATCATCGAGATCAATCCGCTGCCCGGGGTCATAGGACGTTCTGCACATCACCGGACTTTACCTTCTCCAGGTCACCAAGGTCACGGTGGCCGACGACACTTCGACCCTGGACCAGGCGAAGGCGGCTGCAGTTGCAACGTGGTCATCATCATGGCCGGCCTGATCACGACCGAGGGCCGCGACCAGCTGGACATGAAGCTGCCGCGTGACCAGAACGCCATGATCGCCGCGGTGGCGCCGGTGAACCCCGGAAGACGGTGCTGGTGCTCAAGGACACCGGCGCTATTCCTGTCGAGATGCCCTGTTCGTCCTGCTGGCGGTTTGCCAGTTGACAACGTGGGCGAGGAAGACGGGCACGCGGTGGCCGACGTGCTGTTCGGCGTCACCACCCCCTCCGGCAACTGGCCGACGAGCTACCCCAAGGTGACGAAGGACTGCCCGGCGGCCAACGACCCGAGCCGCTACCCTGGTGGTCCACCAGGGCTCCGGCTACCCGGTGATCCGCGACACTCCGAGGGCCTGCAGATCGGCTACCGCGGGGTCAGGAGCAGGGCATCGAGCCGGCTTTCCCGTTCAGCTTCTGGCTCGAGCTACACCACGTTCGCCGATGCCCATCGACGTGGCGATCGACACCGGCCGGATCGCCGCCGGCGACCCGGTCACGCTGACCGCCACCGCGCCACCGACACCGGCAACCGCAAGGGTGCCGAGGTCGTCCAGGTCTACGTCGGTTCCCCCTGCGGCCAACCAGCCGGCCAAGCGCCTGGTCGGGTTCAAGAAGGGTCGCGCTGGCAAGCCCGGCCTCCGAGCAGGTCATCGTCCTGGTCTATCTGGCCGCCAGCAACCACCGGCTCAGCAATGGCGCGCCAACCAAGTTCGCCAGCCCGCCGGTGAATACCTTCTACGTGGGCAACAGCTCGGTCGACGAGACGGCCACCCGCACGCGCAGACGCGGCGCGGCCGATGAGGCCCGCAACGCCGAACGGCACATCACCCGGCGGTGATTCGCCGATAGGGCTTGAAGAACGCATCCACCACCGGTCAACGTTGGAAGTCACCGCCCTTTCGGCGCAAACGGAAGGCGGCGCCGCGACCATCGGCAGGAGATCGTCACCGAGACGGCTCTGGTGGCGATCACGTACACCACGATCATCTGCGCCGGCCTCGCCCACCTACCAGGGCCAGCACCAGCGCCACAGCACCGGGAAATCCAGCCGCCGCGGCCAGCACTATGGCCGGAATCGTCATGGTCAGCACCGCGTAGGGCATGAGCGGCAGGAAGCGCAGCACCCACTGGTCGGTGATCCGGCCCCGGAACACCACCAGCGGCGTCACCCGCAGCAGGTAGCGGACAGCCAACTGACCCCGATGGCGACGAACAGGTAACTCATGACTCGCCGGCCTGGCCGCTGTCTTCGTCTACCTTGTTGTCGATGGCGACGTCGTGAGCCTCACCGTGATGCCGCGGGGGTTCTGGAACGTGGCGGCCAGGCCACACACCACGAAGGCGACGACGATGCCGCCAGCCGGGCTGCATGGCCTGGTTCAGGGCAGGAAAGCGCAGCAGCAGGCTGAGCGCGGCGGCCCCCAGCGCGACGATCAACACCGGCCGCGACTTCTTCGCCGG
>CAVSPO010000003.1:0-44766 GCA_963730005.1 uncultured Actinomycetota bacterium
GGAGTACACACGATTGATTGGATAGATACGCCTATTTTCTGTTGGCAGTTATGCCTGCAACGCTCCGCTGCCTTCGACCGGGTTCTGAGCCTGCTCCACATAATCTGGATAGTTACGAAACACCTTCGGAGCCAAGAGCGAATAGAGAAGCCCCGCAGTCAGGAAACCGGCCAGCCAGGAGAAATCGAAGCCACCCATCGCAGTTGCGATCGGCCCCTGGGCAGCCGGGAAAGCCCCGAACATGAACATCCATGTCATGAGCATCCCCACGAAGAACGACACATACCCAGCCCAGTTGAGCACCGGGATCTTCCGCGCGCTCGCGGGCTCAAGCAGCACGCTGAAGTCAGTCCGGTTGCGTTCGAACTTGTAGAAGTGAACCAGCATGATACCACCCCAGGTGGACACCCAGCCGACCAGAGTGACCAGCCACGTGTCCAGCACCTTCGCGAAATCCGACTGGTAGATCAGGACCACAACCATCAGCATTGAGAAGATGGCCACAGAGACGCTGAGCTTCTTCCGGTTGATGTTCACGTCGAGAGCCTGAGTGGCGACGGTGAACGTGTAGATGTTCAGGCTGTTTGTGGCAATCGGCCCATGGACGACCAGCAACAGGACCGGGACGGCCAATGCTCCATAGTTTTCCACGATCAGCTGCCCTGGATCGACTGCCCCATTGGTGGTGGCCAGGCTGGCGCCCAAGAGCCCCAACCAGACAACCGGGATCCACTGACCGGAAGCGCTCGCGAGATAGAGCTTCCACTTGGGGACGCTCGTCGACACGAACCTGGAGTAGTCAGCGGCGTAGGTGAACCACGTGATTCCCCAACCGATTCCGATGGCTGTCATGACAGACGACATCGTCGCCCACCGCGCCGTGCCGGTCAGAACTGCGCCAGGAGGCCCGGCGTACGACCAGTCAAGGTCCATGAAACCCCAGGCCACGATCGACATTCCGACCAGGACCACCAGAGTGGGGGGCACGGTCCACTTCTCAAAGGCAGCAATTGCCCCATAGCCGAACCAGGCGAGCGCCGCCTGAATCGCCATGATCACCGCAGCCGTCGCGATCCGAACGCCCACATTACGCAATTCGGGATCGACCAAACCCAGCTTGCCGAACAGCGCCAACACCAGATCCAGAACGATCCAGGTGTTAATAGCAGACCAGCCAATGGACAGGATCGCCTGGATCGAGGCGGGCAAGTAAGCCCCGCGCCGACCGAACGGAGCTCTTGCCATGGCCATGCCCGTCAACCCGGATCTCTGGCCCAGCAGGACGAAGAGACCGAACATGGACATACCGATGAGATTGCCGACGGCGATCACAATGACGGTATCCCTCAAGCCGAGCCCGAGATTGATGCCAAGCGCTCCAAGCACCCAGTTGATCGGGGCGATGTTCGCTCCCGCCCAGATCCAGAACTGCCCGCCAACTTTCGTGGTGCGGGCGCTCTCGGGGATGACTTGCAGACGATCCTCGAAGTCCTGGCTGTTCGAGCCCTGGGAATCCATCTCGCCCACCGACTGCACTGTTCCGCCCGCGGGATCCCCGCTCGTAGCTGGCCCAGGCACTACAGCAGGCTCACTGCCCGAATCGCTGTGGCTCATTGACGGTCTCTCTCTAGGGATTCAGCTGGACTCACGCGGAAGTCTGGAAGCGTTCGCGGACAGCGCCGGCCATGCCTTCGACGATGGAACCCGCAAGAATCCGACCCTTCTCGGCACTCGCCGGCCTGCCAGAGGAAAGGCAACCGGAATCTGGCGTCAAGGACGGGTCAACTGGCAACAGGTCGTACAGCGGCAACTGCGCAGCAGGCTGATCGACGATCTTGTCAGCGTGCACGTACTCCGGGAAGTACTCCATCATCAACGACGTCTCCATCACGCCCCCATGCTCCACATCCCAACCAGGGAAGCCCTCCGGGTAAAGCCGCTCAATGACATCAGCAGGAACGAAATCCCAGTACGACAACAACATGATCTGAGGCAAGTCCTCGGTGAACGCACGGATGTCACGCAAAGCAAGGTCAGCGCCCTCGAACAAGAACTGATAGTTCTCGTAATGCCCATTGATGAAGGCAATCTGGCGAGCACCATGACGATGCAACTCCCGCACCACCCCGCGAGCCGTGTTGATCACCGTCTCCGCGTCCAGCCCGAACGACCCAACCAAATGATTGCCGCCGCCAGAACGCTGCTGTGACTTGTAACCCAAGGCGATGGCAGGACCAACCAGCCCACCCACTTCCTCAGCCACCAACTCAGCCATCTTGGTCGACAACCAAGCATCCACTCCCAACGGCATCGCAGGCCCGTGCTGCTCGATCGCCCCAACCGGCACGAACATCACCAGCGACGGATCAGCCAGACGCTCACGGTAGGTGAAGGCATCCAGGTACATAATATTGACGTTCTTGGTCATACTGCTTGCCTCTTTCTCCGGTTTCGAATTGTGTTGCTTCCGAGTCAGTGCATTCCCGCGAGACCCTCAGCCGACTCCTCCACCGCCGGCTGATTCTTCTTCGTCGAGAAGAAGATCTGGAACACGCCACCGCCGACAATGAGCACGCCGCCCAAAACCTGCAGGGCCGTCATCGTCTCGTTGAACAGGAACACACCCAGCAGTGCAGCCATGACGGTTTCCTGGTAGGAGATGGTCGCCAACTCACCAGCAAGCAGGATCTTCGCAGCCGCAGTCAACAGGTAGAAGGCCAAGCCGCCAGTGATGATCGCGGCGACGATCAAGACGATGATGCCGCGGCTGGTCAGCTCGCTGAGGTCGGGGCGACGCACGATGTTGATGATGCCGAGGGTGAGGACGGCAAACGTGAAGTTGAAGTAGGCACGCATGTCCGAATCGACGTCTTGGCGATAACGACTGAAGAACAAGTACAAGCCATATGCCACACCGGACAGCAACGCGATGATATTGCCCACGGTGTACTTCGGATCGAGGCTCAGGCTGACCTGGACACCGGTGTCCGGCGCGTAAGCGATGATGCCGATGATCAACAAGCAACCAACCACCACAGAGCCCAGTGAAATGACCGTGGCCTTGGTGAACGGCTCCTTCAGGAAAATGGTGGACAGGATCGTGGAGTAGATCGGGCCCGTGTAGATGAGGAACGCGGCGTTAGCCAGCGTGGTCAACTGGGTGGACATGACGTACAGACCCGACAGCAGACCCAGGAAAATACCCGAGAGCACGATCATCGGGGACATTTTGAAGCCCTTGAACATCGAGAACTTGCGCGTGGCAGCAAAGAGCAGCGTCAGCATGATCAAGCCAGCCAAGTTCCGACAGAAAGAAATGAACAGACCCGGAGCTTCAATGAAACGGGCAAAAGCGCCGATACCGCCCATGCAGCTCGACGAGATGAACATCAGTACGAAGCCCTTGATCTTCAGGCTTCTTTCAGCAGCAGTATCCATTTTTTCGCACTCCTAATTGCGCTTGCCACGCCCATGTCCGGATAAACAAAATAGACGCGGCCCCGAAAACGGGCGCGCGCCGAGTGGCAGGCCAGTTGCGCTCAACTTTCGAACGCCGCCCGTGAGAATTCAATTGTGTAGCGGAGCGAGGTTGCTCCCTTTCAGGCCCTTCCGCAGGGCGGCGGAACGGATCCCGCCGCCCTGCAAAAGAACACTAGGTGATGATCAGACGCGGGTCGGGTCGTCGACCTGGTTCGGGAAGTAATCCTGGCAGGTGCCCTCACGGTAAACATCAGCCGTGGAGCAGTGCAGGCCACCACCGAACGCGTAAGCGTCACGGAACGGAACCGGGATGACGTTCATGCCCAGCTTGTTCATCTGCTCGAGCTGGTTGACCTCAGAAGCCTCAACAATGACGGTCTTCGGATCCAGCACCAGGCAGTTCATCGACAGCCACACCGACGAGTAGCACAGTGGCGGCGGCTCGTCGTGAGCCGGCATAGCCGCGGACACGATCTCCCAATCGTTGGCTTCGAAGATCTTGCGCTGCTCTTCGGGAAGCGTACGATGCGGGTTGTTGATGATCAGGCCCGGACGAAGCGGCACGAAGGTCGCGTCGATGTGAATCGGGTAGGGGTCACCGGGGAAGTTCACAGCGTGGATCCGGAGATCGGGGTAGTAACGCTTGAACCACTCCATGGCCTTGCGGTTGGTGGTCAGACCATGCTGAATGAACAGGTCCTTACCCATCCGCATCACGTCGGCCGCGTCCCACATCGGCTCGACCTCAGTCGTCACGAAGTCCTTGTTCGCAGTGCGAACCAGACGATCCTCAAGCGAGATCTTCTCGTCGTAGTAGTTGTGCTTGTAGGAGGCGTCGGTCAGACGCGGGCGAGGCGCCTGGGTCCACAGGAACTCCGGATCCTCACGGAAGTACTGGTCCATCAGCGGCCAGAACGCGAGGTACTCGAAGTAACGGCAACGGAACGAGTTAGCCGAAGACATGATCTCGTTACCAATGGTGAGCAGGATGTCGCGAGGCGGCATGCAAGTCATCATGGCGTCGTTACGGAAGTCCGGAGTATAGATGGGCTGGTTCCACTGCAGAGGGGTCGGACGATCGACGACGACGCCGTGATCTTCCAGAACCTTCGCCAGGTTGTCGAGCTGAACATTCGCAGCCTCGACGGTCTTCAGCGGGCGGGGCCCCCACATGCCACGCATTTCGGAGTCCACCGGCACCTTCTCAGAGGTGGCAGGCTCCTCGGGCACGATCACCGAATGGTCTGCACGACCGACGATGACGCGCTTCAGCGGATCCCAGTCGTTCCACGAGTTGACAATCTTTGCCATCTTGTAGATGCACTTCCTTCCTTGGTAGTGCTACGGGCGCACCTTGTTGTGCGTCCAAGTTGTTGGGTGGTACAGGAGTCAGGCGCGACGCTGGCGGGGGTCCGGAGCCGCCGGAATCGGGGGCTGGATGTCGTCCGGGCCACCGTAGTTGCCGCCAGGGGTGACAATGGTGCCGGCATTCCCCGCGATGATGTCCTTGGCGTCCTCGAGTCGACCAATGGCCGCGGTGTCGCCGGTGAGCTCCACGAAACGGCAGCATGCTTCGACCTTGGGGCCCATCGACCCGGCCGGCAGGCCCAGCGCACGCATCTTGCCTGGGGTGGCCCTGAGGATGGCCTCCTCGTCCGGCTGGCCGTAGTTGAGCAACACGGCAGGCACGTCGGTGAGGATCATCAGGAAGTCGGCTTCCAGGTGCTCAGCCAGCACGGCGGCGGTGAGATCCTTGTCGATGACTGCCTCGACACCCTGCAGCTTGCCCTTCTCGTTCCGGATGACGGGCACGCCGCCACCACCGGAGCAGACAACCACAGCGCCGGCGTTGATCAAGGACCGCACCAGACGGGTCTCGATCACACGCTGCGGCTTGGGCGAGCCCACCACGCGACGGAAGTACGGGCCATCTGCCTTGACAACCCAGCCACGCTCTGCGGCCATCTTGTCGGCCGTCTCCTTGTCGTAAACCTCACCAACGAACTTGGTGGGGTTCTCGAAGGCGGGATCGCCAGACAACACCAGCGTCTGGTTGACGATGGCGGCAACGTGGCGGCCTGGGAGGTGGTTCTGCAGAGCCTGCAGCAGCCAGTAGCCGATCATGCCCTGGGTCATTGCACCCAAGGTGTCGAGCGGGTAGGGGCGCGTCAGGTTCTTGTCGTTGGCGGACTGCAGGGCGAGAACGCCGACCTGCGGGCCATTGCCGTGGGTGATGACAATCTCGTGCTCTTCGGCCAGCGGTGCCAGCGCAGCAGCAGCGAGGTTGACGTTGTCGATCTGGCTCTGGGCGTCCGGCTTCTCGCCACGCTTCATGAGGGCGTTGCCACCCAGTGCGATCACAATGCGCATGTGATCACCACTCCCCGAGGGTTGCAACCATGACGGCCTTGATGGTGTGCATGCGGTTCTCGGCCTGGTCGAAGACGATCGAGGCGTCAGACTCGAACACTTCGTCGGTGACCTCGAGCGCATCCATGCCGGTCTTGGCGAAGATGTCCTGGCCGACGACGGTGTTGAGGTCGTGGAAGGCAGGCAGGCAGTGCAGGAACTTGGTGTTCGGGTTGCCGGTGGCAGCCATCAGTTCGGCGTTGACCTGGTAGTCCTTCAGCAGGGCAATGCGCTCGTCCCAGACTTCCTTGGGCTCGCCCATGGATACCCAGACGTCGGTGTAGATGAAGTCGACGCCCTTGACGCCTTCCTTCGTGTCCTCGGTGTGGGTGATCTTGGCGCCGGTCTTGGCAGCAATGGCCTCGGCAGCGGCAATGATGTCGGGAGTGTTCCACAGCTCCTTCGGTGCGACGATGCGGACGTCCATGCCAAGCATGCAGCCGGCGATCAGCAGCGAGTTCGCAACGTTGAAGCGGGAGTCACCCACGTAGGCGAAGGAGATCTCGTTGTAGGGCTTGCCACTGGCCTCGTGCATGGTGAGCTGGTCGGCCAGCATCTGGGTGGGATGCCACTCGTCGGTCAGGCCGTTCCAGACCGGAACGCCGGAGTCGGCGGCCAGGGCCTCGGCGTCGGTCTGACGCTTGCCACGGAACTCGATGCCGTCGTAGTAGCGGCCGAGAACGCGAGCGGTGTCGCGGACCGACTCCTTGTGACCCATCTGCGAACCCGAGGGGTCGAGGTAGGTGACTGCGGCGCCCTGGTCGTAGCAGGCAACCTCGAAGGAGCAACGGGTGCGGGTGGAGGTCTTCTCGAAGATGAGGGCGATGTTCTTGCCCTTCATGGTCTGCTTCTCTTTGCCAGCCTTCTTGTCAGCCTTGAGCTGGGCGGAGAGCTCCAGCAGCGACAGCCACTCTTCTTGGGAGAAGTCCATTTCCTTCAGAAAACTGCGGCCGAACAATTCGTGATGAGTCATACGTGTTCCTTCCGGACGTTGTTTGGGTAACCGTGTTGGTCGGTGTTACTAGCCTAGAGCGCAGCGCGGCGCGTGGGGCAGCTCATGCAACGCGGGCCGCCACGGCCCCTGCCCAGCTCAGCCCCGGGAACATCGAGGACCTCGATGCCGTTCTTGCGGAGGTAGCCAGTCGTTTCGACGTTGCGCTCGTAACCCACCACGACACCCGGCGCGACGGCGAGCACGTTGAAGCCGTCGTTCCACTGGTCGCGTTCCGAGACGATGGCCGTCTGCGGCGGGGTGAGGACCCGAATCTTGCTCAGACCAAGAGCTCGAGCGATCACGGACTCGAACTCGTCGGCGCCGTGAGCCTCCATGCTGACGCCGTTGTCCTCGGGACGAAGAACCCAGGTCTGCCGATCGCCGAAAAGCGGGTAACGCACGAAGCTCTCCGGATCAAGCATGGTCATGACGGTGTCAAGGTGCATCTGCGCGCGATCCTTGGGCATCTGCACGGCAACGACCTGCTCGACAGCACCACCAGCAAACAGCCGGCGAGCGAGCCGCTCGACACCCATCGGGGCGGTCCGCTCCGACATGCCGACCAGCAGAGCGCCGTTGCCGATCACCAGAACGTCGCCACCCTCGATCGTGGCGCGACCCTCGGAAGTACCGGGGGACCAGATCGGGAAGCCGGCATCCGCGAACGACGGGTGCCAACGGTAGATGGCCTCGTAGCTGATGGTCTCGCGCATACGAGCCGTCTTCGCCATCGAGTTGATGGAAACGCCGTTGTAGACCCAGCACGACGTGTCCCGGGTGAACAGGGTGTTGGGCAGCGGGTTGAGCACGAAATCGTCGAGGCCCATGAACTTGGTGTCCATGGAGTTCGGTTCGGGCATCAGATCGAGCAACTCACGCTTGGAGATGCCTGCAATCAGGAACTCGGCCAAGGCATCCTCGGTCAAGCTGTCGGTGTAGCCACGGAGGGCGGTTACACCATCGGGCCCGAAGACGCGGTCGTCAATGACGGCCTTGAGCACGTACTCGCGCGCCTCGGGGATCTTGATCGTCTGGGCCAGCAGTTCCTGCAGATAGAGCACTTCGGCTCCGCGGTCGCGCAGGGTCTGGGCGAAAACGTCGTGCTCCTTCTGAGCCTCGACAAGCCACAGAATATCGTCAAACAGCAACGAATCCTTGTTGCTGGGAGTCAATCTGTCCATTTCGCGGCCCGGTCGGTGCAGGATGACCTGCTCCAGCCGTCCCACTTCGGAGCCAACCATGTAGCTCACCGTGCACCTCTTTCACTCGACTTTGAGGAGAGCATTATGAGTATGGCACAAGTTAGTACATCCGTACCAACCCGTGCCAATTTTTTCATACCGCTCCATGAGTACTTTTTTCGCCCCTTGTTGCGACATGCCCGGCATCCCCGGGCCCGGTTCAACAGGATGGCAGGCCTTGGCAGCATCAATGCAGTCACCACCCCGGCATGACAACCGTGTGCGGCCCAACACACCTTTCATCTTACCCGAAAGGCCGGTCGACCATCAATACCTTGGCGACTTTGCAGACCGCTGGGCATCGAGTGGCGCTGGCGCGCCAGGGCAAGGCCCGTGGGGACTGCCCGACACTACGGCTGCGCTGCCAAATGGCCTTGCCGGTCGCAGGCCAGGAACTCCCCCAGCAGTCGACGAGCCGTCTCGTGCACGTCCCGCCCTTCCGACAAGGAGGACACCGCCGAGCCGTCGACGATACCGATGACCAGCTCGGCCGAGCAATTGATTCCCAGCACCCGCAGCAGCCGGCCGACGGCCCTGTTCAGGCGACCGCGGCCTGCGGAATAGGCGGTCGCGACCGGAGCTGAGGAACCAGCGGCCACCAGCTGCTGGTAGTGCCCGAACAACGAGACGCCGGCGGGCAGCGTGGCACGCAACAACCAGTCGACGGCGTGGTCCAGGCCTGCGTGGGTCGCGGCTGCCTCCGCCTCGTCCGCGACCTGCTCTGCGCGCCCCGCCCAACGGGAGATGTTGAGGCGCCCGATCTCGTTGAGCAATTCATCGGAGTTCTCGAAGTAGTAGGTCATGGCTGACAGCGAGCAGCCCACGCGGTTCGCGACACTGCGCATCGACACACCCAAGGGACCGTTCTCCCGCATCAGTTCTGCAGCTGCCTCGATGAGCTCCTGGCGGCGCCGCTGTCCCTTTTCCGTCGTTGCAACCATCATGCCTGGGCACCTCCCTGTGCTCCTGACGCCGACCCTCTGTCGCGGGTTCACGAAATACTACTTCGCCTGCTGCTGCTTCCACTCACCAGACCAGCCAGCCCAGTGTCTCGTCGTCGCAGGTGGCCGCAACCAGCTGGCGCTCCACCTCGTCGCGGCGGGCCCCCAACGTCACCGGCCAACCTTGGTCCAGCTCCCACTGCTCCGGAAGCAGGCCGGTCAGATGCCAGACCTGTGCACTGACCAGCGCAGACGCCACCAGCCCGGGCAGACTCGGACCCAACAGTCTCGCCACCCGATGCACCAGCGCTGACGGCAAGGCCCCGGACACCTGCGCCTCAACGCTCTCCAGCTCTACCTGGGCCAGCGCGGACTGAACGGGATCGGACGGCAGCCGACCTGCTGGGGGGCCGGGCGCCCGGAACCCTGAAGCCTGGGCGCACGCCAGACCCGCCAGCCACCCCGTCCAGACGCCCACCTGAAGCGGGAGGCTGTCAACGGCCGCCAGAGCGGCTGCTGTCTGGCCACGATCACCGGTGCGACTGGCCTGGTGGATCAACAATGCCGCCAGCTGGGGGCTCGGTGGCAGCGTCGCATGACGATCACAGAACTCCAGCAGGTACGACGTCGCATCGTCCTGGGAAACCAGACGACGGGCCGACGCTCGATCAACCAGCCAGGCCTGCTGCCACCTGGCCCGGCGAGCATCCTGGCTGTCCAGGATCCGGCTGGCGCGCCTGGCCAGCTCCACTTCAGTGGGCACGGCCCAGGCGAGTTCGAGGTCCGTCGTGCCACGGCTCTCGTGGACAGCTACCAGGTGGACGCCCGGCGCGGCTGCCATCAGCACTGCGCCGGCGGCGGAAACGCGATCAAGTGCCACAGTCGAACTGCTCAAAGCCGCGTCAGGCAAGTTCAGCGCCACATCGTCACCAGCCGTCAGCGCAGTGCTGCCCGGCCACCAGCTGGGCAGCGTCCCCGCCAGGTCTGTTGGGGACGCACACCACCGTGAGCGCCAACTGGCAGAATGACTCGCTGCCGGACTGTCCGCAGGGCCAAGCAGCAGCACCGGGCCGCACAGCCATCTTCCGGCGGCGTCCAGGCGAGCCTCGCCTCGGACCTGCACGAGCGCCAGCTGTTGCGCGGGTACCCCTTGCCCCGTCGTCGAGTCACTCTCCCCCGTGGCAGTGAGGTCGGGCGTGCCGGGTTCCCCCGGTGTCTCGAACAACAGCGCCGCCCGGGCGCCGGCGAACCACTCATGGACCGGCCAGCTCGAGTGGAACAGCAATCGGCACCCTGGCACCTGAACCGGGGCCGACGCATGATTTCGCACATCGACCCGAAGCGTCCAGTTCGCGTCAAAGCGCTGCCGGACCACGGCGGTGACCGAACCCAGGCCCCAGCGCTGCTCCAGCTCGTCGGCTGTCACCGTCGCAGGCCCTCGAACCCAGGGTTCGTCAAAGACCACTTCCAACCCGTGCAGAAGAGAAGCTCCCCCATCCGCCACGACGAGGTCGAGGCCACCATGAGGGGCCACCGAAGCCACCAGGCCGTCCCAGTGAATCAGTGCCTGCGCTGGCATCTGCCACACCAGTAGAGGTTCCGGCCCTCCAGGATGGTTGTGCGCACCCGGGACCCACAGACCAGGCAGGGCTGACCGTCACGACGGTAGACATACACCTCTCCGCCATGGGCGTCGGTGCGCTCGGGCCGACCCATGGCCTGGGGGGTGTGCTCAGGGAACACCGTGTCGATCCGGGCGTCGCGCACGCCAAGCGCCATCAACTGCACCAGATCAGACCAGACCATGTCCCAGGAACGCGGCTTCAGACTCTTGCCGGGGCAGAACGGGTCCAGTCTGTGCCGAAAGAGCACCTCGGCGCGATAGATGTTGCCGACCCCGGCCGTCACCTGCTGGTCCATCAGCAACGCCGCGATCGGTCTGCTGGAGGCATGGATGCGTGACCAGGCCGCCTGCGGGGCGGCGTCAGAGCGCAACGGATCAGCACCGAGCGTGGCCATCACCGCAGCCTGCTCACCGGGGGACACCAGACGGCACAGCTGCGGGCCGGACAAGTCCGCGGCCAGCACACCGTCGCTGATTCGAAGCCGCACCTGGCCGACCGGCGCGGCCTGCGGTCGCAGCCGCAGCTTCCCGATGAGCCCCAGATGGATCTGCACTATCGGATCCGGAACCGCCACTTCGAAACCGATGAACAAGTGCTTGCCGTAAGCCTCCGCGTGGCCGAGCACCGAACCGTCAAGCAAAGCAGCACTGTCGGCGAAACGCCCCTGCGGGGAGCTGACCCGCACCACCCGACCGCCGAAGCAGGTGTTGAACTCGGCCGCCAGCCGGTGCGTGACGTGGCCCTCGGGCATCGTTTCCTCTTTCTGATCAAGCTGCGGCCTGCCTGCTCGGAAGTTGGGGGCTGGATAGTTGGTGGCTGGATAGACTGCCGACAGCGATACCCACCGATGGTTCCGGAGGAGCAGATGGCTGTCCCGCGCAATCCCAAGCCCAAGCCTAGGCCGGGGCCTTCCGGAGCCACGAACGGCAATGATCCGCAACGGTCCCACCAACGCGAGTTGGGTCGCGACGGAATCACGGTGATGGTCAACCACGACCGGGCACTTCGCGCTCGGGAGGTTGGGCGGCCGTCCACACCAGCCACACCCACTCAACAGGCCAGCATCAAGGACCGGATCAACGGGCGTTCCTGGCGATCTGGCTGAACTCGATACCCCAGTCAGGGCTGCAACCCCCGGTGTCCGCATGGTGTCAGGCCACTTCAGACTGTGATGAACTTTGCACACCAACCCGACGATGCCTCCAGAGTCTCGTGATCGCCTGCCTGGAGGCGCGGACAACGCTGTACCGGAGGAATGATGGTCGACGCCCAAGCGCGCAATGATCTGTTCGACAAGGCACTGAGCAGTGGCCCACAGAGACCGAACGTCAGCGATCTGGCTTTCCTCAACGACTACTACCGCAACCACCCGACCGACCGGCTGCGCGCTCTGCAACCAGCGGCGCTGACCGGTATCGCCCTGAGTCACCGCCAGTTGGCCCATGTCCGCAAGCCCGGACAAACCCTGGTTCAGGTGATGACGCCCACGCAGCCACTGGACGGTTGGTCGGTGGGGTCGTCAATCGTGCGGACGGTTGCTGATGACAGGGCCTTGCTTGTCAGCACCGTGAGCACGGCTCTGACCCGGGCCGGGTTGCGTCCGATCGACACCATCCACCCGGTGTTGGACGTCACCCGTGATCAGGACGGCGAGCTGCAGTCGGCTGCCATCGCGGATCCCGACACCGCACCTGCAGGCTCCCTTCGCGAATCATGGATGCACTTCGAGGTCAACCGGTTGCGGGCGGAAGACGTCCCTTGGGTCGAACAGACAGTTTCCGAGGCGCTGGAGACGACTCGCCAGATTGCCGTCGACCAGGCGGCGATCCTCGCTCGACTGGAGGAACAGTCGCGGGCCTCGTCCGGGCTGAACGAGGCCACCCGCGATCTGCTGGGCTGGCTTGGTCAGGACACGGTGTGCAAGCTCTTCGGTGCGGCCCACTATCCGTTGCGAGCCGACGGGTTGCCTGCGGACCAGCCCGACAGCACCCTGGGGCTGGCCAGCCGTGACGCCAGCGTCACCGCCCTGCACCTCAACACCGACGAGGCCAGGAGACTGTGGTCCAGCACCCAGGTGCTGACCACGCGCACCACCACCCTGGCGCCGAACAGCCCCGGCCGGATGGACCTGTTTGCCATCAAGACCTTGGACGCGAATGGCCGGGTGAACGGCGAGGACAGATTTGTCGGCGTCCTCAGCCCCACCGGCTTCGTCGAATCCATCACCCGCATCAAGCTGCTCGACCAGAAGATCGACCAGGTGCTGGCCCAGCTGCAACTGCAACGCGACTCACACTCCGGGCGCATGCTGCTGCACATCATGGAGAGCGTGCCCCTCAACGCCGTGTTCCATGTCGACGCGGCCACTCTTGCTGAGCACACCAGCCGCATCCTCCAGCTCACCGCCCACCCCGCAACTCGCGTGCTGACAAGCGATGATCCCTTCGGACGGTTCACCACTGCCCTGATCCTGATGCCGCGGGAGCGACTCAGCTCCGAGGTGCGCCACGAGGTGCGCCAAGAGCTGGTGGAGGCCTTCGGAACGCCGCACGTCGAGTCCACCACGGCCATGTTCGGCACCTCGCTGGCCGTGCTCCACTTCCTGCTCTACGGAAGCACCACCCTGGATGAGCAGGCCACTGCCGCCTTGGAGTCCCGCATCCGTGCCCACGTGCGTGGTTGGGAAGGCAGCTACGACGAGGCGCTGCGGGCTCAGTTCGGCAACGAGAAGGGAGCGGAGCTGGCCGTTCAGCATGGCAAACGCTTCTCGGCCGCCTACCGTGAGGCCTACTCCCCCGCAGTTGCAGCCACCGACACCGGAGTGGTCGCAGCGCTGTCGGCGCAGCATCCCATCAGGATCCGCCTCGACCAGCCAGACGGCAACGATGACGCGGTGCGTCGGCTCAAGCTCTACTTGACTCGCCGTGCCTCGCTCACCGAGCTGCTGCCGGTGTTCGGCAATCTGGGGGTCGAGGTGCTGGACGAGCGTTCGTTCAAGGTGCCGACCAACGCCGAAGAATTCGCCCACATCCGCGATCTGAGGCTGCGCGCCAGCAGCGCAGAAGTCTGGTCTGCCGACCCGCAAGGGGTTCGCGATCGCCTCGACGGCGTCCTGACAGCCTGGTGGCAAGGTCAGGCCGAGACGGATGCCCTCGATGGCCTGGTGCTCGCTGCCGGGCTCAGCTGGCAGCAGGTGGTTGTCCTTCGCAACCTGACTGCCTACCTGCGTCAGGCAGGCAGCACCCATTCGATGACCTTCAAACGCAAGACGTTGGTGGACAACCCAGCGATTGCCCGGGCCCTGGTTGACCTGTTCGAGACCCGGTTCGACCCCTCGGCCGGCGCCGATTCGGCGGCTCGCAGCACCGCTCAGCAAGTCATCGTGGGTCAGTTGGAGGAAGCATTCGCCCAGGTGGCCACTCTCGATGAAGAGGTCACGCTGCGCCAGTACGCACAGGTGATCCGGGCCATGGTGCGGACCAATTTTTATCAACCTGACACCCCCGGCGAGCTCCCGGCCGCGATCAGCTGCAAGATCAGCTCCCGCGAGCTCGATTTCCTGCCTGAGCCGAAGCCGCTGTTCGAGATCTGGGTGTACAGCCCGCGGGTGGAGGGCATCCACCTGCGCTTCGGCAAGGTGGCTCGCGGTGGTCTGCGCTGGAGCGACCGGCGCGAGGACTTCCGCACCGAGATCCTGGGCCTGGTGAAGGCACAGACGGTGAAGAACGCTGTCATCGTCCCCACCGGGTCCAAGGGTGGCTTCTACGCCAAGCAGGCTCCCAGCCCCACCGTCGACCGCGAAGCTTGGGCGGCGGAAGGCAAGGGCGCTTACCAGGACTTCATCGCGTCCCTGCTGGATGTCACCGACAACCTGGTCGGTGGCGCGGTGGTGGCGCCGAATCGCGTGGTCCGCCACGACGAGGACGACCCCTATCTGGTGGTGGCCGCGGACAAGGGCACGGCCAGCTTCAGCGACATCGCCAACGCCATCAGCGTGCGTTACTCGTTCTGGCTGGGCGATGCATTCGCCTCGGGCGGCTCCGCAGGATTCGATCACAAGGAAATGGGCATCACTGCCCGCGGTGCCTGGGAGTCAGTCAAACACCACTTCCGCGACCTCGGCCTGGACACCCAGACACAGGACTTCACGGTGATCGGTGTCGGAGACATGTCCGGTGATGTCTTCGGCAACGGAATGCTGTTGTCGCAGCACATCAAGCTGGTGGCTGCCTTCGACCATCGCGACGTCTTCGTCGACCCCAACCCGGACCCGCAGCGCAGCTTCGCAGAACGGCAAAGGCTGTTCGAACTGCCGCGGTCGAGCTGGCAGTCCTACGACCAGAGCCTGCTGTCCGAAGGCGGAGGCGTCTGGCCTCGGGGGTCCAAGTCGATTCCGCTGAGCTCGGAGCTGAAACACTCCCTGGGCATTGCCCCGGAGGTCGCCACCATGAGCGGCACTGAGCTGATCCGGGCGATTCTGCAGGCCCCTGTCGACCTGCTGTGGAACGGCGGCATCGGTACCTACGTGAAGGCCTCCCACGAATCCCAGCAGGATGCGCGCGATCAGGCCAACAACGGCGTGCGGGTGGACGCCACCCAGTTGCGCTGCCGGGTCGTGGGCGAAGGAGGCAACCTCGGATTCACCCAGGCGGGGCGCGTCGAAGCAGCGCTGGCGGGAGTGGCTCTGAACACAGACGCCATTGACAATGCAGCAGGCGTGAACACCTCCGACCACGAGGTGAACATCAAGATCACCCTCAACGAACTGGTGCGCAGCGGGGAGCTGACCTTGTCCGAACGCGACCAACTGCTCGCCGGCATGGTCGACGAAGTAGGTCTCCAGGTGTTGCGTGACAGCTACGCGCAGAACGTCCTGCTCGGCAACGCCCGCGCGCAGGACCCCGGACACGTCTCCTTGCACCTGCGGATGATGCACTTCCTGGAGGAGCAGGGCTACATCAATCGCGAGCTCGAGGGATTGCCCACCGACGACGAGCTGATCAACCGGGTTGCCAGCACGGGCCGCGGCATCACATCGCCCGAGCAATCAGTACTGGTCGCCTGGTCGAAGCTGGCTTTGAAGGACGCCCTGCGCGACAGCAGTCTGGCTGACGATCCCTGGTTCGAACAGGTGCTGGTCAACTACTTCCCGGCGGTGCTGCGAGAGCGCTTCGCCAAGGCCATTGCCGGCCACCCGTTGCGCAAGGAGATCATCGTCAACGCCGTGGCCAACAAGATGGTCAACCACGCCGGGATCACCTTCGTCTTCCGCGCCGTCGAGGAGACGGGTGCCTCGGTCGAGGAAATCGCCCGGGCATTCATCATCACGGCTGAGGCGTCCTCGATGGACAGCTACCTGACGGCTGTCGAGGCGCTGGACAACGTGGTGACCAGCCGGGCCCAGAGCGACCTGTACCTGGCTCAGCGCGCCATGTTCGATGACGCGGTGCGCTGGCTGCTGGGGAACCGGGCCGAACACCTCGACCTGGCTCGTCAGATCGAGCACTACGGGACGGCCGTCGCACAACTGCCGACGGTGACGAGCTCGACCAGTGACCAGAACAACGCGGTGCAGGACAGGATGGAGGCATTCGTGGCTGCCGGTGTGCCGAGCGAGCTGGCCCGCACTGCGGCCACCATGCCGCTCACGACTGCCTTGCTGGACCAGGTCGAGGTCTCCGACAGCACCGGTATGGAGTTGAGTGTGGTGGCTGCTGCCCACCAGGAGCTGCAAGGGGTGCTCGGATTCGCCCAGCTGCTTGCAGACATCGAGATGCTGCCCCAGGAGGAGCACTGGGACGCGATGGCACGCACCGCGATTCGGTCCGACGCCCACGCCGTCCTGACGAGCCTGGTCACTGACGCTCTGCGGACTCCGGATGGGGACCACGCCGGCTCGGTGGATCGCTGGCTGGCAGATCGGGCCGCGCGTTTGGCCCGAGCCGCCGAGCTCGCCCCCCACCAGGACGCCACAGCCCCGACGCTGGCTTCGGTGTCGGTTCGGCTGCGGACGCTGCGCAGCCTGAGCTGATCGGCCACACCGGCCGGCCAGGTCACTGGACCAAGCGACGCCGTGGGTGCTCAACTGATGGGCACCCACGGCGTCGCTTCGTGGCTGAGGCGGGACTTCAGGTCGGAGCGGTCAAACGCCCTGTTCGCCAAGGATCCCGGTGGCGGAGTAGTGCTCCATCTTGTCCACCCGGCGGGCGTGCTTGCCGCCCATGAACTCGGTGTTGAGAAAAGTGACAGCCTGGTCGAGAGCGAACTCGGGGGCCGTGAATCGGGCACCGAAGGAGATCACGTTCGCGTTGTTGTGCTCGCGGCCGAGGCGAGCGGTGTCGGTGTTCCAGGACAGGATTGCCCGGCAGCCTTGCACCTTGTTGGCGGCCAACTGCTCACCGTTGCCGCTGCCTCCGATGACGATGCCCAACGAGCCCGGCTCCGCCACCACGGCCTGGGCCGCGGGAATGCAGGTGTCCGGGTAGTCGTCAAGGGCGTCGTAGGTCAACGAGCCATGGTCCACAACCTCGAAGCCAGCCGCCGTCAGCTGCTCCTTCAGATACTCCTTGAGCTGGAACCCGGCATGGTCAGTACCGATATGTACGCGCATACTGGCATCTTCCCAGCGCCGGACGCCGCCGCGGCGAGAATGACCGAAAAACTGCGCTCGGCCCCTGCTCCGCTGCCGGCCGATTAGTCCCGACCCGGCATCAAGGCCTGCCGGCACCACCCGGGATGGCCGCCGGCCCATCGTCCAACAACCTGCGGAATCCGGCCTCGTCCAGGATGGGGCGGCCCAGTTCGACAGCCTTGTCAGCGTTGGAGCCGGCTTTCTCCCCCACCACCACGAAGTCGGTCTTCCTGCTGACCGAGCCGGCGGCCTTCCCGCCGCGGGCGACGACAGCCTCGCGCGCGCTGTCCCTGCTGAAGCCCTGCAGAGCCCCCGTCACCACCACAGTGAGCCCCGCCAGTGTCTGGGGCAGGGATTCCTTCGGCTCGTCTGCCAGAGCGACGCCGGAAGCCCGCCAGCTGGCGACGATCTCGCGGTGCCAGTCGACTGCGAACCAGTCCCTGATGGCCTCGGCGATCACCAGCCCCACACCCTCGGTCTCGGCCAGCTCTTCGGTGGTCGCGTCCTGGATTGCTGCCAGTGACCCGAACCGATCGGCCAGAGCCCGGGCTGCAGTGGGACCGACGTGACGAATGGACAGCGCCACCAGTACTCGCCACAGCGGCTGGCTACGGGCCCGGTCCAGGTTCGTGAGCAACTTCCTGCCAGCCTGCGACAGCACCCGACCATTGACGATGCCCGGCGGTGGCACCGCCTCGGGGTCGTTGCGCTCGCCGGGCTTGGCGGCCCTGGTGTAGAAGGGCACCTGCACCAACTGCTCAGCAGTCAGGTCGAACAGCTTCGACTCGTTGGGCAGCACACCGCTGCCCAACAGGGCGCTGGCACCCTCCCAGCCCAGGGCCTCGATGTCCAGAGCGGACCGCGCGGCCAGTGCGAACAGGCGCTCCCGCAGCTGGGACGGGCAACCGCTGGCGTTCGGGCAGCGAATGTCCTTGTCACCCTCCTTCTCCGGACGCAGTTCCGCACCACAGCTCGGGCAGTGGGTGGGCATCACGAACTCGCGCTCGGTGCCGTCGCGCAACCCCACGACCGGCCCCAGCACTTCGGGGATGACGTCACCGGCCTTGCGCAGCACGACGGTGTCGCCGATGAGCACACCCTTTCGCCGCACCTCATACCCGTTGTGCAACGTGGCCATGCCCACCGTGGAGCCGGCCACCCGCACGGGCCGCATCACGGCGTAGGGAGTGACCCGGCCGGTGCGCCCGACATTGACCCGGATGTCCAGCAGCTCGGTGTTGACCTCCTCCGGCGGGTACTTGAAGGCGACCGCCCAGCGCGGAGCCCGTGAGGTCTGACCCAAGTGCTGCTGACTGACCAGGTCGTCGACCTTGACGACGATGCCGTCGATCTCGTGGGCCAGGTCGTGCCGGTGTTCGCCGAAGTGGGCCACGTACTGCAGAACCTCGTGCTGGCCAGACACCACCCGGAACTGTTCCGGGGTGGGCAGCCCCCACGCCCCCAACAGCTGGTAGGCCTGCGACTGGCTCCGCACCGGCGTCCCGCGCCAGGCCCCGACCCCGTGTACCAGCATGCTGAGCGGACGCGCTGCGGTGACGCTGGGATCCTTCTGGCGCAAGGATCCGGCCGCTGCATTGCGTGGGTTCGCGAACGGCGGCTTGCCCGCTTCCACCTGGGCGGCGTTGAGGTCGGCGAAAGCAGAAACCGGGAAGAACACCTCCCCGCGCACTTCGAGGAACTCCGGCACGTCCGCACCGGTCAGACGGTGCGGGATACCGGAGACCGTCAAGACATTGGGCGTGATGTCCTCACCAACCCGGCCGTCACCACGTGTGGCTCCACTGACCAGCCGCCCATCCTCGTACAACAGGTTCACGGACAGTCCGTCGATCTTCAACTCGCACAGCCACTCGGGTTCCTCACCCAGCGATGCCGTGGTGCGCGTCATCCAGTCGGCGAGTTCCTCGATGCTGAAGACGTCGTCCAGGCTGAGCATCTGCTGTGGGTGCGGCAGCGGTGCGAAGTCGGTCATCCGTTGCGGGGCGCCAACCCGCTGGGTGGGGCTATCGGGGGTGCGCAGATCGCCGTAGTCGTCCTCGAGGCGGCGCAGTGCCGCCATCAATTCGTCGTACTCGGCATCCGACAGGGTCGGCGCATCCCGGGCGTAGTAGGCCTCCTGAGCCTCCAGGATGCGCTGGGCCAGATCGAACCAGCGGCGCCGGATCTCGGGCGTGGCCTCGGCCACCGGTGCTGGGGGGACTTCCAGCCTGACCTGGTCCTCGTCGTTGCTCACGGGGTCGGTGCTGGCTGCCATGAACCTATCCTGCCCGACTCCAGAAAGCCCTCAGTCGAAGATCGGACCGAGAGTGCGAGAGCGCTTCAGCTCGAAGAACCCTTCGGCCTCGGTGACCAGCGCCACCCCATCGAAAAGGCGGCCGGCAGCCTCTCCCTTGGGTGCCGGTGTGATCACTGGCCCGAACAACGCCTTGCCGCCGATGTGGATCACGGGGGTGCCGACGTCCGCACCGACGGGTTCCATCCCGGCATGGTGCGAGGCGCGCAGCAGCTCGTCCCACTCGGTTGTCGCGGCTCGGTCCGCGATCTCCTCCGGTAGCCCGCACTCGGCCAGGGCTGCCTTGAGGACCGTGACGTCACCGGCAGGCTGCTTGCCGGGGTGATATCTGGTGCCCAGGGCGGTGTAGAAGGCACGAAGTGCCGCCTGACCGTGCAGCAGTTCGACGCCGATGGCTGCTCGCACACCGGCCCAGCCCTTGGCCATCAGCTGCAGGTACTGGGCGTCCAGATCGCGGCCCTCGTTCAACACCGAGAGGCTCATCACGTGGAAGACGGTGTGCACCGGCCGCACCTGCTCCACCTCGAGCATCCAGCGTGACGTCATCCATGCCCACGGGCACAGGGGGTCGAACCAGAAGTCGACGGTCTGCTTGTTCTGCTGCTGATCGCTCATGGCGACAGTCTCGCGCAAATCACCGTGCCCGTGTCGGATTCATCTGACGGCGGTGCACCACCGCAATCCAGGCGTGCAGTGATGGGCATGAGGCGGTTTCCGCACAGAACGGTTAACCTCGGAAGTCGTCCCGGTAGAACGCGTCTGCCTGGATCCGGTCAAAAGGAATTGAGAAGCTCATGGATCCCGCGAACATCACGCGCGACGAGGCCCTGCACCGTTCTTCGGTGTTGGCCGTGCACAGTTACGACGTCACTGTTGACCTGACCGGGCGTGATGTCGACGGTAGCCCATTGGCCCAGCCGGGGGAGACGTTCGTCTCGACGACCACCATCGCCTTCCAGTCGGCCGCTGAGCAGAGCTGGGTCGACCTGATCGCCGACTCGGTGCTCTCGGCGACTCTCGACGGCCAGGAGATCGACCCGGCCAGCCACCAGGCCTGCCGGCTGCCGCTGAACCTGGAGTCTGGCCTGCACACCCTCACCGTGACGGCACTGTGCCGCTACTCGCGCACGGGTGAGGGCCTGCACCGGTTCGTTGATCCCGCAGACGGGCGTGTCTACCTGTACAGCCAGTTCGAGACCGCCGACGCCCGCCGGATGTACGCCAACTTCGAGCAGCCGGACCTGAAGGCCACCTTCAAACTGAGCGTGGTTGCCCCTGCAGGATGGCAGGTCATCTCGAACTCCGCTGCCGTCGACCCCGTCGATCTGGGCGACGCCACCCAGAGGTGGCACTTCGAGCCCACCAAGCCTCTGAGCACCTACCTGACCGCGCTGGTCGCCGGCGAATACCACGTCGAGCCGGGCGAGATCACGTCCATCGACGGCCCGGTGCCGGCCCGCCTGGTGTGCCGTCAGTCGATGGTCCCCTATCTGGATTCGGAGCGAATTCGCACCACGACCCAACGCGGTTTCGACGTGTTCGAGAAGGCCTTCGGCCTCAGCTACCAGTTCGGCACCTATGACCAGGTCTTTGTGCCGCAGTTCAACGCAGGCGCCATGGAGAACGCGGGCTGCGTCACGATCCGCGACGAATACCTGTTCCGCTCCAGAGTCACCTCGGCCAGCTTCGAGGGCCGCGACAACACGATCCTGCACGAGTTGGCCCACATGTGGTTCGGCGACCTGGTCACGATGCGCTGGTGGGACGACCTGTGGCTGAACGAGAGCTTTGCCGAGTGGGCCGCCTACTACGCCCAGAGCAGCATTGCGGCCCAGTTCGGCGGCTCGGATCCCTGGGTCAGCTTCGCCAATTCCCGCAAGACCTGGGCCTATCGCGAGGATCAGCTGCCCACCACCCATCCGGTGGCGGCCGACATGGTTGACCTGGAGGCCGTGGAGGACAATTTCGACGGCATCACGTACGCCAAGGGCGCCTCGGTGCTGAAGCAGCTGGTCTCGTTCGTGGGTGAGGATGCCTTCCTGGAAGGCGTCCGGGCGTACTTCGCGCAGCACGCCTACGCCAACACCGAGTTCTCCGACCTGCTGCACGCGCTGCAGGTCGCATCCAGCCGCGACCTGTCGGGTTTCTCGGGCGACTGGCTCGAGACCGCCGGAGTCAACACCCTGACACCCGAGTTCGGGGTGGATGAGCAGGGCAACATCGACTGGTTCGACGTCGTGCAGACGGCCACCGCCGAGCATCCGGCGCTGCGCACCCAGCGCATCGCTGTGGGCCTCTACGACCTGACGCTCGAAAGCCTGGAGTGCCGGGAGTCGCTGGAGGTGGACGTGCATGGCGACCGCACCCCGATCTCGGCCCTGATCGGCAGGCGCCCAGCCGACCTGATGCTGCTCAACGATCGCGATCTGAGCTACTGCAAGGTGCGCCTCGACGCGAAATCCTTGCGCACCGCGCTTGCCCATCTCCCGGAGCTGTCCGATCCGCTGGCCAGGTCAGTGCTGCACACCAGCCTGTGGGACATGTGGCGTGACGCCGAACTACCCAGCCGGCGCTACCTCGACGCGGTGCTCGACGCCCTGGCCTCCGAGACCGACCTCACTGCTGTCCGCAGTCAGTTGGCCAACGTCCAGCTGGCAGCAACCGGCTACTCCGCCCCGCCCGATCGGGAAGCGAACCGAGCCCACCTGGTCGCCGGCCTTGGGCGTCTGTTGAAGGGGGCACAGCCCGGCAGTGACCTCCAGTTGGCGCTGGCAGACGCCTTGATCGCGGCCGTCAGCTCCCAAGCCGGCGCGAAGCTGGTCCAGGGTTGGCTGGACGGCGAGGAAGTGCCCGATGGGCTGGTCATCGACACCGATCGACGCTGGTCGATTCTGACCAGCCTGTCCCGGCTGGGGTGGTTGGATGACCAGCTGATCGCCGCGGAGTTGGAGCGCGACAACACCATCGCCGGAGCCGAAGCGGCTGCCGGAGTGCGCGCGGCCGGCGCCACTGCCGCAGCAAAGGCCGAGACTTGGCGTCTGGTGAGCGAGGACCCCAGCGTCCCGAACGGAACCTACTCAGCGATCTGCCGGAACTTCTGGGCGTACGGCCAGGAGGAACTGACCGCCCCCTACGTCGCCCGCTACCTGAGCATGTGCGAGCAGATCTCGGCCAAGCAGTGTGTCTGGGCCGGGCGGGGCCACGCGGTCATCGACACAGCCCTGAACTGGCTGTGGCCTGCCCCCCATGCTGACCAGGCCTTCATCGACCGCGTCGACGAGTGGACAGCATCCGCGAAGCTGTCCGAGACAGTGCGCCGCGCGACCAGCGAGAACCGCGACCGGGCGCTGCGGGCACTGGCGGCGCAGGCCGCCGACGCAGGTCTGGCCTAGTCACAGCGCCAGACGCGTGCCGGGTGGTTCGCCGGCACGCACAAAATGCGCCCCGGGTGCTGCGGTTGCAGCACCCGGGGCGCATTCCTGCTGGGCTGTTACTTGGCGGCCTTCAGATCGAGGATCTGCTGCGCCGACCCGGTGACGAGTGCGGCGATCTTCTCGTCCGCAACGCCGACGTACTCGAGCACCTTGGTGACCGAATCAGCCAGGTCGCCGGTGACCAGTGCCAGCAGTTCGTCCTTGAACGGATCACTGACAGGAGCACCCTCGCCGCGCAGGTTGAGCACCCACGCTGCGACTGTGCGAGCCGCACCCACCGGCTCCTCGCCACGAGCGGCGACGGCCTTCAGGGTGGGCACGGTGCGGATCGGCACCTTCTGGGAGCCGTCCATGGCGATCTGCTTGAGCAGATGCTTGATCTTCGGATTGAGGTAGCGATCGAGCAGCGCGGCGCGGTAGTCGGCGAGCTCCTGCGCCGGCAGGTCGATCACCGTCACAGCTTCGTCCCACCAGGCGTTGACCCAGCCCCGGATGACCGGATCCTGGATGGCGTCGAAGATGGTCTCGTAGCCGAGCACCGAACCGGAGTAGGCCATCAGGCTGTGCGAGCCGTTCAGCAGGAACAGTTTGCGGTCCTCCGACGGGTCGATGTCCTCGACGAACTGGGCGCCCATGGTCTCCCACTGCGGGCGCCCATTCTTGAACTCGCCGGAAAGCACCCACTCGGAGAAAGGCTCGGTGACCACCAGTGCCGGGTCCGAGACGCCGGTCAGCTTCGCGACCCGCTCCTTGTCCTCGTCCGTGGCCCGAGGCGTGATGCGGTCAACCATGGTCGTGACGAAGCTGACGTTCTGGTCCATCCACTTCTTCAGCTCGGGATCGACGTACTGGGCCGCCTGGGTGGTCACGGTCTCGACCATGGCACCGTTGTGCGGGATGTTGTCGCACGGGCAGAAGGTGAGCGGGCCAGCACCGGCAGCCCGGCGAGCCAGCAGACCGAGCACGAACTTGGCCGGGGCCGTCTTGATGTTGGTGTCCTCGGGGTTGGCCTTCAGGGCGTCCAGATCGGCCTTGACGTCCGGATTCTCGAAGTCGAGGTTGCCGTCCTTGGCGCGGCAGTAGCCGGCCTCGGTCACGGTCGAGGTGACGATCGCCAGCTGGGGGTCCTTGAAGTACTCGACCCAGGCTTCGATGTCCGAGGCCGGATGGGCTGCCGACAGCGCCGAGATGACCTCGACCTGGTCACCTTCGGGGTGCTGAGTGGCGAGCTGGTACAGGCCCTCCTGCGGAGCCAACTGCTCGGCAACTTCGCCGGAGCGGCCGGTGAAACCGGCGATGCCCCACTGTGCAGCGTCAGCGGCATGCTCGGTGTACCAGACCTGGTGGGCACGAGTGAAGTTGCCGATGCCCAGATGGACGATGCGCACCGGGGCAGCCGGACGTCCGAATTCAGCGCGATTGAGAGTCTTCACAGGTTGAACACCTTCCGGGGGTTGTCAGCAACGAGTCGGTGAGCGGTTTCGATGGCCTCGTCGAGGTCGAGACGGTGGGAGGCCACCAATTCGGCGAGGTGGGCGGCGTCAAGACGACGACTCATGTCATGGCGGGCCGGGATGGAGCAGAAGGCGCGGGTGTCGTCGATCATGCCGGAGCTGCGCGTGAAGCCGGCCATCTCGGTGATGGCCCTCTTCTGCCGCATGATGGCTTCAGGCGAATCGATGAACCACCAGGCCGGGCCCACATAGGCGCTGCGGTACCAGCCGACCAGCGGAGCTACCTCACGGCTGAAGGTCGTCTCATCCATCACGATGATGACGATCTTGAAGTTCGGGTTGTTGCCGTACCTGGTCAGCATGGGCTGCAGCGCGTAGGTGCACTCCACAGCGGTCGGAATGTCGTGGCCGACATCGGCGCCGTAGGTCGCGAAGGCGTCCTCGTCGTGATTGCGGTAGACGGCCGGGTGCAGGGTGACTGTCATGCCGTCTTCGGACGCCATCCGGATCTGGTCACCGAGCAGGTGCTTGCGCATCAGCGTGCACTCGTCCACCGACGCCTGACCGGCGAAGCACTTCGCGAACAGCTTGTCGGCCTCGGTCTTGTCGAGGTAAGCCGACTCGAGGTCCTTGTGGGAGTGATCGACCGAAATGCCGCCACGTGCCTTGAAGTGGGCGCGACGATTCTCCATGGCTGCCGTGAAACCGTCCAGCGTCGAGGGGTCGATGCCGCTCACGTCGGCCAGCTTGGCCAGCAGTTCGTGCCAGTCGGCGCGCGCCGGCTCCAGGTACTTGTCGGGACGGAAAGTCGGGGTCATCCGGTGCTTCGCCGTGAAGCTGGAATCAGCAGCCAGCTTGGCATGCTCGTCGAGGGAGTCGCAGGGGTCATCCGTGGTGGCGATGAACTCGATGTTGAAGGTGTCCATCAACTCCCGCGGACGGTGCTTCTCGTCGTCGATCCAGGCCTGGATGGTGTCGTAGATGGCATCGGATGTCTGCGCCGACGGACGCTGCGTGACACCGAAGATGTTGACCAGGCTGTCGACCAGCCAGTAGCGCATCACAGTGCCGTTGTAGTCGGGGAAGTGCTCGCACAGCAGACGGAAGGCCTTTCGCGAGTCGGCCTCGCTCAGCTCCCCCCGGCCCACACCCAGGTCACTGAGCTCAACACCGTTGGCGTGCATGATGCGGTTGATGTAGTGATCCGGGGTGATCAGCAGCGAAGTGGGATCCTTGAAGGGCACGTTGTCTGACAACCACGCGGGTGGCACGTGTCCGTGCGGGGAAATGATCGGAAGGCCCCTGGTGGTTGCATAGATCTTCCGGGCGAACCCCCGAGTGGTCGGGTCCGGAGGGAAGAGTCGGTCGTCATTGAGAGTGAGCTCGGCCATAGCCATATATTTGCCGCTTTTGTGCAGAGGCACACTTGATAACAGGAAAAATGCCTTACCGGCACCAATCAGCCATGTTGCCGCAAGTCGTCGCGCGACGGCCGCGGAAGCGAGACACTGATTGTGGAGCCGATTCACCAGCGGTCGGACTTGGTTCGGCTCAACGAGCATTCACCGCAACTCAGGAGACCCACCATGACTCGGGTGCAAACCATCGGCGGCCCGCACGCCCACATCACTGCTGAAGAACTGGAAGAGTTCATCACCACCAGCCTCGCCGGGGTCGACCTGGACGGCAAGAAGGTCTGCCTCATCGTCCCTGACGACACCCGAAGCTGCCCGCTGCCCCTGGTGCTGTCCAACGTCTACAAGAACGTGGTGAACCGGGCCGGCGAGTTGAGCTGCGTCATCGCCCTCGGCACCCACGAATACATGGAGCCGGAAGAGATCGCCGGATGGGTTGCCGGCGACCCCAAGGCCGACCTGGCTCAGGTTTACCCGGGCATGAAGATCGTCAATCACGAGTTCAAGGACGAGAACAACCTCGTCAACGTGGGTTACATCTCGCCAGAACGGATCAAGGAACTCTCTGGCGGGCGCCTGGAGCTCGGCTGCAACGTGCTGATCAATCGGCTTGTCGTCGAATCCGACGTCAAGATCATCATGGGCCCGATCCTGCCGCATGAAGTGGTGGGCATCTCCGGCGGCAACAAGTACTTCATCCCCGGCTGCGCCAAGGAAGACCTGATCGACCTGACCCACTGGGTGGGTGCCTTGATCAGCGCCCACGACATGATCGGACGCCCGGGCATCACGCCGGTGCGCGCCATGATCAATGAAGGGGCCCACATGATCCCGGGCGAGCGCCTGTGCCTGGCCTTCGTCGTCAAGGCCCACACCACCGACCTGGAGTCCATGTCGTTCGGCACCCCGGAGGACGCCTGGGCCGAGCAGGCCGAGGTGACGGCCAAGACCCACGTCGAGTACGTGGACGAACCTTTCCAGACGGTGATCGCCGAGATCCCGCTGCGCTACCACGACATGTGGACCGCCGCCAAGGGCGCCTACAAGACCGAGCCTGCGGTGGCTGACGGTGGCGAGATCATCCTCTACGCACCGCACATCACGTCGGTCTCCGAGGTGCACCACGAGATCTACGATGTCGGCTACCACTGCGTCCCTTACTTCGTGAAGCAGTGGGACAAGTTCGAAGACGTGCCGTGGGGGGTGCTGGCCCACTCGACCCATGTGCGTGGCTTGGGCGACTACGACCCTGAAACCTGCACTGAGCAGCTGCGGGTGCAGATCACCTTCGCCACAGCGATTCCCGAAGATGTCTGCAAGTCGATCAACGTCGGCTACCGCGACCCCGCCACCATCGACCTCGACCAGCTCGAGAATGATCCGTCGGTCAAGGTGGTCCGCGACGCCGGCGAGGTGCTGTACCGCCCCAGCTCGGAGCGGATCAGCGAGTAGCTGTCCGGGCCCGCCTGCGGGCGCTCCAGAAAACCAGGTTCCACCGTCTCAGCCGCCCAGAAAGCAATACGGTTTGAGGACGCAGGATTGAGCGAAGAAGCCGCACCATTGGCATCACCAGAGCCAGCCAGCAGTACAACCGTTCCAACAGCCCGGATGAAACGAGGAGACAAAGCATGACTAATGACACCGTCGGAACTGCCGATATCGGCGTCGTCGGGATGGCCGTGATGGGCTCGAACCTGGCCCGTAACTTCGCCAGCAAGGGCTTCCGCACCGCCATCTTCAACCGTTCGTACGCCAAGACCGCCGCCGTGCTCGAAGCTCACCCCGAGGCTGACTTCATCGCATCCGAGACCGTCGAGGAATTCGTCAACTCGCTCCAGACGCCCCGCCGCATCATCATGATGGTCAAGGCCGGTCCGGCAACCGACGCGACGATCGAGTCCCTGATCCCGTACCTCGACAAGGGCGACATCGTCATCGACGGCGGCAACACGTACTTCCCCGACACCAGGCGTCGCGAGAAGAAGATGGCCGAACTCGGCTTCAACTTCATCGGCTGCGGCATCTCCGGTGGCGAGACCGGCGCCCTGCTCGGCCCGTCGATGATGCCGGGCGGACCCAAGGAGTCCTACGAGGTCGTCGGCCCGATCCTCGAGAAGATCGCGGCCCAGTACGACGGCGAGCCCTGCTGCACCTGGATCGGCACCGACGGTGCCGGCCACTTCGTGAAGATGGTCCACAACGGCATCGAGTACGCCGACATGCAGTTCATCGGCGAGGCCTACGACCTGCTCAAGGGTGCTGGCCTGTCCGCCGACGAGGCGGCCGACGTGTTCGCCCAGTGGAACACCGGCGACCTCGATTCCTTCCTCATCGAGATCACCTCTGAGGTGCTGCGGCAGAAGGACGCCGAGACCGGCAAGCCGCTCGTCGACGTGATTGTCGACGCCGCCGGCATGAAGGGTACGGGCACCTGGACGGTGCAGGAGTCCCTGAACCTCGGAGTTCCCGCGGCGGCCATCGCCGAGTCGGTCTTCGCCCGCGCTGCCTCCAGCAGCCCTGACCTCCGCAAGGCAGCCCGCGCCGCCCTCAGCGGCCCTGACGGCAAGATCGCCGTCGACGACCTGGCCGCGTTCGTCGAGGACGTCCGGCAGGCACTGTGGTGCGCCAAGGTCATCGCCTATGCCCAGGGCCTGCACATCATCAAGGTTGCCGGCCAGGAGTACGGCTGGGACATCGACGTGGCCGCTTGCGCCCGCATCTGGCGCGCCGGCTGCATCATCCGCGCCAAGCTGCTCGACCGCATCTCCAACGAGTACGCCGCCGGCAACCTGGAGACGCTCCTCGAGGCGCCCTCCATCGCCAAGGGCCTCATGGACGCCAACCCGTCGTGGCGCCGCGTGGTCGCCAAGGCCACCGAGGCCGGCGTCCCGATCCCGGGCTTCGCCTCGGCCCTCTCCTACTACGACATCGTCCGCGCCGAGCGCACGAACGCCGCCCTGACCCAAGGGCTGCGCGACTTCTTCGGCTCGCACACCTACCGTCGCATCGACAAGGAAGGCACCTTCCACACCCAGTGGAGTGGTGACCGGAGCGAGATCGAGGCAGTGGACGCCCACTGATCGCACCTGTTGGACGCCGCGTCGGGTCTCCCGGCGCGGCGTCCGTGCGTGTTGCGTGGTCGCAATCTGGGCGTGTCGCGTGGTCGCAATCTGGGCGTGTCGCGTGGTCGCAACGGGGGCGGCCGGTTGCGGGTCTCAGGCGACGAGCATGGACTCCAGGGCTGCGCGCGTGGTTGGTGGCAGGGATGTCGGCCGGGAGTCGTGATCGGCGCACACCAGCACGGTGCTGGCCCGGGTCAGGAGTTGGTTGTGGGCGAGCGGGTCGACGATCTCGGCAACGAAAGTGACCGAGGTGGTGCCCACCTTCGCGATGGCGGTCTGCACCGTGTAGGGCTCGAGACGCCAGGCCATCTGATTGACGTACTCGATGTCCTGGCGAACGTTCAGCCAGCGACGCTCGGGCTGGTCGGTGGGGGCATGCCACTGGCTCATCCCGGCACGGGCCATCGTCGGATCGAGGTCCGTTGACATCCGGATCCGGGCCTCCTGGATGAAGTCGAGGGTTCGGACGTTGTTGACGTGGCCGAAGGCGTCCAGATCACCCCACCGTGCGTACAGTTCGAAGGGGACTCCCCCACCCGTCAACGCCGGCGCATCAAGCTTGTGCAGCTTCTCCTGGTGCTGGTGGACGGCGTGCAGGCCCGCCTGCTCAAGGCGCGTCAGCCGACGCACCCTGTCCGTCTCGAAGTCGAAGGGGCACAGCGCACTCTGGGCATGCACGGCGATCTCGCCGTCCTGGCGAATCAGGTAGTCCAGCACGAACTTGGCGTTGCCGACCTTCGCTGCGCAGACCTCCACGTCCAGCGGCGCCGCCCGGTAGTCGATCTCCCGCAGATAGTGCAACCGATGGCTGGCGACGATGCAGCCGTCCATCAGCGAGCGGGTTCGCTTGTCGATGGACAACATCCTGGTGCGGGCTTCCTGCACGTATTCCAGGGCCAGGGTGTTGTTGACGTGGCGCTGGGCGTCCAGGTCGACCCACCGCAGCGGGATGGCGGCGTGGAACGTCATCTGGCCTTCCTGGGTGGCTCGGACTCGAGGAATGGGTAGCTGGTGCCCTCGTACAGCTCCTCGATGACATCCTTGAAGTGCTGCAGCACCACAGCGCGTCGGACCTTCAGGCTGGGGGTGAGCTCGTCCCTTTCCAGGCTCAGTTCGCGATCCAGGATCGCGTACTTCTTGACGGTCTCCCACGGGGCCAGGCGCGTGTTCGCCTTGCGCACCAGGCGATCGATCGAGCGGCGGATCTCGGGCAGCTGGGTCAGGGTCGCGTAGTCGTCGTCCGGGTGATCGTGGGTGCGGCCCCACTTGAGCAGGGACTCCTTGTCGAGGGCGACCAGAGCCACCATGAACTGGCGTCCCTCCCCGACTGCCACCGCCTGACTGAGGTAGGGCACATTGGCCATCAACGCGCCCTCGACCTTCTGCGGAGCCACGTACTTGCCGTTGGAGGTCTTGATGAGGTCCTTCTTGCGATCGGTGATCGCCAGGTCGCCCTCGTCGTCGAACTGGGCGATGTCACCGGTATGGAACCACCCGTCCCTGAACGCCGCAGCGGTCTCGTCCGGCAGGCCGGTGTAACCGCGGGTGACAACCGGGCCTCGCACCAGCAACTCGCCGTCCTCTGCGATCCGCACGTCAAGACCCGGCAACGGCTGTCCGACGGAGCCGAACTTGGGACGATCCGGCAGGTTGAGTGACAAGACCGCAGACGTCTCGGTGAGCCCGTAGCCCTCGACAAGGGTGAGACCGGCCGAGTAGAACCACTCCTGCACCTGGGAGTTGAGCTTTGCCGAGCCCGAGATCATGAAACGCATCCGACCCCCCAGCTTGGCACTGAGCTTGCTGAAGACGAGCTTGTCCGCCAACCGGTAGCGCAGCGCCAGCAACGGCGGCAGGTCGACCCCCCGCAGCCGGTAGTCACGGGAGTCGCGACCGACGGCGAAGGCCCAGCGCGAGATGCGGGCCTTGATGCCGCGTGGCGGGTTCATTGTGATCACTGCCGCACGCACCTTCTCGAAGATGCGCGGCACACCGACCAGGATGGTCGGATGGGTTTCGCCCAGACCCGCCACGATCCTGTCGACGCGACCGTCCACAGCGCAGGCGAAACCGACGCCGATGCCGATGCTGAGCAGGTCACGACCAAAGACGTGAGCCAGGGGCAGCCACAGGTACAGCAGGTCGCTGGGGTGGACGATGTCCCACGACTTGATGGCAGCTGCCTCGTAGGTCCAGCAGCGGTGCGCCAACTCCACGCCCTTGGGCCGGCCGGTGGTTCCGGACGTGTAGATGAGCGTCGACAACGAGTCGGGCCCCAGCCCCGCGATGGCCACGTCGACGCAGTCGGACTGGGCCGTCAGGTGCTCGCGCCCGCGCTCGGCGAGAACCTCCAGAGTCAGGAAGCGAGCATCGTCGCGAACGTGGTCCGGACGGTCGTCCTCGATCAACACGACGTGGTGCAGTCGACCCACCAGGCTGCCGTCGTCGGCCATGGCCTTGGTTGCCTGGGCCCAGTCCTCGGCGACGACCACCACCGCCTGCGAGTCGGACAGGATGAACTCGACGTCCTCGTGCTGGCTGCTCGGGTAGATGGTGGTGGTGGCGCCGGCTGCGCAGGCGATTGCCAGATCCGCCAGAATCCATTCGATGCGGGTGCTGCAGACGATGGCGACACGCTGCTCCGTGTCCAGCCCCAACGCCAACAAACCGGCAGCCAGTTCGTCGACCTTGACTCGCGTCTCGGCCCAGGTCATCGGGGTCCAGGTGGCAGGGCCGGTGTCTGTGCGGCTGGGCACAAGGTAAGCCATCGCGGTCGGCGTCGCCTGCACCCGATCCCGAAAGAGCGCGGCGTAGCTGGGTGCGCTCAGCGCCAGCAACTCGTCCTGGGTTGTCATGGGCTGAACCCCTCCCCGGCCCGCAGGGGGCCGCCACCAACCATCTCGCCAGAAACCCCGCCGGCGCAGCAGCAGCGGCGACGCGAGCGGGCGACGGTCACGCCCGTGGCATGACTGTAGCGGGCGCAGGGGGTGCAACTCACAGGTTGCCCCAGTGATTCAATATTCAATTGCATGTTGGTACGCTCACACCATGGTCGAGAATGATGAACCGCGCTGGCTGAGCCCGGAGCAACAAGGCGTCTGGCGTAGCTGGCTGCTTGCGGTGGCCCGCATCGAGGACTACCTCGACCGCGATCTACGCCGCTTCGGCCTGGCGCTGGCCGAGTACGAGATCATGGTGCGGCTCTCGGAAGCCGACGAGCCGGTCACTGCGGATGAGTCAGCTGGCCGACGACGTCCACCAGACACGCTCCCGACTCACGCACACCATCTCGCGGATGGAGAAGGAAGGGATCGTCAGCCGCCGCTCCGCCCCGGACGACCGTCGCGGCGTGCTGGCCCAGCTCACGGAGAAGGGCCATGACCTACTGGTCGAGGCCGCCCCCAGCCACGTGGCCGCGGTGCGCCGCATCCTCGTCGACGTCACTGATCCGAAAGACTTCACCGCCATGGGACGTGCGCTCGAACGCCGTGTTGGCAGTGGCAGACTAGGCCGCGTGACTGCTCCCACCACATCTCTGGCAAGCCAACCCACCGCGGGCGTGGGACCTCTGGACTCGACGTTGGGCCGTCGTGACGCACTGAAGCGTTTCCGCGAAGCCCTCGGCAGCGATGAGTGTCTCGACACGTCCACTCTGGCCAAGGGCCTGTACTCGTCTGATTCGTCGCTGTATCGCGTGGTGCCGACCGTGGTCGCGAAGCCGCGCACCAAGGACGAGCTCATCAGCGTCATCCGAGCTGCGCTGAAGGCAGGCATGCCCATCACGGGACGGGGAGCCGGCACCAGCATCGCCGGCAACGCCGTCGGTGAGGGTCTGGTCATCGACATGGGCCGTTACCTCAACCAGGTGATCTCGGTTGACCCCGAGAAGCGCACAGCCACCATCCAGCCCGGTGTCATCCAGTCGGATCTGCAGGAGGTGCTGGCGTCCGCACGGGCTGCGCTACGGGCCAGACCCGTCCACCAGCAACCGCTGCACCATCGGCGGCATGATCGGCAACAACGCCTGCGGCCCCCGGGCCCTCGGCTACGGGCGAGCCTCCGACAACGTGGTCAGTCTCGAAGTGATCACGGGTACCGGCGAGCTGATCACCATCGGCGAAGGCGCCGATCCGGCGGCTGCTCCGCTGCCCCAGCTCGAACGCCTGGTGGGCGAGAACCTCGCCATCATCCGCACCGAGTTCGGCAAGTTCAGCCGACAGGCCTCTGGCTACGGCATGGAGTGCCTGCTGCCCGAGAAGGGTTTCAACGTCGGCAAGTTCTTCGCCGGCACCGAGGGCACCTTGGGCATCATCGTCGAGGCCACCGTGAGTCTGGTCGGTGACGAGCCCTACAAGGAAACGATCGCGCTCGGTTACCCCACGATGCCCGAGGGTGCAGACGCCATGCCGGTCATCCTGCCGTTCAAGCCGACGGCAGTCGAGGGCCTTGACCGGCGCATCGTCAATGCCGTGGAAATCCGCAAGGGCTCGAAGGCTGTGCCCCAGCTTCCTGCCGGTGACGGCTGGCTGTTCGTCGAGGTCGTCGGGGCTGACGCCGCCGAGGTGCGGAACCGCGCCGAGCAGTTGTTGGCCGCCTCCGGCTGCACCGACGGCTGGGTCGTCGAGGACCCGAAACACGCTGCCCGGCTGTGGAGTCTTCGTTCCGATGGCGCGGGCCTGGCCGGCGTCGCACTGGACAAGCCCTGCCACTCCGGTTTCGAGGACGCCGCTGTACCGCCGGCCAAGCTGGGCGCTTACCTGCGTGATTTCGACGCCCTGCTGGAGAAACACGCGTTGCGGGGCCTGCCCTACGGCCACTTCGGTGAGGGTTGCGTGCACGTGCGCGTCGACTTCCCGCTGGACCAGCCGGGCGGCACCGAGAAGTACCACGCCTTCATGGTCGAGGGGGCCCAGCTGGTGACCAGCTACGGCGGCTCCATCGCCGGCGAGCACGGCGATGGCCGCGCCCGCAGTGAGCTGCTGCCCATCATGTACTCGGCCGAGGCGTTGCAGCTGTTCGGCGCCGTCAAGAAGTTGTTCGACCCTGACAATCTGATGAACCCCGGCGTCGAGGTCGATCCCCGGCCGCTGACCGCCGACATCCGTGTCGCCCAAACGGTGTATTCGCCGCTGCGCCGGACCGACAACAAGTTCGTCGATGACGTGCATCGCTGCACCGGCGTGGGCAAGTGCCTGGCGGACACCAGCAAGGCGGGTGGGGTGATGTGCCCCAGCTTCCATGCCACCAACGATCAGAAGGACTCCACACGCGGCCGCGCCCGCATCCTGCAGGAGATGATCAACGGTGAGATCGTCAAGGGCTGGGGCGCCCCGGAGCTGAAACAGGCCCTCGACCTGTGCCTGCAGTGCAAGGGCTGTCGTCGCGACTGCCCCACCGGCATCGACATGGCGGCGTACAAGTCGCGGGTGCTGTACGAGAGCCTCAAGCGCCGGATTCGTCCGATGAGCCACTACGCGATGGGTATGCTGCCGCGCTGGGGACGGCTGGTGAACACGCTGCACCTGGCGCCGGTCGCCAACGTCTTCATGCAGCACAAGCCGTTCAGCAGCCTCATCAAACTGCTGGCCGGGGTTGACCAGCGGCGCCCGATGCCGAAGTTCCGTGCCAAGGGTTCCGCCAAGTCGCAAGCCACCCAGGTCCCCAAGCACGAGATCCCGTCCGCTGGGCCGGTTGCGGTGTGGGTCGACTCCTTCACTGACGCCTTCGAGGGCGCATCGGTGACCGCGCTCGTGCAGGTCCTGCACGCAGCCGGCTTCGACCCGTACGTGATCCAGGAACATGCCTGCTGTGGGGTGTCGTGGATCACCACCGGACAGTTGGACGCCGCTCGCAAGCAGCAGCAGAACGCTCTGGGGGTGCTGTACCCGATCGCCAAGTCCGGTGTCCCGATCGTCGGCATGGAACCCAGTTGCATGGCGACCTGGCGTAGCGACGCCCTCGAGCTCAACCCCGACGATGAGCGGGTGCCCGTGGTGGCTGGCCAGATCAAGACGCTGGCCGAGGTGCTGACCTCACTGGACGGCTACCAGCCGCCCGACCTGTCAGGAATGACGATCGTCGCCCAGCCGCACTGCCACCAGGCCAGTGTGATCGGGTGGGAGGCCGACCAGAAGCTGCTGGACGCCACCGGCGCGAACGTGGTCACGGTGGCCGGCTGCTGCGGTCTGGCCGGCATCTTCGGTGTGGAGGCCGGCGAACACCACGACATTTCGGTGAAGGTGTTCGAGCACGACCTGAAGCCTGCCATCGAGGCGGCCGGCCCGGACGCGATCATGCTCGCTGACGGGTTCAGCTGCCGCAAGCAGGTCAAGGATCTTGCCGATCGGGACTCCCTGACGTTGGCCGTGTTGCTGGCCAGCAAGCTCTGAGCACCCGGCCTTCCGGCTTTCAGCGCCTGCGGGGGCTGAAGGCCGGAAGGCCTCTTGCTGCCCTCAGGGATCAGTGCTGTGGCCAGGCGCCGCGCACGTACTGCGCAGGATAGAGGGCGGCGGGATCGACGCCGCCCAACTCGGCGGCTGCGCGTTGGGGCCAGTGCGGCTCCCGCAGCGCGACCCGACCCAACACCACCAGATCGGCCTGGCCGGAGGCGATGATGTCGTCGGCCTGGGCGGGGCTGGTGATCAGGCCGACGGTCGCCGTCGGAATGCCGGCCTCGGCGCGCAACCGGGCAGCGAACTCCACCTGGTAGCCGGGGCCAACCGGAATCCGGGCAATCACGTTGCCGCCCGAGCTGACGTGGACCAGATCAGCGTCGTGGGCCTTCAACAGCCTGGCCAACTCGACCGACTGGTCGGCATCCCAACCGCCTTCGGTCCAGTCGGTGGCTGAGATGCGAACCAGCAGCGGATTGGTCCAGACGGAGCGCACCGCGTCCACCACCTGCAGCAGTAGCCGCGCCCGGTTCTGCAGGGAACCGCCGTATTCGTCGGTGCGCAGGTTGCTCAGGGGCGAGAGGAACTGGTGCAGCAGGTAGCCGTGCGCAGCGTGGATCTCGATGACGTCGAAGCCGGCTGCGGCGGCGCGGACGGCAGCCTCGCGGAACTGCGCGACCACCGTCGTGATGCCCGCGCTGTCCAGTTCGATCGGGGTCGCCAGCCCCTCGAAAGCGACGGCGCTGGGGGCAACCGTCTGCCATCCGCCGTCGGCCGGCGGCACCGAACCCTGCTGTTCGCCAGCGAAACCGCGATAGGTGCTGGCCTTGCGGCCGGCGTGGGCCAATTGGACGCCGACCCGCACCGGCACCCGTTCGCCGTCGGGGGTCTGCAGGGTCTGGGTGTGCACGAAGTCGGTGATGTGGCGCCAGCTGGCAACTTGCCGGTCGTTCCACAGCCCGGCGTCCTGCGGGCTGATCCGGCCCTCGGGGCAGACTGCGGTGGCTTCGGACAGGATCAGCCCGAACCCGCCTGTGGCGAAACCGCCGAGATGCACCAGGTGCCAGTCGGTGGGGACGCCATCGCGGCCGTCGATCATGTACTGGCACATGGGGGCAACCGCCAAGCGGTTGGCGATGGTCAGGTCACGCAGTCGCAAGGGTTCAAAGAGGGCAGGCATGGGCACCTTCGGTCCGTGGTCGGTGAATCGGCAGGCGTGCTTGACGCCCGCACTTGTCAACTCACGAATCACCCGCGGCATTCCGCCACGTTCCAAGGACGCCCGCCGCGGACTGCCCGCGACGGGCTCAGCCTCAGTCGCGCATCAGGCGCCTGTGCTTGGACGGGTGCGGACGAGAAGCCTCCTCGCCGAGGCGGGAGATCTTGTTCTTCTCGTAATCGGCGAAGTTGCCCTCGAACCAGAACCACTGCGGGACACCGGCCTCGTCCTCGCCCTCCCAGGCCAGGATGTGCGTGGCGACCCGGTCCAGGAACCAGCGATCGTGGCTGATGGTGACGGCACAGCCGGGGAATTCCAGCAGGGCGTCTTCCAGGCCCTGCAGCGTCTCGACGTCCAGGTCGTTGGTCGGCTCGTCCAGGAGCAGCAGGTTGCCGCCCTGCTTCAGCGTCAGCGCCAGGTTCAGCCGGTTGCGCTCACCGCCGGAGAGCACACCGGCAGGCTTCTGTTGGTCGGGGCCCTTGAAACCGAAGGAGGCCACGTAGGCGCGGCTGGGCACCTCGAAGTTGCCCACCTTGAGGTAGTCGAGCCCGTCGGACACCACTTCCCAGAACATTCTTCTTGGGATCCAGCCCGGTTCGATTCTGGTCGACGTAGCTCACCTTCACCGTCTCGCCGATCTTCAGCGAGCCGGAGTCCGGCTGCTCGTCGCCGACGATCATCTTGAACAGCGTGGTCTTGCCGACGCCGTTGGGGCCGATGATGCCGACGATGCCGGCTCGGGGCAGTTGGAAGCTCAGATCATCGATCAGCACCCGGTCGCCGAATGCCTTGTGCAGGTGGTTGGCCTCCAGGACGATGCCGCCCAGCCGCGGGCCCGGCGGGATGTCGATCTCGCTGGTGTCGAGCTTGCGGTTGCGCTCCGCCTCGGCCGCCAACTCCTCATAGCGCTCCAGGCGGGCCTTGCTCTTGGCCTGACGGGCCTTGGGGCTGGAACGCACCCACTCCAGCTCGCGCTCCAGGATCTTGGCGCGCTTGGCGTCCTTCTGACCCTCGATCTGCAGACGCTTGCGCTTCGTCTCCAGGTAGGTCGTGTAGTTGCCCTCGTAGGGGTAGAGCCGGCCGCGGTCGACCTCGCAGATCCACCCGACCACGTTGTCGAGGAAGTAGCGGTCGTGGGTGATGCACAAGACCGCGCCCGGGTAGGTCTTGAGATGGCCTTCCAGCCAGTTCACCGACTCGGCATCCAGATGGTTGGTGGGCTCGTCCAACAGCAGCAGGTCAGGCTGCTGCAGGAGCAGCTTGCACATGGCGACGCGACGACGCTCGCCGCCGGAAAGGATGTTCACCGGGGTGTCACCGGGCGGGCAGCCCAGCGCGTCCATGGCTTGCTCCAGCTGCGCGTCGATGTCCCAGGCGTTCTTGGCGTCCAGGGCGGTCTGCAGCTCGCCCATCTCGGCCAGCAGGGTGTCGAAGTCAGCTTCGGGATCGGCCATCGCCTCGCTGATCTCGTTGTAACGAGTCAGCATGCCCTTGACCTCGGCGACGCCCTCCTCGACGTTCTCAAGGACCGTCTTGTCCTCGGTCAGCGGCGGCTCCTGCAACAGGATGCCCACCGTGGCACCCTTGGCCAGCTGTGCGTCGCCATTGTTGATGGGCTCCAACCCGGCCATCACCTTGAGCAGGGTGGACTTGCCGGCGCCGTTGGGGCCGACGACCCCGATCTTGGCGTCCGGGAAGAATGACAGCGTCACGTTGTCGAGGATCAGCTTCTCGCCGATCGTCTTGCGGACGTTGTGCATTTGATAGATGAACTCAGCCATGTGGCGTCGGATCCTTCGGTAGCTCGGCATTCCGGGTGGAAATCCACCGTCGACCAGTATGCCAGCTCGCGCTTCCGGGCCCGATTCCTCAGCGGACGGCCCGCGCCACCAGCTCCTGCGCCTTGGCGTGGCGCGCCAATTCCAGATTGACCGGCTTGATCACTTCGTCCAGTGCCACGGCTGTGACGGCCCTGGTCATCGCAGCTTCTGCCTGGGCCGCCTTGTGTCGGGCACCGACCTCGACACCGATCCGGCTGACCCCGGCCAGCGCCACCCCGGTGCCCAGACCACTGAACACCATCAGGGTGGGCAGCGGAATGTTGTACCAGCGATAGATCTGCAGCGGGGGCAACTGGAAGTAGGCGAGGATGACGCCGCTGAACAACCACAGCAGACCGGTGGCGACAATCACGATCATGAGCCACTGGAGTACCCGCACCAGTTTCCACCAACCGTGCCCCTCGTTCATCCGCAGGTCGGTGGTGGCGACCGCCCGGTCGAGATCGTCCGCCAGGCGCTGCCGATCGGTGCGCGCCGCCTCGCGTACCGCGTCCGCCCAGCCCCCCGGGAGGCCGGCTGAGGCCTCATCCACGAGGGCTCGCACAGCGGCGTCGACGCGAGACTGCTGCACTCCCCCGCCGACCCGCAGGCTGGTCCGCTGCACCTCGACCGGTTGCAGCTCGTTCTGTTTGGGACGTTCGGTCTTCCTGGCGGCACCCCGGTCCAGATGCAACATGCGCAGAGGATCCGGGCGCAGCTTCGTCAACCAGTTCACCAGCGGCCAGCCGGTGGCTCCAACACCGCGATGCCGCATCGACCCCAGCACCGCTGCACTCACCTGGGGCACGCCCGCAGCCTCGGCGAAGGCGTCCGCCAAGCGTCCCTGGAGGGTCATCGGGATGTCACCGACGCGCCCGTCGCCGAGATCCGCGTCGAGGGCTCGCGCGGCAGCCGCCACGTCAAGGGAGAGCCGGGCAGCGGCCGCGGCCTTGTTGCTGACCAGCTTCTTGATGGCGGCCCGCAGTTTGTCGATGTTGAGCCCGTCCAGCGCCGACACCGCCAGCACCGGCACCTCGCCCAGGCCCTCGCTGCGGAGCAGGGCACGCAGGTCCTTCATGGTTTTGTCGAGCTGGTCGGGGGTCAGTCGGTCGGCCTGGTTGAGCACGACCATCATCACCTCTGCATGGTCGGCCAGGGGCCTCAGGTAGCGCTCGTGGAGCGCGTTGTCCGCGTATTTCTGGGGGTCCACCACCCAGATCAGGCAGTCGACGAGCTGCACCAGCCGGTCGACCTCCACACGGTGCGACGTCATCAGCGAATCGTGGTCGGGCAGGTCCAGCAGCACCAACCCGGCCAACGCCGGGTCACCATCGTCCACGACCTGACGGCGGGGCACGGCGAGCCAGTCGAGCAACTCGGACGGCGGCTGAGCGCCCCAGTAGGCGGCCAGGGCCTTCGATGTGGTGGGTCGCTTGACGCCCGGCTCGGCCAGCTGGCGCCCGGCTATGGCGTTGAAGACACTCGACTTGCCGGACCCGGTAGCTCCGGCCAGCGCGACTACCGTGTCGTCCCCGGAGAAAGCCAGCCGCTGATCCACCTGCTGGACGACTCGTCGCGCCTCGGCCACCACCCGATCATCGCCTCGGCCCTCGCTGAGGCTGGCCGCGTCACCCAGGGCACTCACCCGCGACGCCAAGCCGGCGCGCTGCCGTGCCTCCTTGGGACTGCCGGTCATCGCTGGTCACCTCGCGGCTGCTCGATCAGCTCCGCTTCGACCAATTCACCACTGTTGTCCCCCGTCACCTGACGGATCCTGACGGTCTCTTCGACGGCTCCCCGACCGATGGCAGCGGGGCTGCCCGAGTCGATGGCGCCCTGTTGTTCGGCGGGGGGCAGCGCGGCTGCGCGTCCGGTCTGGGGATGGAAGTCGAACTCCTCGTACCCCTCAGCTCGGGCGATGTTGACACGCTCGCTGGCTTCCCGGATCCGGGCGGCCCGCTCACCGGTCACCTGCAGGTCAGCCAACGCCTGCTCGTAGCGGCCCAGCTCGCCGGCCATCAGTGCGTGCACCCGTTCATCCAGCTGTTGCTTGGCGATCACAGCGAGCCTGCGCACGGCGTCCTCACCGAAAATCGACTCGAGCAGCTTCTGGGCCAGCACCGCGCTGCCCCCGGCGACACCGATCTCGGCCCCGGTCAACCCTGCGGTCTGGCTGAAGATCACCAGCATCAGCGCGGCACCGACGCCGTTGACGCCCAGAGCCGCGATCCGGGCGCCCTTGCGTTTGCCTCGTCCCTCTTCCGCGACCAGCGTCATGACGTCGGTCTGCCAACCCCTGATGAGTCGCGACACCGCATCAGGAACATCCGGGGATGCCTTGGCCAGGTCGGGGTGAGCCAGCAGCAGCTGACGCCCCGCCGGATTGCCCAGCCAGGCCCGACCTGCCCGCTCCGCGGCGGCGCGGGCCTCCTCGACCAGCAGGATCTCCAGACCGGAGCGCGCAGCAACGGCGACTTCCTGGCCTGCCGACGGTTCTCCCCGCAGCGCCCCGGTCAGTTTGTCACGCAGCCAGGAGATCTTCTCGTCCATGGCGCGGGTAAACTCCCCGGTCCCGACGTAGTCGTGCCAGCGTGACAGCACCTCGCCGCGCAGCAGGGTGCCGTCGGCGGTCTGGACGGCCACCGCGCGAGACGCCTCGTCGAACGACTTGGAGGCGTCCTGCTGGAGGGCGTCGACGGTCTCAAGCTGCGCCTGGATGGCTGCCGCGACGCCGGGCGCGCGTGTCGTCAGCGAACCGATCGCGCCGTCCAGGGTCTGCATGACGATCCGCTGCCGGCTCGCTTTGTCCGCGGCCAGGGTCGCCAGCCAGGCGCGGATCGGTGACACAGCGGCGTCGGGCAGCAGGCCAAGTTCGTCGGTGACGGTCTCGGGCACGGCGAACAACGGCGAGTCGGCCAAACCGCGCTCGGTCATCAGGCGGCCCAGATCGGCCGGGATCACCCGCATCGCCGCCGGGGGGACCCGGTCGAGGACGACGGCGACCGCGGCATTTCGTCTGGCTGCGGCCTGCAGGAACTCCCACGGCACGGCATCCGCGTAACGGGCGGCGGAAGTGACGAACAACCACAGGTCGGCAGCTTCGAGCAGTTGGGAGCTCAGCCGCCGGTTTGCCTCCACGACGGAGTCCACGTCAGGTGCGTCCAGCAGTGCCAGTCCGGGCGGCAGCGTGGGCTCGGGGACGAGTTGCAGCGAGCTCTGGTCGGTGCTGGGCACCCGCGTGCGGATCAGTCCAGAAAGCACCCGGTCATCATCGAACCAGCCCTCGTCCTTGGGGTTGAAGATGAGCACCGGCGACTTGGTGGTGGGTCGGATCACACCGGGCGCCGAGACCACCCGGCCGATGAGCGTGTTGACGAGCGTGGATTTGCCGGCGCCCGTGCTGCCGCCGATGACGGCCAGCAGCGGGGCCTCCAGGTTGACCAGCCGGGGCAGGATGTAGTCGTCCAGCTGGGCGGTGATCTGGCGGGCGGCAGCCGACTGGTCAGCGGCCCCAGGCAGCGCCAAGGGGAGACGTGCATCGACCAGAGCTGACCGCAGCTCGGTCAGTGACTGGGTCAGTTTCAGGCTGCTACCCAAGGCTGGTTTCCTTCCCCCGCGTCAAGACCTCACTGGGCCTTGGTCCACTTTGGCACGTCCAGGCACCGGACGTCGCCCTCCGGGGTGACAACCGGGCCGAATCGGCGCGTGCGTGGCTCGTTCAAGCGGGGCACGCAATCTCGCACGCCGCCTACTGCGGATAGTTCGCTGTCGGTCCGGATGCTGTGGGTCGCATCGGGACAGAGCTGACGGGTATCGGCGGTCCGGCGTTCGGCAGGGCCGGCACCTGCCGCATCCTTGGCTGCCGGAGCCTGGCGAGACGTTCCTTGAGCGCAGTCAGGTCAGGCTTGTGCCACCAGTCCGGTTTGATCCGTTGACCGTCCGGCTCGTACAAGGCAGTCAGTCGAAGGGCCCGGATCTCGTACAGCAGTTCCTTGGCACGTTCCTCCCCCGCTGCATCCACCAGTCCGCGCGTCATCGAGGCCCGCAGGTAGGCCAGCTCCGACAGACAGCGCTGCATGGCCAGGGTGTCGCGGAAGACGCGACGGCCACGAAGCAGCGCGGCGAACGCCAGCTTCAGACGAAGCCGGGTGTTGGAGAACACGATCGGGTCTCGCGGGTACAGCCAGCCGGTGTGCACGTAGTCGTCCAGCCTGGCGGCGATCAGTTTGCGCTCGGCCAGGTAGCGCCGGACCAGGGTCAGGGTCAGGGTCAGCATCGCCAGCCAACCGCTGACGGTGAGCACCGTTGTCGGGGCGCCAACACTGGCCATGCCGTTGAACGCCATGTGGCCGGAGACGGCGAACAGGAAACCGGCCAAAGGCGCCACGACGCGAACCAGCTTGCTGCGGTTGGTCAGGGCCACAGCCAGACCCAGGGCGGTCAGGATGGTGAACAACGGGTGCCCGAAGCTGGTTTGCAGCCCTCTGGACACCACGTACTCCATGCGGGCGGCCTCAGGGTCAACGCCGACGATCTTGCTGGCGTAGATGAAGGGGCGCGTGTAGTAGAGGATGTTCTCGGTGAACGCGAAGCCGGCCGCGCTCAACCCGGCGAGGGTCACCGTCTGCAGCACGCTGACGATGCGGTAACGCACGAAGATCGCCAGCAGGAAGAGCACGGTTGCCTTGGCGGACTCCTCGACGAAGGGCGCCACGAAGATCGCGGCCCGGGCGGCCGAGGTGGGGTCGCCGGCGCCCTGGATGTTGATCAGGCTGCTCATCCAGGTGTTGAGGTAGAGGCTGACCAGGGTGGCGACCGCACCGCCCCAGCCGAGCGCCACGAACTTCATCGTCCAGGTGGTGGGCCTGAGCCGGTCGACGAGCACGAACACCACCACCCAGCCGGCCAGTGTCAGCGACGCCCAGTAGGCCGACCCCCGCACCGCTTCGCTGAACTGGCTCCAGGTGAGCTCAGTGGGTGAGCCCAGCTGCCGTGTGACGGCCTCGATCTCGGCCCGCAAGCTGCACCCTCCAGCCGGTAGGTCCAGACCAGGCAAGCTCCGTACACCAGGACTGCCACCACGCCCACCCAGAACGAGTGGCTGAAGACGAAGTGGCGTTGCCACCAAGGCTGGATGCGGTCCACCGGACGCGGCAACCCGGAAAGGGCACGGGCTCGACGCTCGACGATCTCGGTGGACATGTCTGCAAGGTTACCCGGGGACGATGTGGGCTCAGGGACCGGCGATTGGTTGGGTGCCCCCGGCGCGATTCGAACGCGCAACCGTTGGATTAGAAGTTCAGTGCTCTATCCGTTGAGCTACGGGGGCCTGCGCACAGATTGTAGGTCCAGGCCCCCGCCGGCGGCACATCCTTGCATCAGATCGGCCTCGGCCGTTCGCCGAGCGGCCGAGGCGCACCGCCCATGCGGGCTCTTGCGGACGGTCGCTAGGGTGAGGGGGTGAATGACATGTTGGTGTGGGTGGATCGCGAGATGACCGGGCTTGACCTGGCGAAGAACGGACTGATCGAAGTGGCGGTGCTCGTCACGACGGTGAGCTCAACGTCAAGGACGACGGGCTGGACATCGTGATCAAGACCTCAGCGGAACAACTGGCCACGATGACCGACTTCGTGCGCGAGATGCATGTCAAGTCCGGCCTGCTGGCCGAGCTCGAGGCCGCCGAAACCACCATGGCGCAGGCCGAGCAACAGATCCTCGACTACGTGAAGAAGCACGTTCCCGTCTCCCGCAAGGCGCCATTGGCGGGCAACACGATCGGCACCGACCGCACGTTCCTGGCCAAGGAGATGCCCAGCTCGAGGCGTACCTGCACTACCGCAACGTGGACGTCAGCAGCGTCAAGGAGCTGGCCAGCCGCTGGTACCCCAAGGCCTTCTACCAAGCCCCGGTAAAGAAGGGCAACCACCGTGCGCTGGCCGACATCCAGGAATCCATCGAGGAACTGCGCGACCACCGCGAGGCCGTCTTCGTCGCCCCTCCCGGCCCGACCACCTCGCAGGCCAAGGCGATCGCTGCCCGACACCAAGGCAGTGTGACGGGCATCGGGACGGCGTAGTCCCGGTCTGGCAAGCACTGCTGTCCGCAACCTGTTCGCCGCGCTCCTGGTGATCACTGCGATTTCCGATAGTTTCGATGTTTCGCTAGATGTTGACCTGTTCGCGAGGAGACCTGGAAGAATCTGGTGGGTGTGGTCAGTTGGTAGAGCTTCCTGGTCGTGGTCCAGGTGGTCGCGGGTTCGAGTCCGTCATCCA
>CAVSPO010000004.1:0-14502 GCA_963730005.1 uncultured Actinomycetota bacterium
TCGAGCCTGCCTAGGTTGCGCCACCTTTCGATGGTTGCCTCGGTGAACTCCGGCTCCAGTGTGGCAGCATGCTCGATCAACTTGAGCCAGATGGCGTTTAGGAGGGACGCTACTTGAGCAGTCTTCTCTTATCGCGGGTACGGGCGCTCCGGAAACGTCTCGAAGGGCAGCTCGCGCCTCCCCCAAGGACGTGTACGCCTGTATCGCGAGATCATAGAGGCTCCACGTGGCGATCTGCTCGCGGTTTTGGAGTTGGTCAAGCAACTTCTTCGTGGCCTGATAGCGAACAGTCTGCACTGCGGCAAGAATAAGACTGAGCACACCGACAATGGTGCCAACGATCGTCCACGTGTCAGGCACTGCGGACTCTTCCGATGGGCTCGATCTCAAGCACAATAACCCCTAGTCGCTCTTTGTTCGGTGGGTATATTTCCGAAAGGAGTCGTGGCACACCAGTTGGGTCATCCGGGGCGATGCGCTCAGCTGGCTCAACGAGCAACATTTCGGAGAAGCTCTGGTAGCGCCTGACATCCTTGATCAGAATCTCGGCAGTACGGTCGTGCGTGCTGAGCCGAACGCGATCTCCTGCCTTGATTGCCCGGATCGAGTCGTAGCCAACACGAACCTCGAGTGTCTTGCGACCGGCCATGATCAGGTCGAAGAACCTAGCCTTCATGCGCATGTTTCTCATTTTCTCACTGCCCAAATCGAAGCTCCATTGTTGCGTAACGGTGTCTTCTCCATAAGCGCCGGGCATGACGGCATCCAACGTCCACCCAAGCCTTTGAAGAGAAACCGTCTCGGTGGCACTTGGCTGGACATGAATGTACAGCTTGTGTCCGTATTCTTTCAACATGAACGGTACATGTCGCAGGAGCGCTTCGAAGACGAAGTGGTCCTCCGAAACGACCGGCATGAGTTGGATAGGCGAGGCTTCGGCGTCGCCCCGGCAACGCCGCACACCCGTCCTTGAGAGTCCGTCGCAACAGATAGATTAGCTTGTACTTCGAGTTGACGTCCTATGGTCTCTGCGAAGGTACTCCTCGAACAGGGAGTCGATCCATGCGTCGTCGATCCCTTGAAACGCGAAGGCAAGTATCTAAGGAGGAGTTCCCGGACCCCTTGCTCCATCGATTTATCGAAGGGAGTGACAGAAATGTGCTGCAAATCAAACTGCTGGTTGGCCCTCCCGCCGGATTTGTCGAAGATGCGATAGAGCATCGTCTCGGTCATCGAATCCTTATAGTGACTGTCCGACTGCCCTGCCTTTATGTAACCATGCGATGTGAAGAAATCGTAAGTTTCCCGGTTCGCGAGGGCAACGGTGCAGTACATTTGGCAAAACATTCCTAGCTGCCGCATACTGCTCCGCATGTTCAAGCAGCCTCGTCGCCACTCGCATTCTTCGGAATCGTGGCTCGACTATGAGTGGGCTGATCTTGAAAGTCCCCTGACGCTTGGCAACGACATGCACTAAGCCGGCAAGTTGCCATCTACATCCGCAATAAACATCTTCTGCTCGACTGAGAAGAAGCCGAGTCGAATTCCTGGCCGCCGCTAACGTGCGTTTGAAAGATCCGCTCCGCATGGCGCCGATGATCTCCCCCGTAGTAGGGAGCCAACGCTGTTGTCATCAGAGTCGCCACCGCCTCTAGGTCACCATCACGTGCTTCCCGGATCCTGACATCTGACGCCACCGCTCCTCCTCCTTCGCTGGTTCAGCCTAGCGTGGGCTCGCTTGAGCAAACGGCGTGCCCATCGAGTCGACTCTGGGACCGGCTTTGGCTAGTCAAGTCAAGGGGCGCTGCCAGACGGTCGGCGGGCTCGACGGCCTGGGCTCTGAAATGCGCGCGATGGTCGACGGCATGGACGGCATTCTGACGCTGATCGACCTCTGGACGAGTTCGGCGACCAGGCAGCGTGTACGCGCAAGGCACGGGATCGACGTCACGACCACCGGGCTCGAGAGGCCGGGCCCTTCTGGGACGACAAGCACGGTGCTGGTCACCCCCACCCGTTGTCGCTCTTGACCTCAGCTAGACGGCGCGAGCGGAGAGGAGCCGCAGAACACTGCGAGTTCCCCTGGACTACACGAGGTCAGGCTGGTCGACCCGTCGCGAACGCGGACATTCGGGCAGCCAACTGAGCGTCACGCTCGGCGGCGACGTGCTGGTAACGCATGGCCATGTTCGGCGTGCTGTTCGAATCCCGCGCCTGGAGTTCGGCGAGGGTGGCTCCCAATGGTGCGGCCAGCGTCGCGCTGGTGTGACGCAGCCCATGGACCGTCAGGCCGTGCATGTCGATGGCCGCCTCGCCCTTGTTGTGGGCGACTCGCAGGACGCTGTCGTTGAGCGGGGAGTGCCCATCCCTGGCCGGGAACAGCAACGCCTCCCGCTCACGCACCGGCTGTCGCGCCGCCCACTCCCGCAACGACGGCAGGAGGTGGGGAGGGATGGACACCGAGTTCCCGATCCCGGCGTCCGTCTTGGGTGGGCCGATCAGGAGTTGCCCGTTGAGTCGCACGACTGCCTGACGAACGTGCACCAAGCCGAGGTCCAGGTCCAGATCACGCACCCGGAGCCCCTCGGACCTCGCCGGAACGCAACCCGCACCACCCGGCCAGCAACAGCGGCACCCGCCGCGCTTCGGGAACGGCGGCCAGGTAGCGATTGAGCTTGGTCGACGGTGAGCACCTCGATCTTCGCGCGCCGCTCCTTCTGCGTGCCCGCCTTCACGCGGCACGGGCTCACCTCCACGAGCCGCTCCTCGAGGGCCTCCTTGAAGATCGACTTGAGCAGCCCGTAGGCGTTGGCCTGTTGGGTCGGCGTGCTCCGCATCCCCGCGTACCAAGTCGAGACCTCCGCTGCGGTGATCTCGCCCAGAGGCCGCTTCGCGAACGCCGGAAGGATGGTCAACCGGAGCAGCTTCGCGTACAGCGCCGCCGTGCCCGGCCGAATCCGCCGGCGGCCCACCACAGTGGCGGCGTACTGACCCAGCAGCAGGGGCGCCTCCTCGCACCTCCCGGACCTGACGGGCCGGCGGCTCCCACTCGCCGCGGCTGATCATCCGTTCCTGGTCGACCAGCCACCCTTCGGCGTCGATCCGGGCGACGAAGGTGATCGGAGCGCTGTGCCGACTCCCGTCGGGGCCGGTGTAGCGCGCCCGGTACCGCCCGCTCGGCAACTGGCCGACCTCACCGAAGCCGCGCTTGACCTTGGCCCGTGGCTTACCCATGATGCGCCCCTCCCGTCACGCTCCGTAACGGGCTCAGGGACGGTCGGGTGGACAGCGGGCGAGGCCGGAGACGTTCCCCACGACCCGGATGTCGTGGGGAACCGTGGGGATGGGAGGCCTCTCAAGGCCATCCGTGTCCATGAGAGTCCACAACTGAGAAGGACCGAAGTCCTTGTCAGAGGGGATTTGATGTAGTCAGGGGACCACACATCGTTGTGCGCGAGAGAGGAGTATGAACCTTTCGACTACATGGCAGTGACAAGCGCAAAGAATCGAATGTTGGCGACCGGCATAGCCTGTGCATAGCCGTTTGAAGGGCGGCAAACCTCCGCGCCCCCAGGGTGGATGGAATCCACCGACTGGAGCGCTCCGCATTGCTCGGCTTAGCTGTCCCGCAATTGCCGGCTTGGAGCATCTGCATCTCTCGGCTCAGGGGGCTGTCGGCTGGGCAGCCTGCCACTCATCCAGCAGCCTCGGCGCCGCACCATCCAGCAGCGACCGCGGCGCCCGCTAGGACCCAGAGAGGGACAGTCCCTTGGCCCTGCGAACCTATGAGTCGTTGCCCACGGCTGCTGCCCGCATCGGGGTCACTGTGAAGACCCTCCGCCGCCGGATCGCCGAGGGCGTCCTCCCCGTCTGCCGGTGCGGCCGCATCCTTCAGGCTGTACCCGGACGACGTGGACGCCATGTTCAGCCGCTATCCGCAGTGGACCTCATCCGAGCTCAGCTCGACCGGCGCCGACCGGCCCGACGCGCTTCGTAGAGCGCTTGTCCAGTGGCGGCGGGGCACTAATCCCGTGGTGAACTCGCTGTCAGCCCCAGCCTTCCAATGCCTCCGTAACAGTGGGGAGCGCCTTTGACGAGTTGCCGACTTCTCCACTCAAGGAGACCGGTCTTCTGAAGGCGGCCCACGATCACGATCGGGTGCACCTCCGCTCTCTCCGCTTGGAGAGTGACCCAATTCTGACGAATCGGGCGCGGTGGGGCTGGCAGATCAGTCGGGACAGCCCACTTAGCCGCGAGACCGTCTGTGGCCGTTTCGTCGCCGAGGGTGTGCTTACTGTCTTCGTCGATCAGCACGTTATCGGCGTCGATATCTCCTAGGACGAGGTGGGCCACCTCGTGAAGCAGTGTGAAGAGAACGAAGTCCGGCGCCTTGCCCCGACCTGACAAAGCGATCACAGGTTGTCCCGAATCGTTGTCGAGCATGAATGCCGCCCCGTTCATCTTGCTGCCCGGGAATGCTTCCAGGTAGACGAGGCGCACGCCGACTTCGGCAAACAGGGTTGGGAGATTGTCGAAGGCCTCGGGATCGCGCAGCAGCCGGCTGAGGCCGCTGGCTAGGTTGTTAAGAGCCTTGACGTCGTAGGCGCCAGCCGCCAAGCCTCGTGCCTTCCGACGCGCGCAGGCCAGCCAGGCCAGTTGGGTGGGGCTGAGTGGCTCGTCCCCGTTGGTTCGTCGAGCGGCAGCGAGGAAGTACGGCTCAACTTCAAGGTTCGACACTTCGAAAGAGTTCCCGAAGTTCGCGTTCCTGCTCCTCCAAGCTCCCGGCGCGGAGCAGCCCTCGCTTCCCGCAGGACCGACACGGGAGCCCATGAAGACAGGAGGCGCACGGGCGCGCACCTCATCGAGCTCAGCCCGGGTCTTGCGGCGTCCCTGCTCCTGCTGCCACAGTAGGTAGCTGTTCTGCAGGTTGAGCCAGTACTCGGCGGTGGTTCCCAGGGCGGCCGCGAGCTTGGGCGGCCGACTCGCGCGTGATCTCCTTCTTGCCAGAGACGATCTCCGACACGAACTGTGCCGGACGGTCCAGGATCTGCGCAAAGTCGCTCTGGGTCCAATGGCGGGCGGCCAGTTCTTCTGCGAGGAAGTCACCCGGGGGGAATGCCTGGGCAAGGGTTCGGGGCATGTGGATCATCTCCCTTCAGCGGTAGTGATTGCAGGCGTCGATGACAATCGCCATCCGTCCGTTGTCTTCAGTGATCAGCCGGACGATCAGCCGGTACTTCAAGTTGATACGAAGCGAAGATGTGCCAACTCGGTCGCCCTGTAACTGCTCGAAGTGCAGGCTCTTCTGGCCGTAGAGGTCGCGGTCGTCGACCGCGGCGTCAAGCCGTTGAATCACACGTCGGTAGGCGGTCGTCACATCGGCCGCCCACCGTTTGGTCTGGTAGCTCGCGTCATACGCGAGCCGTTCAAGATCCTCATCCTCAAACCGGATCTGCACTGATCAGTTCCGTCCTTCACCCGTGGGCTGATGCGGGGAACACTACCGGACGGCGACGCTTCACGACCCAACGACTCAGTTCATACATGCAGTATACATAGCATCACCCTTGCGGTGAAGGGCAGATGCCGATTCGATCCAATCATCGTCGGCGCACCGCTCGCCACCTACCCCTGGAGGTATCAGATCCATGACCAAGCCCGAGTCCCCTGGCAGCCAGATCACGATCATCGTCGACCGGAAGCCGGTCCCACCTGAGCGAGCCCCCAGCACCGGAGATGCGCTCCGGGACGCGCCTGCGCTCCCCGCCGACCGCGACCTGTTCCTGGACGGCAAGGACGGTGACGATGTACTCATTGAGGGCAGCGTCTCCCTCGCAGCCGGACTGATTCGCGGTCGTCGAAGTTCCCATTGCACGGAGGCGGCTGACCATCGGGGGCGTTGTTTCGGCTTCTTGGGTCATGAAGAGAACTACGCGTCCGGTGTTGGCGCTTCCCCGACCCGGTGCCCCTCTGCGGGACATCCCGTTGATTGTTGAGGATCTGCTGGGGCAGGCCGATGACGCCAGCCATGCTGGTGGCCCGTCTGTTGTGGTGGACGATCTGCTGGCGGCCACGGCCCAGTTGCTCGCCCAGCGCCAGCCGCCCCGCCCGTCCGGTCGGGGGTGGTGAGGGCATGGTCAAGCGCACTTACTCGCAAGAAGAGAAGGACGGGTTCGCTGAGGAGCGCCGTGTCCAGTTGGAGCGGTTGCAGGCCCAGATCGCCGAGAAGGTGGTGGAGTTGACCAACGGGCAGGAGTGGCAGCGCTGGTTGCGGGTGGCGTCCCGGTTCCATCAGTACTCGTTTGGTAATTCTTTGGCCGTGTTCATCCAACGGCCAGATGCGACGTTGATATCGGGTTATCGGATGTGGCAGACCGCGTTCAATCGTCAGGTGAACAAGGGGGAGAAGGGGATCCGGATCTTGGCGCCGATAACCCGCTTGGTGGACGTGACGGGCTCGGGCGGGGTCCCGATCCTGGACGCCGATGGTCGGCCTGTGAAGGCTCTGCGTCCGATCGGGTTCAAGGTGATCAGCGTGTTTGATGTGTCGCAGACCTCGGGTGAGCCGTTGCCTGAGCAGCCACGGCCGGTCTTGTTGACCGGGCAGGCCCCTGATGGCTTGTGGGACAGCCTGCAGGGTTCGTCGAGGATCGCGGGTTCCGGGTGGAGCGCGGTGACTGCGGCGGCGCGAACGGGGTCACCATGTTCGCTGATCGCCTCGTGCGGGTGAGGGCGGACGTGGACGACGCCCAGGCTGTTCGCACGCTCGCCCACGAGGTCGGCCACGTCCTGTTGCATGACCCGTCTCAGCGTCAGGGGCGTGAGTTCTCGTGTCGTGGCGTGGGGGAGGTGGAGGCCGAGTCGGTGGCGTTCTTGGTGACGCACGCGCACGGGTTGGACAGCGCCCAGTACACGTTCAGGTATGTGGCGGGCTGGGCGGAGGACGCGCTGACTTCTGCCCCGGTCGGCCAGAGGCTGGCTGACGTGATCACCGCGACGGGCAGCCGTGTGGTCGGTGCAGCGGACACCATTCTGGTGGCCACCGACGTGCCGGCCCCGGGGGACGTGATGATGGCCGGGTCCGCTGAGACGGTGACCCGTTCGGTCGCCACTCAGCGTGCGCGTCAGACTGAGCGGTTCGAGCGCGAGCTCCGCCGCTCGCCCAGGCGTCCGGTCGAGCCTGTGTCGCCTGCCCGGGCGCACGCGTTCGCGGGTCCTGCCCGGTGAGCCGCTCGGTGGAACGGCTGAGCACCCGGCAGTATCTGGACGCCGCCCGTGCTGACGTGAGGCGGGTTGAGCGTGGCGTGGCCTGGTCGTCCGGGTCGGCCAGCGGTTTGGCCTCGACGCTGGATGGTCTGGCCGGCCGGCTGGTCGCCTTCGCGGGTGGCGTGGAGGCACGTGGGACGGCACCTGGTGATGTGGCGCTGCAGCGCCTGATCCGGCACCGCGCGTCCACCACTGGCTGCGAGATGGGCAGGTTCGGGCTGGGCGTCACCGTCCTGGCGGAGGAGGTGAGGGCCATTGACTCGGCCTCAGCGAGGGTCACTTCCGTGTTGTTGCGCGTCCACCATTCAGGGGACGCGGTCACTGCCGCGGATCAGCGGTGGATCAGCCATGCGGCTCTGGGGTTGCTCGGTCTGGACAAGGTGACCCGGCTTGCGCGGGCGGTATGTGACGAGGTGCTGGGCGTGGCGGTGAACGCGGAGGCGGCGTGCCGGATGGTGGGGGAGCCCGGCTCGACGCTGTCGCCCGAGTTGGCGGGCGCGGTCGCGGGGCTCACGGAGGGCCGAGGCAGTCTGCTCGGGTTGGCCCAGCTGTTCGACGCAGCCGGCCGGATCCTGCCGCCTGCCGACGCCGTCCCTGAGCTGTCGGGGCTGCGTCCACTGCCGGGTTCGTCCTGACTTCCGGGGGGCGCGTCTCGCGGGTGGGTGAGGTGATGGATTCGTTCCAGCCCGTCCGTGTCGGGTCGCAGGCGCCCCAGGAGGGCTGCGAGGGCGGGCCCGTGGCCGTGTTCGGCCGCGTACTGGTCGCCGAGCAGTGTCTGGTGCCGCGTGACCTGGGATGCCAGGTAGGGCTGCCAGTAGGTGGTGGCGACGACGATGAGCGCCCCGACACCGATGAGTGGCCGGCCTTCCAGGGTGGTCTGGATGAGCGCCGCGACCCCGTACAGGCCTCGCACCTTGAGCAGGAACCTGACCGGCAGGCTGCGTCCGAACACGATGTCGAACGCGTGTAGCACGATCCGGAATGGTAACCAGGGCAGGGTCAAGACGGTGAGCAGCCACTGGCCGCGGGTGGTGCCGCGGTCGATCTGACCGGCGGCGGACACCAGCAGGGCAGTCAGTTGGTGGCTGGAGACACGGCCTGTCTGTGCTGCCCGGATGGCGTCGCGGGTGATTATCACGGTGTGTCGTCCGGAGCCGATCGCAGCGACCCCGGGTGTCTCGACGACCCGGACGTCGAGCCGGTGGGTGTTCGGTCCGCTGTGCCGCATCCGGGTGATCGGGTCGGCCAAGGTCGTCTGCTCGACCATGGTCGGTGGGCGTGCCGACAGCAGGAGACGCGTCAGTGCGGTCTGCCCGCCCCGGGTGAGTGACGCGGCCGCGAGGCCCGCCCACACCACGGTCACTGGAACGCTGACGTAGGCGGGCGCCAACACGCCGGTGAGCAGCCATACCCACAGGCTGAACAGCATCGCCGGGGTTTGGGTGATAACCCTGCCAACCGATACCCGCATCACCGGTCTCCTTCCCCACGAGTTCGGACGCAGGGAGTGTCGGTGCGTCCACGAGGGGTCACCAGACGTCTTGGGATCTGTGGAGAACCCATCCAGATTCCTGGAGGAACGGAGTCCATCGATGAACGCAGTGCCACTCACCGCGGGCCAGCAGAGCCTGCTGCGAGCCGCTAGATCCCTGCATCTGGCCCACGTTGAAGCGCGCCGGGACACCGCCCGATCCGGCGGGGTGTTCCCGTCCGAGCTGGAGCAGGACTGCGCCACGTTGCTGCTGATCGCCGTCACCCTGCTGCCCGAGGGCCTGTCCCTGGAAGGAGCCATCTCTGCGCAGCCCGGTGCCTTGGGTTCGCTGGTGGAGGCGGAGACCGAGCTGCGGCGGTTGCCGATCTACGCCTACCCGCCGGGCACCTCGCGTCTGGTCGTCTGGTTGTGTGACGTCCTGGCGTCAGTGCGGGAGCAGCACCGGCCATGAGCAGCGTCCGTTCCTTGCTGGTGGCAGCCGACCAGCAAGCCCGGGCGATCCTGCTCGACGGCCCCGACCCGCGGCGGGCGAACGGCCGGCTGCTGTCCTGGGCCGAAACACTCGAGACCGCCGCACACACCATGGCCGCCATGCCCGGGGGCGGGGCGACGGCGCACTATCAGGACGCCGACGCGCTCGCCTACGCCAGCCGGGCTGCCGCGTCGATCGATCGTGATTCTCATCGTGGTTGGCGGGAGATCCAGCCGGCCGACCGGCGGGTGGCGCGCATCTGCGCACTCCTTGCTGAGGCCGGCTCACGCCTTCAGCACGAGCGGCCTGGGCCCGAGAGGGCCGGCGACGTGTCGGTCGCCGTCCTGCACACCAGCTGGCTGCTGACCCACGCGGTCGCGATCAGCCTCACGCGCCACGCGCAGGAACTGCGCCTCGTCGACCCCGCCGACCCTCTGGCTGACACGATCAGCCAGCTGGCTGAACGGGTCCGCAGCGTCGAGCTGGTGCTCGACACGCGGGTGAACGGGCGACCGCCGCGCGACAATCACGGGCAGCAGACCCATGAGGCAGGTCTTGCGGCCGCCCTTTCGACCTGGACCACCACCCTGCAGCAGGTCCTCGGACGCCAACCGGACCCGCGTCACTACACCGTCGCCGCCGACGTGAACCTCACCCTGATGGCCCGGACCGCCGGCCTCGCCACGGCCGGCGCCCAAGCTGGGACGCTGCCGAGCCGCGACGTGCACGACCGGCTGGTGCCCGTACTCGAGAACGCCGCCCGGTCATGGGCCGGCACGCGTGAGCTGTGGGGAGCCCTGATCACACCGGACACCACCGGATCGCGTCCGCTGATGCAGGCCGCCATCGGGCTGCGGACAGCCCTGCGTGACCCCGGGCTCTCCCAACGGGCGGACACGGCGGGTGTTCTGGCCGCGGGTTTGGCTGCCTCGGTCGAGGCCGCCGTCCTGTCACGGGCTGGGCTGATCCACCTCGACCTGGCCCCGGCCGTCACCGTGGCCGCACTAACCGAGGACCTGCTCATCCGGAACCCTGACCAGGCGCACCGGCAGTTCACGGTCTGGAAGTCGATGGACAGCACCGAGGGACGCGCACCCATCACCGTCCCCGAACTGCTGAAAGAGCACCTGCTCCGCCAAGCCGACCAGACCCTGACCTCCTCGATCACCGCCCGATCAGCCGGCAACCTCCTGCTGCCCACCAGCAGCCACGCCGCCACCGTCACGTTCGCGGCCGCGAAAGCCGAGACCCGACCCCTACGCCACCAACCGCCCCCCGTACACGCCTCGATGCCGCCCACGGTCGGCCGGTGACCGGCCGCCCCCACACAGTGCTGGCGGCCATCGACGACCTGCTGTTCGAACCCGACGGCTGGTTCGCGATCGACCGCACCAACCGGCGCGTGCCCCGCGTGACCATCCCCACCAGACAGGCTGGCCTCGCCCTGGTCGGACGCGGACCCGTCGCCACCATCGTCGGACGCCTGCGACCCCAAGCCGTCGCCATCGACATCGACCTCGACGACGAACGAGGAACCCGAGCAGCCGACCAACTCACCGCATGGTGCAACCAGCAGCGACTGTGGTGACTGTCACGGCCATCCGGACGACCCGGCCACCGGCACGTCATCGTCGTCCCACAAGGCCGTCAGGACGAACTCCAGGCACTTGTCAGTGAGCTGCGACATCACCTCGAAGCCAGCCCCAAACAGATCGACGTGCGCCGAACCCTGCGACCCCTGACAGCCCCCCACCGACTCGGCGGGTCACCTCCCGCGAACGTCGGCCGTGACTCCGCGGCCGATGTGCTTCGGCGGCTGACGAACGCCCTGGACGCCGACCCGGCCGCCAACCTCGGCTGGCCGAAGAGCCTCAAGCAAGACGACGTGGCGCTCGCTCCCGCGTCCACGGCCCCTGACGCCGCTGCCGGAACGGTGGGAACGCTACCTGCGCGACGGCATACGCCCAACCCTCGGCGGTCACGACCACAGCCGTTCGACCTACGAGGCGATCGCCACCGGCGCGCTGCTGAGGGCCGGCCACACCGCCGACACCGCCTGGCGGCAGATCCTGGCGGCGCACCCGGACGCCATGACCAAAGCCCGCGCCAGCCATCGCCGCTGGATCCTCCACGTCTGGAACCGGGCCGTCCTCGACGACACCACCTTCACCCCGGTCGCCAGCCGCAACCCCCAGGTGCTGGCCGCGAGTGGCAGCGGCCCGCAACCGATTGTGGACGCTGTTGCCGGGGCAACGATCGCGGGTGTCGGTCCTGCGCGTCGGTCTGGCGATCCTCGACCGCATGGAACGCACCAGCACACTGCGCGTCCCCGTGCCCGAACGCAACCTGGTGCTCGACACCGGCATCACCGACCGCACGACCATCCGGGACGCGCTGCGCCAGCTCCAGGCCCACGGCGTCGGCGCCCTGCACACCGACACCCTCGCCCCCGGTGCCCGCAGGGCACGGACCTCGTTCGAGTTCTCCGTCCCGGCGGGAGAGGGCCCCGAAATCCCCCCACCTGGTATTCACACCCCCCTCCCCCCAACCCTCTGGTCTGTTCTGCCACCCACCGCCTCACTGTTCTGGCACTACCTGGAAACCAACCCCGCGGGAGTCAGCGCGACCCAGTTGCTGACCGGGACCGGGCAGATACGGCCAGGTGCAGTGCCGTCCCGACACCAGGTGGAGGCCGCCGTCCGACGTGCTGCGCGAGCTCGGATGCATCGGCCTGGCGACCTGCGACGAGCACGGCATCTGGCACGCCACCGCCCCCGAATCAGGCGATCCCCGCTACCAGACGACCATCGCCGAAGCCGACCGCACACACCGCGTCCGGCGCGAGCGAGTCGAGACCGAACGTGCCGCCTACCGATCACGGGTCTTCAGCGACTGGGGACGCCAACGAGCAGCAGCGATCGACAAGCAGCGACGCAGACACCAAGCCTGGTGGGACGGCCTCGGCGAGCACGAGAAGCAACGTCGACGCGCCGGCGCAGCGACCGGGTTCGCCCGGCACTCACCCCACGACCAGTCACGCCGCACACACCAATGGGCATCCCGTCGGCGGGCAGCCGGGGCGAGCGAAGCCGAACGGCACGACACGTGGATCTCATCGATCCCCGACGAGGAGTACAAACACCGGGCCGCTCAACGAGCTCGGGTCTACGCGGTCAGACCTAGCCGTGAACGATGGGAGCTCGCCGCGGCCTGGGCTGCGCACAGGCGTGAGTTCAACGTGGGTCGTGGCAAGCAGTCCCCGACCAAGGCGACCAGACCACAGCGGACCTGGCTAGGCCTTGTCATGTGCGGAGCCGAGTCGTCATGTGCTACTTGTCGGTCAGTCCCTTCAGCGGGGCGAGTGGGGTGCCTTCGATCAGCCAGAAGCCAATAAGTCGTTTCGACAGTGCTAGTTTGTCCAGTCGCCCGGCCACGCTGGTTTCGATGAGTTCAGGATGGCCGGCTCGCAGCTTGGGGACGAAGTCGGGATCGATGAGGACGGCCCGACCGAGAGCGACGATGTCGGTGTAGTTGAGGGCGTCGAGCGCGTCGTCCGGGTTCAGGATGTTGCCGGCCAGCAGCATCGGCACCCTGCCGGCGATACCCGAGTGGATGGTTGCGGCCAAGGGCTCGTTGCGATTGTCGGTGGTGGGCGTGACCTTGTAGTTCGCGGTGGAGACGTGAATGTAGTGCGCGCCACCGTCGATCACTTTGGAGATGAGTTGCACAGCGTCCTCGACGGTGTATCCGACGTTGTCTCCGTGGACTTCCTCGGGTGAGATCCGGTAGCCGACGATGAACTCGGGTCCCGCCTGACCAGCGGCGGTCAGGACAGCTTCGAGAACGGCGAGCGGGAAAGCCATGCGCTTGTCGAAACTGCCACCCCACTGGTCGGAGCGGGTGTTGGAGTAGGCGGAGAAGAACTGCTGCAGCAGGTAATGGTTGGCGCCGTGGATCTCAACGCCGTCGAATCCGGCTTCGATGGCGCGGCGAGTGGCCTGGGCGTAGTCGTCGATGATGCCCAGGATCTGGTCGTGGGTGAGTTCTTCGGGTACGTAGGGGAGGAACGGGAAGGCGATCGCGCTGGGTGCCAGCACTTTGCCGTACAACTCGTGTGCGCCGTAGGCTTCCCGCCCTGCGTGGTGAAGTTGCAGGATCGCACGGTTTCCCTTGGCCTTGATGAGGGTGGCCAGCTCGGTCAGGCCTGGCACCTTGGCGTCGTCGTAGACGGTCAGCTGGCTGATGATGCCTAGGCCCTCTTCTGAGACCGCGGCGGCACCGGTGATGATCAGGGCGCCCGTGTCATTGCGCAACGTGAAGTAGTCGAAGTCGTCCTTGGCTATGGAGCCGTCCTCGTGGGAGGCGAAGACAAGCATCGGTGCCATGGCCAATCGGTTGTCCAGAGTGACGCCATTGCCGAGCGTCACAGGTTCGAACAGCTTGCGGTACGTGTCGTTCACGATGAATCCCTTCCTCGGAGGTGTTTCAACCATCTCATCCCCGGGCTTCGCTTTTCATCGGTCGGGAAAGGGGGCTGGACCCGACGTTGTCGGACGCTGGCCGCCAGAATCCAGGCATGAGTTCGCGCGTGTCCAGCTTCGGGTCGTTGAGTGAGCGCGTCCGTGCCACACCGCCCGCCAAGCAGGAGCGCAGCGCACACGTCTGGGTGGACGGTGACCGGCCAGGCGTTCTCCTGTCATGGCAGCGCGGACGACGGCGGCTCGTGGATGGCCCAGGTCGCGTTCATCGAGGCGCCGGGACGTCTGATCGTGGACTGGCTCCCTTCGGCCCGGGTTCGGCCAACGTGAGGCACGCCCTCAGGCAGCAGGGCCCTGATTGAAGACCACTGCCCGGGACAAGCCACACGCAGGCTGACGCGGTGCCAGCAACCGCGGGGCAGTCATGGAGAAGCCGGTGTTGTCCGTCAGCAAATAGGTGTTGTCCAGCAGTCGAACCCCCCCGGCGTGACCCCGTCCGAGTCTTACCGTTGTGCTCGTAGGTCCGCACCCCCCGGATCGCAATGTGCAATGCAGCATTGGCAGTTCTTTCTTTGCGCACGGTGACCATGAGGTGGTCGCGGAGGACTTGTGTGTGCAGGGTCCCGAATGGGGCCGAAAGGAGGGCAGCCAGATGGCCAGGAACCCACTCGTACTCAGCGCGGTCGGTCGGCGTGCGCCCTCGCGGGGCTGCTGCTGGCCGGATGCGGCACACCGAACCCAGCCGAGACGCCGACCGCCGACGCCTTCGAGCGTGACGTTGACCCCGTCCCAGA
>CAVSPO010000005.1:0-24744 GCA_963730005.1 uncultured Actinomycetota bacterium
GGCCGCGGAGGATGCGGGATTTGAACCCGCGAGGGCTTGCACCCAACCCGCTTTCCAAGCGAGCGCCATAGGCCACTAGGCGAATCCTCCGCCGATGAGCTTACCGGTGACAGGGCGACCGCACCAAACTCGGGAGGCTCGATCGAGGGACCCGATGGCGTCGGCCGCGGGTCAGTTGACCAGCCGCGCGATGATGACGAAGCCCGCCGCCTCGAAATCGCGTTCGATCGCCTCGGTGTTGGTGGAGTTGATGCCCACCACGATGGTGCTGCGGCCGCTGCCGCCGTGGTAGACGGCCAGGTGGTTGATGTTGGCGGAGTGCTGGTTGGTGATCTTGCCCAGCTTCTCGATCTGGCCAGGCACGTCGTAGGCGTCCATGGTCAGCCGGGTGCCCCGGTCACGGAAACCCAGCAGGTCGATGAACGCGTCCATGATGTTGGACTCGGTGATGACCCCCACCAGTTTGCCGTCGCTCAGCACCGGCAGCATCTCGACCTTGTTGTCACGCATCAGCGTTGCCGCCTGCTCCAGCAGCGTGTCGGGCTGCACGGTGAGGGGGTTCTTGGCCATCACTGAGCGGACCTTGAGCTTGCTCATCAGGTAAGTGGCCTCGTTCGCTGACAGGGTGGTGGCCTTGGACGGGCCGGCAGCGGCCACGTCGTTGGCGCTGATCACCCCGACCACCTTGCCGTCCTCGACGACGGGCAGGTGCCGCACGTTCTGGGTGGCCATGATCTGGCCGGCCTCTGGAACGGTCGTCTCTGGTGTCACCGTGAACGGATTGCCTGCCATCCGCGTGCTGACGAACATGCCTGACCTCCACCTCGAGATGTGTGCAAACAGTAGTGCTGTGCGACCCGAACGGTCGCCGGTTCGGGCGAGTCCCACCCGCCCAAACCGGGATCAGCCGCCCAGATAGGCCTTGCGAACCTCTTCGGTGGCCGCCAGTTCGGCGGCCGACCCGCTCGTCACGATTCTGCCGGTCTCCATCACGTAACCGCGGTGGGCGATCTGCAGTGCCATGTTGGCGTTCTGCTCCACCAGCAGGATCGTGGTGCCCTGCTCCCGGTTGATGGTGCTGATGATGTCGAAGATCTCCTGCACCAACAGCGGTGCCAGACCCATCGACGGCTCGTCCAGCAGCAGGATCCGAGGGGCGCTCATCATCGCCCGGCCCATCGCCAGCATCTGCTGCTCGCCGCCCGACAGCGTGCCCGCGGGCTGCTTGATGCGTTCCTTGAGCACCGGAAAGCGTTCGAACACCGTCTGCCGGCTGGCCTCGACGCCAGCGCGGTCGCGACGCAGGTAGGCGCCCATGTCGAGGTTCTCGGCCACCGTCATCTGGGGGAACACCCGGCGCCCCTCCGGCACGTGCACCAGGCCCTTCTTCACCCGGTCCTGGGCGGAGGTCTTCGTGATGTCCTGGCCTTCGATGCTGACGACGCCGTTGGTCGGCTTCTTCAGCCCGGACGCGGTGCGCAGCGTCGTCGTCTTGCCGGCACCGTTGGCGCCGATGAGGGTGACGATCTCGCCGTCGTTGACGTTCAGCGAGATGCCCTTGAGCGCGTGGATGCCACCGAAGTGGACGTCGAGGTCCTTGATCTCAAACATCAGTCTGCTTCCTGTCCCAGGTAGGCCTCGATCACCCTCGCGTCAGCCTTGACGACGTCCGGCGTCCCCTCGCTGATCAGCACGCCGTGGTCGAGGACGTAGATCCGCTCGCAGATCTTCATCACCAGACTCATGTCGTGCTCGATCAGCAGGATCGTGAGCTGGAAGTGCTCACGCAGCCAGAAGATCAGATTGGTCAGCTCCGCTGTCTCGTTCGGGTTCATGCCGGCTGCCGGCTCGTCGAGCAGCAACAGGGTGGGCTTGGTGGCCAACGCGCGGGCGATCTCCAGATGACGCTGTTCGCCGTAGGGCAGGTTGCGGGCCAGCTCGGAAGCCTTCTGGTCGAGACCGGTCAGCTTCAGCAACTCCATGCTCTCGGCTCGCAGTTCCTCCTCGTGGCGACGAAAACCGAAGCCGTGCAGGAAGCTGGCCGGCAGCTTGTAGGTGGCGTTCTGCTGCAGCGCGATCACCACGTTCTCCAGCGCCGAGAGGTCCTTGAACAGGCGGATGTTCTGGAAGGTCCGGCTGACCCCGGCCTGGCTGATCCGGTACGGCTTCAAACCGCCCAGCTCAAACGTCTTGCCCTTCTTGCGGAAGCTGATGGACCCGCTGGTCGGCTCGTAGACGCCGGTGAGCAGGTTGAACACGGTCGTCTTGCCGGCCCCGTTGGGCCCGATCAGCCCGACCAGCTCGCCCTCGCCCAGCCTCATGGTCAGGTTGGACAGCGCACTCAGGCCGCCGAAGTTCTTGGTCAGGCCAGTAACGCTGAGGGTGTCGACGCGCACTGCGCCGGCGGTGTCGGTTGTCATCGCGTCCCTTCCACCTCAACGCCCTCGGTGTTGACCGCCGCGTCCTCGGCCATGGTGACGCCTCGTAGGGCGTCGGTCTCCAGTGCTTGTCGCAATGATCTGGGCAGGAACCGGGTGGCCTCCCTGGAACCCATCAGGCCCTGCGGCCGGAACAGCATCAACAGGATCAGCGCCAGTGAGTAGATGATCATCCGGACTTCAGGGAAGTTCTGCAGGGACGTGGAAATCAGGGCCAGCACGACGGCGCCGATCACCGAACCGGACAGGCTGCCCAGACCGCCGAGCACGACGATCACCAGGATGTTGACCGACTGCATGAACCCGAACAGGTCGGGCTTCAGGAAGTAGAAGTAGGACGCGTACATGGAGCCGGCCAGCCCGCCGAAGAAGGCACCGATCGTGAAGGCCAGCGTCTTGGCGCGGGTGGAGTTGACCCCCACGGACTCGGCGGCGATCTCGTCCTCACGCACGGCAATGCAGTCGCGGCCGTGCCGGCTGTGCAGGAAGTTGCCGATCAGCCACACCGACCCGACGGTCAGCACGAACAGCCAGGTCCAGTCCAGGAAACGCGGAATGCCGGACAGGCCGGCCGCGCCGTTGGTGATCTCGAGGTTCAGCAGCACGACGCGGATGATCTCGGCCATGCCCAGTGTCGCGATTGCCAGGTAGTCCCCGCGCAGGCGCAGCGTCGGCAGCCCGACCAGGAAGCCGATCAGGGCGGCTGTGAGCGAGCCCGCGACGAGCCCGACGATGAAACCGCCCATGGTGGGATTCGCCATGGTGATCATGGCGCAGACGTAGGCGCCGACCGCCTGGAAACCGGCATGGCCCAAGCTGAACTGGCCGGTGAAACCGGTGATCAGGTTGAGGCTGGCCGCCAGCACGATGTTGATGCAGATGGTGGCGAGGGTGGCCTGCAGGTAGTCGTTGATGATGCCTGCGTTGATCAGCCCCAGCACGATGGCGTAGACGCCAACCAGCGGGACGACCCGAATGGCGATGGTCTTGACGGTGGAGTTCATCGGTTACACCTTCTCCTTCACGTCTTTGCCCAACAGGCCGGCCGGCTTGACGATCAGGATGAGGATCAGCAGCGCGTAGACGACGGCGTCCTTGAAGGTGGAGAAACCGACGGCCGACACGGTGGTTTCGGCCAGTCCGATGAACACGCCGCCGATGAGTGCGCCGGGAATGATGCCGATGCCGCCGAGGACCGCGGCGATGAACGCCTTCAGGCCGGGCACCATGCCCATCAGCGGGTTGATCGAGTTGTAGTAGACGCCCACCAGGACGCCGGCCGCACCGGCCAGCGCCGAGCCGAGGGCGAACGTGAACGAGATGGTGTTGTCGACGTTGATACCCATCAGGCGGGCGGCGTCGGCGTCCTGCGACACGGCACGCATCGCCTTGCCCATCCGGGACTTCTTGACGATCAACTGCAGCGCGATCATCAGAGCCACCGAGACGCCGATGATGATCAGCTGCTGACCCTTGACGACGACACCGCCGACCTGGAAGGTGGCGCTCATGTAGTCGGGCAGGGCGGGGTAGCTGCGGGCCTGAGCCCCGACGAAGTACATCATCCCGTACTCCAGCAGGAAGCTCATTCCGATGGCGGTGATCAAGAGCGCGATCCGCGTCGAGCCGCGCAGCGGCTTGTAGGCGATCCGCTCGATCAGCACGCCCAGCATCATGCAGCCCACCATGGCGATCACCAGCGCCGGGACGAAGCCCAGCTGCGCCCGTGCCATCGCGAAATAGCCGATGTAGGCGCCGACCATGTAGACGTCGCCATGGGCGAAGTTGATCAGCTGCATGATGCCGTAGATCATCGTGTAGCCGAGCGCGATCAGCGCGTAGATGCTACCCAGCGACAGCCCGTTGATGAGCTGCTGGATGATCTGATCCACTGGCGTACCCCCTTCTGTTAGGCGCTGCCAACGACCTGCTGATGTTTGGGTGTTGCTGTCTCGCCTGACGGCGAGCCGCCAAGGTGGCTGGCATAGAACTTACGCCAGCCACCTTGGTTTGTTTGCGGCAGGTTCACTTGGCCTTGACTGCGCTGGACTGCTGTCCGTTGGTCAGACCGATCACCGTGATCTCCTTCACGGCGTTGTGGTTCTCGTCGACACTGAAGGTGCCGGTGACGCCGGGGTAGTCCTTGGTGGCAGCCATGGCCTTCTGGATGCCCAGCGAATCCTTGGTCTCGGCGCGCTTGATGGCGTCGGCGACGAAGTAGGCGGTGTCATAGCCGAGGGCGCTGAAGGCACCCGGCTCTGCGTTGTACTTGGCCTTGAAGTCGGCGATGAACTTCTGAACCTTGGGGTCCTTGTCCAGGTTGGAGTAGTGGTTCGAGAAGTACACGTCGTTCAGTGCGTCGGCGCCCGCCAGGTCAAGCAGGGTCGGGGAGTCGAAGCCGTCCGCGCCCATGATCGGCGCGGTGATGCCCAGGGCGCGGGCCTGCTTGATGATCAGGCCGGCCTCGTTGTAGTAGCCCGGGATGTAGATGACGTCGAACTGCTGGCCCTTGAGGCGGGTCAGGATGGCGTTGAAGTCGGTGTCACCGGCGGAGTAGCTCTCCTCGGCGACGATCTGACCACCAGCGGCCTCGAAGGTCGTCTTGAAGCTCTCTGCCAGGCCCTTGCCGTAGTCGGACGAGATGTCCTTGACGATCGCGGCGGTCTTGGCGCCCTTCTCGTTGGCGGCGTAGTTCGCCATGGCCGTGCCCTGGAACGAGTCGGAGTAGCAGGTGCGGAAGGCGAACTCCTGCACCTTTCCGCCCATGACGGTGACGTCATCGGCAGTCGCCGAGCCGGACACCACAGGCACCTCGTTCGGGTTGGCAACCGGGATGGTGGCCTTGAAGGACCCGGAGGTGGCCGGGCCGATGATGGTGACGACCTTGTCCTGGGTCATCAGCTTGGTCGCCAGGGTGGTGGCCTCAGCGGGCTCGGACTTGGTGTCGTACTTGACCACCTCGATCTTCTTGCCGTCAACCCCGCCGGCAGCATTGATCTCTGCGATGGCCATCTCGACGCCCTTGACGGAGTCCTGACCGTAGGTGGCCACGTTGCCCGAGAGCTCGTAGTTGACGCCGATCTTGATGGTGTCGCCGATGGCGTTGCCCTTGCCGGCGCCACCGGTGCTGCTGCAGCCCGTGAGCGCGGAGACCGCCAGGGCTCCGGCCGCCAGCAGTGCCCCTGCCTTGAAATACTTCATGCTTCCTCGTCTTCTTCGTGAGCCGGGCGCCGATCGGTGTCCGGTCCTCGCCAATAAAGTGCTGCCTTCGCCATCGCAAACCACTGTGGTGCTGGCTGGGGCCCTGCAAGATCAAACCTGCTTTGCCCAAGTCTCGTCACGTCGGTCGGCGTTCATCGACAGATTGTCGCCTGTCCAGGGGGTTGATGACGAATGGGGTAGCCGTTACCAGTCTGCCCGCCGTCCCCAAAGCCAAAAGGGGCTCCCCGCGCACCCGGAAGAGCTCGCTTACCCTTGCTGTCTCTCGACCCTGGGGGAGTTCACGAGGTACCGCCGCACGGGGAACCTGCCACCATGCTAGCCGGTGTTTTCGCTGCCGCACCAAACCGGATCCCGGCAGCGGGCTCGGCAACCGTCGGTGGCTGCGCCTAGGCTGCCTGTGTGGACGACGACGAGCTGACCCCGATCGATCCGGACGACCTCGCTGTGGACGATGAGGAGGAGTTTCTGGAGGCTCCGGACGATGAGGACGTCTTCTTCGAGCAGGGTGGCCCGGGGCTGTTCGGTTTCGACGACGCTGAGCCTGCCCCTGCGGTGCCCCAGTCGCCCTCCAAGACAGAGCAGTCGTCCTCCAAGACAGAAGTTTCGTCCCGTCCCGTCATGAACGACACCGTGAGCACGATTTCGCTGTCGGCGGACACGCCCGAGCCGTCGACCTTGACGGTCACCGCCGGGCGACCAGTGCGCACAGAGCCGGTGGCGCGCGCGGAGGCGCCGCTGGCGCTCTATCGGCGCTACCGGCCGGACACCTTCGACGAGGTGATCGGCCAGGAGCACGTCACCGAGCCGCTGCGTCGGGCCCTGATCAACAACAAGGTTCACCATGCCTATCTGTTCAGTGGGCCGCGCGGTTGCGGCAAGACGTCGTCCGCCCGCATCCTGGCGCGCTGCCTGAACTGCTTCGAGGGCCCCACCCCAACCCCCTGCGGGCAATGTCGCAGTTGCCGCGACCTGGCCACCGGTGGCCCGGGCAGCATCGACGTGATCGAGATTGATGCTGCTTCCCACGGCGGCGTGGACGACGCTCGTGACTTGCGTGAGCGGGCGTTCTTCGCCCCCGTCGAGAGCCGCTACAAGATCTACATCGTGGACGAGGCCCACATGGTCACCTCGGCCGGCTTCAACGCCATGCTCAAGGTCGTCGAAGAGCCTCCTGCGCACGTCAAGTTCATCTTCGCGACCACCGAGCCCGAGAAGGTCATCAGCACCATCCGTAGCCGCACCCACCACTATCCCTTCCGGCTGGTGCCACCCCGGACGTTGCAGAGCTATCTGTCCTCGGTCTGCGAGCAGGAGCACGTCGCCGTCGAACAGGGGGTGCTGCCGCTGGTGGTGCGGGCCGGCGCCGGGTCGGTGCGCGACTCCCTGAGCGTCCTGGACCAACTGCTGGGCTCGGCAGGCGAGAGGGGTGTCAGCCACACCGTGGCCGCAGCCCTGCTGGGCTACACCCCCGATGCCCTGCTTGACGAGATCGTCGATGCTTTCGCGGCCCAGGACGCGAAGGGAGTCTTCAGCGCCATCGACAAGGTCATCGACGTGGGGCAGGATCCGCGTCGCTTCGCCGAGGACTTGCTGCAACGGCTGCGCGATCTGGTGATCGTGGCGCAGGTGCCCGACTCCGTGCGCACCGGCCTGATCGATGCCCCTGAGGATCAGGCGGAACGCTTCACCCAGCAGGCCGCCCGACTGGGGCCCGGGGAGCTCACCCGGGCTGCCGAGGTCATTGCGACCGGCCTGACGCAGATGCGTGGCACGACGGCGCCGCGACTGCACCTGGAACTGATGTGCGCCCGCGTGTTGTTGCCCGGTGCCGACGTGGACGGTCGCGGCCTGCACGCCCGCCTCGACCGGCTCGAGCGTCGCCTCGACATGGCCGGGCCCCCGCAGACCGCAACAGACGGCGCACCGGCCGGACAGCTTCGGGCTGTCGTCGAATCCGCTCCGGCCCGTGCTGCGGGCCTGCCGGGGGTCCCTGCTGCCGACGCGCCGTTCGGCGGCCGGCCGCCCGCCGAGCCGGTGAGTGACGCTCAGCCCAGCGGCGGCCTGCCCGCGACACAGCGGCCGGCCACCCAGCGCCCCGAGGCCCCGCAGCAGCAGCGCCCCACCCCTGCTGGCCCTGCTGGCGGCGCACCCCCGGCCCGCGGCGCCGCCGGGGTGGACGTGCAGGTTGCCGACGTCCGGCGACTGTGGCCGCAGGTCATCGAAGCGGTGAAGCGTCGTCGTCGAGTGAGCTGGATGCTGCTCAGCCAACACGCCCAGGTGCTCGACGTCGGTCAAGGTGCGCTGACGCTGGGCTTCGACAACGCCGGCGCCTGCGAATCCTTCAGCCGCAACGGCAGCGACGACGTGTTGCGTGACTGCATGGTCGAAATCCTTGGCGCTGATCTGGCGATCCGCCCCATTGTTGACCCGGGCCCGCAGGGCCCTCACAGTCAGTCGGGCCCGCAGGGCCCTCACAGTCAGCCGGGCCCGCAGGGCCCTCACAGTCAATCGGGCCCGCAGGGCCCTCACGGTCAATCGGGCCCGCAGGGCCAGCCAGGCCGCGGCACGCCCAAGCCCGTGCCTGTGGCCGAGCCTGCCCCTCGGCCGGCCCCTGACGCGACGCCGGCCCCGTCGACGCAGCGGCCGGCGCTGCACGTTCTGCCGGACATCCCCGAGCCGCCCCCGGAGGAGGATCAGGTGGGCCCGGACGCGGCCGACGAGCGGGCCGGCCAGCGTCCCGCAGCAGATGCGCGGCTGTGGGCAGACAAGGCCCGGGCCAGTCTGCGTGCCGTGCCCGAGGAGGAACCACCGCCCGAGCCCTTCGACGGGGCCTCGCACGACGACATCACCCTGGATGAGAGCGGCCAGACTGCCGGTGAGCTGATCGTCGCCGAGCTCGGTGCTGAGGTGATCGACGAGGACGAGGACTGACCCTGCCGGTGGTGGTCGGGTCACAGGGTCGTCGATGTCGGTGGCCCCGGGTAGTCTGAGGCGGCCGGAAAAGTCCGGCTGCGGCGCCGATGAAAGGATCACCCATGTCCCAGGGTTTCGAGGGCTTCGACCCCAGCCAGCTCGACATGAATGCGCTGCTGGCACAGGCCCAGCAGATGCAGGCCCAGCTGCAGCAGGCTCAGGCCGAGCTGCAGAACACCACGTTCGTCGGGTCTGCCGGCGGCGGTCTGGTCGAGGCGACGCTGCAGGGCTCAGGTGAGCTGGTCGGGCTCAAGATCGATCCCCAGGCCATCGACCCGGCCGACACCGAGAGTCTGGCCGACCTGATCATCGCCGCCGTCCGCGACGCCGGCACCAAACTCAACGCGCACGCCCACGCCGTGCTGCCTCAGCTGCCCCCCATGGGCTTCTAGGCGCGGGCGTGTACGAAGGCCCCATTCAGGACGTCATTGACGAGCTCGGCCGGCTTCCCGGGATTGGCCCCAAGAGCGCCCAGCGCATCGGTTTCTGGCTGCTCGACCAGCCCGACGGTGACGTCGAGAGGCTTGCGAACGCTCTGCTGGAGATGAAGCGCCGGGTGCGCTTCTGCAGGGTGTGCTTCAACGTGAGCGAGGACGAGCTCTGCAGGATCTGTTCCGATCCGCGCCGGGACCGGACTGCCGTGTGCGTCGTGGAGGAGAGCAAGGACGTCGTCGCGATCGAACGCACTCGCGAGTTCCGGGGCCTCTACCACGTGCTGGGCGGGGCGATCAGCCCGATCGACGGCAAAGGTCCGGGCGACCTGCACATCCGTGAGTTGGTGCAGCGGCTGTCCGACGAGACCATCACCGAGGTCATCCTGGCCACCGATCCCAATCTCGAGGGCGAAGCCACGGCCACCTACCTGAGTCGGTTGCTGGGCTCGCTGGAAGGGGTCCGGATCAGCAGGCTGGCTTCCGGCCTGCCGGTGGGCGGCGACCTCGAGTACGCCGACGAGGTCACCCTCGGCCGTGCCTTCAGCGGGCGACGCTATGTCGGTTGACCGTTGGGCGTGCTGAAGCGCCATCTTCTGGTCGGAGGCAAACCCGGCTTTTGTGGCTGCGAGCCAGCCAACTAGACTGACGCCCGTCCGCACGGCACTGATGGGGCCATCACCCCGGAGCTGCTGGAAGAACGGTGGCCGCGAGGCTGCTCACTAGACCCGGCTGCGGCAAGCAAGAGTGGGGTCGGCCTGCTGTGTGACGGCCGATCCAAGGAGGGTGGTACCGCGGTCCACCCGGCCAGCGCCTTGGCGTGCGGCCGGTGTGTCTCGTCCCTTCGGGATGTCAGACCCGGCAGTGACCACCCCAGTCCCCGCCCCCGGCGTCCACCCGTCCAGCGGCGCCAGCCGCCGGGAATTGAGTCCAGCGGCGCCAGCCGCCGGGAATTGAGTCCAGCGGCGCCAGCCGCCGGAATTGAGCCTGGCCAGCAGGAATGCGGCCGAGAGAACGAAGAGGAACCGATGACAGACGCTTCCAAGGCTGAACGTGAGGGCCTGTACAGCGCCGTCCCCGCGCAACTCGATCTGGCCGCGATGGACCATGAGGTGCTGAGGTTCTGGGACCAGCACGCAACCTTCCGCAAGAGTTGGGAAGCCACCAAGGACGGCGAACCCTGGACCTTCTACGAGGGACCGCCTACGGCCAACGGCCAGCCCGGCACCCATCACATCGAGGCCCGCGTCTTCAAGGATGTTTTCCCCCGGTTCCGGACCATGCAGGGTCGCCGCGTCGACCGCAAGGCGGGTTGGGACTGCCACGGACTGCCCGTCGAGCTGGCCGTCGAACAGAAGATCGGCATCGAGCACAAGGACCAGATCGAGGCCTTCGGCGTCGAGAAGTTCAACGACCTGTGCCGTGCGTCTGTGCAGGAGCACGTCGCCGAGTTCGCCGAGCTGACCGAGCGGATGGGCTACTGGGTCAACCTCGAGGACGCCTACTGGACCATGGATGCCAGCTACGTCGATTCCGAGTGGTGGGCGTTGCAGCAGATCTTCGACAAGGGCTTGCTGACCGAGGACTTCCGCGTCACTCCCTACTGCCCCAAGGACCAGACCGCGCTGAGTGATCACGAGGTCTCGCAGGGCTACGAGGAGGTCACGGACAAGTCCGTCTACGTGCGGATGCCTCTCACCTCGGGTCCGTGGGCCGAGCGGGACGCCCAGTTGCTGGTGTGGACGACCACTCCGTGGACGCTGGTCTCCAACACGGCCGTCGCCGTGCGCGCAGACGTCGTCTATGTGCTGGCCGACAACGGCTCCGAGCGGCTGGTGGTCGCCGAGCCGCTGTTCGACAAGGTGCTGGCCACCAGGAAGGGTGCGCCGGCCTTCCGGGTCATCGACACCGTCGCCGGACGTGACATGGAGCGCTGGGGCTATCAACGCCCACTCGAGCTGGTGCCCTTCGACAAGCCCGCCAACTACATCATCCTGGCTGACTACGTGACCACCGACGACGGCACCGGTCTGGTGCACGAGGCACCTGCCTTCGGCGCTGAGGACATGGCCAGTTGCAAGCCCTACGGGCTGCCTTTCGTCAACCCGATCGGCCCGGACGGCGCATTCTTCGACGACGTGCCCATGGTTGGCGGCAAGTTCTTCAAGTCGGCCAACCAGCCCATCGTCGACGACCTGCGCGAGCGTGGGCTGCTCTTCGCCGAGGCGCCGGTCACCCACACCTATCCGCACTGCTGGCGGTGCGGGACGCCGCTGATCTACTACGCCACGCCGAGCTGGTACGTCCGTACCACCCAGATCAAGGACCGGCTGCTGGCTGTGAACGAGGGCACCAACTGGTATCCCGAGCACGTCAAGCACGGCCGTTACGGTGACTGGCTGGAGAACAACATCGACTGGGCTCTGAGCCGCAGCCGCTACTGGGGCACCCCGCTGCCGATCTGGCGCAACGAACTCGACCCGTCGAAGCTGGTCTGCATCGGAAGCCGTGCGGAGCTGGCGGAGCGCTGCGGCGATCCCGCGGTGGCCACCATGGACCCACATCGTCCCTACGTCGACGACGTCACGTTCACCATCCCCGGCGAACAGGGCGTCTACCGTCGCGTGCCGGAAGTGATCGACGCCTGGTTCGACTCCGGCTCGATGCCGTTCGCGCAGTGGGGTTACCCCCACCTGGAGGGGTCGAAGGAGAAGTTCGAAACACACTTCCCCGCGGACTTCATCTGCGAGGCCACCGACCAGACCCGCGGCTGGTTCTACTCGCTGATGGCCGTGGCCACCGCAGTGTTCGGCGAAGGTTCCTACAAGAACGTGCTGTGCCTGGGCCACATCCTGGCCGAGGATGGCCGCAAGATGAGCAAGCACCTGGGCAACATCCTGCTGCCCATCCCGCTGCTGGAGGACAACGGCGCCGATGCGGTGCGCTGGTTCATGGCCTGCTCCGGTTCGCCCTGGTCGCCTCGACGGGTCGGCAACACCACGCTGCAGGAAGTGGCTCGCAAGGTGCTGTTGACGTACTGGAACACGGTGAGCTTCGTCTCGCTGTACGCCCGGGCCAACGGCTGGAAGCCCGACGAGGCGACTCATCCACGCCCGGCTCTGGCCGATCGGCACGTGCTCGACCGATGGCTCGCGTCCACCACCCAGGACCTGATCATGGGGGTGACCGCCGATCTGGAGGAGTTCGACACCCAGCACGCGGGCCAGCTGGTCGGGGAGTTCATCGACGACCTGTCCAACTGGTACGTGCGCCGCTCGCGCCGCCGCTTCTGGCGCGGCGACCCTTCGGCGTTCTGGACGCTGCACGAGACGCTGGACGCGCTGACCCGGTTGCTCGCCCCGATCCTGCCGTTCATGGCCGAGAAGGTCTGGCAGAGCCTGATCGTGCCCACCACCCCGGACGCCGCGGAGTCGGTGCACCTGGCCAGCTGGCCGATCGCCGACGCGTCGGCCCGCGATGAGCAGCTGGACAAGGCGATGAGCCTGACCCGTCGTCTGGTGGAAGCCGGCCGAAGCGCCCGCAGTGAGGCCAGCCTCAAGGTGCGTCAGCCCTTGTCGCAGGCCTTGATCAGTTCCACTGCGTATGCGCAGCTGAGCGATGAACTGTTGGCCGAGATCGCGGCGGAACTGAACGTGCGTCGCGTCGACAGCTTCAGCAACGCCGGCGACGTGGTCGACTTCAGCGCCAAGGGCAACTTCCGGAGCCTCGGCAAGCGCTTCGGCAAACAGACCCCGATCGTCGCCAACGCGATCGCCGGACTGGACGCCGCCGCGCTGCAGGCCGCCCTGTCTGCGAACGGAGTCGCGACGGTGCCGCTGGGCGATGGTCTGGCCAGCGTCGAGGTCGGCCCCGACGACGTGATCATCACCGAACGCCCACGTGAGGGCTGGACGGTGGTCAATGAGCAGGGCGAAACCGTCGCGCTGGATCTTGACCTGACGCCCGAACTGGTCAGCGACGGTCTGGCCAGGGAAGTCATCCGTGGTGTCCAGGAGGCCCGCAAGGGGGCCGGGCTGGAGGTCAGCGACAAGATCGCGCTGTCCTGGGCCACCGACGATCCCGCGCTGGCCGCGGCCATCAGCGCGCACCTCGACCTGATCGCCGACGAGGTGCAGGCCACGTCGATCGACCGGGGCACCGCTGCGCAGGGCTGGGTGACCGACCAGGAACTCGGTCTCGCGGTGCATGTCATCAGAGCCTGACGGCACTCAAACCGCAGCCCGACACAACCCCAGCGGATCGGCAACGATTCCGGTGGGGTTGTGTCGTTGGTGGTCCCGACCCAGGCCGACCCTGTGCCGTTGGTAAGCCCAGGGCGCGCTACCAACTCGGGTCCATTCGGTCGGGAATCGCCTCTATGGCCCTTCCTGACCGAATAGACCCAAGTTAGTAACCCACGGGGGCAGTCGCGGCTTCGCCGCCCTGCCTGAAGGAAGCGTCAGTCGGCCAGCAGATCCTGGAACTCCGGATTCTTGTCGACGAAGTCGGCGCAGAAACTGCAGCTGACCCGCACCTGGTACTCCCCGCGCGCCCGGACGTCCTGCAGCGCTGCCCGCAGCAACTGGGTTGCCACCCCGCGGCCTCGGTGCTCCTCGAGCGTGACCGTGTGGTTGAAGTCGATGATGCCGTCCTTGATGACGTAGGCGGCGTACGCCGCCAGATCGCCGTCCAGCCTCAGTTCGTAGCGGAAGTCGTCGGTGTCATTGGTGATGGTCGCCTGCTTGCCCATGCTGATCCTCTCGTGCTGCGCCCGTTGCCGATACCCCCAGCGTCGCACGCCGGGTAGGCCTTGTGTGGTGCTTGGACCCAAACCGGGGATCCGGCGGCCCGTCGACCCTTGCTCACCGGTCGAGCTGACGACCGTCCCACTCGTACCCCTCGCCCATTTCCTTGCGGCGCTGCCGGCGCTGCTGGCGCTGCTGGGCGTCCTTCGATCGAAGAACAGCCGACAGGATGGCGAGCACGATGAACACCTCCCACAGCTTCAGCGGCGTCAGGAAAGTCAACGCCAGGGTCACCCACATCGCGGTCGTCACCCAAGTGGCGGCGGTGTGAATGGTTGAGGACTGTGGCGAAGCCTGCACCGCTGGGGCTTGCCAGCCGCCCGCCGGCACGAGCTGCGGGTGCTCCGGCGCGACCGGCAGGTCGGTGAACAGAGCGGCCACCTGGTCGGCTGTCCTGGCCTCCAGCGCCTCGGACATGCGCGCCTGGAACTCGTCGGCATTCAGCCGCCCCGCCACCAGGTGCTCCCGCAGCTGCTCGACGGCTGCCTCGCGCTCGGCGTCGCCGATCAGGTATCCGGTCTGTGGTGTCGGCGTCCAGCGGTGCAGCCCGAACTCATCCTCTGGCTGTGGGGCGTTGGCGGATGACTCGGTCATGGCTGGCTTCCCGTCGGTTGTGCGGAGTGTGACGTGGGAGGTCGGGCCCACTCCACGTCACCGCAGCCGGTCCTCGCGGAGGGTGTTGGGGATGATGAACACCGGGCACTTGGAGTAGCGGATCGTCCGCCGGGAGGTGGAGCCGAGCAGCAGGCCGCGGAAACCGCCCATGCCCCGGCTGCCCATCACCAACGCGGACGAGGTGGCCGAGTGCTCCTGCAGCGTGACGTCAGGGCTCTCGGGCGAGATCTGGAGTTTCCATTCCACCTCCGGATAGTCGGCTGCGATGACTGCCAACTCCTCTTCGATGTCCGCCTTCGGGTCGCCGAGCGCGCGGGAGAAGGTGTCGTTGCGAACCGGCTGGTCGTTCTCGTACCGCACCCAACTGAAGGCGTAGGTGATTGTCAGAGGCTTCCTGGCACGTTGCGCCATCCTGAATGCGTAACGGATGGTGGTGTTGGTGGTGCCGCCCCAGTCGAAGGCGAGGATGATCGGACGGTCGTCGGCCCACGGATGGTTGGCCGGTATCACGGCAACCGGTCCCTGGGCATACGTGGCCACCTCCGCGGCCACCGAGCCGATCGTGGTGCCGGCGACGCCGCCCTTGCCGCGCGTGCCGACCACCACCAGCGCGGCCTCCTCGCTGGCCTGCACCAGCGCAGTGGCGGGGCGCTGGGGTGACCGAATCGTGCTGACTTCCAGATCGGGGTGCTGCTTCGCGATGTCGGCAACAGCTTCTGCCAGTGTCGACTCGGCCTCGGCGTCGGCCAGTTCGCTGGTGAACGGGGCGTCGGACGCCGTCGCGTAGCGGGTGATCAGTCCTGCCAGCACAGTAAGGGGCAACCCCAGGGAATCGGCCCACTGGGCGGCCCACAGCACGGCTTCGCGCGCTGGCTGACTGCCGTCGGTGCCGACGACCACTCGGTTGGCCAGGCTGGCGGGGTTCGCGTTGGGTGTGGACATTCGCTTGATCTCCTTGGAGTGGGTCGGTGCCCCGGGTGTTGACCTGGGCGCCAGCGGATGTTCGTCGAACGGCTGCAGACTGCGTGGCACTGGCTGACCGCGACCGCTGCTCCCATGCTACCGTCCGGGCCTGCGGGCGCGCGGCCACCTGCAGGCAATCTTGACACTTGCCGCCGCAGTCGGCGCCGGTTGCCGACGCGACGTGGTGACGTGCGATTCGGGAGTTTCTTGCCACTAGAGTTGGCTGCGGTCAGTTCCAAGGAGGTACACCATGGCACGGGTGGTGCAGAAATTCGGTGGTTCGTCGGTGGCGGACGCCGAGTCGATCAAGCGGGTGGCGCGCAGGATCGCCCAGACCGCCGCGGACGGGACGGAAGTCGTCGTCGTCATCTCAGCCATGGGTGACACCACGGACGACCTGCTCGACCTGGCTTTTCAGGTCAGCGACCATCCCAATCCCCGCGAACTCGACATGCTGCTGAGCACCGGTGAGCGCCAGAGCGCGTCCCTGCTGGCCATGGCCCTGGACGACCTGGGCTGCCCGGCGTTGAGCTACACCGGCTCCCAGGCCGGCGTCATCACGACGTCGGTGCACGGCGACGCCCGCATCCTCGAGATCACACCGCAGCGGCTGCGTGACGCGCTGGACGGCCACAACGTGGTGATCGTGGCCGGCTTCCAGGGCGTGTCCAGGGAGACCAAGGAGATCACCACGCTGGGCCGAGGCGCATCCGACACCACGGCCGTCGCCCTGGCTGCGGAGCTTGGCGCCGAGTACTGCGAGATTTACACCGACGTGGACGGCATTTACAGCGCCGATCCACGGATCACGAAGGGCGCGCATCGTGTTCCTGAGCTCACCTACGAGGAAATGCTCGAGTTGGCAGCCAGCGGCGCCAAGGTGCTTCACCTGCGCTGCGTGGAGTATGCCCGGGTTGCCGGCGTGCCGATCCACGTGCGCAGCTCCTTCAGTGACAAACCCGGCACCTGGGTCAGGGGCCAGGCCGAGATCGAGAAAGGCAACCAAATGGAACAGGCCGTCATCAGCGGGATCGCCGCCGACACCTCCGAGGCGAAGATCACGGTTTTGGGAGTGCCCGACCGGGTCGGTATGGCTGCCCGGATCTTCCACACCATCGCCGACGCCGGTGTGAACATCGACATGATCGTGCAGAACGTTTCCCTCGTCGAGACCGGCCGCACCGACATCTCGTTCACGCTGCCGATGTCCGACGGCGAGAAGGCCATGGCGGTTCTCAACGCGGCCAAGTCCCAGATCGGCTTCAGTGACCTGCACTACGACGACAAGATCGGCAAGGTCTCGGTGGTCGGCATCGGCATGCGCACCCACCCCGGCGTGACTGCCAAGTTCTTCGACGCGCTTGCCTCCGCCGAGATCAACATCGACATGATCAGCACCTCCGAGATCCGGATCTCGGTGGTGGTTGCTGCCGAGGACGTGAACCGCGCCGTCATCGCCACCCACACCGCTTTCGGGCTGGACTCCGACGGAGAGGCCGTCGTCTACGCCGGAACTGGCCGGTGACCAAACGCGGTGGGGATGACCCAGACGCCAGCAGCGAGCCTGGTGATGGCGCAGCACCCCACCGCGAGGTCAGTGGTGTCGAGCCGGAAACCGTGTCCACGGACGCCCCCACCCCCGTTTCTGGCGGGCTGTCCACGGCGCAGGTGCGTCAGCAAGAGCGCAGCGTAGGCCGCAACTCCACGCTGATGGCGATGGGCACCCTCGGCTCCCGGGTGCTGGGCGTGGTCCGCAACGCCTTGGGTGTGGCCGTCATCGGCGCGAACACCAAGGCGGCCGACGCCTTCAACACGGCCAACACCCTGCCCACCCAGATTTATGTGCTGATCGATTCCGGACTGCTCACGGCAGTGCTGATCCCGGCCATCACCAAGGCACTCAAGAACAGGGACGGCGGGAAAGACTTCGTCAACCGGCTGCTGACGGTCTGTCTGTTGGGGCTGGTGGTGGTGACAGCCGTTGCCACAGCGGCCACGCCGTGGTTGATCGGGTTGCTCGCCAACACCTCCGACCCGGCCGCATTGCAGCTGACCATCCTGCTCGGCTACATCTGCATGCCCCAGATCCTCTTCTACGGCATCTACGCCGTGCTCGGGCAGGTGCTCAACGTCCAGAACCGCTACGGGGCCTTCGCCGTGGCGCCTGCCCTCGCCAACGTGGTGCAGATCGTGGGGCTCGTGGTCTTCCTGCTGCTGTGGGGCCATCAGCCGGTGCCGGGGGAGTGGAGCGCCACCATGGCGTGGGTGCTGGCCGGCAGCTACACCCTCGGTATCGCGGTGCAGGGCTTGTCCGTGGCCGTGGCGCTGCGGCGCAGCGGTTTCCGGTTCCGTCCCGCCCTGGGGCTGCGGGGTTACGGCTTCGGGTCGGTGTCCAGGTTGGCCGGCTGGACCTTCGGTGCGGTCGGCGTCTCACAGCTGGGGCTGCTCTTCGCCACCCGCCTGTTCTGGACGCTGGGCGAGGGCACCGACGGCGGCCCGGTGACGGTGTACAACCAGGCTTTCGTCGCCTTCATGCTCCCGCACTCGCTGTTCACCGTGTCGATCATCACGGCGATGTACCCAGCCCTGGCTGCCACCTGGCAGGACCGTGACCACGAGGGCATGCGCCGCCAGCTGCGTCGGGGTATGTCGCTGCCGGCCGTCGGCGTGATCCCGGCCAGTGTCGCCATGGTGGTGCTCAGCCGGCCACTGGTGCACACGTTGTTGCCCACGGCCGACCCGCAGGCGGTGGCGGCGATCGCCCTGAGCATGTCGATCATGTGCGTGGGCCTGTTGCCGACCGGCATCAACTACCTGCGGCAGCGCTACTTCTACACGCTGGAGGACGGCCGCACGAACTTCCTCTGCCAGGTCACCCTGACCGGGCTGAACGTCGCGTTCGGGCTGGGTGCCTTCCTGCTCTCGCCGGTCTGGGCCGTCCCGATGTGGGCGGCAGGCCAGTCGATCGCGAACTGGACGGTTGCCGGGTTGTTCATCCTGATCGCCCGCCGCGATCTGGGTGGTCTCGGGATGGCGCCGGTGCTCGGGCTCTGGGCGCGGTTGCTGCTCGCCTCCGGGTTCGGCGCCCTCGCGGCCTGGCCGCTGGCCCGCCTGATGCTGGGGCAGGGCTCGGGCTGGCTGGGCAGCGTGTTCGCGCTGCTGGTCGGGGTAGCGGGCTTCTTGCTGGTCTTCTACGTCGCGGCCCGGCTGTTGCACATCAGCGAGGTTGAAGACCTGGCGGGCGGCATCCTCCGTAAGCTGCATCTCAAGCGCTGACACCGCGAGACACAGACTTTCCACGCCCGATGCAGCCGCGGGAATATACCCCCCAGGGTATGTGGTTGGTGCAGTAGAAAAGTGTTGGAGCAACCCGGTTGCTGCAGCAACACACCCCACGTCAAGAGGACAGCCATGTACTTCGCGCAGCATTACCTGGAGTGCCTGTCGCAGGCCAGCTACCTGATTGCCGATGAGAGCACGCGACGCGCCGTCGTCGTGGACCCGCGTCGCGACATCGAGGTCTATCTCGACGACGCCCGCGAGCACGGGTTCACCATCGAAGGCATCATCAACACCCACTTCCACGCCGATTTCCTGTCAGGCCACCTGGAGTTGGCGAAGGCCACCGGGGCCTGGATCGGCTACGGCGACAAGGCGTCCCCGGAATTCGAGTTCCGGCCGCTGGCCGACGGGGAACGCATCTCGCTCGGCGACGTCACCTTGGAGATCATGCACACCCCTGGCCACACTCCCGAGTCGATCTCGGTGCTGGTCTTCGAGAAGGCCGACGACGACGTCGCCTACGGGGTGCTCACCGGGGATGCGCTCTTCATCGGTGACGTGGGCCGCCCAGACCTGCTCGCCTCGATCGGGGTCAGCGCCGATGAGCTGGGCGCCATGCTGTACGACTCGGTGCAGAACCGCCTGATGGGTCTGGACGATGCGGTTCGCGTCTTCCCTGCCCATGGCGCCGGATCGGCGTGTGGCAAGAACCTGTCCACCGAGCGGCAGTCCACCATCGGTGCGCAGCGTCTCACCAACTACGCGGCCCGTCCCATGTCCCAGGAGAAGTTCATCGAGCTCGTGACCGAGGGCCAGCCTGCCGCTCCCGGGTACTTCGTCTACAACGCCACCCTGAACAGGAAGCTGCGTGACCTGCGCGAACCGGACGAGGCGCACCCTGCTCTGAGCGTCGCCGAGGCAGACGCCGAACTGGCTGCCGGTGCTGTGCTGGTGGACGCTCGGCCGCCGGCCGAATATGCCACGGGGGCCCTGTCCGGGTCGATCAACATCGGCGCGGACGGCCGTTTCGCCGAGAACGTCGGATCCGTGCTCAAACCGACCGACCGGGTGGTGGTGCTGGCGCCGGCAGGCCTGGGTGAGGACACCTGTATGCGCCTGGAGCGCATCGGATACGACAACTGCGCCGGCCATCTCGCCGACGGCGAAGCCTTCCTGCTGTCCCACTCCGACCGGGTGTCGCCGGTCAGCCGGCTGACGGTGGCCCAGTTCGACGAAGTCCGGACCAACCCGGAGGTGCAGGTGGTCGACATCCGCAACGCCGGCGAGCTGGAGGTGAACGGCAAGGTTCCGGGAACCCGGCACATCCCGCTCGCTGAGCTCGTCAAGCGCAGTGACGAGCTCGATCCCACCCGGCCGGTCGTGCTGCACTGCGCGGGGGGCTGGCGCAGCAGCGTCGGCGCCAGCACACTGCGGGCGCACGGCTTCACCGACGTCTCCGACCTGCTGGGCGGCTTCGGCGCCTGGTCGGCCGCCCATCCCGACGTTCAGCAATCCTGAAAGGAAATCCCCATGCCACCAGAGATCAGTGTCAACAAGTTCAGCGAGGCCCTCGCCAAGGGCGCTTACGCGATCGACGTCCGCGAGGTCAACGAATATGTCGAAGGCCACGTCCCCGGCATCAGGCTGATGCCGGTGAGCCGCTTCTCCAGTTTCCTGGAAGAGCTGCCCAAGGACCGGACCATCTACGTGATCTGCAGGTCCGGCAATCGCAGTTCCACCGCGGCCAACTACCTGACAATGAAGGGTTTCGACGCTGTCAGCGTGTCGGGCGGCACCGTCGAGTGGATCAAGGCCGGCAAACCCGTGGCTGTGGGGATGGAAGAGGGCTGAGCCACCCCGACGATTCGCCCAAGCCTGGTGGGAAACGTGAACGGCGACGCCGTGGAGTGGAGAAATGCCGATGGAGTACGTGATCGCAGCGCTGGCTGGTGTCCTGATCGGGGTGGTGCTGGGCAGCTTGGGCGGTGGTGGCGGGATCCTGACTGTCCCGGTGCTGATCTACCTGATGGGGATGCAGCCGCTGCAGGCCACCACGGCGTCGCTGATCATCGTCGGCATCTCCAGCCTGGCTGCCGCGCTCGCCCACGCCAGGGCGAGCCGCGTCGACTGGGCTCGGGGTTCCCTGTTCGCGGCCTTCGGCACCATCGGCACCGTGACCGGGTCGTTGTTGTCCAGGGACGTGGACGGCGAAATCCTGATGCTTGCCTTCGGGCTGCTGCTGTTGTTGGTTGCCGCCCTGATGTTCCGCAAGGCTCGACGGGGCGGCAGTTCGGCGGCGGAGGTCAAGTCGTTGCGTGACCCGCGGACCGCGATCACGACCGTGGGCACAGCCATCCTGGTGGGTCTGCTCACCGGGTTCTTCGGGGTGGGGGGTGGGTTCGCGATCGTGCCCGCCCTGACGTTGGTGCTCGGTCTGCCGGTGCTGCTGGCAGTGGGGACGTCGCTGGTCGTCATCGTCATCAACAGCGCCACTTCGCTGGCGACCCGACTGGCTGTCGGCGTCGAGCTGGACTGGCCCGTGATCGCCGCCTTCGCGCTGGCCGCCATGGTCGGTTCGCTGGCCGGGTCGCGGGTCACCTCCAGGGTGTCGCCGCGGACGCTGCAGCTGGCGTTCGCCGCCCTGTTGGTGGTGGTTGCCATCTACACCATTGCGACGAACGCGGTGGCACTGGCCAGCTGAGCCGGTTCCTGTTCGCATCTCAGACCCAGCGACCGGCTTGGCGGAATCCGCGCCCAGGCGCGAAAGTGGGGGCATGCTCCAGCCTGACCAGATCGACCGACTGCGTGCCGCGCTGCTGGCCGCCGACTACACCCTCGACCCGGTGCTCGCCCGGATCGGGGTGCCCGGCCAGGACGGCCTGACGCGCAACGTCACCATCCCGGCACTCGACGCCCTGGCCGGTGCGGATGACGCGCAGGCGACGTTGATCCGGCTGTTCCCCTTGCAGGAACCCCAACCTCGTGCCGCCGTCGCCGCAGCGTTACCCCTGGACGACCTGCTGGCCGCCGGGGCGCTTCGGCTCGAAGCTGGGCTGGTCCGGGCCAACATCGACGTCCGGCCGTACGGCTTCGACGACGGCCAGCCAGGCCGGCAACCGTTCACCGGCTGGGTGGTCAGCGACCCCATGCCCGGCCTCAACCTGCGAGTCACCCCCACCCGCCCCGACTACGTGCTGGGGGTCAGCCCGGCGTCCACCACGCTCGCCCAGATGACCATTCCCGCTGCCGTCAACCGTGCCCTCGACCTGGGCACCGGCTGCGGCGTCCAGAGCCTGCACCTTGCGCGGCACGCGAGCTCCATCGTCGCCACCGACCTCAACCCCCGAGCATTGGCCCTGGCAAGGATCACCGCCGGGCTGAACGGTTTGGCGCTGGACACCCGGCTGGGCAGCCTGTACGAGCCCGTCCCCGACGACCGCTTCGACCTGATCGTCAGCAACCCGCCCTACGTGATGAGCCCACCCGACCAGGGCGGCCAACGTCTGGTCTACCGCGAGAACAACTTCATCGGCGACGGGTTGGTCGAGACCGTGGTGCGCCAGGCGCCCAGCCACCTCACCCCCGGCGGCACCCTGCAGGTGCTCGCCAACTGGGCGGACACTGCCCAGCGGGGGTGGCAGGACCGGCTGGCCGCCTGGGTTGAGGGCACCGACTGCGACCTGTGGGTCATCGAACGCGAGCACCTGGACCCCTACACCTACATCGAGATCTGGCTCAACGACGCAGGCCTGGCTGGCAGCGACCAGTGGGCTCCTCGTTACCGGCAATGGCTCGACTACTTCAACCAGCTGGGCATCACCGGCGTCGGCATGGGCTGGATCACCCTCACTCGCGCCGGCCGCAACACCCCGGTCGTCGACTTCGAGACCTGGCCCTGGGACGTGCAACAGCCGGTTGGAGCCGCACTGGGGCGTCGCTCCAACGACAACACCCAGCTCGCTCGGCCGGACGAGCAGTTGCTGGCCGCCCGCTGGGTGCTGCGTGACGACGTGGTGCAGGAAAGCCTCGGCACCCCCGGAGCGCCCGACCCCAGCCATCTGGTGCTTCGCCAGGCCACCGGTTTGAAGCGGGCCATCGAGGTCGACACCGCCAGCGGTGGCATCCTGGGTGCCTGCGACGGCGAACTGGCGCTGGGCACCATCATCGATGCGGTTGCCTCGCTGCTGGGTCTCGACCCGGCCGCGACCCGCAGGCAAGCGCTGGTCGTGATCCGGCGAGCCATCGCCGAGGGCTTCCTTGACCTGTCCGGGGACAGTCAGTGACTGACGGAGAGCGATCGGGGTGGACAACCATGAATGTGGGGCTACCATCCGAAGGGCGCCCAGCGAGTGGGCAGCACGCCGCAGCGGGTTATCAGACGGGAACAGAACTGTGACACAACCACGACGCCTCGTGATCGTCGAGTCGCCGGCAAAGGCGGCCAAGATCGGGAGTTACCTTGGCAATGACTACATCGTCAAGGCCAGCCGTGGCCACATCCGTGATCTGCCGGGCAAGGCGGCCGAGGTGCCCGCGAAGTACAAGGGCGAGAAGTGGGCCAGCACCGGCGTCAACGTCGACGACAAGTTCAAGCCGATCTACGTCGTCAACCCCGACAAGAAGGCCACCCTCAAGGAGCTGAAGGACGATCTGAAGCAGGTCGACGAGCTCTACCTGGCGACCGACGAGGACCGCGAGGGCGAGGCCATCGCGTGGCACCTGTTGCAGGAGCTCAAGCCGAAGGTGCCGGTGCGCCGGATGGTCTTCCACGAGATCACCCCGGCCGCCATCCAGGACGCCGTCGCCAACACCCGCGAGCTGGACAACGATCTGGTCGATGCCCAAGAGACCCGTCGCATCCTGGACCGCCTGTACGGCTACGAGGTCAGTCCGGTGCTCTGGAAGAAGGTCATGCCGAGGTTGTCCGCCGGCCGGGTGCAGTCGGTGGCGACCAGGTTGATCGTCGACCGGGAGCGCGAGCGGATGGCCTTCATCCCAGCGGGCTACTGGGACATCGACGCGATGCTGGACGCAGGGGAGCAGGCTTCACCGCGCATCTTCGCGAGCCACCTGACCACGTTGGACGGCAGCCGGATCGCGTCCGGACGCGACTTCAGCGCCCGCGGCAAGGTCAAGGGCGACGTGATCGTGCTGGACGAGACCGCCGCCCTGTCGCTGGCGAAAGCCTTGCCGGCCGCGCGCTGGAGTGTTGCCGGCGTGGAGGCCAAGCCCTACACCCGTCGCCCGGCAGCCCCTTTCCGCACCACCACCATGCAGCAGGAGGCGGGTCGCAAGCTCGGCTTCACCACTGACCGCAGCATGCGGGTGGCGCAGTCACTGTACGAGGGCGGTCACATCACCTACATGCGTACCGATTCCGTGGTGTTGAGCAGCCAGGCCATCAGCGCCGCTCGCAGCCAGGCCGAGCAGCTCTACGGCCGCGAGTACGTACCCGAACAACCACGCCACTACGCGTCCAAGGTGAAGAACGCCCAGGAAGCCCACGAGGCCATCCGGCCGGCCGGTGAGCACTTCCGGACCCCGGCGCAGACTGGTCTGCGCGGCGATGAATTCCGGCTCTACGAGCTGATCTGGCAGCGCACCATCGCCTCCCAGATGGCTGATGCCACCGGTCAGTCCGTGTCGGTCAAGATCGACGCCGAGCTGGCGCAGCGGGTGCCGGTGGCCGCCGCGCCGGCCGACGTGCAGCGCGCCGGCTTCGTCTCCAGCGGCCGCACCATCACCTTCCCGGGATTCCTGAAGGCCTACGTCGAGAGCACCGACGAGCCGGACTCCGAGAGCGAAGCGCGCTTGCCCAAGTTGACGCCCGGGCAGCACCTTTCCGCCGATTCCATCAAGCCGGAAGGCCACCAGACCCGGCCTCCGGCTCGCTACACGGAGCCGACGCTGGTGGCCAAACTGGAGGAGCTGGAGATCGGCCGCCCGTCCACCTACGCCTCGATCATCAGGACGATCACCAGCCGCGACTACGTGTTCAAGAAGGGCACTGCGCTG
>CAVSPO010000006.1:0-54741 GCA_963730005.1 uncultured Actinomycetota bacterium
AGCGACTGTTTATCAAAAACACAGGTCTGTGCCAAGTTGTAAGACGATGTATACAGACTGACTCCTGCCCGGTGCTGGAAGGTTAAGGGGAATTGTTAGCGCAAGCGAAGCAGTGAACTTAAGCCCCAGTAAACGGCGGTGGTAACTATAACCATCCTAAGGTAGCGAAATTCCTTGTCGGGTAAGTTCCGACCTGCACGAATGGAGTAACGACTTCCGGACTGTCTCCACCATGAACTCGGTGAAATTGCATTACGAGTAAAGATGCTCGTTACGCGCAGCAGGACGGAAAGACCCCGGGACCTTTACTATAGTTTGGTATTGGTGATCGGGACGACTTGTGTAGGATAGGTGGGAGACTGTGAAGCAGCCACGCCAGTGGTTGTGGAGTCATCGTTGAAATACCACTCTGGTCGTTCTGGTTATCTAACCTCGGCCCATGATCTGGGTCAGGGACAGTGCCTGATGGGTAGTTTGACTGGGGCGGTCGCCTCCTAAAAGGTAACGGAGGCGCCCAAAGGTTCCCTCAGCCTGGTTGGCAATCAGGTGTTGAGTGTAAGTGCACAAGGGAGCTTGACTGTGAGACAGACATGTCGAGCAGGGACGAAAGTCGGGACTAGTGATCTTCTGGTGGCATGTGGACGCGCCAGAACTCAACGGATAAAAGGTACCCCGGGGATAACAGGCTGATCTTGCCCGAGCGCTCACAGCGACGGCATGGTTTGGCACCTCGATGTCGGCTCGTCGCATCCTGGGGCTGGAGTCGGTCCCAAGGGTTGGGCTGTTCGCCCATTAAAGCGGCACGCGAGCTGGGTTCAGAACGTCGTGAGACAGTTCGGTCCCTATCCGCTGCGCGCGTAGGAATCTTGAGAAGGGCTGTCCTTAGTACGAGAGGACCGGGACGGACTAACCTCTGGTGTGCCAGTTGTTCTGCCAAGGGCACGGCTGGTTGGCTACGTTGGGAAGTGATAACCGCTGAAAGCATCTAAGTGGGAAGCACGCTTCAAGATGAGGGTTCCCGCACAGTAATGTGGTAAGGCCCCCAGTAGACCACTGGGTTGATAGGTCGGATGTGGAAGCATAGCGATGTGTGGAGCTGACCGATACTAATAGGCCGAGGGCTTGTCTTTCTACAAAGGTGTTACGCGTCCACTGTATGGTTCTGGAATTGCAGACGAACCGTGTCTCTTGTTCCCTGATGGTTGGGGTTCGGGGGAGGGTGTTTGACAATTTGATAAGTGTTTCGGTGGCCATGGCGGGAGGGAAACACCCGGTTCCATTCCGAACCCGGAAGTTAAGCTTCCCAGCGCCGATGGTACTGCAGGGGGGACCCTGTGGGAGACTAGGACGCCGCCGGACTACACACTCCGCCCGCAAAACCCCTTCAAGGGTTTTGCGGGCGGAGTTTTTTTGTCTACCCTTGCTGGCCTGCTCAAGAGCACCGCGTCGTCCACGAATTGATGACTGACAAGAAGAGGCCCGGCGGGTGCACCGCCGGGCCTCACTCATTTCCTATCGCGCTGAAACTGCCGCTCAGTACTCGCGGCCGCCGACGCCCTTGGTGGCCGCGGTGATCTCCTTGGCCGCCTCCGTGGGGCGCAGCGAGCGAGTGGCCTTACCGGCTCTCCACAACTCGGAATCACGGATTTCGGCGAGCTCCTGGGCAAGCCCCTGCTGGTAGTCAGGTGCACCACAGGAGTCCAGGACACGTTGCGTTTCGGCGCCGTTGGCGACGCGCTCGTAAAGATCTTCGAACACCGGGAGCACGGCCGCCTTGAACTTCGGCTTCCAGTCCAGGGCGCCGCGCTGTGCGGTGGCGGAGCAGTTGGCGTACATCCAGTCCATGCCGTTCTCGCTGACCAGCTTGATCAGGCTCTCGGTAAGTTCCTCGACGGTCTCGTTGAAGGCCTCGCTCGGGGAATGGCCGTGCCCGCGGAGCACCTGGTACTGGGCTTCCATCACCCCTGCGAGGGCGCCCATCAGGATGCCACGTTCTCCGGTCAGGTCGCTGTAGACCTCGAGCCTGAACGTGGTGGGGAACAGGTAGCCGGAGCCCACCGCGATGCCCAGGGCGAGGCAGCGCTCCTTGGCGCGTCCGGTGTAGTCCTGTTCGACGGCCCAGCTGGAGTTGATGCCCGCACCGGACAGGAAGTTGCGCCGCACGGAGGTGCCGGAGCCCTTGGGGGCGACCAGCAGCACGTCCACATCGGCCGGCGGGACGACACCGGTCTGGTCCTTGTAGGTGATCGAGAAGCCGTGCGAGAAGTAGAGCGCGTCGCCGGGGTTCAGACACTGCTTGATGGCGGGCCAGATGTCGCGCTGGGCCGCGTCCGAGACGAGCACCTGGATGACGGTGGCGCGCCGCGCTGCCTCCTCGACCTCGAACAGCGTCTCGCCTGGCACCCAGCCGTCTTCGATGGCGCGGTTCCAGTCGCGCTCGAACCGCTTCGACTGACCGATGATCACGTTGAAGCCGTTGTCACGCATGTTCAGGCCTTGAGCCGGACCCTGCACGCCATACCCGATCACTGCGATGACTTCGTCCTTGAGGACTTCGCGCGCCTTTTCCATCGGGAACTCGTCGCGGGTGGTGACCTCTTCAACCACGCCGCCGAAATCAATACTTGCCACGCCTGCCAACTCCTTCATAGTTCCGTTTGCCACGGCCGGCGTGTGAGCACGCCAAGCTCGATCAACCACGGTCAGCCTACGCAATCAGGGCTGGTCGAAAGCGACCATCCAGCTCGCGGCTCGTCAGTCGTCCATGAGATCAGCGAACAGGGGTGTGGACAAGTAGCGTTCACCGAAATCGCAGGCGAAGGTCACGATCGTGCGACCTTTCCACTCCGGGCGACTGGCCAGCGCAACGGCAGCTGCCACGTTCGCGCCGGTGGAAATGCCGCCAAGGATGCCTTCTTCGCGCGGGAGTTGGCGGGCGGTCTGGGCAGCCTTGGCACTGCTGATCGTCAGCACCTCGTCGATGATGGACCGGTCGAGCGTGTCGGGGAGGAAATTGGCTCCGATGCCCTGGATCTTGTGGGGGCCGGCGCGGCCGGACGACAGTAGCGGGGATTCTGCTGGTTCGACCGCGACGATGTGCAGATCGGGATTGCGTTCCTTGAGGAATCTGCCGGTGCCGCTCAGGGTACCGCCGGTGCCGAAGGCGGACACCAGCACGTCAACGTGGCCTTGGGTCGCCGCCCAGATCTCAGGACCCGTGGTGCGGTAGTGCATGTTGGGGTTCGCCTGATTCTCGAACTGTCGCACCAGGACCGCACCGGAGCCACGACCGATCCGCTCTGCTTCCTGGACAGCCCCCTGCATGCCCTCGGAACCCGGGGTGAGCACGAGTTCGGCGCCATAGGCGCGCAGCAGCGCGCGCCGCTCGCGGCTCATGGTGTCAGGCATGGTGAGGATCACACGGTAGCCGCGACTGGCGCCCACCATAGCCAAGGCAATGCCGGTGTTTCCGCTGGTCGCCTCGACGATGGTGCCCCCGCGTTGCAGCCGGCCGGAGTTTTCGGCTGCGTCGATCATGGCGACGCCGATGCGGTCCTTGACCGAACACGCCGGGTTGGAGAACTCGAGCTTGAGAAGCACGCTGGCCTGGTCACCCGCGATGCGGTTGAGCTTCACCAGGGGGGTGGATCCGACGAGTTCACTGACATTCTGGAAAACGCCCATGCCCTATTTAACGCAGATGCGGGTGCTGTTGACAGGGGACGTGGGCAGAGCCGGGCCAAGGACTTCCACGTCGGGTCGAAACGCGCCAGCACCCGGGACGCCGACAAGATCCATCGAGGCGTCCCGGGTGCTGAGCGGAGATCAGTTCTGCTTGTAGGGGTCGAAGGTGTCCTTGGGCTGTTCGGGCTGAGGTCCGGTGACCTTGGCGCGGTACTCGGAGTACTTCTCGAACACCGAGTCTGCGCCCAGGTGGCCGGTGCCCTCTTCGGGGAGCAGCAGCCAGGCAGCGATGTAAGCAATCACACCGATGCCCCAGAAAGCCGAGACCACGGCGGTGATGATGCGGACCACCGTGACGTCGATGTTGAAGTACTCGGCGATGCCGCCGCAGACGCCGGCGATGACGCGGCGGTCGCGGCTTCGGGTGAGCTTCTTGGTCATGGGATTGTTCCTTTCCTTGGTCACCATTCTGGCTGGTGAAGTCCGTCGATTCGGGTAGTTTTCAGGCACGGGTCCTGCTGACCATGAGTCCAACGATTCCGACGATGATCAGGGCTGTGGGAGCTGCGATCTGCACGGCGGTCCAGTTGACCGGATACCCCAGCCCGATCCAGACGCCGAGCCCGGCGACGCAGACGAAGACGAAGCCCCACATGATGGCGCTCACGTCCAGGCGGCGGGATCTCATTGCAGCACCTTCACGTTGCACATGGTGGCGTCGAGACTGAGGTGCAGCGTCGGTGCCCCGAGATGGACCGGGGGCCGCCATGATGCACCGGATTGGGCCAGAGTCGACGCGGGGCCGTTGGGCATCGTGACAGTGGACGCCACGAAGTCGCCGGTGATCTCGACGTTCATGGAGTGCGGAAGCAGCAGCACAAGATCGGACGCCGTCGCCTCGATCTGGATCGTGGCGTCATCGGCGATCGTCAGGCGGGAAAAGTCCAGGCGTGACTTCTGGGCCGTCACCTCGATCGGGTCGGCTGGAAGGTCGTTCGTGGTCAGGTAACTGTGTGCGGACTCGGGCAGTGGCGGCGCTGGCAGCAGCGGGGCGAAGATTGTGGCCGACAGTGCCAGGCCGGTCAGTACCAGCGTCGGCGACCCGTGGCGGCGGACCCGCAGGAGCAGCCCGACGCCGACCACCAGCAGGGCCGTCGAGATTGCCAGGGTCAGCCGGTGCTGATCATCCGCAACCGGCGACCGGTGCCAGACTGCTGCTGCAACCAGGGTCGCTGCGATCAGAACGCCCAGCGTGCTCAAAGGACCGGCCAGGCGCGAGCGTGGGGTTACCGGATGGACATCCCTGGGCAGCAAGGCGGAGGGCGCGGCTGGCCTGAGCGTCGGATGTCGCTGGGCGGACCGGTTGGCGTACCAGATCAGCATGCCGATGACAGCGGCCGGTCCCCAGCCCAGCGGTGTCAGGGACCCGGCGACCAAGGCGAAAGCCGTAGTCAGGCCGAACAGCGCACCCCATTGGGCTTTCGGCGTCCACGTGCGCCAGTGCGGGAGCAGGCGGTCCAGCGGTGCGCTGTCACTGCCCCGTTCGGGAGTCATGGCCCACAGGCCGGCGTAGAGCACCACCCCGACCCCGCCACTGAGGGCAGTGATGACGGTGACAGCTCGGATCAGCAAGGGGTCGACTCCGCAGTGCTGGGCAGCCACCGCGCACACTCCGGTCAAGGCGGCACTTTCGGGGTCTCTGCGCAGTGGCCCGAACGGCAGGCCAGCGCTGGCGCTCAAGTCCGCGGAGCTGACGGCGGCGCCGGGGATCGACGTGGCTCCCGCAGCGTGGCCGGCGGGAGCAGGCCGTGTCCGGTTTGCCTGGCTCATGCTGCCAAGTCTGTCCCGTTCCGGGCCCGCCCACCATCAGGAACCCCCCTGAGTTCGCCCCGCTGGGCGGAAAGCTGCGGGGATTGCTGGGGGCGTCCCCGGTGGTGCCGAAGCCGGTGTCGTGTGAGTCTTGTGGGAGACAATGGCAGCAGACTCCGATCTGGAATTGGGACGTGGTGGCGCGATGACTTCCCCGGCGAGCGGGAACGGTGCGGGCGGTTGGCACGAAGGCCCGATGAGTCAGTGGCCGCCCCCGCTCCCCGGCCGTTGGCAGCCGCGCCCCCGGCTGGAGCGGAACCCCGAGGACGCCTGGCTGGCCGGAGTTGCCAGCGGCATCGCCCGGCACCTCGGCTGGCCCGTCGGGCTGGTGCGCGCCGGCTTCATCATTCTCACCCTGTTCAACTTCCTGGGGCTGATCGTCTACGGCGTGCTGTGGGTGCTCATCCCCGAGCCCGGTGCCAGACGTGAGTCGCCAGGCTTGGAGGCGGCCGAACGGGCCGGCATGCGGTCCGCTACCAGAATGAAGTTGTCGCGCAACTGGGGCGCCCTCCCGGCCCTGCTGGTGCTCGGCTTCGGTCTCAGCTGGCTCGTGCAGGCGACAGGGTGGGGCGTCAGCCGCGCGCTGTTCTGGCCGATGGCGCTCGCCTGCATCGGGATCGCCCTGGTGTGGGTGCAGGCCGATCAGGTGGACGACGACCTGTCGGATGCCCCGAGGTGGTCCCGCCCCCTGCTGAGCCGGCGCACCTGGCCGTCCGCCGCCCGAATCGTGATCGGCGTCGGGCTGATGGGCACGGCGGTGTCGATCGTGGCAGCAAGCACGATCGGATTCAGTCAGCTGTCGGCGGTGCTGCTGATTGCAGCCTTGATCGTGCTGTCGCTGGTCGTCTTGTTGGCACCTTGGGCACATCGCGTCCGGAGCAGTCTGGCCCAGGCCCGTGAGGAAACCCTGCTGGCCGACGCCCGGGCGGACATGGCGGCACACCTGCACGACTCGGTGCTGCAGACTCTGGCGTTGATCCAGCGGCAGGCCGATGACCCCAAGGCAGTAGCGACGCTGGCCCGCCGCCAGGAGCGCGAACTGCGCACGTGGCTGTACGGCGAGACTCAGACGGCCGCCATGTTCAAAGCCGCCCTCGCGCAGGCCGGGGCCGCCGTGGAGGACGAGCGGGGTGTGCCGGTCGAGGTGGTGTGCGTTGGGGACACGGAACTGAACGCGGACCTGGAGGCCATGATCAAGGCCGCCCGGGAGTCCGTTCTGAACGCGGCCAAGCACTCCGGTGCCTCCGCCATCGACGTCTACGCCGAAGTGGCGGACGATCGAGTCGAGATCTTCGTCCGGGACCGCGGCAAGGGCTTCGACCCGGACTTGATCGCCGACGACCGGATGGGTGTGAAACGATCGATCATCGACCGGATGGAGCGGCATGGTGGCACGGCCACCATCCGCTCTGCCCCCGGTGAGGGAACCGAAGTACGACTGGAGATGAAGCGATGACCCAGCCTCCGAGTGGTGATCCGACGGCCGGCGCCAGTGACGGGCCCTGGCGAGTGGTGCTGGTGGACGACCATGCGATCTTCCGGGCCGGTGTGCGTCACGAGCTGACCGCCACCGCCGAGGGCCGGGTGCAGATCGTTGGTGAGGGTGAAGACGTGCCCAGCTCCGTCAAGGTCATTCGCACGACCGTGCCGGATGTGGTCTTGCTGGATGTCCATCTCCCGGGGGGCGGTGGCGCTGAAGTGATCAGGCAGGTGCACGCGGCGCTGCCCGAGGTCCGTTTCCTGGCCTTGTCGGTCAGCGATGCCGCTGAGGACGTGATCGGAGTGATCCGCGCAGGGGCCCGCGGCTACGTCACCAAGTCGATCAGCACGCCCGAACTGATCGAGGCCATCGCGCGGGTGGCCGCAGACGATGCGGTGTTCTCGCCGCGGCTGGCCGGTTTTGTGCTGGACGCCTTCAGCGGCAGCATCCAGGTGGAGACCATCGACGAGGACCTCGACCGGCTGAGCCCTCGGGAACGCGAAGTGATGAAGCTGATCGCGCGTGGCTACTCCTACAAGGAAGCGGCTCGGGAGCTGTTCATCTCCGTCAAGACGGTGGAAACACACGTGTCGAGTGTGTTGCGCAAACTGCAACTGTCCAATCGGCACCAGCTCACCAAGTGGGCGACTGACCGCAAGCTTGTCTGAGCCCGGTGGGGGCAGCCGCTAAGGTGGAGCCCGCCATGTCACAATCCTCGCTGCCCGACCTGTTCTCCGTGTTCGCAGAGGTCCCGGAGAAGGCCACGACGGCCGCGGATGCCCCTGCGGCTCGGCCGTCGTCCCGCCCCGGCGTCGACCCCGAGGCGCTGCTGGCCGGTCTCAATCCACCACAGCTGGCGGCCGTCACGCACGAGGGCAGCCCGTTGCTCGTGGTGGCCGGCGCAGGTTCTGGCAAGACCCGCGTGTTGACCCGTCGCATCGCGCACCTGATCTCACAGCGCAACGTGCACCCGGGCTCGGTGTTGGCCATCACCTTCACCAACAAGGCCGCTGCCGAGATGCGCGGCCGGGTCGTCGATCTGGTCGGCAATCGTGCCCGGATCATGTGGGTGTCGACCTTCCACAGCGCTTGCGTGCGGATCCTGCGCAAGGACATCGACCGGGTTGGCCTGAGGAAGAACTTCTCCATCTACGACGACACGGACCAGCGCCGCCTGATGACCCTGGTGGTGCGCGACCAGAACCTGGACACCAAGCGGTACCCCGCGCGCGCGATCCTGAACTGGGTCAGCAACTGCAAGAACGAACTGGTCGACGCCGGCCGGGCTGCAGAGGCCGCAGAAACGCCCAATGCGAAGATCTACGCCGCCGCCTACGACGACTACCAGCGTCGGTTGCGAGCAGCCAACGCGCTCGATTTCGATGACCTGATCATGACCACCGTCGAACTGCTGCAGCAGTGCCCCGACGTCCTGGAGGGGTATCGGCGGCGCTTCCGGCACGTCCTGGTGGACGAGTACCAGGACACCAATCACGCCCAGTACATGCTGATCAAACTGCTGTGCGGTGCCTCCGATCCTGACCAGGCCGCTGGTGCCAAGCTCGTCGACGCACCGGAACTGATGGTTGTCGGCGACTCCGACCAATCGATCTACGCGTTTCGGGGCGCCACCATCCGCAACATCCTGGACTTCGAGAATGACTTCCCGGGCGCCGAGACCATCCTGTTGGAACAGAACTACCGCAGCACCCAGACTGTGCTGAGTGCGGCCAACGCCGTGATCCAGCACAACCAGGGCCGCCCCCGCAAGAGGCTGTGGAGCGAGGCCGGCACGGGTGACAAGATCGTGGGCTACGTCGCCGACACCGAGCATGACGAGGCGCGCTTCGTCGCCACCGAGATCGACGACCTCGTCGACCACGGCAAGGGCAAGTACGCCGACATGGCGGTCTTCTACCGCACCAACGCCCAGTCCCGCCCCTTCGAGGAAGTGTTCATCCGCACCGGACTGCCGTACCGCGTGGTCGGGGGAGTGCGCTTCTACGAGCGCAGGGAGATTCGCGACGCCATCGCCTACCTGCGGTCCATCGTCAACCCGGCCGATGACGTGTCGGTTCGCCGGATCCTGAACATGCCCAAGCGGGGCATCGGCGAGCGCGCGGAGGCGTCGCTGACCATGCTGGCCGCCGCAGAGCACCTGACCTTCACCGAGGCCACCGAACGCGCCATCGACGCCCCGGGCATGGCCACTCGTTCGTTGCGCCAGATTCAGGACTTCGCCGCCCTGATGGCCGCTCACCGCCACCAGGTTGCCGAGGGCAAGCCTGCCGACGAGATCCTGGCATCGATCCTGAAAGAGTCCGGCCTGCTCGCCAGCCTCCAACAGTCCACTGACCCGCAGGACGAGTCACGGGTGGAGAACCTGGTCGAGCTGGTCAGCGTCGCTCAGGAATTTGTCACCGCCGCCCACACCCAGGAACTGCCGATGAACGCGGCTGACCTGAGTGACGACGAGATCGAGGCCGGTCTGCAGGACCTGCCTGCTCCCGACGACTCCCTGGGTGCCTTCCTGGAACGCGTGGCGCTGGTGGCGGACTCCGACGAGATCCCCGAGGCCGACGACAGTCAGGGCGTCGTCACACTGATGACCCTGCACACAGCCAAGGGGCTGGAGTTCGACACGGTGTTCCTCACTGGCGTGGAGGAGGGGGTCTTCCCCCACATGCGCGCCATGACCGACCCGGCTGAACTGCAGGAAGAGCGTCGGCTCGCCTACGTCGGCATCACCAGGGCCCGAAAACGGCTCTACCTCAGCCGGGCAGCGGTGCGCACCGCCTGGGGAGCTCCCCAGTACAACCCGGCCAGTCGATTCCTCGACGAGTTGCCGGCCGACCTCATCGAATGGCGTCGCACCGGGGACGAAATCACCTCCTGGCAGTCCAGCTCCGCCACCCGCCGCGCAGCCTCCCGGTCGGCCGTCGAGAGCGCCGGCACCGTGTTCGGGAGCGGCCGTGGCGTTGCGACGAACCTGATTCCGGCGCTGGCCGCCGGTGATCGCGTGCTGCACTCCAGTTTCGGGCTCGGTACCGTGATCTCCACTTCCGGAGCCGGCCCTGAGGCCAAGGCTGACGTCGATTTCGGTTCCACGGGCGTCAAGAGGCTCGCCCTCAAGTACGCCCCCCTCGAGAAGCTCTGACCGGCCTGCTGTACACGCAAATCAGCACGGGGGGAGTCGAACGGGCGATGATAGGGTGACGCTCGTGGAGAACAACGCGCCGATTCGAGTGTTAGTCGCCAAGCCTGGTCTGGATGGTCACGATCGCGGTGCCAAGGTGGTTGCGCGCGCCTTCCGGGATGCTGGCATGGAGGTCATCTACACAGGCCTGCACCAGACACCGGAGCAGATCGTGGACACCGCCTTGGCCGAGGACGCGGACGCGATCGGCCTGTCGATCCTGTCGGGGGCACACAACACGCTGTTCCCCAAAGTCGTCAAGTTGCTCACCGAGAACGACGCCGCCGACATCATCGTGTTCGGCGGCGGAATCATTCCCGACGCCGACATCCAGCCGTTGTATGACCAGGGCGTCGCACAGATCTTCACGCCCGGCACCCCGATGCAGACGTGTGTTGCCTGGCTGCAGGATGCCGTAGCTGCGAAACGTCGCAGCGTCTGACCCGCCTGGCCTGTAGGGTCGAGGCGCCCGTGCTGGGGCGGGCGACAGGAGAGCAGATGCAGTCCGGGAATGACCCAAGCCCCTTGGCGGCCGGCAAGGGCTCCGGGCCTGCGCTGCCCGCGTTCGCCGTGGTCGGCGCCATTGCGTCGGCTGGTTCGGGGTGGCTGTTGGTGGCCGCCTTTTGCGTCATCGGCTGGCTCAGCGTCGAGAATGTCCCCATTGCCGTCGCCCTGCACCTCGCCACCCAGGGGTGGCTGCTCGCACATTGGGTGCCGGTGGCGTTACCCGGGGCCACCATGAGCATCGCCCCGCTGGGGTTGACGATGCTCAACGTTGTGATCTGCGCCAGCGTGGCCGGTCTCGTGCAGAACCGGGTCGCCGAACACACCGCTACGCAACGGACCAGTCTGCGCCGCACCCTGGGCGGCTTCGTGCTCGTCTATGCCGTCACCGTCACGCTGGTGGCCCTGTTCGTGGAAGGGTCGGGCGCTGGGCTGCGCGGCCTGGCGGGAGGGCTGCTGGTGGGCGGTCTGGGTGCGCTGTTGGGCAACACGCGGGTGGTGGGCCCCTTGGTGGATGAACTCCTGGCCAGCCGTGGCCTGCCGGTGTGGCTGCCTGCTGTCGGCCATGGCCTGCGCGCCGGTGTCCTGTTGATGATTGCCGCCGGCGCATCGGTGCTGACCATGTCGCTGCTGATGCATCACGACCGTGTCGTTGCGTTGCATCAGGGGCTCGGACCTGGCGTTCTGGGGGGCGTGCTCTTGCTCCTGGGGCAGCTGATGTGGCTGCCCAATCTGGTGTTGTGGTGCACGGCCTGGGTCACGGGGGCGGGATTCGGTCTGGGTAGCGACACCATCGTGTCGCCGGTCTGGAATCAGCTGGGCATGCTCCCCTCGATCCCGGTGCTGGGGGCCGTGCCGCAGGCCGGCCCAGCCACTCAATGGGCCCTGTTGTGGCTGCTGGTGCCGCTGTCGGCGGGGGTCACCAGCGCGGCGGTGGTGGTGCGAGCGCAACTGGCTGCGGACCCACTTCCCGCAGCCGGACTCGTCATCCGTCCCGACCTGACAGCTGTCACCGGCACGCTGGCAGCGATGGCCGCTGGCCTGTGCGTGGTGGTGGTCGTGCTGGTTTCCGGCGGCGACCTGGGGACACAACGGCTGATCGGGATGGGTGCCCGCATGCCGCATCTGCTGATCATGACGCTCACCGAGATGGGGCTGGCAGGCATGGTCACCGGCGCAGTCCTCGGCATCCGGCACTGGCGTCGACACCGTGCCGGGTCACCCGCGGGATAGGGTTGGGCCGTGGCTTTTCGTGTCGTCGTCCTGGTGTCCGGTTCCGGCACCTTGTTGCAGGCTTTGCTGGACGCCTGCACCGCGGGGAAGGTGCCGGCAGCCGTTGTGGCAGTGGGCGCCGATCGTCCCGACGCCTACGGTTTGGTTCGCGCCGAGCAGGCGGGGGTGCCCACCTTCGTGCACCAGATGCCCGAGCTGTACCGGCTCGGCTCACCTGAGCGGCTGGCCTGGGACCAACAGATGGCCGATCTGGTGGCCGCTCGTGAGCCGGACCTGATCGTTCTGGCCGGTTTCATGAAGCTGTTCGACAGGCCGTTCCTGGAACGCTTCAAGGGCCGCATCATCAACACCCACCCGTCAATGCTGCCGGCCTTCCCCGGCGCCCACGCCGTGCGGGACTGCCTGGCCTGTGACGCAACGACCACCGGCGCTTCGATCTTCTGGGTGGATGAGGGCATGGACTCCGGCGACATGATCGATCAGCGGCTCGTTGCGGTGCTGCCGGGCGACGACGAGGACACCCTGCACGAACGCATCAAGGTGGTGGAGCGACAGTTGCTGTGCGACACCGTCCGGGCCCTCGCACTCAAAGCCGCAGAGCCGACGGCCGACACCGCACCTGACACCGGCAAGTGAGCACTCGAGCACGGAGGACACTGTGACAGCAGAAAAAATCGACGGCAAGGCAGTTGCCCAGGCCGTCAAGGAGGAACTCACCCATCGGGTCAGCGCCCTGCGGGAACGGGGCATCGTCCCCGGCCTGGCGACCGTGCTGGTGGGGGAGGACCCCGGCAGTCTGCTGTACGTGGCCGGGAAGCATCGTGACTGCGCCCAGGTCGGCATCGACTCGATCCGTGTCGACCTGCCCGCAGACGCCTCCGCTGCCCAGGTGGCGGAGGAGATCGCGGCGCTCAACGCGAATCCGGCCTGCACGGGCTACATCGTGCAGTTGCCACTGCCTGATCACCTCGACGACAACTGGGCCTTGGCAATGGTCGACCCGGACAAGGACGCGGACGGGCTCACCCCGACCAACCTCGGGCGCCTGCTGCTCGGCCAACAGGGCCCGATTCCCTGCACCCCGCGAGGCATCGTCGAACTGCTGCGGCGGTATGACGTGCCATTGCGGGGCGCCGAAGTGTGCATCATCGGCCGAGGCACCACGGTTGGGCGGCCGCTGTCGGTGCTGTTGTCGACCAAACAGCACAACGCCACCGTCACCGTGTGCCACACCGGCACCAAGGATCTGGCAGCCCACACTCGCCGCGCCGACATCGTGGTGGCAGGGGTTGGCCGGGCGCACATGGTCACCGCCGACATGGTGAAGCCGGGGGCAGTGCTCGTCGACGTGGGTGTGACGCGGGTGGACGGCAAGCCGGTGGGCGACCTGCATCCGTCGGTGTGGGAAGTGGCCAGCAAGGTCACGCCCAACCCGGGTGGTGTCGGGCCCATGACGCGGGCCATGCTGCTGGCCAACGTGGTCGACCGGGCCGAGGCTCTGGCCGATCAGGGGTGAGCGTGCTCGATTCTGACCAGCAGGGCACGTCGCGGTTTCGCGGGCCTTGGCACCATCAGGGGGCCCGGGGCCTCAATCAATGGCCCCTGTTGCTCGTCCTGGCGGCGATGGGCGTGGGGATGTGGTTGGTGGCCGAGTGGCACTGGCGACGTGGCTGTTTCGTGATGGGTGCCGCGGTGGGGCTGGCCAGCCTGTTGCGCTTCGTCCTGCCGCAGCAGGTTGCCGGACTGCTGGTGGTTCGGGGGCGCGCCTTCGACGTCGGAGTCACCGCGTTCGCCTCGCTGGCCATCATGGTGCTGGCTCTGGCGGTGCCCGGAAGAGCGTGAAGCCCCGCCCAGGGCTCGCTGGGCCTGGCATCAGCGGAAGATGACCGTGCGCCCTTCGTCCTGGAAGATACGACGCTCGGCGAAGAGCCGCACCGCCTCGGTCAGTGTTGCCGATTCCAGGCCCTGGCCGATCTGCACCAGATGGCGGACCGATTTGGAATGCTCGACGCGGGTCACGTTCTGCTCGATGATCGGCCCTTCATCCAGATCACTGGTCACAAAGTGGGCTGTGGCCCCGATCAGCTTCACCCCACGGGCATGCGCCTGGCGATAGGGATTGGCGCCCTTGAAACCCGGAAGGAACGAGTGGTGGATGTTGATCGCCCTGCCAGCCAGCTCAGTGCACAGCCCCGGAGACAGGATCTGCATGTAGCGAGCCAGCACCACCAGCTCGATGTCGTGCTCGGAAACCACCTGACGAATGCGGTCCTCGAACGCCGGTTTGGTTTCCGGCAGGACCACGTGCGACTCCAACCCGACGCCGTAGAAGTCGGCCAGCGGGCGCAGGTCGTCGTGGTTGGCGAGGATCAGCGGCACTTCGATGGGCAGCAGCCCGCTGCGCTGGTGGTACAGCAGGTCGTTCACGCAGTGGCCCGACTTGCTGGCCAGGATCAGGGTGCGGACGGGGTGTTCCAGGTGTTCCAGCTCCCAGACAGCCCGGTACGGAACCGCAACTCCGGCCATGATGGTGCCGAAGTCCGTGCGCCCCATTTCGCAGGCCACCTGCACGCGCATGAAGAATCGTCCGGTGTCAGTGGAGCTGAACTGCTGCAATTCGATGATGTTGCCGCCAGCCTGCACGATGCCCCCGCTGACGGCGTTCACGATGCCGGGCCGGTCTGTGCAGGTGAAGGTCAGGATCCACTGGTGCATGTGCCCCAGACTAGCGCCTGCCTCCGCCGGCCTCGTGCCGCGCCTGGGCCGAGGGACGTGGTACGAGGCACCGACCGTCGGGCGTTCAGGCTATCTTGTGGATAGGTGGACCCGGTGCGAGTGGAGGTCATTCATGGGCAGGATCAAAGTCGTCGGCAAGGTCGTCGAGCTCGATGGCGACGAGATGACGCGAGTCATCTGGCATTTCATCCGGGACCGGTTGATCACGCCTTGGCTGGACGTTGATCTCGACTACTACGACCTCAGTATCGAGAACCGTGACGCCACCGACGACCAGGTGACCATCGACGCCGCCAACGCAATCAAACGTGAGGGCGTTGGTGTCAAATGCGCGACCATCACTCCTGATGAGGCGCGTGTCGCGGAGTTCGGACTCAAGAAGATGTGGAAGTCACCCAACGGCACCATCCGCAACATCCTGGGGGGCGTCATCTTCCGTGAACCGATCGTGATCAGCAACGTGCCGCGACTGGTTCCTGGCTGGACAAAGCCGATCGTCATCGGCCGTCACGCTTTCGGCGACCAGTACCGGGCCACCGACTTCAAGGTGCCGGGCGCGGGTACCGTCACCATCAGTTTCACACCCGAAGACGGTTCAGCGCCCATGGAGTTCGATGTGGTGCGAATGCCGCAGGACGGCGGCGTCGTGATGGGCATGTACAACTTCAACAAGTCGATCGAAGACTTCGCGCGCGCCAGTTTCAACTACGGCCTGCAGCGCAACTTCCCGGTGTACCTGTCCACCAAGAACACGATCCTGAAGGCCTACGACGGGCAGTTCAAAGACATCTTCCAGCGCATCTTCGAGGACGAGTACCAGCAGCGCTTCGAGGTTGCGGGGCTGAGCTACGAGCACCGGCTGATCGACGACATGGTGGCTGCTGCCCTGAAGTGGGAGGGCGGCTACGTGTGGGCGTGCAAGAACTACGACGGCGACGTGCAGTCCGACATCATCGCCCAGGGCTTCGGTTCCCTGGGCCTGATGACCTCGATCCTGCTCACCCCGGACGGCCGCACGGTCGAGGCGGAGGCTGCGCACGGCACGGTGACGCGCCACTATCGCCAGCATCAGCAGGGCAAGCCCACCTCGACGAACCCGATCGCCTCGATCTTCGCCTGGACCGGGGGCCTCAAGCACCGTGGTCAGCTCGACAACACCCCAGCGGTCGCCGAGTTTGCCCAGACGTTGGAGCGGGTGTGTGTCCAGGTCGTGGAAAACGGTGCGATGACCAAGGATCTCGCCCTGCTGGTCGGCCCGGACCAGCCGTGGCTCACCACTGAGCAGTTCCTCGACGTGTTGGAGCACGACCTTGCCGAGGCGCTCAACGGCTGACTTTGGGTCGGTGGTGGTCTCGCTGAGGAAACTGGTGGGCGGCGCGCTAACGTTGGTGGAGTGAACACGTTGCCAGGCCATAGACCCGTGTCATGTCCCTTTGGCGGGGAGTGCTGATTCATGGGCCTAGCGATCAACCTGCTGGTCGTCTTCACGTTTTTCCTGATCGGGGCGATCTTTTCGGCCGCTGAAATGTCCTTGGTGTCGCTGCGTGACAGCCAGGTCAAGGCCTTGGCGAAAAAGGGCAAGCGCGGTCGGGCTGTCCAGCAGTTGCTGGAGCAGCCGAACCGGTTTCTGTCTTCGGTGCAGATCGGTGTCACCTTGGCGGGCTTCGCATCGTCTTCGTTCGGCGCGTCGTCAATCGGTGATGCCTACGTCAGCCCGTGGCTGCAACGCACCTTCGGGCTGGGCGGCAACTGGGCTGACGTCGTCTCTCTGGTGCTGCTGACCCTGGCGATCAGCTACTTCTCCATCGTGCTGTCGGAGCTGACCGCGAAGCGGTTGGCAATGCAACGCCCGGAGGAGTTCGCGCTCGGACTGGCGCCGTTCATCAACGTCATCGCCAAGCTCTTCCGTCCGCTGATCTGGATGCTGGGGGTGTCGACCAACGCGCTGGTTCGGCTCCTCGGTTTCGATCCGGGGGCCGGCAAGGAGGGTGTCAGCGACGCCGAGCTGCGTTCCATGGTGGTCAACGCCGCATCGCTGGGTGCTGAGGAACGCCAGATCGTCGACGAATTGTTCGATGCCGGCGACCGGAGCCTGCGCGAAGTGATGGTGCCCCGCACCGAAGCCCAGTTCCTCGCGGGCGACATGCCTGCGCACCAGGCGATCCGGGAAGTCAAGGTGTCACCGCACTCCCGCTATCCGGTCACCGACGGCTCGCTGGACCGCATCGCAGGCTTTCTGCACGTGCGTGACTTGATGGACCTCGATCCGACCGAGCGAAACACGCCGGTCAGGCTGCTGGCGCGGCCGGTGATGCAGCTGCCGGAGACGGTCAAGGTGCTGCGTGCGCTCACCGACATGCGCCGGCACAACGCACATCTGGTCATCGTCATGGATGAGTACGGCGGCACCGCGGGGATCGTGACGCTGGAGGATCTCGTGGAGGAGCTGATCGGCGACATCACCGACGAGTACGACGTGGTCGACGCCGATGACGAGCATCAGCGCGGCAGTGACATGGAAGGGCTCACCACCCTCGAGGAGTTCGCCGATGAAACCGGGTTCGAGCTTCCTGAGGGGCCCTACGACACTGTGGCAGGCTATCTGCTGGCCCAGTTCGGACGCATCCCGGCGGTGGGCGACCAGGTCACGGTGGCCTTGGCTCCGGCGCTGGAACCGGGTGAGGAAGCCGAGGACGGTGAGCGTGCGCTCGTTCGATTCACGGTGATCGAGATGGACGAGCGGCGGATCGCATGGGTGGGTGTGCACCAGGACGATCAACTGGTTCTGCCTGGCGCCACTGCCGCAGAGCAGGACGAGGACAGCCTGGGTCGTCAGCTGAAGGTCACGGCGGCAAGGCAGTCACTGATGGCGGACCTGCAGCACAGGCAACAAGCTGCGGACGGCACCGGCGGGGCCGGCCCGGTTCAGGGCAAATAGAAGACACCTGGGGCACACCGGAGCGTCGCGTTTCGCTACTGTGGCCTCGTGAGCGCGTTGACTGAATCCGGATTCCCGTTCGAGCCCGTCTACAGTGACTACCCGCAGGGCTGGTCCCCCGAGGAGTCGCTTGGCGCCCCAGGGGAGTTTCCCTTCACGCGGGGCGTGTACCCGACGATGTACACCCAGCGTCCCTGGACCATGCGTCAGTACGCGGGCTTCGGCAATGCCAGGGAGTCGAACGAGCGCTACAAGCAGCTCATCGCCAACGGCACGATGGGGCTGTCGGTCGCCTTCGACCTGCCGACCCAGCTTGGCTACGACTCCGATGAGCCGATCTGCGAGGGTGAGGTTGGCAAGGTCGGTGTGGCGGTCGACTCCATCGAGGACATGCGGGTTCTGTTCGACGGCCTGCCGCTGGGCGAGATCTCAACGTCGATGACGATCAACGCTCCGGCCGCAGTGCTGTTGTTGCTCTACGAACTGGTGGCCGAGGAGCAGGGCGTCGATTCCCGCAGCCTTCGGGGCACCATTCAGAACGACGTGCTGAAGGAGTACATCGCCCGCGGCAACTACATCTTCCCGCCGGCGCCATCCTTGCGGTTGACCAGCGACATCTTCGCGTACTGCAACAAGGAGATGCCGAAGTGGAACACCATTTCGATCTCCGGCTACCACATGGCCGAAGCCGGCGCCACGCCCGCCCAGGAGATGGCCTTCACCCTGGCCGACGGCATCGCCTACGTGGACGCTGCCATCAAGGCGGGGATGGGCGTCGACGACTTCGCGCCGCGGCTGTCCTTCTTCTTCGTGTCCCGCAGCACGATTCTCGAGGAGGTGGCGAAGTTCCGCGCTGCCCGGCGGGTCTGGGCCAGGATCATGAAGGATCGCTTCGGCGCGAAAGACCCGAAGTCCCAGATGCTGCGTTTCCACACCCAGACTGCCGGCGTCTCCCTGACTGCCCAGCAGCCTGAGGTGAACTTGGTTCGAGTCGCCATCCAGGCGCTGGCCGCCACCATGGGCGGCACCCAGTCGCTGCACACCAACTCGTTCGACGAAGCGCTCGCACTGCCGACCACCCACTCTGCGACCCTGGCGTTGCGTACCCAACAGGTGATCGCCTACGAGACCGACATCTGCCGGACCGTCGACCCGTGGGCCGGCAGCTACGTGATCGAGCAGTTGACCGATGAGCTGGAGCGCAAGATCACGGAACTGATCAAGGCCGTCGACAATCGGGGCGGTGCTGTGAAATGCATCGAGGAGGGCTACCAGAAGAACGAGATCGGCCAGTCCGCGTACGAGTACGCGCAGCAGATCGACTCCGGCGATCGCGTTCAGGTCGGGGTCAACAAGTTCGTGGTGAACGAGGACAAGCACTTCGATCCGCTGGTCGTTGACCCGTCCATCGGGGAACAGCAGACCGCCCGGCTGGCTGATCTGCGTTCCCGGCGTGACAATGCTGCCGTTGCGGCGGCGCTCGACGAGGTGCGTGCGGCGGCCCGTGACGACCAGACCAACCTGCTGTACCCGATGAAGGAGGCCCTCAGGTTGGGCGCCACGGTCGGCGAAACCTGCAACGCCTTGCGCGACGTTTGGGGCATCTTCGAGGGCGGTTCGTCGTTCTGAGCACTCACGACCGTCCGGCGGGCTGCCACCGCAGCCGTCGCTCAGCCTTGGTGCGCAGCAGCGAGCGGCCCGCCGTCGAAGTACTGGTCCATGTCCAGTGACGGGTAGAGCGAGGCCGGCACATTGACCGGTTTCGCGGGCACTCCGGCGACCGTGACGTGCGGCGGGACGTCATGCAACACGACGCTGCCGGCAGCGATCTTGGCGCCCTCGCCCACCGTGATGTTGCCCAGGACCTTGGCGCCGGCACCGATCATGACGCCCCGTTTGATCTTGGGATGGCGGTCCCCGGACTCCTTGCCGGTTCCGCCGAGCGTCACCTCGTGGAGCATCGAGACATCGTCCTCCACCACGGCCGTTTCGCCGATCACGACGCTGGTGGCGTGGTCGAAAAGCATGCCCTTGCCGAGGCGGGCGGCTGGGTGGATGTCGACGGCGAACACGGTCGAGATGCGGCTCTGCAGGAACAGCGCCAGCGCCGGGCGTCCCTGGAGCCAGTACCAGTGCGAGGCGCGGTAGGCCTGCAGTGCGTTGAAGCCCTTGAAATAGAGCAACGGCGTCGAGTAACGCGTCTGGGCAGCTGGGTCGCGGGTGACCACGGCGCGCAGATCCTCCCGAACAGCGGTCTGGATCGTCTCACTCGTCATGAAGGCGCCCTTCAGCAGCTCCTGCAGGTCGAGGGCGGTGACCGCACTGCTCTCCAGCTTGCCGGCGAGAAGATAACTCAGCGAGCATTCCAGGGATGGCTGGGAGAGCACAGCGTTGTGCAGAAAGCCGGCCAGGCCGGGCTCCTTGGCTGCGTCCTGGGTGACCTCACGGCGGATCTGCTGCCAGATGTCGTCCGCGGCTGGGTGCATCGTCATGTCGTGGAGGCTACTGCAGAGCCCGACCAGTGCCGAAACTCCTGCTAGCTTGGCTGCACCCAAGAGCAGGAGTGACATGGCCCGACGCGCACGCCCGGACGAGGAGCCCGTCGAGGCCACACCCGTCGGCGAGCCGCCGCCGGCTGCCTTCTTCGAGGATGACGCCGTGGCGGCCAACGGCCCCATCGTGCTGCTGCCGGGCCGCACCGAGTTCCCGGAAACCATGCTCTCGCTGTTCCCGGACGGCGACGTCACCTGGATCGACGAGGTGGGCGGCGCGGTGATGATCGCCACGGTGCCGCAGGGGCAGCTCGGGGTCTGCTTCACGGTGGGGCTGTCGAGGCTGCCGCTTGACGATGGCCCGGCAGCCGAGTTGTTCTGTGTCACCAAACTGGGCCAGGAAGGTGCCGGCGCGCTGGCGCTTCGCATCGCCGTCGAGCTGGTGGCTGAGGAACGCAGGTCTTGGGCGGCGGGGGAGCTCTGGCTGAACGACACCCCGTTCCTGCGTGACACCCTGATCCAGGCCATGGTGGCTGCGCCCGATCCCCACACTGTTCAGGCAGCTGACGGCACATTGTTGGGCTTCATCAGTGAACTGCTGTTGCTCACGGCCCAGGAGGCGATGGTGGTTGCGGACGGCGGCTTCGCAGCCCTGCAACAAGCCTTGTCAGCCAACCCGTTGCCGGGCCGGGACGTGGAGCGCGCGAGTCTGGTGACTGCGCTGGAGGCGACGGTCGAACGGCGTCCAGCCCCGCAGCGCGCGGCGCCTGCCCAGGGCCGCGCCCGGCGTGGGTACTGACCCTCACCCTGACTCGGCCGCCTGGTGCGCGGTCGGCGTCGCCGGCTTGGGTGGACGCCCGCGTTTCGCGATCGGTTTCGCGTTGCTGGGCGCCCGCCCCGCTCGCTGCAGTTCAGCACGCAGCAGCATTTCGATCTGGGCGTTCAGCGAGCGCATGTCGTCAGCCGCCCAGCGCTGCAGCGCGTCATGCACAGCCGGGTCGAGCCGCAACAGGACCGACTTGCGTTCAGCCATGTCGAGCTCAGGTGTAGAGCGAGCCGGCGTTGATCACGGGCGTGACGCGAGAGTCGCTGCACAGCACCACCAGCAGGTTGGACACCATGGCAGCCTTGCGTTCCTCATCCAGGGAGACGATCTCCTCGGCCTCCAGGCGCTCCAGGGCGTTCTCCACCATGCTGACGGCGCCCTCGACGATCTTCTCCCGAGCAGCGATGATGGCTGTGGCCTGCTGGCGCTGCAGCATGGCCTGGGCGATCTCGGGGGCGTAGGCGAGTGAGCTGATGCGGGTTTCGATGATCTCCAGGCCTGCGATCGCGATCCGGGCGGCGACCTCCTCGGACAACTCCCGGGCGATCACCTCGGTGGAGCCGCGCAGCGTCTCCTCGCCGGGGCCGGCGTTGTCGTAGGGGTGCGAGCCGGCCACGTGCCGCAGTGCTGATTCAGCCTGCACGGCGACGAAGGCCTCGTAGTCCTCAACGCGGAAGACGCACTTGGCGGTGTCTGCCACCTGCCAGACCACGATGGCTGCGATGTTGACCGGGTTACCGTCGGCGTCATTCACCTTGAGCTCGTTGGTCTCGAAGTTGTGCACCTTGACCGAGACCTTCTTGTGGGTGACCAACGGCACGGTCAGCAGCAGTCCGGCTCTGCGAATGGTGCCGATGTAGCGGCCGAAGAACTGCACGACCCTGGTGTCGCCGGGGCTGATGACCATGAAGCCGGTGCTGCAGATCGCCACCACCACCAGCACCACCGCACCGGTGACGACCAGCCAGTCGCCCTTGCCGAGTGGGCCGCCGAAGATGATGGCGGCGACGGCGCCGATCGTCGCCAGGAACAGCAGCATCAGCGCGATGCCACCGGGGGCATGTGGTGCGTTGGTCTCGGCGATCTCCACCTGGCTGACCAGGTCGTCGACCGCAACGTCGGGCTCGGTGCTGGGGTGGGTGGTGGGGTGCACGGGATCCTCCAAATCCTCGAATGTGATAGCTAATTGATATCACTATTCTGGGCTGCAGCAAAGAGCGGGTCACCCGGCGCCCGAGGCTGGAAGCAGGGGGGCTTCAACAGGGGACGCATCCGATGCTGATCGGGCAGACTGTTCGAATGACCATCGCTGCGACCACCCGGCTGGGGCAGTGGCGCCCCCGCGGTCGGACGAACGCACTGGCCCGCCCGGCGCAGGCCCTGCCCGCGCCGACCAAAGTGGTGGCGATCCTGAACCCGGTGTCGAAGCATTTCCGGCAGGTGGCCGATGAGCTCACTGCGCAGTCGCGGCAACTCGGCTTGCCGGAGCCGGCGATCGTCACCACATCGGTGGAAAGCCCTGGCGACGCCCAGGCCCGCCAAGCCCTGATCGCCGGTGCCGACCACGTCGTCGTCGCTGGAGGGGACGGCACCGTTCGGCTGGTCGCCGGGGCCCTGGCGGGCAGTCCGGCCACGCTGGGGGTGGTGCCTGTTGGGTCCGGAAACGTGTTCGGGACGAACCTCGGGATGAAACCAGGCCACGTGGCCAGGAACGTGCACACTGCCCTGACCGGGCCAGGCAGCCCCGTCGACATCGGGTGGGTGCGCTGTCTGGTGGGCGATGAGGCCCATTCCGGTGGCGGTGCAGCGTTCCTGACCATGGTCGGCATCGGCCGCGACGCGGAGACGGTGCTGGCGACCAGGCCCGCGCTGAAGCGGCGGCTGGGGCCTCTTGCCTACGCCGAATCGGGGCTACGCACGTCGGTGCGGCACGCCCTTCCGATGTCGGTCAGCTACGACGGTGGCGCACCGGTGCAGGTGCTGGTCTGGACCCTGCTGGTCGCCAACAGCCCGCTGGTGCCGGGACACGTGGTGGTGTTCCCGGAGGCCCGGATCGATGACGGGCGGCTGGACACGCTCGAAGTGCCGCTGCGCAGCTGGGGACAGTGGCTGCCGGTGGCGGCCAAGGGCATCCTCAATTTCGCCGGGGACGTCAGCGCCCTGCACTACGGGTCCGCCTGCAGAGTGGTGGTGCGTCCTGATCAGCCGTGCGCGGTGCAGGTTGATGGCGACGCCGTCAGCGGGGTGACCGAACTGCGCGTTCAGGTTCAGCCGGCGGCGATCACGGTTCGGGTGCCCGGGCTTGCCGCCGGGTAGCCTTGCCCCATGCCCGCCGACCACCGGCTGACCGCAGCCACAGTCCTGTTTCGTGAACTGGTGCGAGGCCACACCACCGTCGATGACGAAGAGCGCCTGCTGCAGTTGCTGGCGGATGCCGATGCCCACCAGCTGAACGAGTACCTGGCGGACGCCGAGATCACCGACGAACTGGTGTCCTCCGTGGACAATCACCTGGGTGGGCGACGGCACCGCTCCCGGCTGCTGCAGCTGCTGGCCGGTCAACGGCTGGGTGAGCTCAGCTTGGCTGCCAAGGCGAGCCTGGTGCACGCGCTGCAGAGCGGCACCACCAGTCGCGAGTCCGAAGAAGCGATCCGCGACATCGTGCTGGCCCAGCAAGGCATGGACCTGACCCTGCTGAAGAACGAGATCAACTCGCACCACGATTCGCACGACCTGGAAGCCCTGGTTTTCAGGGACATCGAGAACCCAGCCATCCGGGACGCGATCCTGGACCACATCCAGGTGCAAGCGCGGTTTGTCACCATCCACGAGGCCAAGGTGCTCAGTGACATCGACGACACGGCCTTCTGCAAACTCAAGGACGACCGGTTCCCCAAGGGCATTCGCTACCCGGGGGTGCTGGCCTTCTGGACGGCCCTCGATGAGGGACTGTTCGGGGAACCGGTGTCGTTCGGCGACCTGACTTTCGTCACGGCGCGCCCCACCGACGCTCTCGGGCTGATCGAGAACCACACCCGCGAAACCCTGCGCAGAGCCGGCATCGGGCAGAACTCGGTGCTCACCGGCAGCTTCGTGGCGCTGCTGACCCACGATCGGATGGCGGACAAGAAGCTGCAGAACATCCAGCACTACCACGCGCTTTTCCCGGAGTACCAACTGGTTTTCATCGGCGACTCCGGACAAGGCGATGTGATCGTCGGGGAACACCTGATCGGAGCCTTTCAGCACCACCTCCGGGCAGTGTTCATCCATGACGTCGTGCACACTCCCGCGGCGCAACGCAACCGGTACCAGTCCGGTGGTATCCAGTTTTTCGACACGTACGTGGCTGCAGCCGCCTGGGCGCACCACGAGCAGCTGATCGGTGACCACGGGATGGCTGAGGTGATCCGCGAAACCCGTCAGGAGTTCGCCGACATCGCCTGGGACAGTCCCGCTCAGCAGTCCGCCGCCGAGGCACTGTTGGCTGCCGACCTGGCACTGGCCGAACAACTCACGGGGGTCACAGGGTGACGCCTGGGCGATGCGGCAGGATCTCGTCCACGCGCTGACGCAACCGCTGCAGGTCGTCGGTGCTGTCGGTGACGGTGATGTTGCCCAGGTGCCGGAGCTGGTCGACGACGCGCATGGCCATCTCCCTGCTCGGCCACACCGAGGGGTCGAGACTGGCACCCAGCGCGACCAGACCGATGCGCGCCAGGGCGCCTTCCAGGTCGAGTGTGGCCGGGCCGCGGCCCTGGGTGGCGGTCGTCAGGCGGGCTGCCGACCCGCTGCGGCGCAGGCAGAAGAGCAACTCGGCGCGGGCCGGCCGCTGGTCGGTGCCGGTGAACTCGTCCAGCTCGAGGCTGGCGCCCAGGGTGCGCCGAATGGAGGTGACCAGTGCCGGGATGTTCCCGCTGATCACCCACCCAACCAGCCAGCCGCCCGTGACCCAGACGATGACCAGACACACGACGCAGGCGATCACCGATTCGAAGAACCGGTCGAGCACCACCTGCCACTGCCGTCCTGCCGCCACGCCCGGGTTGGACAAGGCCAGCACGGTCATCGAGATGCAGATGGTGCCGATTCCCCACCTGTACTGCGAGACGCGGATGGCCGTGAGCAGCAGGACCACCAGGACGATGAGCAGCGTCGTTTCGTCACGAGGCAGCTGCAGGAGCAGGCCGTAGCCGAGCAGCCCGACCAGCATCCCGGCCATCACTGCCAGTACGCGGCGGGTCAGTTCGTGCTGGGCGCCCGGAGTGCCGAGACACATCACCACCGCCAGCGTCGTCCAGATCGGATGCATGGGCTGGATGAGGGCGCCCAGCACCAGCGTCGCGAAGATCGCGACGTTGACCCTCGCCAGCGTCACCAGTGCCATGGACGGGGACAACAGGCTGCGCCGGAGCCGGTAGCCCACGCTGGGTTCAACAAAAGCAGGTGAGCCCCGCAACTGGGCAGTGCCAGGTTCTGTGGTGAGTTGGGAGCTGCCACGGGCAAGGGTGTTTCGGATCAGGTGGCCACAAAGCCTCAGGAAGCGATCCTCGTCGGATCGCAGCTGTTGGGCGAGGTCGCGGTCCTTGCTGCTGCGCTCAAGCAGCCGCCAAGCGTCCTGCAGACGCTCGACTGCCTCATCGACGCGGGCGGTCAGCTGGCGGCTGGTGGCGGCTCCCACGGTGTTGACGTCGCGTTCGAACTCGTTGATGCAGCGCCCGGCGGCCGCGATCGCTGTCTCCTGCAGGTGACGCCTGCTCCAGAGCTCATCGAGCATGCTGACGGCGATCGCCCCGGCGACACCCAGCAGCAGCCACCCGAGAAGCTCCAGGTCGAGGATGCGAATGACCGACCCCATCGTCACCAGGATCAGGAAGTAGTACGGGCCGGGCGGGCCCAGCTCGAATCCCTGGTCGATTGCGACGGCCAGCACGGCCACCGCGAACAAGGCGGCCAACAAGACCCAGATCGGTTGACCCGCGCTCAGCAGCCCGCTGGCCAAGGAGAGCAGAGCCAGGCCTCCGGCCGTGGTCACCGACACAGCGCGGCGGCTGCCGGTCATGCCGGTGCCGAACAGCACGGACAAATATCCGAGCAGGATGAGCAGCAGCACGGGCTCGTCGTGCGGGCCGACCAGCAGGAGCACCGGCAGCATTGCGAAGAGGCGGAGGTCCTGCAGCCACGGGCGCCTTGGCACCACTGATCGCAGCTCGGGGTGGCGACCTACCTTCCGGGCGACTCCCGGATCGCTCACCACGTCGCGCTCCACATCCGTGCAGGGGCGGGCTCAACTCCTGAGGCCAGAGATTGCCCGCTCGTCACGCCTACGATTCCTCGACGAAGCCGCGCCGTGGACGAGCCGGGCTGGTCTGACTTCCGTCATCCACGAACTTCCACAGCTGACCGGTGACTTCCAGCCGACGCTCCAACTCGTCCTGTTCCTCTGGCGGCATGGCGCGGGTGGGAGGCGAACCAGTTTCCTCGCCCCAGGTGCGGACCCGCTTGCGCGGGATGTCGTCGGACGCAAACCGGGAACCACGGTAGATGCCCAGGAACCCCGGCTTCTCGGGTGCTGCTTCAGGGGCGACTCCGCGCTCGGCCGTCGTGATCAGGGGCAGCCCTTCACCCCCGTCCACGCGAGCATGGGGTCCATCCGCACTGACCTCGACGAGCTCGTCGGCCGCCATGTTGCCCTCGGTGTCGGCCACCTCGGCGGTTTCGGCTTGGCTTGGCTCCGTTTCGGCTGCGGAGTCAGTTGGCGGCAGGACTGTCCCGTCCTGACGCGCCACCACGCCCCGGCGGGCCAGCAGGGTGATCAGGAAGCCGAGCAGCAGCGCGACAATGACCCCGAGGTTGGCCCAGCCCCACTGGCCGTCCTTGCCGCCGATCGGCCCCAGCAGGTAGCCCTGCCAGTTGTTCCAGACTGCCGTTTCGGCGAAGGTGTTGATGACCAGACCCCAACCGACCACGGTGGACCCCACCAGGGTGGCCACGCTGATCCAGTCAACCGAGCCGTATCGGCTGTTGTCCCGCTGGAACAGCGAGGTCTCGTCGTAGCCGCTGCGACGCAGCACGATGTCGGCGCACATGATGCCGGCCCAGGCGCTCAACGGCACTCCGAGGGTGAGCAACAAGCTCTGGAACGGCCCGATGAAGTCGGGGCTGAAGAACACCACGAAGACGGCTCCCAGGCTGACCAGGGCGCCGCCGATCAGTGCCGCGGCCGGCCGGCCGACTCGCAGCCCCAGGCTCAGCAAGGTCAGGCTCGACGAGTAGAGGCCGTTGGCGGCTGCGCAGATCAGGGACAGGGTGACCGTCAGCACGAACGGGACCAGGAACCAGGACGGCAGGACGGCGGCCAGGGCGCCGACAGGGTTCTCACCGATTCGGGTGCTCAACTGCGGGGACGACCCGGCCAGCGCCAGACCGAAGATGATCAGGGCGGCCGGGGCGACGGAGCCGCCCAACGTGGTCCAGCCGGCCACTGAACGGTCGGAGGCAGTCCTGGACTGGTAGCGGCTCCAGTCAGCGGCGACATGGACCCAGCCCAACCCCAGCCCGGTCATCACCATGGTCATGGCCCCGATCATCGCCTGTGGCGAACCCGACGGAAGGGCTGAAACGACGCCCCAGTCGATGTCGCCCACAGTCATGACCAGATAGGCGACGGTGCTGATGCCCAGTAGCCAGGCGAGAATCGATTGCACCCTGATGAGGACGTGGTATCCGGCGGTGGCGCCCAGCACGATGAGTGCGGCGATCACGAGAACGGCAGTCGCCGTCGTGAGGGCCCCGGTGTTCCAGCCGAGTTGTTCGAAAACGGTTCGCAAACCACCCACCGCGACGACGGCAAGTGACGTCTGCCAGCCGATCAGGGCCAGCCAACCGATGATCCCGGGAAGCTTGGCGCCGTCCACCCCGAAAGCGGCACGGGTGACCGTCATGGTCGGGGTGGAACTGCGTTTGCCGGCGACGGCGATCACGCCGCAGACCAAGAAGGACAACACGACGCCCAGCAGGGCGACGAGACTGGCTTGCCAGAACGAGAGACCGAAACCCAGCACGTACGAGCCGTAGCTGATGCTGAAGACCGAGACGTTCGCGGCGAACCACGGCCAGAACAGGTGGTGCGGCTTCGCGGTGCGAGCTGCTTCGGGGATGACGTCGATGCCGGTCGACTCCACCCACCCCCACCGGGAAGTGGCCACGGTGCCGTCAGCGGCAGGTGTCCCAGCCGTCGCCAGCGGCTTCGGCTGCTCGGTGCTGAGCTGCGTCATGTTGGTAGCACTCTCCTCCTGGTCGGCCGCCGCCCGGACAGGCGGGCGCCAGCCATCCATCGGGCAATTTCCTCATCCTTGCCAAGACTATGCCGTGCAAAGGCCCGTGTGTCGTTCGGTTCACTCGGAGCCGCGGGCGGTGACTGGCGGCAACGCAGACCAGGGAAAGACGATCCACTTGTCGGTCCTGCCCCACACGTACTCCGGGGTGAACACGGTGGCCGGCTTCTCGTAGATGACTGCGGAACGCACATCGGCACCAAAACCACGCAGCAGCTTCATGACCAACGCCAGGGTGCGTCCGGTGTCCACCACGTCGTCGACGACCAACACCCGGCGTCCGACGATGAACTCGGTGTCGAGCATCGGCGACAGCAGCACCGGGTCGGACAGCGTCTCGTGCACGTCGGTGTAGAACTCCACGTTGATGGTGTCGGTGAGGTTGACGCCCAGCGCGTAGGTGAGTGCGCCGGCCGGGATCATGCCACCGCGGGCGATGGCGACGACGATCTCGGGCAAGAAACCGGATGCGACGACTCGGCTGGCCAATTCCTGGGTGGCGTCACCGAACATCTGCCAGGTGAGGACTTCCTTGTCGACAAGGTCGGTAACGTCCGTGTGGTAGGCCATGAGGGAATGGTAGTGCCACCAGGGCTGGTCAGAGGTTGGTATCGCCCCCCACCGGGGAATCGGGCCGGTGGCTGCAAAGCTCCTCACCACGCGGGCTGCTGGTATTACGATCGGTGACAAAGGCGAGCAGTGGAGCCCGCCCGCGATCGAAGCCGATCTGCTCCGACTAACGTAAGGAATTTCCCGTGAGTGAACTGACCTGGACTGACAAGGACCGGCGAGCAGTTGACACCGCCCGCATCCTTGCTGCCGACGCCGTCCAGATGGTGGGCAACGGCCACCCCGGAACCGCGATCTCGCTGGCTCCGGTGGCGTACCTGCTTTACCAGAAGGTCATGAAGACCGACCCGGCGGATTCCAAGTGGCTGGGTCGTGACCGCTTCGTGCTCTCCGCGGGGCACGCCTCAATCCTTCAGTACAGCCAGCTGTTCCTGGGCGGCCTCGGTCTGGAGATGGCGGACATCAAGTCGTTGCGCACGGAGGGTTCCAAGACCCCGGCGCACCCCGAATACCGCTGGACCGACTTCGTCGAAGCCACCACCGGCCCGCTGGGCGGCGGCGTCAGCATGGCTGTCGGTATGGCGATGGCCGCTCGCCGCGAGCATGGTCTCTACGACCCGAATGCTGCGGACGGCGAGTCGGTTTTCGACCACTTCGTCTACACGATTGCCGGTGACGGCTGCATGCAGGAGGGCGTGCAGGCCGAAGCGGCCTCGCTGGCCGGCACCCTGAAGCTCGGCAACCTGATCATGATCTACGACGACAACCGCATCACCATCGAGGGCGACACCAAGATCAGCTTCACCGAGGACGTCTGCGCTCGCTACGAGGCTTACGGCTGGGATGTCCAGACCGTCGACTGGACCAACGGTGGCACCGAGTACGCAGAGGACATGCAGGGGCTGTTCGACGCGATCGAGCGGGCGCAGGCCGCCACTGACAAGCCTTCGCTGATCAAGCTGACGACGATCATCGGCTGGCCGCTGCCCAACGAGCAGGGCTCCCACGGCATTCACGGGTCTGCCGTCGGCACCAAGGAGATCAGCGCAGTCAAGGCCCTGCTGGGCTTTGTCGACGAACCCTTCGCCATCGACGACTACCTGCCTGGTTTCACGCGGGAGCAGTTGGCCGCCAAGGCCAAGGCCGACCGCGCTGCCTGGGACGCCAGGTTCGATGCCTGGAAGGCCGCCAACCCCGAGCAGGCGGCATTGCTCGACCGCGTCCAGAGCGGTCAGCTTCCCGAGCTGGAGCTGCCCAAGTTCCCGGTCGGCAAGTTGGCCACCCGCGCCGCCTCCGGCAAGGTGCTCACCGCGCTCGCTCCCCAGCTGCCCGAGCTGTGGGGTGGCTCCGCTGACCTGGCCGGTTCGAACAACACGACGATGAGCGGCGAACCGAGCTTCCTGCCCGAGGATCGCGTCTCCAAGGAATGGGCCGGCAACAAGTACGGTCGCACCCTGCACTTCGGTGTTCGTGAACATGCCATGGGCGGCATCCTCAATGGCATCAACCTGAGCGGGCTGACCCGCGCCTACGGAGGCACGTTCTTCGTGTTCGCCGACTACATGCGCCCCACCGCCAGGTTGGCAGCCATCATGGAACTGCCCACCGTGTTCGTGTGGACGCACGACTCCATCGGTGTCGGCGAGGACGGTCCCACCCACCAGCCGATCGAGCACCTGGCCGCCTACCGCGCCATCCCCGGCCTTGACATGGTGCGGCCGGCCGACGCCAACGAGACTGCGGTGGCCTGGCGCACCATCCTGGGCAACGTCGAAACCCCTGCCGGTCTGATCCTGAGCCGCCAGAACCTGCTCACCGTCGACCGCGACAGCGGCGAATTCGCCAGTGCTGAGGGTGTCACCAAGGGCGCCTACGTGCTGCGGGACGCCAAGGCTGACCTCCAGGTCATCCTGATCGCCACTGGCTCCGAGGTGGAGCCCGCCCTGGCTGCCCAGGACCTGCTCGAGGCTGACGGCATCGGCACCCGCGTGGTTTCCATGCCGTGCCAGGAGTGGTTCGACAAGCAGGACGCCGCCTATCAGGAGTCGGTGCTGCCAAAGGCCGTCGAGGCCCGAGTCAGCGTCGAGGCCGGCATCGCCATGGGTTGGGCCAAGTACGTTGGTTGCAAGGGCGCCAGTGTTTCCCGTGAGCAGTACGGCGAGTCCGCCAGCGGCGAATTGCTGTTCAAGAAGTACGGTTTCACCGGCGAGAACATCGCCGCGGTTGCCAAGGGGTTGGTCGGCTGATCGTCGTCGACAACACAAAGGCCGGGTGGCGCTGCCACCCGGCCTTTGCCTGTCCTGGGTCGGCGCCGGCCAATGGGCAGGTTGGCACCCAAGGGGCCGGCTGGTCCGTGCTGGAACAGGTCAGGCCAAACGGTCACCGCGCAGTGTCGGCCGTTCCACCCGAGAGTGTGTTGTGGGGCCCGTAGGGGTTGTCGAGGTAGGCGCCATCGGCGTCCACCAGCAGCGTCGGCAGCGCGGGTTCGCCCCTGCTCATCTTCAGCGCGGCGCGCGGTAGTTCCGCGCGAGCTGCTGCGTGCCGTTGGCGGGCGACCTGCAGCGTCTCGCGTCCCACCGCCTCGCCGTTCGTCACCAGTGGCACCATCAGGGGCCGGTCGTCCCCGTCGCTGCGCGGCAGTGCCCCGACTCCGATCACGTCCGCCTCAGCGACGCCCCGGGCGTTTCGCCGACGCAGCGCGTACTTGTCGCCGCCCACGGTCTGCTTGTTCTTGCTCCGCTTCTCCACCGGTAGCAGGGGAGCCGTCGGGTCATCCGACTGGGCTCGGGCAACCAGTTTGTAGACGAAGCCACAGGTGGGATGACCGGAGCCGGTCACCAGACTGGTGCCGACCCCGAAGCCGTCCACCGGAGCCGCGCGCAGCGCTGCGATCTGCCACTCGTCGAGGTCGCTGGTGACGATGATCCGGGTCTGGGTTGCGCCGAGGGAGTCGAGCAGCTTGCGGACGTCGGCTGCCAGCTCAGCCAGGTCGCCGGAGTCGAGCCGCACGGCGCCGAGTTTGCCATCGGTGAGCCGGACACCGGTGCGGACGGCCTGCTCGATGTCGTAGGTATCCACCAGCAGAGTGGTGGACGCCCCCTGTGCGGCCAGCTGGGCCTGGAAGGCCTCCTCTTCCGAATCGTGCAGCAGGGTGAAGCTGTGCGCTGCAGTGCCGGCGGTCGGCACGCCGTAGCTGCGTCCCGCCTCCAGATTGGACGTGGAGCTGAAGCCGGCGATGTAGGCAGCGCGGGCGGCCACCACGGCCGCCCACTCGTTGGTTCGTCGGGTGCCCATCTCGATGCAGGGTCGCTGCCCAGCCATCGCTGTCATGCGCGAGGCCGCGGACGCCACGGCGGAGTCGTAGTTGTAGATGCTGAGCAGCACCGTCTCCAGCAGGCAAGCCTCGGCAAATGAACCCTGCACCACCATGATGGGCGCACCCGGGAAGTAGATCTCGCCTTCCGCGTAGCCCCGGATGCTGCCGGCGAAACGGTAGTTGGCGAGGTAGTGGGCAAGCTCGTCGGTGATGATCTGCTGGCCCGTCAGGAAGTCAAGCGCAGCATCGTCGAAGCGGAAGGCCTCGATGGCGTCCAGGGCGCGCTGCACCCCGGCAACGACGCCGTAGCGGCGGCCCTCCGGCAACCTGCGCGGGAACAGCTCGAAGACGCATCTGCGGTTGGCGGTGTCCGAAGCCATGGCAGCCTGCACCATGGTGAGCTCGTAATGGTCGGTGCACAGGGCCGTACTCGCAATCATTGTCTCAGCCTAGTGTTCAGCACCGGGTGACTCGTGAGGCCCCGGGAATCCGTGGCAACGGTGCTCACTTCCACAGCCGCAGTGGCGGCGAGTTGCGGGGCGTGACGCGGGGGAGTCTGCGCGGTTCAGCGGGTCGTCGTCAGAATGTGGACGCTGCTGGCAGCATTTCATCGCGGGAGTGAAATATCCCCGTACCCACTGGCGTGGGCCACGACTGGGCGCAGGCCCGGTTCCCCGAAAGGACGACGATGGAAAGAACCAAGGCGGCAATCAGGAAGATCTACGAGGAAAGCGTCAAGCGCAACCCTGGGGAGCCGGAGTTTCATCAGGCAGTGCACGAAGTCTTCGACAGCTTGGCGCCGGTGCTGAAGGAACATCCTGTCTATCTCGATCAGGCGATCCTCAATCGCGTGGTGGAGCCCGAGCGTCAGATCGTCTTCCGCGTGCCGTGGTCTGATGACAAGGGCCGGATCCACGTCAACCGCGGCATGCGAATCCAGTTCAGCTCGTCGCTCGGCCCGTACAAGGGCGGCCTGCGCTTCCACCCCTCGGTCAACACGGGCATCATCAAGTTCCTCGGTTTCGAGCAGACGTTCAAGAATGCGCTCACCGGCCTGTCCATGGGCGGCGGCAAAGGCGGCTCCGACTTCGACCCCAAGGGCAAGTCGGACGCCGAGGTGATGCGCTTCTGCCAGTCGTTCATGACGGGCCTGGCCCGCCACATCGGCTTCGACACCGACGTGCCGGCTGGCGACATCGGTGTGGGCGGCCGCGAGATCGGCTACCTGTTCGGCCAGTACCGACGCCTGACCAACCGCAACGAGGCTGGCGTGCTGACCGGCAAGGGCCTCGACTGGGGCGGCTCCCTGGTGCGCACCGAGGCCACCGGTTACGGCCTGGTGATGTTCGTCGGGCACGTGCTGGCCAGGCGGAACACCTCGTTCGACGGCAAGACGGTGTCGGTGTCCGGTTCGGGCAACGTCGCCATCTACGCGATCGAGAAGGCGCAGAGCCTGGGCGCCAAGGTCCTCACCTGTTCAGACTCCACCGGCTATGTCATCGACAAAGACGGGATCGACGTCGAACTGCTCAAGCAGATCAAGGAAGTCGAACGCGGTCGGGTGAGCGACTACGTCGCGCGTCGCGGCTCTTCCGCCACGCTGCACACCGAGGGTTCGGTGTGGGATCTGCCCGCCGAGATCGCTCTGCCGTCGGCCACGCAGAACGAGTTGAGCGCCGAGCATGCCCGCTCACTGGTCAGGAACGGCTGCAAGGTGGTGGCAGCCGGGGCCAACATGCCCGCCACCCCGGAAGCCCTTGTCGAGCTCCGCAAGGGCGGCGTGGTCTATGCACCGGGCAAGGCCGCGAATGCTGGTGGCGTGGCCACCTCCGGTCTTGAGATGGAACAGAATGCTTCTCGCACCCAGTGGTCCTTCGACGTGACGGAGGCCAAGCTGGCCGCCATCATGAAGAACATCCACGACACCTGCGCCGAGACCGCCGAGCGGTACGGCGAGCCGGACAACTACGTCGCGGGTGCCAACATCTCAGGCTTCATTCGCGTTGCCGACGCGATGATCGCCCAGGGCCTCATCTGAGGTCGGCCCAGGCGCAGCACCAACGACGGACGCCCCCACCCGGCCGGGTGGGGGCGTCCGTCGTTGAGCAGGGAAGAGTTAGTTGGCGGTCGGGTGCGTCATGTCCACCGGAACCACCCAGGCGTCGAATTGTTCTTCGGTCACCGCGCCGGAGGCCAACGCCGCCTCCTTCAGTGACAGGTGCTCCTGGTGGGCTCTCTTGGCGATCTTGGCTGCCTTGTCGTAGCCGATGTGCCGGTTGAGTGCGGTGACCTTCATGAGGTTGGCGTCGAGGTTCTCGTTGATCCGGGTGAGGTTGGGCTCGATACCTCGCGCGCAGTGCTCGTCGAACATCCGGCAGGAATCGGCGATCAGCTGGATGCTCTCAAGCACGCACCAAGCCATCACAGGTTTGAACACATTGAGCTGGAAGTTGCCCTGACTGCCGGCGAAGCCGACCGTGGCGTCGTTGCCGAACACCTTGGTGGCAACCATGGTGATGGCCTCGGGTTGGGTGGGGTTCACCTTTCCGGGCATGATCGAGCTGCCGGGCTCATTCTCGGGGATGGTCAGCTCGCCGATGCCGTTGCGTGGGCCGGACGCGTACCAGCGAATGTCGTTCGCGATCTTCATCAAGGCGCCGGCCAGGGTGCGCAGCGAGGCCGACACCTGGACCAAAGCATCGTGGGCGCTCAAGGACGCGAACAGGTTGGGTGCCTGCTCGAAATCCAGCCCGGTTTCCGCACTGATCTTGCTGGCACACAGCACGCCGAAGTCGGCATGGGCATTCAGCCCGGTGCCGACGGCCGTGCCGCCGATCGCCAGGCCACGCGCCTGTTGGTCGGCGTAGTGGATGCCTGCCATCGCGAAGTCGATCTGGGCGACGTAGCCGCTGAACACCTGGCCGAGGGTCACCGGGGTGGCGTCCTGCAGGTGGGTGCGCCCCACCATGACGATGTCCTGGAACTCCTCGGCCTTGGCCGCCAGCGTGTCGCGCAGCGGCTGCACGTTCGGGTACAGCAGCTCATTGAGTTCCGACACGACCGCAATGTGCATGGCCGTCGGGAAGGTGTCGTTGGACGACTGGCCGCGGTTGACGTGGTCGTTGGGATGGACGGGCGTCTTGGTGCCCATCTCGCCGCCGGCGATCTCGATCGCCCGGTTGCTGATCACCTCGTTGGCGTTCATGTTGGACTGGGTGCCGGAGCCGGTCTGGAAAACCACCAGGGGGAAATCGTCATCGAGGCGGCCCTCGATCACCTCATCCGCGGCCTGCACGATGAGGCCGGCGACGTCGGCGGGAAGCTCGCCCAGCTCAGCGTTGGCTTGCGCGGCGGCCTTCTTCAGCACGCCCAGCGCCTTGATCATCGGTCTGCCCCAGACGAAGGTGGGACGACCGATGTCGAAGTTGTGCAGGCTGCGTTCGGTCTGCGCGCCCCAGTGCCGATCAGCGGCGACGTCGATGGCGCCCATGGAGTCGGTTTCGGTACGTGTCTTTGCCATGCCGAACAGACTAACGGCACTGGCGGGCGCCGAGATCGACGGGACACGACTGGAACGGTCGGACTGCCACGAGCCGGTAGAGTCTCGCCCGAGGCCGGGAGTTCCGGCCAAATCCGGAGCCCCGCAGGAGTTGCCGTGTCTCAGGCCGAGCGTGTGAAGCTGTCCGCCACCCTCCCGGACTTTCCCTGGGACTCCCTGATCGAGGCGAAGGATGCTGCCGCTGCGCACCCTGAAGGCATCGTCGACCTGTCCGTGGGTACCCCGGTGGATGCCACGCCGCTCCTGGTGCGCGCGGCACTGACGGGTGCCGCCGACGCCCCCGGGTATCCGACGGTGTGGGGTGGCCAGGCCGTGCATGATGCCATTCTCGGCTACCTCGAGACCCGCTGGCACGCTTCTGGCTTGACCAGTCGCAACGTGCTGCCCGTGGTCGGCACGAAGGAGTTCGTGGGCTGGTTGCCGACTTTCCTGCACCTGGGTGCTGGTGACCTGGTTGTCATCCCCGAGTTGGCCTACCCCACCTACGAGGTCGGCGCGGCCATGGTGGGCGCCAGGGTGCAGCGTTGCGACGATCCCTCTGCAGTTGCAGGGCGGCCGGCCCTGATCTGGATCAACTCGCCGGCCAACCCACACGGAGCCACGCTGGACGCCGCGGCGCTGCGTCGGTGGGTGCACTACGCCCGCAGCCACAACGCCGTCCTGGCCAGCGACGAGTGCTACGGCGAGTTCGGTTGGGAGTCGGAGCCGCTGTCGATCCTCGACACTGAGGTGTCTGGCGGTGACCACCGCGGGTTGCTGGCCGTGCACTCCACGTCCAAGCGGTCCAACATGGCGGGTTACCGCGCAGGTTTTGCGGCAGGGGATGCCGAGCTGGTGATGGAGCTGGTGGCGCTGCGCAAGCATCTCGGCATGATGGTCCCGGGCCCGGTGCAGGCGGCGCTGGCAGCAGCCCTGGGCGATCAGACCCATGTCGATGAGCAGCGGGTCCGCTACGCGCGGCGTCGCGCAGTGTTGCGGGCTGCGCTCGAAGGAGCCGGCTTCAGGATCGACCATTCGCAGGGTTCGCTGTACCTGTGGGCGACCAGGGGCGAGCCGTGCCGTGACACCGTCGCCTGGCTGGCGGAGCGCGGCATTCTCACCGCTCCGGGCGAGTTCTACGGCCTGGCCGGCGCCCAACACGTGCGGATCGCCCTGACGGCGACTGACGAACGGATCGACGCCGCGGTCGTGCGTCTCAACTGCGCAGCGTGAGCACGGCCTCGGTGGCGGCGTTTCCTGGGGCGCCTTGCCAGGCCGCCAGCCGGAGAGGGTCGCGAACCCAGGTCTGACCCCCGAGCTGGACGGCCACGATTCCGCTGCTCCGGGTGGTGGCGAGGCCGAGCTGGGTGGCCGCCCAGAGCGTGGTGGTGTCCTTGGCCCGCAGCGTCACGGTGGACCCGTCGGCGCGGACGTCCAGCTTGTTGCCGAACACCTTGGCGTAGTAGGCCTGCAGGCCGCCGACATCACCAGGTGCTTCGGTGCGGTCGATGCAGGTGACTGCTGCCGGCGAGTGGCCGAACAGGGCGCTGGCCCACACCCGCGCGTTCCCCTCGTGTTTGCGGTACCCCTCCGGCACTCCGGAGCGCTGGACGGTCTGGGCGACATCGTTGATGTCACCGGTCTGCCAGTCGGGCACTTTCACCAGCGCCTCGTAGAACTTGCCCGACGAGTACCACGGATCCATGATCTGCTGTTCGCTGCCCCAGCCCTGGGAAGGGCGCTGCTGGAACAGACCGAGCGAGTCGCGGTCGCCGTAGTCGAGGTTGCGCAGCCCCGACTCCTGCCATGCTGTTGCCAGCGCGATCGTTGCCGCGCGCGCCGGAAGCCTGCGACGTTCCGCCTCGCCGGCGATGATGGCCGCGTTGCCGGACTGCTCCAGGGTGAGCGACGACTCCAGATCGCCCGAGGTGGCCGTGCACTGCTCCAGCAGCGGCACCACGATGGGTTCGCTGCTGAACAGGCGCCCCACCAGCCAGGCGAGCAGCGCCATGATGACCACCACCACCAGCGCGCCCCCGATGGGGCCCCAACTGGTGGGGCCGTTGCGTCGTGCGGCCATGGATCAGTTCTTGTGCAGGGCGTCGTTCAACCTGATGCCGCGCCCACCGTGGTTCTTCGCGAGCACGGCGCCGGTGACGGAGTCGCGGATCAGCAGCATGTTGTCCGCTCCTGACAGTGCTCGCGCAGCCACCACCGTGCCATCCGGTCGGGTCACCTTGGTGCCGGCGGTGACGTACAGGCCGGCTTCGACGACGCAGTCGTTGCCCAGCGAGATCCCCAGACCGCTGTTGGCGCCCAGCAAGCAGCGTTCCCCGATGGTGATCTGCTCCTTGCCCCCACCTGACAGGGTGCCCATGATGGAGGCGCCGCCACCGATGTCGGAGCCTGCGCCGACAATGACGCCCTGGCTGATCCGGCCCTCGACCATCGACGCGCCGAGGGTGCCCGCGTTGAAGTTGCAGAAACCTTCATGCATGACGGTGGTGCCCTCGGCCAGGTATGCCCCCAGACGCACCCGGGCGGCGTCGGCGATCCGCACCCCGCTGGGGACGACGTAGTCGAGCATCCGCGGAATGGCGTCGACCGAGACGACATTCAAGCCACCGTTGACGTCGCGCAGCGCCGGGCGCAGATCCTCGAAGTCCTCGGCGCTGCAGGGGCCGGCCGTCGTCCAGACCACGTTGGGCAGCACGTCGAAAATGCCGTCCAGGTTGATGGTGCGCGGTTGGACCACACGATGGCTGAGCAGGTGGAGTCGCAGGTAGACGTCCGGCACGCTGACCGGCGCGACGTCCAGATCGATCTCGATGCGCTGGACGCCCATCAGGACCTTGCGTGTGCCGTCCACGCCGCGTGCGCGCAGCAGGGAATGGGGAGCCTCGACGGCCGCGTCGGGCACCCCCAGCTTCGGATGCCGGAACCAGGTGTCCAGGATCTGTCCGGAGTGGTGGGTGGTGACCAGACCCCACCCCCATGCTGGTCGTGACGCGGTGGGCGTGCTGGAAGTCATGATGGCCAGACTACCGATTCCCTGAGCAGGGGCTACCGTGGGTCCCATGGTTTTGGACCCCACAGATCTGGCCGGCCTGTTCGCCAGCATCGTCGACATCGAGTCCGTCAGCAGGAACGAGCGGGCGTTGGCTGATCAGGTGGCCGAGGTGCTGCACGGGGTTGAGTGGCTGGAAGTGCTGCGCGACGGCAACACGGTGCTGGCCCGCACCAACCAGGGGCGGGCTGAGCGCGTCGTCATCGCCGGGCACCTGGACACCGTGCCGGTGGCCCGCAATCTTCCCTCGCACTGGGAACAGACCGCAGAGGGCCCCGTGCTGTGGGGGCGCGGCAGCGTCGACATGAAGGGCGGCATCGCAGTGATGCTGGCGTTGGCCACCCAGCTCGACCACCCCAATCGCGACATCACCTGGGTCTTCTACGAGGCCGAGGAGATCGACACCGAGTTCAACGGGCTGACGAAGGCCCTGCGCGATCACCCCGAATGGCTGGCAGCCGATCTGGCGGTGCTGCTGGAGCCCACCAACGCCCGGATCGAGGCGGGCTGCCAGGGCACCATGCGGTTCACCGTCACCACCACTGGGCTTGCGTCACACAGCGCGCGGCCGTGGAAGGGCCACAACGCGATCGACGACATGGCTGAGGTGCTGGGGATCATTCGCGGCTTCAACGCCGGTGAGGTGCAGGTCGACGGTCTGACGTATCGGGAGGGTCTGAGTGCCACGATGATCAGCGGGGGAGTGGCCGGCAACGTCATCCCCGACCGCTGCACGGTGCAGATCAACTACCGTTTTGCCCCGAACAAGAGCCCCGAACAGGCCAGGGCGCTGATGACCGACCTGTTCCAGGACTATCAGACGTCGGTCCTGGATCTGTCCTGCGGAGCCCGCCCGGGCGTTGATCGCCCAGCCACTGCGCAGTTCATCAAGGCAGTCGGCGGGGACGTGCTGCCCAAGTACGGCTGGACCGACGTGGCCCGGTTCAGCTCTCTGGGAGTGCCGGCGGTCAACTTCGGGCCTGGTGACCCGGGCAAGGCGCATGCCGACGATGAGGCCTGCCCGCTGGCCCACCTCGAGTCCTGTCTGGCAGCCCTGACGCGCTGGCTCACTGACTGAACTGGAGATTGCCCATGACCGTGCCTCCCGATCATGTCCCCGGGCAGGGGCCCCGGTCCGTCGAAGGTCCGTCCTTTCGTAGCGGTCACCTGAAACGGGCCACCACCCATGACCAGCGGCTGCTGCAGTCTCCGCGCAAGGACACCACCTGGGTGCACGAGGATCCGTGGCGCGTGCTTCGGATCCAGGCGGAGTTCGTGGAGGGTTTCGGCCAGCTTGCCGACCTTGGGCCGGCGATCAGCCTGTTCGGTTCGGCGCGAACCCAGCCACAGGACCCGATGTACCAGGCAGCAGAGCAGATCGGCCGCATGTTGGCACAAGAGGGCTACGCGGTGGTCACCGGGGGTGGGCCGGGAGCAATGGAGGCTGCCAACAAGGGAGCCGCCGAAGCCGGCGGTGTTTCGGTGGGCCTGGCCATTGAGTTGCCCCATGAGACTGGGATGAACCCGTGGGTCAATTTCGGCATCAACTTCCGCTATTTCTTCATCCGCAAGGTGATGTTCCTGAAATACGCCCAGGGGTTCGTGGTGATGCCCGGCGGGTTCGGCACCCTGGACGAGTTGTTCGAAGCGCTGACCTTGGTGCAGACCGGCAAGGTGGCGTATTTCCCGATCGTGCTGTTCGGATCGCAGTACTGGACCGGCCAGCTCGCCTGGTTGGAGGACCAGGTGTGGGGTGACGGCTACATCGGCGATTCCGACCTGAAGTTGCTGTCCATCACCGACGATGTCGATGAAGCTGTACGACTGGTCACCGAGCCGTTCGGCTCAGGCGTCCCGACGCGAAGGGCTTGATCAACGTGGTCTGGGTGATCGGGATCCTGGTGGTCGTGGTGATCGGCCTGGCGGTGTTCGCCGGCGTTGGCCGACTGGGCGAAATGCCTGACCAGCTCGACGATCGTCCAGGCCCTGACCTGCCTGACGAGCAGCTCACCGGAGCCGATGTGCGAAACGTCAAGTTCGCGGTGACCACCCGCGGCTATTCGATGGAGCAGGTGGACGCGGTGCTGGAGCGGCTGGCCGCCCAAATCGATGCTGGCGCTGCTCAAGGGCCCGGGGACGGGAACACGGCCGGAACGTCGCTGAACCCGTCAGCCCGTGCATGGCTTGACGCCATGCTGGATAATGGGGGTGTGAGACCGCGTCAGCAGTGACGAGACGACAGGAAACGAGGATTTGATGGCAGCGATGAAGCCCCGAACGGGTGACGGTCCTATGGAGGTCACGAAAGAAGGTCGCGGAATCGTCATGCGAGTCCCGGTCGACGGGGGTGGCCGTCTCGTGGTCGAGCTGAACGGCGAAGAAGCGAGCGCCCTGCTTGAGTGTCTGAAAGGCGTGGTCGGCTGAGCGCCGGCAGGCTCACCAAACCAAAGCCCAGACAAACCAAAGCCCAGACAAGAAAAGGGCCGGTCACCAACATGGTTGGTGACCGGCCCTTTTTCTTGCCTGAATGCCGTCGTTGTCGAGGGCTACTTGTGGTTGTTGGCGTAGTAGGCGATGGCAGCCTGGTAGACGTCCACGGTCTGCTGGGCGATCTTCTCCCAGCTGAATTCGTCGATGCAGCGCTGCCGGCCCGCCTTGCCGAACTTCGTGGCCAGCCCCTGGTCACGCGTCACTGCGTTGACCTTCTCGGCAAAGCGCGACTCGAAGTCGGCGACGTACGCCGGGTCATCTCCCTGGGCAGGATCGTAAGCGACCAGGAAGCCGGTCTCGCCGTCCACGACGACCTCGGGGATGCCGCCGACAGCGCTGGCGACCACTGCCGTCTCGGCAGCCATGGCCTCCAGATTCACGATGCCGAGGGGTTCGTAGATCGACGGGCAGGCGAACACGGTCGCGTTGCTCATCACCTGACGAACGCCGTCGCGTGGTGCCATCTCCTGCACCCAGATGACATCGCCACCGCGTTCGGCCTTGAGCGCCTGGAACGCCCGGTCGAACTCGGCCTTGACCTCGGGGGTGTCGGGTGAGCTCGCCAGCAGCACGATCTGGGTGCCGGCATCGAACTCGCGGGCGGCCCGCACCAGGTGCACGAGGCCCTTTTGCTTGGTGATCCGGCCCACGAACACCACCGACGGACGATTCACGTCCATGCCGATCTCGGTCGGGAAGTCCGGTGACTTGTCAGGATAGAACTCGTTGACGTCGATACCGTTCAACACCACGTGGCACTTGGCCGGGTCAAGTTCGGGGTAGCAGCGCAACACGGCGTCACGCTGCGCCGAGCTGACCCCGATGACGGCCGAGGCGCCCTCGTAGGCGGTGCGCTCTGCCCAGCTGGACAGGTTGTAGCCGCCGCCGAGCTGGTCGCGCTTCCACGGGCGGTCCGGTTCCAGCGAGTGAGCCGAGACAACGTGCGGGATGTCCTGGAAGAGGCCGGCCAGATGCCCGGCGAGGTTGGCATACCAGGTGTGGGAGTGGACCACGTCAACCTCGGGCATGGCAGCGACCATCGAGAGGTCCGCGCCGAAGGTGCGCAGGGCACCGTTGGCGCCCGGCGGGTAGTCCTCGGGATGGGCGGTCGCGCCCTCCCGCGGGTCGCCCATGCATTGGACGTCGACATCGACGAGCTTGGCCAGCCGCGGCACCAACTGGGCCACGTGGACGCCGGCGCCACCGTAGACGAATGGGGGATATTCACGGGTGTGAATCGATACGCGCATGGCTTGATCGTCGCACAGCACGGCCTTGCCTTCAGCGGTTTCGGCCAGCCCAGCGCTCCGGTCTTTCTTTTCGAAAACCCAGTCGCGGAGGTGGGGGAAACCATAGGTTGCTGTCATGGCAAACCCCAACGTCCTTTCCATTGTTCTGGCTGGTGGCGAGGGCAAGCGCCTGATGCCGCTGACGGCTGACCGCGCCAAGCCCGCCGTGCCCTTTGGCGGCACTTACCGGCTCATCGACTTCGTCCTCTCCAACCTGGTCAACTCCGGCCTGCTGCGCATCGCCGTGCTGACGCAGTACAAGTCGCATTCTCTTGACCGCCACATCTCGCTCACCTGGCGGCTGTCGACGATGCTCGAGAACTACGTCACCTCGGTGCCGGCGCAGCAACGTCGCGGGCCGCACTGGTACCAGGGCAGTGCCGACGCCATCTACCAGTCCATGAACCTGATCCGCGACGCCACTCCCGACTACGTCGTCGTTTTTGGCGCCGACAACATCTACCGCATGGACGTCGCCGAGATGATTCGGGCGCACATCGACTCCGGCCTGAGCGCCACCGTGGCCGGCATCCGGGTGCCCAAGGCAGAGTCCCGTTCCTTCGGCGTCATCGACGCGGAGCCGGGGGGCAAGATCAAACGGTTCCTCGAGAAGCCCAAGACGGTGGAGGGGCTGCCGGATGCCCCGGACAAGGTCCTGGCCTCGATGGGCAACTACGTGTTCAGTCGCAAGGCCTTCGTCGAGATGCTCGAGGCCGACGGCGACGACTCGTCGTCCAAGCACGACATGGGCGGCAACATCCTCCCGGCCTTCACCTCCCAGGGCGAGTGCGGGGTGTACGACTTCACCAACAACGTGGTGCCAGGTGCCACCACGAAGGATCGCGACTACTGGCGTGACGTTGGCACCATCGACGCTTTCCATGACGCTCACATGGATCTGGTCAGCGTCGATCCTGCGTTCAGCCTGTACAACGAGGAATGGCCGATCTGGACCCACCAGATCCAGTCTCCGGGCGCCAAGTTCACCCTGCACGGCACCGCAGAGAGCTCGATCGTGACCAACGGCTGCATCATCTCCGGCGGCGACGTCGACCACAGCGTGCTGAGCCCCAAGGTGCGGGTGGACAACGGTTCCAAGGTTGACCGGTGCGTGCTGATGGACAAGGCGATAGTCGGCAAGGACTGTGAGCTGCGCAACGTCATCCTCGACAAGAATGTGGTTGTCCCCGATGGCGCGACCCTCGGCGTTGATCTGGAGCTCGACAGGGCCCGTGGCTACTACGTGTCCGACGGCGGCGTCACCGTGGTGCCGAAGGGCACCGTGGTGACCAAGGACGTCCAGTAGGCAGGCAACAAGCAGCAGGAACCCAAACGGCCGCCCTCCCTTGCGGGGAGGGCGGCCGTTTGCGTGTGTAGCTGTCTGCAGGAGCGTGTGCAGTGCAGGGGTGTCAGCTCTTGACTGCGGCCAGCAGCCCGTCACCGAGCGGGATCAGCAACGGCACGAACTCCTCGAGGTCCAGGATCGACTGCAGGCCCTCCCTGATGATCACGGTCTCGTCGTCCTCATTGCGGGGGTCTGCGGTGAGGTTGTGCCACAAGGCGTCGTTGAGCACCACCACGCCGCCACGGCGCAACAGCCGCAGGGCCTGGGCGACGTACTCGACGTATTCCAGCTTGTCGCCGTCGATGAAGACCACGTCGTAGGCGTTGTCGCGCAGCTTGGGCAACACGTCCAGGGGCGCTCCGGAGATCAGCCGGAAACGACGGTTGGGGATGCCCGCAGCGCGGAACGCCTTGCTGGCCTCCAACTGCCACTCGGCCTCGGCATCAATGCTGGTCAGGATGCCGTCTGGCGCCATGCCGGCGAACAGCGCCAGCCCGGTGACTCCCGTACCCGTGCCCACCTCGACGACAGCGTGGGCGTCCAGCGCGCGGGCAAGGAAGGTCAGCGCAGTGCAGGCGCCGTTGCTGGGGGCAGGAGCGCCCATCAGGATGGCAGACTCACGGGCCTGACGGACGTTGTCGGCGGCGGCTACGAACTCCTCGGCGAAGGCGAGGCTTTGCGCCGAAAGGCCGACCGGGGTCTTGTTGATGCGAGAGGCAGTCACACTGTCAGCCTACTCAGCGGGTACCCTCGGGGTGTGCTCGTCCCACTGGCTTTGTTCGACATCGGAGGCGCGGAGTTTCTGCTCATCGTCGTTCTCGCCGTGCTCCTGTTCGGTCCGGAGAAGGTGCCGGAGCTGGCGCGCAAGGCCGCGCGAGTGTTGCACTACCTGCGGGGGATCGCCAACAGCGCCACCAGTCAGTTGAAGGATGAGCTGGGGCCGGAGTTCGCGGACCTGAAGGCCAGTGACCTGCAGCCCCGCAACCTGGTGCAGAAACTTCTGCTCAACGACATCCAGGACGACTTGAACGGGATCAAGTCGGAATTGTCGGAGGTGCGCGACGAACTCGACATGGGGGTGTCGAGCACCGAGCTCGCCGTCGCCGAAGCCAAGGACTTGGCTGTCGCGGACTCAACCGCCCCGACCGCCCAGCTGACCCCGGCGCCGACGACTCCCTATGACCCGGAGGCGACCTGAGCGCGGCTCGTGCTCCTGAACCCGTGTGGCTTCGCCTGAACAAACCCGTGTGGCTTCGCCTGAACAAACCCGTGTGGCTTCGCCTAAACAAACCCGTGTGGCTTCGCCACGAGCCCGGCGGCCAGCAGGATCAAGGCCTGAGCTGAGGGGTTCGCGGGGTCCGAGATCACCACGGGGGTGCCGGTGTCGCCACCCGTGCGCAGCCGCTCGTCCAGGGGGATCTGCGCGACCAGCGGGACGGACTTGCCCGACTTGCTGCTCAGCCGCTGCGCCACCTCGGCGCCCCCGCCGCTGCCGAACACGTCCACCCGGTGGGTCTGACCGCAGTGTGGGCACACCGTCTCCAGCCAGGACATGTTCTCAACAACACCCAGCACCTTCTGGTTCAACATGGCGGCCATGGTGCCCGCCCGTTCGGCCACCTCGGCCGCAGCAGTCTGCGGGGTCGTCACCACCAGCACCTCGGATCCGGGCAACTTCTTGGCCACCGACATGGCGATGTCCCCGGTGCCCGGAGGCAGGTCGATGAGCAGGAAGTCGAGCTCGCCCCAGTAGGCGTCCGCCAGCAGTTGCTGCAGCCCCCGGTCAAGCATCGGGCCGCGCCAGGCGATGACCTGGTCACGGTTCTGCTTGAGCATGCCCATGCTCAGGGCCTTGAAGCCGAACGCCTGCAAGGGCATGATCATGTTCTCGACCAGGGTGGGGTGCTGGTCGCCCAGACCCAGCATGTCCGGGATCGAGTGCCCGTAGATGTCGGCGTCCAACAGCCCCACGTCCGACCCCTGCGCGGCCAGCGCAGCAGCCAGGTTGACGGTGACGCTCGACTTGCCGACCCCACCCTTGCCCGAAGCCACGCAGATGACGCGCGTGCGGTTGCCCGGCTGGGCGAAGGGGATCACCTGTTGTTCCCGGTCGCCCTGCAGCTTGGTGCGCATCGCGGCGCGCTGCTCGTCGGTCATCGCACCCATCTGGACGTCAACCGACTGGACACCGTCGACCGCGCTGACGGCGGTCAGCACGTCCCGACGGATGGTGTTGCGCATCGGGCAACCGCTGATGGTCAGCAGGATCTGCACGGTGGCGTGGCCGGCATCGTCGACGCTCACGTCGCCCACCATGCCCAGCTCGGTGATCGGACGGCGAATCTCGGGGTCGATCACGGAGGCGAGCGCCTCGATGATCCGGGCGTGCACAGGCGAATGCTGGATGTCGGTCATGGACCGTGTCTACGTCATCGAGTGTCGCGTTTTCAACTTGCCGGTCGCGTAACCGTGGATTGAGATGTCCAGCGGCGCAGCCGTCAAGTGAGGCTGCCCGGCGGCGCCGCTGCCTGAGGCACCTCAGCTGTCCAGCAACCCCAACTCCCGCAGCTTCTGGGCGGCGTTGCGGGCGCCTCGTTCGTTGCCGAGCTGCGCCGCCACCTTGACGGCCGCCTCGCGGTAGCTCGGGGCCTGCGGCCCGGTGGTCACTGACTTGACCAGTTCGGTCAGTGTTTCCACCGTGAGATCCTTGCGAGCCAGTGGCGGCGGAGCAACGCCCAGGTCGTTCGCCCGCTGCCCGTAGTAGTTGTTGTCGAAGTCGTGGGGAACGATCGCCTGTGGAACCGCCGCCCGCAGCGCCGCCGCCACTGTGCCGGGGCCGCCATGGCTCACGACCGCCGCGCTCTGCGGGAACAACCAGGTGTGCGGCGTGCTGCGGACCAGATAGACGTCCTCGGCGAGCAGCCCTTCCTCGCCCCCACCCTTGCCGGGACGCATCAACAGCCGCTGGCCGGCGCCGCGCGCGGCCGAGGTGAACAGCTCGAACTCCTCGTCGAAATCCGTCATGTCCTTGGTCCCGAAGCCCAGGTAGACCGGCTTGGGGCCGTTCGCCAAGAATTGCTCCAAAGCCTGCGAGGGCTGGAACCCGACCATGGGAGGCAGATTCCAGGGGCCCGTCTGGAAGACGTTGGGACCCCAGTCGTCGGCCGGCGGCACGAACAGCTTGCTGAAGGCCAGCAGCACCGGCACGTCCTCCAGGATGCGCATCGCACCGCGGGTGGACAACGGGGGCAGTCCCAGACGGGCGCGCAGCGCTGCGGCCACCGGATGCGACATCGCCACCGTCATGGGCCACTGCATCGTCGACCAGGAGCGGTTGCGCTTGGTGGTCTCGGTGCGGTTCGGGGCGTTGATCAGGCTGACACCCTGTGCGGTCGGCAGGGCGGGAGCCAAGGACACGTAGGCAGCCTTCACGTTGCGCTCGGCAACCAGCGCCGCAGCGGATTCCAGCAGCAGCGTGCCGACGACGATGCTGTCGCCGTCCTTGACGAGGTTGTCGATGGACTCGGCCACCGGCTCCGCGATGACGTTCTGCCAGCGATCGAGGCCGGTGGTCGCGTACATCGGCCGGTGGTGCACGTTCAGCGACTCCTTGGGGTTGCCGTCCACCGGGATCGCCCCAGCCAACCGCTCGTAGCGCACGCCGTAGCTCTTGACGAAAGCCTCATGCTCGGGCAGCGCCGCCACTGCACAGTCGACGCCCTGCTGACCCAGCTCGATCGCGACGGCCACGTGTGGCACCACATCTCCCAGCGTGCCCAACGCCATCAGGTGTAAAGCCATGCCCAACCTCCCGCATTTGCGCCGTCGGTCGTTCTGGTTGACCGAGAACTGTCCATGCCATTGTGCGCGAAACCCTTGACGAGGGGGAGGATCCGGGACTTTCTACTCCCTTCGGGATGGGCGAGCTTCGCGTCGGCCCACTGTTCGGTCGGCGTCCGCGGTGGGCGAGCCAGCCCGTGCGGAGGGCTGGTCGCCACGCTCCAGCTCGGTGAGCAACTCCTGCAGCTGGTCGCGGATTTCGGTCCTGACGTAGTCGCGGGTGGCCACCTCTCCGACGCTTTGGCGCAGGGCCGCGATCTCGCGGGCCAGGAAGTCCATGTCGGCCCGGCTCTGGGCCGCCACCCGGCGATCCTCGTCCAGACTCAGGCGGTCGCGATACTCCTGGCGGTTCTGGGCCAGCAGGATCAGCGGTGCAGAGTAGGCCGCCTCGATCGAAAGCATCAACGTCAGCAACATGAACGGGTACTGGTCGAACATGGTGGCGGGGTTCACGTTGAGCAGGATCCAGACGATGATGAACACCGTCATCCAGATGAGGAAAGTCGGGCTGCCCATGAACCGGGCGATCAACTCGGCGAACCTGCCGAACGCGTCTTCGTCCATCTTGTGATGGCGGAACAGACCGATCCGCCGTCCCGGCTCGCTCAACAACTCACGCTCGACGCGCTGCTTCTTGTCAGCCACGGTTCACCTCCGGGGAGTCTTCTGCGGGGGACAGGCCGTCCATCTGATCGCCGCGCCAGTCGTCAGGGAGCATGTGGTCGACAACATCGTCCACCGTGACGGCGCCGACCAGCTGGCCGTCCTTGTTGACGACCGGGGCGCTCACCAGGTTGTAGGTGGCGAAGTAGCGGCTGACCTGGAACAGGTCCGCCTCCGGCGGCAGCGGGGTCAGGTTGGTGTCCAGCAGGGCGCTGGCCATGATCGAGGGCGGCTCGCGCAGCAGGCGTTGCAGGTGAACAGCGCCGATGTAGCGTCCCGACGGGGTGTCGAGCGGAGGCCGGCAGATGTAAACCATCGAGGCCAGCGCCGGGGTGATCTCCTCGTTGCGGGCTCGGGCCAGGGCTTCGGCAACGGTGGCGTCAACGGCCAGGATGATGGGTTCTGGCGTCATCATGCCGCCGGCGGTGTATTCCGCGTAGCTCAACAGATTACGAACGTCCTTGGCCTCGTTCGGCTCCATTCGCTGCAGCAGGTCCTCCGCGACGTCCTGGGGCAGCTCGCTGATCAGGTCGGCCGCGTCGTCGGGATCCATCTCCTCCAGGACGTCGGCGGCACGCTCCAGCTCCAATGAGTTGATCAGGTCGATCTGTTCGTCCTCAGGAAGCTCCTGGAAGGCGTCTGCCAGCTGGTCATCGGCCAGGGCCTGCGCCACCTCGGCCCGACGGTCAGGCTCCATGTCGTGCAGCTCACGTGCCACGTCGGCGGGCTTCATGTCGACGAGCTCGGCGACTTTCTGATCGGTCTGCTGCGCGCTGTTCACCAGCCTGGGTGCCACCTCAGCCCAGGGCACGGTGAACACCGGACCGTACTGGCGGATGCCGAGACGCCGGGCCGATTCCTCGCGCAGGGCGACCTCGTTGATCTCCCACTCCCTGGCCCGCACTTCCTTCATGGCGACGTCGAAGATGGTTGCCGGCTTGCCGTTCTTGCGGGTGATGGTGCGGTCGTACAAGCCGTCGATCACCAGTGTCTCTGCTTCGCGGCGTTCAAAACGGCGGGTGTCCACCACGCCGTTGATGGCTACGTGATCGGCTGCGATGGAATGCACCCGCACCATCGGCAGGAAGACCCGGCGGCGTGCGAACAGCTCCACCACCAGGCCCTTGATACGGGGCGGGCGGCTCAGTGACCCCAACTGTGTGACGACGTCGCGCACCTTGCCCACCTGGTCGCCAGAGCTGTCCAGCACCGGCAGGCCCTGGATGCGTGAGATGAAAATGGTTGTTGCGGAGGCAATCACAGCAGTCAGGCTACCGGTCGGACGTCGTCCGATGCCCCCTAGAATGAGGGTAACCAGGCGTTCAGCCCGAAGAGCGAGGCGTCCAGCAAGGAGGGGCCCGATGGCCACCATGAATGCGAAGGATCCGTCCTTCTTCACGCTGAACCGGCCGTTGTCGGTGGCAATCTACGACACGGCCGATGATGCCCAACGTGCCGTCGACTATCTCGCGGACAACCGGTTCCCGGTGCAGAACCTGGCGATCGTGGGCACTGACCTCAAACAGGTGGAACGCGTGACGGGGGAGCTCACCTGGGGGCGGGTCATCGGCAGCGGCGCCATGAGTGGTGTGTCGCTCGGTTTGCTCTATGCCCTCTTCCTGTACTTCTTCGCCCCCAATCTGGGTGTCGCGGCCTTCCTGATGGGTTTGGCGCTGGGCGTGGTGACGGGGATGATCACGGCTTCCATCAGCTATGGAGCGACCAAAGGTCGCAAGGACTACTCGTCGCTGTCGCAGATCGTGGCGACTCACTACGAGATCCTGGGCGAGGCTGAGGTTGCCGGGGAGGCCCGCCGGCTGTTGAGCGCCGGCAGGGTGGACGCCCCGGTGCGGGACCTGCCGGTTGGCCCAGGCGGCCCGATCCCGGCGCAGCCCGGTCAGTCCGCGTCCTATCCGCCTCCGCAGTGGGAACCTCCACAAGCTCCTCCTGCCACGGCGCAGCAATGGCCGGCGCCCCAGCCTGCCCGTGCCGCGCCCGAACTGACGCCGCCCCCGGCGCCCGAACTGCCGCCCGCAGCACCGGCATCGCCGCCTGCGGCGACCGAGCCGGTGGAGTTCGACCCGCGGCCCCAGCCCGGACAGTCAGCCACAGATCGGCAGTCACCCCAGAGCTGATCGTCCGCGCTCCAGCAGTGGCGCCATCCAGGCTTCGATCTCGTCGGACGTTCGCGGCACCATGGCGCTGATCCGACGGCAGCCGTCCTCGGTGATGACCAGATCGTCCTCGACCCGGACACCGATGCCGCGCAGCTCCTCAGGCACCAGCAGGTCGGTGCTCTTGAAGTAGAGGCCGGGCTCGTTGGTGATCACCATGCCCGGGCGCAGCACCCCCTCCCGATACTCCGTGCGTGGCAGCGCGGAACAGTCGTGCACATCCAGGCCAAGATGGTGCGAGGTGCCGTGCACCATCCAGCGGCGGTGCTGACCACCCTGCGAACCGAGCGTCTCTTCGGCAGTGACGGTCAGCACGCCCCAGTCCTGCAGCTTGCGCGCTAGTACCGCCACGGCGGCGTCGTGCACCTGGGAGTAGGGAACCCCCGGCCGGGCGGCAGCCTGGGCGGCGTCCTGCATCTCGATCACCGCGTCGTAGACCCGCCGCTGGACCGGGCTGAACCGGCCGTTGACCGGGAGCGTTCGGGTGATGTCGGCGGTGTAGAGAGTGTCGAGCTCCACGCCGACGTCCATCAGCACCAGATCGCCGTCGTGCACCGCGCCGTCGTTGCGGACCCAGTGCAGTGTGTTCGCGTGGTCGCCCGCCGCGGCGATCGTGTGGAAACCGACGCCGTTGCCCTCGAATCGGGCCGTGCGATCGAAGGTGGCCTCGATCCAGCGCTCACCCCGTGGCCGGCTGGTGGCTCGGGGGAACTCGACGATGGCTGCTTCCATCGCGGCCTTGGTGGCCTCGCAGGCGAGGCGCTGCTGGTCGAGCTCGAAGTCGTCCTTGACGATCCGCAGTCGGGCAATCCCGGCAGCCAGCTCGCCGTCGGCCTTTTCATCGCGATCGCTACGTCCGCGCAGCGCGTCAACCGTGGCGGTGATCACCGGATCGACGTCGCGCAGCACCCGCATCGGCGTGCTGTCGGCTCGCTCCCGCAGTGCCGCGTCCAGGCCTTCGCTGGCCGCGGTGGGCAGGCCGGCGCACAGGGCGCTCATCTCGGCAAGCGACTCGCGCTGACCCACCCACATCTCGCCATACCTGGCGCTGGCATAGAACTCCTCGTTGCTGCGGGGCACCCGAGGATGGAAGAAGAGCGTGGCCTCATGTGCAGCCCCGACCGGCTCCAGGACCAGGACGGCGTCCGGCTCCCGGTCGGTGCCCAGGCCCGTCAGATAGACGAAGTTGGAGTCGGGACGGAAGGGGTGGTCGTTGTCGGCGTTTCGCGTCCTTGCTCGTCCGGCCGGGATCACCAGCCGTTCGCCCCGGAACTGCGCACTGAGTGCGTCGCGACGCGCCTTGGCCCGCTCAGCCGCAGGCAGGGCACGGGGCAGGGACTCGTCGTAGGGCGCCCAGTCGGTGCAGATGAACGCCTTGAAAGCCTCCGAGAACGCCGGCTGGCGGTCGGCTGGCTGGCGCAACGTGTCCTTGGTCATGGGGGTCATCCTAGTGACGGTCCGAGGGCCGGCCCGGCGGCCGAAGGCAGGCACGCTGCACCGGATGGCAGGGGGCGGCTAGGCTGGCAGCAAACTCCACACCGGATAGGACCGCCATGCAGGCCGAACCAGCAGCCCAGCAGACTTCTGCTCAAAATCGCCCGGATTGACCAGGACGTGACTCGCCTTCAGCATCGGGTGAAGGCGTTGCCCGAACACGAGAGCCTGAAGGCCTTGGCCGAGCAACGCGCCGCGATCAGCGAGCACGAGGTGGCTTGTTCGACCCGGCTGGCCGACGCCCAGCTGGAGTTGCAGCGTGTCGAGGGCGACTTGAACACCGCCCGGACGCGGCTGGAACGCAACGAGAAGCGCAGCGCGGACGGCAGCGTCAACGATCCGAAGGCACTGCGGAGCCTGCAGGACGAGATCGAGCATCTGTCGGGCCGGATTTCCAACCTCGAGGACCAGTGGCTGGAGGCCACCCAGACGGTTGAGGACGAGACAGCTGAGGCGACCCGGCTGGCGAGCCGACGCAGCGAGGTCGAGGACCAGATGCGGGCGTTGCTCAAGACCAGGGACGCTGCGGTGGCCGAGATCAAGACTGAGCTGACCGACCTGGCTGCGCGGCGATCAACCTTCGCGAGTCAGGTGCCTGATGACGTGATGACCCTGTACGACCGGGTGGCGCAGCGACAGGGCACCGGTGCCGCCGAGTTGCGGGCCCAGCGTTGCGGAGGATGCGGGCTGCAGATCAACCCAGCCGCCCTGTCGCTGATCGCGGGCGCTGCCACGAATTCAGTGAACCGTTGCGAGGAGTGTGGCCGAATCCTGGTGCGAACCGGCGAATCGGGGCTGTGATGCCGAAACGTCAGGTTGTCGCTGACGACGGTGTGCCAGCGCAGTTGCGCAAGGGTTTGGAACGGCTGGCCGACCAGGTCGGGCTGCCCACCAGCTTCCCGGCCAGCGCGCTGGCCGAAGCCGAAGCTGCGACCGAGCGTGGTGTCGACCTCGGGTTGGGTTACGCCGACGACACCGCTGTTCCTTTTGTGACGATTGATCCGCAGGATTCGACGGACCTCGACCAGGCACTGCACATCGAACGTGCCGGCACGGGCTACCAGGTTTGGTACGCCATTGCCGACGTCGGCGGCTGGGTGCCACCCGGCGGTGCGCTGGACGCCGAGACGCACGCCCGTGGCCAGACCTTCTACGCACCCGGCAGGCGCTTCCCGCTGCATCCTCCGGTGCTCAGTGAGGCCGCAGCCAGTCTGTTGGCCGACGGGACGCCTCGGCCGGCTCAGGTTTGGCGGATCAGCCTGGACTCCGCAGGCGCGCGTGCTGGACGCCGATGTGCACCGCGGGCTGGTCGTCAGCACCGCCAAACTGAGCTACGCGGGTGTCCAGAAGATGCTTGACGAAGGCACCGCCCCCGAGCCGTTGCAGTTGCTGGCGCGAGGTCGGGAAGCTGCGTGAGCGCCAGGAGATCGACCGCGGCGGTGTGTCGCTCAACCTGCCCGAGCAGGAGATCCGCACCGACGGGGGACAGTGGACGGTTGCCTTCCGTGCCGCCCTGCCGGTGGAGGGCTGGAACGCCCAGATCAGCCTGCTGACCGGGATCTGCGCCGCCGAGATCATGCTGAATGCCGGAGTCGGCGTGCTGCGCACGCTGCCGCCCGCCGATCCGCAATCGGTCAAGCGGCTGCGGCAGGTCGCCCGCAGCCTGCAGATCCCCTGGCCGGCGCTCGATGGGTTACCCGGATTTCGTCCGTTCACTCGACACCAGCGAGCCGACGCACGAGGCCATGATGAACTCCTGCGCCACGCTGTTCCGTGGCGCCGGCTACACCGTCATCGACCCCGACCAGCCCGAACGTGCCCAGGTGCATGCCGCCCTGGCCACCCACTACGCCCACGTCACCGCACCGTTGCGGCGGCTGGTCGACCGCTATGCCGGTGAGGTCTGCCTGGCGTTGTGCGCTGACCAGGCGGTGCCCCAGTGGGTGCTGGCCGCCCTGGACGAACTGCCGTCCGACATGGGGGGCAGTGACGCGCGAGCGAAGAAGTTCGAGCGGGGTGTGGTCGATCTGGTGGAGGCGCTGGTGCTGCACGAACGGGTCGGAGAAGTTTTCGAGGGCACCATCATCGAGCTGAACGTTGACCGCGGCCCTGGCGAGCAGGATCGCGGAGTGGTGTCCATCCCGCAGCTGGCCATCGAGGCTCCCGTGAATGGTGCGGGGCCTGAAACTGGGGGAAGAGCTTGAGCTGGTGCTGCAGACCGTGGACGTCGATCGTGGTGTCGTGACGTTCATCCCGCGGCGGTAGAATGGCGGCGGACGAGTTGGCCGGGTGATCGCGGCGCCCTTGCGGCGCTGAGGAAAGTCCGGACTCCGAAGGGCAGGGTGGTGGACAACATCCACCCGGGGCGACCCGCGGGAAAGTGCCACAGAAAACAAACCGCCCGCAGACCAGCGGGTAAGGGTGAAATGGCGGTGCAAGAGACCACCGCGCTCCAGGTGACTGGAGTGGCAGGGCAAACCCCACCCGGAGCAAGACCAAGAAGGACGCCGCGAGGTGTCTGCGGGAGCGTTCGAGGGCTGCCCGCCCGAGCTCCCGGGTAGGTCGCACGGCGCGCTTGCGCCGAAGGCCACTGGTAACAGTGGTCGCAGTCAGATGATCACCGGCTCGCCTCGGCGAGTCACAGAATCCGGCTTACAGGC
>CAVSPO010000007.1:0-34473 GCA_963730005.1 uncultured Actinomycetota bacterium
CTGACCAGATCCCTTTTTCAGATGAGCATGTGGCCGCCGATCCGCCTGGGTCGGCGGCCACTCTGGCGCACGCCACCGGACGACCCGCCCCTATCTGGCGGATTCTGATGTCAGTTTGCTGACACGGATCCTCCCAAAGGCACGTGCGCTAGACTGAAGTCGCGCCAAGTTCCAACCTCGGCAAGGTGTTTTGAGTGGCGGGCGGGTTCGCGTGTCTGGTGCATGTGTGTGTTTGCTGCCGCAGTTGCGATGGCCGACGAGGCCACAGGCAGATGTGCCGAGACCAGAGCAGTGCCACGACCAGAACAGATGTGCCGAGTCCAGAGGGGCATCCAGCGCAAGCAAGTAGCCCATTTCCGTTCACCCAAAGAGGTCGCCGTGTCAGTTGCACCAGAAGTCCAGCTCCTGACCCCTGCCCACAAGTCAGAGGTGCTGATTCAGGCTCTTCCGTGGCTGCAGCGCTTCGCCGGGACCATTGTGGTCCTCAAGTACGGCGGCAACGCGATGACCAGCGAGAAGTTGCGGCAAGCCTTCGCCCAGGACGTGTTGTTCTTGCACGCCGTGGGTATCAAGCCCGTCGTGGTGCATGGTGGCGGTCCGCAGATCAGTTCCATGTTGGAGCGACTGTCCATCGAGCCTGAGTTCATCGGCGGCTTGCGGGTCACCACCCCAGAGGTGATGGACGTGGTTCGGATGGTTCTCACAGGCAAGGTGCAGCGCGAATTGGTCAACATGATCAACGCCGGTGAGGCTTGTGCAGTGGGTATTTCTGGCGAGGACGGCGGTCTGCTCCGCGCTCGCCAGCGTCGAAGCTCCTTCGAAGGACAGCCCGTGGACGTTGGCCGTGTCGGTGACGTAGTCGCGGTTGATCCGCAGGCAGTCACTGACCTGCTCGAGGCGGGGCGTGTTCCCGTGGTCTCCACCGTTGCTCTGGACGTCGACAACCCCGGTGAGGTGCTCAACGTCAATGCTGACACGGCGGCTTCCGCGTTGGCCGTCGCGCTGGGGGCCAGCAAACTCCTGGTACTGACGGACGTCGAGGGTCTGTACGGGAAATGGCCCGACCAAAGCACACTGATTCGTCAGATCGGCGTCTCGACGGCAGAGCGGATGCTCGGGGAGGTGAGCTCCGGGATGGTGCCCAAGTTGGAGGCCTGCGTGCGTGCTATTCGCGGCGGGGTTCCGCAAGCTCACATGATCGATGGCAGGTCAGAGCACTCGATGCTGGTCGAGGTCTTCACCACCGAGGACATGGGCACGATGGTGCTACCTGACATCAGAGTCCCCGATGGGGTCATGCTGTCCGGACGAATGCGAGGAGCGGGTAGTCGTTGAACACCCAGATGATCGGGCCAGCGGCCTGCAGATGCTGCCGGCCCGATGTCGTGGTCGAATCGTGCTGAGCCGGGGCACCAGAGGGGAGAGGTGGGCGGCATGGAGTATTTCGTCATCATGAACCGCACTGTGGGCGGGTATGTGGGCAGCCAGATGTCCGACACAGACGGTTACACGTCGCTGGCATCTGCTGAGCGGTTTTCCTCAAAGGCTGCCGCCGAGGCGCGTCTGTCGCTGAGTGAGATTGTCGTGCGGGTGACAACCGGTGACTTGGGCACGAGGACGATGGAAGTTCCCACCTGCAAGTTGGAACTCGTCTGAACCCTGAACGCAGTTTCCCACCCCCTCCGGGGGATGCCTCGGCGGTTGTTTGCAGTCTGTACTGGGGTCTCCACCATCGGACAGGAACGGCAGGATCATGGAGCGCGCGCGGCGGACGACGTCAGGGCTGGGCCGACTGACACGGACGCTGGTAGGCGTTCTGCTGGTTTTTCTCGCATCGACCGGGTGTGGCGGCGAGGCTGGTGGGAACATCGCGTCCAGACTGCCGACGGCGAGGCCCACCATCTCCTCTTTCCCGTCGCTGCCCACCCGGCCATCGGTGGATAGCCCGACCCCCGGGCTCCCTCCGGTCGAGAACCCCGCACCCGTGCCCCCGGCGCCGGAGCCGACCGTGGCGCCTGAGCCGACCGTGGCGCCTGAGCCGACCGTGGCGCCTGAGCCAACTGTTGCGCCTGAGCCGAGTGTCGCGCCTCCCACCGACGCGCAGGAGGAAGCCGAGTCGCAGGACGGCCAGCCCGGCTGGCTGTGGCTGTTAGTCCTCTTGTTTGCCGGGTCAGCGGTGGCCGCGACAAACCTGATTCTCCGGCGGCGTCGGGAGCAAGCAGCGTGGTCTGAGACGCTGAACGAGACCCTCCGCGAAGCGACCTGGCTGCGTGACACGCTGGTGCCCAACTTGCTGGCCGAGGACCCCCACGGCAGGGCCGGGATCTGGGCGATCGCGCAACCCCGCGCTGTCGCGCTCGAGCGGAGCGTCGAGGACCTGGTCCCGCAGACGGCGGATCCCGCCATGGCCCGCCGGGTCGAGGCCCTGTCCACCGCCGTCCAGGCGCTCCGTCAGACGCTTGATCAGGCCATCATGCTCGTGGGCTTGGGCGAGACCGCGATCACGGCGGCGCTGCGCCAATCCCGGCATGAACTGGACGAGGCCATCAGGGCGCTACAGCCGCCAGCAGAGGACGAAACCCACGAAGCTGAGGGGGCCCTGGAAGAGGACGGGACTCACGAAGCTGAGGGGGCCCACGAAGCTGAGGCGACCGAGCAGGAGGACGGGACGAGCGGCCGGTGATCTTCGCGCTGCGCAGCACGCCATGCAAGGCGAGTGCGCCGCGCTGCCGCTCACGTCGTAGGCGCCGATGTCCCGCCGGTGGGCGGCGGGGATGTCTCGTCGTAGGTCTTCGACAGCTGCCGGTAGGGACGCGACAGCAGAGCGAGTCCAGTGGCGGCCAGTCCGACAATCGCCGAGGCGACGAAGACGAGTGCGATTCCACGCGCGTCGCCGTCGCCGAGCAGCCAGCCAAGGCTCCGCTGTCCGCGCTCGGACTCCATGAAGGGGATCAGCCAGAACTCCGCGATGGGGCCGATGAGGAAGGCCGTGATTGGCGCGGCAGCCACCTCCACGGCCTGCGCGAAGCCGAACACCCGGCCCTGTTTGTCGTACGGAACCACCCGCTGCAGCACGGTTTGCTCGGCCGCTTCAATGAAGGGCACGAGCGCCATGTAGACAAGCAGGCCGGCGGCAAGTAGTGCCACTGACTCCCGGATGGTGAAGAGCAGGCAGACAGCGTATACGCCGAGGTTTGCCAGCAGCAGCACCCGCAGCGGACGAGTCCCGAGGCCACGGGAGGCCACAATCGCCCCACCGATGATGAATGCGAAGCTCACGACCGCATACAGCACGCCCCACACCTCCACCCGCACCAGCGACAGGCCGTAGGGGTCAAGCAGCGCTATGTAGACCCCGCCCAGCAGGTTGTTGAACGTGGTGTAGGCGATCAGGGCGATCAGCCCGGGCACCGCGACCACCGTTCGCCAGGCGGCGCCGAAGTCCACCGGCTGGGGAACTCCGTCGACGTGCTGGACCCTCCGCTCAGGAATCCTGATCGTGAGCAGGTGCAGCAGCGACAGCACCGACAGGCCGAGCGCCGTGATGAGGGTCCAGTTCATGCCCAACCAGCCGATCGCCAAGCCGCTGAAGACTGACGTGACGGCGTAACTCAGCCCGTTGACCATGCCCACCCGTCCGTTGGCGCGGTCGCGCTGGTCGGGCGGGATCAGCAGGGTGACGGTTGTCGACAGGGTGATGTGCCGGGCGCTTTCCACGACGCAACCAACCAGCACCGCCCCGATGAACAGCCAGAACGGGAGCGACCCGATGGTCAGCAGCTCGCTTCGCGGGACAAGGACGAAGACCAGCAAGGCAAGCCCGAACGCGACAACGGTGACGGTCTGGGACCACACCATGACGAGCTTCTTGCGCTGCCGGTCGACGAGCATGCCGAACGGCACTCCGACAACGGCGAGCAGCAGCATGTACGAGCCGCCCATCAACGATGTCGCCAGCACCGAACGGGTCTCCAGGTAGATCCAGAACGTCACGGCGAACCACAGGAAGCTGGTCGTCAGGTTGGCAACAAAGGTGTTGATGAGCAGACGTGTGAAAGCCTGCTGCGGGTCTGCTGAGCCGGCGCGAGTGGCTTTGGTGGCGTTCACGACGACTTGTCCATGGTCAGCGCACGACCCGGAGGGGCAGCATCGACGCGACAGTGCCCGCGCTGCAGTTGACGACAGCGCCACTGGGTTCCAGCAGGGGGGAGCGGCTGGGTGGCGAGACTGCATCTGACCAGCCCGGACATCACCAGCAGGCTCCAGCGCAGGCGGTCCTCGACTCCGGCGCTCCAGCCGATTCGGAAATCCACGCTCACGAAAATGCCCACCATCCCACAGCAGAGTCGGGGCGACAGGACTCGAACCTGCGGTCTCCTGCTCCCAAAGCAGGCGCGCTAGCCACTACGCTACGCCCCGGTGACGGCGCCCCTCAGGCGCCGACCATGCAGAGTGTAGTGGACCCACTCGCCAGGTGGCGAACCGTGACCTGCGTCGGGACAGGACATCCGGCTCTCACGTCGCTGGCCAGCACTGCGCCGCACGGGCTTTGGGGCTTCTCCTTGGCTGAGCTATGATGACTGTCGCCAACGGGCCTTTCGGTGTGTGTTCGCTGCACATGGTCCGCCGAGGCTTGCACGCTCAAACGCGGTGCCTGTTCGACGCGAGAGTGCATACTGATCAGGCGTCAGCATGCGGATGTAGCTCAATGGTAGAGCCCCAGTCTTCCAAACTGGCTACGCGGGTTCGATTCCCGTCATCCGCTCCGAGGCGGGCAACTGCCAGCCGGGGGAGTCCTCAGGTTTTGGGCGGCGAAAGCGTCCCTCGCTAGGATTGGGCGCAATTCGCGTTGCGAGCCCTGCACGATCACGTGCGGTCGCACGGCGCGCGTAGTGCAAGGAAACAGAGCGTCCAGTGCAGAGCGCAGGCAACAGCGCCCGGCGCGCGACAAAGACCACAGGAGAACAAGTGCCCAACACCGTCGAGCAGCTCAACCCTACGCGGGCGAAGCTCACCATTGAACTTCCCTTCAGCGATTTGAAGCCGGCCCTCGACAAGGCCTACAAGCAGATTGCGAAGTCGGTCAACATTCCCGGTTTCCGCAAGGGGCACGTTCCCAACAAGCTGATCGACCAGCGTTTCGGTCGTGGCGCGGTGCTGCAGGAAGCAATCAACGAGGCTCTTCCGCAGGCCTTCGCCGACGCGGTTCGTGAGACCGGCATCGTCCCCCTGGGTGAGCCCGAGATCGAGGTCACCAAGCTTGAGGATGGTGAATTGGTCGAGTTCACGGTTGAGGTCGACGTCCGTCCTGAGTTCGAGCTTCCCGACTTCAGCGCGGTGTCCGTCGAGCTCGAGTCGATCGAGGTCACCGAGGAAGAGGTCAACGAGCGGCTGGACCTGCTCCGCGAGCGGTTCGCGACGCTGAAGGACCTGGACAGGCCTGCCGCCGACGGTGACATCGTGGTGCTCGATCTCAAGGCCTGGCAGGGCGATGAGGCCGTCTCGGACGCCGACGCGACTGGGCTGAACTACAGGATCGGGTCCGGCGGCATGATCGAGGGCCTGGACGAGGCGGTCACGGGCCTGAGCGCCGGCGAGTCCAAGCGCTTCCCGAGCAAGCTCGTCGGTGGTCCCCAGAAGGATGAGGACGTCGAGATCGAGGTGACCATCACCAAGGTGCAGGAGCAGGAGTTGCCCGAGGTCGACGACGAGTTCGCCCAGCTGGCCAGCGAATTCGACACGGCTGAAGAGATGATCGCGGCGCTGCGGGAGAACCTGGAGCGCGTCGAGCGGGTCAACCAGGCCAACGATGCCCGCGACAGGGTGCTCGAGAAGGTCGTTGCGCTGACGGACTTCGAGCTGCCGCAGGCGCTGGTTGCTGCTGAGGTTGCTGGCCGTCGCGCCCAGATCGAGCAGCAGTTCGCCCAAGCTGGGTTGAGCCTGGAGGAGTACCTGGAGCAGGCCGCCGACGAGGAGGCCGAGGACGAGGGCGCTTTCTGGGCCAGCATCGAGAAGCGCTCCATCGAGGCGCTGCGGGCGCAGATGATCCTGGACAAGCTTTCCGATTCCGAAGAGATCGCCATCAGCAATCAGGATCTCACCGAGCTCATCATGGCCAAGGCCCAGCAGAACGGCACCTCTCCGGAGCAGGAAGCCAACCACATGTTCGAGCACAACCACATGAACGACTGGGTGGCCGAGATCCGCCGTGGCAAGGCACTGGGCATGATCGTCAGCCGTGCAACCGTGACTGACAGCACTGGCGCCGCTGTCGACCTCTCGAAGCTGCGTTCGGATGGCACCATCGCAGAGCCCGAAGCCGAAGAGGCAGCCGTCGAGTCCCCGCAGGAGGCGGAAACCGGGCAGCCGGCGGTTGCCGCTGAGCAGGACGAGCCTGCGGAGCCGGCCAAGAAGGCCAGCGCCAAGAAGGCCACTGCCAAATCAGAGCCTGAAGCGACCGCAGTCAAGGAGCCGGCCAAGAAGACCAGCACCAAGAAGGCTGCTGCCGAGTAGGCAGCGCATTTGGACGTCAGCCGTGCCCGTCGCCGATCGCGGCGGGCACGCTGCTGTTCTGGTGGCTGCGCGGCAGTCGCACCCGCTTTGGGACTGCCCGTCCGGTGGTCACCGGGCATTCGCTGCGGACAGCTGAGCCACAATGGGGCGCGTGACGTCCAACATGTCGAGCAGTCCGGAAACCTCGAGTGCCGCCCTCGACGATCAACGCGGTGATGCCCATCGATTTGCCTGGGTGGCCCTGACTGTTGCGGGCGTCCTCCTGGCGTTGTTCTACATGCAGCAGTTCAGTGGGCTGATCGGGCCCGTGTTCTTCGCGTTGAACCTCGTCGTCACCGCCTATCCGGTCCAGACCTGGCTGATCCGCAAGGGCACTCCCGGTTGGCTGGCAACCATCGTGATGGGCATGACGATGATGGTGCTGCTCCTGGTGGTCATCGCCGCTGTGTCCTGGGCAGTGGGCGCCATGGGTAGAGAGATACCCAACTACTCGACGCAGTTCTACGACTGGCTGCAGGCCATCACCGACTTCCTCGCCAGGTTCGGCTTCGACTCGGCAATGATGATGGAACAGGTGCGCAAGATCGACCCGAACAGTGTCGCCAACCTGGTGTCCAGCGTGGTGTCGGGTGCTTCTGGCCTCGTCGGCATCGTCGTGGTGATTGTCACCTGCCTGATCTTCATGGTGATGGACGCCTCCAGCTTCAGCAGACGCATCAAACTGGCTGAGGCGCTGCAGCCACGTACCGTCGACGGACTGCTCAAGTTCAGTGCCGGTGTGCGTCGCTACTGGCTCGTCACGACCGTCTTCGGCCTCATCGTGGCGCTACTGGACGGCGTGGTGCTGTTGGTGCTCGACGTGCCCCTGCTGATGGTCTGGATCCTGATCAGCTTCGTGACGAACTACGTCCCCAACATCGGCTTCATCATCGGTCTGGTGCCTGCCGCACTGATGGCCTTGTTCGCCAACGGCTGGCAGTCCGCGGTGGCCCTGATCGTCGCCTACTCAGTGCTGAACTTCGTGGTCCAGTCGATCATCCAGCCACGGTTCACCGGCGAGTCGGTCGGAGTCACCCCCACCATCTCGTTTCTCTCCTTGCTGCTGTGGGGCACGGTGCTGGGCGGGTTGGGCACGCTGCTGGCACTGCCGATGACGATGCTGGTGAAGACGCTGTTGATCGACATGGACCCGAAGAGCCGTTGGGTGAACACTTTCCTGGCCTCCGACCCCAAGGAAGCGCTGTCCGATGATCACATGTGAGCCTGCGGACCCCGGGATTGAGCCTGACAGACTCAATGTCGATCGGTTGTTGGCGAACAAGGGCTGGATGCCCTCCGTTTTGTCGGGAGTGCCGGGTAGGTTCGTGGTGTGAATTACTCGGTTACGAATCCCGCGTCCCCCATGTCAGGCGCTGTGGCAGGGCACCTGCCCCGGTCTGCCGTCGGCGTGCCCAGCGCGGCAGGAATGAATGACAACGTCTACCAGGCCCTGCTGTCCAACCGCATCATCTTCCTCGGTTCCGAGGTCAGGGATGAGAACGCGAACGCCATCTGCGCCCAGATGCTGCTGTTGAACGCGGAGGACCCACACAAGGACATCTACTTGTACATCAACTCGCCCGGTGGCTCGATCGACGCCGGCATGGCCATCTTCGACACCATGCAGTGGATCAGCAATGACGTCGCAACGGTCGCCATGGGTCTGGCCGCTTCGATGGGCCAGTTCCTGCTGACGGCAGGCGCCAAGGGCAAGCGCTACGCTCTGCCGCACGCTCGCATCCTGATGCATCAGCCCTCCGGCGGCATCGGCGGCACGGCCTCGGACATCAAGATTCAGGCCGAGCAGTCCATGCACCTGAAGAAGTTGATGGCCGAACTGATTGCCCTGAACTCCGGTCGCACCGTTGAGGAAATCACGCGCGACTCAGACCGCGACCGCTGGTTCACGCCCGAACAGGCCCTGAGCTACGGGCTCATCGACCACGTCTACGAGCGTGCCTCGCAGATGAACATCAGCGACGCGCCGAACCAGTGAGGAACGAGACTTCATGATCATGCCGATGCTGCCGGGCGGACTCGCCCCGGCCGGTCCTTCGATGGACTACTACATCCCGCAGTGGGAGGAGCGGACCAGCTACGGGGTCCGTCGCGTCGATCCCTACACCAAGCTGTTCGAGGATCGGATCATTTTCCTGGGCACTCCGATCACCGACGACATCGCCAACGCAGTGATGGCCCAGCTGCTGTGCCTGGAGTCGATGGATGCTGATCGTCAGGTGACGATCTACATCAACTCGCCCGGTGGGTCGTTCACTGCGCTGACGGCCATCTACGACACCATGCAGTTCATCAAGCCCGAGGTGCAGACTGTGTGCTTGGGCCAGGCTGCCTCGGCAGCGGCTGTCCTGCTCGCGGCCGGCGCGAAAGGCAAGCGCCTCGCGCTGCCCAACAGCCGCATCCTGATCCATCAGCCCGCCATCGCGGGGGAAGGCAGTTACGGGCAGTCCAGCGACCTGGAGATCCAGGCCCGCGAGATCCTGCGCATCCGCACCCAGATGGAGAAAATGCTGTCCGAGCACACGGGTCAGCCGATCGAGAAGATCAGCCAGGACGTCGAACGGGACAAGTATCTGACCGCCGACGAAGCTGTCGAGTACGGGTTGGTGGACAAGATTCTGGGGTCCCGCAAGACCAACGAGTGAGTAGTCAAGGCCCGGGCCGACCCGCCGATGAACGACAGTCTGGCCGCCCCCGCACCGCGCTAGGGTGTGGGAACGGGGGTGGCCTGTCGGCGGTTTCCGAGTCGCAAGAAGCATGAGGGTTCCGGAGTGATCCGGTGGCTTGACAAGCCTGGACGGGGCGTCCAACGTGGGGCGGCCAAGAGCACCTGTGGAGGTTGGCATGGCACGTATTGGCGAAAGCGGTGACCTCTTCAAGTGCTCGTTCTGCGGGAAGAGCCAGAAACAGGTCAAGAAGCTCATCGCCGGCCCAGGTGTGTACATCTGCGACGAGTGCATCGACCTGTGCAACGAGATCATCGAGGAGGAGTTCAGCCAAGGCTCTGACTTCGGTCCGTTCGAGAAACTGCCGCGCCCCGTCGAGATCCTGAACTTTCTTGACCAGTACATCATCGGCCAGGAGAGCGCCAAGAAGACGCTGTCAGTGGCCGTCTACAACCATTACAAGCGCGTCCGTGCGCAGGCGGCCAGTAGCGGCCACCGTGAGGACGACGAGGTTGAGCTCGGCAAGTCCAACATCCTGCTGCTCGGCCCCACGGGCTGTGGCAAGACCTATCTGGCGCAAACCCTGGCAAGGATGTTGAACGTCCCCTTCGCCATGGCCGACGCCACCGCGCTGACCGAGGCGGGTTACGTGGGTGAGGACGTCGAGAACATCCTGCTGAAGCTGATCCAGGCCGCAGACTTCGACGTCAAGAAGGCCGAGACCGGCATCATCTACATCGACGAGATCGACAAGGTTGCCCGCAAATCGGAGAATCCGTCGATCACTCGCGACGTTTCCGGCGAGGGCGTCCAGCAGGCGCTGCTGAAGATCCTGGAAGGCACCGTCGCTTCCGTGCCACCGCAGGGCGGGCGCAAACACCCGCATCAGGAGTTCATCCAGATCGACACCTCCAACGTGCTGTTCATTGTGGGTGGAGCCTTCGCGGGGCTGGAGGAGATCATCAACCAGCGTGTCGGGAAGCGGCATCTCGGCTTCGCCGCTGACGTGACCTCGCAGACGCGGCAGGCAACCGACGATCCATTCCGTGGCGTCGGCACCGAGGACCTCCAGAAGTACGGTCTGATTCCCGAGTTCATCGGCCGGCTGCCGATGATCGCCACGGTCCCCAAGCTCGACCAGCGCGCCTTGGAGCGCATTCTGGTCGAGCCTCGCAACGCGTTGGTGAAGCAGTTCCGCAAGCTGTTCGAGCTTGACGGGGTCCAGCTCGAGTTCACCCCGGACGCGATCAACGCATTGGCGAAAGCGGCCTTGGATCATGGCATGGGCGCCCGCGGTTTGAGAGCCATCATGGAAGCAACGCTTCGCGACTCGATGTTCGAGATCCCCGGACGCGACGAGGTGGCGAAAGTCGTGGTCACTGCGGCGTCGGTCAAGGGTGAGGCCCGGCCGACCCTGGTCCTGCACTCCGAAGGGCGGAGCGAGCAGATCGCCTGAGCCTGCCCCGTCACGTCGCGCCTTTCCCCGGTGCGCCAAGGGGCTCTGCCGGCCCGGTGCTGCAACGCCGTGCGGCCGCCGGTAGCATTCGGCTCATGCGTTACATCAGCACCCGCGGCCACTCCGGTGCCACGCCTGCCTCGTTCTGCGACATCCTGTTGGCGGGTCTCGCTCCCGACGGGGGCCTCTATCTTCCCGAAAGCTATCCACAGGTCGACCAGCAATTCCTGACAGAACTGCGCAAGATGCTGGCCGACGACGGCTACGCAGCGGTAGCGGCCAAGGTGCTGGAACTGTTCATCGATGACATCGGGGCCCAGGAACTGGCTCGTCTGTGCAGCAATGCCTACACCGTCGAGCACTTCGGCGATCCCCGGATCGTGCCCGTCGACCAGGTCGACGACACCCCCTTGTGGATCGGCCACCTGTCCAACGGCCCCACTGCCGCCTTCAAGGACATGGCGATGCAGCTGTTGGGGGAGCTGTTCGAATATGAACTCGAGCGCCGCGGCGATTGGCTGACGGTGCTGGGTGCCACCAGCGGCGACACCGGCAGTGCCGCTGAGTACGCACTGCGTGGGCGCAGCGGGATCTCGGTGTTCATGCTCACCCCCAGCGGTCGAATGACCCCCTTCCAACAGGCACAGATGTTCAGCCTGGACGACCCCAACATCATCAACATCGCCGTCGACGGTGTTTTCGATGACTGCCAGGATCTGGTGAAGGCCGTCAACATGGATGCCGACTTCAAGGCGCGCTGGCATCTTGGGGCGGTCAACTCGATCAACTGGGCGCGGCTGGTCGCCCAGGTCGTCTACTACTTTGTGTGCTGGCTCAGAGTGACCGAAACCGACGACCAGCAGGTCTCATTTGCGGTGCCCAGCGGCAATTTCGGCAACATCTGCGCAGGTCACATTGCCCGGCAGATGGGCTTGCCCATCGAGTCGCTGATTCTGGCCACGAACGAGAACGACGTGCTGGATGAGTTCCTGCGAACCGGTGTCTACCGCGTGCGCAGCGCCGCCGAGACCCTGGCCACCAGCAGCCCGTCCATGGACATCAGCAAGGCCAGCAACTTCGAGCGCTTCATCTTCGATCTGCTGGGCCGTGACGGCGAGAAGGTGGGCGACCTTTTCGGACGTCAGCTTGCGCAGACGGGCCAGTTCGACCTGTCGGGCACGCCCGAGTTCAAGGGCCTGCGGGAACGTTACGGCTTCGTCTCAGGCAAGGCCACGCACGCCGACCGGGTGGCCACCATCCGTCGGCTGTGGCAGCGTCACGCAGTGCTGATCGACCCGCACACAGCAGATGCCTTCACAGTGGGCCAGGACCACGTCGGCAGCGTCGCAGCCCCCATCATCGTGCTCGAGACGGCGTTGCCGGTGAAGTTCGCCGAAACCATCCGGGAGGCCACCGGGACGGCCGTGGCCGTGCCGGCTCGGTTCCAGGGCATCGAGGACGCCCCGCGGCGGGTCATCGAACTTCCCAATGACGTCGACGCGCTCAAGGCGCTGATCGAGCAGACCCTGGTCTGACGCCCGCTGCGGCTCAGCGTCAGCGGTGCCCCGGCCGGTGGGCGCTCACCCCTTGACGGGGGGTTCGCCCAGCTCCACCGTGACGCCCAGCTCCGAGCTGTCGGCGGCCCAGCTGACCTCGGCGTCCGCGGCAAACCGCCCGACCGCCCGCAGGTCAGTCTCGGCGCTCTGCAGTCGCCGCAGCGCCTCCTGCGGCCCGTGGAAGGTCGCCTTGAGCACCGGCGTCTTCATGCCCACCTTGGCTGTGGACTTGGCGCCGCGAATGGCGATCAGCGCGGCGGCGATGTCGCCCGTCAGCCGCACATCGCCACTGACCTGCAACTCGTCGACGGTCGGCCAGGAAGCGGTGTGCACCGAACCGTCCTGCCACCAGCTCCAGACCTCTTCGGTGACGAACGGCATGAACGGAGCGAACAGCCTCAACAACACTGACAGGGCGGTCTGCAAGGTTGCCCGGGCGCTTGCCGAGGCCGCTTCACCCTGGGCGCCGTAGGCGCGTTCCTTGACGAGCTCCAGGTAGTCGTCGCAGAAGCTCCAGAAGAAGCTCTCGGCCGGCTCCAGGGCATCCGTGTACTGGAAGGCGTCGAGCGCCTGGGTGGCGGACGCCACGACGCCCTTGAGCCCCTCGACGATCGCCAGGTCCGCGGGCGCCGTGATGGCGGTCTGATCGGCCGGGTCACCCATGGCCAGCACGAACTTGGAGGCGTTGAGGATCTTCATGGCCAGCCTTCGGCCAACCTTCATCTGACCTTCGTCGAAGGGGGAGTCCAGACCCGGCCGGGCCATCGCGGCGCGCCAGCGAACGGCGTCGGCGCCGTAGGAGTCGAGGATCTCGGTGGGAACGACCACGTTGCCCTTGGACTTGGACATCTTCTTCCGGTCGGGATCAACCACGAAGCCCGAGATGGTGGCGGTGCGCCACGGCAGGCAGGAATGCTCGAGGTGGGACCGCACCACCCGGCTGAACAGCCAGGTTCTGATGATGTCGTGTGCCTCGGGCGCCATGTCCATCGGGAAGGTCAGGCTCCACAACTGCTCGTCCCGCGACCAGCCGCACGCAATCTGCGGGGTGAGTGAACTGGTGGCCCAGGTGTCCATCACATCGGGGTCGGCTGTGAAGCCGCCTGGTTGATGGCGCTGTGACTCGTGGAAGCCGGCAGGTGCAGACGACGCGGGATCGACCGGCAGCGCTGCTTCGTCGGCCAGGATCGGGTGGGCGTAGTCCGGCTCACCCTCGCTGTCCAGCGCGTACCAGACCGGGAAGGGGACGCCGAAGAAGCGCTGGCGACTGATCAGCCAGTCGCCATTGAGGCCTCCCACCCAGTCGGAATAGCGGTGACGCATGTGCTCGGGGACCCAGGCCAGCTCTTGGCCGCGAGCCAGCAGCTGCTCCTTCAGGCCCTCGTCGCGGCCGCCGTTGCGGATGTACCACTGGCGCGTCGAGACGATCTCCAGCGGCTTGTCGCCCTTCTCGTAGAAGTTCGCCTTGCGCTGGGTGGGGGTCGGCTCGCCTACCATCTCGCCGGAGGCACGCAGCAGATCAACCGTCGCCTTGCGAGCGCTGAAAGTGGTCTTGCCCGCCAGCTCGGCGTAGGGCGCCTTGTTGACCAGCCATTCCGGCGTTTCGACCTGCAATCGGCCGTCGCGCTGGATGACGGTGCGGTTGGGCAGGTTGAGCTCGCGCCACCAGATGACGTCTGTCAGATCGCCGAAAGTGCAGCACATGGCGATTCCTGCGCCCTTGTCCGGCTCGGCGTCGCGGTGCGCCAGCACCGGCACCTCAACGCCGAAGACCGGCGTGGTCACGGTGCTGCCGAACAGGGGTTGATAGCGCTCGTCGTCCGGGTGGGCGATCAGGGCGCAGCAGGCGGCCAGCAACTCTGGCCGGGTGGTCTCGATCTGCACGTCAGTGCCGTCGGGCCGATGGAAATTGAGTTTGTGATACTCGCCCGGGTAGTCACGGGCCTCGAGCTCGGCCTGGGCGACTGCGGTCTGGAACGTGATGTCCCACATCGTCGGGGCCTCACTCAGGTAGGCCTCGCCGCGCGCCAGGTTGTGCAGGAAGGCTCGCTGGGCCACCGCCTGGGCGTCATCGGAGATGGTGCTGTACAGCACGTCCCAGTCGACGCTGAGCCCCACGTGGCGCCACAGGTCCTCGAACACCTGCTCGTCGACGGTGGTCAGTTGGTGGCACAGCTCCACGAAGTTGCGTCGGCTGACCGGCACCGAGTGCTTGGGGTCGGGCTTGGCCGGCGGCTGGAAGTCCGGGTCGTAGGCGACCTCGGGGTCGCAGCGGACGCCGTAGAAGTTCTGGACCCGGCGTTCGGTGGGCAGGCCGTTGTCGTCCCAACCCATGGGGTAGAACACGTGCTTGCCGCGCATCCGCTGGTAGCGGGCGATCACGTCGGTGTGGGTATAGCTGAAGACGTGGCCGACGTGCAGCGACCCGGAGACCGTCGGCGGGGGAGTGTCGATCGAGAACACCTGCTCGCGCGCGGCGGGGCGCCGGAAGGCGAACGTCCCGTCGTCCTGCCAGCGCTGCGACCATTTGACCTCGAGCCCCTCGAGTACCGGTTTGTCGGGCACCTGCCACTGGATGTTGCTCGTGGTCGCGCTCGTGGGTGAGGGGGTCTGGGTCATGGGTGGAATCCTAACGATCTGGTTGCCTGGGGAGGGAACGGGTCAGCCGGGCTGGCGGCCAGCGAGTCAGCGCGGTGTCGCCGCTGAAGCGCTGACCACGGGGGCACTGCTGGCGGCGGTCTGCTGGATGGCGGCCAGCACGTCGGCCTCCGTGGGGTTCACGGTGGACAGCTCGAGCTTCTTGCCGTTGACCAGGTAGGTCGGAGTCGCCTGGATGAACTTCGCCATGGGCTGCTCGGACATGGCCTTGGCCCAACCGCTGGTGGCCTTGGTGTCGTAGCAGGCCTGGAACTGGGTGAGTGCCTCGCCGGTGATGTTGGCGTTGGCTGCAAAGCTGCTGCGCAGCTGCTCCTCGGTGAACCCGTCGCCTTCCCGAACCGGCTGATTGACATAGATCGTGTCGTGGTACGCGGGGTAGGCACCGACGGTGTCGGCGCAGGACGCGGCGCGACTGGCGTCGAAGGACGAGGTGTTGCGCAGGTTCGTGTCCAGGAAGGTCAGGGTGTGCACCTCGTAGCGGATCTGGCCACTCTCTGCCAGGGACGCGAGGATGGCGCCGAAGACCTTGTCATAGGCGGCACAGCCGGGGCACTGGTAATCGCTCCACAGCTCCAGCAGCGGTGCGCCCTCCTGCGCCTTGCCGGGGGACAACGCCATGGCGTAGGTGTCCTGGTTGGCGCTGGGCGGGATGACCTGCACTGCTGACGAACCCTGCAGGCCGGCTTCCTTGTCCTGGGCCGCCCTGGTGTTGACGCCCCAGTAGATGGCGAACGCGATGACCGCCAGTACCAGGATGCCGATGCCCAGGACGACGGAGCGCTGCCGCTGCGCCTTCTTCAGCTCGGCTTCCTGCTGCTGGCGCAGCAACTCGCGACGGTTGGCGCCGCTGGGAGCTGCGGCCTTGTTGTTTGCCATGCTTTCTACCTCTCGCTGCTAGCAGCAGCCTTGCGATTCGATTGTCGATTGCCGGGGGCATGCCGCCTCGAAACGGCGCACAGGAAAACCTCAGCGGCGACACGTGAACGAGGGCGGCGCGGATCCACCCGCAATCAGGCTTGTTCGGCGGTCTTCGTGATCAGGTCGAGCACGTCGTTCTCCGCCAAGGAGGTGATGCTGTTCAGTTGCATTGTCCGCCCGTTGACCAAGTAGGTGGGCGTGGAGTTGATGCCGGCGGCCAGCGCCCTGGAAGAAACCTGGGTGGCGAAATCGGCGGTCCGGGCATTGCTGACGCAGTTCTTGAAGTTCTTGAGGTCGGCGCCGTCGATCCCTGCCTGCACGGGGAACGTGTCGCGCAGCTGCTGGTCGGTGAAGCCCATGCCCTCTTCGGCCGGTTGGTTGGCGAAGACCACCGTCTGGTAGGCGGCAAAGGCGCCGACGGTGTCTGCGCAGTGGGCAGCTGTCGAAGCTCTTTGGCTCGAGTCGTTACCGAGCATGGCGTCGAGGAAAGTCAGCGTGGCGAACTGCAGCTTGATGTCGCCACGGGCAGCCAGGGTGTCCAGCGGCGCGCCCAACTGCGGCGAGATGAGTGCGCACGCGGGGCACTGGAAATCCTGGTAGACGGTCACCGTCGGCACGTCCGCTCTGGCTCTGTCCCCATGGACGAGGACTGCAGAACGTTCCGCGTTGGCGTTCGGCGGCACGATCTGTCTGGCGTCGAGCGAACCGTCGGTGCGTTGTGTTGCGTACCAGACACCTGCCGCCAGAAGGACGACGGCGAGCGCCAGGCTGAAGATGCCCGCCAGCCTTCGGGAGTTGTCGGGAGTGGCGTTGGCGGCTGTCGTCATTCGTCGATCTCCTTGGGGTCTTTCACGGGGTCGGTGCCGCCACGGGACAGCCAGTTGTCCAGGGCGAGGGGGGAGCGTGGGCGAATGATGAGCCACACTCCGCAGGCCATCAGGCCGACGTCGCGCAGGATGTCCTGCAGGTATTTGGGCTCTTCGCCAGGCGCGAGCAGGCCGCCCTCGCTGAAACATCCGCAGTCGATGCGCAGGCCCCGTGCCCAGGCCCAGCTGATACCGCCGATGAACAGCAGCATCGCCAGGGCCCCCAGTGCAGCCATCGAACGGGTGAAAAGCCCAACGACCAACAGTGCCCCGACGAGGATCTCCACCATGGGTTGTGCATAGCCGACCAACTGCACAAAGCCGTCGCTCAGCGGCAACTGGTAGTTCTGCACCGAAGCGACGTTCGCCTCCGGGTTGCCCACCTTGATGGCCCCCGCCCAGATCAGCGCCCCGCCGAGGATCAGGCGTGCAGCCAACCCCACCCAATCCTGCCAGCCATGCGGGTGGGAGTCGGGTCGGGACGCCCTGTCGTCGAGCCCGTGCCGAGGGCCGGCCTCCATCAACTGTCCAGTCACCCAGTCAGCATAACTTGCGGGTCGCAAGGGCCCATGATCGGCTCCCACCGAAGCGACGCCGTCGAGGGTGTCGGCGCAGCCGACTACGCTGGAACTCATCATGGCGAACGAACACCTGGCGCACGAAGACCTGGCACACGAAGACCTGGCACACGAGAACCCGGCGGAAGTCAGATCCCCCCGCCATCAGCAGATCGTGACCGAACTGGTCAACCGCTGGCCCGAGAGCCGGCCCGTTCCCTCCCTGGGTCGCATCGAAGCGCTCTGCACGTTGCTGGCCGATCCGCAGGATGCCAGCACCGTGATCCAGATCACCGGAACCAACGGCAAGGGCAGCACGGCGATCATCATCGACGCGCTGCTGCGCGCCTTGGGGCTGCGAACCGGCCGGTTCGCCAGCCCTCACCTGTCTGACGTCACCGAGCGCATCTGCCTCGACGGCGCGCCGGTCTCCCCGGAGCTGTTCGACGACCAGTGGGAACAGATCAAGCCTCTGGTCCAGCTGGTCGACGCCGAGCAACTCGACGGGGTTGCCATGACCTTCTTCGAGGTGATCACCGGCTTGGCTTACGCGACTTTCGCGGACGCCCCGGTTGACGTCGCGGTGATGGAGGTGGGAATGGGCGGTCTGTGGGATGCCACCAGTGTGGCCAAGCCGAAGGTCAGTGTGGTCGCACCCATCGCGCTCGACCACACCCACATTCTGGGCAGCACCATCTCCCAGATCGCCCGCGAGAAGGCCGGCATCATCAAGCCGGGTTCGGTGGCCGTGCTGGCCGATCAGGATCCTGCGGCGCAGCGGGTGCTGGTGGAACGCTGTCTCGCCATGGGCGTGCCGATGCTCGCCGAGGGCAAGGACTTCGGCCTCATCGATCGGCGATTGGCCGTCGGGGGCCAGGTGATCCGACTGAACACGATGGCCGGTCCGGTGGGCGACCTCTTCCTGCCTCTGCACGGGGACTACATGGCCCGCAACGCTGCCTTGGCCGTAGCCGCGGTGGAAGCCCTGATCGGGCGTCCGATCGACCCGGAGCTCATCCAGGACGGATTCGACAACGTGGTTGCGCCGGGGCGCCTGGAGGTTGTGCACCGTGACCCGACCGTGCTGGTCGACACCTGCCACAACCCGCACGGCGCAGCTGCGACGATGGCCGCCGTCGCCGAGAGCTTCGGCTTCAATCCGTTGATCGGCGTCGTTGCCATGATGGGCGACAAGGATGTTGAGCAGGTTCTGGAGATCTTCGAGACAGGCATGAACACGCTGGTGGCGACGCGGGCCTCTTCCACGGATCGCGGGCTGCCGGTGGACGAGCTGGCCGATCTGGCAGAGGACGTTTTCGGACCCGAACGGGTGGAGCGGGCGGACACCGTAGCGCAGGCGCTCAGGATTGCTGTTGGCCTGGCTGAGCAAGCGGGCAAGGAGGCAGGTGTGCTGGTCGCAGGTTCGGTGTATTCGGCCGGTGAGGCCAGAGACCTGTTGCTTGCCTGGGATTTCGAGGGTGAGTAGCGACGCGGGCCCGGCGGGCTCCGGCCCCGCGTTGCCCCCCTCTGGGCTACCAGCCCCACCAGCGCCGTGGGTGTTGGGACCCCAGCCGGAACCCACCTTGCCGGTGGTGGAGACGAGCTACCCCATGTTCTGGCGGACGCCTGCGTGGCGTGGCTGGAAACCCGTGGTTGCGGTCGGCCTGGGAGTGCTGGGGGCCTTGCTGTTGATGGTGCTGTTTCCACTGGCCGGCATCGCCATCGACGTGGCCAACGGCCGAGCCACCGTCGAGGAGATCATGGCGGCTGCCCAGCGCGGCACCTTGGTCACCACCCCCGGCCTGTTCCTCGCCAACAACCTCGGCATCGCGCTGAGCTTGCCGCTCGCGTTCCTGGTGGCCCGGGTCTTCCGGCAGCCAGGCGGCTTCCTGTCCAGCGTTGCCGGCCGATTCCGCTGGAGGTGGTTCGGGCTCTGCATCGCGGCGCTGTTCCCGGTCTGGCTGGTGTCGGTCGGGATCGAGTCCTGGCTGGCGTGGCGTGCCGGGGAGTTGACGTTCGCCGTCAACCCGGACACTTGGCTGTTGGCGTTTGGCATCCTTGCGACGACTCCCTTGCAGTGCGCCGGCGAGGAGTATCTGGATCGTGGCATCATCAACAGGGGTGTGGCCAGCTTCTTCACCTCCGTGCGCGTCGGCCCGGTGGTGGGGGCACTGGCCTCGGCGGCGGTTTTCATGTTCGCGCACAACGCTGCTGACTGGTGGCTCAACTCCTTCTACTTCAGCTTCGGTCTGATTGCCTGCTGGCTCACCTGGCGCACTGGTGGCCTGGAGGCCGCGGTCGCGATGCATCTGGTGAACAACATGACCGCGGAGGCGTCAATGCCTTTCACGGACATCTCGGGGTTGTTCGATCGCGGAGCGGGTTCTGGTAGCCCGTCCATGTTCCTGACAGCCGTGGTCGTGCCGTTGATCGGCGCCGGCCTGGTGGAGGCACTGGTCCGCCGGCGTCGGGTGCGATCGACAGCCGCACCAGCAGGGTGGCCCGCGGTCACCTGACCCGAGGGTCACCTGTCGGGTGGGGGCCACGAAAACCCAGCGACTTTGCCCGACCACGCGCCATCATGGGGGTAGCGCCGATCAGGCGTATCTCGCCCGCGCGACAGCGCGGCGTCGACGGGAGGACAATCATGGGTCTGCCAGTGTTTCCGCTTCTCGAAGGCAAGGTGGCCATCGTCACCGGTGCTGCCATGGGCATGGGTGAGGCAACCGCCAAGCTCTTCGCGGCCGCGGGCGCCAAGGTCGTGGTTGCCGATTTCGCTGATGAGCTGGGTGCCAAGGTGGCGGAAGACATCAAGGCCGACGGCGGCGAGGCAGCCTTCGTACACGTCGACGTCTCCAACGGCGCTCAGGTGCAGGCGATGGTGAAGTTCGCCGTCGACACCTACGGCAAGCTCGACGTTGCGGTGAACAACGCAGCGCGCAAGCCCGATCAGGGCCCGGTCCATGAGTTCGACGAGGACTACTGGGACGTGCTGATGAGCGTCGATCTCAAGGGTGTCGCGCTGTGTCTGAAGTACGAGCTGCGCCAGCTGCGTGCCCAGGGCAACGGTGGCTCGATCATCAACATCTCGTCGGTGTCCGGCTTCCGCCCGCAACCCGACAACCCCGCGTACGTCTCGGCCAAGCACGGGGTCGTGGGCCTTACCAAGGCTGCCGCGCTCGAGAACGGCGAGATCGGCATCCGCATCAACGCGGTTGCTCCGGGTGCGATCGACACACCGATGCTGCGTGACGCGATCGAGCGCTTCGGGTTCGACCCCGACGCCTACGCCAAGCAACTCTCGACGTTGGGACGGTTCGGGCAGGCGACCGAAATCGCGCAGGGCTCGCTGTGGCTCGCGTCCGATTACGCTTCCTACGTCACGGGCGCCACCTTGGCGATCGACGGCGGCTACATCAACCGCTGACCCAGCACCGCTGACCCAAATGCTCGCCGTTGCGGCCCACATCCTGCCCGGATGTGGGCCGCTGACGTCGGTGGGCAGGAAAATCCGGTTCGGTGCCCTTGCGTCGTCCGATTAGCATGAAGTCGCCATGACGACACCTCTTGCGCCTGCGGGCCTGACCGCCGACCACTCAGCTCCCCAGTCCCAGTACCCCGTTCTGGAACCGTTGCTGGCCAGCGTCACCAAACCCATCCAGTACGTGGGCGGTGAGCACAACGCGGTCGCCAAGCCCTGGCAGGACGCCAGCGTGCACTGGGTGCTTTGCTATCCGGACGTTTACGAAGTTGGCCAGCCCAATCAGGGGCTGGCGATTCTCTACGAGGTGCTCAACGAGCAGGACTGGGTGCTTGCCGAGCGCAGTTACTGCGTCTGGCCCGATCTCGAGGCCTTGATGCGCGCCCATCAGCTGACGGCGTTCACGCTGGAGAACCACCTGCCGGTGAGTGCTTTCGACGTGGTCGGCGTTTCGCTCTCGACCGAACTGGGCTACACCAACCTGCTGGGGTTCCTCGACCTGGCGGGGCTGCCGATCCACAGCGCCGACCGGGGCCTCAATGACCCGATCGTGGTGGTTGGTGGGCACTGTGCCTTCAATCCCGAGCCGGTGGCCGACTTCATCGATGTGGCCGTCCTGGGTGACGGTGAGGAGGCGGCACTGCAGCTCAGTGCCATCGTGCGGGACTGGAAGGCTGCAGGACGACCGGACGGTCGCGACGGGCTGCTGCTGCGACTGGCGTCGACGGGCGTGTTCTACGTACCCCGTTTCTACGACGTCGGTTACGCCCCCGACGGCGCCATCGCGCACGTGACCCCCAACCGGGCGGGGGTGCCGGCCACGGTGCGCCGGCACGTGCTCACCGGACTTGACGATTGGCCCTATCCCAAGGCCCCGGTGGTGCCGATCGCAGAGACCGTGCATGAGCGCTACTCCGTCGAGATCTTCCGCGGCTGCACCCGAGGCTGCCGTTTCTGCCAGGCCGGCATGATCACCAGGCCCGTGCGCGAACGCAGTATCGACACCATCGGAGCGATGGTGGCCCAGGGCCTGGAGTGCACTGGCTACGACGAAGTGGGCCTGCTCAGCCTGTCCAGCGCCGACCATTCGGAGATCGGCGAGGTCGCCAAGCAACTGGCCGATCGCTACGAGCACTCCCAAGTGGGGCTCTCGCTGCCCAGCACCCGCGTCGACGCGTTCAACATCGACCTGGCCAACGAACTCGCGCGCAACGGCCGCCGCTCCGGGCTGACCTTCGCCCCGGAGGGCGGCTCCGAGCGGATGAGGGCAGTCATCAACAAGAATGTGTCGGAGGACGATCTCATCCGCACTGTCAGCACCGCCTTCGGGCAGGGCTGGCGCAATGTGAAGCTGTATTTCATGTGCGGTCTGCCCACCGAAACCGACGACGACGTGCTGGCCATCGCGGGGCTGGCGCACCGGGTGATCGAGGCCGGGCGCCGCGCCGCCGGCCATCGGGACGTGAGCGCCACGATCAGTGTCGGTGGCTTCGTACCCAAGGCGCACACACCGTTCCAGTGGGTCGCCCAGGCCCCGGTCGAGGTCATCGACACACGGCTGAGAATGCTGCGCGACGCCGTGCGCGCTGATCGTGCGTGTGGCAGGGCCATCAGCGTGCGGTACCACGACGGGCGCCCGGGCGTCGTGGAGGGTCTGTTGGCGCGCGGTGATCGGCGGGTGGGCCGAGTGATCGAGGCGGTCTGGCGAGCCGGGGGACATTTCGACGGTTGGAGTGAGTACTTCGACTACGCCCGTTGGATGCGCTGCACTGAAGAGGCGTTGGCGGGCACGGGTGTGGACCTCGACTGGTACACCCATCGGGATCGGCCGAAGACCGAGGTGTTGCCTTGGGACCACCTGGATGCCGGGCTTGACCGCAACTGGTTGTGGGCCGACTACCAGGAGGCCGGGGCAGCCGCCGGGACCGAGGATTGCCGTTGGCACGGCTGCCACGACTGCGGTGTCTGCCCGGGCTTGGGCGTTGACATCGAGGTCGGCCCGACGGGCCGCAGCATGTCACCGCTGACGATCTCCACGCCCGGTCTGGCGATTGAAACGGTGGTTCAGAAGTGAGGAAGCAGCCCGAACAGCAGCCGCCGGCGGTTCAGCGACTGCGGCTTGAGTACGCCAAGCTGGGGCCGGCGCGATTCGCCAGTCACCGCGACTTCGCCCGGGCCTTCGAGCGAGCCCTGCGTCGAGCGGGCGTGCCGATGGCCTACTCGTCGGGGTTTTCCCCACACCCCAAGATCAGCTACGCGGGTGCCGCACCGACCGGGGCAGCCAGCCAGGCGGAGTACCTGGAGATCGCCCTCGTCGAACGCCGCGATCCGGAGTCGTTGCGCCGCCAGCTCGGCTCGGTGCTGCCGCCGGTGCTGCCCATCATCAGGGTCGTGGAGGCCAGCGGTGGCCCGCTGCCCGAGCGCATGCAGGCGTCGCGGTGGTTGCTCGATCTCGGCGCCGCCGATCGTGCCGAGCTGGCAACAGCGGTCGCCGAGTACCTGGCAGCCGACGCGCTGCAGGTTGAACGCAACACGAAGAAGGGCGTCCGCCGCTTCGACGTGCGCGCTGCGGTGCTGGCAATGACTGTCACTGATGGCGGCCAGGTCGAGGTGGTGATCCGCCACGGCGAGCCGTTGGTGCGTCCCGACGACGTGGCCAAGGCGCTGCGCAGCTTGCGTCCGGGCCTCGACACCGGCCGCTCTGTGCTGTCGACCAGGCTCGCGCAAGGGCCGCTGGAGCCGTCTGGCGACATCGCCGATCCGCTGGCGCCGAACACTCGATGAGGTGCTGCTGCTGGTGAGCGTGAGGCGCTGGTGGCAGGGTTTGACGGCGTCAAGCCAGTGTCGTGGTGTGGTTCGGCTCTCGGCTGTGGCATAATTGGGCCAAGGTAGAGGCGCCGCCGGCGTCTCAGCTCGCAGGCCTTTGGGTACGCTCACCGCGACGACTGTCGTCGACCGCGGGGCGCGCCGGAACTTCTGTGAGAGCCATCAGCTTTGATTGCCCCGCACGGCTCCTTGGTGTGCCCGGCGATTCCAGACCCGCATCATGCGGTGAGGAGCTCACATGCTCAACGACAACGAATTCCCGACCGCTGAATCAGCGGTCGACGACACGCTCGACACCACGCCCGACCCAGCGACGTCCACTGCCCACGACGATCTGCCCAAGCCCCCGAGCGGCCGCCGTTCCAGGACCCGCCCAGCCGGTCCTCCGGCGCCCGCTGAACCGCAGGCCTTGACGGCCCCCGCGGCGCGGCCGGCGGTGGAAGCTGCGGTGGAACGCCTCGCGGTGGAGTCCGGGGCCATGGTGTCTGAAGCCGCCACCAAGACTGCGCCAGCGGCTGCCGACGCGCAGCCTGAGGTGGCAACGCCAGGCGCCGAGCCTGCCGTCCAGGAACTGTCTGGGACCTCCCCTGAATCCTCCGCAGAGGTAGGGGCACCGTCCAAGCCGGCCACCCGTCGCCGTCGTTCGCCACGTGCCGTCAGCACGCCCACCGAGCCTGTTGAGGCGGAGACCGATGAGGGCCAGTCGGAGATCGACAGCGCGCTGGAAGCTGCAGGCAAGACCGTCCGCGGCACGCGTCGCCGCACCAACAGGACAACGGCTCGGAGGCTGGCGGGTACCCAGGAGTTGCCGACCGACGAGCATGGCGAGGTCTCCGCTGCAGCCGTCCTGGACAGTCTGGCCGCCGCCATCGCCGGGGTGGCGGTCGACGAAGAGCCGGAGCCGGAATCTTCGGTGGAACCTGACCTGACGACACCAGACGACGTCGACCTTGATGACGAGGCTGGGAGCCTCGTCAGCGACGAAGAGGATGAGGACTCCGAGGGCGACGGTGACCAGATCCCGCGCCGCCGGCGCCGTCGCCGCGGTGGGCGTCGTCGTCATCGTGGCACTGTCGGCGATGACGATGCCGACAGCGACGAGACAAGCGAGGACGGCACAGCTGAGGCCGCTGACGCGGCCGGTGATGAGGAGGGCGTCGAGACCGACGAGCCTGGCGAGATCGATGGCTCGCGTCGTCGTCGCCGTCGTCGTCGTCGCAGAGGTGAGGACACCGGCGGCTCCGAGGACGATCCCAGTGATGTGGTGGTGCGGGTGCGCGAGCCGCGCAGGCGCAGGACGCTGGCCGACGAGGTCACCGGCATCGAAGGTTCAACCCGGATGGAGGCCAAGCGCCAGCGCCGTCGCGAGGGGCGTGCCGCAGGGCGTCGTCGGGCCCCGATCCTTTCCGAGGCAGAGTTCCTGGCCCGCCGGGAGTCGGTGGACCGCCGAATGGTGATCCGCCAGACTGACCTCTACACCCAGCTGGCCGTGCTGGAGGACGGGGTGCTCGTCGAGCATTATGTCGACCGGGCGTCGGCCGCGTCGTCGATCGGCAACATTTACCTGGGCCGGGTGCAGAACGTGCTGCCCAGCATGGAGGCGGCATTCATCGACATCGGCCGCGGCCGCAATGCTGTGCTGTACGCCGGCGAGGTGGACTGGGAGACCTACGGGGTCACCGGTGGAGATCGCAAGATCGAGCAGGTGCTCAAGAGCGGGAACACCGTGTTGGTCCAGGTCAGCAAGGACCCGGTCGGCGCGAAGGGCGCTCGTCTCACCGGCCACATCTCGCTGCCCGGCCGTTATGTCGTCTACTCCCCGGACGGGCACCTGTCCGGAATCAGCCGCAAGCTCCCCGAGAACGAACGGCAGCGCCTCAAGTCACTGCTCAGCAGCCTTGTTGGCGAGGACGCGTCAGTGATCGTGCGCACTGCCGCAGAGGGAGCCACCGAGGAGGCCCTGCGGCACGACGTCGAGAGACTGCAGGCGCAGTGGCAGGTCATCGAGAAGAAGGTGAAACTGGGCAAGGCCCCGCAGCAGCTGTATGCGGAGCCCGACCTGACCTTGCGGGTCGTGCGAGACCTGTTCACTGAAGACTTCAAGGAGCTGGTCGTCGCGGGCAACGGCGGCACCAACGACGCCTTCGAAGTGATCAACGACTACGTCACCCACGTTGCCCCGCACCTGGCCGACCGGCTCGTCAAGTGGGACCCGCAGAGCAATGGGGACCCGTTCGCGAAGTATCGCGTCGACGAGCAGATCGGCAAGGCATTGGAGCGCAAGGTGTTCCTGCCTTCAGGTGGCTCGTTGGTGATCGATCGAACCGAAGCGATGACGGTGGTTGACGTCAACACCGGCAAGTTCACCGGCACTGGCGGCAATCTTGAGGAGACGGTCACCCGCAACAACCTTGAGGCGGCCGAGGAGATCGTGCGGCAGCTGAGGTTGCGTGACCTCGGAGGCATCATCGTCGTCGACTTCATCGACATGGTGCTGCCCAGCAACCGCGAACTGCTGCTGCGAAGGCTCGTCGAATGCCTGGGGCGTGACCGGACTCGTCATCAGGTGAGCGAGGTCACCAGCCTCGGGCTGGTGCAGATGACACGCAAGAAGATCGGGACTGGCCTGGCTGAGGCATTCACCGAAGTCTGTGACCAGTGCGGAGGACGCGGGTATCTGCGTCACGACATTCCCGTTGATTCCCAGGCCCCGGCTGACGGCGGCGAACGAGGTCAGCAGGGAGCCGGTCAGCGAAAGCACAAGGGCAACGGCGGTGGCGGCAGTCGTCAGAACGGCCAGTCGGGCAAGCCTGGCGCCGACACCGAGCAGACCGACAGTCCCGGCGCAGTTTGACCCGGCACCGGGCGGAGACGTATTCTCAACCTTCGGTGCATCGTCCGCGGCCTCAAGCCGGGCGGTCACCCGCAGCGGATTGGGTAAGTCCCCGTGAAGCACCCGGTAAGGGCTTCGGCGGATGGGCTGGCCGATCGGTTTCCAATGAACGGAATGAACGACGACCGGGTTGCCCGGGAGTCAAACAGATGAGAGTGGGTCAGGCGTGTACGCGATCGTGCGCAGTGGCGGCCGCCAGTACAAGGTGGCTGTGGGTGACGTTGTCGAGATCAACAAGGTCACCAACGAGATTGGGAGCAGCCTCGAGCTGCAGCCGCTGTTGCTGGTCGACGGCGACGACATCACTTCGGACTCTCAGTCCCTCGGCAAGGTCAGCGTCACCGCTGAGGTGCTGGGTGAGACCAAGGGCCCGAAGATCAAGATTTTGAAGTTCAAGAACAAGACTGGTTACGAGAAGCGCCAGGGGCACCGTCAGAAGTACACCCAGGTGAAGATCACCGGAATCAAGTGAGGCACTGACATGGCACACAAGAAGGGCGCGTCCAGCTCGCGCAACGGTCGCGATTCCAGCGCGCAGCGTCTCGGCGTGAAGCGTTTTGGAGGCCAGCTGGTCAATGCGGGCGAGATTCTCGTCCGTCAGCGTGGCACTCACTTTCACCCCGGTGAAGGCGTTGGCAGGGGCGGCGACGACACCCTGTTCGCTCTCGTCGCTGGTGCGGTGGAGTTCGGCACCCGGCGCGGACGCCGCGTGGTGAACGTAACGCCACAGGCCGCGGAGTAAGCAGGACAATCAGCGTCGGTCACGGCCGGAAGATCATCCGATCTTCCGGCCGTGACCATTTCCGGGTACCGGGAACCACCGGCCCCAGGCCGGCAGCCGGGCGTCCGAGCGGGCGACCCAGCGCGGCTAGACTCGGTCTGTCCGGACCACGAAATGAGAGCAGCCATGGCTATTCCATCCTTTGTCGACCGCGTAACCCTTGAGGTCATTGCCGGTCGCGGCGGAAACGGCTGCGCGTCCGTGCACCGTGAGAAGTTCAAGCCGCTGGGCGGCCCCGACGGCGGAAACGGCGGGCGGGGCGGTTCGGTCATCCTGCGGGTGGCGGAGGGGCTGACCACACTCGTCGACTATCACCGCCAGTCCACGCGCAAGGCCACCAACGGTCAGCCGGGAATGGGTGACTACCGTCAGGGCGCCGACGGTGAGGACATCGTGTTGCCGGTGCCCGCTGGCACTGTGGTCAGCGACGCAGACTCCGGCGAGCTGCTCGCCGACCTGACCCGCAACGGCAGCGAGTTCGCCGTTGTCGAGGGCGGACGTGGTGGTCTTGGCAATGCGGCGCTTGCCAGCTCTGCACGCAAGGCACCCGGTTTCGCACTGCTGGGCGAGGAGGGCGAGCAACGCAGAGTCATCCTCGAATTGAAGGTCGTTGCCGACGTCGGTCTGGTCGGGTTTCCCAGTGCAGGGAAATCGAGCCTGATCGCCGCCATCTCGCGAGCCAAGCCCGAGATCGCCGACTATCCGTTCACGACGCTGGTGCCTCATCTGGGGGTCGTGGTTGCGGGCGACGTCACCTTCACCGTGGCGGACGTGCCGGGCCTCATCGAGGGGGCGGCGGAGGGCAAGGGGCTGGGGCACGATTTCCTGCGACACATCGAACGCTGCCTGGCGATCGTGCACGTCATTGATTGCGCCACGTTCGAGCCCGGCCGCGATCCGCTGACCGATCTCGACGTCATCGAGAACGAGTTGTCCCGGCACGGCGGGTTGGCCGATCGCCAGCGCCTGGTGGCCTTGAACAAGGTCGACATCCCGGACGCCCGGGATCTGGCGGAGATGACCATCGACGACCTTCGAGGTCGCGGTTTGCCGGTCTTCACCATTTCCACGAAGACCGGGGAGGGTATCAACGCCTTGGTCTACGCGATGGCGGATCTGGTGCAGCGCCTTCGCGCCGCCCGGCCGTCCGAAACGGTCGAGCCGGTGGTGATTCGTCCCCGGGCCGTCAACGAGGGGTCCGCCCAGTTCACCATCAAACGTCAGGGGGACGGCAGCGGTGGTTTCGTTTGGCGGGTTCGCGGTGACAAGCCGGAACGGTGGGTGGCCCAGACCGACTTCAACAATCAGGAGGCCGTCGGCTATCTGGCAGACCGCCTGAACCGGATCGGTATCGAGGAGGAGCTGCTCAAACTGGGCGCCAGCCCCGGTGATGCGGTGGCCATCGGTCGCGGTCAACATCCCGTGGTGTTCGACTTCGCCCCTCAGGTTGATACCGGTGCCGAGCTGTTGGCCCGTCGTGGCACGGACAACCGGCTCGACCAGCTGCGGCCGGCCGTGCAGCGACGCCGTGAGCAGGACGCCGAGTATCACGCCCGGCGTGAAGCCTTGCTGGCCGAGCAGGGGGTCAGCGACTGGCGAGTGGCGAAGGCTCGCGCGCTGGCTGCGTTGGAGGATGAACTCGCTGATGATGTTGTGAAGCAGGAACGCCAGGCAGCCATCCGGGCTGACTTCGCGGAGGCCTTCGGGGAGGAGGACGAATGACGGCCCCAGGGCATGATTGGGACGAGTCGGGAGTGCGGGAGTCGGTAGCCGACGCTCGACGGCTCGTGGTGAAGGTCGGCTCGTCGTCGATCAGCACGGCGCAGAGCGGCCTCGATCTGGACAAGATGGCCATCCTCGTGTCGGCGCTGGCTGCCCGACACGGGCTCGGTCGCGACGTGATCCTGGTGTCATCAGGGTCGATCTCGGCGGGGATGGCTCCGCTGGGTCTGGTTCGTCGGCCCCGGGACCTCGCCCACATGCAGGCAGCGGCCGCAGTCGGGCAGGGGCTGCTCGTGCAGCACTACGCGGAGTTGTTTGATTCTTACGGGATCATGGCGGCCCAGGTGCTGCTGGGGGTGGCCGACTTCACCCGGCGCGACAATTACGCGAACGCATTGCGCGCCTTGGGCACCCTGATGAGGATGGGGGTGGTGCCGGTCGTCAACGAGAACGATGTCGTCGCCACGAACGAGATCCGTTTTGGGGACAACGACCGGATTGCCGCGCTGGTGGCCCAGATGGTGCGTGCGGACGCCCTGGTGATCCTCAGCGACGTGGATGCTGTCTACACGGCTCACCCGCATGATCCTGGGGCGGAACGACTGACGTTCGTCCCCGACATCGATCACCTCCAGGTGGACACCCACACCAACAGCCACTCGGGCGTCGGTAGCGGCGGCATGACCAGCAAGCTGCAGGCCGCCAAGATGGCAGCGGGTGCCGGTATCCCGGTGTTGCTGGCCAGCTCCGCGCAGGCCGTGGATGCCGTTGCAGGGGGGCCAGTGGGCACCGTTATCGCACCTGTCGACAAGCCGCGACCGCGCCGATTGCTGTGGCTGGCGCACGCCTCCCAGGTGCGGGGTCGGCTGACTCTGGATGCCGGCGCAGTCCGAGCGGTCACCCAGCGCAACGCCTCCCTGCTGGCCGCGGGCATCACCAACGTCACCGGTGACTTCGTGTCGGGTGACCCGATCGAACTGGTTGACGCCGACGGACGCCCGATCGCCCGCGGGCTGGTCAATTTCGACGCAACCCAGCTGCCGTCGATGATGGGCCGCAAATCGACCTGGCTGGCCGACGCCATGGGCGTCCAGTACGAGCGTGAGGTGGTTCATCGCGACTCGCTGGTGCTGCTGGACCGTGCGGGTGTGGGGTCGCAGTCCTGATGACACGCCCGATGCAGAGATTGAGGACTCCGCCAGCAGGCAATTAGCCTGTCGGCATGGTTTCTTCACGCAGGCACACCGCCCCCCGGCTTGCCATCGCCGTCGCGCTGCTGCTCAGCCTCGGCGGTTGTGCGGCATCTCCGGCCGGCGGCGCACCTCGCGCGCCAGCCACGTCGGAGCTCACCGCCACGCCGGCCAAGTCAAGCCCCGCTGCTTCCTCGGCCTCGCCTGCTGTGGTGGCGACGTCCGCGGCGCCGACTGCCTCGCGCCAGCGCGGCACCCCTGAGCACCCGGACTGCGGCCAGCTCAAGTGCATCGCCATCACCTATGACGATGGCCCCTCCGCCGTCACCAACCAACTGCTGGACTACTACGTCGCTGCCGGTGCGAAAGCGACCTTTTTCGTCAACGGCCCTGCCGTGCGGGCACGCCCCGACGTGGTCAGGCGTGCGCACAAACTGGGCTTCGAAGTGGGCAACCACACCACGAACCACAAGGACCTGCGCAAGCTGGACGAAGCCACGATCGCCCAGGAGATCCGGGTCACCTCCAACGACATCAAGTGGGCGATCGGTGTCGAACCGACGCTGCTGCGCCCGCCGTTCGGCCGGACCAACGAGCGGGTCGACAAGGTGGCAGGTCAGCAGCAACTGCCGGTCATCGAGTGGACGAGCACTCCCACCGACTGGCTCAACCGCGACGTCGGGACCGTCGCGCGGCTGACCCTGGAGGATGCCCGCCCTGGGGCGATCGTGCTGATGCACGACACCCACCAGTGGACGCTGGATGCGACGCCGGCCATCATCAAAGGCCTGCAGGACCAGGGCTACACCTTGGTGACGGTTTCCCAGCTGCTCGGAGTGCCTCCGGTGGCGGGCAAGCAGTATCCCTACCCGTTCGGTTCGACCATCACGCCGCGCACCAACAAGCCAGTGTCGTGACAAAAATCGGCCTCATCGTGACCCGTCGCTACACTGAGCAGAATTCGGAATTGGGGCGCCGCGGCTGTGCGTGGCTGAGCACGAGGAGACCACCGTGACTGTGAACCAGCAGGCCAACGCCGCCCGCGTGGCAAGCCGGGAGCTCTCCAGCCTCCCCAGGATTCGCAAGGACGAGGCGCTGCACGCGATGGCTGACGCCTTGGCTGCGGCGTCAGCGGCCGTGCTGGCCGCCAACTCCCAGGACGTGGCAGTTGCCCGCGAGTCGGGCACAGCAGAATCGCTGATCGACCGACTGACCCTGACCCAGGCCCGCATCGACGACATGGTCGACGGACTGCGGTCGCTGGCCGGTTTGACCGATCCGGTCGGTGAGGTGGTTCGTGGCTGGCAGCTGAGCAACGGTGTTCGGGTCAACCAGGTGCGGGTTCCGTTCGGGGTGGTGGGCATCATCTATGAGGCCCGTCCCAACGTCACTGCGGACGCAGCCGGCATCTGCCTCAAGTCCGGCAACGCGGTGTTGCTCCGCGGCTCGTCCAGCGCGCTGCAGTCCAACCGCGCCGTGGTCGAGGCGCTGCGCGCCGGGCTGGCAGCGGTGGCTTTGCCCGTCGAGGCGATCACCCTGATCGAAGGCGGCCGTGAGACCACCACCGAGATGATGAACGCCAAGGGCCTGATCGACGTGTTGATCCCTCGAGGTGGTGCGGGGTTGATCAATCACGTCGTGGGGCATTCGCGGGTTCCGGTGATCGAGACCGGCACCGGAAATTGCCACCTGTACGTGGACGCCGCGGCCGACTTGACGATGGCCACCGAGATCATGGTGAATGCCAAGACGCAGCGCCCCAGCGTCTGCAATGCGCTCGAGACCATGCTGGTGCATCAGGATGTGGCAGCGGACTTCCTGCCCGGCGCCATCGCCTTGTTGGCTGACCTCGGCGTCACGGTGCACGGCGACCCGGCAACGTGTGCCGTCGACCCGCGGGTGGTGCAGGCCACCGAGACGGAGTACGACGCCGAGTACTTGTCCCTCGATCTGGCGGTCAAGGTGGTGCCCAGCATCGACGCGGCCATCGACCACATCCGGGAGCACACCACCGGGCACTCCGAGACCATCATCACCAACGACATGAGGGCCGAGCAGCAGTTCATCGCCCAGGTGGACGCTGCTGCCGTGCTGGTCAACGCGTCCAGCCGCTTCGTCGACGGTGGTGAGTTCGGCTTCGGTGCCGAGATCGGCATCAGCACCCAGAAGCTGCACGCCCGCGGCCCGATGGCCCTGCCCGAGATGACCAGCAGCAAGTACGTGGTGATCGGGGAGGGACAGACCCGCCGCTGAGCGCAGCGTGGGCTCCGTGAGCCTGCAACGCCCACAATGCCGCGGGGGCTGGAACAGCTCGCCGACAAAGTGTCACACTGCGTGGCTAGGCTGTGCGCATGAACGATTCCCCCGGCGGCGCCGGCCTCGGTCAACACCTGGGAATCGCCCGTGCTCGCGACGATGCTGGCCGTCCATTCCGGCTGGGGGCCATGGGCGGTACCTTCGACCCCATCCACCACGGTCACCTGGTTGCCGCCAGCGAGGTTGCTGCCCGGTTCCATCTGGACGAGGTGGTGTTCATCCCGACCGGTGTCCCGTGGCAGAAGGCAGGCCGGCGGGTCAGCAGGTCCGAGGACCGCTATCTGATGACGGTCATCGCCACCGCCTCCAACCCACGGTTCAGCGTCAGTCGCGTCGACATCGATCGAGGCGGCAACACCTACACCGTCGACACACTGAGGGATCTGCGCACCGAACGTGGGCCGGACACCGAGATCCTGTTCATCACCGGCGCCGACGCCTTGCGCGACATCCTGACCTGGCACGGAGCAGAGGAACTGTTCGACCTGGCCACCTTCGTCGGGGTCACCCGTCCGGGGGTGCACCTGTCTGACGGCGACCTCGCGCATCTGCCCAGGGAGAAGGTGACGGTGCTCGAGGTGCCCGCGCTGGCCATCAGTTCCACCGAGTGCCGCCAGCGGGTGGGGGAGGGGCTGCCCTTGTGGTATCTGGTGCCCGATGGCGTGGTTCAGTACGTCGCCAAGCGAGGGCTGTACACTTCGTGGGCTCCCGGCGAAGTCCTGCAAGCCCAACACATTTCGCCCGACGTTGGCGACGCCTTGCCGCCCTCGCGGGAGATGGCGTCACCTCGTGCCGGTTTCGCGCAAGAGACCCCTACACAGAAACAAGGACAAGTGATTTGACTGCAACCGAGCGGGCACTGGAACTCACTCGCATCGCTGCCCAGGCAGCCTCCGACAAGTTGGGCAGCGACATCGTCGCCTTCGATGTGTCGGAACAACTCACCATCACCGATGTCTTCCTGGTGATCAGCGGCCGCAATGACCGTCAGGTGACGGCCATCGTGGACAACATCGAGGAGAAGTTGTTGGCGGCGGGCGCCAAGCCCGTGAGACGAGAAGGAGCCGTCGACAGCCAGTGGGTGTTGCTCGACTACTTCGAGTTCGTCGTGCACGTTCAACAGGCTGAGGCGCGCCTGAAGTACTCGCTGGAGCGCCTCTGGAAGGACTGCCCGCGCATCGATCTGCAGCTGGACCCCACCACTGCCGACACGTCGGCGACCTTCGACGATGAGCGCCCGGCGTGGTGGCAGTGAGCAAACACACCCGCGTGGTGATCTGGCGGCACGGTGAGACGGACTGGAACCGGGCCTCCCGGTTCCAGGGCCGGACCGACATCGCCATGAATGCACTCGGCTTCGAGCAGGCTCGCAGGGCCGCGCCAGCGCTGGCCGCCATGGCGCCGACCGCGCTCTACAGCTCCCCGCTGCAGCGCGCGCACGCGACGGCCCTCGAGCTCGCCGCGCTCACCGATCTTCAGATCGTCGTCGAAGAGCGGTTGGCCGAGATCAACGTGGGGGACTGGGCGGGTCGCACTATCGCCGAGGTGCATGCCGAGTTCCCCGAAGTCGCCGAAGCGATGAAGGCCAGGCGGGATTTCCGGCGCTCGTCCACCGGCGAGACGAGTGCTGAATGCAGCCGGCGACTGGGCGCAGCCCTGCGCGACATCGGCGCGGCGCACCCCGGCCAGACGGTGGTGGTGGTCACGCACGGTCTGGCCATTCGGATGGGGATCGCGGACGTGGTGGGCTGGGACTACTCGACCGCGATGGGGCTCGGGCCGGTCTCCAACTGCAGCTGGTCGATGCTGGAGGACGACCGGTCAGGCTGGCGGCTGGCCCGCTACAACGTGCCTGCGTACGTCGAGCACTGACCCGGTTGCCGGCCGATTTGCGTCCTCGTCCGCGGGGTCGTTAGAATCTTCGATGTTGCCGAGGTGAAAGCCAAGGCAAGTGCGGGGGTATGGCGCAGTTGGTAGCGCGCTTCCATGGCATGGAAGAGGCCAGGGGTTCGAATCC
>CAVSPO010000008.1:0-47445 GCA_963730005.1 uncultured Actinomycetota bacterium
CAAGCGAGAGTGATGTAGTTGCCGACCAGGCTGCGAGCGACCTGAACGCCCGCTGCACCGAGCAGTTCGCAAGTCTCTGCGGACCTCAGCCCGTGACTCGATCAGTGGAGTGCCACCCATTCCCGTTGCACAGCACGATCACCGGTGCGCCGGGGAAGTCGAAGTCGGTCAGGATCGGTTTGACCAGCCGGCCGGCGAGTTCCTTCAGGGGGGCCGACGGCTGGCGTTCGCGTCCGGTTCGCCGTGGATACCGATGCCCATTCGATCTCGTCGTCAGCGAGATCGAACGTAGGACGCCCGGCGGCCGGCACCGTGCACGAAGTCAGGGCCAAGCCCATCGAGCGTCCATTGTCGACGACGCGCTGTCCGAGCTCAGCGAGCCTCGTCAGGTCGTAGCCTTCCTCTGCGGCAGCACCGGCGATCTTCTCCACCAGCACGGTGACGCCGACACCCCGGCGGCCGGCCGTGTAGAGCGAGTCGGTCACGGCCACGTCGTCTGCAGTCGGACCGAGGCCACCTCGATGCCTGCGGCGCTTGCCAGTTCGGCGGCCATCTCGAAGTTCATCACGTCGCCGGTGTAGTTCTTCACGATGTGCAGGACACCGGCACCACCGTCGACGGCGACGGTGGCGGCGAAGACCTGATCCGGCGTGGGCGAGGTGAAGACCTCACCGCAGGCGGCGGCATCCAACATGCCCAGACCAACGAAGCCGCTGTGCATCGGCTCGTGGCCCGAGCCGCCGCCAGAGACCAGACCGACCTTGCCGGGGCGTGGCGCATCGGCACGGACGACGAGACGGTTTTCGTGGTCGACACGCACGGTGTCGGGGTGCGCAAGCTCGACACCGCGCAACGCGTCAGCAAGGACTGAGCTGGGGTCGTTGATCAGCTTCTTCATGGTCCTCAGTCAACCACCGGCCTGCCGGGGCGTGGGCGGGAAGGCCACAAATGTTCACGTGAGAAGGTCAAGCGTGGACCGCAGTCCGAGCTTGCCTGCCCAGTTCCGCCGGGGCCGGAGGTCGCCGCAGACTGCGGTTACGGGCGTCCGACTACCATTGACCCGACCACCATGGAGGTTTTGATGTCAGATCCCCAGCCGACGCGGACGGCCGACTCGCCCCCGCCCGGCCGTTCCACGAACGACGAGCCACGCCGTCCGTCCCATTCCGAGGCCCCGTCGGGACCGCCCCCGCTGGATTCGCCGAAGCCATGGCGCACTGAGGGCCTGCCACGTCAGGGGAAGGACAGCGAAGGCGAGGACAAGCCGAAGCGGAACAAGAACCTCTGGCGTTTCTGGATCATCGCAGGCGTGCTGCTGATCGGTCTTTGGGGCCTGCTGAGCTGGCAGGACGCGCAGAACGCGCCGCCGACCATCCCCTACACCGAATTCACCACCCAAGTACTGAACGGCAACGTCAAGGAGATCTACGCCACCGGCGACACCATCCAGGGCGAGCTCATCACCGAGGCCCAACTCCCCGACGACGGCAACGACGCCACCACAGAAGGCACATACACCAAGTTCACCACCGAGCGTCCGACCTTCGCCCAAGACGACCTGCTCGCCAAACTGCAGCAGCACGGCGCGGTGGTGCGGGCCACCCCGGTGGTCGACCAGCGTGGGCCGGTCGCGAACCTGATCTCGTCGCTGGTCTTGTGGGGGGTGCTGATCGCCGTCATGTTCTGGGCCTTCCGGCGCATCGCCAAGGGTGCTGGCGGCCTGGGCGCATTCGGCATGCAGCGCGAGGTCAAGCCCATCGAGAAGACAAAGGTGCGGGTCAACTTCTCCGACGTCGCAGGCATCGACGAAGTCAAGGCGCAGGTGGACGAGATCGTCGACTTCCTGCGGAACCCCGACAAATACCGGAAGGTGGGGGCCCGCGCACCCCGCGGCATCCTGCTGGAAGGTGCGCCCGGCACCGGCAAGACCTTGCTCGCCCGCGCCACCGCCGGCGAGGCGGAAGTGCCGTTCTTCAGTGCATCGGCCAGCGAGTTCATCGAGATGATCGTCGGTGTCGGCGCCCAGCGCGTCCGTCAGTTGTTCGACGAGGCGAAGAAGGTGGCGCCGGCGATCATCTTCATCGACGAGATCGATGCGATCGGACGCGCCCGCGGCTCCAGCCGGGCGTCCGGCAGCAACGACGAGCGTGAGCAGACGCTGAACCAGATCCTCACCGAGATGGACGGCTTCGACGGCACCGAGGGTGTGGTGGTGATGGCAGCCACCAACCGTTCGGACGTGCTGGACCCCGCATTGACCCGTCCCGGCCGCTTCGACCGGGTGATCACGGTCAGTGCACCCGATCAGCTGGGCCGCGAGAAGATCCTGGGCGTGCACACCCGTGAGATCCCGTTGGCCCCGGACGTCGACCTGAAGGCGATCGCCCAATCGACGCCGGGGGCGACCGGCGCAGACTTGGCGAATCTGGCCAACGAGGCCGCGCTGCGGGCGGCCCGCCGCGACGACACCTTGGTCTACCACGCCGACTTCACCAACGCCTTGGAACAGATTCAGCTGGGCGTGGAACGCAGCGTGGTCATCCCGGAGGACGAGAAACGCCGAACCGCCTACCACGAGGGCGGACATGCCTTGCTCGGCATGCTGCAGAAGGGCGCCGACCCGGTGCGCAAGGTGTCGATCATCCCGCGCGGCCAGGCGCTCGGCGTCACCTTGTCGACCCCCGACACCGACCGGTACGGCTACGACGAGGAGTACCTGCGCGGACGCATCGTCGGCGCCTTGGGCGGGATGGCCGCCGAAGCCGTCATCTATGGCGTGATCACCACCGGAGCCGAGTCTGACCTGCGACAGGCGACCGCGATCGCCCGTCAGATGGTCGGCAAGTGGGGCATGTCGCCCAAGGTCGGACCGGTCACCGTCGTCTTCGACGACATGGACCCGCGCCAGTTGGGCATCTCGGATTCGACGCTTTCGGTGGTCGACCAGGAGATCAAGGGCATCATCAGCGAGTGTCACGAGAAGGCGGTGGCGTTGCTCACCGAGCACCGGGACAAGCTGGAGGCGATCGCCGAGCAACTGCTGCTGCATGAGACGCTGGACCAGACGGAGGTCTACAAGGCAGCCGGCATCGAGCGATCGGGCCCCGATCCGTTGCAGACCAGCCCAGCCCCAAATCCCACCATGCCGTCCGACAATGCCCCGGAGCAGGATTCAGCCGCTGATCGGGGGGCACGGCGGATCAGCCCGGAGGTTTGAGCCAGTCGTCACCTGTCCGCCGATCGCGGCGTACCCAAGTGAGCTTGGTCAGCCGAAACGGACGCCCAGCAGGGCATCCACCGCATCGGCAACCTGCCGTGGCGCGTCCGGGTCGGAGCCGTCGCCAGCCAATACGGCCGACGTCCACTCGTCCACCTCTGCCAACGCGCGTGGCGCGTCCAGATCGTGGCGCAGGGCCCGCCGGAGGTTGGCGATGATCGGGGCGGCCGGGGTGCCATGGGACGAGGCGAAGGCCGAGCGCCAGGCGTCCGCTCGACGCTGCGCGGAATCGACATCGGTGGCGAACCACTCCCAGTCATTGCGGTAGTGGTGGGCCAGCAACGCCAGCCTGATCACCGGGGCCTCGACGCCTTGACTCCGCAGTCTTGAGACCAGCTCGAGGTTTCCACGGGACTTGCTCATCTTCTCGCCGTCCAGCCCGACCATCCCGACATGCACGTAGGAATGTGCGAACCGGGCACCGTTAGCGACGCCGCGTCCGACAGCTGCGCACATCTCATGGTGCGGGAAGACCAGGTCGCGGCCGCCGCCCTGCACCGAGAATGTCTCCCCCAGGTAGCGCTGGGCGATCGAGGTGCACTCCACGTGCCAGCCGGGCCGGCCGCGTCCGTGGGGTGAGTCCCAGGCCGGCTCATCGGCACGGGCCAGCCGCCACAGCAGCGAGTCGAGTGCATCGTCCTTGCCTGGGCGGTCGGGGTCGCCGCCCCGTTCAGCGAAGATGGCGATCATCTGCTCGCGGGTCAGCTGCGAGATGATACCGAAGTGCTCGACCGCGGCACTGCGGAAGTACCAGTCCGGGTACTGGTCGTCAGTCACCTGGTAGGCAAGATCCTTGCCCCGCAGATCTGTGATGGTGTCGATGACCAGGTGCAGGGTTTCGGTGGCAGCCATGTAGTGGCGCGGGGGTAGGATGCGCAACGCTGCCATGTCGGTGCGGAACAGTTCGATCTGCTCGGCAGCGAGTTCCTCCCAATCCTGCCCTGTCTCGGCGGCGCGCTCGAGCAGCGGGTCATCCACATCGGTGATGTTCTGCACGTAGTCGACCGCAAGCCCCAGGTCGAGCCAGACCCTCTGCAGCAGGTCGAACGTCAGGTAGGTGAACGCGTGGCCGAGGTGGGTCGCGTCGTAGGGGGTGATGCCGCAAACGTAAAGGCCGGCGGTGCCGTGGTCGGGGCCGACGATCCGCTGTGCGCGGGTCACTGTGTCGAAGACCCGAACGCGCCCTTCGAGCCGAGGATCGTCGCTGCGTGGCAGAGTCGGAACTGGGGCGGCAGGCCAAGCATCCATGCGCACAATCTAGCCACACGGCACAACCTGCCGAGGCTTGTGCTGCCTGCACGACATGCCGATCAATCGGTGCGGTCCAACAAGGGTTTGCGATAGCCGTTGCTGCGCGGGCACAAGTGGCCGTCCGGGGCAATCGGTTGTGCACAGAACGGGCAGGACGGGGCCTGTGTACCGAGCAGTATCTCGGTACGAGCGATGAAATCGCGGGCTTGGTCGGGGGTGATGGTGACCTCCAGCACCTTGTCGACAGCGAGGTTCCCACCCAACAGCACGAACTCGTGGTAGACGCCGAGTGCGTAGAGCTCGATCCGGAGCGACTCAGTTTCCGACAGCCAGGCAATGGTCATCGTGCCCGCGTGGAAGTCCTCGTCCAACGGCACGTCGAGCGGGTCGGAATCGAACGGTAGATTTCGCCGACCGGACCGCTCCCGGCTGAGGCCCCCGGCACGCTCCAGTTCGTCGAGGACGCGTTCCAAGTGCTCGGCCAAGACCTTGATCTGCTGGCGTTCGCAGACCACGTTCGTCATCCGGGATCCCTGCCGCGCCTGGACGAAGAAGACCCGCCGTTCCGGCTCACCGATGGCCCCGGAGACGAACCGGTCCGGAAAGGCGTACCGGTGGGTCAGGTCCATGCGCCAAATCTAAGCTCCCCAAGGCCGGCCTGCTGGCAGCGGCGTGCGCCGTTCCGGAATTGAGATCTTGCCCTGAATCGACGTCGAGGACGCGTCCGACGCAATCGGGCGGAGGCACCGCCGATGGCAAGCGGTTGACCCTCGAAGGCCGGCCGGCTGGCGGTCGGGACTAGGCTGACGGACGAATCGTCGCGTGCCGGGCGATCATTGCACCGAGGAGGAGCACGTATGGGTTGGCTTGAGGCGATCGTGCTGGGCATCGTGCAGGGTCTCACCGAGTTCCTGCCGGTCAGCTCGAGCGCGCACCAGTTGATCGTCGGCCAACTTTTCTTCGCCGGACACGACCCAGGTGCTGCGTTCACCGCGGTCACCCAGTTGGGCACGGAGACCGCAGTGCTGATCTACTTCTGGAAGGACATCGTCCGGATCATCAAGCACTGGGCGCTCTCGCTGGCGGGCAAGATCCCGCACTCCGACCCGGACGCCCGGATGGGTTGGTTCGTGATCGCCGGTTCGATCCCGATCGCCGTGCTCGGCCTGTTCTTCCAGGACGCGATCGACACCACGCTGCGCAACCTGTGGATCACCGTCGTCACCTTGGGCGGTGTCGGCCTGCTGCTCGGGGTGGCCGACCGAATGGCCCGGACGCACCAGGCCAAGGAGCTCACCGACCTGAACTGGCGCGACGCCATCATCTACGGCCTGGCGCAGGCGGCTGCGCTGGTTCCGGGCGTTTCCCGCTCGGGCGGCACCATCTCGGCGGGTCTGTTCCTCGGCTACTCCCGCCCCGCTGCGACCCGCTACGCCTTCCTGCTGGCAATCCCGGCGGTCTTCGCGTCCGGACTGTTCAAGCTGAAAGACATCGGCGCCGACGCCTGCGTCGCGTGGGGCCCGACGATTCTCGCCACCCTGATCGCCGGAGGCGTCGGCTACGCCGTGATCGCCTGGTTGCTGCGCTACATCACCACACACTCCTTCACCCCGTTCGTGGTCTATCGGGTGCTGCTGGCAATCGGCCTAGCCGTGCTGCTGCTCACCGGGGTGCTGAACCCGGACGCGGCGCTGACGACGGGATGCATCGCCTGAGATGCAGAGACGAGCAGTGGGGGTCAGCGGGCTGAGCGTTGGACGGCTCGGCCTGGGAACCATGACCTGGGGTGGCGACGTCAGCCCAGACACCGCTCGGCTCCTGCTGCGCGACTTCGTCGCGGCTGGTGGCGACCTCATCGACACCGCGCCGGCCTACGGAGGTGGCCGGGCCGAGGAACTCGTCGGCCGCTATCTTCGTTCCGATCTGCGCCGCGATGACCTGGTGATCGCCACCAAGGCCGGGTTCGGGACGCACGGCGGCGCCCAGACGGTGGACACCTCGCGGCGCGCCCTACTGGACGACCTCACCGATTCGTTGCGCCGGCTGCGCACCGACCACGTCGACATCTGGCAGGTACACGCCTGGGGCGACGCGCCGCTCGAGGAGACCCTTGCGGCCCTCGACCAGGCCGTCAACTCCGGGATGGCCCGCTACGCCGGGGTCTGCAACTACATCGGCTGGCAGCTGGGTACTGCGGCAGCCTGGCAGCGCGCGGTTCCGGGACGCGCTCGGCTGGTCAGTGGCCAGATCGAGTACTCGTTGCTGGCCCGCCGTGCAGAGGTGGAAGTGCTGCCGGCGTTGGCCCACCATGGCATGGGACTGTTCCCCTGGTCGCCGCTGGGACGCGGTGTATTGACGGGCAAGTACCGCGGGGGCATCCCCCGTGACTCTCGGGGTGGCCGGGACCACTTGGCGTGGTTCGTCGAACCGTACCTGGACGCCCGGTCGACCGCCGTCGTCGATGCGGTTGCCCGAGCCGCCAGCGGGCTGGGCCTGAGCACCGCGCAGGTCGCGCTGCTGTGGGTGCGCGACGCGCCGGGGGTGACCGCTCCCCTGCTGGGTGCGCGGACGACCGACCAACTGGCTTCCCTCTTGCAGACTGACTCGCAGTCGCTGCCGGAGCCGATCGCTGTCGCGCTGGACGACATCACCGGGGGCCCGCACATGGGACGCCGGCGCGCGTAGGATCGCCAGATGACAAGCATGCGGGTTCTCGCAGCGGCCGGGCTGCTCGTCCTCACGATCGCCGGCTGCGGCACGGGCGGTTCCACCAGCCCCGCTTCCACCGCACCGGCGCCGACCAGCACCGATTCCAGCGCATCGGGCGGCCCCCTTGCGTCCACGACCACCGCACCCGGGGGCAGTGACGCACCGGACGGCACCCCTACCGTCGTCTTCGACGACTCCCCGACGTCGACGAGCCCGGCGAGCCCAAGCCCAGAACTGGTCATCACCGAGGTACGCGTCGGCTCGCACGCCGGATACGACCGGATCGTGGTCGAACTGACCGGAGGATCGCCCGATCAGGTGGGCTGGCGGGTCGAATACGACGATGAGCCACGCACGCAGGGCAAAGGCGATGAGGTGGATCTGCCGGGGTCAGCCACCCTGCGGGTGATCGTCACCGGGCTGACGTATCCACCCACTGGGGCCTCCACCCCGAGCGGGCTGGTCGCAGACAGCGCCCACGGCAACGTGACCGGCGTCTTCGTGGACCCGGTTTTCGAAGGCCAGGCCCAGATCTTCATCGGACTGGATGCCAGTCGCGGCTTCCACGTGTCGATGCTCGATTCGCCGACCAGGATCGCAGTCGACATCGAGAACAGCTGACCCGTGGTTCAGTCGGGCCTGTTCACCAAGTAGGTGGGTCGCGCCTTGATGACCTTGCGGCGAAGCCAGACCTGGCGGCTGCCGTCCCGATAGCGGCGCAGCCGCATGAGCTCCCAGCCACCCTGCTCTGCCTGCTCAGTGAGGACTCGCTGGACCTGTCGGTGACTCATCGACCAGGGCAGACTCATACGGCCGACCTCAACCTCCACGCCGCCGACGAACTCCTGCCGCAACGACCACGACGTGATGTGGGTGGTGGGTGGTTCTGGCATCAAGCCTCCTGAGCTGGACATCGGCTCCCGCTCCATGGTGCCACGAGTCCAAGACAGGTCCTGGTTCGCGTCCGGACCGGTGGGGATGCTATTGTTTCTTGGCGCTCGGGGTTCCCGAGCACACACCTGTCCGGGTGGCGGAATTGGTAGACGCGCTAGCTTGAGGTGCTAGTGCCCGTTATAGGGCGTGGAGGTTCAAGTCCTCTCTCGGACACCCCAGACAACCCCGGTTCTACTAGGTTAAATGCCTAGTCAGACCGGGGTTCGTCGTTTTCGGGGGTGGTCGGAAGTGGTCCTGGATACCCCAAAAAGGACTCTGATTCCCCAAAAGTTACCCCAAATCTTGCAAACCTCTGACGCCCGATTCTGCGGACCTCTGCGCCCGTCTGACTCAAGGGTGCCGGCGACCGGCAGCCGTTCTTCCCGCGCTCATGCGCTGCGGAGGGACAAGCTCTGGTCGGAGGGCTGTGTACCACAGAACAGGCGCATGGTCGACGTGACGACCGGCCACTGCGGCGGAAGGAATTGTGCGAGGAATCCGACGCCTTCGCCAAGCCGGTCATGCTGAGCGCATCACCCAGGCAGAAGACAACACCGGGGGTTCACATGGGAAAGAGCCAACACACGGCCGCCGCACTTCACCGTCGCACTGACTCTGCATGAGGGGACCGGCGCGGCTGGCGAGCTCCTCGGTCTTGTTAGTCGTACCGTCACCGCAGACGCCAATAGGGGTGCGAGCGGGCGTCTCGGTTGGACTCGAACAAGTTTTCGATCCCTGCGGCGCCACACCGATGCCGCGGCCAGAGGAGTTGTCCCAGATGCAATCCTAGGATGGATCAATCAAGATGGCAGACGCCGTTGACTTCCAACTAGACGTCGCCAAGGTAGCCGTAACTGCCCTCGGGCAGAGTGAACCCAGCTTGTTCAGCGACCTAGTCGCACCCGATCAGTGCCCCCTGCCATGGTGACCGGAGCGCTCCACACTCTCATCACCTCCGCCGTCAACCGGGCGCCGGCAACCACCAGGCTCCGGGCGTGCTTGACATCGCAGCGGTGCGACACCGAGCGCGACCAAGCGCGCAGCAGCTCTTACAAGACGCCAGTGTCTTCGACGCCCTTACCTGCCCATGCTCGGCGGCCGCGAGGTCACTGAACGGTCGTCCCATCAAGACCTAGCAGCTTCGCCCTGCTCTTCCTGTTCCTGGTCATCTTGTACTCCTGCGAAGACGTCGTCCATGCGGGTGGCGATGTCCTTCATGCGTTGTTCAGCGGCCGCCTGGTAGATCATCGCCACTTCGGGGGTGGTGTGACCGAGCATCACCATGATCTCCCGCACGGTGGCACCCTGCTGCGCGGCCAGGGTGGCGGCGGTCTTGCGCAGATCGTGCACCCGCAGACTGGGCCGGTCAACCGCGGCACGGCCCTTCAAATGGGCTTCCCGCAACACGCTGGAATGCAGCGGGCTACGGCCATCCTGGGCGGTGAACAACAAACGGTCCCGGGCACTGTTGGCGGCCTTCGTCCTTGCCTGCACCTGGGCGGCGAGGCTGGCCCGAAGCAGCTCGGGGGCGTAGACGGTTCGGATACCGGCCTTCGTTTTGGGTTTCTCGAACAGGTATTCGCCGTCGATCCGGTTCACGCCTTGCTGGATGGTGATCCGTCCCGTTTCGTAGTCGACGTCCCGAATCCGCAGACCGCGGACCTCGCCGGACCGCATCCCACAAAACGCGGCCACCATCAACGGCACCCGATAACGCTCCGGCACCGCCCTCAGGTAGTCCCGCAACTCGACCACGGACAGGCTCTCCGGCTCATGCTTGGGAGCAGGCTTGCCCTTCGCGCCGGGCACCCGACACGGGTTCGAAGCGATGATCTTGGCCTCTACGGCTTCGCGCATCACCGAGTTCATGAACAGGTACGCGTTCGCGGTCTGGGTCGGATGCTGCTTCGCCGCAGACGCCTTGTGCCAGGCGTTCACGTCACCCTCGGTGATCTGGTCGATCGGCATGTCCCCGAACACCGGATCAAGTTCCAGCCGCAACTGTTTGCGGTAGTTCTCCGCCGTCGAAGCCCGCAACGGTTTCACCGGCCGGTTCATGCGGTTCACGATGCATGTCTCCGCGAACTCGGCAAAGGTCGGCGCAGTCGGCTTCTTCACCGTCTTGCGGCTGGCCTTCTCGGGGCTCCAGATCTCGAACCGGATCTCGGCCTGCACGTTGTTCAGCCACGCCTCCGCGGCACCGAAGCTCTCGAACGTTGGGGCCGAATATCTTCGTCCGTCCGGCCCCATGTAGCGGGCCCGATAACGCGGACCACGACCCGGAATGCGCGACTCGAGTTCCTGGATCTCGCCGAACTGTCGCTTACGGTGCCTAGCCATCGCAAATCACATCCCATCCCGCCAAGACGGGACCGGCGTGAACGCCTGGTCAACCTGCATAGGGTCGAGCCGAATGATCCGCCCCAGCCGATAGGCCCGCAGCACTCCGTCATCGATCCGTCGGCGAATCGTCTTGACACTCACACCTGCACGCACGGCTGCGTCCTGGATCGACTCGTACTGCCGGGGCACCCGATCCAGCGTCGCCACCGCAGCCTTCCTGGCCGTCATCGAGACATCCCCTGCCACGCACGGGCCTCATGCACCAGGAAGCCGCTCAGGACCACCAACTCGCCGGCCCCGGCAGCGGGCTGCACTGGGTGGTGCTTCACCATTCGCTGCGGACGATTCAGATAGCCAAGCGGCCTCCTCGCGCCGCCTGCCGCCAAGGCGTCCTGCGGGCCCCGTCGTCGAGAATCCCCAGCCCTTCGATCAGACATCATGATTCACCCCTGGGTGTAGTCGCCATGTCACAGCGATCAAGCGGTGCGGGAGCTCATGCCGTGACAACACAACAAACACAAGAGGTGGGCGAACTGCTCACCTAACCAGAAGAACCTTCGAGCAGTCCGGTGCCATAGAAATGCCGCGCGGAGCGAGCGACGGTTCGTCGCTTCGGGCACCGCACCGCAGGCGGGTGCTGAAATAGTCAGTTCGAGGCTTGCGGTCGATGCAGGCTGGGTTCATTGCCAAGGGATAAATGACCCCTTTGACGAATGGGACCCTCACTTGGATCAAGCGCCTGCGGCGCTGCCGCGGTTGATGTGCCGGTAGTAGGTGGCCCGCGAGATCCCCAACGCCTTGGCGATCTCGCTGGGGCTCTCCCCCCGCTCACGGCGAGCGAGCGCCGCAGCCAGCCTGTCCGGGCTCATCACGGTTGGTCTGCCGCCAACTCTTCCTCGCCGTCGTGCTGCCTCCAAGCCAGCGACGGTGCGCTGCTGGATGAGGTCCCGTTCAAGCTCGGCGAAAGCCGCCATCACGGTGAAGAAGAACTTCCCCTCCCCGTGGGGCGTGTACACACCTGCCAACGTTCCAGTGAGCACACGAAGCGCAATCCCTTTGCTGTGAAGGTCGTCAGCGATGGTCAACAGATCTTTCACCGAACGGCCCAACCGGTCCAGCTTCCACACCACCAGCGTGTCACCGGCATTTGGTCGAAGATGATCCAGGGCAGCAGCCAATCCCGGCCGATCGCTTCGACGACTAGAAATGGTCTCTTCGAAAATACGCGCACATCCTGCATGGACGAGGGCATCACGCTGCAACCGAGTGTCTTGTCCGTCAGTGGACACCCGCGCCAGCCCAACCAAGTGGGGGTCCATGGACACATCGCTGCCGCTCATACCACAGCGTCTCACAAACGCTCTCGAAAGCTGCTCGCCTCCTGGCATGTTTCGATACGAGTTCTGGAACACCCTGTTTCGTCCCAAGACTCCTCCGCGGGCAAGATCTGGGGCGTCTCATTATCCGTCGTTTACGAAACGCCTATCCTGCTCGGCACCGCACCCGGCTCGAAGGAGCAATCGGCCGACTTGACATGCTGTTCTTGAACGGCCTTTCCCCGTAACCGTCAACCCGCCATGCAGTACAACGTGAGTCAGCGAGGAGCCCTCAACTTGTTGCCGGTGCCTGGTTTCGATGGCGCCAAGATCCTTCTCGGGGTGCGGCAGCTTCGTGGTCGCGCTCCTGCGCCGGTTCGCTGACTCACCCTGACCGGTGTCCCTCGGCAGTCGATGCAGGGCCGTCCAGTCAGGCGAACCCGGCGCCCTCCCCGAAGGGTGTTCAGCGTGGCATGCCTTGGCGTGGATTGCCAGCACCAGATGGTGGCGGCGGTTGTCTGTTGCTGTTGGCCTTCAGGGCTTGTGTCTGTCCGGTGTGTAGTACGAGCTCTGCTCTGGTGCCTGTCTTGGCGGCGAGGACGTGGCCCGCGGATCGTGTGTCGAGGGCGGCTTGCAGAGTGGTTCTGCCGCGGTTGTTGAGGTCGGCTCGCACTGCTTCGGGGAAGGGTACCGGTTGGCGCCCTTCGAGGTGGTTCATGGCGTTCCAGATCTGGTATTTGCTGTAGCCGCTGGGTTCGCGGGCGAGGACTTCTCGGGTGAGGTCGGTGACGACGCGGGCGGGGGCGACGAGGTCGGGATGGTTCAGGGCCTGATGGTTGACCTGCGCTATTTCGGTGTTGACCGCTAGCGCGGCGGTGATGGCGGCACGGATGGCGGGGTGTCCGGGCAGTTCGGGATGCCGGAAGGCCTGCTGGAGGGCGGTGGCGGCGTGGACCTGGTCCGGCAGTTGTCGACTGGTGGGGGTGATCATGGTCGACCACAGGTTGCGGGTTTCGATCCAGTTGTCAGAGGCCTGTTTGAGGGCCGGGATGAGCCGGTTGTGAAGGTCCCACTGGTTGAGTTGTCCGTGCTTTGCTGCGTTGGTGCATAGTGCGGCTGAGTTGCCGATCAGGTTGGCGGCGGTGTCGGCGAGGATGACTTGGGTCATCGGATTGGGTGGTTCGCCGCCGGATTGGTAGGCCACGCGCAGCCACTGGCTGAGTGCCTGCTCCAGTTGGACGACTGCCTTTGTGGTGCCGGGCTGGCCTGGCTTGTTGTGCAGGTGGGCATCGAGTAGCTGTTCGACGCCGAGGATCCGGTCGTAGACCGGCCGACGATCGGGTACTCCCTCGTCAGGGTTCGCTTCGGCGTATCGGGCCGCCACGGTGACGGCGGTTTCGTGGGTCAGCAGGTAGCCGAGGTGCAGGATTCCGGTGCGCACCTGTGCCACCTCTTCTGGTGTGCTCGCCGGGCCCATCCCTTCGGGGATTTCGCGGACGAGGTCGGTGACCCGTTGGACGCGGCGGTCGATGCCGGCGCCGGTGGCTGGTGGGTTGCCGGCGGTGATTTGGGAGGCGACCAGGGCGGCGGGTTCGAACGGGCGGCTGGCATGGTCCGGGTTGGGTAGGGCTTTCCAGGCGGTGGCGGCTGTTTGGATGAGGCTGTTCCAGCCCTGGATGGGGTCGATGCTGGAGTCGTGTTTGTCGGCGTCGAGCAGGACGTTGCGGGCCCAGTCCTCGGCGCTGGTGAGCAGGCTGCTGGCGGGGATGGTCATAGCCAGCCACCCGCCCGGGTGGTGACGATCGCGTCACACAAGGCGACGACCAGGGCTGACGTGCCGACCGGGTACTCCCAGATCGGCCGGGCCCGCAGTTCTTGTTCGGCTTCCTCGAGCGCGGCCAGGCAGCCCACCCCGCTGGGGACGGCCCCGATCAGAGGCAGGCCTTCGGGAAGCAGCACCATCGCCTGCCAGCCGAGCGTCCGGACAGCGCCGAGCAGCAGCACCGCTTCGAGATCGTCCAGTCCGCGGGCGGCCTGGGTTTCGGCGCGCTGGGCCGCCACGTGGATGAGTTGGGTGGCGCGCAGCAGACTGCGCTGGGCGGCGGTCAGGTCGGCGTCCATGGGTTCTCCTATCGTTCGCTTTCGGTTTCAGTGATCTGGTGTTGACGGTTTCGCGAGTTGTCCACAGGCCCGGGCGGTTTGTCGGTGGGACCGTCGATAGTGGAGACAAAGCCGACAGGACTGCGGGGTGCGTCATGCGGGTCTGGATGTGGTTGTTGAAGCTGGTCGGCGAGTTGCCGGCGGTGTTGGCGGGGATGGCGATCGCGGTTGTGGCGGCGGGCATGTTGCCGTCGGGTTGGGCGAGCCTGGCTGCGTGGCTGACCGGTCTGGTGTTGGCCTGTTGGTCGCATTCCCGGGCCGGGGAGCGCTGGGTGGCGCGGCTGGTGCTGCGGGCCCGCCCACCCACGCCGACCGAGCACGGGCTGCTGGCCGGACCGATCACTACGTTGTGTGGGCAGCGGTTGGGGCCGCCGGCGGTGGATGTGCTGGTGGTGGACCATCGGGTGCTGGCGCCGGAGGGGTTCGGTCGTCGCACCGTGCTGGTTCCCGCCGAGCTGATCACCAGGTACCGGCAGGGCTGGCTGACCGAGCCGGAGGTCACCGCCCTGCTGGTTGGTGCGGTCGGTTTCCTGCGCTGCGGGGTCACCAGGGCGGATGGGCCGGCCACGGTGCTCGGCCTGCCGTGCCTGCCGATCCGGATGCTGGCCGCCAGCATCGGCGCCGCAACTTCCGGGATGGTGTTGATCCGGTTCGCGTGGCGGGCCCGGGTTGTGGTGCTGGCGGTGGCGGTCTGGCGGGCGGTCACCGTCTATGGGCTGCCGTGGCTGGCGGTCGGTGTGGGATTGTTGGGGTTCCTCAGCTACGCGGCGCCGGTCGCGGCGCGCCGCGCGCTGAGGATGATGCAGCTGGCCGGTGACGACTTCACCGTCGAGGCCGGTCACCAGCCGGGGTTGGCCAGGTTCCTCACCCGGTTCGGCGACGATTTCTCGGTGGAACGGCTGCATCGCATCACCCCGGTCAGGCCGCAGCTGTCAGTGGTCCACTAGACCGAGTTGGGTTTGGATGAGCAGGCTGGCCCGGTCCACCAAGGTGTCGGGGACGTTGAGGGCAACCGGCAGCAGCTGCACCACACCATTGAGGGCACTGGAACGGACCCCCAGCTTCCTGGCGTGCTGCCGCAGCCCCTGCCGGTCGCGCGCGGTGAACGCCGACTCGGCGTCCACCAGGGTGCTGAGCAACCCGTCGGTGGCCGGCTGCGCCAGCCGCACCGCGCCGTCGACACCGAGCACCGCCCGGGACAGCACGAACATCCGCCGCCCAACCGTCTGGTCCGGGATGGTTTCGGTTTCGAAGGACAGCAGGTGTGCCCCGGCCTGCGTGACCGCCGTCCTGATCTCGGCGAGCAGGCATCTCAGGTCGACGGCGGCTTGCCGCTGCTCGGACGCGTGCCCGGCCAGTTCGCGCCAGCCGTCGTCATCGATGATGGCCTGTCGGGCGGTAGCGCGGGCCAGTCCGGACAGGGCGCCGAGTTCGATCCCCAGGTCGTCGATCAGCCCGATCACCTGCAGCAGACAGTGCTGTGCCTGGTCGACCAGGGACTGAGCCGCGACACTATGGTCGGTCCAGGTCATTGAGGTTGTTGCGGTCATCAGAAACTCCACTCCTGTTGGGTTCGGTTTTGTTCGGTTGTGGTCGGGACGCCCGGCCCTTCCCTGCGTCCGGGCGAAGTCGGGTGGTTCAACGGCCGATGTCGGGTCCGCGGCCGCCTCGTTGGCCGGGTTTGTGCGGGGTGCGGTGTTCTGCCCTGCGGGCCGGCAACGCGTCCGGTCCGGGCGAGGACTCACCGCCGGGGAACCGGCCGGCTCTCGGTGGTAGGGAGATGACTTCCGGTTCACGGCGGGTGGCGGCCAAGAATTGGCGTAGCTCGGCCGGGTCGAGGTGGTTGTCGACGGCCGCGCCGATCAGGAACGCCCAGTGGGCGTTCGGACCGTTCGGGTCGATCCGGCCGGCCAGGTCGCGGGCCAGCTCCCCGGAGAGCCCGTGCGTGATCACCGCAACGGCGGTGACCGCGGTCAGGGCGTCCCGACATGGCGCCGGCGCCCCCACATAGGCGGCCCGGGCCACCCACACCCCGGCCGGGTGGGAGGCAAGTTCAGCCATCACGGTGTCCCTGACCGAGGGATGCCCGGACGCCAATGCACCCAGCCACCCGTACTCGGCCGGCCCGTTGACCGCACCTGGTTCGATCATCTGCCGAACCAGGTCGCGGGCCATCACGACCTGGTCGGGCACCGGGGTCGCCGTCAGTAGCCGGGCCTTGTCGTCTGGCAGCGGCGGCCACTGCCGGGCCGGTTGCGGGGAGAACGAGGCGGTGAGCTGGTCGTAGCTGTCGGCCGGGGACGAGCCGCGAAGCACCCACTCGGCGCCGCTGCCCACCTGCTGCCCGGCGGACCAGCCATCGGTCTCGTGCCAGGAATGGACCAGGCCGCGGTCCACCGACCAGCGCAGCACCTCGTGGCCGCCGGTGACGTGCCGGTCCAGGGCGTCCCCGATCAGGTGCGCGTGCTCGGCACCGGTGGGTCCGTAGCCGACGGTCAGGAACGTGGTCACCCCATGCCGCTCCAGCGCGGGGCAGACCTCGCGGGCGAAACCGTCACAGGTTGCCGGGTTGAAACCTTCGCCGTTCGCGGGTGGCCGGGCCACCGCGATCGGGCCCAGCCGGTTGCCGACCAGGCCGACCACCACGACGGTCTGGTCGCCGGGCCGGTACCCCAGCAGGTGCGGCAGGCTGGCGGCGATCTCCCCGTTTCCCCGGATGATCTCGTCCGGGACCCCGGCGCTCATCGCCGCTCCCCCACCAGCACCATGACCCACCCGGCCGGCACCACAACGTCCACCGCCACCCCAGCAGTGCCCGCCAGCAGCATCCGAAGCTGGTACTCCAGCAGCGACAAGTTCATGATCAAACGTCCCTCCCGTTCGGTTTTGGGTGGTTCATCGGGCCGGTGCCACCGTCGGATGGCCGGCACGGCTGGGCGCAGGTTCGCGGCGTGCCGCCGGGCGGGTCCGGGCGGTTTGATGGCCTTGGGCAAGCGCCTGGTCCACGCGCATCTCGCGGGTCACCGACTCCGGGGTTGCGTCCGTCTGGACGGCCGTGGGTGGCTTGGTGGTGGTCAGGATGGTGTCCGCGGCCTTGACCACCCGGGCACCGGTCGCGGAGATGACGTCGGCCAACGTGGTGTCCTTCGGCGCGGCGGCCTGAGCCGTCTCGGCCCAACCGGCCACATAGCTGAACGTGTACTGGCCGGAATCGACACCGTGCGCCGCGGTCACCAGGTAGGCGACGGACTCGGCCTCAACCTCGCCCCGTCCTCGGCACACCCCAAGGCCTTGCCGGGCGTCCGGTTGATGGAGCAGCACATGCCCCGCCTCGTGCGCCAACGTCTTGACCGCCTGGGCGTCATCGATGTCGGCGCGGACCCGCACCACGTTGTCGTCATAGCTGGTGACACCGTTGGCGCCGCCGCAGTCGCCCCGCTCCACCCGGAAACCCTGCGCCTCGACGAACCCCTGCAACCGCTCCCACAAACCGTCCGGCGCTGCGCCTTTCAGCAGCTGCGGGCGGGGCTGCTCCGGCAGGTCACGACCGCTGGTCTGCGACACGTCGAACACCGAGACCAACCGGTAGCCGACCACCTGCATCCCCTTCGCGGGGTTACCGTCGGCATCCAACACGGCCGAGCCATCGGGACGTTGCTGGTCCACCTGCTTGGTGATCGGCGCGAGAATCTTGATCCCAGTCTCGCCAGCGTTCACCTGCCGACCCAGCGTCCGCCACTTCTGGTAGCCGGCCACCGCCGTCGCATCAGGTCTTTGAAGCATCAACATGATCTGGTTGTTGAAGCTGTACTGGTGGAACTTGGCGGCGACCTGCAGCCAACGCTGCCACTCGGCACCGTTCACCAGATCGGTTACCTTGCCGACGATCTCGGCCTGCCACCGCTCCAACTGCTCCCGCCGGACAGCGGCAGCCTGCTCCCGCTCGGCCTCCGAATACTGACGCGCCCGCATCACAACGCCGCCCCGGACTCCGGCGGCACGCACCGCAACGACGCGGCACTCAGCACACTCATGGCAGGTCCCTTTCAGTGGATTCCTGCCACAACAAACCCAACAAGCCAGATCGCTGCTCACCACGACCGTTCAGACACTCGTCGAAGGTGGAGGCACGCCGGCAGGGCCGTAGGCTCCCAGGCATGGAATGGCTTGAATTCACCTTCCCCGGACCGGGAAGGCTGGGCATGCGGCGGCTCGACAGCCGCTTCCACGACCTGTCACAAAGGCTGATCGACTACGACTTCAACACCGCTGGCGAGTACTACGGACAAGAACTCAACAACCTCGTCCCAGACGTCGAAGACCTCACCCGAGGCCGACGAAGCGGAGACCACCTCGTACTGCAGGCCAGCTGGGGCCAATCCGTCATCATCGGCGCCGACGAAGCCGCCGAACTACTCCCCCACCTCCAACAAGCCGTCACCCGCGCGCAAGAAGCCGCACAACGGCGCCTCAGTAACTAAGCAGATCAACCAGACGGCACAGAAACCCGAAGACGGGGCGCCTCGATGGTTCCATCGACCGGGTTGGCCATGGCCTGGAATCCAGCGCTCAGCTGGGTTCGCCGGGCTGGAATCACCACAACGTGGACGCAGCGTCCGGACTGGCGCCGCGTCCACGCCGCAGAATGGCCTCACGTGCGTGCCGGGCTTGGGCTGTCCGCCAAGACGTGCCCGAGACCGTCCCAAACGGCTGATGGCCGTACTCGTCGCAGGACGCCGACACAGCATCAGGGCCGGTACCTAAGCCGCCCTCATGGCAGTCCACGCAGAGGGGCTCCAGACGCCCGGGGTGCTGATCGGTCCATACCCGCTCGTAGCGATCCTCACCCCCCACTGACAACGCCACCGCCTTCTGCAGCTGCGGCAACAACGCCGCCGCCTCGTCCCGGGCCACGACCAAGGACCGACCAACGCTCGATCGCACCACCACCCGGCCGTCGTCGACCGTGCCAGTCGCAAGTCCGGTCACCGCACCCAGCAGCTCGGCTAGGGCGGCGCCTGCGTACTCACCGGCGTCATGCGCGCCCTTGGCTGCGCTGCCGAAACGGTGGTCGAGCCGTCGCACGACCAGTCGACCGTGGCCAGGATCAGGCACGTCGATCTCGAACGATTCGTGACCCGCCGAGCCCACGTAGAAGGTCACCGCCATGGCGTCACTTCCCTGGACACGCGGCTGGCAAGCTCGGCACTTGGGGCGAGGACGCCGGGCAAAACAGTCATGGCACACCTCTCTGGATTCCTACCACAGCAAACGAACCGAAAGCGCCCTGTGCTCACCCTCGCGAACAAGTCCGGGAATTCGCGGTCACCCCACCCCGGCGCTCGATCGCGGCTCAACGGCGGCAGCCTCAGGCTGCGCGGCTGCTACCTGGCGCAGCCGCGCAACGTCCTTCACTGTGATGTTGCCGGCGCACCACTCCACCACCTCGGCCACACTCACACCCATCCCCACCATCTGTTCCAGCGCCTGCCCGGCCACCAGCTCCGCTTTCTCCAAAGCCGTCCGGCCCGTCGCCAAAGCGACATTCACCGCCACCGCGAGGCCCATCAGCTGGTCCTCACGCTCCTGACGCACCCGCCGCCGCTCAGCCTGAGCATCCAAGACAGCCCGCCGAGCCGCCACCCGCTTGTTCGAATCCCGCATCAACGTTCCCTTCCTTTCCATGGCCCACCCCAACAAACGAGCCATCGAGGCTTCCTGCTCACCGCGACCTCAGCCCGCCAGCTCGAAGCGCCCCGGGCGGTGTGTTGGGTTGCCTGGCAAGCGGCAATTTCCAGCGACACCTCCGGCATCTGCGAAGCCGACGGCGCAGCCATCGCGCAACCGAGATGGGGCCCGGCCGGTGACTCCAAGATCCCTGCCTACGGATGCAACGCTGGTCCTCGTCCCACCACGGCGGGCAGTCCCGTCCTGTGACCCTGCTTGGACGTCGCGGGGCCTCGCGGCGTCAGGCTCGCGTGGGTGACTCTGCTCGATCCATGCCGCCCGTTTCATGGGATGTCGGTGTAGCGGGATAGGGTAATCCTGAACTGGGTTGACGACACCGCGCACGGCTTCAGCTGCTAGTCAGATCGGCGTCGTCGCTGATGACGGACATCGAAGGGGAAGCCTTGAAGCTCGAGGAAGTCACCGCTGGCCTGCGGCTGAACGGTGTCATCCCCGGCGATTCGGTGACCGTGATCGCCACGCAGTGGCATGGCCGCGAAGCCGTCGAACTCACCTTCCGTCCCACGGTGGGCCATCTCGACCAGCGGGTCTTGTACCGCGCCGACGAGCCACGACTGGAGATCGCTCGCGCTGCGGGGCGTCCGTTCAACGCGCCGGCGTCCGACTTCAAGCTGGCCGCTGAAGCGCAACGCATCCGGCTGGCCGGCTTGTTCGATCCGATGCTCGCAGTGGCGACCAGCGACGTCCAGCCGCTGCCCCACCAGATCACCGCCGTGTACGGCGAACTCCTGCCCCGAACCCCGCTGCGGTTCCTGCTCGCCGATGATCCGGGCGCCGGTAAGACGATCATGGCCGGCCTGTACATCAAGGAGCTCCTGCTCCGCGACGACGTGAAGCGCTGCCTGATCGTGGCTCCGGGCGGCCTTGTTGAGCAGTGGCAGGACGAGTTGTTCCTCAAGTTCGGGCTGCACTTCCAGATCCTGACGAACGCGATGCTGGACGCGAACATCAACATGAACGTGTTCGACGCTCATCCGCTGTTGATCGCCCGCATGGACCAGCTGTCCCGCAACGAAGACCTCAAGACCAAGCTCGCCGGCACTGAGTGGGACCTGGTCGTGGTCGACGAAGCGCACCGGATGGCGGCGCACTACTTCTTCGGCAAGCTCGAGAAGACCCGCCGCTTCGAACTGGGTGAACTGCTGGGCGGAATCACCCGGCACCTGTTGTTGATGACCGCGACCCCGCACTCGGGGATCGAGCAGGACTTCCAACTGTTCCTCACCCTGCTCGACAAGGACCGGTTCGAGGGCCGTTACCGCGCGGGCGTCCACACCGTCGACACCAGCGACGTGATGCGGCGCATGGTGAAGGAGAAGCTGCTCACCTTCGAGGGCAAGCCCCTGTTCCCCGAACGAATCGCCGAGACCGTCCCCTACGAGCTGACCGCGCTGGAACAGACGCTGTACGAGCAGGTCACCGACTACGTCCGCCAGGGCTTCGACCGCGCCGATCGGCTCGACGGCAAACGCAAGAACACCGTCGGGTTCGCGTTGACGGTGCTGCAGCGCCGGCTGGCGTCCAGCCCGGAGGCCATCCTGCGGTCTCTGGAGCGCCGCACCCAACGCCTGCAGCGCCGCCGCACCGACCTCGTGAACGGCACCCTTCTCCAGAACACCTGGCGCGAGGTCGCCGTCACGATCGACCCGAGTGTGTACGACGACGTCGACGAGTACACCGCCGAGGAACTCGAGCAGGTCGAGGAGGAGTTGGTCGATTCGGCGACGGCCGCGCAGACGATCGAGGAGCTGGACGCCGAACTGGCCGAACTCGCCGACCTCACCACCCTGGCCCGCCGGGTGCGGGATTCGGGCAACGACCGCAAGTGGAGCGAGCTGTCCACGCTCTTGCAGGACGAGGCGCTGCGGTTCGACAGCGCCGGGCATCCGCGCAAGCTGATCGTGTTCACCGAGCACCGCGACACGCTCGACTACCTGCAACGCCGCGTCGGGTCCCTGCTGGGCCGAACGGACGCCGTGGTGTCGATCCACGGGGCGGTGCGGCGTCCGGAGCGACGCCGCATCACCGAGGAGTTCACGAAGAACCCCGACTGCCAGGTGCTGATCGCCACGGACGCCGCCGGCGAGGGCCTGAACCTGCAGGCCGCGAACCTGATGGTCAACTACGACCTGCCGTGGAACCCGAACCGGATCGAGCAGCGGTTCGGCCGGATCCACCGCATCGGCCAGACCGAGGTGTGCCGGCTGTGGAACCTGGTCGCCGACCACACCCGCGAAGGCGAGGTGTTCCTCAAGCTGCTGGGCAAGATCGAGGAACAGCGCCGCGCCTACGGCGGCGAGGTGTTCGACGTGCTCGGCGAAGCGTTCGAGGGCACCCCGCTGCGCACGTTGTTGCTGGACGCCATCCGCTACGGCGAGCAGCCCGAGGTCCGCGCCCGGATGCACCAGGTCATCGACCGGCAGGTCGGCGAGGGCCTCCCCGAACTACTCAAGGAACGGGCGCTCGCCTCCGAGGTACTGTCCCAGGCCGACCTGGCGCAACTCGCGCCAGGCCATGGACGAGGCCCGCGCCCGCCGGCTGCAGCCGCACTACATCGAACTAGCCTTCAAGGAAGCCTTCACCCGACTCGGGGGTCGGCTGGCCCGCCGCGAACGCGGCCGCTTCGAGGCCACCAACGTCCCGGCGGGGGTGCGGGCGGCGTCCACGCAGCCGATCGCCACCCGCTACGAGCGGGTCACGTTCGACCTGCCCTACGTGCAGCCGGACGGCCTCGTGCACGCCGACCTGCTGGCCCCCGGCCATCCCCTCCATGACGCCGTCCTCGCCGAAACCGCGCACCGGCTCCGGCCAGCGCTTGGAGGCCGGCACCGTGGTGGTGTCGGCGGCCGTCACGACCCCTCACCTGTTGGTGGGGGTCGTCGAGGAGGTCGTCGACGGCACGGACACCTCGATTTCGCGGCGGTTCAGCTACGCCTTCGTCGACTCCGACGGCACCGTGACGGACGCCGGGCCCGCCCCCTACCTGGACGCGGTCGCCGCGCCCGCCGGTCTGATCACGGACGCCGCCCGCCGCCTGCCCTGGCTTCCCACGGGCGAGGAGAAAGCGGTGAGCTGGCTGATCGAGAACCGGCTGCCGGGGTTCCTGGCCGAGGTCCAGCCGCGACGCCAAGCCGAGCTAGCCAAGGTACGCCGTCAGGTGACCGACCGTCTCACCAGCGAACGCGACCGCCTCTACGTCGAGGCCACGGTCGCCGGGGAACAGGAACGCATCGGCCAGAAACCCAAGGAGTCCGCCGACAGCCTCACTCGCAAAGCCGACGAACTGGACGCCCGCCTCACCTGCCGGCTGCGGCGCCTCTCGCTGCAGGAACAACTGGCGACCCGGCCACCCCGCATCCTCGGCGCCGCGATCGTGCTGCCGCTGGCCGACGTGGTCGACCAGGTGGCCCCGGACGAGCCGCTGCGGCATGCCGTCGAAACCACGGTGGTCGAGCGTCGGGGGGTCGATGCCGTGCTCGCCCACGAGCGCCGACTCGGCCGCCGCCCGTCGAGCAGGCTCACAACAACCCGGGCTACGACATCCTGTCGCTCCTGCCGGACGGCTCCACGCTGCGGATCGAGGTCAAGGCCCGCATCGAAGGGGCTGACGACTTCTTCATCAGCCACAACGAGGTGCTGACCGGCAAGAACGCCGCCCCCCGCTACCGGCTCGCCCTCGTCCGCGTCGACCAACGCGGCCCCGAGCACGACCAGGTGCGCTACCTCGGCGACCCGTTCGCCACCACCACCTTCGGGGACTTCGACGCCACCGGCCTGCGCGGCGACTGGACCAAGATGTGGGCCCGCGGAACTGAGCCTTTCTGATGGCCAGCACACGACCCAGGACCCTCCTTGCCGTGCTCAGCAACCCGCCGCTGACCGACGGACGCCGCACGCTCCAGCGCGTGGAGCTGGCGGCCGCCCTGCTCGGCTTCGACCGCGTCGTGGTTGGCAACCTGTTCGCCGTCCCGTCCCACGCCACCGGGGCGATCAGCGCGTTGGAGCTGGGCCCTGAGGGCTGGGCGACGGCGAGAGCCCACCTCGCCGACCACCTGCCTGTGTGCGACGGGGCCCTCCTGGCCTTCGGAGCCAGTGCGCCCGCCGGTGCAGCCCGCGAACGCTTCCGCAGCCAAGTGCGCTGGCTGCACGATCGCACCGTCGCGGTTGGTCTCCCGACCTGGCAGGTCGGCGACGGGCCCCGCCACCCCTCCCGCTGGCAACGCTGGACGTCACGCGCCCACCCCGACCTGGCCTTCCCCGAGGCGCTGCGGACCAGCCTGGTGCGCGTGGAACCGCCGGGTGACCCGCGGACGTCCGCGGGAGCCGCCAAGATCGAGACATACGTGCACGTCGTACAGGAAGGCAGCTGAGACAGGTGCAGAAGCGCAAGCTGATTGAGGTGTCCCTCCCGCTGGAGGCGATCAACCGCGAGTCCGCCCGGGAGAAGTCCATCCGGCACGGCCACCCCTCGACGCTGCACCTGTGGTGGGCCCGCCGCCCGCTGGCCGCCGCCCGCGCCGTGCTCTTCGCCCAACTCGTCGACGACCCTTCCTCCAGACCTGAGGAGTTCCCCACCGAAGAAGCCCAACGCGCCGAACGTGAACGCCTGCACGACCTGATCGAGCGGCTCGTGGTCTGGGAGAACACCCGCGACGAGAAGCTCCTCGCCGAAGCCCACGCCGAGATCCTCAAATCCACCGATGGCAACCCGCCGCCGATCCTCGACCCGTTCGCCGGCGGCGGCACGATCCCGCTGGAGGCTCAGCGCCTGGGTCTGGAGGCGCACGCCTCGGACCTCAACCCGGTGGCGGTGCTGATCAACAAGGCCCTCATCGAGATCCCGCCCACGTTCCGCAACCGGCCACCGGTGTTCCCCGGGCTCGCCGACACGCAGAGCAGTTGGCGCGGCGCCGAAGGGCTCGCCGCCGACGTTCGCGCCTATGGTGAATGGCTCCGTGACGAAGCCCAGACCCGGATCGGGCACCTGTACCCCGACGCCACCCTGCCCGACGGCACCAGCGCCACCGTGATCGCCTGGCTGTGGGCCCGGACCGTGACCTGCCCGAACCCCGCCTGCGGCATCGAGATGCCGCTGGTGCGCAGTTGGTGGCTGGGCAAGAAGAAGGGCAAGGAGGCCTACGTCATCCCCACCGTGGTGCCGGACGCCCACGCCCGCGGTGGGCGGCGGGTCAGGTTCACGATCGGCCACGACCCCGCCCTCGCCCCCACTGCAGAGTCCGACGGCACGGTCACCCGCACCGGCGCTGTCTGCCTCGCCTGCCACGGCGCCGTCCCGCTCGCCTACGTGCGCGCCGAGGGCAAGGCCCAGCGGCTGGGTGCCACGCTCATGGCCATCGTTGCCGAGGGTGTTCGGCACCGGATCTACCTCGCGCCCACGCAGGCTCACCGCGACGCCGCCGACGTTCCCCTGCCTTCCAACCTTCCACCCGGTGAACTCCCCGAACAGGCCCTCGGCTTCCGTGTCGGCGGCTACGGCATGACGAAGTTCACAGACCTGTTCACCCACCGCCAACTCGTCGCGCTCACCACCTTCACCGACTTGGTCTCGCCCGCGCGTGGGCGCGTCCTGGACGACGCCCTCTCGACCGGGCTGCCCGAGGGCGAACGACTGGAATCCGGTGGCACGGACGCCGCCGCCTACGCCGACGCCGTCGCCACGTATCTGGGGCTCACGGTCAGCCGGTTCGCCAACTACTGCTCAGCTCTAGGCCGGTGGCGACCCGACGCAGGAAAGGAGCAGGTCGGCGACATGTTCGCTCGGCAAGCGATCCCGATGGGATGGGACTACGCCGAAGCGTCCATCTTCAGCAACTCCGCTGGCGGTTGGCTTCCTTCACTTCAGTTCGTCCCGAAGGCCATCTCCGCCATGCCGACTGAGCGGCCGGGGTTCGCCTACCAGGCGAATGCCGCAAGGTCCCTCGAAGCAGGGTTGATCAGCACAGACCCCCCGTACTACGACAACATCGGCTACGCGGACCTGTCGGACTTCTTCTACGTCTGGCAGCGCCAGGCCCTTGCTCAGCTCCATCCGGCTCTGTTTCGGACGGTTCTGACTCCCAAGGCCGATGAACTGGTCGCCAACCCGTTCCGGCACGACGGCGACCTCGGCGCAAAGTCGTTCTTCGAGGACGGGTTCCGAGAGGTCTTTTCGCGTGCCCGGTCGACGACGTCGGCGGAATTCCCGATCACCGTCTACTACGCCTTCAAGCAGTCGGATACCACGAGTGACGGGAGGGCATCCTCCGGTTGGGAAACCCTGCTCGAAGGCATGATCCGGAGCGGCTGGGTCGTGACCGGAACGTGGCCCCTGCGCAGCGAACTGGGCAACCGGATGAGGAGCCTCGGCTCCAACGCGCTGGCGTCATCGATCGTTCTGGCGTTGCGACCGCGACTCGAGGGTGCCCCGACGGTGGACCGGCGCGGGTTCATCGCCGCCCTGCACAACGAACTGCCCCACGCCCTGCGTCAGTTGCAGCAGGGATCCGATCGCTCCGGTCGACCTACCCCAGGCGGCCATCGGCCCTGGGATGGCGGTGTTCAGCCGCTACTCCGGCGTCCTCGAAGCTGACGGCACGAGGATGACGGTCCGCTCGGCGCTGGCGCGCATCAACGAGATCCTCGACCAGGTGTTGAACGAGCAGGAGGGCGATTTCGACGCGACCACGAGGTTCGCCCTCGCCTGGTACCGGCAGCACGGGTACGCGGTGGGCTCGTTCGGGGATGCGGACAACCTCGCACGGGCGCGCAACACCAGCGTCGACCTGCTCGACCGCGATGGCATCCTGACCAGCCGCGCCGGCAACGTTCAACTGATCCGGTCGAGCGAACTCGCGTGGGACTACGACGTCACCACCGACCGGCACACCAGCGTGTGGGAGGCCTTGCACCACCTGATCAAGGTGCTGGAGCGCGACGGGATCGCCCCCGCCGGCGAGTTCCTGCAGGCAGCCTTGGCGCGCCCCGACGGGGCGGTCGATGCCGACCTGGTGAAGGAGCTCGCCCACTTGCTGTTCCGGGTCGCCGAGAGCAACAACGCGACGAAGGACGCGTTGAGCTTCAACGCGCTGGTGACGAGTTGGCCCGACATCTGGGACGTGGCCCGGGCCGAGCGGCCTGTCACAGTGGCAGCACAAGCGACGTTCAACTTCGACGAGGAAGGTGCCTGAGCATGGGCTTTCTCACCCCCATGTACGAGCTCGGCGAGTACGTGAAATGGACTCGATCAGGGGACATCCAACTCCCTGACTTTCAGCGCGGCTACAAGTGGGAGGACGAGCGGATCCGGCAGTTGCTCGTGACCGTCTTGCGGGGGCACCCCATGGGGGCGGTCATGCTGCTCAAGACAGGTAACGCGCGGGTCAGGTTCAAGCCGCGGGCGCTGGATGGGGTTGCGCTGTCGCCGAGCACGGAAGCGAAGTACCTGCTCCTGGACGGCCAGCAGCGCCTCACGTCGCTCACCCAGGCGCTCAGCGGGCCCGGCGTCGTCTCCACCAAGGACGACCGTGGCAAGCTGCTGGAACGGCGCTACTTCGTGCACATGGAAACGGCGCTGAGCGACCCCGGTCGAGTCGATGAGTCAGTGATCTCGATTCCCGGCGACGGCGTCCGCCGAACCAACTTCGGCAAGGACGTCGACCTCGATCTGAGCACGCCGGCAGCGCAGCGCGCCCAGGGGTACTTTCCGCTCAACTTGTTGTACGGCGACTTCATGACGTGGGTGTTCGACCTGGACGACCACGCCCTGGGGAAGGCGTTCCACAAGCGGTTCATCCAGCCGGCGGCCACCTACGACATCCCGGCGATCGTCCTCGACGAGGACACCGACAAGGCGGCGGTCGCCACCGTGTTCGAGAAGGTCAACATCGGCGGGTTGCCCCTCAACGTGTTCGAGTTGCTCACCGCCACGTTCGCCGGCGACGCCGCCTACTACGCCAAGACCGGTCAGGACTTCCGGCTGAACGACGACTGGCGGGAGACCCAGGCCTCCTGGGCGTCCCACCCTGTGCTGGCGACCGTGGGGAACACCGACTTCCTTCAGGCGGTCACCATGCTGGCCACGCGGAAGCGTCACCTCGCCTCGAGCGCAGATCGTGCCCCGGCGATCTCCGCCAAGCGCGAGGATGTCCTGAAGCTGGAGCTCGAGGACTACCTGGAGTGGCGGATGCCGCTGCGGGAGGCGTTCGTGTGGGCGTCCACGCTGCTCGCGGACTGGCACATCTTCGCCGCCCGTGATGTGCCCTACGCCTCGCAGCTCGTTCCCTTGGCCGCGATCAGGGTGGTCTTGGGGAAGGATGCCGACTTGATCGGCGTCCGGGAACGCATCTCTCGCTGGTACTGGTGCGGCGTCCTAGGAGAGCTGTACGGCGCAGCGACGGAGAGCCGCTTCGCCCGCGACATCGAACAGGTCCCCGGCTGGGCCCGCGACGAGACTGCCCCAGCCCCGCGCACCGTCGGCGACGCGAGTTTCGTCGAATCCCGTTTGTTGTCGCTTCGCACCAGGAACGCGGCCGCGTACAAGGGGATCGCGGCCCTGATCCTGTCGCGCGGGGCTCGGGACTGGATGGAGGACAAAGCCTTCGACAAGGTGCAGTACATCGACTTGGCAGTCGACATCCACCACGTCTTCCCCCAGAAGTGGTGCAACGACAACAGCATCGACGAGCAACGCCGCGAGAGCATCGTCAACAAGACCACCATCTCGGCCCGCACCAACCGGGTGATTGGCGGCGTGGCACCGTCGTCGTACCTGGCCACCATCGAGTCACGCGCCCAGATCGGTCCGGCGGCCCTCGATGGGTTGCTCGCCACGCACCTGATACCGGCCACCTTGCTGCGAGCGGACGACTTCGACTCGTACTTCCGTCAGCGGCGCGCAGCCCTGTGTGAGCTGGTCGAGGCGGCCATCGGCAAGGCGGTGCAGCGTGACGTGGACGACGGTTCTGCCGCGGAGGACTCGGCTGCATTTGAACCGGAGTCTCTGCTCGACCATCAGCCAGAAGGGGACGACTGACATGGCGATCAGCAATCGTGACCGGATCGATCGGATGTTCCAGGTGATGGCGCCGGCGTTGGATGACTTCATCGCGTCCGTGATCGGACAGGGTGACCCAGCATTGGGTGCCGCGTGGATCAAACTGGTCCAGGCAAAGGACACCAAGAACGGGGCCGCGGTGGGCAAGGCCTACGACCCCCTCGATCCGCAGCTGCAGTTCCGGATGCTCACCGAGAGCAACATCACCAGCGGCTTCCAGCCGAACTGGTATCCGTTCAACGATGCCCTGGGGCGCGCCGGTGAGACCTACGCCAGCGAACTGCGGGAGGTACGCAACACGTGGGCGCACAACGGGACGTTCAGCGACGATGACGCCTACCGCGCGCTGGACACCGGGGAGCGTCTACTCAAGCTGGTCGGGGCGACCGCTGAGGGCGAGCAGATCCGCGCCATTAGGGTGAACCTTCGTCGCGTGACCGCCGACAAGGCCGACAAGCAAGTCCTGAAGGCAGCGGTCGACAACCCCGAAGCGGCCGGGCTCCGGCCCTGGCGGGAGGTCCTGCCGCCACACGAGGACGTCGCCACCGGCAACTTCCACGCGTCCGAGTTCGCCGCCGACTTGTACAAGGTGGCCACGGGCGGGGAGGGCGACTCCGACTACGCCAACCCCGTCGAGTTCTTCAAGCGCACCTACCTGACCGAGGGACTGCGCGACCTGATCGGGCGCGCCGTGCGACGGTTCTCCGGGGATGACAACGCCTCCCCGGTCGTGAACCTGCAAACCAACTTCGGTGGCGGCAAGACCCACTCGATGCTCGCCTTGTGGCATGTGGCGGCGGGGCGTCCGTTGGGCGACTTCCCCCAGGACACCCAGGAACTCCTGCTGGCCAGCGGCTACACCGGCACGCCGGTCAACCGGGTCGCTCTGGTCGGCAACCATCTGAGCCCGTCCGGGATCACCAAGCCGGACGGCACCACGGTGAACACCTTGTGGGGCGAGTTGGCGTGGCAGTTGGGCGGCGCGGGCGCCTACGCGATCGTCGCCCAGTCCGACCATGATCGGACGCCTCCCGGCCAAGCGCTGCACCGGTTGCTGGCGGCCTACGCGCCGGCGGTGATCCTGATCGACGAGTGGGTGGCCTACGCCCGCTCCCTCGTCGGACGCGATGACCTGGCGGGAGGCACCTTCGACGACCAGTTCACCTTCGCCCAAGCCTTGACCGAGGCAGCCAAGGGCACCAGCGGCGTCCTGCTGGCGATCTCGATCCCCGCCTCCGAGACCGGCGACGCCGCCTTGATCGCCGCCGGCAGCGCCGAAGAGGTGGGTGGCGCCAACGGGCTCGCCGCCCTCAAGCGGCTGCAGAACGTGGTGCGACGCGTCGCGGACCAGTGGCGTCCGGCGTCCGCGAACGAGGCCTACCACATCGTCAAGCAGCGGTTGTTCACCCAACCGGACGCCGCGGCGCTCGCGGCGATCAACGCGACCGCCCGCGGGTTCGTGGACCTGTACCGCAAGTACCCCGGTGACTTCCCGCGCGAAGCCCGCGAGGTCGCCTACGAGGACCGGATCAAGCAGACCTACCCGATCCACCCTGAGTTGTTCGACACCCTGTACGAGCAGTGGAGTTCGCTGGAACGCTTCCAGCGCACCCGCGGCGTCCTGCGGCTGATGTCGACGGTCATCCACGCCTTGTGGGTGGGTGAGGACGCCTCGCCGTTGATCATGCCGGGGTCGATCCCGCTGGCCACTGCGAACGTGAATAGCGAACTCACCCAGTACCTGCAGGACTCGTGGAAGGCGATCATCGACGCCGACGTCGACGGCCCGAACTCCGAACCGGTCCGGATCGACAAGGCCAAGCCCGTCCTCGGGCAGCGGGCGCTTACGAAGCGGCTCGCGCGGACGGTGTTCTTCGGGGCGGCCCCGACGATCGCCCCGGGGGCGTCCAGCAAGGGCGTCGGCACCCAGCGGGTGTTCCTGGGCACGGCGGTGCCCGGGGATGTGCCGGGGAACTTCCACTCCGCGCTTACCCAGCTGCAGGACCGGGCCACCTACTTCTACTCGGGGTCGGGCAAGTACTGGTACGACCTGCAGGCCAACATCACCCGCACCGCCAAGGACCAGGCCGAACGGCTGCACCCCGAGGACGTGTGGGCCGAGGTGATCCGGCGGCTGCAGGGGCAGGCGCGGACGCGGGGTCAGTTCGCCGGCGTCCATATCGCCCCGGACAGCAATGCCGACATCCCCGACCAGGAGGAAGCGCGCCTGGTGATCCTGCCCCCCAAGGTCGCCCACAAGCGCGGCACCGACTCGCCGGCGAAGGCGTTCGCGCACGCCGCCACCGAACGCCGCGGCACGGCGAACCGCATCCACCGCAACACGCTGGTGTTCTTGGCTGCTGATGAGGCTCGCCTCGAGGAGTTGGACGCCGCCACCCGCGACTACCTGGGGTGGAGCCACGTCCTCGACAGCGAAGCCGACCTTGACCTCACGGCGAACCAGAAGAACCAGGCCGCCCAGCGCAAGGCGCAAGCCGACCAGACGGTGGCGTCCCGGTTGTTGCAGACGTTCACGTGGGCGTTGGTGCCGGCGCAACCGGATCCGGGGGCGCCGTTCACGCTGCGGGAGGTGAAGGTCGAAGGGCAATCTGACTCGCTCGCTGAACGGGTGTCGAAGCGGCTGGGCAGCGACGGTGACCTGTCCACGCGGCAGGCAGCCGCCACGATCCGGTTGGCGTTGAACAAGGTGCCGCAGATCTGGCAGGACGGCCACGTCACCCTGGGCACTCTGTGGGGCCTGTACACCCAGTACCCGTACCTGCCGCGGCTGCGGGACCGCAGCGTGCTCGAAGCCGGGATCTTCGACCTGCCCTTGCACTGGGCCTACGACGCTTTCGCGCTCGCGGCCGGCTACGACGAGGTCAATGGCCGCTACCTCGGCCTGTGGACGCCCGCAGACAAGACCGCGCCACCCGCGGCCACCGACGCGCTGCTGTTGGTGCGTCCCGATGTCGCGTCGAAGCAGATCGCCGACACAACTCCAACCCCACCCCAGACTGGCCAGGCCGGTGAGAAGGACGAGCAGCCCATCCCACAGACGGTGTCAGGAAGGCCCCGCAGGGCTGTCGACTACATGTACCCAAACGCCAAGACCCGATTCTTCGGCGTCAAGACGCTCAGGTCCGACAGAGTCGCCCTCGAATGGAAGCACGTGACCGAGGAAGTGCTCACACACCTCCGCGGCGAGAACGTCAACCTGACGGTGCGCGTCGAGATCGAAGCCACCGACCCGGAAGGGTTCGACGAAGCGCGGATCCGCACCGTGTCCGAGAATGCCAAGACTCTGAAGTTCGACCAAGCCGGGTTCGAGGAGAGCTGAGTGGCCAGGTTCGAGGACCCCCTGCACTCGCTCGGCGAGCGCCTTCAGGTGCCAGCGTTCGCGACCCGCCAGGCATTGGCCTGGTGGGTCGCCGCTGACCTACTGAGACGTCACCCGACCGAACTACGCGTCATCGAGGCGTACCCCCACCAATATGGGATGGCGGTCACACTCGTTCGTCGTCTGCCGGAGGCTGCTCACTTCAGCCTGGCCGCCTTCCTCACCCTCGCACCGTCGGCCCACCTCGTGACGCCCAAGGGCGGCGGCTTCAACTGGCTTGACGCGTTGTTGACCCAAGACCGCCGCGCCTATGTCGTAGAGCGATCGACTGCTTCGACGGCCTCCTTTGGAACACCACGGTTCACGGCGAGCCACTCCTGGCCTGGTTCGATCGCGTGGGCCGCAAGATCGACGCGCTGGTCTCGGTGACGTTTCCGCCTGCCTTCTGAGGACAGGTCACGAGGGTCGCCCTCATCGCCGCATGATCGGTGGGTGGAGGGTGGTGGCGGGCCCGGCGCGGTAGACCTTGGCGGGGTTGCCGCGGCCGCGGATGGTTTGGCCGGTGTCTTCGACGAACCCGTCGGCGTTCAGGATCTTGCGTTGGAAGTTGCGGGGGTCGAGACGGGTGTCCCAGACGGCTTCGTAGACGCGGCGCAGGTCGGGCAGGGTGAACGTGGGTTCGCAGAACGCGGTGGCGATGGTGGTGTATTCCAGTTTCGAGCGGGCGCGTTCGACGCCGTCGCGCAGGATCTCGGCGTGGTCGAACGCGAGGTCACGGTCCGAACGCCTCGTCGACGGGGACCCATTCGGCGCGGTCGGCGTCGGTGTCGGGGGTGGGGTCGGGCAGGTCGGCGCCGAGGGCGAGCCAGGCGATCGACACGACCCGTTCGGGGCGGGGGTCGCGGCCGGGGTCGCCGTAGGCGCGCAGTTGTTCGAGCCGGACGGCGTCCGGCGTCGATGCCGGCCTCCTCGCGCAGTTCACGGTAGGCGGCGTCCTCGAGCGACTCGTCGACGTGGACGAAGCCGCCGGGCAGTGCCCAGCGTCCGGTGAACACCGAGCTGGACCGGCGGATCAGCAGCACGCACAGCCGTCCGCTCGCGCAGGGTGAGGACGACGATGTCGGCGGTGACGGCGAACACCGGGAAGCGTGACTGGTAGACCATGACCCCACTTTACGCGTGATGTTGACATGTTGTCACTCGCGTCGTAACTCTTAACATGTGACAGTGACATGTTAAAGGTGAGGTGGTGGTGAGCATGAGGCTCTCCAGCAAGCAGAAGGACCGGGCGGGCGGCGTCCTGCTCGGGCAGGCGATCGGGGACGCGCTGGGCGTCCCGTACGAGTTCGGGCCGCGGATCACCGCGGGTGAGGCCCGGATGGTGGGCGGCGGGCTGGGCCCGTACGCGCCGGGGGAGTGGTCCGACGACACCCAGATGGCGGTCTGCATCGCCCAGGTGACCGCGACCGGCGCCGACCTGCGCACCGACGACGGCGTTGGACGCCGTCGCCGCGGGGTTCCTGGACTGGCAGGCCCACGGCGCCAGCGACATCGGCGCCCAGACCTCGACGGTGCTCGGCGCGGCCCGCCGCGGCACCGGCCCGGTCGCCCGGCGGATGACGGACGCGTCGCTCGCGGCCGCGGCGTCCGGCCGGGCCGGCAACGGCGCCCTGATGCGCACCGGCGTCGTCGGGCTGGTGGCCCTGGACGACCCGCGGGCGACCGCGGACGCCGCCGCCCGGGTCGCCGCGCTCACCCACGCCGACCACGCGGTGCGTGGACTCGTGCGTGCTGTGGTCCGAGGCCGTCCGGGTCGCGGTGACCGAGGGACGCCTCGACGTCCGCGCCGGACTGCCGCTGCTGCCCGAGGCAGCGCCGCGCCGAGTGGCTCGGGCTCATCGACGAGGCCGAAACCCAGCCGCCGTCGACGTTCGCCCGCAACGGCTACACGGTGACCGCCTTGCAGGCGGCCTGGTCGGCGATCCACGCCACCCGGCACGTCGAGGGCCCCGACCACGTCGAGGCCGCGCTGCAGACCGCGATCGCGATCGGCCACGACACCGACACCGTCGCCGCGATCGCCGGCGGCCTGCTCGGCGCCCGCTACGGGGTGTCCGGACTGCGCCACCGACCTGGCGCGCCGGGTCCACGGCTGGCCCGAGCTGCGGGGCCGCGACCTGGTCGGGTTGGCACTGGCGACCGCCACCGGACGCCCCGACGCCCAGCACACCGGGACGTCGATGCTGAGCGGCCGTGCGCCGTCCGTTGGCGGTGCCGCACCCCGACGACCCCGGTGTGCTGCTCGGCACCGAAGCCGACCTCGCCCGCTGCGCCGAGTTGGGGGTGACCGCGGTGGTGTCGCTGTCGCGGGTCGGTGCCCCCGACATCGCCGCCGCCGGCGTCGCACCCGGCAAGCACGTCGAGGTGTGGCTGGTCGACTCCGACGACCCGGACGCCAACGCCGCACCTCGCCTGGACGCTCACCGACGCCGCCCGCACCATCGCCCGCGCTGCGCGACGACGGCGAGACGGGTACTGCTGCACTGCGTCGCCGCCGACCACCGGACGCCCGCGGTCGCCCTGGCCTACAGCCGCCTGCTCGGCGTGGACACCGCCACCGCCGTCCCCGGATCGAGGACGCCGTCGGCCACCGGTCGACGGACTGCTGTGGGACACCGCCCGCAAGGAGGACCGATGAACACCCACGCCCACCGCTCCTCCTGCGGGACCTGCGGTCGACGACGGACTCCACTCGTCCTCATGGCTGGCTTCACGCCGACGGGTCGCTGCAGCTCGCGGCGCAGGACCTCGGCGGGCCGGCGTTCCGATGAACCCTGACGGCGAGTACGAGTACTGGCGCACCATCGGCCCCGAACACCTACCCGCCCTGATCACCCTGCTCGGCGGGCGGCCCGGGGATGACGTCCTCACCCTGCTGGCCCGCGACTGGACCGGCGAGCGCTCCTTCGACCTCGAAGACGCTGCTCCGCCAGGCGCCCTTCCCGATCCGCTTCTTCAGCTACTGACCAGGAGACACGCTCATGGACCAGACCACCCGGCTCGCCGCCGCCCTCACCCACCGGCTCCGCCTGCTGCGCGGTACCCAGGAATCGTTCACCGTCGACCTCGGCGACGTGTTCTACCAGGCCGCCTCCTACGAAGGCGACGCCGTCCTCGTCGAGATCACCGGCGACGAGTTCCTGCCCGACGACCGCCGCCTCACCCACGACCAGCACGAGCAGCTGCTGCGGCTCGGGTTCACCCGCCCGGACGACGACATGCCGAACTGGTGGATCGGCATCGAAGACGGCCGCGACCGCGACCTGTTCGCCGCCGCCCGAGCCGTCATCACGCGCCCGATCGAGGTCCACGACGTCAGCACCGACGACCTGACCACCGAGCTGCCGCTCTACCGGTACTCGCCCTACCCACCCCGGACGCTCCAACCGCGACCCGTCCCGACCCAAGGCGAGGGCCAGCCGCTCGACGTCCAGACCACCTACGGCGACGTGCTGCTCTACCCGAACGGCTACGCCACCCTCAACGGCGCACCCTGGGCCGAACGACCCGTCAGGGAATGGATCCGCCTCGACGACGGACGCCTGTCGATCACGATGGCGATCCCCGCCGACGACTACTTCCCCAACATCGGGTTCGTCGCCGACACCGAACAGAACGCCGCCGTCCTGCGCGGCTTCCTGCCCAGCCGCGCCGACCAAGAACAACTCGCCCTGCGGCTCGCCGTGGCCGAGCACTACGCCCTGACCTGCATCGCCACCGGCACCATGTACCACGAACGCCTGTTCCGCGCCTCGCTGGCCATCGAGCACGCCGAGGACGCGGTCAAGGCGTCCCAGATCGTCGGGTGGGAGCACGCGGCCCGCCTGGACGCCGCCATCGACGTCATCTCGGCCTTCTACTGGTCCCATTCCGCCGACAACCGCCAGGGAACTCCACGGCGACCAACAGCACGTGTGGGAAGCGATCCAGACCTGGGTGCGACATCTCGCCGTGGAAGGACGACTTCGACTTCGACATCATCCCCAGCCAGTCGACACCCCTTCGCTATCGCCGGCCCCGAAGTCGAGATCCAACGCATCTACTGAAAGCGAGACCCACCCATGGACCACATCGCGGCCGCCGAACAGGTCGCCGCCACCACGCACGCCGGCCAGACCGACAAGGCCGGACACCCCTACCTCGACCACCCCCGCCGCGTCGCCACCCGCGTCGCCACCATCACCAACGACCCGGACGCGGTCGCCGTCGCCTGGCTACACGACGTCGTGGAGGACACCCCCCGTCAGCCTCAGCCGGCTCCGGGAGTTGGGCTTCAGCGACACCGTCGGCCAGGCCGTGGACGCCATCACCCGCCGCCCCGGTGAAGGAGACGCCTACTACCAGCGAGTCGCCGCCAACGATGCCGCCCGGGCGGTGAAACTCGCCGACCTGTGGGACAACACCCACCCCGACCGCGTCCGCCTACTGACCCCCGAGGACGCCGACTGGCTCCGCCGAAAGTACCAACACGCCCTCGAACTCCTCGACCCCCTCCAACGGGAGTAGGACGCCAGTCGAGCGTGGAAGCTGCACCGACACCACCCCAACTTCAGCCGCTAGGCTCAACGGGTGATACCCGGGCATGTCTTCGTCGTCCACAGCCGCATGGAGGATCTGCAGTACGACGCCGCGATCGTTCCCACCGGCAGGAAGCTGAGCGTCCGAAGCTACTGGCAACCCGTATTGAGGGTGCCGACCCTCCAACACGATCCAGGACACCTCGACACCACCACCGTCCGTCCGCCTGCTTGGCCGCAGCCGTTCGCTCGCATCCCGGTCACGCAGGGGGCGGGCCCGACCCGGCCGACGTGGTTCATCGACTCGACCGGCCCGGACGTGGATACTCATATGGCCAATCTTGCCGGCGTCCTGGAAGACGTGGCGACTGCGTCGCTGACACCCGGGGCGGGCCGCGCGCACCCGCTCGTGGTCCTCAACGCGATCGGTGTGGGTGGTGGCGGGTTCGGGCGCCACCGGGGTGCGGTCATCGATCGTCTCCTCACGACCTGCCAGCACTTCGCAGACGCGCACGCCATCGACTTGGCCATCACCACGCCGAACGCCGCGGACTACGCTGCCATGCAGCACCGCCGGAGGAGGCTGAACGCGTTCCCCACCCTGTCGCCGAACCACAGGGCTCAGGGTGAGCGTCTGGCTGACCTGGCCCGCAACGGTCACCTTGCCCTGTTCCTCGGGGCCGGGGTGAGCATCCCCGCCGGGCTTCCCTCGTGGGGGGATCTGCTCGCCCGCCTCAGGGACGCCAGTCGCACCCGTGCGGACGAACTGAAATCCTTGGGGTCCCCTCTCGACCAGGCCGAACTGCTGCAGCGTCGCCTCGGCGGCGGGCTGGCGCTCAAGGACGAGATCGCCGCCGCGTTTGCGGGAACCACGATTCCCGGCCTCAGCCACCTCCAACTCGCCACGCTGGGGTGCCGCGAAGTGATCACCACCAACTACGACTCGCTGTACGAGGCGGCAGTGAAAGCCACCCGTCCGCAGGCGGACGCCATCACGGTGCTGCCATTCGAGCAGCAAAAGCCCTTCGGGGACTGGATCCTGAAGATGCACGGCGACCTCGCCCACGAAGGCGGCGTCGTCCTCTCCCGCAGCGACTTCGTCGGCTACGCAGGAGAAGCCGGCCCAGTGGGAGCAATCGTGCAAGCCCTCATGCTCACCAAGCACCTCCTGGTCGTGGGAACCTCACTCACCGACGACAACTTCCTCCGCCTCGCCTACGAAGTGACGAACTACCTCAGGAAGAACCCGGGCGGCAGCGAATCAGCCGCTCCCCCAGAGATCGGTACCGTGCTCACCCTCCGGCACGAACCGGCCAAGCGCGACCTCTGGCAAGGCACCTTCACCGTGCTCGGCATGGCCGACACGAGCGCAAGCGTCGGAGAACAGGCCAGAGCCCTCAGCATCATGCTCGACTACATCGCGATGTGGGCCGCCAAGGACGACTGGCTCCTTGATGAACGGTACGCGGCCCTCCTGGATGACCAGGAAGCGGAAGTCGCCGAACTCGCAAGAGACCTCCACAGGCGGGTTCAAAGACTGGCAACCCGAGACGACTCCAGCCGTGGATGGCAACGCCTGTCCACGCTGCTGGCCACACTCGGCGCTTCAACTGACCAGCACGCAGGCTGGCGCCGCCCTGGCGACGCGCCGCTCCCACAACTCGCGGCACCGCGGCATCGCGTAGCTCAGGGCAAGGAAGACGGCGATGATGATCGGGGACGGCCAGCGTCCGGCTTGGGCTTCGAGGACGACGGCAATGCTGCCGACCACGATCCGGGTGCTCCAGGCGAACTGAGTCAGCGGGATCCAGGCGAGGCGGCGTCCGATCGCATGCGCGAGGCCGCGGATGAAGTCCCAGGGGATGCTCCAGGCCGTCCAGAGCAGGTCGAAGCGGGTGTGGCCGTGGCGGAGGCGTCCGACGCCCTGCGCGATCAGAGCGGCGACCTGGCGGGCGTTGATCTCGTTGGCGCGATAGGCGGCCACGACGTCGCGGCGCAGGAGGACGTGACGGCGTCCCGCGGTGGCGACGGGCGCTCCGCGCGTAACGATCCGGAGACGGACGCCGTCGGCATCCAAATGGTGAGTGGCGATCCGCCAGGCCAAGACCAACCGGGGCGCCTCGGCTGGGGTGGCGTGGCGGGCGCGGTACGGGACCCGGACGACGGCGTCCTCGCCGAGGCCGGCCGCGAGCAGCGCACCGAGGGCGATCCCCACGGCGGTGACAGCGAAGCCGACGGCGGTCGGGAGGGCGGCGATGATGACCAGCCAGAGCAGGCTGCTGATGAGGACGTCCGGGATGACGACGGCGGCCTTGAGTAGCAAGCCGTTGGGGACGGGTCGAGGCGGTCGTGCTCCGAGGGGGTCGGTCATCGCGGGTCGCCGTCGTCGTCGAAGAGCGAGGGGTGATCCTCGTCGCTGCGGTAGCCCTGGTCGGCTGATGGCGGCTTGGGCGTCCTCGAGGAGTTGCCCGAGGTCGGCGGCCTTGCGAGAGGCACGGGCGAGCAGGGCGACGGCGTCCATCACGGACTCGGCGAGGTCGCGACGGTGGTCGTAGACGTCGAACGCCGCCAGCGAGGCCTGCAGTCCGCGGCACAGTTGCTCGAGTGCTTGGGGGAGCAGGTGGCCGACGCCCTTGAGGTCGCCGAGGATCCGGTAGGCGGTCGGTGCGGGGATCGGGCCGTGGCCGGTGAGGTGGTTGATGGCCCGGATGGCTTCGTACGCGACCTCGGGCCAGCCGGCGATCCGCTCGCCCTCGTCGGTGGAGCCGACCAGGGTGCGGCCGCCGTAGAGCAGGTTGTCGACGTTGGCGATCACGGTCATGACCGGTCCTTCTCGTCGGCGAGGTCGGCCAGCCGGGTGGCCTCTTTGAGGGTGGTCTCGCCGTCGGTCCAGGTGACGACGTCGGCGAGGGTGAGTCCTTCGGTGAGCATCGCCTTGATGGCGGTGCCGGCCTGGCGTTCGAGGGCGTCGCGTTCGCGGAGCGCGACGATCAGGGTGAGGGCGACGGCGTCGAGACGCTTGTCCCGTTCGGCGGCCGGGGCGCGCCGCTTCGCTTGCGCGGCGGACCGACTGCCCGCTGGTCTTGGTGTCCGTCACGGTGGTTGGCTCCGTTCTGGTGGTGAGTCCTCTCACCCTCCAGAAGCGACCGGAAGCCCTCTCCATGGACACCGGCGCACGGGAGGCTCACACCAGCGGCCAGCTGGCGGTGGCTACTCCGGTGGGAGCATCCGGTCAGCGAAGGCGACAACCGCTGCCACCACGTCGGTGAAGTCGGCTGGGAGGTGCTGGCCGTCGGGTCCGAGCCCGCGACGATAGGCGGCGTAGGTCGAGGCCCTGACCGTGGCCAGGTTCCCGACGGCGTCCGACAGCGGGCGCAGTTCGACCCCTCGGAATGCCGCAGTCGCCTGCATCGCGGCAGCAACCTGCTCGGCGTCGACATCCTTTGTGCGGGTCAGGGTGAAAACGTCGACGAAGTCACGGACGCGGGTGTTCGCCGGTCCGAGGTGGATCGCGGTCACCAACTTCTCCGCGAGAACGGTCGCCAACGGGTACCCCAGTATCCGGACCGGCGGGTAGCCCGGACGAAGCGCCGGCAACTCGACCACGCCGGGGGCCGGGGTGACGGGGTCACCGAAGCTGACGTCCAGACGCAGCTTCGCCTGAGCCGTGGCCAGGCGTGCGGCCATGACGACCCGGACACCCGAGTACCGGGCATCGTCTCGGATGACCGAAGCGGTGGTCGTCCCGGTCAGGTACTCGACACCGTCGTCGCCGGAGATCGAGGCCACTTCCGCGACCCGGGCGATCACCGACTCCAGGTCGCCGGCCATGTTGCGGGCCAGCGCGTCGGCGTCCACGGTGGGGCGGCGGCTGCCGAACGCAGCCAGCAGCATCCCACCCTTGAGCACGAAGTCGTTGACGTACGGTGAGTGGCTCAGTCGCTCCCACCAACGCTCCACCACGTACATGGTGAGCAACTCTTGGGTGCCCCGGCCTTCGCGCCGGGCACGGTTCTACAGGTCGAGGTAAGCCCGCCCCGCAGGGGTCTCGCGCGTCGGCCGGCTCACCGGGCGCTCGCGATGTCGAGGGCCAGCCGCAGCGGGCCGGCGACGTTCAGGGCCTCGGCGTAGGCGATCACCAGGGCGGGGTTGGCCGCCCGCGTGGCCAGGTAGCGATGGAGGGCCGAGTGGGCGACCGGTTCGCCGAACCTGTGCCGCAGCCGCATCAGGTCCACGACCGTGCGGGCGGGATCGTAGATGCGGACCTCCTCTGCCGGGGCAGCCTCGAACGACGACAGACCCAACTCGAACGTGCGACGGGTGAACCGGAACACCTGCGTGGGCGGATAGTCCACCTTCGGGTGATGCGCGCCCACCGGCACCGCGATCTGCACCGCCGGCGGCAACTCGTCGGTGAGCTCGTGGACGGCAGCCGCGCTCAGGCAACACACGATCGCCTCAGGGGCGCGCCGCGCGACGGCCAGCGCATCGGGATAGGACGCCAACAGTGCGTCCCCCCGCCGGAAGACCCCCCGGGACAGCTCGATCACCTCACCACTGTCCCGCCACGCGTACAGGTCCCGGGGGTGCACCCCCCATTTCCGCGCCTGCTTCGTGGTGAAGGTCGGCGGCAAGTCGGCCAACAGTTGCATGGATAAAAACCTAACATAGTCGCAGCTTATGTATCCTGATTTTATCCATCGGCGGATCGACGCTGGCGCCAGACTGCCGCGCCACGTGACCGCAACGTCCGCCGAGCCCAAGCCGGCCCCAGCCGGGCCCCCTTCGACGCTTCGCGGGTTCATCGTTCGGCCGCGTGTCGTCGAGCATTCGGTTGAACTTGGCCACCGGGGTGCTGCCCGACGGCCGCCCGGTCGCGGTCACCGGCAGCGCCGACCGCACGGTCCGGGTCTGGGACCTGCTGACCGGGGGATCGATGGGTGTTCCCCTTAGAGTGTTCGAGCCAGTGGGCTGTCTCACCGCGGGCACGGCGGGGAAAGCATTCCACGTCTGTATCGGAGGGCCGGGGATCGCGCTGGTGGAGTTTCGGGCCCCGAAGCTGCAGTAGAACCGGTCCACGGGCTCCCACACAGAATGGGGCTCAACTCCGAACGCGTTGTCGGTCCAGGCGGATTCGTGGCGGGCGTAGATCAGCACGGTGGAGGTGTGCCTGTGGCGGGTCTGGTTCTGGATGGCCCGGACGCGGTTCTCAATCAACGGTCCGGTCTGCGCTCGCAGCCTGTTACCGCGCGGGAGTGATCGCCCGAAACAGGGGACCTTCGGTGATGCCGGCCAGACCCACCCACGCCTGGATCAGCTCGACAGGACACCGACTTGTCGCTTTGGCGCGGGGCAGCACCAGTTCGGGCTGGCTGCCTTCCTGGTTGGTCTTGGAGCGGGGGATCTGCAGCACCAGCCAGCCCGTTGGGGTTTTCGCGCAGGTCGGGGATCTCGCCGGTTTGGGTGTTGATGAGCATGCCGTCGACGACCCGGAAGCGCGGTTTGGCGACCGGCGGTGTCACTTCAGGCGTTGGCAGGGTGTGTGTGGCGGCGTCGACGTCTTTGCTATAGAGGTCTGCCCGGTCGTTGGCGGCTGGGGGGCTGTTGTAGCGGGTGTTGCGGGCGGCCCCGGGGGCAGCCCGGTGGGCGTCTTCGCAGAATCCGCGGTATCTGGCGCGCATGCGGTCGAGGAAGGATGGCAGGGACTGCCGACCCTTCCAGGGCTCCGGCAAGAGATCGGTTCGCGTTCTGGTGAGTGGCCCCCGAGCGCCAGAGCTCGCCTGCAGATCGGCATCTCGTGTCGCGCGCCGCGCCAGGGCAGTTGTGCTCGCTATGCCGCCCTCAGGGCGGCACCTGCGTAAGTGGCTGTAGTACATCGTCCGACATCGAGGTAGGATTGGGATGTGGGTGAGGTACTCAACTGGGACGAGGAGTCCGCAGGCTACATTCGGGCGCGGGGTGACCGCTATCCAGGTGGCCTGGGCCTCGAGCCGGAATGGGCCCAGCAGGTCATGAACGACGTCGACCTGGTGGCGTTCGAGCCGGACCCGAAGTCGCGGATGGGGGCCTCGCGCTTCATCGGATTCTCGGCCGACGCCAGCCGTGTGCTGGTCGTCATCGCCTTCCGAGACGCCGATGGCGACCTGCACGGCATCAACGCATGGCCGGCGACCGGAGCCGACCTGAGGTTCTATCGAGAGGGGACCACCGATGGCGAAGACAATTGATCCGGCTCTGGCTGCCCGCCTTCGGGAGGAGTCCGAGCAGACGCGCGAGGCCGCCTATCCGGCGGGGGCGCGGCCCACCCGACCAAACCGCAGCAAGGTGTACTCGATCCGCCTGAGCGAGGAGGAACAGGCCCAGGTCGAGCAAGTGGCAGACGCCAAACACCTGCCCGCGTCCACCCTGGTCCGCTCCTGGATTCTGGACCGACTCAACCAGGAGAAGACCGCCTGACCGCCCTCCTCAAATGCCGGAGGGTGCGCGTTGGTGGAGCGCTATCCCCAGAAGATGTGAGTCGGGTCGTTGTCGATCTCGTCCATCAGGATTCGGATGTCCGTGGTGGGCTGAGCGTTGTCGTAGGGGTGGAACTTCAGGTTCCGGTCTCGCCAGTGGAGGGACCACTGATGGGTGGTCTGGCTGTACGCGAGGCGCGCGATGGGGAGCCGCGACCATTCGGTTCCGCACTCTTCTCGCCAGGGGGCTCGGCGTTCGACGAGGGTCAGGTGTCGCGCCGCGATCTCGCATTCCATCCGGACCTGGCTGCGGGCGTGCTCGGGCAAGCGCTGCTCACACCAGCGGCGCACGCGGGCGACATCGAGGTCAGGTAGGCCAGGCACAAATCCATTCTCGGCGCCGCAAGGTGACCCTGCAAACATGCTGTTTTGCCGCGCACGGTGCTGGCTACTGGGTGGTGCGGCGGACTCCCGGGCGGCGTGACTTCTTGTACTCGTTGACGGCTTTGCGCGTGCTGAGCCATTGGCCGTCGCTGCGTTGGTGGGCGTCGAGTCGTCCGCGTTGGGCTGCGGCGCGCAGGGCGACGAGGCTGAGATCGGAGTCGACCAGTGCTGCGAGGGGGACGAGTTTCGCGGGCCCGGCAATGTTGGGGATGATGAAGCGGTTCAGGTTGTCGATCATCGCCCGGGCCAGGATCTCTCCGAGGGGTCCGGTGTCCCCCTTGTCGGCTTGTTGCATGGCCCGTAGGTAGGCGGCGCGTTGTTCCTTGAGGATGACCACTGGCGGGTAGCCGAGTCGGACCAGCACAAGATTCAGGGCGAGTCTGCCGGCGCGGCCGTTGCCGTCGATGAAGGGGTGGATGTCGTGGCGGCGGAAGTTGCCGGGCGATTCCGCCTCCGAGGCGTCCGGGTAGGGGGAGACCTGCCAAACCAGCGTCATGGCCAGGTGGTGGATGTGGCGGATCTCCTGGACGGTGATCAGGGTATCGGCGGTCCGGTCACCGGCGCCCATCGCCTCCCGGTACACCCAGGAGGCGGCGTCCCCGTATCCCTTGACCTCCATGTACTCCCGCAGTGGCTTGGCCCCGACGGCCTTGCCTTGGTCGAGCAGAGTCTCGACCTCGCGCAGGATCAGGGTGTTGCCTTCCAGGGCGGTGGAGTGGTGTGCCTCAAGGTGCCAGATGTCGGCCCACACGTACGCCGATTCCTCCGGGGAGGGTAGCCCCCCGAAGCGGCTGCGGAGTTCAGCCAGTTGGCTGTCGAGTCTCGCATAGACCGTTGCGCGGGACGGGCGGCCTCTGGCCATCACGCCTCCTCAACCTTGTTCACCCGAACGGGTGGCTAAATGAACTAAACACACCGCACCCCGCAACAACCTTGTTCACTCAGCGACACGACGAAACGAACTGAACAAACTGGACGTCCGTGGCCACGGTGGACCCCCTTAAGCATGGCCGCCCAACATCCTGTTCTGCCGCGCCTGGTGCGTTACGGAAGCGGGTGGTCGAACGGGTTGGTGACGGTGAGGTCGCTCACGTGGGAGAAGTCCTTGATGTTTCTGGTGGCCAGGGTGGCCTCGTGCGCCAGGCAGATTCCTGCGATCTGGGCGTCGGCCAGCGACATCGGTCGTCCCTGATCCATGCCGGCGACCAGGAGTCGGGCCGTGGCTCTGGCGGCGGTCACGTCGTAGGTGGCGATCGTGTCGGCGAACGCGTCCAGCAATCTGGTCCACCGACGCTCCAAGTCCTTGCGACGGCGGCCCTTCGGAAGTCGCCCCAGTCCTCGGTCGATCTCTTCGACGGTCACGACGCTGATGGTCAGATCCGCCGCCCCCAGGCTCTGCGCCCACGCCAGCACGCGCGGTTCGGGGGTGTCCTTCATGAACTCCGAGACGATGTTGGTGTCGGCGATGATCACGACAGATCGACCGGACGCGGCAAATCGGTACGCTCTGGCACCTGGAGGTCCACGCCGCCGACCTCGGCGAACGTGGCGTGCAGGGCGAGCAGGATGTTCTCCTCTGGAAGGTCAACGGCCGCGTCCAGGATCGCACGGACCTCGGCCTCGACCGATCGGCCGTGCTTGGCTGCACGACCACGCAACCGAGCGTGGGTGTGTTCGTTCAACTGCCGGATCGTCAAAGTACTCATACACCACCTCCTGACAGCAATGCTAGCATCTCGCTCCCAGGGACCGGAGGGCGAGTGAGGTCAGACGCACTGATTTGCCGCGGGTGGTGCTGTTGTGGGGGCCGCGTTGGCGTGCGACTGTTGGGCGTGCGGCCGTTACATGTAACCTGACGGTATGGGTGTGAGGGAGCGGGTTGGCGAGTACCGCCATCGGATGCGGGCGCGGGGGTACCGTCCGGTGCAGGTCTGGGTGCCGGACGTGCGGAGCGAACAGTTTGTTCGCGAGGCTCGTCGCCAGTCAGCTCTGATCGCGCGGGTTGACCGCCAAAGCGATGACCAGGACTTCATTGAGGCAGTGTCGGTGGACTGGGATGACGAGTGAAACGCGGAGAACTGTGGACGGTGGCTGGCGGGATCTATGCGTCCAAGCCGCGTCCCGCTGTGATCGTGCAGGACGATGTCTTTGAGCTGACGGAGTCGGTCACGGTTGCTCCGCTCACAACCACCTTGATTGATGCGCCGCTGCTGCGACTCCGAGTCCCCGCTGGGGGCTTGGTGGGGTTGGTCCAGGACAGCGATGTGATGGTGGACAAGCTGACCACGGTGAGGCGGAGCAACGTCCAAGCCCGGATCGGTCGCCTGTCGAGCCAGCAGATGGTCGAGTTGGAGCGCCTGATGATGACCTTCCTCGGAATGGCTCGATAACCGCCGCAAAGGCCCGACGGAACATCCTGAACTGCCGCGATCAGCGAAAGCCCCGGGTACGAGCGATGTTCAGCCGCGTGACGAGGACTGTAGTTGTGAGGCGCGGGCGGTGCGTTCCCAGCCCAGCTTGGCCAGGCCGGACCGAACGGAAGAACCTTATGCAGAGCAAGGCGACCCTCTACCCCCGCGGGCGCGGGGCGGACGTCGTCGTGTCGGCGATGGGTTGGCGTGAGTGGGCCTCTACCCCCGCGGGCGCGGGGCGGACACCGAGGCCCCGCCCAATCCCGGGTGGGGCCTCCCTCTACCCCCGCCGGCTCGCACTGATGACCGGCGCCTGGTGCTCACTGCGGTCCGGGGAAATCCGCGGCCTGCGCCGCCGCGATCCCGACATCCACCTTGGCGTCTGACCCGAACACCAGGGCGAGGCCCTGACGGTAGGTTGGAGACCCTCTCCCCTCAACCCCAGGAAGGAGCAGAGGGATGGCCGCCTGGACCGGCCACGTGACATACACCCACGACACGATCAGCGACCCGGACAGCATCACCGACGCGCTCGAAAGACTCGACGATCACGCAGCGGTAGCCAGCATCGACCGCAACCTGCGAGGCGGAAGCATCCAGCTCAGCCTGGACGCCGACACCGCGTCAGACGCGTCGACGCTGGCCGCCCACCTCGTCCACGCCGCACTCGCAGGCATCGTGACCCGCCAGCGCGCCTACCAGCTGACCCGGACCAGCACCTTCCCGCCAGCACTGATCGAAACCCGGCAGGGCCCGCTGATGAGCAAGGCAGCGGTCGAGCACCGGCTTGCACACCGCGACGCCAAACCCGGACGGCGTAAGGTGACCGTCTGACCCGAACGGAAACAGAACCGGGGCCCATCACCCAGCGTGGTGGGCCGTTCTTTCATTCCCAGCCGACTTGGGAAACCCCGGAGAACCTTCCACTCCCAGCCGCTGCGACTTGCACCGGTAACATCAGCTGGCGAGTTGGGAGATCCTTCCCCTTGACACTCCGAGGATGAAGGCGCAATCGGTGACGGATACCCCTGCCCCTCTCAGGTCTGCGACCACTTTGCGGGTGTGTGCGGCTGCTTCCGCCTGAGCGTTCGCTGCGGCCTGGGTGGCTGCCTTCGCGGCTGCCACTTCGGCGCCGAGACCGCCCACGACAGGGGTCACCTCGACGTTCCAGCTGGTGTGGTCGTCGTCTGGGGCCACGGTGTCCAGGTAGTCACGCACCTGATTGGGCGCGTGTGCGAGGACGCGGACCTGGGTGATTGGTTCGCCGTCCAGCCATAGTTCCCAGCCGCCTTTCCAACGGCGGGCCTCCACTTTCACGGGGTGGTTCACGACCCTGCCTCCTCGATGGTGTTGAGTGCCTTGCGGTGGTTTAGGCCACCTAGACGCCTGCTGTCAAGTGGGGCTAAACACTGACGAAGCACCTGCTTGC
>CAVSPO010000009.1:0-20059 GCA_963730005.1 uncultured Actinomycetota bacterium
CTGCCGCGCAGGGTACTGGTCTATCGGGTGCGGCTTCTGGCCTGAGGGGCTGGCCAGCGACCGTGTCTGAGACGACCGCATGTGGATGGGCCCCAGGACCGTGCGCGCGCGGAGTTGCCACGCTGGCGCCGTAGGTCGTCACCGCGTGGGCTGGCGCCGCTTCATCGTAGGGTGGCGAGGACCTCGCCCAAGGCAGCGACCGTTTGGGTGGGGGCGGCAACGAATATGAGGTGCATCGGCAGGTCCACCAGGACCATCTCGACCCGCGGGGCCGAGATACGTGCGGAGACGGCCTTCACGTAGCCGTAGCTGAACAACGGATCCCCGGTCGAGGCAACCACGTGGACGGGGACTCTGATCGCCCCGGAGGTGATGGGGCGGGTATCGAAGGTGAGCAGGTCAGCCAGGAGTTGGAGTGGATAGCTGCGCAGGTTCCGGGGGTCGCCGAGGAATTCGCCCTGCTCGGCACGGTTGGTGAAGACGCGCTTCGGATCCAGGTAGAACCCGAACGGAACGGGCAGGCCGGGCACCAGGTCGCCAAGTACGCGAATGGCCCTGCGCAGCACCGAGTAGTGCGCCGCAGCCAGCGGTAGCCGCGTCACGGACAAGGATTCGGGCAGGTCGGGGAGCAGCACGTTGTGCGCGATACATGCCGTGACCCGCGGGTGGGCATCGACCGCGGCGAGGAGCGCCACGATGCCACCCTGGCTTGACCCGCTGATGACGAGGTTTCCGTCGAAGTGTTCGGCCGCCCACACCACCGCGTCCCGCGCGTTGCCCACGATGTCGTCGAGGCGGATGACTCTTCGGGTTCGCGGGCTGTTGCCGTGCCCGACGGGATGCACACCGACGACCGTGGTGCCGCGGTCAGCCAGTTTGTCGAGGCATTCTGCGTAGACCAGGGGATGGGTCATGGTTCCGGGGACGAAGACCATGACCGGGGCAGACGTGTCGTCGGCCTCCCACACGGACAGCACGATGTGCGTGTCCCCAGATGGGATCAGTACCTCGCGGTAGCGGGGGCTCCCCGGACCGTGCTCCACCATGGCTCGCGTCAGGCCCATCCGGCCATTCTATCCTCTGTCCCGGTCGCTGGAGTCAGATCTGGGGTACCCGGAGGGATCGCGACGCTCAAGCGGGGCAGCCAAGCCGGGACGTGGAAGTCCCGATACCCGGGACGCGGGAACCGTGAGCCACAGGCGCTCCACACATCCGCAACTGCCGCTCCTGGGGCGTCGTTCGTGCCGCTGGCGCGTGGCTGCTGGTCGGTTGCAGCATCGGGTATGACCAGTCTCGAGCCTGTCCTGTTTCCCGTTCTCATTGACGCTGCCACTGATCCTTTGGTGAAGGCGGTCGCTGCCTATCTGGCCCGGTATCGGGGGCAGACCCTGGTGCACACCGAGTCGGACCTGCGCGCGTTCCTGGTGTGGTGCCGGGAACGGGGTGTCGACCCGTTGAAGGCGCAGCGCGCCCAGATCGAGTTGTATGTCCGCTGGATGCAGGAAGTGCGCCATTTCCAACCGTCCACGGTCAGCCGGCGTGTGTCGGTCGTGGTCGGCTTCTACCGCACGTGCGTCATCGACCAGGTCCTGCCGCAGTCCCCAGCTGACTACGTGCGACGACCGAACGTGCCACCTGAGTCACCCACGCTCGGCCTGTCGCACCTGCAGTTCGAAGCCCTGCTCAGCGCGGCCCGCACGTCGACGAACACCAACGACTTCGCCTTGGTGACCATGCTGGGGCTGCTCGGCTTGCGGATCTTCGAAGCGTGCGGCGCCAACATCACCGACCTCGGCGAGGAACACGGCCACCGCGTCCTGAAGGTCCGGGGCAAGGGCGGCAAGGTCGTCCTCACCCCCCTCCCACCCGCCGTCCAGCGGGCGATCGAACGCGCGGTTGGCGGACGCGCGGACGGCCCCGTCCTGCGCACCATCCGCGGGACCCGCATGGACCGGCATGCCGCGACCCGTCGGCTGAAGCAGCTCGCCGCCCAAGCCGGCGTGCGGCTACCCAGGATGCACCCCCACATGCTGAGGCACACGTTCGTCACGACCATGCTGGACGCCGGCGTCGACCTCCGCGACGTGCAGATCGCCGCCCGACACGCTGATCCGAGGACGACGATGCGCTACGACCGTGCTCGCAAGAACCTGGACCGGCACCCCAACTACATCCTCGCCGCCTACATGGCCTCCGGCACCTGACCCCGGGGAGGGTCGCCGGATTGTCGCGTGCTCTCCTAGACTGCAGGCATGCAGTCGCCGGAAATTGACGTGGAGCGTTTGGGTGCGGTGTGCCAGCGCTACGGCATCATCCGTCTGGAGATCTTCGGATCCATGGCCCGCGGCACCGATCACTCTGACAGCGACATCGACCTGTTGTACACGTTGGCTCCCGGCGCTCGCCTGGGCTGGGAAGTCGAGGACCTCACCTCGGAGTTGGAGGCCGTCCTCGGTCGCCGGGTCGACCTCGTTTCTCGGCGCGCGTTGCACGCTCGGCTGCAGGACCAGGTGTTGCGGGAAGCGCAGCCGTTCTATGCCGCGGCGTGAGCTCCTGCTGATCGGCGAGATGATCGATGCCGCCGAAGAAGCACAGCGTCTGGTGGTGGGCCGTGACGTCGACGACATCCAAGCGGACCGACAGGTTCGCGATGCGCTGTTGTGGAACTTCACTGTCTTGGGCGAGGCCGCCGCGCAACTGCCGGATGAATTCAAGATGACATACCCAAGCGTGAACTGGGCCAGGCCCAGCCAACTACGGAACCGAATCGTGCACGGCTATTGGTCTGTCGACCTCGAAATCCTGCACACGACTGCCAAGCATGACCTCCCTGCCTTCACGGCCGAACTCAAGGCAGTCTCGGCCGCCCTCGAGCCGTAGCGGGCCTCACCGTCGGCACGCCGCACCTGAACGGCCTCACCCACCACCGTGGCGGAGGAAGAACGCGCACATCTGCCGCTCCTGGTGTGATCTGGATGGGTGAAGATCGACCGAGATAAGCTTGACGGTGGTACTGCCCGCGGTACCATATCACTGTGGCGACCGTCGACAAGCTCGTGGCAGCGATACGGAAGAACCCACAGAACGTGCGCTACGACGACCTCCACAAGGTCTGCGAGCACTACTTCGGTCCGCCCCGCAGAAACGGCGGATCACACGCGGTGTTCAAGACCCCTTGGCCCGGTGATCCGCGGGTGAACATCCAGAACAGCAACGGCCAGGCCAAGCCTTACCAGGTGCGGCAGGTGCTGGCCGCGATCGACAAGAAGGAGGCGAAGTGATGTCCCACACCGAAACGGCCGACGTGTCCCGCTACACCTACCGAGTGACGTGGTCGGTCGAAGACGACGAGTTCGTCGCCACCTGCGCCGAGTTCCCCTCGCTGTCGTGGCTCGCCGACTCCCAGCCAGCTGCCCTGCAGGGGCTGGTTGACCTGATCGCAGACACCGTGGCCGACCTGGTGGCGGAGAGTGAGGCCGTCCCCGAACCGCTGTCGGAGCGGAGCTACTCGGGCAAGTTCAACCTCCGGGTCGGGGAAAGCCTGCACCGCCGCCTCGCGATCCAAGCTGCCGAAGAGCACCTCAGCCTCAACCAGTACGTCGTGCAACGCCTCTCAGAGGCCTCCTGAGCCACCTCTGGAACATCCGCAATTGCCGCTGCTCGACGCTCGTGGCGCGTCCGCCCGCATACTCCCGTCAGTCGCGTAGTCGGCCGCCTACTGCCGGCTACCAGATTCAACGGCCTAGTTCGCCGACTCGGCGAACGAGTGTCTGACCCAGCCTGTAGAACTTGCGCAAATCCCCGTTGAGGCCGTCGGGCGCTGGACCTGCCTCGGGGACGGGCCAAAGCCCGGCACCATGAGTATTTACGTCGAAGACATCTACGTAAGGCGCATGCTGCGGGTCGTCGCTTCGGTACTCGACCCGGACTTGCCCGCGCTCGTCCATGCCCATCTCGTGGGGTCCGTCGGTGTGGTGGCCCGGCTCAGGAGGACCGATCCGCCACAGGGCGCGGATTGAGCATCCGGGTGGAAGCGTGCGTGGCGTTTCCAGCAGTTCCCGTAGCGACTGCGTCACCGTGTCTTCGCGGTCTGACCACTTCGACGGAGTCAACGTCAACTCACGGGCGGACGACTTGCCGGCGTTGGTGATTCGGAGATCCCACGATGTCACACCGGCCAACCCTGGGATAACCTCGGCGAACACGAACGGCCTCGTCTGCTCGACGCTATCGCGCCGTAGCTGTTCGTTGGCCGCCTCCGCGGCCTCCGCCGCCCTCTGCGCTGCGAGACTGGCTTTGCGCGACTCCTCCAACGTGCTGTGTGCCGTTCGCCAAGCGAACACCGCGAAGACCAATAGGCCAAGCGTCAGTAGGGCCGAGAACAGCGCGGACCAAGCGACGAGTTGGTCGGCCCATGTTGGAGTTCCCATGCCCAGCATGATGGCAGGGACCACTGACACATATTGATTATCCGCAGGGCCTGAGCGCGGCCGGCGCACTGGTCTGGCCCTCTATCGGCACGCTTCGCGCACTCACTCTCATGCCGCAACGAGCGACGTGGGCCGTTCGAGATCAAGCCCTCCAAGAGGCCCGGTACGGTTCACGAGTGCCTATCGCCCAACGTGCGTCGGCCATGGCTCGATGTTCAGGCGCCTGTGGCCACCGCATCACTTGCTGAAGTCGAACGTGACTTCGGCAGACGGATCCACGCTCCGGATGATTCCCGTGTAGAAGGCCCTGGCCTGGTCGGTCAGGATCTGCTGATTCGCAGTCACGTACTGGCTCCTCGCCTCGTCGTTGAGGATCTGGTTGATCGTTTCGACGGGGTCGATCTGCGGCGTCGCCCAGCTCAGGACCCCGTTGCTCTCGGCTGCCAGCTTGAAGCTCACGTTATCGTGGCCGATGAACGTGAACGCGGGCAGCGACAGGCGGTACTGGTTGTCGCCCGTCCGCTCGATCTTCACGTCCTTGCCCTCCAGGCCCAGCTTGGCGTTGAAGTTGTACTGCAGGAACGAGGCCCTGTTGCTGCCGGGGATGTCGATTCCGAAGAACTTGCTGCCAGCGGTGCGTTCGGAGATCCCTTGGATGCCGAGACTCAGGAGGACCACCTGTTCCTTGCGCTCGATCGCGTTGATGATTTGGGTGTTGCTGCTCGCCGACGTTGTCTGGTAAGGCGAGAGGTTCGGGAAGACGTTCTGCAGCCCGAACATGAGGGCGCCTCCGGCCACCAGGGTGACCAGAACGATCGCAACGCTCGTGAACAGTCTCTTCATTGTTCTTCCTTCTCCTCCGCAGCACCGTTGCCGCTATAGGTGTCCAGTTCGTCAAGCACGTCGGCGATCTCGATGCTAGCTAGTCGCCTCAGCGACCGGATCGAACTCGTCGGAATTGTGTGGTTGACTCACGCCGCGAGAAGAGAGCGTGCGGGAATGCAGCTGCCTCGGCAGGGTGACTGGCGTCCGTGCTGCATGCACCCACTCACTCTCTATGCCGCGCCGCGGACGATACCCTGCGGGTGGCCGTCCGCGACCTCATCTGCCGCGGTGTGCGAGGGTAGCCTGTCGGCTTGGTGGTCACCCGAGCACGACCGCCCTCAATGCCGCCCTCCGGGCCCACCAGATCAGTGCTGCCAAAGGGCGGTTATGGGGAGGATGTGGAGCCAGCCGTCGATGACGGCGGTCTGGGTTCCGGCGTGGAGGCAGGCTCCGGTGATGTCGCGGTCGGGGAATCGGTCTTTGAAGCGGATGAGGTTGGTCCAGGCCTTCTCCGTGAGGGAGGTGCTGCTCTTGACTTCGACGGCGAGGAGGCGTCCGTCGGCGAGTTCGATGATGAGGTCGACCTCGAGGCCGTCGAGGTCGCGGAAGTGGTACAGGGAGTACGGGGTGCGGCTCCAGGCTTGTTGCTTGACCAGTTCGAGGGCCACGAACTGTTCCACCAGTGCCCCGTAGTATTCGCGGCCCCCGATGGTCAGGGCGTGCGCGGTGGTGAAGGTGGCGAGGGCCGCGCTGAGCCCGGTGTCGTGGAGGCAGATCTTGGGTCGACGGGCGATCCGTCCTCGTTGGCTGCGACCCCACGAGGGCAGCGAGGTGACCAGTCGCATGGTGGTGGCCAGGCGCAGGTAGGTGTCGATGGTGTTCTCGGCGACACCCAGGGTGCGGGCCGTCTTGGCTTTCACCAGCTCCTGGATGCCGCCGGCAGCGAGGAGCGTCAAGAGGTGACGCAGGTGGTCGGGGTAGCCGCCGCGGTGCAGGTCGCGGGCGTCGTGGTCGGCGAGTCGTTCGACGTAGGAGTCGAACCATCGGCCTGCTCGTTGGGGGGTGCGGCGCACGACTTCGGGATAGCCACCGGTCACCACGACCGCCGGGTCCAGCGCCTCGAAGCGGCCGGTTCCGGTGTGGGCACGGACCAGCAGCCAGGACACGAAGTCCTCGCTGTCGCTGCGGCGTGTGAGTTCTCCTTGGCTCAGGGGTTTGAGTTCGACGGTCTCGGCGCGCCCGGCGAGGGAGTCGCCGACCCCTTTGACCTGGAGTAGGTCTGCGGACCCCGTCAGCAGGAACCGGCCCGGGCGACGGTCACGATCTACCGACGCCTTCAACGGCAGGATCAGCCCGGGGGCGCGTTGGGCTTCGTCGATCACGAGTAGTCCGCGGCCGGCCTGTTCGACGAAGAACGCGGGATCGGACTCTGCGACCGCCAAGGCGGCCGGGTCATCGAGTGTGACTTGGTGGGCGTCGGCGGCGCCTGCTGCCGCGAACTGGGCCAGGGTGCTCTTGCCCACCTGTCGGGCGCCCTGGATCACCACCACCGGTGTGTCGGCGAGGGCGTCGCGGATGGCTGTCTCCAGGAACCGCGGGTAGGGGTCGTTGCCGTCCATGGCGGCAGTCTGTCACGGTCATTGCAGAACTGAGGCACTCAACTTGCAGATTTGAGCTTCCCAACTTGCAGGATTGAGCCCTCTGTACCCTTCACTCATGCCGCACTGTGCGCGAGGGTAGCCTTCCGGCTGGACCTTCGCGCACGCCCGCTCTTGCCGCACTATGCGCATCGCCGAGTGCCGGTCAAGCGTCCTTGACAGTAAAGGGTGTTTGACATAGCGTGGGTGGCGGGTGCCGGAGGGCCCCGTCCCGAGCGTGGAGGAGACATCGTGAAGAGCAGCACCACCCGCAGCACGTGGGGAGCGACCAAGGCAGGACGCCGAGGGCCGGCCCTGTGGGCGCCCGCAGTCGCCATCGGAGTGCTCACGGCGGGAGTCGGTGGGCGGCCTGACGTACGCGTTCAGCCCGTCGGAGACACCCGGCCTGCTCGCGGTGGTGACCGGAGTGATGACCCTGCCGGTGGCGGTCGCCCTCGGCTGGGCGATCCTGGTGGCCCGGTCCAGCATCACCGGGGCCGTGGAACGGCCCGAGGAGTCGGTGGAGTCCCGGTGGCTGGAGCGGGCCTCGGTGGGGGCGCTGATCGACGGGTTCGCGATGATCGGGTTGAGCGCCGGGGCGATCGCGATCACCGAGGTCGAGGTGGCCGCCGACGTCGTTCTCATGGCCCTGTGGGTGCTGCTCAGCGTGGATCTGGGCGTGCGGTACCTGGTCCTGCGACGGACAGCCTGACCCGTGCGGAACACTCTCGCCGAGCGCCGCACCGGGCAGGGCTGGTCGCAGGCGCGGCTCGCCGACATCCTCGGCGTCTCGCGTCAGACGGTCATTTCCCTCGAGAAGGGCCGGTTCGACCCCGCCCTACCGCTGGCTTTCCGTCTCGCCCGGGTCTTCGACTGCCCCATCGAAGACCTCTTCACCCCGGAGGACTGGCACCCCGAGATATGACCGACGAGAAGTGCCCTTCGTGCGCATGAGCGAGGCTGGTTCCTCAACATCGACGAGTCAGTGAGGCGCTGCAGCACAGCACTTCCGATCCAAATGGGGTGAGTGACGCCACGGCAGACTGCGCACGCACGACAGCGCCACCGAGCTCGGTGGCACGCGAGCCGCCCCCCTACCTTCCGGCTGACCCCAACGGACAGCAGGAACATCCTCAACTGCCGCACGTGCGCGAGGGTAGCCTGTCGGCTGGGTGCGACCCGAGCGCACGCCCTAAATGCCGCGGTCACGTTGGCAATGGGCTCCTTGCTGGGTTGGTTTGGGGCCCGATGTCGGTCTTCGGTTCGCCTGACTCGGCTGAGCGCACCTCGCATCTCTCCATGAAACGGGAGAGCAGCGAGAGCGTTGCGAGGAGTTCAAACGCTTCCTGCTCGGTGAGCACACCTTGCCTGTGGGTTGCCGGGTTGCGAACCGTCATCTGCACCCCTGGCGCGAACTGACGTAGGCCGTCCTGCATCGTCTTCACGTCGCGATCTTCTGGGTCCCCTGGCCAACGAAGGCGAGGGCGACCAGGGGCCGGCTCGTTTACAGAGAACAGCTGCTGCCAGATGGAGGTGTCAGCGATGTCATTTCGCACACCCAGCCCCTTGGCGGCGCTTACGACGGCGTCAGCTGCCGCCTGAACAGCTGCTCGCAGCTGGTGCATGGTCCAGAATGGAGCGGCAGCGTTCCATACGGTGGGGTGCAACGAGGCTGGCCCCAGAACCGGAAGCGCCACGGACTTCTCCGCCTCCTCGGCCTCCGCCATCATCGTGGACAACACTCCCAAGGATCGGGCGATGATCCTTCTGAGTTCACTCGGGTAGAGGAACGCCTTCGGTCGCAGCATCGTGTCCCAGTTGGAGAACGGGTCCACGACGCCGACTCCCTGCACCACCATGTGCGCCCCCGTCAGCTCGGCCACCGATGAGCACTCCCCGGCGCGCCGTGCGACCGCATCCGTTCTCTTAGCGGCTTCGTTCGCGTCTGCCCCCTCTTTGGGCCAACACGTGGGAAGGTAGCCGAGCCCTGGTCCACTCATGCTTCCCTCCTCGTGGAGTTCCATGAAGGCCTCGAACGACTCCTGAAACCGTTCGAGCGATTCGATGGTCCGGCGGAGGTATGCGGGTGTCTTGTCGGTCACATCCACATCTTCGCGTGTCGCAGTCGATCCAGAGGTGCAGGCAATGAAGGGCTAATGGCGCATCGCGGGTCTGGGAGGCGCACTACTTCCCTAACGCGCGCTTCTGCCGCATGTGGGGCGCGCGTAGCTGTCGCGTGCCAGGCAACCAAGACCCGGCGCTGTTCGTCGATGCAAGCAGGTCTGGCGACACCTCGGGCGTGATTCCTGCTCCCGAGAGGTCGCTCAGTGAGGCTGTTCACCAGCCTCGGCACTCATCGGCCGGGACGATGAGCGCTTCGACGTCGCTGGACTTGAGCCGAAGCACCTTGCCTCCGATCACGTAGCAGGGCAGTTTGCCGGCTGCGGTCAGCCGCTTGAGCGAGCGGACCGACAGGGTGCACATCTCGGCCGCTTCGGGGTAGGAGAGCCAGCGCGGTTTGCGGTCAGCGTCCGAGTGGGTCGTGGGCTTCTTGGTCCGGGTGATCGTCTGAGTCGTCATGTCTCATCTCCTGGTCGGCTTTCGGGTGTGAGCGCTGAGGCTGGCTCACTGCGGGGGTCTGTCGCCCTGGGCCCGGTTGGTCCGTGGGTGCCTCACTACTACAAGCCAGCCGGAGGGCGTTCCTGCTCACCAGCGAGCGCTCGAGCATCAGAAGTCCTGGCCGTTGCCGTCTCGCGTGCGGCGACAGCCCCGGTTCACAGCCCGATCGCCCGCGACAGTCCCGGCCGGCTGCTGATCGTCGGCAACTCGCAGGCCTTCCTGGCCGGGCCGGTCTGGCCGTTGTGCAGGGCAACGCTGCCCGGGGAATCGCGCGTCCGGATGAGGACGTAGCCGGCGGACCTGGCGGCCAAGGCCTTGTCCAGGGTGTCGGACCCTCTCGCGTTGAGGTCGGCGCGCAGCACCTTGGGCAGCGGGGTGGGTGCGCGTCCCTCCAACGTGCCCACCGCCACCAGGGTTGGGTACTTGTCGGGGGCGTTCGGCCAGCGTTCCAGCGCCTCCCGTGTCATCGTGGCGACGGTGCTGGCCGGCAATGTGAACCCGGGGTCGGCGAGCGCGTGCTGGTTGAGCACGGCGATCTCGGCGGCGACCGTCAGGGCGACGCTGACCGACGTCCGAGCGGCCGGATGCTGCGCCAGGTCGGGCTGCAGGAGAGCCTGCTGGAGTTCCCTGGCAGCAGCGACGAGTTCCGGGAGTTGGCGTGAGGTGGGGGTGAGCATGCTCGCCCAGACGCCGCGGGAGTCTTCCCAGCCCTGGGCGGACTTCTCGAGTGCCGGCAGCAGGCGTCCGCTGACGTCTGCGGCGTCCAGTCGGCCTTGTCGGGTGGCGAGGATGGCGAGCCGGGCGCAGTTGCCAACCAGGTTGCGGGCGCTGTCGGCGAGGATGGTCTGGACCATCGGGTCGGGTGGGGCGCTTCGGGTGGTGTAGGCGACGAGCAACCATCTGTTGAGTGCCCGGTCGAGGGTGGCCAGGGCATCGTTGGCCGGTCCTGGGGTTCCCGGCCGGCGGTGCAGGTGCGCGTCCAGGATCTGTTCGACGCCATGGATGCGCAGGTATGTCGCCCACAGGGCGCGTCCCTGTTCGGGCTGGTCGGGGGTGATTCGCTGGGCTTGCCGGGCGGTGCTGGTGGCCGTGGCGTGGGTGAGCAGATAGCCGACGTGCAGGATGCCAGCTCGTAGCTGGAGCGCCTTCGACGCGTCAGCCTCGCTGGGGCTGGTTCGGGCGTCCAGTTCGACGCGGATGCTGGTGGCCATCTCGTCGAGCAGGGCGGTGACCCGTTGCATGCGGGGATCAGGGCCGGCGTCCGCCCGTCGGGGTGTGTCCTGACCGATTTGGGTTGCGGTGATGCTGGCGTGCTCGAAGGGTGCGCCGACGGGCTGCCCGGTGGCCAGCCATGCCATCGTGGAGGGCAGCGCCCGCCACGCAGCGTCGGCTGCGTGCATGACACCGACCCAGCCGGTGAACAGGTTCGCGGCCCCGTCGGGGTTGTGGGCGTCGAGCAGGATGTCGCGGGCCCAGTCGTCGGCGCTGGTGAGCAGGCTGAGGGCGGGGGTGGTCACAGCCAGGCTCCGGCCCGGGTGCGGGCGATGACGTCGCACAGGTCGACCACGAGCAGCGACACCCCGTCCGGGTACTCCCCGACCGGACGCCGCCTGAGTTCAGCCTCGGCTTCTTCGAGCGCCTGGAGGCAGCCGGGCAGGCGGGGTTGGGCTCCGTCCAGGGGCAGCCCCTCGGGTAGCAGCGTCATCGCCTGCCACAACAGGTGGCGAACGGCTTCCTCCAGCAGCAGCCCGGGCAGGTAGGGGACGCGGCTGCTGGCGCCGCGTGCGTGCCGCGACGCGGCATGGATCAGCTGGGTGGCGCGCAGCAGGCTGCGCTCGCCCGCGGTCAGGTTCCGGGTGGTCATGAGGCTCCTGGGGTGGGGTGTCGGTCTGCGGCTGTGCGTCGTCGACGGAGTTATCCACAGACCGCCGCTTTGGGGTGCCGGGTGTCGGCGGGTCAGCGGATAGTGGCTGGTGAGAGGCGCATTCAAGGGATCGGAGGCCGTGATGCGGCGCGTCGTGTGGAAGGTGATCGCCGAAGTTCCTGCCCTGGTGGGCAGCGCGGCGATGATGCTGGTGGTCATCGGGTTGCTGCCGCCGTGGGCCGCTGCGGTGGTCCTCGGCCGCGGGTCCGGTGTGGGCGATATGGTCGCTGACTGCCCGAGGGGAACGTGCGAGTCGCGCGCCTGGTCCTGGGGGCGCGTCCACCCACCGCGGTCGAGTTGGCCAGCCTGGCTCACCCGATCACCGTGCTGTGCGGCCAGCAGATGGGGCCGCCAGCGATCGACGTCATGGTCGTGGACCGGCCCGGGTGGCCGGCCCACGGGTTCGGCAGGCGGACGCTGCTGGTCACCCGGGACATGATCACCTCCCGCCGTCGAGGCCAGCTCAGCCGGGACGAGACGACCACGTTGCTGGTGGCCGGTGTCGGGGCCCTGCGGACCGCCGTCCCGCGGTTCGACGCCCCGGTCGCGGTGCTGACGTTGCCGGTTCTGCCGCTGCGGGTGGTCGCGGCCGTGGTGGCCGCCACGCTGGGCCGGGTTCCGCTGGTCGCGTTCGCGTGGCGCATCCGGTTCCTGACGGTCGGGATCGCGGCGTGGCAGATGACCGACAGTGGGCTGCCGGTCGCGCTGTCGGTCGTGTCGGCGGTGGTGGGTGTGCTGAGCTACCTGGTGCCGGTCGCCCGCAACCGGGTGTGGCGGGCGCTGCTGCTGGCCGGGGACGACTTCGCGTCCGCCGCAGGACACGGACCCGCCTTGCTTCGGTTCCTGCGGCGGTTCCCCGATGACGAGTTCCTGGTCGGCCGGGTGCATCGCCTGGCTCCCCCGGTCCCTCACCTGTCGGTGGTGCGCTGACCGCACGTCGACGTCGCGTGTGATGGCGACGGGACGAACCCCGCCGAAACAGCATGGGACGGCCCGCCACACACGGGACCGTGCGTCCGTGCGGGATCAGCGTCCGCGGCGTCGGGGCGTGGCGCAGCCCGGGTCGTTGCACGTTCATCGTCCGATGCCCCTGTCTGGACGGGAGACACCGCCCGGCTTGTGGGGGATGCGCCGCTCGGCCGTCCGGCCACGAGACGCCGGAGCCTCCCGGAACCCGCCGGGGGTGCCAGCAGGGCGTGGACCGTCGGGCCTCTCAGAGCGACGAAGCAGGGCGTCGGTGTCGCGTCCGGCTTCGACGATCGCCTCACGCATGACGGCAGGGTCGAGCCTGCTCATCACCGAGCCGCGTATCAACGCGGCCAGCCCGGCGTTCGGCCCGGCCGGGTCGATACGTTCAACAAGCTCCTGAGTCAGTTGCGAGGAACGACCCGACGCATACAGGGTGGCGGCTGTCACCGCCGTGAGACCGTCACGGTAGGCCTCCGGTGCACCCGGAAGGGCCGCCTGCAGGACGCCGAGCCCGCCCTCGGTGGCAACGGCAGCCCCCAGGACGGCGTCGCGCGCCATCCGGTCGTGGCTGGCCAGTGCCCCCAACCAGCCGAACTCCTGCTGCCCCTGCGAGCCGGGCTCGGCCATCCGGGACACCAGCGTGCGGGCCAACGCCACCTGGTCGGCCACCGGCAGCGCGTCCAGCTCACGTGCCTGGGTTGCGGACAGTTCGGGCCACGTCCGATCCGGCTGTTGCTGGAAGGCTGCACGCAGCCTGTCGTACGAGTCGGCCGGCGATGAGCCGCGCACCACCCACTCCTCGCCGCCCCCGATCGCTTCGCCCAATCCCCAACCCCGGGCGTCATCCCAGGTGCGGACCAGGCCGCGGTCCACACACCACCGCGCCACACTGTGGTCGGCAGCGATTTGGTGGCCGAGAGCACCTGCGACCCGGTGAACGCGGTCGGGCCCGTCCGGGCCGTAGCCGACCACGATCGACGTCGTGACGCCATGGCTCTCGAACGCCGGCCCGATGTCGCGGGCCAGCCCGTCCACCGCGTCGGGTGCGAACGCCCTGGGAGACGGTGGGTGCAGCACCGCGATCGGACCCACCCTGCTGCCCTGCAACCCGACGACCACGACGGTCAGCTCGTCGGGACGAAAGCCCAGCAGGTGCGGCAGCGCCGCCGCGAACTCGCCCTTATCGCGGATGGTGGCATGGCCGTTCGGTCGTTCGGTGCTCACTGGTCCTCCTCGAAGTTGACCTCGACAGGGACGCTGACCTCGACGATCAAGGCGGACAGGCTCCGAGGTGGCGGCTTCAATGCGTCGTGGAGTTCGAGTTCGACGAAGGAAATGGATTCGGTCATGCGTGTGCACCTTTCTGTTGGGTGAGGAACCGGAAGCTGAGCAGGGAGTTCACCGGGCGGGCGCCACCGCGAGTGGGCGGGTAGCGGTGACGGTCGGTTTGGCTGGCGCCAGCGGGCGAGTGCTGAGCTGACCGATGGTGAACGACCGGTCCACCGCCACGGTGCGGTCCAACGAGGTCGCCATGGCGTCGACCACCTGGACGGCGACGGCCGGCGGCTGGGTGGCAGCGAGGATCGTGTCGGCGCTGCTGATGACCCGTGAACCGGTGGCCGAGATGACGTCCGCCAACGTTGTGCCCTCCCGGGCCGTCGCCTGGGCGGACTCCGCCCAGCCCGCGACGTAGCAGAACGTGTACTGGCCCGAGTTCAGACCGTGCGCCGCCGTGACCAGGTAGGCGACAGACTCGGCCTCCACCTCCGAGCGACCCCGACAGACGGGCTCACCCTGGAGGCCTTGGGGGGCGTGCAGCAGCACGTGGCCCGCCTCGTGAGCCAGCGTCTTCACCGCCTGGGCGTCATCAACATCGGCGCGGACACGGACCACCGAAGCGGTGAAGTCGGTGAACCCGTTGGCGGTCCCACAATCGCCGCGCTCCACCCGGAATCCCTGCGCCTCGACGAACGACTGCAGGCTGTCCCACAGCCCGTCCGGGGCCTGGCCCGTCAGCAACTCCGGACGCGGCATCACCGCCAAATCGGGGCCAGTGGTTTGCAGAACGTCAAAGACCGACACCACTTTCACGCCAACCAGCTGCCGACCAGCTACCGGCTTGCCCGACTCATCCAGGAGCGGCGACCCCTCCGACTCCAGACGGGAGACGCGTGTGGTGACCGGCGCCAGGATCCTGATGCCCGTCTCCCCCTTGTTCACCTGGCGACCGAACGAGGTCTTCCACGCCTGGTACCCGGCGACCGCGGTGGCGTCCGGCCGCTGCAGCAAGATCAACACCGAGTTGTTGAAGCTGTACCTGTGGAACCGGGCTGCCACGTCGAGCCACCGCTGCCACTCGTCGCCATTGACCAGATCGGTGACCTTGCCGGCGACCTGCGACTGCCACATCTCGAGCTGCTCGCGCCGTTCCGCGGCGAACTGATCTTTCTCGGCCTGCGAGAACTCGCGTCGCGACATGTCAGGCCTGCTCGAACAACAGCGGCTGGTCCTCCATGTAAGCCTCGCCAGCCAGCAAGGCCTTGGCCAACGTCAGCGCGGCATCCACCTCACCAGGCGGCGCGCCGTTGCGGTGAAGCATCTGCGCTTCGACAAGCAACTCCTCGACCACCAGCGGCACATCCCGAGAAGGGGGACACCACACAGCCATGACAGTCCTCTCTGAGGTTCCTGTCACAACACGACGCGAGACCGGCGCTCCTGCTCACAACCTACGAGAAGGGCCCGCTGGGGCCTGTCAGGTCAGTTCCGGGTGGCCAACGCGACGGCCCACCGCAATTGGGGAAGCAACTCGGCGGCCTCGTCGCCGACGACGATCACGGACTGCCCCCAACTCGCCTTCAGCACCACAGGGTCGTGTTGACCGCCAGCGTTCGCGGTGAGTTCGGTCACCGCGTCCACCATGCTCGTGAGCTCGGTGCCCTCGTATTCCCCGGCGGTGTTGAAGTCGTAATCGACTTGCCGGCTGGCGAGATCGTCGAATCGGCCATCGAGACGCCGCATGAGCACCAGCCCGCCGCCGAGCTCCGGCACGTCGATCTGGAGCCACTCGCCGCCGGCCGGTCCCACCTTCAAGCTCGTACCCACGGTCAAGACGCTACAGACAGTCGAGCTCAGGATTCTGCTCGTGCCCCGTGATCGACCGATCCGACCTTAGGTCGCCCGTCATGTGACTCAAGCGGGCTGGTTCCTCTTCACGCGAGCGGCGACCCGCGTCAGCATCTCCGGGAGGTCGACACCCATCCCCTCTGCGACCGCTTCGAGTTCGGCCATCGTCCACTGGCCCTCGCCCTTGCACAGTGCAGACGCCTTCCTGTCGCCGACGTTCAGCCAGAACGTGAGCACCTTCGGCTTCATCTCCTGACGCTCGAGCTCCGCACTGACCTCGCGGGCCACGGCGGTGTTCAGGGTGATCATTCTCGTCGTTCCTCCAGGTTCCTTTGTTACGCGTCGAACCGATTGAACCGAAGTACTTCCCCTTGGGCGATCGAGGTGACGGCGAGCATCATCTCGTCGGTGAGCACCCGCACCGACTCCAGCAGCGCCTCAGCTTCGGCCTCCAGATCCAGGGTGTGGGCGATGATCCTGACCCCCGCGTTCACCACCATGTGCTCGCGGGCGGCCTCGTTGCCCTTGGCGTACACGAGGTGCCCGACCGGCAGCCCGAGGACCGTGCAGTAGGACAGCTGCCACCGTCACATGGCTCGGAATGTCGGTGACGATCGAACCCAACCAGCCCTCCGGCTGGCCCCGCATCACCCGCAGCGCAGCAGGGCCACTCATCCAGGCAGTGGCCGGAGCAACGATGGCTGCAACGATCACCCTCGAGCCATGGGACGACCTCTGGCGCGGCCTTTCTTGGTTGCCTGTCTGGCTCGCCGGAGCGACCAGTGTCGGAGTCGCGTGCCTCAACCTCCTGCCATGGCCCAATCTCGATGGCGGCAAGATCCTCCGCGGCATCAAGGACCTATCGAGCGCTTGAGCCAAGGATGAGGTGCTGGTGGAGACACCGCGGTCATGGAGCGCGATGTCTTATGTCGACGCCGCCGGAATAATGACTCCGTGGCCCCGGCGTTGACACAAGCGGATGACTGTTTGGCATGCATGCCTCATCTGGCGTGACAGGCATCTTGCCGGGAGACGCAGGTGGCCATTCGGCTGCCATATTCGAGGCCCCGTTCGCACGTGGCGAGTATCAGGAAGCTGACGGGTAGGCGGTACTTAGGCTTTGCGCAGTCGAGCCGGGAGGGGCCGGTCGTGCACGACCGACAGGAAGTGGTTCGCGCGCGTGAGCGACGTGTACAACGTCCTGTACTGGCCCGTCATCTTGATTCCAGCTCCAGTGGGGATGAAAAGTGCCGGTTCCACTACCACCACCGCGTCGAACTCCAGTCCCCTCGCCCGATCCGGCGTGAGCAAGTGCACCGTTGCCACTCCGTCATCCGTTGATTTCTCGTACCTGTCGACACCCGCCCGAATCCCCACGCGTTCCCATCCGGCTTGCGTTGCGGCACGCTGCAGTTCACGCACATCGGTGGTGATGACGGCAATTGTTGCTTTGACGGGCAGGTTGAGTCTGAGACGCGTCACCTCGGTGAGCGCCACCTGTTCCGCTGTTCGGCCTTGAGCCCGGGCGTCGATGACCTTGGGGGGTTCGCCCTCGCCCAACACCGAAGTGGACCGCCCATCTACGCGCTTCTCCAGCAGGTGAGCGGCGTAGTTCGTGATTGCCTGGGTGGACCGATACCCCTGCTTCAATTCGACAACTGGAAGTTGGCATTTGATACGTTCAGCGATTTGTCTCCAGGAGCTATCGGAGTACATCGTCCGTCGCTGGTTCAGATCGCCGAGGAGGGTCCAGGAACCACCGTTGAGCAGTCGGAGGATGGCCCATTCCATGGGGCGCAAGTCTTGGGCCTCGTCGACTATCACGTGGGTGAACTTCTCGAACCGGTCGCCCCGAATCTTCAGATAGGTGAGTAGAGGCCGAAGTTCGATCGTTTCCAAGGCAAGATCCAGCGTGATGGGCAGCCTCGATCTCCAGGCACGGAGCGACGCAGACTCAGACCCGAAGCCGACCTCACGGAAAATCGTGTACGCCTCACCCAATGTGCTGCGGAAGTCGCCGACTGTAAACGCTGCAAGACCATCGGCCAACTCCTGCGAGGTGTCTTCATGCTCCTCAACACGATGCCTACCTAGTTCATCGGTTTCCAGGAATAGGCGCATGAGCCCGGGCAACGAGAGAACCTTGACTGCGGTTGGCTCATTCGAGAGTAGCTCGTCCACTGCAGGCCTGACGCTCTCCGCCCAGGCGTCGGTGGGTCCGACGAGTAGAGCCCAGTCGGCGCGACCATGTCTTTCTGGATGCGCGATCCAGGCCAGACGATGTGTTGCGATGATCGTTTTCCCCGTCCCGGGAGGCCCGGTGAACAGGATGGGGCTGGTGGGATCAGCAGTGACTGCCTCGTACTGTTCGGGCGACAGCGTGGCAAGTACTGAGGGCAATTCACTTTGTCGCGGCTCGGTCATTGCCTCCTTGACGAAGTCACTTTCCTGTTTGACCTGTATAGCGAAGGCCGTTCGCTCGGCTCGCGACTCTCGCTCTGCGGCTTCCGGGCTGCCAGGCTCAACGTATCGAAGCTTGTCCTGCCTAGACAGGTGACGTTTGTCTCCCTGGATCACCAGTGCGCGCTTCTGAGCGGCGAGAAGTGCCCGAAGTTCATCCTCAGATGCATGGGCAGCGATCTCGTCCTCCGTCTGGCGCCGTCGACTCTCGGCTTCGGAGGCACTGGGGTCGCGATGAGCCCGTGCGAACTTGGGTGGCTTGGCGATCGGACGTCGCGTGGTGGGGAAGGGGTCTCCGTCCTGTGGAACGAGCCACTGGTCTGCGTAGTCCCGAATGGCCGTCACGTCCGTCTTGAACCGCCGCTTGACTCGGATCCGCTGTCCTTCCCAGGTAGCGGCCCTGCTGAAGAGCATCTCGGCTGCGGGTGCGACCCATGACAACACGCGAGTCCCGTCAGGCAGTATGGCCGGCCGGGGGCCTATGTAGTATTCCTGATCCTCTCCGTCGCTGGCGAAAGAGACTCGTCCGAGCAGAGGACCCCAGTCGCGTGCAAGCTTGCGCGAGTCGACGCCTTTGATGCTTTGCCCGCTCAATGCGTCTTCCGCGCGGAGGTACTCCGCGTTCCTCTGCCGTTCGAAAGCGAGATGCGGGTCTGTCATGTCACCTCCACCAGACACACAGCGAGCGGTTCTAAGCTCATGCCGCACGAGGAGGCCGCCTCGATTCGCGCGATCTCGTCGTCGTGGCGTTGCCGCGCCCGTCGCATCTGACCCTCGAAGGCGGGACGCATTTGAGGCGACTTATCGGCGCGACCCTTGAGGTCGGTCAGGCGACGCCGCAAGGACTCGTCCGCCCGGAGACGTCGCTCTTCGATCAGCGAGGCGTTCATTCGCTGTTGGCGGGCTTCCTCGGAGCGGCGCCGCTCTTCAAGAGCGTTCGCAAGTTGGTGCAGTTCCTGATGCGGGGACGGGATGGTGAGTACGGATTCGCTGGTGCCACCCTTGGTCATCGCCGCCAGCACTTCGGCGCCCACATCCGCCCCAGCTAGGTCGTTTGCCGCGAGATCGTGGGCGACAGTCCAGATTTCCCGGGTGGGGCGTAATCCGTCCCATGTGGCGCGTCCAAACAACACGAGATAGACGCCGCGGGCGACACGGTCGCTGGCCACTCGCAAGCGGGCAAAGTGCCCGTCCCGCGTAGCATCGTCCCTCAACGCGGTTTGAACGAGTGGGTGATTGGTGTTGAGGAGTACCCCGCCGTCCTGCCGAGCTCTGTCTGCGTCCAGGTACAGCCGGACCGGTCCAAGTGCAGATTGACGTTGGACCAGGCCGACGAGTGGGCTGCTCTGCCTAGTCTCGAGCTTCCACGTGGCCAGAGCACGAAGCATGGATAGGGATACCTTCAGGTCGATCGCCGCGCCTTGTTCGGCCGTCTCGACCCATCCACCATTCCGGGTGGCCCATGCGGTCAGGAGCCGGCGCAACTCGTGGTTGCTGAGGTAGCGGCCACGAGCGATCCGCTCTTCAACGTCCTGGATGCCGAACCGCTCTTCGGCCTGAAGACGTGGCGACTCTTCGTTGAGACGCGTGCGGTCCAGGCGAATCTGAGCGATCGCAGCCTCTGCCCGCTGCAACTCTCGCTCCTCCTCCTGGCTGGTGAGGCTGAAGCTCAGCGACGCTTCTATGGCTTCCTTGAACTGGTCACCCATGATGGGTTCCAACTCGCCAATGGATTCTTCAAAAACACCGATGCGTTGGAGCAAGCGGTCAACGATCCTTGTCTCAATCGTTCCCTCGGTCGCGAAGTTCCAAATCTGTATCTTCGCTTCGGTCTGGCCGATGCGATCAATACGTCCGATCCGCTGCTCCACCTCCATCGGATTCCAGGGCAGGTCGTAGTTCACCAGGATGCTGCAGAACTCGAAGTCGAGGCCTTCGCTAGCGACACGCGTGGCGAGGACGATGTCGTAGCGGTGCTCGCGGAAGTGGCGCATGGTGACGTCCCGTTCCTCGCGCGAAATCCCGCCATGCAGAACTCCCACGCGGAACTCGCCTGCCAGCTTCTCGTA
>CAVSPO010000010.1:0-33354 GCA_963730005.1 uncultured Actinomycetota bacterium
GGTTCCGGGCCGGTCTGGGACGGTGTACAAGACGTGGCTCGACCAACGCGGCAAGGCGTTCAAGGCCCACGTGGAGGTGGCCACCCTGGATCCGTTCCGTGGCTACAAGAACGCGATCGACGACAAGCTGGCCGACGCCACCGCCGTGTTGGATGCCTTCCACGTCGTGGCGTTGGCCGGGCACGCCGTCGATGAGGTCCGCCGCCGCGTCCAGCAGGAAACTCTTGGGCACCGTGGCCGCTCCGGTGACCCGCTCTACGGCATCCGCAACGTGCTCCGCTGCGCGGCCGAGCGGCTCACCGACAAGCAACAGGCCCGCCTCGACGCGGCGATCGCCGCCGATGAACGCCACGACGCGGTCCACGTCGCCTGGCAGTGCGCCCAACGGGTTCGGGCCGCCTACGCCCACCCCGACCCGAGCAAGGGCCGCCAACTCGCCGAGCAGGTCGTCGACGGCTTCCCGTCCTGCCCCATCCCCGAGATCGCCCGCCTCGGCCGAACCCTGAGACAGTGGAAGGACGCCTTCCTGGCCTACTTCGACACCGACCGCGCCAGCAACGGCGGCACCGAGGCAATCAACGGGCTCATCGAGCTCCACCGCCGCATCGCCCGAGGCTTCCGCAACAGGGAGAACTACCGACTACGCATGCTCCTCATCGGCGGCGGACTCACCGTCCCCCCACCGCAGGTATGAAGAGCCGGCAAAGGCTGGCCCCGCGGGACTCGATACAGCCAGATGCATTCAATCCCATCGGCTTCGTATCGTTTCTGTCTGGACTTGAAGATCTCGGGTGTCTGTTCAGTCCACTGGATTTCGACAGCGAGCCTCCGATTCTCGTGCTCGAGGAGCACGTCGGCACGCCAGCCGTCCCCGATTGCTTCCGGGGTGGCGCTCCATCCGAGGGCAACCGCTGCCTGCACAACCAGGCCCTTCAACAGGATGTGCCGCGGGCTCTCGGGGGTTGGGCAGTTGGCGTGGGCCGTGCCTCGGACGTGGGCAAAGAACTTGGTTCCTAGCGAGCTCGTTTTGCAGACAGCCGGGTGGCCGCAAGGCAGCGTGGGGATCTTGGTGCGTTTCCGCGTCCGCAACTTCAAGTCGAGCCAGTCCTGGTCGCCGAGCAGACAAGATATGATCTCGGCCCCGTCAATGACACCTCGAAGCGGCACGACAAACCTCCTCACCGACGAGACACGCTTCCGTTGAATCTCCCCATCATGTTGGTCTAAGGCGTATGCGGGTGCCGCACGTCGATAACACACCACCACGGGGAGTCGGTCGACAACAGTCTCTGTGCCGCATTCGTGGATGGTGGATTGCGCCCAGAATGGCGCATCCACGAGGCCAATGCCAGCTCTGGACTAGTCGTCGTCGGTATCCAGCTGGCGAAGGCGGCGCATCAGCGGCGTGTCTTCGATGATGTCAGCGTTGTTGCCCTGCTCGATGCGGTGGATGATGCGGTCCAGGTGGTCCGGCTTGATTTCCTCGACTGGCATGACGTCACCAGCTCCGGTGACCCAGACTTCGTCCTGGCCCCACATGGTGCCCTCACCGTATCGCCACGCATTGGAACGGCGACCATGCTCTGCCGGGTCGTAGGCCATCCGCACCTCCATTCACTCTGTGCGCCGAGTCTATTCAAGCGGGAGCCGCGGTGGGTCGCGGTAGGAAAGTGCGATGCACTCGCGCTCTAACACGCCCACGGCCACCACCCTACGCACCCAGTCGTCCGTGTGCTGAACGCTAGGTTCTGCCGCCGGTAGCTCAACGGTGGGTAGCCTGTCCGGATGGCTCGCGTCCTGATCACCGGCATGTCGGGAACCGGGAAGAGCACGCTCCTCGCCGAGCTGCACCGGCGTGGCCACCTCACGGTCGACACCGACTACGACGACTGGATACTCCGCAGCGGGGTATGGGACCCGGTCCGCATGGCGACGCTGTTGGAACGCCACTCCCACGTCATCGTCTCCGGGACGGTCGAGAACCAGATCGACTTCTACGACCGGTTCGACCACGTCGTCCTGCTCAGCCTCGATCCGCCGACGTTCATTCGTGGGTGACCGTTTCCGGATTTCGGTGATGGGTCGGAGTGCGATTCCGCGGGTGGGCGTGGGGTGACTGCCGGTGTGCCCGGCTTTTCCACTGGGTTCCTTGCTTGTGCCTGCGGGGGCTGGTTGTCAGGTGGCGGCTGCTGGTGGTGGCCCGAACGCGGCGTTGTAGAGGGTGGCGAGTTGGGGTTCCCACGGCCAGTCCCGCGGTAGGTGCAGCAGCCAGGTGCGGGCTTGGTTCGCGATCCGGGCGGCGACCTGGATGAGGGTGCGGCGCACCGTCGAGGTCCTGGCCCGGCCCAGGGTCTTGCTGGCGATCCTGGCGGCGGCGCGGGTCAGGTTGAACGCCATCGCGGCGAGGGCGAGCCAGGCACTGTTCGCCATGAACTTCCCCGACGGGGCGTGCGCCAGCGGCCCGTCTTTCAGGTCGGCGAAGACTCCCTCGATGATGGCGTGGTCGCGGTGGCAGGCCTCGGCGTCCACCAACGCGAAGGTGCTGTTGGTGAAGACGGCGTGGTAGCGGTAGCCGGGCAGCAGCTCACCCTGGGCCTTCGCGTTCGGGTTCAGTCGCCGCACCCGACGGACGATCAGCCGGGCGGTGACGTGGTCGGCCTTGCGGCGGGACGTGAACGCCGTGAACGGCACCTCGGCGACCTCGGCGTCGGAGATCCACACCTGTTGGGCCTCGTCGTAGAGCGCGTGGGGGTAGCGGATCGTCGTCCACGCCGTCTCGTCGATGGTGGCGATGGTCCTGGTGACCGCCTGGTTCATCCGGGCGGTGATCGAGAATCGGGCGCCGCCGACGGTAATAGCGGCGATCGTCGCGTGGTTGAAGTAGGCACTGTCAGCCCTGACGATCACCAGGCTGGGGGTGGTGGCCCGGCGGAGCGTGGCCAGGGTGTCGCCGATCAGCCGGGCCGCGCCGCGGGCCGAGGACACGTTGCCCTTGCGGAGCCGGGTCGCGGCGATCACCGGCGCACTCGTGGGCGTCGAAATGGTCGCCAAGAGGCGTTGAGGCCCTTGACCCGGCTGTAGCCGTAGGCGGCGCCCTGCTTGCGGTAGCCGTGGGTTTCCCGGATCGTGTCGTCCACATCGACGAAGGTGAGCTGGTCGGCGCCGTCCAGGATCGGCGACAGCCCGGCCAGCTTGATCAGCAGCCGGGAGGCGACGGCGTCGAGTTGGCGGACGTGGCCGAACCGGTAGGCGCGTAGGTGGGTGCCCAGGGTGGTGGCCGCCCGGAGCCCGTCGAACACGCGCCCCATGCCCCCATGACGCAGCACGTCCAGGTCGGAGATCGAGTCGGCGCCGACCACCATCCCAGCGATGAGCGCCGACACCTTGACCGGAGCGTTCGCGCCGGCCGTCCCGGGCACGGTCACATGCTGCTCGACGAGCTCATACAACCCGGCTTGCTCGACGAGCCGCATCACCGCGGGAAGGCCGCCGAACGCGACCAGATTCGGGTCGTCGAAAACCGGTTGAAGGGTGTGGCAGACTCGCACTACGAGTGCTCCTGTCAGGCAGCGGATGTGAACCTTAAGCAGTCCCATCCTTGCTTGCCACAGGAGCATTCGCCATCAGACCCGCCCAACACCATCGGCGGATCGAGGCTCAGTGCGCCCTGGGAAACACTGCTCGAACGGGTGACCTCCCGCAGCAACAACCCCTACGGCCGAACCCAGGCGCAGCAGGACGAGATCCGGTTCTACCTGAACACCGTCGAACCGCTCCTGAGACGGAGCGCGACCCTCGAGCTCGATGGCGCAAGTCCGATCAATGAACTGGCCGACGCGGTTGAGGCACTCACCGCCTGACCGCCCTCAATTGGCTCCCTTCTGTGTCAAGCCCGGGGCGTGGCGTTTTTCGGTTCCTCCGCTGTTGATGGTGTGCCGGTGCTCGGCGCGGTCAAGATCGTTCCTCCGGTGGGGGGCTCCATCTTGACCGCGCCTGCGCTCCGGCAGAACAAGACCCGCCGAGAGCAGCCGTCCCGGACCACACACAGATACAGCCAGCCCTCACCGGTGCGCAGGTAAGTGATGTCGGAAATCCATACCCTGTTCAGCTCGCCGGTGTCCCAGCCCCGGTTCACCAGGTCGGGATCAGGTGGGTCGGCACCCCCGCGATGGTGGTGACCGGGGTGAACATGCGCGGGCTGATGCCCTCGAAACCCTGCCGGCGCATTGATGCGGCAACGGTTTTCACGTTCACCTCCACCCCTTGGTGGTGCAACTCGGCAGCAACCCGAGGCGCGCCGTAAACCTCGTCGGAGTCGGTGAAGATCTGCCGGACCTGCCGGTCCACCAAATCGCGGCGGGCCGCCTGCGGACCGGGTTCGCCTTCGCGGTGGGCCGCCCACCGGTAGTAGCCCGATCTCGAAACCCGCAGCAGCCGGGCCATCCGGTTGATCTCGAAGTTGGCCTTCTCCGCGCATCAGTCGCGGGTGGGCAGCGGCGAGGAACCGGCGGCGGGTGTGAGCATCCCGGCCGGTCTGGCGTGCGACCTCGGTGTTCAGGTGGTGGCGGGTTGGGGTGTCCTACGCTTGCGGGTGACGGGTCCGGGAAGTGACTGATCCGAAGAGCCGGTGTGGGGATGTGAGCCGGCCACGCTGGATGTCAGTGTCGTTCCCCGGTGTCCTCCCGGGCCCGTCGCCTGCATGGTGATGTAGTCGGTGAGCATCGTGCGGTAGACGATGTCGGACAGGCGCCGTTTCAGGCAGCGCATCGCCTCCATGGACGTTTTCCCGCTGGCCTTCTTGCGGTCGAAGTAGGCCCGGCCCTCGGTGGCGTTGCGGAGTTGGACGACGGCCATCAGGTGCAGCACCCGGTTGATCTGCCGGTTCCCGCCGCGGGACAGCCGATGGCGGACGTGGTCGCCGGAGGACGCGTCGATCGGGGCGGTCCCGGTCCACGACGCGAAGTGCGCCCGATTCGGGAAGCGGGTGATGTCACCGACCTCGACCAGGAGCCGGGCTGCGCCGGAGGGGCCGATGCCGTGCAGGTCGAGCAGCGCGGTGCGGGTGGCTTTCACGTGGGCGACGAGTTCTTTGTTGGCCTGCTTCTTGCGTTGGTAGATCCGCTCGAGGTCTTCAACCAGCTCCAGGGCGACCCGTTTGCGAGTGACGCTGACAACGTCGGATGGTTGCACGCCGGCCAGCAGTCGACGGGCCTGGGCGGCCGAGAGGTACCTTTTGGCGCCGCCGGGGATCAGCTCCAGCAGCAGTTGGTGCAGCTGGCACACCTTCACGGTGTGTTCCTCACCGATCCGGCGGCGACGATCCACCAGCAGCCGCAGGATCTCGATCTGCTCGTGGGCCACGACCGGCCGCAGGCCGGCCATCCGGACCCCGACCAGGGTGATCGAGTGGGCGTCGGTGTCGTCGGTCTTGCGGCCCTGCCCGGTGGCGTAGAACCGGAGCCGTGCCGACAGCTTCGCCGGCACGTCCAGCACCGGCTCGGCGTCGGCGATCAGCCGTTGGGCGATGTGCCGGCCGATCCCTTCGCAGCCCTCCACCGCCCACACCCTCTCGGGCCATTGCCGGCCGTAGTCCCGCATCGCGGTGTAGCCGTCGGTGTCGGTGGTGAACTGGCCTCCACCAACGATGATCTCGTCGGCGGTCATCACCTCGATGGTGGCCGTCCGCTTGTGCGGATCCATCCCAATCACGACCCGTGGCATGTCCTGACTCATGATGTGCCCCCTTCCCCTTGTCCAATGAGGTTTCGGGCATGGGAGGGCACCGCTTCTACGAGCAGAGCATTCCCTTCTTGAGCCTCTCCCGCCCGTCGTCGGTGACCGGGGCAGCGCAGTCCAAATGAGAGTCACACGCGCCTTCATCGTGGACAGCCGCAAACGAGAGCGACCACCCCGGACACCTGAACCGAGCCTCGGCCAAAACCCGATCTACCGTCAATGAAACTAGAAGCCGCCGACGGTGAGGTCGAGCCTGCCGGCGGATCGCACGTTGCGGCGACAAGGGAAGGTCTAGGGTTCATCGCACCATGACCCCGTCCTTCGATCGCTTTGAGGCCACTGGACTGACGTCCCTAACCCCGCTGCTGCGTGGGAAAGGTGGCGGTATCTACATCTTGGAGTTCGCCGACGCCTCCCAGTATGTCGGCCAAGCCGTGAACTTCGTGACCCGGATGACCACCCACCTACGTGGGGGAGGCAAGCATCACGAGCCGTGGCGTGACGTGGTGGCCATCTCAGTGATGAACGTGCCGCTGGCCGAGTTGGACGATTGGGAGCGCCGGGTTATCGCAGACCGCCGTGCTGCCGGCGTCGTCCTGCGGAACAAGGTCTTCAACTTCGGGTTCCTCGGGCCCTCAGCGCTGGATGATGTCGTGCCCGTCAAGGAGCAGGATCACTGGGCGACTGGCGGGGGCGACTTTGAAGTCGGGCAGTACGTGGAGGCGGCCGGTAGACCAGCCGGACCCGCTCCGAAACTGCTTCAAGCCCGTGAAGCCGCGGCCTTGGTTCATCTGGACGAGAACACTTCAATGAGCCGGACTGCGATGGTGGTGCGTGCCCTCGCGTTGATCATCTCGCAAGTGATTCCCGAGGCGCCTCGTTTGGAAGGTGACTACTGGACTCTGTCGGACTACCCGAGCACAGGCGGGGGCCGGTTTGCCACTCTGAATGTCGGCGGCTTGGAGCTTGCGTACTTCCCACGCCAGTCGCCCTTCCCGGATGATGAGTACGGGCCGGTCGACACCGTGGTCCTTAATCTGCCAGCTGGGACCATCTTTCGGGGACCGCGACCCGACTTGGGCCGATACGAGTTTGGCCCAGGCGAGGTCGCCACATTCCCTAGTGGAGATCCGTGTTTGGCCCGTCCAGCTCACTACAGCATCTCTGATACCGACATGATCGAGGCGTTCACTCTCGACCTGATCACCCTTGACTGGGGGATCACGAAGACGCTCCGCTCGTTCGCCATCGACCTTATGCGGGCGGGCAACTCCCGCAAGTTCACCCGTTATCACAGCCCCGAACTCGCCCGCCGTGTTTACGAAGAGGTCGCGTCTAGGGCTTGAACCGAACGCGCGCACATGCCGCGTTCCGATGGTTAGATGCCCCTACGCTCAGGCGAGGCTGGTGGTCTGGATTGAGGAGGGCTGGTGAGCACGAGCGCTGACTTTCTTGCCATCCCCGGATTGGACCGGGCGGGCCAAGTGGCATGGATGCAATCGCTCCGGCCCAGGGCCACGACCATCGAGTTGCTCTTTCACGACAGTGACGTTAGTCACCCGTTGACACTCGAGCTTGCATGGCTGGTTCCCGCCCGCCAGGAGGGGGTCGGTGCGCGTCCCGGATACCCGCGACCGCACCCGCGCGCCGTCTTGCACCGTTACCGCTACGACCGTGCCATCCTTCGCGCGCTGATCGATCTCGGCGGACTTTTTGAGTACGTCTCAGATCCGCTCGGGGACACGGTGAGATTCACCCGGTTGGGCAACGTTGACGTCACTTTCCTGGACCAAACCGACGCGGTCCTCGGATCCACGGTGACCCACGAAGGGCTCATCCTGACCCCGGTCGAGGTCCCTATAGCCAAAGGATGATACATCCGCTCTTGCCGCACTGTGCGCGAGGGTAGCCTGTGGCTTTCCGGTACCCGAAGCGCGCACTCGCTCATGCCGCGTGCAGGTCGATTGCGCGTTGAGGTCGTAGAAGAGGTCGGCGTCCATCGCGGGCCATCGCCGAGGCCAACGAGGGACTCCAACCTGGGCAAGAAGTACCCTGCCACCGTCTCGACCTGGGAGAACGCGTGGGACCGGTTCATCCCCTTCCTGCAGTTCGGGCCCGCGCTCCGCAAGGTCATCTACACCACCAACGCGATCGAGTCGCTGAACTACCAGCTCCGCAAGATCATCAAGAACCGGGGCCACTTCCCCAACGACACCGCCGCGGTCAAGCTGCTCTGGCTGGCGATCTGCACCATCGAGGACAAAAGAGCCCGCGAACGTGCGAAGGAAGCCGGCCTACCCGCCACCAAGCGCAAGGCCGAGGCCCGACTCGTGGAAGGCGCCACCCTCCAAGGCTGGAAAGCCGCCCTCGGGGAACTCGCCCTCGTCTACCCCGACCGAATCAACCCCTACCTCTAACCCATCAAAACGGGGTCTTACACAGACAACTCAACAACCTCGCCCTCCACTCCCAGGCCGGTCAGCCGGGCGGCCAGGGCGGTGGTCCACTGGGTGAGTTCCTCATCCGTTCCCTCCACCAGCAGGGCGAATCCCCGCGGGACGGGGTACCAGGGCCAGGACCGCCGGGAGATCCCCGTACCGGAGAACCCCCCTTCCACCTCGCGACCGACACGAAACTCACCGAGCCCGAGCCGGTGTGCCGTCGCACCCCCGTGGCGGCCACACCGTGACCACCGTGGCCCCGCGTCCGGCGTGGACCCTGCTCACCAACCACGGGCACGTGCTCCTGGCGGTGGCGGTCGTGCCGGACGCGCGCGTCGCCGACATCGCCGCAGCCGTGGGCATCACCACCCGCGCCACTCTCACGATTCTCCACGACCTCGCGGAAGCAGGCTTTGTTCGCCGCACGAAGATCGGGCGACGCACCCACCCGGCACTTCCGCCGCCGCACCCTGGCCGAGCACGGGATTGGCGAACTCCTCGCTCTCATTGCCCGGCACGCGCGTCCCAACCTGAACAACTCGGCACTCCCAGCACAATGCGGCGTTCACGACGACACCGCCCGTCGCCAAGAGACAGCCGCGATGCCCAGCCAGCGCTTCATCGCCCGACCCTCGCGGACCTCACGCCCCCGGGGAACCGCACGCCCTTTCCCTCGCGTCCTTCGAGCGCCACCTGAGACCGCCCCAGCTCAGATGGTCGGAGGTGAGGTCGCCTGGAAGCGCGCCACCTGCATGGCTCCCATGAGGACGGCCAACATCCCCGGACACGCCAGCCACGGATCGAACCCGGTGAACCCCGCCGGGAACAGCGGCACTGTGTTGAGCATCGCGTGGAAGGCGCAAACCATGGCCAGGCCTCCCCCACCGTGGTGGTACAAGAGGACCATCAGGGTTCGTGACAACACCCCGAAGACAAGCATGCTCAGGATCCAGTCCCATGATCTGCCCTGCGCCCAGAAGGGCACCCAGTGCCAGACCTCCCACACCACACCGATGACGCCCCCCGCCCCGAGGACCCCCAGGCGGCCCACCAGCGGGGGCGTCGCATAGCTGGACCAGCCCACCTCCTCGGGAATGGCACCGAGATAGAAGACCGCGAAATACACCGGAGCCAGGAACCACACGGCAGCGGCCGAGTCCGCCGCCGGGCGAGCCCCCAGGACCCACGCCAGCAGCGCCGAGACAGGCACGGCGCCGAGTCCGACCACCCACCACCACCCCGGCCGCACCCTCGCGACGTCGAAGACCCCCAACCAAAGTGCGTGAAGGCCGGTCCTCCCACCTTCCTTGACCCCGAGAACGCTCGCGACCGCCGCGGGCACGATGATCATGACGACGCTCACCGGCAAGCCGAGGAACCAACCCTGCCCGCGCGTGAGCACCGCCAACAACCAGAAGGGCGCAGATGCCACCAGGACGAGGACAAGGAAGAGCCACGGCCTCCGAGTCACACCGCAGGATCCCAGCTCCGTCACCGCCTCATCGTAGCCAACCGGTCCTGCCCGAACCTGAGCCGGACGAAGCGACCCATCCAGACGGTCAATCCCCGGGGTCACCACTCCTCGGATGTGAATCCACCCCACCCCGCGCTCATGCTCAGACAATCCCGTAGCACTCCCCTATAGCACGCTGGCGGTAAGAGCCCCCGCCATTCATCGAGGCACGTGGTTGTGTGACTGCTGGTGGCAAGCGCTTGGCGTGCGGGAGCCGCGACGCTTCGTCTGCGGGATGCTCTTTCAGCGCTCGGCTGCGGCCCAGAACGTGTCGAGGAGTGTGTCGAGCGGGATTGCCTCCTGCATCGGCAGGGAGTGGGTGGCGTGTTTCCAGACCTGAATTTGGCCGTCGGGAAGCAGTTCTTGGGCGCGGTCGAGGGCGCTCTCACCGCCGAAGAGGGAGTCGGCGCCCGCCACGGCCACGTACGTCGGCATGGTGAGTCGACGTATCTCTGCGTCGGAGAGCGTGGAGGGAGTGGGGAGCTGCGCGGAGAAATGCTTGCTGCCCGCCTCGATCATCAGCGCGACCGGGTCATCCCCGCCGTCCTCGCCGCCACCGATCTGGGCGAGCGCGTGTTTGCGGATGCCGTCAGGCATACCCGGGAGTGTGGCGACGGTGGCCCACCAGAGCATCTTGACCGGTGGGTACCCGAACGTGAAGACGGGCTCCATCAAGGTGAGCGAATGCACCCGTTCGGGATGCGCCCTGGCGTACGCCGCAGCGGTGGCGCCGCCGAAGGAGTGCCCGACAAGGTGAACGCCGTCGGGGGCCACTTCTGCCAGGACCTGGTCGATCCAGACAGCCTGGTCCTCGAAGGACCTGAACGGGGTGGACTGGACGGACAGGCCGGCGTCCCCTAGCGCGTCGAAGGCGAGGACCCGTCGCTCCTTGGCGAAGCCGGCCAGGTTCGCCTCCCACATCGGTACCCCAGACGACCGGCCAGGAACCAAGGCCACGGGCACCGTATCGGCGGTCTCCGGACTACTCCACTCGTATACCCGGACCACCCCGAAGTCGGTGCGGACATCATGCGTGGCCGACGGTGCCGGGAGTTTGGCCATCGCATCGCTGTAATGCTTGACGTACTCGGTGCGACCCTCCTCGGAGCGGAAGAAGCCGACCTCTGGTTCGCCGGCAAAGGTGCGGTAGATACTCCACGCACCGGCCACGGTCAGCAGGATCACCAGGCACTTGCCCAGCCGACGGGTCCAGCGGCGAGCCCGGCGGGGGCGCTGATCCGGTGTGGGCGCAACGACCATTTGTTGCGGTATGTCCATACTGCATAGTTTCACGGTACGGATATATTGTAAAGCTGTGCCGAAGCGAGTGGACCACGAACAGCGTCGAGCGGAGATCATCGTCGGTCTGTGGGCGGTGATCAACGGGCGGGGGATCGAAGGGGTGACCTATCAGGCGGTTGCACAGGCGACCGGGATCTCGGTGGGCCGGATCCAGCACTACTTCGCCTCCAAGGACGACCTCATCCTGGCCGGATGCCGCGCCATCGTTGAGCGCGCCTCGGACCGGTACGCCAACCGCGCCGCCTCGCTCGAGCCTCACGAAGCGCTCCGGGATCTGCTCGCCGAACCCATCCCACACACGACATCGTTCCGCCTCGGTGTCGCCGTCTGGTACGCGTACCTGGTCCGCGGTGGCATCGATCCCGCGATCGGGGCGATCATCGCCGAGTCCGCACAGGGGACGATCAAGGAGGCCCAGACGCTGCTATCCGCTATGGGTACGCCACGCGATCAAGTGCCCCGTGAGGCGCTGCGACTAGTCAGCCTGAGCAACGGACTGACACAACGGGTGCTGATTGGGGCAGCATCGGCGCAGGAAGCGTTAGAGGTGCTAGCGGCGGAGATCCCTGTCGTGCGTAACGCCCCTACGTCCCCGACCTTGAGCCCCTCTCCCAGTCGCCCGAAGTCGCGATAGCGCACATCGGCATCGCCATGAGGCAAGCTGACGCTGCGCCACGCAGCGGCCGATCGCACAACTGGCAACGTGTCGACATTGTCGGCAACCCACGTCACCGCGAGGGGACTGATCGGAACGTCGAAGGCGGCCGTGCAGAAGACCTCGGACACCTGTGCAGGCGACTGCGGACTTCGACACTGGAACCGTCGCAAGCACCCGTTCATCTGGACCAAAACCCCCGACGAAATCCTCGACCGAATCGACCGCAAACGTAAACATGTCTCAGCGACACGCCACTAGCTTTCCTCGAACCCCGCCTGGTTGAACTTCAGCGAGGCGGCGTTCTCTGACACCGTGCGAATCTTGCCCTCGTCGAACCCCTTGTCGTTGATGGCTTCGATCTCGAGTCGCAGGGTGAGGCTGGTGCCTCCTGCGCGCAGGTGCGCCAGCACCTCCTCGGTGATGTTCTTGAACTCCTTGGCGAAGTTGTCCGGGTTGAGCGTCTTGACGCCGAAGAACCGAGTCTTCACTTTGGTGGGGTAGACGTAGTCGACCAGCACCCGCTTGGGCTTGGTCGTGGTGCCGTCCGGAGTTTCGCTGTCGTCGGGCGACCCGTCGCCTGGCGATCCCCCGTCCGACGTCACGTCATCCGGCGACTCATCCTCGACATCGTCCGTGGTCTGCAGCCGCTTGGCGTCGTTGATTTGCTTGATCGCCACGTCCGGTCGCACCAGCAGCAGCGAGTCCGTCACCACAGGATGGGCGGTCTGATCTCCCGGGATCCACAAGCCGACGAAGCGACGCTCGGCCTCGTCGTACCCGACAGCCAGCGCGAACGCGTCGTGCTCCCAGATAAGCGGCAGGTTGCTGATACCGGCCTCCAGCACCGAGCGGTCCCGCAGGCGAGGCATGTAGGGGTACTGGGTGTACAGACTCCACAGGGCACCCAGGCTGACGTGCCCGTCCCGCCAGATCTGGGGGACGCGGTTGAGCGCCAGCCTGATCGTCGCGGCCGCCTGCTGGGTCGACAGGTCGCCGTCGCTGCCCAGACGGCGTGTCATCCGCTCGGCCAGCCACTCGGACTGTCCTTCGACCTTCACCTCACGGATGACGAAGGGCAACCCCGGGTCGGGTTGTGAAGGGATCAGCCCCCAGGTGAAGGTTTGGAGCAGCCGGGAGGTGGCGGTGCGGTCGGCCTGGGCCTGCCGCTGGACGGCCTGATTCCGCTGGTTCTGGGTGAGGTCGAGGTCGGCCTCGTTGGCCAGGACGTGCGTCCAACCCAGGTAGTCGCGGACGGCGCTGTCGAGTTCCGCGAGTCGGGCTTCGTCGGCGGCCAGGTAGACCAGGGTGTTGCGGTGGGTGCGGTTGGCGGTGCCCCGCCGCTCGGTGGCGGTGTGGGCGAACTCCTTGGCCGTCGACTCGGTGCCCCGTTTGTGGGCGAACTTGGGGTGCAGGATCACGAGCCGGGCTTCCTCGTGGTCGGGGATGTCCGCGCTGGTCTCGGGTCCGATGTGGACGCCGGCGAAGGCGCCGCGGTTGCGGGCCTGCGCCTGGAGTCGTCTGATCACCTCGGCCCACACGTCCTCGGGGTGCAGGCGTTCGGCCTGGTCCTTCGCGGTGCGGGTGATGTTGGCCTGCAGGTCGTACCAGTACTTGCCCGAACCCGAGTAGAAGTAGGTCGCCCGGTCCTGCAGCTGGGTGAGGGCCGAGTGGAAGTTGCCGGGCACGTCACCGGGGATCGCCGTGCCCAGGAACACCCGCTGGGTGGTGATGCCCTTGCTGGCCGCCCCTGGGGCGATGGTCGGCGCCGCACCGAAGAACACCGTCCGGGCGAGCCGCTTGGTCAGGGAACGCTGCCCGAACAGGGTCTTGGCCTTGTCGATGCGCACCGGCTCGGAGTTGGGGCCGTCGACGTCGGCGTCGATGATCGCCTTCCACGAGTCCTGCAGGTACTGGGTCAGCTCACTGTTGACGCTGGACGTCGCCAGCGGGATCGACCCGGACATGATCAACGGGGAGGCGTCCTCGCCGATCCACAAGGCGTGGATGACGGTCGACATCAGGCGCAGGACGCCACGAGTGCGCTGGAACCGCTCCAGCGAGCTCCACTGCTCGTACAGGGTGTCGAAGAGTTCGGGATGGACAGGGTAGGTCTGCTTGATCCGCTCCTCGTAGCCGGGATCGCGGGCCTCCTTGGGGAAGTCGGCGCTGTGCTTGCGGTAGAAGTCGATGAACGCCTTCGCGGTGGCGTTGATGCTGGCGATCGCGGCGGCGTCCGGTTGGGTGAACAGCCGCTGCTTGACGATGTGGTACGCCTCGTCCGAGGACGCCGGACGCCACTGGTCGGCGACCCGGCGCACCACGTTCTGCAGCCGCTTCAACGCAGCCAACCCGTTGGCGCCGCCCACCTCCTCGGCGCTGCCGGCGACGATCTCGTCCGCATCACCGGTCTCGGAGGCGGGGATCGAGATCGCCAGCAGGACACCGCTGGTGCCCTTGACCGCCTCGGTGAGCGCCTGGGCGAAGGTGAACTGATCGTCGAAGGTGCCGCCGGCCAGGTCGTCGCGTCCCACCAGCGAGCGGGCGTAGGCCACCCATTCGTCGATCAGGATCACCGCCGGCGAGTAGGCGGCAAGCAGTTCGTGCAGGGCCTGCCCGGGTGGGGTTCGGTTGCCATCGGCGTCGGCGACGATGGCGTACGCGTCCGGGCCACCGAGCTGCCAGGCGAGCTCTCCCCACATGGTGTTGACGCGAGTGCCGTCGGGTTTGGTCGTTCCCGAGGGGCTCAGATGGTTACCGACCAGCGCCACCCGGTGGATGGGTTCGCCGGTGTAACCGCTGGACGCCAGCAACTCCTGAGCGTCCTGCGGGTAGTCACCCAGCGGGCGGCCGGCGGCCAGATGCCACAGCGCCAACATCGAGTGCGTCTTGCCGCCACCGAAGTTGGTCTGCAGGTTGACCACCGGCGAGGCGTTGTCATCCCCGGACAGCCGACGAACCGCCCGGCTGATGAGGTTCTGCAGGCCCTCGGTGAGGTAGGTGCGCTTGAAGAACTCGATCGGGTCGGCGTAGTCGGCGTCCGCCTCACCCCCATGAGCGACCTTGTACAGGTCGGCGGCGAAGTCGGAGGCGTGGAAGTTGCCGGTCGCGACGTCCTCGTGTGGCGGCAGCACCTCGCGCCATGGACGCAGCCCGGTCGATTCAGGATTCGTGACCGCAGCCTTGAGCACCTGCTTGTCGGCCTTGTCTGCGGTGACCCGGCGCAGGTTGAGCCTGATGTTGCGGATCTTGTCGGCCTCCTCGGTGGCGCCAACCAGCTTGAGCAGACGTTCGCCGGTATCGAGGGCCCGGTAGGCGTCGTCATCGCTGAACGTGCCGTTGTGCGCCCACGTGTTGCGCACCTCGCGCAGTTCGCTGGCGAACGTCTCACCGGCGCGTCCCAGGGTGTCGTTGAACGGGTACCACCCCGGCTTGAACCCCGAGGTGATGTTCGACTCGGTCAACATCCGGAACTGCAGCTGCGGGTCAAGCGGATCGTAGGCCTTGCCCGGGTTGGCGCCGTTCTTGGTGTCCTTGGCCTGCACCAGCTTGATCCAGGCCGCCCCCAGTGCCGCGTCCCCCTGCCCGATCACCGAGGCGATGTAATCGTCCAGGGCCGGCGCCAAGGTCTGGAACATCTGGTCGATGCGGTCACGGTTGCTGGTAGCCATGTCACGCCTCTCCGTCGGACTGGTCTTCGTGAAGGGATTCGGGCTCGAAGAACGAGGAGTCCTCCGTCGGAGTGCCCGCCGTCAGGTCACGTTGGACAGCCTTGCCCATGGCTTGCTCGATCAGGGCACACAGACTGTCGCGGCGGGCGTCGAAGAAGGCCTCGAAGGCGTCCTCGCGCAGCAGTAGGGGGTCGATGCAGTGGCTAGTCAGCAGCGAGTCGAGACGACCCGGATCGATCTGAGCGTTGCGCTCGATGACCCCCAAATACTGCGACGGGGCCACCCCACCGATGGTGCGGTTGGTCTTAGCGCCGATCGCGGTCTTGTTGACAATGCTCTCGCGGTACTGGTCCTCGATGCCATGGTCGTTGCACCACTTCTGCGGGAACACGTGGTGGATGTCGACTGCCAGATCGGTGTATTGAACCTTGTCCAGTGCCTTGTCCTCCATCCAGTCGCGGGCGCCCTGGGCGAGCACGAGCGAGGCGATCCCCTTGTAGGCTGCCGCGTTGCGGGTGCGGAGCGACAACAGGCGGGATTCGACGAAGGTGGCGTCCACGATGGTGCGCGGCAAAGGGTTGGAGTCCGAGTCGCGAGCCCAACTCGGAACCTGTTCGATGTCACGTGCGAAGCGTGACTCGATGGAGCCGCCATACAACTCGCCCAGGATCCCGCACCAGAACCAACGAACGATGCGATCCCGGACGCCTATCAGGTCGGCCTGCTGGCCAAGCACGACCCGAATGGCGGCCAGCGGGACCAACTGCTTGGGGTAAGGCACCTCCCTGGCGACGAACACGAAACGGTCAGCAAGGAACGTCGACGCCCACACGAATGCCTCGCGCAGTGGGTCGCGCCATTCGAGGTAGTCACTAAGGGTGAGCTTCAACACATCCTCACGTTTGGCAGAAACCGCGGGCCGGCGGTCTGAGGCACTCTCCCGGTTACGCCTCAGGGTCGTGAGCATGGTGACAGCCTGCAGGAAGTCAGTGCTTTCCACCGTGCTCAGCACGGGCGCCGCCTGCCACATAGCCTTCGTCTGTTTCCAGTCGTCGTTCAGGCGGAAGTCCTCGCCGTAACGGGCATAGTAGTCAGCGTCCCCGGCGAACAACGACGTGAGCAGTTCGAACACGTTGAGGGGCAGCCCACCGGTGTTGACCTTCTCAAACACGGTCGCGACCGCCGACTTGGTGGTCGTGTTGTCGAGCTGGATGGCCGGGATGGCGTAGGAGCCGGCCGGCTGCAATACCCGGGCGATGAACGACGGCATCGTCTTCCCGTCAGGGAGCTTGGACAACCAGGTCGAGGCAGCGAAGGGATCGTAGAGGAGTCGCAGAGGGAAGTGACGAGCCTCCAACTCCTTCGTCTCAGTCGACACATCGAACTCGACATCTCGCCCGAAGTTGCTCCGGATGGTGCCATCGGCAGGGATGGATTTCACCGCCTCGTCCATCCGGTCTTCCCCTTGCAGGGCAAGGTCGATGTCGAGGTAGTAGCGGCGTTCCAGGTCCTTGCCGCGCGCGTCCATCGTCTTGACCTCGCCGCTTCCAGTGAGCGCCTGGGTCAGTGACGTCAGTCGCTGTTGGCCGTCGAGCAATAGCCACTCGGCCTTGGTGCCACCAGTGAGCGCCACGCCTTCGATCGGACGCGGCTTGAAACGCACTTGATCGTTGCCGGTCGAGAGCAGCATGACCGCACCCATCGGGTGCCCACGCAGCACCGTGACGAGCAGTTGGCGGATCCGCTCGTCTTCCCACTTGAACTGGCGCTGGAAATCTGGCAGTTGGATGTGGCCGTTCGTCGTCCACTCGAGGTACTTGGCCAACGTGTGTTGGGGGGTCTGGAAGGCCATCAGTCATCCTCTCTGTCGAAGTTGAAAGCTGCCTGCGACGTCACACTGGCCGCCCGCTCGGCGCGGGCCACGTCCATGATGTCGGGCCAACTTGTCACCAACGCGTTGAAGCTGAGCGCGTCTTTGGTGGCGCTGTTGGCCTCGGCGATCCGGAACAGCAGGTGGCCGAGTTCTTTGACCAGGTCGGGGTCCACCGACGCGTCGGGACGCGCCAGCGCTGCTTGCAGGAGTTGGCCAGCGGCGGGGATGCCTCCGTGCTCGAGGGCTTTGATGAGGTGGTGCAGCACCTCCCACGGGCTGGTGTGCCGATCGGCGCTCACGTCGTAGTCGTCGGCCAAGTCGGCCGGCTTGATGAGTTGGACGTTGCCCGCTCGGCTGGTCAGGATGCCGTCACGGTCGAGGATGTCGACGCTGGTGTTGCGGGCCCGGGCCAGGCTGTCGGCGTCGCCGAACTTGCCGACCGCGTACGCGTGCTGGCGGTACCAGGCCAGCGCGAACCGGGTGGTGGTGTCGAAGTCGCCCTCCTGCTCGTTCAACACCTGATCGAGGATCTCGTTGATCCGCGAAAGCGCCGACCGGACCGTCATCTTCTTGCCGTCCGCTTCCAGGACGCCTGCGTAGCGGCTGAACACCGCCATGCCGGGGCCGATCGCCGCCTGCGGTAGGTCGACCGGAGCGATCAGGCCCTGCTGCAGTTTCCGGAGCGCGGTCGGGGAGTTCGGCTTCCAGGGCGGCGATGAAGCCGCGCCGGTCGGTGGTTGGGGCGTCGTCGGGACGCGGGCGCAGCGACAGGACGATCGAGGACGCCAAGGCGTTGGTGCCCGAGCTGATCATGCGGTTGCTGAGTTCACTACGAATCGGCCATGTGGAGGTAATGGCCCAGCCCGAACGGATCATGCCCTCCAGCAGCGTCTCCCAACCCGAGGACGCCTCGCCTGTCGTGTTGCTCTCGCTCTGCTTGAACGCGTAGTACACCGTGATCGGAAAGTCGGGCAGGGCGGATTGCCTCGCCCTCGCGAACACCTTCCGGAACCCGTCCTCGAAGAAGTTCTTGGCCTGTTCCTTGCCGCCGTTGCGATAAGGGTTAGCGACGAGTTCCTCGGTCTTAGGGACCAGCATGGTGCTGAGCAGATCGGGATAAATGTCACGCAAGCTGCGACGCAGCCAGACATAGAAGAAGTCGGAGAGGTCGGAGTAGCCAATGTTGTCGTAGTAAGGCGGGTCGGTGCTGATCACCGACGCCCCATAGTGCCGAGAGACCGCATCGGCTTGGCCAACGAGACCCGGGCGCCCAAATCCGAGGGACTCCAGGACCTCGACCTCCGATTGGATGACAGCCAGTAGCCCGCCGCCTGCCGAATTCAGTGGATTCGCCTCGGCGAAGTCCCAAGTCATGGGGATCGCCTGCCGTTGGAAGGAACCTCGCAACCGGTCCATGCCCGACTCCCAGCCGCACATCATGTTGTTGCGCGCCAGTGCCTTACTGGTCGAGAAGCCCAGGTAGGTGGCGACGGCGTCGGCATAGGCGTCCGTCCCCCCGTCGCCCAGAACCCGGATGCGGGCCTCGCCCACGAGGTCGCTGAAGGTGGTGAGCGCAACCAGTTGGCGGTTGGTGAACAGGTCCGCGAATCGGGTCAGTCCGTAGGCGGGCGGCGAGAACCACCGGGGGTTGTCGGCAATCTCGCCGGAGACACTGACATCCGGGGCAGGAACCGCGGCTGCATCAGCGTGCACGACTGAAGGGGCGAGGTAGATTCGCCGGCGCGAGCCTTCCGCTACGACGCACATGAGCGTCTGCCCACCACGACCGGCTATGCCCTCCGACCTGATGTGGGTGACGGGGACCGCGGTGTGGCAGGCGATGCAGACCGCGCCTGATCGGCCAGTGACTGTCCCCTCGTCGGCGCCGGGCGCACCCGACGGATCGTGCCCGATCTCGAATGTCACGCGCAGCCTGGACGCGTGACTCGCGTCCCTGACCACGCGGGGCACGACGTAGGCCTCCTTGCCCTTCTTCTTGCCGAGCCACCAACTTCTAACCAGCGGCATCTCGATGCCACACGCCGGGTTGGGGCAGGTGACCGTCCGTGCCCAGATCCAGGCGATGACGGTTGCCGTGGTCCCGTCGGGCAGCACCGCGTCCGGGTAGAGGTGACCGATGCGTTTCTGGGCCTCGTCGCGCATCCACTGGCCGTACGCCCGGACGTCGGCGGCCAGACCTTCGGCTCCCTGCCAACTCGACCTGGTGTCGGCCAGGCCGGGGAAGAGTCGGCGGTTGGTCCGCGGAACTTTGGTGGGATCTCGATGAGGGCCTTGTTGATCAGCACCGCGACCGGGTTGAGGTCGGAGGCGTGCGCTTCCAGACCCAGGCGTTGGGCTTCCAGCGGGATGGTGCCGCCGCCGGCGAACGGGTCGAGGATCGGCGGCGGGTTGCCGTCGGTCGACTTCAGGATCTCGGCGTGCGCCTCGGCGAAGAGCTTCTCGTCGCGGATGTTCTCCCACACCACGAGTCGCTCGATCAGTTCGTGCAGCCGTTCGCGCTCGGCGCGCTGCAGACTCCTCGGTGGGGAACTCGTCTGGCCTTGCCGAGGGGTCGTCCACCAGTTGGGCGAACAGCACCGCCCGGGCGGCGGCCAGCGGTCGGCGGGCCCACCACAGGTGCAGCGTTGAGGGGTGACCGTGCCGGATCGACTTCTCGCGCGCAGACTCCCGGTTGATCGCCTCCAGCGGCAGCGACACCTCGATCAGCTTGCGTCTGGGTGCCTGCCCGGCAGTCGTTGTCACGCGTGACCCCCTCGTGTTCTCAGAACGGCTCGACACCACGAGCCCACATCTTCACCCAGTCGCCACGGATGCCGGTCGCGTGGAAGCTCCCAAAGTCAATGTTGGCGAACGGGTCCGACAAATAGCGCACCTGATCGAACTCATGCCCCCGCTGATCCACCCGCACCAGCGCCAGCCGGTAGCGGGGGGCGGCGTTCCGGCCGGTCAGCACCTCGTTGTGGCTGATGAAGAAGTCGTCGGCGCCCTCGATGCGCGCCTTCACCTCGATGCGGATCGTGGAGCCGTCCGGCAGCTGCGAGAGCACGTCGAACCCGGGATTGTTGTGGGCCTGCTCGATCGGGTGGCGACCCAGCCGGCGTTCGGCGGCCAGCACCGCGTCCACCCCGCGACGCTCCACAGCCTGGGTCTGCACGGCGTGGCGCAGCGGCTCGTTGGACGCGATCTCGTCGACGGCGTCGGCGATCGGCAGGACGACGGCCGCGGCGAGGATGCGCGGCGGGCGGGCGGCAAGCTGTTCCTGCTGGTCGAGCCTGCGCAACCGGCGGGTCAGGCGCGCGTCCAGGTCGTCGGCCTTGCGGGTGAGGCTGTCGGAGGACTCCTTGGGCTTCTGACCGGAGCGTTCCTGGTCGCCGGCGACGGTCGCCTCCACATACAGCCGGTCACGCTCGGTGCTCAGCCGCTCGATCACCTGGCTGCGCAGCTTGCGCAGCTCGGCCTCCCGTCGCGGGGCCACCTCGGCCCGGAAAGCCGGCAGCCGGTGCTCGATGAGCCAGCTGACAGCACGCTGCTCCCCATCGACCAGCCACGGCAGCGAACGCGCGGCGTCGGTGATCGGCCCCGGCGGGGCGGCGACCGCGTCCAGGTAGGGCGCAGGCCCGGCGTCGGTGACGTTGCCGTGCTCGTCGACGAACGCGTAGCTGAACCGCCGCGAGATCGGCTCGTCGGTGCCGTCGACCACCTCCAGCTCGACGCCGACCAACAGGCGTGGGGTGGTGACCGCTGCCGAGACGAGCACGGTGCCGGCGTCCAGTGCCGGGCGAAGTTGGCGTTCGGTTTCGGCCATCACCGCGTCGTGCAGCGGATGACCGGGGGCCAACAGGTCGGCGCGCACCAGCCCGTCCGGTTGCACGTGGGGCAGGTCGAACGTCACCCGTTCGTAGCGGGTCGCGATCGGTAGCTGCGTGGCTGAACGAACCACGGCGGGCACGTTGGTGACCTCGAAGCGTCCACGCTCACGACGAGCCAGCCGTCCACCCAGCCGGCTGAATGCCTCCCGGAACGCCAACTCGATGTAGTGCGGCTGCAGCCGTCGGGCGCGGGCCTCGTCCATCGCCTGCCGCAGCTCGGCCAGATCGGCCTTCGACAGCACCTCGGAGGCCAGGGCGCGTTCCTTGAGCAGTTGCTCCAAGCCCTCGCCGACCTGCTTGTCGATGACCTGTTCCATCCGGGCCCGGGTCTCGGGGAGGTCGCCGTAGCGGATCGCCTCCATCAGCAGGACGCGCAGCGGGGTGCCCTCGAACGCCTCACCCAGCACGTCGAACACCTCGCCGCCGTAGGCGCGGCGCTGCTCGTCGATCTTGGCCAGCAGCCGGTTGAACACCTCACCCTCGCGGGTGTTCGTCGCGACCAGATTCCACAGCCGACACACCTCGGTCTGGCCGATGCGGTGGATGCGTCCGAACCGCTGCTCGATGCGGTTCGGGTTCCACGGCAGGTCGTAGTTGACCATCAGGTTCGCGGCCTGCAGGTTCAGGCCCTCGCCGGCGGCGTCGGTGGCGATCAGGATCTGGCAGTCGGGGTTCTTGGTGAACTCTTCGGTGATGCGGCGTCGCTCGGGCCTGCGCACCGCGCCGTGGATCGACACGACGGCGTCCGTGCGGCCCAGCAGCGAGGTGATCCGACGCTCGAGGTAGTCGAGGGTGTCGCGGTGCTCGGTGAACACGATCAGCTTGCGGGGACGCCCGTCGCGGTCCACGCGCAGGTCCCGGTCCTGCAGGATCGTGCTCAGCTCGCTCCATTTGCGGTCATCCCCCGAGTCGCGGACGCGGCGGGCCAGCACGGTGAGGTCGGCCAGCTCGGCAAGCTCAGCGTCCAGTTCGGCGACCGTCCGCGCGGCGGTCGCGGCGTCCACCAACTCGTCCTCGACCCGTTCCATCTCTTCGGCCGTGAACTCGTCCACCTCGTCGTAGACGCTGGGATCAATACTGGACGCCTCTTCTCGGACGGTGCCAGTCAGCATGTCGGTGCGGCGGCGCTGCAGCCGCTGGGTGCGTCGCTCCAGGGACCGCAGGATCGCCTCCGGGCTGGACGCCAACCGGCGCTGCAGCACCGTCAGCGCGAAGCCGACCGTGTTCCTGCGCTTGCCGTCGAGACGATCCGCCCGGTCGAAGCCCTGACGCACGTAGTCGGTGACCTGTTCGTACAGCGCCTGCTCGATGGAGGTCAGCTCGTAGGGCACGGTCTCGGCGATCCGCTGCGGGAACAGCGGCTTGCCCTCGAAGGTGAGCAGCTTCTCCTTCACCATCCGGCGCATCACGCCGCTGGTGTCGAGAGTGTGGACGCCAGGGCGGTAGCGGCCCTCGAACCGGTCCTTGTCGAGCAGGGTGAGGAACAGCTGGAAGTCCTGCTCGATGCCCGAGTGCGGGGTGGCGGTCATCAGCAACAGGTGCCGGGTGATGCCGCCCAGCAGCTCACCCAGCTCGAAGCGGCGGGTCTTCTCCAGCTTGCCGAAGAAGTAGTGGGCGGCCATCCGGTGCGCCTCATCAACGACGATCAGGTCCCACTCGGAGTCGACGAGCTTGGCCTTCAGGTCATCGTTACGGGACAGCTGGTCCATCCGGGCGATCAACAACGGGTGGTGCTCGAACACATTGATGTTGATGTTCGCGTCCAGCAGGGCGTTGGTCAGGATCTCGAAGTGCAGCCCGAACTTGAGGAACAACTCGTCCTGCCACTGCTCCACCAGACCGCCCGGGGCGACAATCAGGCAACGCTTCACATCGTCGCGGAGCAGCAACTCCTTGATGTACAGGCCCGCCATGATCGTCTTGCCGGCACCCGGATCATCCGCGAGCAGAAACCGCAACGGAGTGCGCGGCAGCAACTCCCCGTAGACGGCGGTGATCTGGTGCGGCAACGGCTGAACGTCGCTGGTAGCCACCGCCAACATCGGGTCGAACAGGCCCGCCAGCCGGATGCGCTGAGCTTCAGCGGCCAACTTGAAGTCGGACGCGGTCGCATCGAACGGACGTCCTGTCTGCTGCGCGAGTTGAAGGCGAGGCTCGTCAAAGCGGTAGAGGATGCGCTGGTCGATACGACCAATCGCCGATCGGAAGGTCAGCTCGACAGCATCCCAACCATGACGCTGGGTCGCAATCACCGTCACCGCGTCCCCAGGAATCACGCCCCTCAGCCGCTGGCCAGAAGAGATGTCCTCGAGCTTCAAAGCCCTGCCTCTCTGGCGGATCGTCAACAACGACAAGAACTGGCACTCTTCTTTTCAGAGTGCAGGCGTTCGCGGGTGGAGCACCTCTAACCCCTTGTCACTATAACTAGGCTTCGAGTCCCTGCGGGGACTGACCAACACGGAACGGCCGCTCCCCCGGGTCTGCGCGGCGGCCTGGACTTCACTGGCCGAGCGGAGTTTGTAGTTGGAGGTCAGACTGCAGGCCGCTGAGATGCTCGTCTGGGCGCAACAGGATGTCCGGCTGACGGTTCCCGACACTGCCTCGACCGACCCGACCTGGTGACCGACTGCCCTTCAGTGAGTTGCCGCTCGAAGCGTCCTAGCAGCTCGCCTAGGTGGGTGTGCCCCGAGGTTACGTAGCGCTGCGCCGTCTCTCTGGGAACGCCCATCACCCGGCCGACTTCGGTGATGCTGCGGCGCTCCCCACTGAACCCGTGCACGAGTTCGAGAGCGGTGCGCTCCTGCGCGGGAAGCATGCTCAGGTAGCGGCTGATCGGAGTCGTGCCGACGGCGTCGATGCGTTCTTGGGTTGTGTTGTCGGGGATCTGGATCGTGAGTTGGTCTCTCGGGTTGAGCGGTATGTGCCGCTGGTAGCTGGAGTATCTGCGGACCCATTCCTCGGTTTGGCCGAGTTCTTGGGCGACTGCTGCCTGGGTGGCCGGCATGCCTGCGCCGGCCAGTCGGGCTGTTTGTGCCCGGACTCGTTCCTTGGACCGGGCCTGGTAGCTGTTGAGGTGCAGTTCGCCGCCCCGAGCGCTCAGCAGGTTCAGGACGGCCCCTCGGATGTAGGGGGCGGCGTACGTCGCGAAGCTGCCCCGGTCGGGGTCGAATCGGTCGACGGCATCGATGAGCGCGACCACGCCTTCCTGCATGTAGTCCTGATCGTGGCGGCTGCCGTGGACGGTACGGTTCACGATGACACCCACCAGGCCAGTGTTGGCCTCAACGAGGCGGTTGCGGGCAGCGGTGCCATCCTCAACCAGGGCCTGCAGGTCTTCCGGTGTGACGGCTGCCACGAGTGCTGCGGCCGCTGGCTGGGTGGCTGCGGAGGCGGCAACGATGCCGACGTCTCGCCGCCGGCACAGGTCGCGGATCTGGTCATTGGTCAGGGTCATCGGCGATCTGGCCGGTCGTGGTGTCGACGAGCATCCCGTCGATGACCTGGAAACGTGGTTTGGCTACCGGGGGTGTCAACGATGGTGCGGGCGCGTCCTGGGCGGCCGCCATGATGTCGGCGAGGTAGAGGTCGTTGCGGTCGTGCGCGGCCAGGGGGTTGCCGTAGCGCGTGTTGCGGGCGGTGCCTGGGGCGCTTCTGTGGCCGTCCTCGCAGATGCCGCGGTAGCGGGCCTTCATCCGGTCGATGAATGACGGCAGACAGTAGCGGTGCCAGTCCAAGAGGCTGTCGGACGTGAACGCCATGGTGGCGCGGCGACGCTGGTCGGCGACGACGCCGAGTTCGTTGACCAGGTGCGGATGGGACGGCCAGCACGGCGGAATGAGGTCGCTGGTTTCCCACACGTACTCCTGGTTGATCCAGCCGACGACGGCGTCCAGCCAGTCCCACGTCTCGGCGCGCAGTGCCGGGTCGGTGATGGTGGCCAGATCCCAGGGACGCGGCAGTTGGTCGAGCGGCCCGAGGTCGGCAACCTCTGCGGGCTTCTTCGCGGTCTCGGCCCGGTACAGGTCGTAGTAGGCCTGCTCCATCAGCGGTCCGATCGGGGGGAACGGCACAACCAACGCGCCGCTCATGCGGGCACCTGCTCAGATTCGGGTGTCAGGCCCAGGCGTCGTGCCTCGGCGAGGGCGGCCAGCCGACGTTGCGCCGGGTGGGTCTCGGCGGCTTGGCTGGCCGTCAGATGCTTCCGGGCGGCGGCTTGTTCGGCCGTGAGTGTTGTGCCTGTTCTGCCGTCGATGCAGCGGGTCAGTTTCGCGATGATCGGTTTGCCGTTCTCGGCGACGACCAGTGCGTGGCGTTCCTTGAGCTGCCGGATCGCCTCTGGTTTGAGGACGGGGATGTTCTCGCCGCTGATGCTGCGTCCGGTCCTCTGCCCGGTTTGCCAGCTGGTTCGGGTGACGCGGACCGTGCCGGCCAGGTCGGAGATCTCCTTGTTGAAACCGACGTCCTTCGAGCCACCGAACATGACCAGCACGTTGGTCAGCCCAAACAGGGCGCGGGCCTCTTGCTCACCGAAGATGGACGCCAACTGCCGCCAGGTCTGGGCCGCGTAGATGAACGACAACCCCAGCGCGCGTTCGTTGGCCATTCTCGTGCGCAGCGTCGGCAGTGGTGCGGTGGACGGCAGTTCGTCGAGCACGGAGACCATGGGCGGGCACAACCGGCCGTAGGTTGACTGGTTGGCGAGTTCGAGGGCGGTGTCCAGGACGTGCTCGGCCAGCGCGGTCATCAACGGCGACGCGGACGCGTACGGGTCCTCCCGGCCGAGCAGGTAGATCGTGCCGTGGGCGCGGATGAGTTCGGCGATGTCGGTGGCTGGGCGCCCTGGGCTGGGGATGCAGCGCTGCCGGATGTCGGCCTGGAAGAACAGGGCCATCGCTTGCTGGACGGTGGTGATGGTGTTGCCGGCGGTGCGGTCGTCGCCGTGCAGGGCGCCGTGCAGCAGGCCGTGCCAGAACTTCTCGGCGTGTGGGTGCCCGCGCAGGATTTCGTTCGGGTCGCTGGTCTTGAGTGGGTTGGCGACCCACTGCAGGACGTCGTCAAGGGTGCGCCCGGTCAGCGCGGCTGCGTGGAAGTAGGCCTGCACCACCTTGGCGGCCTCGGCCGCGTAGAACCTGGCCGCGTCGTCACCGTGGGTTGCTGAGCCGCCCTTCACGGTGCCTGCGGTGAACGCCTTCGCCCGCCGTTCGGCGACCATCGGGTCCACGCAGCCCTCGATCGGGTCCCACACCAGCGCCGGCAGACCGGGGGCCAGGCCGAACGGGTCGAGGACAGCGACCGGGCCGTGCGCGCTGCGTCGGGTGATCGTCAGCAGCAGGTCATCGGTTTTGGTCAGGGTCACCAGGGCCGCGCCGGGCGCGTTCAGCAACGCCGGGGTCAACAGATCGAGGGTCTTTCCGGAGCCTTGCGGGCCGATCACACCAGCAGTGCGATCCCACGGGCACCACAGTTCGCCGGCCCGCGGTTGGTGGGCTTGGCCGATCCGCCAGCCGACATTCTTCGGATCGAATCCCCGACGCCGTGTGGCGTGCAGGTCAGGACGGATGATCTTCGCGGCACGGCGGAGGCGTTGCACGCCGAGCAGCCGCTCTGCTTCGTCCGGGGTGGCTACGCCTTTCAGCGCCGTCGGCCCCCATCGGCGCAACGCCACCACCAGGCCAACGACGCAGAGGGCGATCAGCGCTGCCTCGCTGACGAGCACGCAGAGCGTGAGCACTCGCATCGGCACGTTCACCGGCTCGGCGAGCCCAGCCGATGCGTCACCCATCAGAATCGGCCAGGTCGAACTCAGCAGCGCGTCATGCTGGGTCAGCTGCAGCCCCTGACCGCTGATCAGGCAGGCGATCGTTCGTCCCAGGTGCACGCTGGCGAGCAGCACGAAGCCGAAGACGAGCACGCCAGCAGCGGCCGGTTCCCATGTCCACGGGTAGGGGTCGTGACGATCTTGCTGCACCGTTGCCTCCTTGATGGTCCTCACAACCACAAGCCAGCCAGACACCGTTCCTGCTCAGGTGAGCGTCCTCCCCGACGCCACGACGGGGGCGCTGCCGGCCTACGCGGCTTCCCCGGCGTCGTTCGTCGGCGAGCTGTCGACGTCTCCAGGGTCGCCGGGTTGCGCTGTCTCGGATGAATCCCGGTGCTCGGCGAAGATCTGGCGCCAACCCTTGCGCGGCGGCGCCGCGTCAGCGAGGGCGGCCGCCGTGCTTTGTTCTTGATTTGATAATGATCTGTTAGTAGGAACCTGAGGTTCACCACTAGTGGTGAAGCCCACGTTCACTACTTGGTGAACCCCAGGTTCACCACTGGGGGTTGAGTGGTGAACCCCACGTACACCACCGGAATCAACCTCAGGTTCACCAGTCAAGGGGTCAGTGGTGAAGCTGAGGTTCACCACTTCCATAGGCAGGGTGAGGGCGTAGGTGTTGGCTTTCCGGGCGCTACCCCCGCCGGCGCCGCCGGCGCTGGTCACGACCAGGTAGCCCTTCTGTTTGAGGGCCTTGATCTGCCGCCAGACCAGCGTCCGTGTGATCCCGGCGTCAGTGGCCAGTCGTCCGGCGCTGGGACGCGCGTTGCGGCACTCGTGGTCGCTGTAGTTCCAGATCATCACGAGCAGCCGAAACTCGGCGTTCGTCAGCCGCACCTCGGCCGGCAGTCGCGGATCTGCGCGGAGCGCCTTGATGAAGGCGAACTTGTCCATGGGGGTCACCTCGTCACGGTCGGCTGTTGGCCGCACCTGTGGGCAGGTCAGGTCAGGCCGAACACGAGTGCCCGGCCTGCAGGTTCGTCCCGAGGTCGCCTACTGGGCTCCGGTCGGGGGGTCGGTCAGGTTGCCGAGGCGCCAGATCTCGTAGATCGGGAGTCCGGACAGGTTCGCGTAGCTGCCGTGGATGACGCCCAGTTCGGTGCTGGCGGCCTCGACGGTCTGATGGGTCGCGGGGTCCCAGATGATGGCGACATGCCCGATCTGGTGGGGGCCGAGATAGCTGCTGGTGAAGATCAGGTCACCGGGTTGCTCCTTTCCGGGCGTCACCTGGAACCCGTTGCCGGCGGCCAACCAGTCGCGTTGTGACTGTGCGGTTCGGGGCATGGTGATTCCGATGCGGGCGTAGGCCCCCTGCGCGAGGCTGGAGCAGTCGTAGGCGTCTGGCCCGTTGGCGCCCATCACGTAGGGTTTGCCGACCTGGGCGCCTGCCCACGCAAGAACCTGCGCGATCCGCTCGCCGGTGAAGGGTGGCAGGTTCGGGTTGCCGCCCCCGGGTGGGCAATCGGTCGTCGAACCCATGACGAGTCCGCCGCCGTAGGCGTGTGCGTAGTAGAGGACGTCGCCGACGTACCAGTCGGCGTGGTTGTAGGCGAACAGCGCCTGGGTGATGCCGTCCGGGCCTTGAAGTGCACCGGAGGCGACCAGGAAGTTCGCGGCGGAGTGGACGCTGTCGGCCGGGTTGTGGATGTCCGCGACGCCGTCTGCGTCGCCGTCGACCCCGTAGGCGGCGAACGTGGCGGGCATGAATTGCATCAGCCCTTGGGCTCCCGCCGAGCTGGTGGCGGTGTTGCGGCCGTGGGCGGTCTCTTCCATGCCGACCCCGGCCAGCAGGGTCCACGGCAGCCCGTAGGCGGTGGCGGCGCTTCTGGTAGAGGCGCTGGATGTCGGCAGGAACAGGCAGCGGCTCGTTGTGCAGCGAGTCCTGCCGTACCGCTGGCTGTGGCAGGTCGAACCCCACTCCCCCTTCCAGGACGCCCGGCGGCGCGGCAGTCGTGTGGGGGCTGACGGGTTGGCCGTTGAGTGGTGCGCCGTGGTCGAGCATGAAGGCGACCGGGTCGACGTCGGTGCCGTTGACGGTGATCGTGAAGTGCAGGTGGATGCCGGTGGACCAGCCGGTGGTGCCTTCGATCCCCAGCGTCTGCCCGACCCCGACGACCGCGCCGCCGGTGATGGCTGGGTCGATGGAGGCGAGGTGCCCGTACAGGGTGGTGATGCCGGCGCCGTGGTCGACGATGACGTGGTTGCCGTATCCGTTGCCGTTGTCCCCCGCGTGGCTGACGGTGCCGCTGGCTGCCGTCACGACGGGACTTTGGGGGGTGGCGAGGTCGACGCCGTTGTGCAGACTGGTGGTGGCGCCGGTGACCGGGTCGAGGCGCATCCCGAACCCGGACGTGATCGTGTACTGGGTGTCGACGAACGGGACCCGCCACTGCCCTGTCGCGGGCAGCGTCCCACCGCAATGGACGGTGCTGTGGACGGCGACCGCGGGCACCATCACCGCCCCGGCGGCCAACACCAGCCCCAACGGCCCACCGAGGGCCACGGCGAGCACGGCTGCCACCACAGCAACGGTCTTGTCCATCTCAGGCGGCTGACTGGATGGCCGAGTTGGTAAACGTGAGGTTGGCCTCCAGGGGGTGGAGCACCGTCGCCACTTTGTACTTGTGTTTGCCGACCAACCACAGGGCACGCCCGGGCCGTTGCCTGGCCCAGCCGGTGATGACGTCCCGGGCGATCGGGCCCAGCCCGAGCAGCTGTTCCAGTTCGTCTGCGACGCCGTCGTCCTGGCCGTGCAGGATCTTGATGTCGGCCAGATGCAGCAGGTCTTTGGCGATGGTGGCCGCCTGGGAGCCCTGGTCTCCGGCGGACAGCAGGTCGGAGGGTTTGTGGGCGACCGACCACTGCACCTCGCCGTCCGTGCGGGATAGCCGCAGGTCTTCATCGAAGCTCTTGACGGCTTCGACGCCGAGCCGGAGTTGTTTCCAGGCCTCGTCGCGGACGGTGATGCGTAGGTCGCCGGGTTGGGCGACTTCCCGCATGGCCCGCCCCCAGGAGCTGAGGCAGGTGAGCGCGATTCCGACCGCTTCGTCGCCGAGCGGTTGCAGCCGGGACAGGCTGAGGGATTGGATCGGGGCGTTCCAGTCCACCTGGATGGTGGTGTGGTCGTCGAACAGCCCACCCAACACTCCGGAGACGAGTTGCCCGAGGGCGTCGCGCAGCAACCGGGTCTCGTCCAGGAAGTGCCGCCGGTCGCGGTAGCGGCACTCGGCGACGAGCTCGTCGGATGGTTCGTCCAGTGCCCGCCACAGCATGGGGATGGTTGGTTCGGTGAGGGTGGTGGCTGCGGCGGTGTAGCCGGTGATGTGTGACAGGGCGGCGCGGACGACGACCTCGTCGGTTGGCCCGAACGGCACCCGGTGCTCGCCGATGCGCTGCGACCCGACCAGGCCGCGGATCAGGGTCAGCCAGCGCCGGAACACCACGGCGGAGCGCCGTTGCGCCTCTGCTGCTGGCAGCTGGGCCCAGCCCCTGCCGAGCGGGCCGAAGTCGAGCGGGTTGATCCGGGCCGACAGTCCGTGGCCGATGACGAACGGTTCCACCCCCAACGCGTGGCACATGGGTTCGTACTCGTCCTTCGGGTCGCCGAGGATCAGCACCCGATACCCGAAGTCGGTCATCCGCAACAGGAACGCCTTGCTGGTCGCGGATTTACCGCCGCCCGGCTTACCGAAACACATGACGTTCGGGTTGGTCACCGACACCTGGGAGGCGAGCACCCAACCCAGCGGGTCGGCGTAGAACGAGCCACCCGACAACACGTCGATGCCCATCTGCGCGCCCGTCGGCGGCAGCCCGGGGGCGGAGATGAACGGCCACAGCGCGGGGGCTTGATCGGAGGCCATCCGCCACGTCGACACCTGGGCGGGGGCCGGCGACCATCCGCGTCCACGCCGGTTCAGCCCCCCACGAGGCACGGACCGGAACAGGCGGGGTTCCTTCGGGGTGGCCGGCGGCTCGGGCAGCCGGGGCAGTTCGTGCCCGAAGTCGGCCATCAGGTGGGCGACGTCGCGGGCGTCGCTGGTGCGGCGGGCCCTCATGCGACACCGTCCCTGGTCAGGCACACCCCGAGTGGGATCGTTGACGCGGCGAACGCCCGGTCCTGGGCCAGGTCGAGGCGCAGCGGCGAGAACCCGGCCACCCGGATGGACGCGTCGAGGCGGCGTCCGTACTCGATGATCGACTTGGTGCGCGGCACGGTCACGGTGGCGACCGCGTACGGGCGGGTCATGGAGTTGCCGCGGGCGAGTTTCTCGTCCATCCCGTGGGCCTTGGCGGCCTCGTTGCGGTGCCGCGCTCTCGGTTTGACGCCGGCCTTGCGGCGCAGCTCGTTACCCATGTCGGAGGCGAATTCGGCGTTGTCGGCGGTGCGTTCCGCGACCGTTTGAGTGAGGATGGGGAACGCCACCATGACGGAGCGGCGTTCCCCCGCCTCGGCCGGGGTCAGCACCGGCGCCAGCGCGCCGATCAGGGCTCCCTTGGCGGGCAGTTTGATCGTGGACGACACTGACTCCCACGCGTCGTGGCTGTAGTGCCGCACCGCTGTGTCGGCGCCGCTCGGCCCGGCCATCGCCCAGGGCACGTCGGCGTTCACGCCCGGGTTCTTCTCGCGGGCAGCCAGCGCCTCGATGATCCCGGCCCGGTCCCCCGGCGCGAACCCGGTCCTGCACACAAACGCCAACTCCGGGGACGTCAACCAGTGCACATCGATGACCCCCAGCCCGCCCCGCAGCTGCGTTTCGACCTCGGTCATCAACCCGTGCAGGACGTGGGCGCGACCCTCGAACCCGCCGCCGCTTTCCCGGGCGGCTTTGGCCATCCGGTGTTCGGGCACCACGAACGTGACGAACGCCTCGGTACGGACACTGGCCTGGGTCAGCCCGGCCCGCAGGTCGTCGTTGATCCGGCTGGCCAAGTGGCTGCGGCCGGGCACCCGATGGCGTTCCACCCAGATGCCGCGTTCAGCGCCGTCGTCGGGGACGGTGCGGACCATGAAGATGACCTCGTCGATCAGTTCACCTCGCGACGCGATGTCGATCAGCCCGGCCAGGCCGGCGCCCTGCCGGTTTCGTTCGGCGGCGTCGCTCATCCCGATGCCGGGATGGACCACCGACGCGGTGACTGCCCAGGTCCGAGTGGCGTGGTCCCGGATGATGGCGGTCCGCGACATGGTGGGCCCGTGCGGTGGTCCGTCGTGGATCTCCAGTCCTTGCAGCACGCCGGGCAGGTCTGCGTGGTCCAGGTCGTCGGCCTGGCCGCGGGCGGCCCGCGAGGCGAATCCCCGCGAGCCGGTCAGGCTGGCCACCATGAACAACGTCACGCTCTTCAACCAGCCGACCGCGGAGCGGCCCTGCACCTTCACCACGGTCACCAGGGTGACGATGACGAAGATCAGCAGGAACCACCACATGCTGGCCCACGCCTGCCGGCTCATCGCCCACAGCACCGGCAGCGATGAGGCGGCCAGCATCACCAACTCGACCAGCGACATGCCGAAGAAGAACCCGACACGGTCGCGCGAGTAGTCGGCGTAGATGTTGACTGACACTGTCGTCCTCCTAAACTGCGGCTGCTGCCGCGGACTGTGCTGCCGATCCGCCGGCCGCCCCACCAGCACCAGGCGCGGGCGGCATGCCGCCACCGCCCCGAGGCATCGGCACGGTGGGGGCGCTGGGGGTCGTGTCCGAGAATGGTGGTTGCGCTGGATCGTCGGCGTCGAAGCTGGCGTCGGACACGATCCGGGTGTCCTGCGCGTCGGCGCTGTAGGAGTCCTGCGTCGAGGTCCCGATGGGGCCGGAGCGATCGTCCTGACTGCCCGTATCAGCCTGACCAGCACTGGGTCGTCCGCCGGGGCGGTGGCGTCCGGGGTTGACGGAGTCGGGCTGGTAGGTGTTGTGGCCGACACCCATCTGGTTGCTGATGTCGGTGGAGATCGCGGCCGCGGCGCCGCCGATCGCGCCGAACGCCTTCAGTGCACCACCGACCGCCACGCCGGCCGGCCCCAGCAGTCCAGCTGCTGTACCAGCCGCAGTCATCATCCGCGACGAGTTCGCGGTCTCCGCCTGGTCCTCACCGCTGGAGCGGCCGTTGCCGTCGGCCTGGGATGCGGCCCCGCTCCGCCCTCACCGCCGCCCTGCAGCAGCCCACCCAGCCCGCCGATCGCGCCCATGCCTGCCCGGACAGCCGCCCCCGAGCTGGTGCCGGGATCGGTGAACGCCAGAAGCTTGAACAGCGCCAGCGGCGACACCGCCGACGTCAGGATCATCACAACCGCCGGCAGTGCGGTGGCGATCGACGCCTGAGTGGAGTCCGACAGTCCGAGCGCCGCACCCGAGGCGAGCTGGATTCCCATGCCCATCATCAGGGTCATCAGCACCGGCGCGAACGCGGCGGCGTGGAACCAGCGGAACGACTTCCAGAACCAGCCGCGTCCCACC
>CAVSPO010000011.1:0-55746 GCA_963730005.1 uncultured Actinomycetota bacterium
CAGCCAGCTTCGCCGCCCGCGCCGGGGCATGGCTCACGAGCCAAGAGCGTACCTGGTGGGTGCCCGCTGCCAGCTTGCTCGAGATCGACATGGGTTGGGGCCTGGTCGCTCACCTCGACTCAATCAGCGTCACGACGATGGGTGAGCGTCCGGCCTCGAGCTGACAGCGAGGGCTGCCCCCGCCGGCTGGTGTCGGTGGGGCAGCTGCGCGCCGCGCATGACCCGATTCGAGTGAACCGCGTGGCTAGGTCAACCCACTGGCCCCAGGACCACGGCCAGAGGTGGACCCGCCTAGGCGCGACAGATGTGCGCGTTCGTCGAGGAAGAATTGTCGGGAAGCAGATATAGCCTCGACCCGTGATCCCTGCTGACGATATCGAGTCTCTGCCTCTCCCCGAGCTCGCGCTGCGACTTCTCGCGGACGTGCGAGGGGGAAACCAGATCAGTGTCAGGTCGATCCTCATGGGCATGCGGACCCAAAGCAACATGTTTGGCGGGGCGACCCAGACGTACACCCAGGCACACCAAGAGCGGATTGCCGATGCTTGGGCGTGGTTGGAATCTCATGCCTTGCTCGCCCCGTCGGTAGTTGACCCGCCAACCAGCAAAGCACAGCGGGTCAGCGAGCTCGGTGAGCAGCTACTGCGCGATCCAGCAGCTACCGCCAGGGTCTGGGCTCAGGAGAGGCTCTCAGGCGACTTGGCTGCCGAACTGGCATCGGCGCGTGCCAACTTCGATCGTGGTGATTTCGAGACCGCCTTCGCAGCTATGAAGGCTGTGGAGGTGGCTGTGCGCGACGCTTCAGGGCTCGCGAACGACCAGCTGGGGGTCCCACTCATGCGGGCCGCTTTCAACCCAAGCAAGAATGGCCCGCTGTGTGACCATGAAGCAGAGGGGGGTGAGCAGCAGGCGATCGCCGACCTCTTCGCTGGAGCGATCGGCGCCTACAAGAACCCCGCGAGCCACCGGACAGTTCACTATGACGACCCGATGGAGGCGGCAGAAGTGATCCAGCTCGCTGACCTATTGCTCAGGATCGTCAAGCGGGCTCGAGCCCGCACTGCTACATCCTGACCTCAGCGGCAGAAGAGGATGGCTGGACCGGTAGCGTGATGGCGAGCGAGACCATGTCGAGTCGTCACGAGCGGGAGGTTCATTCCCATGGAGCTGGAAGCGCGCAGGGCCAGCAGTGCTGATGCGAATGCCGTGCTGGAGATCCTCGACGAGGCGGCCGCCTGGTTGCGTGCACGTGGCGTGCAGCAGTGGCCGGTTCGATTCGAGCGCGACTGGATCATGTCCTCCATTGAGGCCGGAGAGACCTGGCTGTTCAGTCACCCCGGCTGCGCTGATCTGGTGGCGACCGTGACCCTCGACTACAACGACCCGTTGTGGTCGGATCAACCGGCTCTGGCGGGATACCTGCATCGTCTGGCGATTCGACGTGAAGTAGCTGGTGTGGGCGGACAGGTGATCGACTGGGGCGCCACCCAAGCGCTGCTGGCTGGGTGTGAATTCTTGCGGCTCGACTGCGTCGCCTCCAACCGCGAGCTGTGCGCGTACTACGAGCGCCGCGGATTCGCGTCAGTGGGCTTGGCGGTCGTTGGCGGCGCCCCCGGTCAGCGAACGGCGGGTGGCAGCACCACGACTGTGGCGAAGTACCAGCGCTCCATCAAGTAGAGCAGGCCACCAGCGGCATGTGCGGATGTTGTTGGATGTGGCCATGGAGTGGGAAGTCGGATCCCCAGGGGTGGTGGAGTTTCCCCATGGGCGACGGGTTCGCGGACCGCCCTGCGTCGCATCCTCGGACAGGTGGACCCCTTCCGCACCGTCCTGATGATCTCCCACGACGCGCAGGCCTTGTCGATGACGGATCGCTGGGTGCAGTTGAGCGGGGGCAGGGCGCGGGAGCTGTCGTCCGGCGGCCACAACACCGGGGCCCAAGCGAGCGGAGTATTGGAACAATTGGGAAGGAGTGAACTGATCATGACTGATCCCTTCATGGCGTATGTGGGTTTGGTCCTCACGTGGGTGGAGTGCCTTGCATTCCTGGCCGTCTGCTGGGTCGGGTCCCGTCCCGGGGCCACCCGGAACAGCTGGTCCGGCATCCGCATCGAAGCCACGATGGCGAGCGACGGGGCATGGACGGCCGGCCATCGGGCTGCCCTCCCCAAGGCGACCATGGCGTGCCTCGCCCTGTTGCCGCCCAGCCTGATCGTCGTCTTCTTCGTCGACCGGGCAGTCCTCCTCATCACCGTCCTCGAGTGGGTGTTCATGGCCGCGGGGCTCGTGTGGATCCTCGTCGCGACCGGGCGGCCTCCCGAGCGGCGCGGAGCGTCAGCCATGCCTGACCGGCCTGCGGGTCGTTCTAAACGATCGCTCCCACGAGTGGTCCGGGCCATCCTCGTGCCCGGCCTCGCCCTGTCCGTCCTGAGCGGACCGGCGTGGCTGGGTGCGGCGACGCCCGCCGTCGCCTCGACCCGAACGGCGTCCCTCGTGTGGACGCCCTGCGGGGACGACGGCGGCGAGTGCGCCGACCTCCGTGCCCCCGTTGGGGCGGACCCGGCCGACAGTTCGCTCACGTTGGGCATCAAGCGCTACCGAGCGACCGGCACCGCTGGTGAACGCGGCGGCGTGGTCCTGTTCAACCCCGGCGGTCCGGGCCTGTCGGCCACCGGCCGACGGCGGGGTTCGCAGCCGGCCAGGGCCGGTTACTGCGCCAGCGGTTCGACCTCGTCGCTGTCGACCCCCGGGGTACCGGTCGGTCCGGACCGGCGCCGTGCCCCACCAGCACGCCCCCGACCCTGCCATTCACGTTGCTCCCCACGAATTCCGGCCAGCTGGCCGAACAGCTCCGCGTCCTCGACCCGTGGCTGCAGCGACCCTGCGCCGCTGGCGGCCGGCTGTCTTCCGACCTCGGCACCGTCGAAAACGCCCGGGACCTGGAGGCTGTGCGGACGGCGCTGGGCGAGGAGCAGATCACCTACTTCGGTTCCTCCTACGGTTCGGTGCTGGGCCTGGTCGACGCGCACCTCCACCCGGGACGGGTGCGGGCGTTGACCTTCGACGGCGCCGTCAACCCGGATGCCTTCCACGCCCCGGCGGCCGGCGAGCCTTCACTGCTGTGGCCGCGGATGCGGAGCCCGGAGGCCGGACAGGAGACCTTCGGTCCGCGGTGGCCGAATGTGAACGCGTGGGCCTGGCGGCATGCCCCGAAGGCGCGACCGTACGAGCCAGTCACCTCCGACTGCCCAGCTTCCTGGCCCATCGGGGCCTCACGGTCCCCGGCTACGGGAACTTCGACGCCTCGGCCCTCCAGGCCCTCGTCGTGAACCTCCTCTACAACGGTGACCAGTTCGGGGTCAAACGACTATCGCCTCCTGTTCGGCCAGATCATCGCCCTGGCGCAGGTGGCGGACGACACTCCGAGCCCGGCGGCGACGCCGGCGATCAACCCCTCGGTCCTCCGCCGCTCGACCCGTGCACCCGCTCTGGTGGCGGTCCCCCGCAGCGACACGAGCGCCCGGGTGTCGCTCGTCGACTGCAATCGTTTGTCCCGAGACAACGGCACCCGACTCCCCGGCTGGGGGTCGTTGCCGAGGCGCTCGCGGCAGAACGTCGTGCCCCGGGCTTCGGCATGTACTGGACGTCGGCGTTGTCCGCCTGCGCGGGTTGGCCCCACCAGGAGATCCTGGGGCGGTCCCTCCCGGCCGAGCAGGAGCTGACGGTCCCGGTGTTGGTGCTGGCAACCGAGCACGATCCGGTCACCCCGGTCGAGGGTGCGGCGCAGGCGACCCGGGCGAGCGTCCGGGGACACCTCCTTGTGGTCAACGGAGCCTGGGGCCACGGAGTCGTGTGGCGTTCATCCTGTGCGGACGCCGCGCTCTCTGAGTTCGTGGCGGCGCCCGGCTCTGACCTCCGTGCGTCTTGCCAGCCGGATCACCCGCTGTTCCCCTGAGGGGCGTGTCGCCCGGCGCCCCCACTGGGGCGTCAGGCGACATGCCCAGCGGGCTGCCGACCCGCGCATCGATCCGAACCGGGTCGTTGTCGGCTTATGCCGACCTCTGGGTTATGCCGACCTCGGAGGCATGCGAGCTTGTCAAGCGAGGTTTGGTGGGACGGTTGTCGGCATAATCCGGGGCGGTCCAGCCTTCTCCTGATGGAGAGGAGGATGGATCATGGGCGATCCGGTACGTGATACCCCCGCGGCGGATGGTTGGCAGATGAGGATCTGGCCTCATCGTGATGCTGGTCCGCTGGCCGCGGTGATGGCCGAGTTGATCGACTGGCTGGTCACGGAGGGTTACGCCGCGACGACACAGCGCAACCTGGTGCGGGCGGCAGCACGACTCGGCTCGTGGCTGGACGCTAGTCCGAAAATGGTGGTGACGTGCCCGCCGTCTGGTCCACCGGGCTGTCACGCGGCGGGGGTGAGAGTCACGTGGTAGCCGAGGGACTGGAGCTCCCTGACGTGGCGTCGAAGGACACGATCGTGGCCGATGCGACTGCGGATAGTCCGCGCCCAGGTCGATGTAGGTGGCGGCCGGGTCTGTCGCCTGCCATGAGCATGGGACCGGGGTAAGCGGTTTTCTGCCAGGTTCATGGGACCACTTGGATTGCCAGTCATGGGACCACCCGGCGTGTCGTGCCGGTGGGTCCTCGGATGCCTCGTTGGATCGCCGTGTCGGTGTCACCGGTACGGAGGTCGACGGGCGTGGGATTCAGGGAGGTCAGCGTGGTTGAGGTCAGGGAAGTGCTGCGGGGTGGCTGGACGGCGCCGGGCTGCGGACGGTCGCCGAGCGGGCGGGGGTGGACCGCAAGACGGCCCGCCGGTACGTCGCAGGCCGCGCAGGCGGCCGGTCTGGAGCGGGACGCGGGGTTCGTCGCGGTCGATGACGAGCTGGTCGCGCGGTGGTGTCGGCGGTGCGTCCGGCCCGCCGAATGGGCACGGCGCGGCGTGGGAGGCCCTCGAGGCCCGCCAGGAGCAGATCCGCGGGTGGGTGGCCGGCGATGGCAAGGACGCGAAGCCGTTGTCGATGGTGAAGGTCCACGAGCTGTTGGCCCGGCAGGGGTGTGTGGTGCCGTATCGGACGTTGCACCGGTTCGCGACCGAGCGGTGCGGGTTCCGGGCCGAAGGGCACCACGGTGCGGGTCGCCGACGGGGAGCCGGGGGTGGAGTTGCAGATCGACTTCGGCCACCTGGGCTACCTCACCGACCCGACGGACGGGCGGCGGCGGAAGGTCCATGCGCTGATCTTCACCGCGGTGTACTCGCGGCACCTGTTCGTGTGGTTGACGTACTCCCAGACCCTGGCGGCGGTGCATCGCCGGGTGCGAGGCGGCGTGGGCGTTCTTCGGGGGCGTGTTCAAGGTGTTGATCCCGGACAACATGAAGCCGGTCGTGACCGACCCGGATCCGGTGAACCCGCGCCTGTCGCAGGGCTGGCTGGACTACGCCCAGCACGTCGGGTTCGGCACCGACCCCGCACGGGTCAGGTCACCGAATGACAAACCGAGGGTGGAACGGACGGTGCAGTACGTGCGCGGCAACTTCTGGGCCGGGGAGGCGTTCACCGACCTCGCGGACGCCCAGCGCGGGCCACGGTGTGGTGCGCCGAGCGGGCCGGGATGCGGATCCACGGCACCCTGCAGGCCCGCCCCGGGAGGTGTTCGACGAGCACGAGGCCGCCGGCGCTGCTGCCCGTCCCAGCCGCGTATGACGTGCCCGTGTTCAAGACGGTCAAGGTGCACCGCGACTTCCATGTCGAGGTCGCCCGCGCCCTGTATTCGGTACCTGGGGCCTACCTGGGCCACCAGCTGGACGTGCGCGCCGACCGCGAGCTGGTCAAGCTGTACCACCGCGGACGGCTGGTCAAGGCCCACCCGCAAGGTGGGCGCCCCTGTCGACCAAGCCCCCGACTTCGGCGTGTACGCGCTCTGGCGTCCTTGCTATGCCCCATGGCCCCATCGGTGGGTGCAGTGGCCGGATTTCGGGCTTCCGGTGGACTCGGACGATGCACGGAGAGCCTTGATGGACGCGTGGTCCAGAGCGGCCGTGGAACGGGTGGAGGTGGGCTGTGTTGGTGGTCGCGGCCGGACAGGGACAATGCTGGCGGCTCTCGCGATGATGGATGGGTTGGATCGTGAAGAAGCGATCTCGTGGGTGCGTGAGCGATATGACATCCACGCGGTCGAGACACCGTGGCAGCGGTGGTGGCTGAGCCGCTGACCGCGGCAGTTGAGCGCGTTGAAAATGGCTGGTGCGCGACGCGTATGAGGCGGGAGGGTGGCGCCCATGGAACCTACGAAGGTCGTTGCCCGCCGCCTGCTTGCTGAGCCCCAGCCGAGTCCGGACGACTGGAAGCTGTCGACCCTTGATGAATTGGGACTGGCGGCGTTCAACCAAGTGATGCTCCGTGCGAGCGATGGCGATCCCTACGACACGAGCACTGCCGAGAGTGCGGGGGAAGATTTCCGTGAGCTGGTCGAGGCGGCGGGAGCCGCTTTCGACCCCAGGTCTTGGTATGTCGTCGCCGACGGCCGCAGCGACGTGGGGGTTGTCCTGCCCCAAGTGTTTCCGGATGATCCGACGACCGGCACCCTGTTCTACGTGGCGGTTCTGCCCGAGCGTCGAGGCGAAGGTCTCGGCCGGGCTCTCCATGCGTTCGGCCTGTCCGAACTCGCCCGCCGTGGGGCACGCAACTATGTCGGCTCCACCGATCCGGAGAACACTGCCATGATCGCGATCTTCGAGGCCAACGGCTGCACCACTTCCTGATCCACCCAAGGCGGCATGAGCGTGCGGCTTGCCGCCGGGTCTTACTAGAGGCACTCATCGCGATGCCCTCCGGACAGACTGACCTGGAGGCCACCATTCCTGCTCCGTGACCCACGGCTCCAAAGCAGCTCCCGAGGCGTATACCGTCTAGACGTCCTCTAGACTGCGGGCCATCAGTCGGGGAAGAGGGATGGAAGGGATTAGTGCGACATCCCCCAGCCCCCAGCAGCTAGCCGGCTTCGGCATGTGGATTCGTGGCTCGCCCCGGACGAGGAGGTCCGATGGATTTGGAACAGGAACCACAGCTAGCCACCCGGCTGTGCGTGGCCGCACAGGAACGGCTCGGCGCCGCGGTTGCCGGGCTCGACGAACCAGCCATCCGGGCCGACAGCCGGTTGCCTGGCTGGACCCGCGGCCACGTGCTGACCCACTTGGCCCGCAACGCGGACGCCCATGCTCGACGCATCCGCGGCGCGCTGGAAGGTCAGGACCTCGGCAAGTACCCCGGCGGCGCAGCGCAGCGCCGCGAAGAGATCGCCCGCGGCGCCACACGTCCGGGTTCAGAGATCCTGGACGATCTCGACCACAGCCAGCTACAGCTGGCCGCTGTCATGCGAACGGCCGACGAGGCCGGTTGGCCCAATGCCCACTTCCTAGGAGGCAGCCACTACGGCGTGGCTGCCTGCCCGGCGCACCGGCTCCGTGAGGTGGAGATGCACCAGCTCGACCTCGGCATCGGCTACAGCCCGGCAGACTGGCCCCACGAGTACGTGGCGTGGGAGATGACGTACCTGCTACCCAGCGTGGAAGAGCGCATGCACGATCAGCAGCAGCGCGCCACGATGCTCGCCTGGCTGGCTGGCAGGGACCCGGCCAGCCAAGACTGGCAGCTCGACCCCTGGGGGTGATTGGTCGAGACCAGCGAACCCCCAAGGCGCCAGTTCGCCGCGGGGTGTGAATCCTGAGCGAGGAGCTCGAGGTCAGGGCTCGGGACGTGTCATCTGGCGGGTCGAGCGCATCCGACTGTCTCGCCCACCCGGCCGCGCACGCCCCCGAGGGGTCAGGGCGAACATCCTCAACTCGGCAGATGATCGATGTCACGCGCCTGTGGCGGGCGTCTGGTGCCGGGCTCGGGTGTGGGCGAGGCGGTAGGAGTTGGTGCCGGTTTCGATGATGGTGCCGTTGTAGGTGAGGCGGTCGACGATCGCTGCGCACAGGCGGGGGTCGGTGAAGGTGTCGGTCCAGCCGGAGAAGGACTGGTTGGACGCGATCGCGATGGCGTTCTTCTCCTCGCGTTCGGTGAGGACTTGGAAGAGCAGCTCGGCGCCGCGCCGGTCGAGTTCCATGTAGCCGAGTTCGTCGATCACGAGGAGGTCGACGCGGCCGTAGCGGTCGATGGTCTTGGCGAGTTGTTTCTCGTCGGCGGCTTCGACTAGCTCGTTCACGAGCCGGGTGGCGAGGGTGTAGCGGACGCGGTAGCCCTGTTCTGCGGCGGCGGTGCCGAGCGCGATGAGCAGGTGGGACTTGCCGGTGCCGGAGTCCCCGATCAGGCACAGGGGGTCGCCGCGGCGGATCCAGTCGCCGGTGGCGAGCTCGTTGATGGTGGCGGGGTTGATGTTGGGGTTCGCGGTGAAGTCGAAGTCGGCGAGCCACTTGTCGCGGGGGAAGCCGGCGCTCTTGATGCGGCGCAGGGTGGAGCGGCGGTCGCGGTCGTCGACCTCGGCCAGGAGGAGTTCGGCGAGGAAGCCTTGGTAGGTGAGTTGTTCCTTGGTGGCGGCCGCGACGGCGTCGTCGACCACGGCGCGGATCGTGGGCAGCCGGAGCCGGCGGCAGGCTTGGTCGATCGCGGCTTGGGCGGCTTGCTCGGTCAGGCCGTGGCGGCGGCGAAGACCGCCCTGGCGGTTGCTGGTGCTGGTGGTCATGGGGTTCCTGTCTGGGTGTGGTGGTGGGCCTCGGCGCTGGCCGGGGTGGGGTCGGGTTGGCGGCGGCGGAGGAGTTCGTCATAGGCGGTGACGGTAGGCAGGGGTCGGGTGTCTTCGGGCAGGTGCGCGATGACCTGGTGCGGGTCGGTGGGGCGTCGGGGTGGCAGGTTCACGACCGTCCCCCGCCTGGTCGGGCTGGCTGGGGCGGGTGTGTGGGTGGTGGCGTGGCGGCGGGCTTCGACGGCGACGACGTCGGGGCTGATCGCACCGACCGCCAGGGCTGAGGTGATGCCGGCGATCACCGCGTCGGACGGGAGGGATCGGTGGAGCAGGAGCACGTCGATCAACGCTTGGGTCCCGGCCACGTCGCCGCTGGTCTTGCGGGCTGCGGCCCAGAACGCGTCGTGGGCCGCGGTGAATGCTCCGGCGGCGCGGGCCTGGGCCAGGGCGGTGGAGCCGGGGAACGCGCCGGGCTTGTGCCGCAGGACCTCGAGGTAGTGGTCCAGCTCGACCCGGGTCACGCCACGGGTGCCGAGGCGAGGGTGGGTGGCGAGGACGGTGCGGCCCTCGAACACGACCACGCACGAGGCCCGCAGGGACACGCGGACGCGTTGGCCGATCAGGTGCGCGGGGACGGAGTACTTGACCATGCGGACGGTGATCAGGGCGGAGCGGTCGACGCGGGGGTGGAGGATCAGGCCGGGGTCGAAGTCGTCGGCCGGCAACGGTGCCAGGTGGGGCAGCTCGGCGTGGTGGTCCTGCCCGATCGTGTTGGCGTGGCCGGTGATGCGGCGGGTGTTGTCGTCGTGCTCCCAGGCGCGGATCTTGTCGTTGAGTTCGTCCAGGGTGGCGACCTCGGGCATGGGGGTGAGGTGGTTGCGGCGGAACCATCCGACCTCGCCCTCGACGCCGCCCTTCTCGTGGGCGCCGTCGATGCCTGGCTGGCAGTAGAACGCGTCGAAGCCGTAGTGGGAGCGGAACAGCACCCAGCGTTCGTTCTCGTCGCGTAGCCGGTCGCCGCCGTGGATGACCTGGACGACGGCGGAGGTGAGGTTGTCGTAGCGGATGTGGCGGGTGGGGATGCCGCCCAGGGCGTGGAAGGCCTCGATGTGGCCCTCGAGGAAGGCTTCCTGCCCGCCGGTCGGGTAGACGCGGTGGATGGCCTTGCCCGAGTGCGACAGGCGGTAGACGAACATGTGGCACTTGGTCTTGACGCCGTCGAGGATCACATACACCTCACCGAAGTCGACCTCGGCCTCCGCGCCGGGGGCGTGGTCCTGCGGCACCATCGCCTCCACCCGCCGCCCGGCCTCCAGCTCGATCTGCGCCCGGCGGATCCGGACGTAGTCCCGCACCGTCGAGTAGGACAGGTCCGTCGCGCCGTGCTCGTCACGCAGCCGGGCCAGGATCCTCGTGGCGGTGTGGCGCTGCTTGCGCGGGGCGGTCAGGTCGTAGAGCAGCATCTCGTCGATCGCCGGCTTGTACGGGTCCAGCCGTGGGGCGGTGCGGACCGGGGTCTTGCGGGGTGGTGGTTCGGCCGAGGCGAGTGCCTGGCGGACGGTGCGGCGGTGGACTCCGTGTTTGCGGGCGAGTTCGCGGATGGACAGGCCATCGACTCGCGCGTCGTGGCGGATGTCGGCAAACAGTTGCACTCGTGATCCCATCTTGGCTCCCTTGCCCTCGCGACTGGTTCCCAGTGATGGGGACCAGCGTGAAGGGGTGGGGCCAGTTCAGACCGTCAACACCCCGGCAAGTCGCACGCGGGGCCAGATCAGGCCGTCACAACGGGGCCGAACCAAGCTGTCACAACCACGTCAAACGTGAGCCAACTCAGGCAAACGTGAGCCAACTCAAGCCAAATCCCCGGATGGGTGAGTCTCGTCGCTTAGTTGCCCGATTGGCTGGAAAGTTGCTAGATTCAATGAGGTACACATAGAAGCGGGGCCGAGCTCACCACCGAGCCCGACCCCTGAGTCTGGATCAGCGCCAACTAGTCCAGATCTCAAGTGCATCCTTGAACACCTTGTACAAGAGGGCCGTCGCGCTGGTTAGAGTTCCCAGCACCTTCCAGCGAACGGCCTTCTTGCATTCAGGGCAAGCGTTGCACTTCTGGTGATTTTCCATGTGGCATCACCTCCTCTCCACCTGAACTCACGGGTTGGTGCCCGTGGTGACCTTGGTGGCAAGGTGGGATAAGCCTAGCGGAGAGGCGTGACGCTCCCACACATGAGTTATCCACAGGCGCGGGCTGGTACCTCCTGGCGGATCTTCACAGCTCGGTGCAGCGGAGTCTGAAACAGGCCTTCACAAGGATGGCGTCTGACTCAGGAGCGCCACAGCCCGGGGTCGGCCCGTCCTCGATGGGGAGCTTCGTCCCTAGGTCTCGAAACCGTCGACTCGAGGGCCGACCGGCTCACCGCCATGGCCCAGTTCGACGTCGGCCAGCCTCATCATCAGCGTACGAGCCGACGCTCCAGCATCCACTCGGAGGCTTTCATCGGCTGTGGCCGATGCTCCGCCCTGGACTGCTGGTGGCTGCCCAGTTGGGTATCGCGCCGATCGTGACCGTTGGCGGTGTTGGTGTCTTGAGCGGGTTGGCGGCTTTCGCTTCTTGGGCGGCTTTCTGCTGGTCGTGCATGCGTTGGGTGACGTCGGCGTGACGGCGTTGGGCGGCCGCTAGTTCGTCGGTGTGTTTGAACGGTTGTCCGTAGCTGTTCTTGGCTTGGGTGAGTCGGTGTTGGGCTTCTTCGAGCTTGAGTTCGAGGCTGCGGATGCGCTTGTCTATGCCTTTGGTGAGGTTCTCGCATCTGGGCACGAACTCGGCTTTGGTGAGGTCTCGCACAGCGATGATGCTGCGGATCTCTGGGAGGTCGGCCAGTGCGAGGTAGAGGCTGTCTTGGTCCTGGTGGGCGGTGATGTCGTGCCCGCCGACGGTTGCGATGACGCCGAGGTCGGCGGCCTGGCCTGGCCAGACTCGCCTGATGGTGGTGAGCTGGCCGTGGAGTGCGGCTTCGGCGTCGGGGCGTTTGGTGTAGCGGCGTCCTTGGATGGTCATGGCGAAGCGGTCGCCGAGGGTGTCGATGCTGCGGTCAGCTGCGGCACGGTATAGCGGGAGGTCGGTGTGAGCGTGGGCGATGAACTGTTCCTCGTTGCGAATCCTGGAGGCGAGGGAGTGTTGGTTGCGTTGGTGGCTGGTGTAGCGGGCTTGCCAGCGCTTCAGGTCGGCCTGTGATTGGGCTTCTTCGAGCAGCAACGGGTTGTTGCTGGCGATGGCTTTGAACTCGGTGAACGACAGGGTGTCGCCGCCGATGTCTTCGATCTCGCGGCCTCCGACGTCGCCTCGCATGATCTGGTTGATGAACTTGGACTTGCGCTCCAGCGTCTGCCACATGTAGGTGTCAAAAGAGCCTTCGGTGATCGCCTGGCTGAGCTGGATCTCCGGGTTTTGGTTGCCCTGGCGCAGGATGCGGCCGTGACGTTGTTCGACGTCGGCCGGCCGCCACGGAGCGTCCATGTCGACCAGGTGGACGGCACGCGCCTGGATGTTGGTGCCGACTCCCATCTTGCTGGTTGATCCGATGATGACCGAGACCCGGCCGGTCCGGCATTCAGCGAACAGTCTGGCCTTCTCTGTGTCGTTGTTCGCTTCGTGGATGAACCGTACGGAGCCCTGGGGTAGTCCGCGCTCGTAGAGGCCGGCGCGGAGCGCGTCGTAGACGTTCCAGCGACCGTCCGGGTTCGGGGTGGACAGGTCGCAGAACACGATTTGCAGGGCGCCTGGGATGGGTGAGGTTTCGCCGGTGTCGGGGTCGAGGTAGGTGTTGTCGGCGTTTTCTGCCCAGATGCGGGCGATCCGGTCGGCGGCAGCGTCGACCTTGGTCTGTGGCACGTTGAGCGTGTCCCAGGATGCGGGGTCGGTGACCAGTCGTAGGTCGAGGGCTGCCTTTCGGCCGTCGGAGCTGACTTTGAGCATGTTGTCTTCGGTGGGGTCCACTCCCCCGCCGGCGATCTGGTCCACCCGTTCGGACAGCTCGCCGATGTAGGCCGCCAGTGCGGGGCTGGTGGGGACGCGCAGCACTTCGGGTAGGCGCTGCCCATCTGGGCGAGGTGCCAGGTCAGGGGTTGGCAGCTTGAGGTCTTCGGCGGTCTTGATGTCGCCGAACTGGTGGAACATGGCGAGCAGCTCGGGGACGTTGGTGAATTTCGCGAACCGGTCTTTCGGTTTGAAGGTGTCGCCTACGACGTTGATCTCCATCGAGGTGACGACCTCGCCGAACGTGGCTGCCCAGGAGTCGAAGTCGGTGATGCCGGCGGACTCGAGTGCGGCCGGGTTGTGGTAGCGCTGCATCACGTACATCTCTGTCACGCTGTTGGCGATCGGGGTGGCGGTGGCGCTGGTCAGCACCCGGTTGCCGTGGGTCTGGCGCAGGTAGTCCAGCTTCATGTCCAGGTCTCGAGAACGCTGCGATCCGGCGATCGAGGCCCCGTTGATGTTCGAGACGACCCGCAGGTTCTTGTACTCGTGCATCTCATCGACGACCAGGTAGTCGATACCGGTCGCTTCGAAGGTGATGCCGGGGTCGCGGGGTGCCGCGAGCTGACTCTTGATCCTCTCTTCGTCACGCGCGAGCGCCTTCTCCATCGCCTTGAGCGTCCGGCCGGGTCGATCGCCGCGTTCGTTGGCGGCTTCGAGTTGGCGTCGAAGCTCTGCGACTTGACGGTCGATGTAGGCGGCCTGATGGTCGGGGCTGAGGTTCAGGGATTGAAACGCGGTGCGGGTGAGGATGACCGCATCCCAGTCGTTGGTGGCTGCGCGGGCGACGAACTGGCGCCGCTTGTCACGGGCGAGGTCGTCGCTGGACGCGGCGAGGATGCGTGCCTGCGGGTACAGCTGAAGCCACTCTCTGGAGATCTGTTCGAGCATGTGGTTGGGCACGACCACGGCTGGTTTGGTGACCATGCCGAGCCGTCTGAGCTCGGTGGTGCCGATGACCATCTCGGCGGTTTTTCCTGCACCGACCTGATGGAACAGCCCAACTGATTGTTCGTTGAGCATCCTGGCGACTGCGGCGCGCTGGTGTGGCCGCGGGGTGAAGTTCTTCGCTAGCCCAGGCAGGCTGAGACGTTCACCCTCGACGGTGTAATCGCGCAGCACCACGGCGTTGAACCGGCGGTTGTAGTCAGCCAGCAACCGTTCGGTGCGGGGCTCGTCCTCCCACACCCATGCGGCGAACCGTTCTTGCAGCTGCTGGGCCTTGTCTTGGGCTGCTTGGGTCTCGGTCGGGTTGAGGACCTGTCTCTTATCGGAGTCCTCCCCCACCGTGTCCATGACGATGATGCGGTCCTGGCTCATCAGCTTGCTGATCAGCTCGGGGGCCGGGACGCGCTGGGTGCCCCACTCGTTGACGGCTTGGATGCTGTGCTTGTTGGCCTCGATCTGCCATCGACTGCCGCCGTAGTGGATCACGGTGGCCCGTCGGTCGTCGAGAATGTCCCGCAGGAACTGTTGGTGATCTTCTGCGGGGATCCATACCGCGCCGAGGCGGGGCTGGATGTCGCCTGGGCCGAGATCGGCCGGGATTACCGCGCGGAGGGCGTGGACGTTTCGCATCCACTGGGGGTCATCCTCGGCGGCCGCGAGGGCGGCATCCAACTTCTCGCGCACGTTGCCAGACAGGTACTCGGCGCGCGGCACGAACACCGGATCGGCGGTTGTGGTCGTCGCCGGCAGCTCGTAGATGGCGTCCCCGAGCTGTGCCTGGGCCTGGTCGGGGTCGATGCCGAGCAGGTCGGCGATGTGGTCCAGATCGACGATGCCGTGTGTGTCGAGGGTGACTTCGAGAGCCTCGATCGGATCATCGGTGCCCAGCACGGGTTGGCGGGGGACGATCTGGCGGCCGCGAAGGAGACCGGCAGGTCGGGCAGTTTGGGTTTGCGGGTCGAAGCTCTCCAGGGCGGCCACCAGCGGCCCGTAAGGGTCCTCGCGGGTCAGAAGTCGCACAGCAGGCGGGGTGATGCGGGCGAACGTGGGGTCGCCGTTGTCGTCGACGCGGCCGGTGGGCCGGTCGGTGAAGCGGTTGATCGGCCCGTACTGGTCGACGTATGCCTGCCAGTCCCCCGCCAGCTTCGTCCGCCGGCGGCTGAGCTGGTCGGTGTCGTCCAGCCTGCTGGCTTCCTCTGAGACCAGTTCACGTGCTTGGTCTCGCAGCCCGAGCAGAGCGCGCAGCTCGTCGGCCTGTGTCTTCGGCACCCGCAGGTCTTCGTACATGCCCTCCCGGCGCACCTGGAACGACCCGTCCGGGCGGGCCACGATGTGTCCGTCGATCTCGTCATCCAACGCGACGCTGCGAGCCGCCGGCCGGTCCGGGTGAGCGGTTGCTGGGGTCATGACCAAACCGTCGGCGCGCGCCTGGGCCTCCAGCGACCGCAGCGCCTCGCGCAGCTGCTCGGTCGCGTCGCGGACGCCGGTCACCTCGAGGCCGGCCACCCCATACATGCCGATGGCCACTCGCATCTCACCCAGGACTCGTTCTGGGTGCTCGACGAAGTGCCGGTTGATGCGCGCAGTTTCCGGGCCGTTGGGTCCGGGCAGCTCCACCTCCACCGTGTCTTCCCACGCGGTGTCACGAGGTTCGGTGCCGGGCTCACGCACGCGCAGGATCAGCAGGTCGGTGAGCGCGTCGGTGCCGGCTGCGCGTCGGTGAGCTCCTGTGGGTAGCCGCACCGCACCAACCAGGTCAGCGCGCTGGCTGAACAGCCGGCGGGCCTCTGGGTTCGTCGAATCCAGCGTGTAATGGCTGGTCAGCACCGCAACCAGCCCGCCAGGGCGGGTCAGATCCAGCCCCTTCGCGATGAAGTGGTTGTGCATCGCCAGCCGGCCGTTCGGGTTGTGCCCGGGATCGTGCAGACGAACGTCGGCGAACGGCACATTCCCGATCGTCACGTCGAAGTGGCCCCGCGGATAGCGGGTCTCGGCGAACGATTCGGCCCGGATCGTTGCATCCGGGTAGATGTGGGCGGCGATCGCCGCGGTTGTCGGGTCCAGTTCCACACCGGTCATCCGCGCCGACAGCGGCGCTAACCCGATGAATGTCCCCGACCCGCAGCCAGGCTCGAGGACCTCTCCCCGCCGAACCCGAGCTCCTGCACGGTTCGCCAGATCTCACGCACATAGCCGGCGTCGGTGTAATGCGCGTTGATCGTGGTCCGCCTGGCCGCGTCGTAGGCAGCCTCGTCCAGCACCGCATGCAGCTGCTCACGATCACCAGCGAACTCGGCTCGTTCCTCGTCGAACACCTGCCACAATCCCTGAGCGCCCCAACCACCCCAGCGAGCCAGCTGTGCACGTTCGTCAGGCGTTGCGCTACGATCCTCCGCCTGGATCAGTCGCAAGGTCTGTAGAGCCGTCAGGTTGGCTGCGAACCGGGCTCGCGCGCCGCTCGGCGCGAGGTCGTCCTGGGACGAAGGGACGAACCTCTGCCCCGCTAGTCGTACGGCTCCAACCGTTCGAGCTCCCTCTGCCGATCGTCCTCCGCGTCCATCGCCTGCAGGATCGCCAGGTCGGGCCTGTCCGGCTCGTCCTCTTCCTGCCACAGTTCCCGAGAGGGAGTCAGCAGATCGTTGCGGACGATCTCCTCGGCCTGCATCTTCGCCGCCTGAATCCGGCCCACCTTCTGAAAATAGGTCTCGTTGGGCAGGTCCGGTCCTTGCAACTGCCGCGTCAGGTCGACCACCTGGTTCGCTGCCTGCTCCCCCAGTTCCCGAAAGAACCTCTCCGGGTCCGCTATCTCCGCGTAGACCGCCGGCACCAGCATCCTCCAGGTCCGCATCGCGAACTGCCCGTACTCGTTCATCGATCTCCTCGACTGGCTCGGCCCACCAATCTTCCAGGCTCGGTTGCGCAGCAAAATCGCGCCGACGACGGTCCGCCATTGATCGCTCCTGGTGGGGTGGGATGCTTCAGCCACATGGTAATCGACCCAACGATCAGCCGATCTGATGTCTGGTGCGTCCTTCACTGGGCTCACCTCCTCTCTGGTCCTCGATACGGATTCACACATGCTTGCTTGCAAGCTTGCTTGCAAGGAGGCAGGCCGCCTAGTCCTCTGATGCTCTGAGGTGACCGTAGGTGTTACGGAGCGCCTGCGCGACGGCGTCTTCCTTTGTCAGCCGCTGACCCTGCTTGGCCGCCGCAGCGACAGCCGCGTCAACCAGGTCCAGGTCGGCGTCGACCAGTCGGTATGTGACTGGCCGCTTCAACGGCCCTCTCAACGGCACCAGGACTTCGGGGTCGGTGGGAGGCTGTGTCGTGGTTCGGGAGCTTGTTCTCTTCGGCCTGCCCGCGGTCTGCTCAACGGTGGGCTCATCCTCAACTGGCGGCTCCTTGACTGCGGTGGCCTCTCGACTGAACCTGCTGGCCCAGTCCGCTCCGGCGGGCTTCTTGGTGGTCACGATTCCTCCTCGATCGCGTGCAGTTCCTCGATGACATCGGTGTACGGGGAAAGGTCGTCCGGAACGGTCCCGTAGGCAGCTGCGAACCGCTCCAGCATGGGGATCTCGGTGGTCAGGACGCGCAACCCCAGATGCTCCTGGAGTGCGGCCCGCGACTCAACTCGGGACTTGGTGCGGCGTACCCGCGTGAGCAACAGCGAAAGCTGAATCGGCCTTCTCTGGGCCACTTCGGCCGCACTTTCAAGGGTCGGTCGCAACCTGGTGGACTCCGTTCCCGTCGGCGCAACCGGCACCACAAGATGATCAGTGACCTCGAGGGCCGACCTGATTGCCGCAGCGTCGTTGCCCGTGTCGATCACGACCGAGTCAACCCCAGCCGCCTTCACCCGCTTCGCGAGGCTGGCGACAGGCCAGTACGCAACCTCAACGCCGGCCGGCCACTGCCCCGCCTCGCGGGCGTCCTCTGCCCACTCAAAAGCCGTCCCGTTGGCAGGATCGGCATCGACCAACAGCACCGGCTTCCCCGACCGCGCATGCTCGGCGAGAGCTAGGTAGACCGCGGTCGTGGTTCTGCTGGCGCCGCCCTTCAACATTCCAACCGTGATCCTCATCACCACTCCGTCCAGCGCTGGCTTTCTTGCTTGCTTGCAAGCTTAGCGATCTATCCTTCGGTGCGCGACATTCTTGCAAGCAAGCAAGTAGCCCGGCTGCGATGCTTGCAAGCAAGCTTTCAATATTGAGCGAACTAGCTTGGTTCTCATCGACTCGTTTGCGTGCTTGCTTGCAAGCAAGCGGGTGGAGGTGGACATGTCCGTGTGCTCAGTTTCGACCGATGGCAGCCGCGTCCGGTGCCTGTCCTGGCAGCGAGGTGGGGCGTCGGGTTCGCATGTCTCGAAGCATCTGGCGGAGTTCGGGTGGCATCGGGACTGCTCGGGGTCGGGGCTGGACGTCGTGTGGGGGGTTGGTTCGTGGGGGAGTGTTGGCGTGGGGGTGGTCTGCGTCATGGTCGATTTGGTCGAAGTACCACTTGACGAAGGCCAGGGGGTGACGGACCTCTGAGCGGACCGGGGATGTGTAGCCGATACCGTGCGGCCCGTCTGACTCGATGTTGATGCGGTCCATCGCCTCCACGAGTTGGCTGGCCGTCCAGGGTCTTGTGGCTTTCGCGAAGCGGGTGACGAGTGGCGCCAATCTGCCGGGTTTCAGTCCGGCTAGGTACGGGATACGCAAGATCAGGCTGTGGGCGAGCTTCCATGCGGGGGTTTCGGCCCGCTTGTGTTGGTGGCGGTGCCGCGTAGCGGCGCTTGTTGTCTTCGCCGTCAGGCGAGGTTGTGAAGGAATAAGACTTTCTGAACCTAAGTAGTGACTACTACCTCTGGTAGGGGTGACATGATCCACTGGCTGCGGGGGTGGGATGGCGTCGGCTGGGATGCAGAAGTCGGCCACGGTGGACAGGCCGCGTTGTGGGGAGCCGGCTGCCCTAGCGGTGAGGGTCTCTTCCAGGTTGAGCATGCGGCCTTTGACGACTTCGACCCTTAGTCCGAGTTCGTTGGCGACTTTTCGGCAGCGTTGGACGGTGCGTTTGGCGCATCCGAGCAGCTGCGCAAGGGTGCTGGGGCGGACGATGCAGGTGCGTCCTGAGCGACGTTCTTGCACGTAGAGCGTCTCTGCTGCGATCCAGCGCCGCAGTGTGTCGTCTGCGACTTTGTGGGCTTTGAGGACGTCCTGGTTCGCGGCGAGGGCGGCGGGCACGACCACCTCGAGGTAGTGCTCGCGGCTGCTCCAGCCGATGCGGCCGGTGCGGGCACCGGGCTCTGGCTGGGAGTTGCGGATGGGGCTTCTGATACCCCAGCGGGGCAGCACGTCTCGCTCCGTGGTTCCCACGCGCAGGATCTGTCCGGCATGGACGGGGGAGAGGACGCACCGGGGTCGGGCGGGCAGACCGTGCTGGCCTACGCGTGCGGTCCGGCGTTGGAAAGCGTCGCGTGGGCTGACAGCCTGAAGGGGGAGCATGCCTTGCGGCACGCCGGGATGGTGGCGCGCGTCACGAGGGCGCGCTACAGTAGCGGACAGCACAACAGATCCCTTTCGGAGGGGGTTCTACAGATCGGTGGCCACCGCTGGTAACGGTGGGTCACTTCACATCGTTGAGAGGGACGATCCTGGGGAGGATCGTCCCTCTTGCATTTAGCCGGTCATGGGTAGGCCCTCCTGAGAGTTGCTCCGACGCGTCGACTCGAACGGGCGGCCTGACGGCCGGTCGGTGGCATTGACGCGTCCCATGACGACGCGTTCCAGGTAGGTCTGTACGGAGACCCCTTCGGCGGCAGCTCGGCTGCGCAGCGCAGCTCGATCTTCAAAGCTGAGCCGGAAGGCCACCATGGCACTGCGGTCGTTGCTGCGGTGTGTGCTGCCTGCGGTCATGCTGGCCAGCTTGGCACACCACCCCCGGCCGGGCATCCAGATATCTGCGCGTGTCGCGATCATTTCTTGGCTGTTTCTGCTGGCAGGGGGGTGGCGGTGCTGTTCGTGGCGGGCAGGCCGTAGAGGCGGACGCCGTCGCTGTCTTCGGCTGCTACGACGAGCAGTTCCCTGGTGTTTGCGACGGGGACGCTGATGGCGACGTGTCCGGTTTGGGTGGTGGTGGCTCCTGCGCGGTCGGTGCTGAGGAGCAGGGTCCTCGAGCGCCGCGACCAGGCTCGGTCGTTGAGGACGGTGGCTGTGACCCAATCGCGGGGCAGTGGGGTGCTGGTGCCGGCGGTGATGTCGATGACGGTGCGGCCGTAGATGCCCCAGGTGCCGTCGGGTGATGGCTGCCATTCTCCGGGGCGGGGGATTGTGCTGGTGGCGGCGGTTGCAGTGAGGTGGACGGTGGTCTGCATGGATTGTGCGATCGCGTGGCCGGAGATCGTCGTGGTCGGGTTGGGGGTTCGTTCGTTGGGTGCCCACGCGAACAGGAGCGTGTCGCCGGCGATGCCGACCGGGCCGATGGGGCGGACGTCTGGGCTGGGGGCCTGGAGTAGGAGGGGGTCGGGTGCTGTGGCGGGATCGGTGATGGCCCACCATTGGGCGGTGGGGCTGGCGACGATGAGGCTGTTGTCCAGGACGGCTACAGGTCGCCCGCCGGCCGGGATGACTCTGGCCACCAGCGTCCCGGCCTGGATGATCCGCGCCGACGTGTTATCGGCGGAGATGATGACACCGCCGGGTGTGATGGTGACTTTGGCGCCGGTGTCGAGGGCGAGCTTGTAGCGGGTCTGGCCGGCGGTGTCGATGAGGAGCAGTGTGTCGCTGCTGGCAGCCGCGATGAGGGTTTCACCGTCCACGGTCGTCAGTTCGGGGCCGGCAGTGAGGGTCTTGCCGAGTGGTACGGCCCATCGGGGTTGGCCGGTGGCGACGTCCAGCGCGGTGATGCTCGTTGTTGGGCCGGCCGCGGTGCCCAGGACCAGCGTGTCGGGGAGCGCGATGACGCGGGGGCTGGAGGTCGCTGCGGTCGGTGAGTACCAGACGGCGTGGGTTGACCATCCGTCTGGTGCGAGCGCGGGCAGCTCGGATGGGGTAGCGGTGGGCTGCACGGTGACGGTGGTGACCGGGGCAGACGCTGCGTTGGGGCGGGTCGCGATCAGGGCCGCGGCGGTGGCGATGATCGTCACAGCGAGGACGCCGGCTCCGATGGCTATGCCTAGGGTCTTGGCTGGCCGTCCGCGGCGTGCGGGCTTGGACAAGTCATGCACGGTGCCGTCTGCTTGGACGACCATCGGCCAGGTTCGCCCATCGAGGTGAACGGCGGAGGCTCGCACGGCTTTGAGGGGCCGGGCGGCTGCCCGGGCTGCTACGGCTTGGAGGCAGGCAGCTCGGACGTCATCCTCCGATCCTGTGGCGATGGCGACTCCGTCAACGTGGCCGCTGTAGGTGCCATCGTCGTGAACGTCGATGTTCATGCGGACAACAGGGTAGGTGGGTACGGAGGTCGGATCGAACGGCGCGGCGTGGGTGGGGTTGGTGGTCATGATGTCGGGGCTACTTCCTGGACCAGCCACTGATGGCGATCGGATACGAGGGTGAGGATCGTGGCCCAGCTGCGCGGTTGTCCCGTCCAGCCGTCGGCCACGGGTGTTTGGGTCACGACGTAGGCCCGGACAACTCGGGTGTCTGTGTCGGTTTCGGTGCCGATCGTCTGAAGGTGCGCGGTGACCTGGTACCGGCCACCGTGTGCGACCAGCTCGTTCCAGCTGGAGTCTGCGCGGCTGTCGCGGGGTTCGCGCAGGGCTGCGGCAAGCTCCGGCCCCGCGAACGTTGCGGCCCGCGCTGAAGCATCCTGTGGCCCGTGGTCGGTTCGGGTGTCGCTGCTGTAGGCGGCGATCAGGAACGCCGCACCGACTTGCTCTGCTTGGCTGTAGTCGGCCGGGGGGATAGGTGTCGGGGTCTCGCCATGCCCTGTGGCCACGCGAGTCGATGGGCTCGCGGCTGGGGTGGGGGTCGCCATCGAACTGGGGGTGACGGTGACCGTGACAGTTGCGGTGGGCTGTGGCGTGCCGCACGACGTGAGCGTCACGGTCGCAGCAAGGGCAAGCAGGGTAGTGCGGCGCCGGTTCATGAGATCACCGTTGCTGGGTCGATCGGTGCGCCGTTTTGGGTGACGCTGAAGTGCAGATGGCAGCCGGTTGACCATCCGGTGGTTCCGACGTAGCCGACGATCTGGCCGGCAGTGACGGTTTGGCCGACGCTGACAGGGAAGCTGGTCATGTGGCTGTAGGAGCTGCCCGTCACAGCGTTGTGCTGGAGTACGACGCGGTTACCGAAGCCGCCGGCGACGCCGGCGAAAGTGACGGTGCCAGGCCACGGGGCAATGACCGGTGTCCCGCAGGGGGAACCGAAGTCGATGCCATCGTGCAGCTCGGAGTACCCGCCGATGGGATTGAACCGGTAGCCAAACGGCGAGGTGACCGGTGCGTTCACCGGCCAGCCGCCGGTGCCGTTCAGATCACCCATGCCCGCCGGGCTGCCGCCGGTGATGGTGCCGTACTGCTCGACCATGCCCAGAATGAGGGGGACATACGACTGGGTTTCCGGGTACGGGGGGATGCCACGGTGGGCGATCACCGCGCCGGGACCCGCGTTGTATGCGGCAAGAGCAAGCTCGGTCAGCGTTTGCGTGAAGCCGGCATCGCGGAGAATGCCGACCAGGGCACAGTCGAAGATGCCTTGGGCCATGATCGCGTCTTCAGGCTCGAACGGGTTGGCGGTCCCGTTGCCGTTGGCATCGACCCCGTATGCCGCCCACGTGCCCGGCATGAACTGGCTGAGACCTTGGGCGCCGACCGGGCTGACCGCGTTCGGATTCCAACCCGACTCCTGGGCGATCTGAGCGGCGATGAGCGGCGCAGGGAACTCCGGGCAGAGAGACCCGGCCTTGATCACCCATGATTCCCACCCGTTGGGCACCTTGCCAGGCGTCAACTGACCTGCCAGTCCTGGCGGGGATGGCTGCTCGGAAACAGCGATCACCACCAGCATCATGAAGCCCAGCAGCGTCGCCACGACAGCTGTCACCACAGCCGGTAAAGCCTTGCCCATCAGATTCTCCAGGGGGTGGGGGAGTCACGTTGAAGAGCGCTACTCCTTCATTGGTTCCGGACGGTTGCCGCCAGCAAGGATGAACTCCTGCAGCGCGCTGCGCAAACAGCGCCACTCACCGCCAACCTTGAAGCCGGGTAGATCGCCTTTCCTCAACAAGGTCGCGACATGAGTCGGGTCCATCCGGAAGATCCGAGCGACCTCGTCCGTCCGTAGAACGGTCGGGAAGTCCCGTAGCTCCGGAAGAACATCACTGTCCTTGCCAGTGGCCGATTCCGATTCTGCCCGCTCATCTGCGTGCGTCATCGGAGTCCTCCTCGTCGAATGACTGAACCATAGCCCGTAATGGCCTCAAATGGCAATGGATGGTCCCAAACGAGCTCACATGAGTTGATTCTGTGGGCCACTGGCGTTACGCTCCTAACGTCTGAAGAAACTTCCTCACCCCCAACGGAGGTTGAACATGGGCCATATCGGCGCAAGCCGGGCGAACCCCTTCGTGGTGCCGCAGGTTGTGGACGTGCATGATCCTAGCGATGCGGTACCGCACGACGAATTGTTCGGTGGCCCCCTTGAGATGACCGGACCTCCCGTTCCGCCTGGGACCCAGACGTCGATCCCGCACATCGTGCCGCGTGAGCGATTCGACGAGCAGCACCTTCCTGCCGATCAGGAGGTCGTCTTTGTGGTTGGCCTCCACGGGGGTGCCGGTGCAACCACCGTCAGCCGGCTGCTGGGCCAGCGCTACTGGCCCGCCCCGACTCGCGTGGTGCCGACCCGCCATCAGCCCAGCAGCGTCTTGTTCGTGGCTCGTTCGAGCGGCGTGGGGATCGCGCAAGCACTCCAGGCCGGCCAGGAGTGGGGAGCCGAGCACTGGCCGGACGTCACCCGGGTAGGACTGGTCCTCGTCGCAGACGGCCCACGGACTCCCGCCGCGCTGCGTAGCCCTGCGAAACGTGCCGCGCGCCTCTTTCCCCGTGCTTGGCGGCTGTCTTGGATACCGGGCTGGCACCTGGAAGCCGTCCCAAGCATGGAAAGAATTCCCTTGTCGGCGAAGATCGCCGCGAGACAGGTCGAGAACTACTTCTTCGACAAGAAGTCCTGAGCCCCCCTACCCCCACCACAAAGGAGAACCATCATGTTTGATCCCATCCCCGACCTGCCGCCGGGCATGGACCGCATCAGCGTCGTCCTCAACTGGATCGCCTGGGCGGTCCAGCTCATCGCTGTCGCCGGCTTTGTCGTCGGTATCGGCATGCTCATTACGGGCGCCATGAGCGGTCGTGAACAACAGGGCATGAAGATGATCATCTTCTCCATCGTGGGCGCCGTCATGCTCGGCGCTGTCGGCACCATCATGCGCGCTCTGATCTGACCTACCTCTCTCGCTTCTAACCCACCCCTGGGTTCCGCGACGCAAGGAGTACCCCCTATGAAGCGCACCCACATTCTGGCCATCTTGGTGGCGGTCGCCGTCGTGGCGTTAGCCGTGTTCACGCTGGTGAGCAACCTCCGCGAGCCTGGTCCAACGGTGGTGACTGTCACTGCATCACCAACGGAACCGGCGAGCACCGCGCAACCGGCCCAACCCAGCACCACGGCGCCGACCCAGCCAGCACGAGTCGGACAATGCCCTGAAACCCCCGCCGGCCCGTTCAACGCGCTGACCACGGCACCCGACACCACGTGGGAACTCGTCCGCAACACAGCGCTGCCACGTTCATCCGCCGGACCCGCGATTGTTGATGGTGAGGTTCGCCGCTGCTACGCGCACTCCGCAGAAGGAGCGCTCCTCGCTGCTGCGAACATAGTCACCCGGCTCGACATCCAGGCCGTGGTTGATCAGCAGTACACACCAGGGCCTGTCAAGGACAGCTTCACCAAGCAGAACCAGGAGAACCCGGGTCCGCGGCTATATCCGGTGCAGATTGCGGGCTTCTCGTTGGTGACTGTTAGCCCGGAGATGGCGCAGGTGCAGCTGGTGCTGCGCAACACCAACAACGCCTTGACTGCCGGAACTGTCCTGGTTGTCTGGGATAGCGGTGATTGGAAGGTCAACGGCACAGTGTCGCCACCCCCGTCTGCACAGGTCGATTCTCTAGCGGGCTTTGTCTCCTGGAGCGGGGTGAATTGACGCATGTGTCTGCCGGGAGACTTGGGCTGTGAAGCTGCTGGCGCAGTCCTGGGTGGTGTCGCGGAGAGTGCGTTCAACGCGATCATCAAGAGCACGTTGGAGAGCGTGACGGACATGCTGGCTGCGATCTCGACGATGTGGTTTGAGGTCCCGGACCCGCAAGTGGGGGACAGCGCTTCGTTGGGCACTCCGTCTGACTCTGTTGGCTGGTTGCAGACCAACCTGGCGGGCTTGGTTCTGCTCGTCGGGATGCTGTCGTTGATGTTGGCGATCGGCCGCATGTTGTGGAACAACAGCGGTCGCGAGTTGCTCGGCGTAGCCCGGATGATTCTTGCCATGCTCGCCTCGACAGGGTTCGCCGTCGGTGTGGTGACGGTCCTGCTGGAGGCGGGCGACGCGTTCGCTCGTTGGATCGTTCAGGAGGCAGCTGGCGCACAAGCCAGTGCTGAGGCGATCGTGGCGCTATGGCCGCTGGTGGCTGATCCCGGTAAGACGTTGTGGTTGGTCCTCGGCCTGTTGGCGTTGTTGGGTGCGATCATGCAGGTCGCGTTCATGGTGGTGCGCGGTGCGGCGGTGATTGTGCTGATGGGGTTGTTGCCGCTCGTCGCGGCTAACAGTGCAACGCCGGAGGGGAACCAGCAGCTGCGCCGGGTGGTGGGGTTGCTCGCGGGGTTCGTGCTGTACAAGCCGGTCGCGGCCATCATCTACGCCGTCGGTATCCGGTTGATGCATGGCGTCGATGGGGATTTGATGTCCGCCGTCTACGGGATGGTCATCATCATCCTGGCGGCGGTCGCGCTGCCAGCGATGATCAAGTTCTTCATGCCGGCCGCCGCAGCGGGCTCGTCGAATCTGTTCTCGGGAGGGACTGCTGCCACCGTGGCAGCTGGAGCTGCGATGGTCGCTGTTGGTGGCGGAGCTGCCCTGGCCGGCGGCGGCGGTTCAGCGGGGGTGGCTACCGCAGGCGGCGGGGGAGCGGGTAGCAGCGGGCTTGGGCGAGGGGCAGCCACAGCGCCACCTCAAGGGGGCGGGGGAGCTTCGCTGCCGGCCAGGAGGGCGGCACCGTCTGACGACCTGTCTGCGAATGTGCCCGCAGGGGGTGACGCTCACGGCATGTCGAGCGAAGGGCAGTCGAGCACTGGAGGCTCACCAAGCGCGGCCCCGTCCGGTGCCGCCCACGTCCAGGGACAGTCGACCACGGGAAGCTCACCAAGCGCGGCCCCGTCTGGAGCCGCCCACGTCCAAGGGCAGTCGAGCCCTGGAGGCTCACCGAGCGCGGCCCCGTCTGGTGCCGCCCACGTCCAGGGACAGTCGAGCGCATCTGGGGCTATGTTCCGTTCCCCTCGCGGTGTCCTGGGGGATGTGGGTTCGTCGATGGTCGCGCGGGGGAGTGGCGGTACCGATCCGGTTGAGCCTGAAGGGAGCCAGTGATGGCAAGCGAGTTGATCACCTACGGCAATTTCCGGAGACCAAAGGTTCCGGGGGTGCTGGGTCTTTCGGCTGGCGTGTCGGCCGCGCTGGCGGTCGCCGCCATGCTGTTGATCACGTTCGCAGCAACGGGTCAGCTTCGAGTTGCGTTGCTTTGGGGCGGGACTGTCACGTTTCTGGTCGCCCCGTTGTTTATGCCTTCAAGGGATGGTTTGACGGTCTATGACCGGTTGAATCGCCGCGTGAGCTACCAGATTGCCAAGCAGAAGGGTTACACAGTGTTGCGGCAAGGGCCTGGCGGTAAAGTTCCTGGCGGAAAGGCGCGGCTGCCTGGTCTAGGGGCCGCACTTGAGCTTTTTGAATGCGTCGACCCATATGGCGGGACGTTCGGTTTGGTGGTTGCACCGAATCAGCACCTGTACACCGTGGTGATTGAGTGCAACCCGTGGGGCACGGCCGCAGTCGACCAGGAGACCGTGGAGGTTCAGGTCGCGCAGTGGGGCGCCTGGTTGGGTTCGTTGGGCCGGGATGGTGGTATCGCCGGCGCGTCGGTGACGGTGGAGACTATTCCCGATTCCGGGTATCGGCTCGCGTCCGCTGCTGCGGCTGGCCGCCGCGCGGATGCACCTGCGTTCGCGTTGCAGGTCCTCGATGAGGCAGTCGCAGAGTACCCGGAAGGGTCCGCTCAGATCGTCACCAGGCTGACGGTCACCTGGTCCGGCGTAGTCGCGGGCGGGAAGCCCCGGACGCGAGCGGACATGATGGCCGAGGTCTCGTCGCGGCTGCCCCAGCTCGTCGGCGGGCTGCGCGGTACCGGCGCCGGTATGGCGGTGCGCGCGTGCACGGCACAGGAGATCATCGACCACACGCGGGCGGCCTACGACCCTTCGGCGGCCGCTGACATTGAGGAGGCCCGCGCTGAGGACGGGACCGGGCTGCACTGGGACGAGGCTGGCCCGTCCGCGCTGGACGTCGGCTACGACATGCTGCGTCACGATGGTGCGTACTCGATGTCCTGGCAGATGGCTGCCCCGCCTCGCGGGGTCGTCTATTCAGTCTCGATGGCTGAGCTGCTGCTTCCGCACCGCCAGATCGACCGTAAGCGTGTCACGCTCCTGTATCGGCCTGAGAACCCGGTCAACTCCGCCCAGGCCGTCGAGCAGGACATCAACTTGGCGCTGTGGAGCGCATCGAACCAGCGTCGGCCATCTGCACGCGTCCAGGCCGATATCGCAGCTGCCAGAAAGACCGCGCAGGAAGAAGCCCTGGGTGCGGCGTTGGTTCGGTTCGGGATGATCGTCACCGCGACAGTCTCAGACCCAGCTGGGCTCCCACTGGCCCGGCAGACAGTGGAGTCACTGTCGGCTACCGCACGGCTGCATCTGCGCCCTGCCTACGGCAACCAGGACGTGGCATTCCTGGCTGGCCTGCCACTCGGAGTGATCCTGCCAAAGATGACCATCCTGCCCAGTGAACTGCGAGACATGCTCTAAAAGGGGTCCCCGTGAAACGCGAGAACAAGTCGAAGAAGACGCCGACGACGACGCAGGCTCCGACCCATCGCGGGTTCGCGGTGCCTGGGGGCGGCCTGGCACTGCGGGTAGAGCCTGCCCCGGAGTGGCGCGGTACATCGGTCCAGGTGTGCGGGCTGTGGCCGTTCTCGGCGGGCTCCAGCTCACCGGTGGTGGGCGTACCGCTGGGACGGCATCTCGACACCGCGGCCACGGTGTGTGGAGACCCGGTGAGCTACTTCTTGGCCAACCTGATCAGCCAGCCCTCGGCGTTCGTCCTCGGTCGGCCAGGGCTCGGGAAGTCGAGCTTGGTCCGCCACATCGTCAGTGTCGTACCTGCCTGGGGCATCGTCCCGATGATCCTGTCAGACCTGAAGCCGGACTACGTGGACGTGATCCGGGCTCTTGACGGCCAAGTGATTCAGCTGGGTCGCGGCCTGGGATCGGTCAACCCCCTCGACCCTGGCCCGATCGTGGAGTACCTGGGCCAGTTGGCTCCCGAGGCTGCGCGGCAGGCTCGCGCGGACCTGGAGGGCCGTCGGGTCAATGTGCTGATCGGGCTCATGGAGCTCGCACGCGGCGAAGCTCTGATGGACCGAGAGAAGACGCTCCTCACCCGCGCGCTGCGCCTGCTCGACCAACACGACCACGTGCCGGTGATCGGTGACATGCGTGAGCTGATCACCTCCCGCCCGGCCGAGCTGGCAGCGGTGGCGCAGGACCGAGGCGACACCAACCTGTACATGGAACGCACCGAGAGGATCCTCGACGCGCTGATCACGCTGGACATCGACGGCCCTTTCGGGGACATGTTCGGTTCTCCGACGACCACCCGCATCGAGCTTGACCGGCCAGTCGTCTTCGACATCCACGCACTCGAGGAGGAAGACCTGGTGCTTCAGGCCGGCGTGCAGTTGGTGTGCTGGTCCTACGGCTCCGCCGTGGTATCGGCCGCCCGCTATCTCGCCGATGCTGGCTTGGCCGAGCAGCGGATCTACCTGATGGTCATGGATGAGCTGTGGCGCCTACTGCGGGCCAACGAGGTGATGGTGGACCGTATCGACGCACTGACCCGACTGAACCGGCAACGGGGCCTGGCACAGATCATGATCACCCACACCATGGCCGACCTCGTGATGCCGACAGAGGCCGACACGGCGAAGGCGTGGGGCTTCGTGGAACGATCCGCCATGGTGTTCCTGGGGGGCCTCGCGGACAAAGAGCTGGGGAACCTCCGCGAAGTCTTCGCGATGAGCCAAAAAGAAGAGCAGATGATCACCAGCTGGTCGACCGAGGCGAGCGCCGACTCTGGCTCCGGCACCGCGGCCGCCCCGCCCGGGTTGGGCCGATTCCTGCTGAAACTCGGCAAAGGACCAGGGATCCCGTTCCAAACCCAACTCACCGCCACCGAACTCTCCGTGAACGACACGAACCGCCGCTGGCACGGGCACAAGGAACAGCGACGCCAGCGCCGTGTCCAGGTGGCCTGATGGCCCGTCAACCGAACCGTCGACCCGAACCCGCCAACGACACCACCCTCTACACCTGGGGGCTCGTCGCACTGCTCGGGCTGTTCACACCGATCGTGGTGCTGTGGGCAGCTGCGCGATGGACCGGTGACACCTCCCGAGACCCAGTCGATTGGGTGCTGCGCTCGATCACAGGAGAAGCGTCCTGGACAACAGCCACCACCGTTGTGGCCATCATCCTCGGGCTAGTGGTGTTCCCCGCGGCAATCGCCGCCGGCCTCGCCACGTATCGCACATGGGTCTCCCAACGAAGCCGCGTCGACACCGTGGCCGCGTCAATGTCCGACCAATCTGACATCACCCCGCTGGCCGAGAAAGCATCCGTAGCGGCGGCCACAAAGCTCGGAGTCCAGCCCACCGCTGGGCCTGGTGTACCGATCGGTGACGCAGTCCGCACCGGTCAAGCCCTCTGGGGTGCGTGGGAATGGTGCCAGCTGTGGATCATGGGGCCACGAGCAGGCAAGACCAGCTGCGTGTGCGTCCCGCAGATCATCGAGTGCCGCGGGCCGGTGGTGGCCACCAGCAACAAACGCGACGTCGTCGACCTGACGCGTGGACCGAGGTCCGAGCTGGGTCCAGTATGGGTGTCCGACCCCCAAGGCCTGATCGGAGAACCAGCCACCTGGTGGTGGAACCCGCTGTCCTACGTCACGAGCGTGGAACGTGCCGACGAGCTGGCCGGACTCTTCGCAGCCGCGAATAGGTCCGCGGGAGACCGAGCGGACGCCTACTTCGATCCAACTGCGCAAACCCTGCTGTCAAACCTGTTGCTGGCGGCCGCCGCCGGCGGGCAGCCAATCGCCATCCTGTACGACTGGCTGGCTGAGCCCGAACGTGCACGCGAAAACCCGGAGACCGACCCCGAAACCCTGCTGCGCAGGGCCGGCCATCTGATGCCAGCAACATCGCTGGCAGGGCTCGCCTCCCTCACCCCCAAGCAACGCGACGGCGTGTACGGCACCGCCACCACGATGGTGCAGTTCCTGCGTCAGAGCGGACTGCTGACCTGGATCACCCCGGACCCGAACCGGCCCGAATTCGACCCAGCCGAGTTCGTCCGTGGCCGCGGCACCATCTACCTGCTGTCCAAGGAAGGCGCCGGATCGGCCCGTGCGATCACCGCCGCCATGACTGTGGCCATCACCCGGGCCGCGGAACAGTACGCCGTCACCCAACCGCGTGGCCGGCTATCCGTACCGCTGCTGTGCGCGCTCGACGAAGCCGCGAACATCTGCCGCTGGCCCGATCTGCCGAACCTGTACAGCCACTACGGCAGCCGCGGCATCATCCTCGTGACGTTCCTCCAGTCCTGGTCGCAGGGCGCCGAAGTCTGGGGTCCTGACGGCATGAAGAAGCTATGGTCGGCGGCGAACGTCCGAGGCATCGGCCGTGGCCTCGCTGAAGAAGGGTTCCTCGCTGAGCTATCCAAGCTGATCGGGGACCGCGACGTCCTCACCCGCGACGTCCAAACGTCCCGGACGGGACGCAGCACCTCGACCCGCAACCGGCGAGAAGCCATCCTCGAAGTTGCCGACCTGGCTGCCCTCCCCGAAGGCCGGGCAGTGCTGTTCGTCTCCGGGCTACGCCCCATCCTGCTTCGGCTAGTGCACTGGTCGCGCCGCCCCTACGGCGCCGACGTCGCAGCAAGCGAGGACTACTACGGCACGAACGAGGTAACCCATGTCTGACTCCCTGCCAGACCTCGACGACCTGCTCGCCACAGCAGCCGGCGACGACGCCCTGAAGTTCCAATCCCTGCCCGAGTTCGTGGCGAAGTTCGTGCTGCCCAACTGGCGACACACACTGCGCGACCAAGAGACCCGCTGGTGCGCGACCTGGTGGGAACACTCCGAGGCGATCCTCCACCTCGAAGCGCTCTGGGAAGCATTCGAATCGCTGCGCACCCAACCAGGCGTTGGCGCCTCGACGTTCCTGCTCGGCTACTTCAACGCCCACATGACCTACCTGACCGGTGCCGGCGGTCCGCTCCGCAACTGCTCAGCCGAACCAGGCCGAGAAACGCACGTCCTACAACCCATCTGGCCCACCCACGCCCCACCACCCGGCATGTTCTCAAGCCAAACACCCTGAGGTGTGTGGCTCCCACCGGACAGTGACCAAATCAGGGAGAATCTCCCGGAGGGAGAGAGGGTCAATTGTCCAGATACAAGAAGTACACGCAGGAATACCGCGACGAGGCGGTGAAGATGGTGTTCGAGAATGATCAACCGATCGCCAAGGTTGCCCGGGATCTGGGCATCAACGAGGGAACTCTCGGGAACTGTCTTTGCCGGATCGGGCCCGGTTGCGGGAACCAGGAGAGGCACGCGCCGCGCCGCACGCTTGTACAACGTCCGGACCTACAAAACGGGGTCGTGTCAATCAGGTCTTGGTCGACCAGCCGGTACGTCACCGTCGCTTCAAAGAGCGGGGCAGGCGCCCCCCATCACGGCCTCTGATCGATGTCGATGAGTTCGAGTTGGTCGAGTTCGACTCCATAAGCGCAGTGTCCTGCGCCCTTCCTGTCGATGAAGACCTGCACAATTCCCATCTGACATTCGTAGTAGGTCACCTGGAAGAGCTCACCCGAGATAGATACGGTCCCAGACCGCTCCTTACGCATCTCGTTCAACATACGAATGAGCGGTTTAAGGCTTTCCGATGGGTCGTGTTGCCAGGCCCACACCATGGCGAATGCGTGTTCGGCCAACTCTGACGCATCCGCGAAACCTCCCCATTGGTTACCTATATATACCGGCTGTCCGTCGCTGAAGTAGACACTCTCCACGAGAACGTAGCTTGAGAGCTCCCCATCGGCGGATTGCCCGCTGGCGCGACCCACACTGTTGAGGGCTTCCCGGCTGAAGAAGACATCGCCTCCAAACCCGTCAAACAGGGCCCTCAAGTAGTTGCCAGTCGGCTCTTCTTGATTCATCATCACCAGGCCACCAGACGTCAGGTCTAGAAGATCACCAGACGTAGGTGGTGGTGGAAGGACTGTATGAGTAGCAGAAGCCTTGAACATTGTCCATCGCCCACGACCACGGCTCCATAGTCATGATGACGACCCCTGGGCCGCCGCTCGCACCAGCGTAATTCCACGTCCGCTTTCTATTTGCACCGCCGGCACCATACTGGTGGCTGGTGCCCCACTGATCGTCGTACCTAACACTCGTAGATGCGTCCGAGAACCCAAACCATGTCTCAACCCCCCAGAATGACTGCCATCTGGAGCCCCATTCCTTGGCTTCGATTTGGACCCAGGATTTTCCGCAAAGGCCGACCTTCTCATCGTAGCCCTGAGTAATTGGACCACCGCCAACCTGGATATGGCCGTTGTAGTAAGCAATAGCCTGTTGAGTGTCCGTCCACGCCGCAAAGTCCTGCGCGTTCAACTCGACGGACTGACCGTTGTCGAAGGTAACGTAGGTCACGTCCCCTATCGACGTGACGTCTTCCACGGAGGGTGCATACATGCTGAACGACACCTCTGTTCCCGTGGCTTCATCAGCGTCAGCGGTGATTGCCGTAATAGACGGGATCATCAGCGTTAGCGCTGCTCCCATAGCGATCACTAACTGTCTTCCGTTTGAGACACGCGTGAGTCTTCTGTTGTTCATCTACAACTCCTGACACGAGGGATGAGCCAAGGGGCATGCCTCCACCAACGCTGGAAGCGTGTTGCTAGACGTTTCAGTCCTTCCATGTTGAGGGTGATCATGGGGACGACTACGAGAGGCGTAGGACCTTGTCACGATGTGTTCTGGTGAGAACAGGGTGATCCAAGGTGCAGATCTGACACTCTTTCGGGGCGGTTCTTAACGGACTCGATCGTGCGCTTGACGGCGCCATGCGGAGACGATCAGGGCTTGACCCGGGCATCATCGAGTGGGAGCGAGTGAGACTGCGGCATTCCCGATCAGCGGAAGAACTCGCAACCGGGGAGCCACGGCAAGAACTCACAGATGCCGTTCGGGGTGACTGGCGCGGTGACACCGAACACGGCGATGACGAGCACGAACAGGGAGGCTGAGAGTTTCAGCATGTCTGCTATTTCCTTCGCTTGGGAGTGGTGACAACACTCTGGCCCCGCGTGGCTGCCCGGGCAATCCATCCGCGACAATCTGGCCTTAGGTTTGTCCGGGGCTGTCCTAAAGGACACGACCCCTACCTTCGCGGGGACTCCATGCCGAGTCTCGTCGCCCGGAGGAATCCGCTATCTTCGGAATGTACCCTGCCGTCCATACCCCACCGGAGGGCCGATGTCGTTGCGCATGCCGCGTCTGGTGGTTCCGGCGTGGCCGCGGCGCAGACCAGCCTTCATGGTGGTCGTGCCCGTCGTGTTCATCATTGTGATCCTCCACTTGACCGGTCCGGTAACGCCAGCCCTGGCCACCGACCTGGTCGCGTTCGGGCTCGCGGCCCTGGCCGACCGCTGGCTGGTGGCCAGCGGGGTCGGAGTAGGCGTGATGCTGGTCGTGACCCTCTTGCTGCCATCTGGGTGGCCGACTCTCGCCGAGTATGCATCTCTTGATCCCGCTGGCGGTGGCCCTGCTGCAACGCCGGTCGCGGCCGGCGCTCGCCTTCGGGGCAAGGCAGCTTCGCCAGCAACGCGCTCGCTCGTGACTGGATAGCCACGAGCTTGCCTCGATGCAGGTGGGCGCCGGAGCCATGCGATGACCGACGGGAGAAAAGATGCCCGGCGTGAGCGGCATCGAGGCCGCCCGCATTCTGGGCGGTTGCCCCGAGGCTTTGATCATCATGCTCACCTCATTCGACGATGAGGAACTGCTGCGGCGGGCACGGCCGCAGGCGCCGTCGGGTACCTGCTCAAAAACGTACGGGCTGTTCAGCTGATCGCCGCAATGCGGGCCGCCCGGTTGGGGCTGCCAGCGATTTCACCTGAGCTGCAGCTGCTCTGCAGTCGCGCGCGGGGCGGGTAGCGGCTGGGTCGCGGCTGCCACCGCTGACTCGACGCGAAACCGAGGTGTTGCACCACCTGTATGCCGGACGCTCGAACGCTCAGATCGCCTCAGCGCTGTCGTTGTCGGTGTCAGCCGTCAAGATGCACGTGCATGCGCTCATGGCGAAGTTCGGTACCCAGAACAGCCTTGAGACCGTTGCCTGCGCGCACAAGGCCGGATTCGTCCCTCGCTGAGGTTGCCGCTCAGGCGGGGACCATCGCGGCAAGGGCCAGGAGCAGGGCGGGAACGAGGTACTGCGCGGGTGTCTCCAGACGTCGCGCTGCGTGCGGGCTTTCGTAATCGGGAATCGGGCCTCCAAGCCCGGAACCGCAACTGCCTCGATAAGAGTGGAGACGACTGCCAATCCCACCAAACCGACGACATTGGAGCGCCAAGCCACAGGTAGCAGGCCACCAACAAGCCGTTGACGACGCCGAAGTAGACCGCAACTGTGAGCGCGTACTGGATGAGCAGACGCCGGGGACGGCCGAGCATCGTGACCTGAGCCGCAGGTCAGGATCACCGAAATGATCGTGGCCAAGGGGCTGTGACGCCAACCAACGCGAACGCGGCCGGGATCGTCAACCTGGTCCAGGCGGCCACGGTGAAAACCACCGCGAACGCCGTAAGCCGAGCCGTAACCAGCCGCGCGCCCGGCAACCCAGGAGAGAGGAGGCTGCGGATCCTCGGAGGCGGTCCAAGAGCCGTTTCACCTCGGCGGGGGTGTCACCGCCTCGTAGCCGCTTGAACACCGGCCAACCGCGCAGATCGACGCCGAGGTCTTCGGGAAGGAAGCCAGCGTCCCTGAGGACCGCAGCCTCCTTCGCTTGTCCAGGGCGAAGGAAGACACACCATGCATCGCGCTCGGCCTCTGTGAAGTCCTGGAGCGCCCACGAGGCGTCCTCCCATGCTGGAGCAACGTCGTCGTCCGAATTGCCCAAGCCGACCGAGCGATCCCTGGGAGAGAAGGTGGTAGCGCGAAGATCGCGATCGTCAGGGCGCCGACGCGTCTCGCGCTTCTGCGGCCCACTCGTTCCGCGACGCTCCCAGGGTGGGAGCGGCTGGATCTGTCGTGCTGTGTGTTGGCCCAGATGCTCGTACACTCTGCGCCGCACCGGGTCCACCACCGACTTCGTCGCCCGCGTGGCCACGTGCTCGCCGAGCGCGTTCAACGTCTCCATCACGACGTCCACATCGACGTTGAGCTCCTTGGCGAGGTCGTTTCGGGCGGAGTATCGGGTCGGTGAGGCTCCGGCTGGAGCTGCTTCCAGTCGCGAAGTAGCACGTAGGCGTCTGTATTAAGGCCTCCAGGGCCGAAGTCCTGATCGGCGAGCAGCAGCTTTGCGAACCGCCGCGGCCGGGGCGGGGAGCGTCCGGTCGTTCTTCAAGCGCGACCCGAGCGGTTTGGTCGGCCCGTTCCAGCGCGGCGGCGACGGCTGCAGGTTCCGCCCGCCGGGCGGTCACTGACGCGAACTCGTGGAAACCGGACTGCAAGCTGCCGAACACCGCGTGAGAGACGTACATGCCCTGTCCGAACGACCAGCGGTCGAGGTCGCGGCGCTGATCCGCGATCGACCGGTCGAGGCGCAGCTTGCTGCCGTAACCTGCCACAGAGCGAACGTAGACGTCGGTCCTCCAGCAGCCCCTCGGCGTTGGCGCCGGTGATCGCGTCGACGTACGCGTCGACTGCGGCGTCCAGCTTGTTCGTGGCGACCCAGGCGCAGCGCTCGCCTTCTGGGCGTTCGGCGTTATGTTTCAGGCCCTTGAGTGTGCATCCATAGCAGGTGCCGAATGAGGGGCAAGTGAGTAGACAACCGTGGTCCTGATGGGGGGCTGGTATAGCGGAAAATGTCAAGTGAATGGACCTGTCGAATATGTCCGGCCACGCGTCGTCAAGCACGTTCCCGAAGCTGCGGGTGCGGGGGAAGATCGCGCAGGGACGCACGTTCCCGCGAGGGTCCACGACCACCGAGCCGGACCCCGCGCCGCAGTTCAGGCTGTTCGAAGTCTGCTCACCTGCGATGACCGGGATGATGCCACTGAAGTCCGCCAGCACCTTCTCGATGTACTTCTTGTACGACTCGTCAAAGGTGACACTGTGGGCTGACCCGAAGTCCTTGCCGCGGCCGAATCCCTCGACGTAGTTGAAGCTGAACATGGCCGCACCGAGGTCAACGGCCAGTTGTGCAAGCTCATGTACCTCCCACATGTTCTCGTCGAAGATGACCGCGCCGAGCCGGACCCTGACGCCAGCGGCTACCAGGCGCCGGACATTGCGGCAGGTGCGCTCGAATGCGTGGGCCCGACCCCGGAGACGGTCGTGAAGTTCCGGGCGGACGCTGTCCAAGGAGATTCCGACAGTTACCCTGTCGCTGTGGCGAGCCATTAGGTCGAGGGCATCTTGCGGCAAAACGGTGGCGTTGGTGAGGAGACCCACAGAGAGAACTCCCTCAGGGACAGCTCGAGGATGGGTTTCCACTCCGGATTGCGGAAGAACTCGCCGCCGGTGAGTTCGATGCGAGAGGCCTTGGTGGTCTCGAAAGGCCTCGACGACCCGCCGAAACTCCGCGAACGTCATCCGGCTCCGCTTGGCAGGGGATGCCTCCAGATAGCAGTGACCGCACTCAAGGTTGCATGCATCGGTGACCTCAATGGCAAGGTGGGCGGGCCGGAGCAGGGCCCCGTGGCCGATCTCGGTCATAACTGGGTCCGCGCTTGGCTCGCCGACGTGTAGGACGCCTCGCTCTCCGACTGCCTCTAGGTACTCGGCTATCCAATAGGCATTGGTGTCGACGTCGAGGCATGCAGCTGAACAGTACTCGCGGGTGATTTCGTGCAATGTGCGGCGTCCGTCGACCAGGGCGAGCAGGTCGCGGCCGGGGCGGTTGATGTCAAAGAAGCTCTGGGCGGGATGTCCACTACTATCAACGCCGCGGGTGACTGCCGTGAAGCCGTTTCGGGTCCCATACACCACCAAGTTGCGTGCACGATGGAGGACGACCGCGTCCCCCAGGTGAGCGTGATTCACGGGGGCCGATGTGCTGGGCATGAACTTCTCCTGGAGGTGGGTTGGCTGGAGGATCAGTAAGGTGTCAGTTGGCGACGCCGAACAGCGCGTAGAGGCCGACGAGTTCGAAGTCAGGGATGGGGCCATCCGCCAGGCAGAGGGCGCCGATGGCGCAGAGAGCGCAGCGGTTGTTGTTGATGATTTGAGCCTTCATGGTTATGTCCCTTCGTTAAGGCTGTTGTCTGCTTTTCTGAAGCGCATGCCCAGCACGTCATGAACGCTACGGCCTGGGATTGGGGCTGCCCGGCCCCGTGACCCGAAACGACACCGAAGAACAGTCACCACCTGTACTTTCGGCCGGCAAAGCGATAACCCATCCGGCGCACGGTCTCGACGTGGGTCTCTGAGCGTCCACAGCATGATGAACTCGGGAGGAGCGATGGCGACGCCCACGAGGACGAGCGCCAGGGCGACACCCAATGCGGGGGCGTTTTCTCGAGGGCAACATAGCCGGCGTCGGGTGACCGCACGTGTTCGGTCGTCAACCTGCCTGTTGGCGGCGACGCCCACCACCACCGTGCGGTTGGACCGGTGATGGGTGGAACGGTTGGCCGGGCTCCTCCACCTTTCGGTGGTGTGGAGTCATACGACCGCGACCACGAAGGCGACGACGGCCCAGCCGCTGTTCCAGGGCAACTTCGGACGCTCAGACCTGGCGGGGACGATCCGGCCGAGAGAACAAGACGCCGTTCACCACTGACGCGAGAACGACGATGACGACCAGGAGCGGCACTGAGCCCCATCCTCGCCCAGAGAGCACGACGAAGCTGGGGACGAGGAAGATCAGCGCGACTCACCATCGGGAGTGGGATGTGACTGCATGGTGGTCTCCGCCTGTCGAGGGGGTGCGGTCTGATGAAACAAACGTAACCCGGGGGTTTTCTAGCACAAACGTCAAGGAGATGGCCGGGTGAACGCCTGTGCGCCCCGCCCGGATTTCAGGGGGCGGGGCGCACGGGGGGTGGGTTGGTGGTCAGTTGGTGGGTGTCTGGGTGGCGAGGGCGGTGAGTTCCTGGAGTGCGGCGAGGTGGCCGTGGAGGGAGCGGTGGCCGGTGGTGGTCAGGCGGGCCCAGGTGCGGGGGCGTCCGCCGAGTCCGGTGGGGCGGGTGAGGGTGACGTAGCCGGCGTCGGCGAGGGTGGCGAGGTGTTTGGACAGAACGGAGTCGGCCACCCCGAGGTCTTCCCGCAGCGCGGCGAATTCCATGCTTTCCACGGTGGAGAGCAGCACGCAGATCCGTAACCGGTTGGGCGAGTGGATGATCTCGTCAAATACTGGTCTGGTGGTGTGGGCCATGTCAGCGGACCGGGAAGGTGCCGCCGGCGCGGATGTCCGCCCGTAGGGCGTCGTCGACGCGGCGTCCGAGGATCACGGTGCCGAGGACCATCGCGACGGCCAGCAGGGCTGCGAGCCAGGGCGACTGGCCGGAGAACCGGATAACTCCGGCAGCACCGAAACCGGCGAACTCGAGGAACACGAAGGCGATCCACACCAGCCGGGAACGCGGACCGGTCTGGGCGGGGCCCACCCCGATCCCGGTGATGCGCCGGTAGAGCAGGATGAGCGACACCGAGATGGCGATGGAGGTGAGCGCCCACAGCATGATGAACTCGGGAGGAGCGATAGCGACGCCCACGAGGACGAGCGCCAGGGCGACACCCAATGCGGGGTGGAACCACCACGGGGTCACGACGCGGGCAGCGGAACGCTCGCGGGCGTCGGCGACGTCCTGCAGGGCGGCTTCGGCGGAGTAGTCGGCTGATGCAGCAGAATGAGTTTCCATGGCGGAAAGCGTAGGGATAGTTTTCCGCTATGGCAAGTGATGGTTAGATCTTCCACCACAGACCTGGTCGTCGTCGTACTCACAGACCAGGACCGGGACGCTTGTGCGGCCACCGGCTGTTGGCGGCCAGGTGGTTGACGTCTGAGTTGGTTGACCAAACGGCAATCAACATAGATACTTGAAGCTTCGTCACCCAACTCATGAGGGGGTGGCCATGGACGGCCATAATCTGCCCACCCCCGACGAGGCCAGGGCAAGTCTCGAGCAGATCACCGCGTCCCGCACCGCTGCTGCCGAGGCAACCCAACGTCCCGCCTGGATCGACGTCGGCATGAGCGCCACAGCGGGTGCCACCGTCACCCTCGGGACGGCCGGGTACTGGGCGGCGGCGATCGTCGTCCTGGTTGTCGGTTCGCTCGTCGTCGCGTTGGCCACGCACCGGCAGGCCCGCGGTCGAGGGCAGGTGCTCGACCAACGGGCCATCGGTGCGCGGGGGCCAGGTTCACCCTGCTGTACGCGGTGCTCTTCGTCATGGGCCAAATCGAGGTCCCGGCCGACTGGCAACCCTGGTCTTCGCTCGTGATGGGCCTGATCGCCGCCGTGGGCGGGTACACCTGGCTGCGCTGGGAAGACCGATACCGCATCCGGCGTCTCGCCGCCGGCGACTACGGCCGCTACGACCTCCTATGACCTGGGAACCCCCCGCTCCCCGATTTGACGACCTGATCCACGTCCCAAACCGGCTCCGAATCACCGCAGCCCTCGCAGTCGCAACAGACCTGGAGTTCAGCGCCCTCGAAGACGCCCTCGGGATCTCGACGTCGCTGCTATCCAAGCAACTCAAACTGCTCGCCGACGCCGGCTATGTTGCCCTCGAGAAACGCCCCCAACCCTTCGGCAGACCACGAACCTGGATCCGGCTCACCCCCGCGGGACGCACCGCCTACCTCGGCCACGTCCAAGCACTCCGACAACTCACCGACCCCCGCGAATAGGCCAACGGTTCGGGGCATGTACAGGGCGCGCGCTCGAACCCCTGGGCAGCCGCTCGTTGGCCATCTTGCACAACTAGGCGCCTCGCCCCCAACCGGCAGCTCCACACATCTGTGGGAACGCGGAGGTTGCCGCCCTCCAAACGACCGGTCTGGCTGGCAAGTGCTGGCATCTACATCGCTGAACGGGGTCGCCGGACTTGGCGGGGGTAAGCGAAGATGCGGGTGCCCGTTCACCGGGCTTGGCCAGTGTCGCGCGTCCGGTCTGCGGTTGGACGAGCGACAGGGCTATTTCCACGCGTGCGACGTCCAGCCGCGCGGTAGGCGGCCACCGATCCGGCAGTGGGTTGCGAGAACAATGCTGCTGAGTCTTGTCGGGCGGTCCGAGCTTCCGGAGTCATTGCCTCTAGGTTGCTCTCGGCAGCACGATCGTAGGCGGCTGCCTGATTCCGATGCGCGGTGGCGTGCTGTTGATCGGTGTTGGCCTCGGCGCGTGCTTCACCTTCGGCACTGTTCAGACGCTCAGCGGTGAGCGGATCGACACGTTCCTCGGTGACATCGAGCCGGTCGGCGGTCGTTAGCTCCTGGCGGGCGTCATCTTCGTGCGCGTCGGCCTGGACCCGCTGCCAGTCGGCTTCGGCCCGGGCGGTGCGAGCTGCATCCTCACGTGCCGAAGCGCTCTCCAGCACGCTATCGACCTGGACGTCGAGCGCAAGCTGGGGGAGTGTGGCAGCTGCGGCGGCGTCGGAACCGAATCGTTCGTTGATGTTCCAGCGGATCGCGTCGGCAGCAGCTGCCGCCCGCGGATCACGATCAGCCCACGCTGCCGCCGCCTGCCAGCCCGCTTCGATGGTCGGCACCGAGGCTTGCCGGAACGTCCGAGGATCGGTCAGCGGCCCGTACACCATGCGTGCTGCCTCTTGCTGCGCGCGCTGCGCCGACTCCAGATTGCGCAGCGCCTCCTGCTCACGTTGCGCCGCTTCACGCAGCTGCGCGTCCCGCTGTCGTGCCTTGCGCTCCGCCACTTGGCTGGCCATCGTCAGCGCAGTCCGCACAACGCGGTCGACATCGCCAAACATCTCGTCCATCGAGTCAGACATGAATGTGTTCCTTTCAGGGGTGGGGGGATGCTCTATCTCTCGAAGCTTTGCTCGCGTGCACGCGGCCGCACCGATGTCGGGCTGACGGCCAGTACCTGTTGTTGGGCAGACCTGGTCGAGGCGCCGAGCGCAGCCACCGAGGCCCGGAGCCGCCGTACCTCAGTCAGCTGCCCTCGCGCCTCCTGTGCCCGTGCGATCGCCTCCGACATGTGTTGCAGTTGGCGCAACACGGCATACCAGCCGCGCAACGAATCGTTGTCACCGCTGCGCATCAGCAAGTGCACCCCGTGAACGATGCGCGCCGAGTTCCGGTAGCGGACCTCTGGCGCCTGGTGCGCCTCGCGCGCCAGCCGGTCGGCCAGTCGACCACACTGGCCGCTGACCTGTCCGCGACTGCGGATCGCAAGCTCAGCGGCCACAGCAGCGCCCTCTGCCGCGGCCGCGGACCACTCGACCTGATTGCTGGGGTCGACACTGTGCAACCGCTTGTTGATGGCGCTCAGGTCCGTGGCCACCGACTCCCACGTCACCCGTGACCGAGGTGACTCGACGTGACCACCCCGACCCGCGGCAGCACTGCCACGCCACAGCGGTAGTGCGTCCGCCCGCTGCTTCTCGGTGGCCTCCCAGCGCTCTCGCAACCTGGGCAACGTCAGGTCGCTGGCAAGCCGACCGCCACCGAGCCAGATACCACCCCCGTCGCGCAACCGAACCGAGTAACCGACAACCTCATCGCGTCCACCATCAGCCCACCTCGGCCGCAAGCGAACACCCTCGCCGAGAAGTCCCGCAACAAAGTCGCGTTCAGTGTTGACCCGATGCCCAACCGCCCGCACCACCCGCGCCAACCGAACACGTTCGGGCTCTTCTTCGCCAGCCACAATCGCCCGCCGCTGTTCACCAGGCGTGTAACCGGGCATGCCGTGCTCAAGTTCGCCTGGATGCAGCTCACGCAGCCCGAACTCGCGTTCGAGCTGACGCGCGGTGCTCTGTGCCCGCCGATAATCATGATGAGTACTCGCCCAGGTCCCGTCGCGGCGCACCAAGCACACAGCGATGTGCAGATGGTCATTGCCAGCGGTCGACGCGCCGTGTCGGATCGCGACCCATTGGCAGTTCCGGCTCCTATCGGAGTCGCCGTCAAACCCCATCTCCTGAACGAACTTCGTCGCAATCCTCGACCACGTTTCGTCGTCCAGCTGACCCTCATCGGCACTCAACGACAGCGACACATGGAACACACTCGGACGTTGCGGCCCCGGCTGGTCGCCTTCACCACTCCACGCTTCATCAACAAACCCCGGCTCGGGTTCCGGCCGTTCGATCAGCGCAACAGCGCCAGACCGTTCCGCGGTCACGCTCCGAGCCACTGCGCGTTCCCGCACCAACCGCACCCTCCAGTCAGCATCCACGACTCGACCCAACGCCCTCGCGTCGCTCGCGTCGAGCTGGCCACCCCACTCCATCCAGAGCGCACCAGACGACGCCACAACATGCTGGTCCGTGTGCTCATTGTGACGGCCACCCCCGACCAGGTAACGAACCAGGCCGCTCATCGAGTGACCCTTGGTCACGTGCGGAATCACGGCCGTGCGTCCGCAGCATCAACAAGTACGGCATCCAGACGATCAGCCGCACGCCGCACCGCATCCAACGCTGCCGCCGCTTCCTCCGGAACCTTGCCAGTCGCGTTCGCAACCCGCGCAACCTGGTTGATGTTGTTAGCCGTCGCTGCCAACAGCCGGCGAACACCAGCCAGCTCATCTCGGATCGCCGTCCAGATCGCGGCCGCAACCGGCCCACCCGCGAACAGTGCCTCGGTGTACATCTTGGGGACCGAGACACCCTGCACCTCAGCCATCGCCTTCACCCGCGACAGTTCCTCCGCATTGAGTCTGATCACGACACGATACGGGCGCCGCCCATCGACGTCGCCGCGCCTCCGGCCCGGAACACCGGCCACCTCGTTCTCCTTCCCCAGCGGAGCGACCCCCACACAAGCTGGGGGACTCACACCACCAGTGTGCCGCGCGAGGCGGACGCATGTCCAGCCTCGAGCACGATGGGGGCACCCCATCGTTTAACTTGCTCATCGGGAGTGCGTGCGCATGGGGGTGACAGCCCCTTCGTGGTCGCCTATGATGGAAGAGCGCACCGATGCGCGGGCGCCGAGGACTGCGACCAGAAGAAGGACACCCCCCGACATGACCGAACAAGAACTAGAGCAAGCAGCTCGCGATCTACTCAACCGACGCTTGGACGGCGTGCGTCCGCTCATCGCCACCCACCAAGCACTGACCGCGGCCGAGCAACAGCTCGAAGATGCCAAGGCAGCGCACGCAAAGGCCTGGCAACAATCACTGGCCAACGGTTGGACCGAGAACGAGCTGACCCGCGATCTGAAGATCACCAAGCCGGTCACCAACCGCGCAGCCAACCGTGCTACGTCATCGCCTCGGCGCACCACTCGCCGCAAGACAACCCAGGTCGATCAGGCTCCGACGCTGGTTGACGAACAATCAGAGTGATCCACCGTGGACACCCCCGAGGTCCTCGCCGCCACGAACGCGTTCTACCGCAGTCGCGTCTACCAGTCCTGGGTGTTTAAGCATCTCTACGATCGACACCTTGCCGACATCATGAAGCCGGCCGGCATCGGCTACGCACCCAAGGGCTGGACCACGACCGCCAATCATCTCCGGGGACTTGGCGCTACAGATGACCAGCTCGTCAACGCTGGCGTCGCAACCCACGCACGCGACGGCAGCGTGATCGACGTCCTGCGTGATCGCATGGTGTTCCCCATCACAAGCGTGCACACCGAGCTGGCAGGGTTCATCGGTCGAGCACCATCCGGCAGCGACGAACCGAAGTACGTCAACAGCCCGGCAAGCGCACACTTCAACAAGAGCCGTCTGTTGTACGGGCTAGGCGATCAGACTGGCAGAGCTGCGTGCGGGCGCGCAACCGATCATCGTGGAAGGACCATTGGATCGGTGGGGCGTCCACCGCGCACAGCAGTATCTCGACGTGCACATCGCGGGTGTCGCGCCATGCGGCACCGCGCTCACCACCGACCAGTTAGAAGCCTTGCTCCGCCACTCAAGAACGCCCCCCATCTTTGCGTTCGACAACGACGGTGCCGGTCAAAAGGCGACGCTCCGAGCCTGGACGCTAAGCCACCCCATGGGCAACGCCGACCTGAAAGTCCTGACACTCCCACGCAACCAAGACCCAGCCGACCTGCACCCCAAACAACTCGCGCATCTCATCAAGCACGCCGAACCAATGGCCGTCACCGTCGCGCGACTCACCATCGCAGAATGGGGAGGACTTCGACCTGGCAACACCGCCCGCACCACGCTGCTGATCCAAGAACTCGCCCACCGTGACCTACTGCGCGTCCCCCCCGCGCACATCAACACCTGGCTGCGGACGATCGCGCGAGAACTGCGCACCGACCCCCAGACCGTGAACGCGATCGCATTCAGCGACCCAAGCCCGCCACACATCTCCATGCCCGGACCACCAACGCAACTCCCACAACACGCGGGCCGCGCTCACACCCGATGAACGCGGCCCGTGTGTCTTCCGCCTCCTGGCAGAGTTACGACTACTGTGACTGTTTCTTGGCGATCCTCGCTGTCTGGAGTCTCGATAGCCGCGCGGGGGACTGGTAGACCTCGTCCAGAACCTCAGTCATCAGCGCGACGATCTCCTCAGCTTCCTCCTGGGTCACGGGGTCAATGAAGTCGCCGTGCGCCATCTCATTACCGAAGTGTCGGATCTGGTGTGCCTGATCCCTTGTGTGCTTGCGAATGTGATCGCTTTCCTGAAGCGCATCGATGCGCTTTTCGAGGTTCAGGCCCCCAACCTGCTTGTCTTTAGTGATCGCTTCGATCACTGCCCTGGCCATCGAGCCCGCCCCACGATAAGCGCCCATGCTCAGACAAAGTGCTGCTTCCGACGCCGCTTCCGCGATGTGCTCGGGCACATCAGGGAAGCCGCGCCGTTCACCAAGCTTGGGCAACCACAGCACGCCATTACCCCATTGGTAAGACTGCGCGGCGTCACGGTCGCCGATGACTCGGCGATCCTCAGAAGGTGTCTCCGTCCCGCTCGAAAGCGAGACTCAATTTCTGGCAGTTAGGACACTGATACGCCGCCTGCCTCCAACTCGCCACACTCCACTCGTCTCGCGGAGCAGCGAGCAGCTGTGAAACCGCGTCATATGAACCAGCCGCCCGCAGTGACCACAATTCGCACTCGCCATGCCGCGTATCCTACGGCGGGGTCTGACACCCTTCTGCTGGTCGCTGCTCATGACGTCAGCAACAGGTCCTCATCACGTCCAGCCGTGCATCCGATCCTGGTGGGCGAGTGCGGCGTCACTGACCATCGCTAGAGAGTCGCGCTCGTTGCTCGGGTACCACTCTTTCGCCAGGTCATACAGCTCACGGACGATGTCGTAGACAAGATCGGCACGCAACTCCGGGGATGGTTGCTGACGGTAAACGGCTTCGAGCTGCTCGGTCAACGATTGCGGGATCATGACCGGGCCTCGTAACCCTGGCTGTTGAGAGCAGTCTGGGCTGCCTCAGCGTGGCCCGTTGCGTCAGCCAGGCATGCAGTCAGCGCGATCAGATGCTCGGCCGCTATCGCGACTTGGCCAGCTGGGTCGCGGGGCGTTCCCGCCCAGTGGTCGACGACCTCGATCCGCGGATCATTCAAGGATGCTTTCAGCCCGGTCGGGAGGTACTCAGTCACTTCTTTCACGTGCCACAGCAACACTTTGATGTTGCCCAGGAGGTCGTATGCGACAGGGCCTGGGATGACGTGCCCGTTGTTGCCGTTCGCGGCCCGGGCGAGGTCCTGCGCGGCCGCGCAAGCGTCGTTCGCTGCGGCTCTTTGGCGATCGCCGTCATGCTCCAGATTGGGAAGAGTGGCCATGATTGATTGCTCCTTCTGGGGTGGGTCGGATATCAGTTTCGGACGGGCTTGTTCGGGAGTCGTTTGGGTGCTGGCGGCAGGGTTCCGCCCGCAAGCTGCTTGGCGACCTCGACGCGATGGCGGATCGCTTCGACGCTGAACTCGCTGCGTGAGACGGCCGGCCGGCCGGCCTGGCGGTCCTCAGTGATCGCGCTGTCTCGGGCTTGGATCGTGGTGAGCGACATCTCGAAGCTGCGGGCCAGACCAGAGCCTTCCGGCTCATACTCCGGCAGACCGGCTGCGATCGCTGCGCGCTGCTCTGGGGTCCGCGCTGCGTGTTCGTCAATGACGCCGTTGACCCACCGAGCAAAGCTGTCGGGGCCGGCTGGCTGGTCTAGATCAACCAGGTAGGCGCTCTTGGCGTCGTCGAAGAGCCCGCGGTGCATGTAGATCGCCACACGGTTCGAGTCGGTCATGCTTAGGACCTCCAAGTTGATAGAGAGAGGACTATTCATTATGTTCGACCTCTCTTAGAACAGGGTGTCCTGTTGGACTGACAAGATCTCGGCGACCACGACACGGCGGGTGTCCTGGTTGCGACGTAGGGCCTGGTCGATCGGCGCGTTGTGGGCTGCCACTTCGCTGCGGGAATGATGGCCGTTGTACGGCCACAGCTGCTCGTACAACTCCGTGTACTCGGCCCGCAAGTTGCGCAGCTGCCCGACCTGAGACGGGAATGCCTGGCCGTGGGCCACGACTCGGCTCATCGGAATGAACAGGACGTCGCCGCGCTTGACATGTCCCCAGCCGCACTTGATGTCGCCATCCGTGGCGAGCGAGAAGCCGCGCCGGTCGTAGAAGTAGCCTCGACCACCCCCGCCGTAGTAGCACTCCGTCCGCCCCATCAGTGCATCCTCGACGTAGCCCGCCAAGTGCAAGCCGTTGATGGCGTTCAACTCGTCGGTGGTGAGCATCACAGCACCTCCGTGATCGCAGCGTCGAGATGACAGAGCGCGCACATCGCCTGCCACGGGTTCACTCCGTTGCCAGCGGCCCGGATTGCTTGCTTGCGAGTGATGCCGGGCACATCGGTGATCCAGCCGGGCTCCAGGCCCATCATCCATTCGGCAAAGCGGGGGCCAAGCTGGTGCCTGTAGTCGCGGGCTGCCGGTGGCCACCACCCGATCACATTCGCCCAGCGCTCGATGGCCTCCCACGCCTCACCCCAGTCGTGGCTGACTCGCAGGTCGAGGTTGCAGGTCGCGCACTCAGGGTCTAACCCTCCGCAAGCAGGGCATCCCCAGGAGGGAGGTGAAACCCGACCGGAAGCGTCCAGACCGTGCGCCCCAGAATCGAATTGATGGGAACCCGGCATGGCGCCCCGTCCTTCCAGTCGCGGCTGGTCGGGGTCGGCAGCAAGGATGAACTGCCGGGCTCGCTTGCAGGGGGCTCCTGCCTCGCTTGCCAGTGTGAGCCGCCAGCTGACAGCGAACCCGAGGTCGGCCAAGTCGCGGGAGACCCGAGCGAGTTCCACTCGTCCAGCAGCGTCGGCTCGTGCAATGTCGGCGACATTCTCCAGGACCACGAGCCTGGGTCGAAGCTCAGAGATTGCGCGGGCGACTTCCGGCCAGATCGCGCGTTCGTCATCCTCTGTCCTCCTTCGTCCGGCCTTACTGAACGGCTGACACGGCCAGCCCGCCGTCACCACGTCGACCCGGCCCACCCGAGCCCAATCGACCTTCGTGAGGTCGCCCAGGTTCGGGGCCAGCGGGAACCTGTGGGCCAAGATCCTCGCTGCCCCCGAGTCGTTGTCACACACCCACTCCGTCCGAGCCCCATAGAACGCCTCGACAGCCAGATCCAACCCTCCATAGCCGCTACAGATCGACCCGCTCGTCACCGTCCCACTCATCCCCGCACCTCCTTGCCCACGGCTGGCCCAACCAACCCCCTAACAAGAGTATATGTGATGTATTCAATCTATGCAGCGACCTGCTGACCGATAAGGATGATTATGACATTTCACCTTGTGGGATGCTAGTTTGACGAGATCATCCGGGTCCCCAGGATCTCCACCGACGACTGGTCTTCGACCGGCAGCCCGAGTTCGAGTTCGTCCTGGCCCCTAGCCAACCAGCTAATCAACCCCGCGACACGTCAAACGTGGCTATGTCAACTCCATCCGGCCCCGGGATGACGGCCCGACTTGGCCCCAGCTAACGCGAGATCAGCAGCACAGGGCATTCCGGGGATGCCCTCTGCGAGGCTGGTGCCCATGAGTGCCGAACCTTCCCTTGTGCCCGAGCTGTCCGTCACCGACTGCGAAGTGTCCGTCCGGTTCTGGCGTGACCTGCTCGGCTTCAAGGTGCTCTACGACAGGCCCGATGAAGGCTTCGCCTACCTCGCCCTGGGTGACGCCCACCTCATGCTCGACCAAGCCGACATCGGCAGGACATGGCGAACGGCACCCTTCGACCCACCCTTGGGGCGCGGGATCAACTTCCAAATCTCCGTGCCCGATGTCGCCGATCAACTCCGGCAGCTACGCGAAGCGGGCTGGCCACTGTTCATGGAGCCAGAAGAGAAGTGGTACCGCATCGGCCCGAGCGAAGAGGCGGGCATTCGCCAGTTCCTCGTACAGGACCCCGACGGCTACCTAGTGCGACTCCAGATGTCCCTGGGGCACCGAACGTTGGAGCAGGAGCCCAACGCGGCATGAGTGCGCGTTGTAGCGTCGGCCCATGCCAGGGGAGGTCTTCGTCAGATTCGAGTCGGTCGTGCCGAACCGCCACGGGCATCGCCCGGGCGTGTTCGCCCTGCTCGCCGGTATTCGGGGCAAACAGGTGCTCACCGCCGGGGAAGTGGCGTGGTGGGCGGAGTATCGCGCGAGGGCCTACGCCCTCTATGACGAACCTCCGCAGGAGCTGTTCGCAGACCATGCCCATCCCGACGCCGTCTGCTGGTTCCGGGCCGAGGCGGCGGAGGATCACATCGCGCTCACTCGGGAATGCCTGGACGTCCTGGACGCGCACGGCATCGCGTGGCAGGAAGTGCGAACCAGCCATCCAGGCACCGTCGTCTACGAGGACGAGTTCCAGGTCCTGGCCGACCCACTCATCTACCCGACCGACTGGCCCTTCCGCGACCACCCCACCCCGAGCGAATAGACCACCGAGGGCAGAGCGACCAGCGGCAAAGTAGTGCGTTTGGTCGGTCAGGTTCCGGAGGCCATGTAGGCGGCGAGGATGTAGTTGGGGTGCCGGTCGAGGTTGTTGCGGGCCCGGTCGTAGCGCATCGTCGTCCTGGGATCGGCGTGGCGTGCGGCGATCTGCACGTCGCGCAGGTCGACGCCGGCGTCGAGCATGGTAGTCACGAACGTGTGCCGCAGCATGTGTGGGTGCATCCGCGCCGTCGTCACCCCAGCTGTCTTCGCCAAGGCACGCAGGCGTCGGGTGGCGGAGTGGCGGTCCATGCGAGTACCGCGGCTGCAGCGCAGGATCGGGCCCGATGTGCGACCGTCGACGGCGCGTTCCACAGCGCGTTGGACGGCGGGCGGGAGTGGGGTCTGGACGACCTTGCCGCCCTTGCCCCGGACTTTGAGGACGCGGTGGCCGTGTTCCTCGCCCAAGTCCTCGATGTTCGCCCCGCACGCCTCGAAGATCCGCAACCCGAGTAGGCCAAGCATGGCGACCAGGGCGAAGTCGTTGATGTTGGTCGACGCCTTGGCGGTGGCGAGCATGGCCTCGAACTGTAGGTGGGACAGGCCCAGGGTGGGTGATTCGGGCGGCACGTTCGGCCGCCGGACGTGCTCCGCCGGCGAGGAGGGGATGATTCCGTCGATGGTGCAGGTGCGGTAGAAGCCGATCACCACGGACAGCCGCCGGGAGATCGTGGAGGGTTTGAATCCGCGGATCTCCTGTATCCAGCGGACGTAGAGCTCGATGTGGGCGCGTTCGGCCTGCAAGGGGGCGAGGCGGTGTTCGGCGCACCAGCGCAGGTAGATGCGCAGGTCGGACTCGGTGTGGGAACGGGTGAGGCCCTTGTAGCGGGCCAGGTGTGCGGCGACGGCCCGCACGTGCGGATCGGTGGAGTCGAACAGGGGGATCGGGGTGCTCATCGGTGTGCCCGCTTGTCTTGTCTGGTCCGGCGGGAGCGACGGGGGTGGTCGGTGACGGTTTGCTATTGCCGGGGCGGCAGCAGTGTGCGGGGTCTGGGATTGTTGCCGTAGGGAAGATTGTCGGAGCGCGGCGGAAGCTCGCCGAGGATGGTTGCCCGGATGATCCAGCCGGCGGGTTGGCCATCGTGGAGTGCTGGTTGCCAGTCCTCGTCCCAGGGCTGCATGACGCTGATGGGCGTGAGGTTCACGGACTCGCGCCGGTCGTTGCTGGCTCGGGCTTCCCACAGGTTGTCGATGTGTACGCGGATGTGCCAGTTGTCTGGTGGCTGGTTGTGGTGGCCAGCGCTCAAGCCGATGGGCTCGCCGGTTGCCGTGTGCCAGTGGTCGGCGCCCGCGAGGTGGGAGACGGTGAGGTCGGCGACTTCACCAGCGTGGAGGGGTGTGCCGCAGCACTGGTACTCCCACAGGTCGATCCAGATGAGTGTCGTTCCGGTGGTGGTGTGGGTCATGGTGTGGTGCTCTTGGCGGCGGCACGGGCCATCGTCGGTGGGGTGCGGGAAGCACCGCTGAGTGGGTCTCGTGTGATCTTCGGCGGGGCTGGTCTTGTGGTCGATGACTGCAAGCGGGTCGCCCCAGCCGGTGCGGGGTCGGTGCTCATTCGGCGGCGCGACGACGCAGGGTGCGGGCCCAGAGGAGCCAGGACACGGTGCAGGTGATGGCCAGGACGGCGATCGCGGTGGCGAGGCGCTGGGGCGAGGTGGCGTTCAGGGGGTAGCCGTAGGGTGCGACGACCCACACGGGGGTGCGGGCCAGTTCGGGTTGGCCCCCGAACAGCGCCCCGGTGACCATGAGCATGAGGGTGGTGCCGATGCTGGCACCGGTGCCCCATCGGGCGCTGAGTGCCAGGCAGGCGAGCAGGTTCGCCTCCCCGACGAACAGGGTCAGGGCGATGAAGCGCGGCAGGTCGTCGATGCCGAGTGTCTGGGCGGAGGCGGCGATGCTGGCGGTGACCAGTACCAGGAGCACGGTGTCGACCAGCAGGATGTCGCGTGCGAGGGCTTCGGGGCGGCGTCGTAGTGCGGTGATGCGCAGGGCCGGCTGGAGCGCTGCCCAGCTGATCGTGGCGAGGATCGCCGTGCCCAGGGGGACCAGGAGCCAGCTGCTGAACCCGGTGAGGTAGTTCTCCTGTTGCCATGACCAGGTGACGAGCAGCACCGACAGGCAGGCCGTGACGGTGAGGGCGGTGACGCCTGGCCCGGTGATCGCGAGCGCCGCGGCCCGCACCGGGTGGGCGGGTCCCGGCGGTGGTGTGGTGGTGAGCGCGAGGGGTGTGGCCGGGGTGGCGTGGGGCACCGCCTCGGACCGCGCCGGGTGACGGCGGGTGATGCGGGGGCGGTGCAACGGCCAGCGGATGGCCACGGCGGTGACGAGCACCACCACCACGGCCGTGCCGGCCAACGGCATGGTGGGGCTGACGGCCCACAACGGGGAGCCGGGTTCCAGACCGACGCCGTTGGCGTGGGTGCCCAAGTAACGCAGGGCTGCGTGCAGCGGCCAGCACCAGGGACGGAGCCCCCAGCTGGCTGATTCGGCGTCGATGGTGGCGACGATCTGGACGACCAGGGCGAGGAGGGTGGTGGCGATCACTCCCAGCAGCGGCGCCAGCAGGTAGGCGAAGGCGCCGGCGAGCAGCGCCTGGCAGGACAGCGTGAGGGCGAGCATCGCGAAACGGCCGACCGGCGGGTGGGGCAGGCCGAACAGGGCTCCCACCAGCAGCAGCCCCATCACGAACAGCACCACGAACCCGATCAGGGCGGCGGCCAGCACGACGGCGCGGGCGCGTCGCGTGGCGCGCGGGTCGACGGGCCGCCACAGCGTGCCGCCTTCTCGGGCATCGGCCTCGCGGCGCACGGTGAGAGCCACGATGAGAGCGGCCAGCGGCCAGCACAGGCCGGTGGCGTAGAGCACGACGTGTGGGACCAGCTGTTCCCATCCGGTCAGGGCGCGGCTGGCGATGGTCTTCCACGAGAACGCTGCCTCTGCTGTCAGCAGCAGTCCGACCAGGACGTAGAGGCGGGTGGCGGTGTGCTTGGTGCGCAGTCCCTCGGCCCGCAGCACCGCACCGAACGACGGGCTGGTCATGCCTGCTCCTGGGTGGCGGCGAGGAAGGCGTCCTCGAGGTCGCCGTGCGCGAAGCCCTCGAGGGGGCCTTCGTAGGCCATGGTGCCGCGGTTCATGACGCCGATGTCGTCGGCCAGCTGGGTCACCTCGCCCAGCTGGTGGGAGCTGATGATCACGGTGCGGCCGCTGGCGGCGTAGTCGCGCAGGCTGCGGCGCAGCTCCACGATGCCTTCGGGGTCGAGGCCGTTCTGCGGCTCGTCGAGCACCAGCAGGTCGGGTTGGGTGAGCAGCGCGATGGCCAGGGCGAGGCGGCCCTTCATGCCGGTGGAGAAGCTCTTGGCCCGCTTGCCGCCGGTCTCGGCCAGGCCCACCTGCGCGAGCGTGGTGTCGACCTGTTCCGGGCTGGAGCCGGTGAGCAGAGCGTGCACCCGCAGGTTGTCGCGGGCCGACAGGTGCGGGTACACGGCTGGTCCGTCGATGGAAGCACCCACCCGTGCCAGCGCGGGCCGGACGAACGGCTCACCGAACAGGAAACCCTGCCCGGCATCGGCTTCCAGCAGGCCGAGCATGATCTTCAATGTGGTGGACTTGCCAGCGCCGTTGCGCCCCAGCAGCGCGTACACCCGGCCGGGCTGGACGCGCATGTCGAGGCCGCGCAGCACCGGCTGGGATCCGAAGGACTTGGTCAGGCCCACACAACCGACCCAAGGAGTTTCGCTCATGGGTCGAGTCTTCCGGCTCGTGGGCGGTGAAACCTCCTGTCACGGAAGGGTTGCGGCCCTCCTCCCACGGTAGGAGTCAGCCACCGAGCCCGAGGGTCAGACCCAACAGCACCAGAGCTACCCGATCGCGGGCCTGCAGTTTCATCAGCAGGTTGCTGACGTGGGTCTTCACGGTGGTCTCCCCGATGAACAGGCTGGCCGCGATCTCCTGGTTGGTGGCGCCACGCGCGATCAGGTCCAGCACCTCGCGCTCGCGGGCCGTGAGGTCCTCGGCGCCGGGGACCCGCACCGGCGGTCCTACCGGGTGCTCGGGGTGGTCGAAGGCCTGCAGCACGTGGGGCACGGACTGCGGGTCGATCACACCCTCGCCGCGGTGCACGCGACGGATCGCGTCCAGCAGGACGGTAGGTTCGACATCCTTGAGCAGGAACCCACGGGCCCCGGCCGCGAGGGCACCGACCACCAGGTCGTCGACGTTGAAGGTGGTCAGGATGAGCACCCTGGGCGGATCGGGCAGGGCCGTGATCCGCCCGGTGGCGGCCACACCGTCGATACCGGGCATGCGGATGTCGAGCAGCAGCACGTCCACCTCGCCGGCCTGTGCCAGGACGATGGCGTCCTGGCCGGTGGCGCCGACACCAGTGACCGTCAGGTCCGGTTGCGCGTCGACCAGCGCACGGAAGGCCGCGACCAGCAGCGGCTGGTCGTCGACCACACCCACCCGAATCATCGAACCTCCTGAGACACGGGGATCGTGGCCGTCACCAAGAAGCGTTCGCCCACCGCTCCCGCGGCGAAGCTGCCGCCCAGCAGGTCGACGCGTTCGCGCATCCCGACCAGACCGAACCCGGGCGGGTGCGGGGGCTCGTCGGCACGCAGGGGATTGCTCACCTGCAACGTGACGCGGGAGCCGTCGACGCCCAACGTGAGGGAGGCCTGCTTCCCGCCGTGGCGCAGCACATTCGTCAAGGACTCCTGGACGATACGGACCACCGCCAGCCGAACAGCAACCGGCCACTGCTCCTGCCAGCGGCCCAACTCGGCCACATCAGGCAAGTCGCACGCCACCTGCACCCCCGCTGCGCGAACCTGGTCTGCCACCACCGGGATGGTGCGCAGCTCACCGGAGACGTCCATCGTCTCGGTGGTGCGCAGCATGTGAACCACCGACCGCGTCTCGGCCAAGGCCTGTCTACTCACGCCACGGATGGTCTCCAGCGCCGTCCGCTCACCGGCAGGGTCACCCACCGCCAGAGCCGTCGCAGCCTGCACGTTCACGACGGTCAGACTGTGAGCCACCACGTCATGCAACTCCCGCGCGATCCGGGAACGTTCCTCGGCCCTGGCCCGATCCTGCGCGGCGGCGGCCTCCAGAACCATCACGTCATGTTGTTCCACCAGACGCCGGTCGTAGTCCAACGCCACCCGCCGCCGCCCGGTACACCACACATAGGTGCCGGCCATCACCAGCACCATCACGGCATCCAACCCATACGAAGGCGCCGGCATCCGATGAGTCGGCGCGATGAACACCCCCAGCAGTCCCAGCAGCAACGCCACCACACCCCACGCCGCAGGCTCCCACCGGGCCACCACCGCCAACGACAACGGCGCACACACGATCAAGGGACTCACCCCCAGGTTCACCGGCGCCACCCAAACCACGACCCCCATCACCGCCAACAAGACATACGAGGTGCAGAACATCGACCGACGAAACACCCTGCGGAACACCAGCGCCACCGACAGACACAGGCACGCAGCCACATACGCCAGCACGAACCAGCTCGGCCCGTATGAGGGGACAAGACCCCAGCCCTCCATGACGGTCACCACCAAGCCAGCTGCCGCCAGGACCAGATCCAGCACAGGAGGACGCTTCACACCGCCAAGCTAGACGACTTCCCGTGCTCCAACCATCCGACCCCAGGAGGACCCAGCCAACCGACAAGCGACCGTTTTCCCGTGCCCTCGAGCTACTCCCCACACCAAGCCAATCCCCCAGCGCGCGTGACCGGGGCCTAGCCTCAACCCATGGAGGTCTCACACGGTTCAGAACAGTGGCCGAACCCACACCACGACATGGTGAACGGACCATGGATGCTGGACGGGCTGGAGTACATGCCGGCACAGCCTCCCGTGGTGAGCGTAGAGCCCCAGCCGATCTACCGGGTCGGCTTCACACCCGCCCCGGCGGACACAGGGTGGACAGACGAGCCCTCGCGCTGGGACAAGGCGCGAACCTATCGATTCTTCGGCGGTGACGCCCTGGAAGTCTTCCGGTTCGCCCGCGAACACGCCCCCGCCGGCTACCACTACGCCGTCGCGATAGAACAACACAGGCCCCACAGCGGTGGCGTCAGCCTGGACCTGCTCGGCACGAGTCAGGACGACTGAGGCAAGACCACCTCTGCCCGCGGCATGTGCTGACGTTGGATCGTGCCGCCCAGCTGCGCCGTGAAGACAAACTCGTTGGGGACCGGAGCAGGGTCGGCGGCCCGGTAGTTGTGCCGTATTACCAGCGGATGGTTGAGGAGATGACCGCTCACGGCATCGACGTCAAGACCTTGCGCGAGACCAGCGGCAAGAGAGGGCGCGACAGCCGAAGGCTACGCACCACGCGGCA
>CAVSPO010000012.1:0-300973 GCA_963730005.1 uncultured Actinomycetota bacterium
GTTGTACTTGGCATGGGACTCAGCCGTGCGACGGGCGGTTGCTGCCCGCTTGGCATTCGCTTCGATCGTCACCGCGTCGATCTCGCGATCAAGGGCGTCGCGCTCACGGATGTGTGCATCCCACCGTTTCTGTTCGGACGCCAGAAGTGCATGGTCGCCCGCGTTGCGGTGGAGTTCCTCCAGTGCAGCGACGTGCTGACCATGGGCGTCGTACAGGGCACCGAGCAGCTCCTCGGGCTCGTCGGTATGCAGCGCCTTGCAGCGACCGCGGATTTCTTCAATGGACAAAATAGCCATGATGGGCTCAATTCTGTGAGAGCAAGGGAATGGGTTGCCTCGTTTGCCTTCGACCCGCCCACGGTGTGGTCCGGGGAGACTGGTGCGACGTTCTTGGGGAATCGGGTTGGCCGCCCACGGTGTGGTCCGGGCCCGCATCCTTGCCTGGTCCGACTTTAGCACTGCCGCGCTTCCATCTCCCGCAACGCCGCTTGCCACGCTGGCACACCTCCAGGTGTTCTGGCCATAACTGCCCGGGCCAGATCGCGGCCGCGACAAGACCCGCGATTGCATCCTCGCGATTGAGCTGGTCCAACACCAGCACTTCGCCTTCTCGGTCGCCGGCGTCTTGAGCTGCGATGAGTGCGCTAAGTGTGGCGCCAACAATGTGGCAGGGCGCGTATTCGTCGGTCATGGCGCTTTCCTATCGTTGTCTCGCTGGTCTGTTGCTGGCCCGTAGCGGCCGCATTCGGGGCAGAACAGCTCGGGTTTCATGCCCCAGCTCAGCCGGACGACGGGCGGCGCCTTGCGGCGCCGGCAGAACGGCGAGTGCTCGACGGCCGTGCTCGGATCAAGGGGCAAATTTGCCCCTTGATCCGGTTCTGGGTCACTCATGTCGTCGCCTTTCGCTTCCGTCGCTTCGGGTCGTAGTCGCGCCCGGCCCAGACTCCCCAGCGCTCGCCCTGGTGGTCGGCGGCGGCGCTGCACGCTTCGGTGATGGGGCAGTCGCTGCACTGACGCGCAGCAGAGTTACGTTCTGCGATGTCGTCGGACATCCACAGGTGCCAGCGGTCCGGCAGGGTGCAGGGCGGACGGTGCCCGTTTTCCAGGGCGGTGCGAAGGGCCAGGGTGAGCCGCTCGCCGGGGGTCCAGCAAGGGCGGGACGAAGTGTGGCTCATGCCGCCCGCGCCCGGGTGAACTCGAACAGGAACTCGTCAGCCGTCATGCTGTGACCCCAGCCACCCACGGGCGCTTCCGTGTAGATGCGTCCGACGCGCAACACGAGACCATTCCCGCGGTCGAGGTAGACGGGCTGACGACAGGCAGCAAGGGAGCGCCGGGCGTGCTTCCAGCGGAACGTGCAGTAGCTGTCGCCGCGGCTTTGGTTGCGCACATCGAGACGTTCAGACCGCTCAGCCTCGGTCACGTCAAACAGCCAGCAGAACGAGCCGCGGGCTGAGTAGAACCTCTCCCGCTCCCGTATCTCAGCGACTGACAGCGGCGAGTGCTGGAGCTCCAGCACTGCACCAGGTATGGCGATGTCGGCGCGGTGGTTGGCCATGACCCGTTCGCGGCATGACGGATGGAATCGGGATTGCCATGCGCGATGCCATACGCCCACGGGCTCGGCCCACGGGTCGCAGTCGCTGTTGCTGCGGTGCGCCCAGTGCCAAGCGTTGATTTCACCGCACTTGGCGATGACGGTGGCTCCGGCACCCTGGGCACCGAGCCGGACGCGCCGGGCGTGGCCTCGCTTCGGGTGTGGCTGTTGGTGGTTGCGTACATCACCGGGCACACCCTGGGTGGGTAGTCGCGCCGTCGCCTGTGTCGAACATTGGGAATCCGCAGGCGCTACAGGGGTGTGTCACATCTGTCACGTTTGTCACGTTCTCAGCGTCGTCATAGTCAAACGTGACACTTGTGACACTTGTGACAGCACTTAGAACGGGCAGATACAAGCCACGTCCAGCCTTGTGAAGGCGTCCAGATTCGTCCAGCCGGCGAAGGTACTGACGGGCCTTGTCGTCTGTCAGCTCGAGTGCCTTAGCAACGTCAGCCGCTCGGACGCCTTCCGGGTGCAGTGCGGCGTACTTCACAATCCGGGCGCTGTCGTCCCCAAGATTCTCGGTTGCTCTCGTCTCGTCGACAGCCTTGGCGGCCTCGTCCAGGTCGCGGCCGTCGAGGGTCCACTGTCCATCGAACTTGAGCGCGTACTCACCCTCGTTCAGGTCGCGGCCCGTGATTTGCAGCAGTCCGCTTGATTCGTTGCGGCGACGTGACAGCACCAACACAGAGTCAGCACCACCGGCGATTCCCTGAGTCCCGGACACCCGTGTCCAGGAAGTCACCAGCGGCCATCTTGCGGGTGTGGTGAACGGCCAGCAGGGACAGGCCCGGCCAGGCGTCTGTGATGGCTTTCAGCGTGCTGATGAACTGGTAGTCGGCTGCGTATCCGGTGTCTGTCCGGCTTGCCCGTGGCAGGGCTTTGCCGAGCGTGTCCAGGACAATGAACGGCGCCGGCCCACAGTTGGGAAGGGTTTCCAGCCACGCGCCGATGGTTGACGGAATCAGTCCGGGGCTGATGCGGGTCAAGTAGTGCAGTTGCTCGGGTAGCGGCGCAGACGCGTTCAGTCGCCGCATCCGCTCCTGAAGCCGCCGGTCGCCATCTTCGAGTGCCAGCAGCAGGGTTGGCCGCGGTTGCACCTTGATACGGCCAAGCGCGTAGCCACCAGCAGCGACAGCCAGGGTCATATCGAGCGACAACCATGATTTGCCAGCCTTCGGGCTACCGGCCAGCAGGGACAGGCCTTCACAGACAAGGCCCGGGATGTGCCAGGCGATTGGCGGGAAGGTCTGCGTACCCAACCATGCCGCGGTACGCAGTCCGGCCAGCAGGTCGAACGGGCTCGGTGTTGTGTTCGTCAATCATGCTTGACCGACCTTCACTAGTTGCCGGTCGCCGGCGAATCGGTCGTCCAGCACGTCATCGCCTCGCAGTAGGGCGGCGTGCAACCGGCATTGTGCGGCAAGCCGGGCGTTACGCTCGTCCAGCTCGGCCAGCTCACTGTTTGACGCGTTACCGGTCCAGTCGCCGGGCTTGGGCCGGGCGTCGTCCAACACCTGGGCGCGCCGCTCCCACTGCGCAGGCAGTGCGGCAGCGATGCAGTCCTGAATCAGCCTGAACAACACGCGCTCCAGGTCCAGTTCAGCCAGCGCTTGGCGGGCAACCTTCTGGTTGCCGTAGAACGACTTCGCAGACTCACGGGCGCGCTCGGTGTAGGTGTCCCCGTTCACTGGGTCACCGCCTGGGCGTAGCTGAGTGCCACCGATACGTGGTCGAGCTGGGCGAGATCCAGCTGGCCGGCTTGCCGTGCCAACGTGTCCAGCTGGTGGCCAACGCGGTCGCGCTCGAGGTCGAGGGCGCCCAACTCAGTTTTCAGCCAACAAACCGGGCCGAAACCGCGAGAAACAGAGCGGTAAGCTTCCAGCGGGTGATGGCAACGGCCGCACCGGGGGCGGGTATCTGCGGTATCCTGTGAGCAGGTCGCCAGCCTGTTGTTTTCAGCGCTCGTCCCCTCGTCGGGGCGGGCGTTGTTCTTTGTGGTCATGCGGTCACCGCGCCTTCGCAACGGTGCGGGCGTTCGGGATGGCCTTGGATTCGGCCCAAGTGTCGAGGTCGTCGAGGCGAACGCGAACAGCCTTGCCGAACTTGAAACCGGGCAGCTCCCCGGCAGAGATGGCGCGGCGAATGGTGCGTTCACACAGTCCGCAGCGGATACCGGCCTCAGCCAGGCTCACGAACAGGGGCACTACGGGCGCCGCGTCAGGGTGACGACGGGCGGCGCGGTTGGTGGCGGGTGGCTGGTTGGGATGGGCGGGTGTGCGGGGCTTGCGCTCCGACATGAGAAACACCTCCGGGGGCGTCGCAATGCGACACCCGGGGAGGTGTTAACCGGAAATGTACCGCTCCAGACTATAAATGTCCAATCGGGACACGCCGAGACCAGCGGCGCGCGAAATGATGGGGGCCAACACCTCAGCGCGAGCCTCGGGAGTGGCGCCCCGCTCCCCACAGATAGGGCAGGCGAACCGGTACCAGCCCCGGACGGTCTCGCCGGACCGCTGGCGCACCAGGGCGGCCCGTACGGTGGGCAGGGGTTCATTACCAACCAGCAGGGCGGACACGCCGTTGGTCCCAGTGGGCGCGTCGGGGTAGAGCGTTGCGACATGCACCCCGGGGGCGTGGGCGTCGTTGTTGCAGACCACTTCCACGGACCGCGCGTGCCACTTGGCCTGTTGTTCGAACAAGGCGCCCCAGTCGGCTTGCACGGGCGCGGGCAACTCGGGAAACTCGTTCCAATCGGTCACAATGTTCCTCCCGTCGCCATTGCGGACAGGCGGCGGGCTAGCTCGGCTTGTCGGTCGCTGGCGGCGTGCTGGTAGCGGATGGCGGCCATAACGGTCGAGTGCCCGAGTCTGTCCATCAATTCGGCCAGCGTGGCGCCTTGCTGGGCGGCCATCGTCGCGCCTGTATGCCTCAGCCCGTGCCACGACAGGTCGGGCGTCCGGCGGCGGCCCGGGCAGGCTTGAACACCTTGTACAGACTCCCGTGGTGCATGTGGTTGCCCTCGGTGTTGGGGAACAGCAACCCATCCGGCCCGGGCTGGGCGTGCTCGTCCAGGTGGGCGCGTAGGCGGGGACAAGGTGTGGCGGGATGAAAACGTCACGGATACCGGCGTCGCTTTTCGGGGTTCCCACCACGGGCTTACCTTCCGGCCACGTAACCGCCCGTGTCACGCGGATAACAGCGCGGTCCAGGTCCAGGTCACGGCGGCGTAGCTCGGTCAGCTCACCGAAACGTAGGGCTGTCCAGGACGCCAACAGCACCATGCACCGATACCGGGGCGGCATGTGTTCGGTAATCGTGGCGAGCTCGTCCAGGGTGGCGGGCCGGATGACTCGGGCCCGCTTGGTGGAGCCTGCCCCGACGATGTGACACGGGTTCGCGTCCAACTCGCCCTCGGATGCAGCGGTGCCCAAGACGGTCCTCAGCAGTGCATAGGCGTGGCTCCGGGCGGTCTTTCGGTTCGGGTCCAGTGACCGATACCAAGCGCGGACGTCCTCGGCGGTGATGTCGCGCAAGGGGCGGCCACCGAACGCGGGCACCAACTTGTTGTAAGGGTCTTGCCGTACTCGGCGCGCGTCCTCGGCTTCAACTCGCGTTCCGCCAGCCAGCGGCGGGCATAGCTCTCGAATTGCTCGGTGCCCCGCTCAACCGGGGGAGCGGGCTTCCAGCGGTGCTCAAGTACCTCAGCGTGCCGCATGTCCAGCCACGACCCGGCGTCGTACTTGGTCAAGAACGTGACCGGGGCGACGTGGCGCACACCGTCAACCACGTAGGACGCTTGCACGCGCCCGGATGGCAACGTGCGGATCTTGCCCCAGCTCCGGCGGGTCTTTTCCTTCTCGGGGGCTTGGGCGGCCGGGGGAGCGTCGGTGGCGGTCGTGCCCTTACGTGCCCTTGAGGCGTACCGGCGGAGCGGGACAACGTTGGTTGCGGTCCCGGTATCAGTGGCGGTCATCCTGTCAGCCTGGGCGGCCATGATTCCTCTGTTTCGTCGTGCCCTTATCGTGCCCCTAAGTTTGTCAAAATCAGTGTTTCACAGTCCAAATGAGCCCACAAGCTGAACCAGAGCCGAACCGTGAAAGCCCTAGTGAAAGCGGCAAAACAGCTAGAAAACGGGCGTTTCACAAGGACCCCGGCTGGCATTTTCGAATCCTGTCAGCCCGACCGAGAAGGGCCTTGTGAGAGCCGGGTTGGCTCACTCGCAAGGCCCTTTTTCATGCCCGAACATTCGGACGTGAACACGAGCGCCCGGGGGTTGGTGTCCGCCTGCTCTTGTAGGTCAGGCCGCGACGATCGGCTCCACTGCTGCGATTTGCTCGGCGTGTTTGATCTTGGCGATGAGCGTGTCGTAGTTGGTCTGGAGGTCGATCCAGTACCGATCGCTCACTCCGAGCGCGCGGGCGATCCGCAGGCCGGCGTCGGGGGTGATGCGACGCTTGCCCTTGACGATCTGGCCGATGTGGGTCTGGCTCAGCCCGGTCGCTTGCGCGAGCCGGTACTGGCTGATTCTCAACGGTCCGAGGAACTCCTCGGCCAGGATCTCGCCTGGGGTGATGGGGTCGTGTGCTGGTGTCTTCATGGCCTGTGCCTCCCTCAGTGGTAGTCGACGATCTGGACATCGACGGGTCCGGTGTCGGTCCAGGTGAAGCAGATTCGGTATTGGTCGTTGATCCGGATCGAGTACTGCCCACTCCGGTCGCCGGCGAGTTTTTCCAGTCGGTTGTCGGGAGGGACGCGCAGGTCGTTGATGGTGCGGGCGACGTCGAGCATCTGCAGCCGCTTGTGGGCGGCGCGCTGAACGTCGGCTCCCAACCGGGGTGCCCGTTCCAGATCCCACACCTTGCGCGTGGTCTCGTCGGCGAAGGACTGGATCACGAACCTATGATATCAGGAAGCAATAGTATCGTTAGGTGATATTGAGATGCGGGCGCATGCTTCCTTGCGGGACGGACAGGCCTTGTCCGCCATCGGGCTGCGGACGCCCCGTCCTGCCCGTCAACCAGGCCCATACGGGGTGGCGATCCCTCAGGACCATCCACGCTGGCGTCAGTCCGTCGGGGTGCGGCCCCACCGTCTCCGGTCGGCTCATTGTGATGTTCAGGTCTCCTGGCCTGAGCGGGTCTGGCGTCTCGTCCCATTCTGCTGCCCACCGCCGTTCCCGCCCTTGACGTACAGGGGGGCGAACTCGTCGAAGAAGTCCCTCTCGGTGCATCCGATGCACGGGTGACCAGCCCCGACAGGCCAGCTTGTCTTCAGGTTCCACTTGATGGTCGGGCAGGGGCTGTAGGTGCGGGGACCCTCGCAACCCATTTCCCGCAGACACCAGCCCTGGCGCGCCCGATCATCGTCGAATGCGCGCACGAACTCGTCGGCGTCGAAGTGGCGCCGTCGTGAGCAGTCCTGATGGACGCGCCTGCCATAGGCGAACACGGGACGGCCCTGCGAGTCTGTCTCCGGTGGGGCGTCATGGGTGAGGAGGTAGGCGATCGTGGCCATGATCACCTCGCCGATCGGCGGGCAGCCGGGCACGTTGATGACCGGTTTGTCGGTGATGATGCTGTCGACTCCGACTGCACCCGTCGGGTTGGGTTTGGAGGCCTGCACCGAACCCCAGACTGCGCAGGCACCCACAGCCAGGATCACGGACGCCTTCTCTGCCGCCTTCCGCAACACAGTCTCGGCGGTCTCGCCTCCGATCATGGTGTAGACACCCCCGTCGGCCAACGGAACCGATCCGTTGACCACCAGGATGTGTGGCTCGGCGTTGGTGTCCTCCAGCGCCTTGTTGGCGGCTGCGCCGGAGGCGGCCATCAGGAGTTCCAGGTAGTTGACCGACAGCAGGTTCAGCACGGCTGCCTCGACGGTGTTCTCACCGGAACGAAGCGCTGATTCCGCGCAGCCCGTGCACTCCTGCAATTGCAACCACACCACGTTGGGCTTGGTCACCCCGCCGATCTTGTCTGCGACCTCCTCGGGGCTCGGCCCGGAGCTTGGTTGAGCGCTCGGCGTGCATCCCGCCAAGGCGGGAGACCCGAGGGCGAAGATCGCTGTCAACCCGCCGCAGTACTTGAGGAGGTCCCGGCGACTGACGCCGGCGCGCTGCAGATTGTCTGCCAGCGTCCCCTGCTGCCATCCGGAAAAGTCGTAGTTCATCGCTTCCCCCCGTGCGGACAAGCGGATGCAGTCACCCGTTCTCATACACTAGATGGCTTCCCCACGCCGTGAGCCGCTTCTGGCCGGGACTAGGCTTCCGGACATGCGCGCATTCATCGCAGGAGCCGTCATCTGTTTGTCTCTCACGCTCACTGCCTGCTCGGCCCCGGCCTCACCTTCTGCAGCACCTTCGAGCCCGACTGCCGCGCCCACCAGTCCGTCAACTGCCCCCGCGAGCCCGTCCGTCGCACCGACGTCGAGCCTGCGCATCGAGGGCCCTGGCTACAGCTACCCGATCCCTACCGGCTGGAGCGACGCCAGCGCCGAGTTCAAGGCGACGTCCGACATCGTGCAGAACGGCGCGATCGACTACGGCGACACCAGCGGTTTCCCGGACAACATCAGCGTCATCTCGCTGGGGGCCATCAACGTGAACCTGACCCAGTTCAAACAGGGCTACCCGCAAGCGATGACTTCGGGTGGGATGACGGACGTCCAGGTCATGGAGCCCGTTTGGATCGGCGGGGAGGAGGCCATGCAGGTGTGGGCCAACCTGCCGGACTCCGCGTTCAGCACGATCCACTATGCGCTGGTCCACAACGGCGAGGGCTACGTCGTGGCCGTCCTGACCGACCGAGCGCCCGGCGAGGCCCATCAGCAGATCGGCCTGCCCTTGCTGACCGGGTGGACCTGGTCCTGAAACGGGCCGCCGGCTTTGCGCTGTCAAGTACGCGGCAGTCTCACCGTCCTTGACCCTGAGGCTACCGCAGCGCGACCAGTGCGTCGACGAAAGCCGAGCTGGTCGGCTCGTCACGCACCGCGAGACGCAGCCACTCGGGGCCCAGACCCGGGAAGCTGTCGCAGCGCCGCACCGCGAATCCGGCCGCAGCCAAGGCCATGTGCGCCGAATCAAGGCCCAGGGAAGAGACGTCCACGAGGACGAAGGGGGTCTGCGCCCGTCCGGCGACTTCGAACCCTGCGGCAGCAAGTGCCCCGATCAGGAACTGCCGTTCGGTGGCCACCCTGCTGCGGATGCTCGCAGCTTCAGCCTGGGCACGCGGAGTGCTGCAGGCGAGCATCGCGTCCAGCGCGGGGGTGGCGGTCGCCCACGGTTCCTGATGGCCGGCCAACTCGGCCATCAGGGTCGCGTCACCGGCGATGAACCCGGCGCGCAGGCTCGCGATACCCCACATCTTCGTCAAGGATCGGGTGACCAGCACTCCGCTCAGGTCGCCGTCCAGCATCGAGGCCCCCGGCACGTCGACGAAGTCCATGAAGGCCTCGTCGACGACCACGATGCGGCCTGGGCGAACCAGCTTGCGGATCTCATCTGCAGAGTGCAGGACGCCAGTGGGGTTGGTGGGGTTCCCGACGACGACCAGGTCGGCGTCGTCGGACACGCGTTCGGCGTCGAGTCGGAATCCTTCGTCGGCGCGCAGCAGGAGTCGCCGCACCTGATGTCCGGCGGTTCGCCAGGCGACCTCGGGCTCGGTGAACTGCGGATGGACGATGACCACTTTTCGGTCCGGGAAGGTTCGTGCGACAAGGGTGAACGCATCGGCGGCGCCGGCGCAGGGCAGCACCTGGTCAACGTCGAGGCCGTACTGCTCGGCAAGGGCGCGGCGTGCCGGGGCGGCGTCCGGGTACGCCGACCAGCGCTGCGGTGAGGCCACCAGTGCCTCGAGCAGCCAGCCCGGGGCGGGTTGCACGTTGACTGCCAGGTCGACCAGGCCGGGACGCGCCTGGACGTCACCGTGGTGGCGCAGGTCGGGGGTGGCAGCGACGAGCCGACCAGTCGGGGAAGGCCAGGTCGTGCCCGCAGACGCGAAGTCGGAAGCGGCCTGGGCGAACCGTTGGGCGTGGTGGGGGTGGCCGGCCCAGTGCACGTGCTGGTACGAAGCCAGCAGGGTTGGCCCAGCCATTCCCTCGGCGCGTCCCGGTTCCGCGCCCACCAGCCAGGCCGGCTCTGTCGTTGCACCCGCCGCCGCGCGGGTGATAGTCCGGTGGAACTCATGCGACCGGACGCGTTCGCCCGCCTTGGTGATGACCGAGTCGCCGGCGGCGACCAGCTCGCGGTAGCCCAGGGTGAGCCGGGGCGACATCATCGAGTCCAGCGGCAGGGCCCCGGCCATGTCGATGCCGTCGAGTGTCCTGCAGAGGTAGAGCAAGCCGGCGCACTCGGCGATCGTGGGCAGGCCAGCCTCGACGGCTGCCCGGACGTCGGCCAGCAGCGGCCGGTTCGCCGCCAGTTCCTCTGCGAAGACCTCCGGAAACCCGCCGCCCAGGTAGAGGCCGTGACTGCCTGTCGGCAGGGCAGGGGCGGTCAGGGGGTCGAACTCGACGACCTCGCAACCGGCCGCAGCCAGCAGCTCGGTGGTCTCCGCGTAGCGGAAGGTGAACGCCCGCCCGGCGGCAAGGGCGATCCGCGGTGTCACGGTTGATGAGACGGGGACGACCTCGGGCTTCCAGGCCTCCACGTTGAGCGGTCCAGCTGATCGCGCGATCGCCAGGATGGCGTCCAGGTCGACGTGGGCCGATACCAGCGCGGCGGCGGTCTCCACGACGCCTCGGGTCTGGTCACGCTCGGCGGCCGGAACCAGCCCCAGATGACGTGACGGCACGACCAGATCGGGGCTGCGGGGGACCGCGCCCAGCACCGGCAGTGCCGACCTCGGCCAACGCGTCCCGCAGCTCGTCCACAGCCCTGGCCGAGCCGGTCTTGTTGAGGATCACCCCGGCGACGCGTGGCGCCTGGGGATGGGACGCCAGGCCGAGCGCCGTCGCGGCCAGCGTGCGAGAGACCCCGGAAGTGTCCAGGATCAGCACCACCGGAGCGTCGACGAGCGACGCGATGTGCGCGGTCGAGCCGAAACCGTGGCGTCCGTCGGTCACGCCGAGCCGACCGTCGTAGAGCCCCATCACTCCCTCGATCACGGCCACGTCGGCATCGTTGGCCCCGTGTGCGAGCAGCGGGGCGATCCGGTGGGCACCACACAGCCAAGCGTCCAGGTTGCGGCCGGGGCGCCCGGTGGCCAGCGCATGGTAGCCGGGGTCGATGTAGTCGGGGCCCACCTTGAACGGTGCGACCGCCAGCCCGCGCGAGGCAAGGGCCGCCATCAGTCCGATGCTGATCGTGGTCTTGCCGGACGACGAGTTGGGCGCGGCCAGCACGATTCTGGAGGTCATCACCACTCGATTCCTGGTTGCCCCTTGATGCCCCGGTCGAAGGGATGTCGCACCTTGTGGATGTCGGACACCAGGTCGGCGACCGCCATCAGTTGGGCGGGAGCGTGGCGTCCGGTGATGACGACGTGCTGGTGTCCGGGACGGTTGGTCAGGGTCTCGATGACCTCGTCAAGGTCGAGCCAGCCCTCGGCGAGCGGCCGGCAGAACTCGTCGAGGATGTACAGATCATGGGCCTGCTCGGCGAGCCGCTTGCGGACCAGTTGCCAACCCTCGCGGGCCAGGGCGGCGTGGTCGGCCGACGCCCCGGCGCGTGTCGTCGTCCGTCCGGCGCCCAGGTTCACCCACTCGATCGGCCCACCCTGGCCGGTACGCGCGTGTTGGTCGGCCAACGCCTGGAAGGCGAGGCGCTCGCCGACCGGCCAGGTGGCTGCCTTGACGAACTGGAAAACCCCCACCGACCAGCCCTGTGACCAGCCGCGCAGCCCGATCCCGAAGGCTGCGGTGGACTTCCCCTTGCCGTCCCCGGTGTGGACGATGAGCCGGGGCGTGATTCTCTTGCCACTGACTACCGCGGGTTCGTTGGCCCGATCGCGCCCGGCGGGGACGTGTCCTGCCAGCTCGATCAGCCGGTCGATGTCGAGGTGTTCCTCGACGGCATCGCCCAGGGTGTCGATCATCTGCTCACGGGCGGTTCCGTAGCCGGTCGCCTGCTCGTCGGGAACCCACGGACTCCCGGCCAAGTCCGCCACCTGTTGCAGGAAGGCGACCCGGAACCCGTCGTTCTCGAGGCTGCCGTGCAGCATGGTGCCGAAGGTGGCGCCGCGCTGCCAACCGTCCAGGAAGGGTTCGGCGGGCCCTGTGGGGGAGCACACCCCGTGGTGGATCTCGTAGCCGGCCACGGTGTGCCCGCGCCAGACCAGCGTCGTCTGCGCGGTGGTCTTCCCGGCGGCGAACCGCACCTCGACGGGCAGCACCCCCAGGCCGTCGAGGCGTCCGGTGCGCGACTCGATCGGGTCGTCGATGGTCTCCGCGAGCATCTGGTATCCCCCGCAGATGCCGAGTATCGGGCGACCCGCGGCGTGCCGCTCGGCCACCACCGCAGCCAGCCCCCGGTCGCGCAGCCAGGCCAGGTCGTCCACGGTCGAGCGTGACCCGGGCAGCACGAGCAGGTCGGCCGACGCCGCCTGACGCGGGTCATCGGTGACGACCACCTCGACGCCGGGGGTGTGGGCCAGCGCCTCGACGTCGGTGGCGTTCGAGATGCGCGGGAAGCGCACCACCGCCACCCGCAGCGGCACCCTGTCGGCGGGCAGCGGGGCGAGTTCGGAGCGCCAGCGGTCGACCTGCAGGGCGTCCTCGCCGTCGAGCCAGACTCCGCGCAGCCAGGGCAGCACGCCCAGGCACTCCAGGCCGGTGCGCCGGGTCAGGTCGTCCAGGCCGGGGGTCAGGATCGACTGGTCACCGCGGAACTTGTTGATCACGTAACCGGCCAGCAACGCCCGGTCGGCGTCGCCCAGCAGCCCCCAGGTACCGAAGATGCTGGCCAGCACCCCGCCCCGGTCGATGTCGCCGACCACCACCACCGGAAGCCCGAACTGCCTTGCCAGGCCCATGTTCACGTAGTCACCGGCGCGCAGGTTGATCTCAGCCGGTGAGCCGGCTCCTTCGACGACCACCAGCTCGTGCCGGGCTTCGAGATCGCGGTAGGCCTCGAACGCCGCCTCGGCGAGGTGGCGGCGTCCGGTCGCGTACTCACCGGCCTCCAGGGTTCCGGCGGGCCGGCCGCGCAGCACCACGAACGCCCGGCGGTCGGTGCCGGGCTTGAGCAGGACAGGGTTGAGCAGGCTGCTCGGTTCGACGCCGGCCGCCTGGGCCTGCAGGTACTGCGCGCGCCCGATCTCGGACCCGTCGGAGCAGACCATCGAGTTGTTCGACATGTTCTGCGCCTTGAACGGCGCCACGTCGATGCCACGCCGCGCCAGCGCGCGACAAATGCCGGTTACCACCAACGACTTCCCGGCGTCGGACGACGTCCCGGCGATCAGCAGGCCTGGCATGTGTGCTCCCTTTCCGAAAGGATGAGCGGGTGCGGATCCTGCTGCTGGGCGGCACGGCCGAGGGCCGTGAACTGGCCGGGCTGTTGCCGTCGGCCGGTCACGAGGTCATCACGTCGGTGGCCGGACGCACCCGCGAGGCGCGGGAGGCGGAAGGATCGCGGGTCGGCGGGTTCGGTGGGGCGTCCGGGCTGGCCGACTACCTGACAGACCCGGCGACTCGCGTCAGTGCCGTCGTGGATGCCACCCATCCCTTCGCCGCGCAGATCTCGCGGCACGCAGCTGAAGCCTGCGCGGCGAGCGGCACCCCGCTGCTGCGGCTGGCGCGGCCCGGCTGGGGCGGGCACCCCTGGGCAGCCGAGTGGACGTGGGTCGACGATCACGCTGCGGCCGCGCTGCTCGCGGCCCGCGCGTCCGGCCGCGTCCTGCTCACCGTCGGACGCCAGCCGTTGCCGACCTACCACGCCCTGATCGATGTGCTGGCCCGGGTCGCCGAGTGGCCAGGTGGTTCGGTGCCCAACGGTTGGCGGGTGCTGGCAGCCCGCGGGCCGTTCGACGAGGCCGCCGAGCGTGATCTGCTGGCGCGCGAGCAGATCACGCTGCTGGTCAGCAAGGACTCCGGTGGCGATCAGACGGCCGCCAAGCTGGCCGCGGCCCACGAGCTGGGGGTGGCGGTGGTCATGGTGCGTCGCCCCGCGGCCCCGCAGGGTGTGCCCAAGGTGCCGGATGCTCCTGGGGTGATGACCTGGCTCGCCCAGCTCTGACGGTTGGTGGGTCATCCGAGCTCCAGCCCGGCGACCGCACCGATGATGGTGATCGCGGGCGGTTCGACGCCCTCGTCGGCGGCCAGCGCGGCGATACCGGCAACCGGTGCGCGCAGCACCCGCATCCGGGGTGAGCCCGCCGACATCACGATCGCGGCGGGGGTGCCGGCGTCCAGGCCCGAGGCCAGCAGCTCTGCCACGATCTCGGGCAGGTACTTGACGCCCATCAGCACCACCAGGGTGGTCCGCGTCCGGGCCAACGACGCCCAGTCAAGCTCGCTGCGTGCGTCGCCGGGGGGTACATGCCCGCTGACAATGGTCACACCCTGCGACAGACCGCGGTGCGTGACGGGGATGCCCGCCAGCGCCGGGGCGGCCAGCGCCGAACTCACGCCGGGGATGACCCGCACTGGGACTCCGGCGGCAGCGCACTCCAACGCCTCCTCGCCGCCGCGTCCGAACAGGTAGTTGTCGCCGCCCTTGAGCCGAACGACCAGCTTCCCGGCGCGGGCGTGGGAGACGAGCAGCGCGTTGATGTCGTCCTGCGAGGTCTGCGGGCCACGCGGAATCTTGCCGACGTCGATCAGTTCGGCGTCGGGCCGGGCCTCGTCGAGCACCGCCAGCGGCGCGAGCCGGTCGTAGACGATGACGTCGGCCTGTTGCACCGCGCGCAGCCCGGCGACGGTGATCAGCTCGGGGTCGCCGGGCCCGCCGCCGACCAGGATGACCGACCCGGGGGCGTGGGTCGCGGGGTACGAATCAGTCATGCTTCTCCCTTGGTGGTTGCTCGGGTAGCGTCGCCCACGTGACCGAAGCCCTGCCCGATCTGCCCAGCCGCGACGACGTGGACGCCTGGGGGATCGTGCCCGGGCTGCCCGACGAGGCGTTCGAGCACGACGGGCTGATCACCAAACGCCACCAGAGGGCGAGCGCGTTCGCCTTCCTGCGTCCGGTTGCGGGCCAACTGCTGTGGGACGTCGGCACCGGCTCTGGGGCGATGGCCATCGAGTGGTGCCGGGCGGTGCCCGAGGCTCGCGCGATCGGGCTGGAACGCAACGCTGAGCGGGCCGCCCGAGCCCGGCGCAACGTCGCACGACTGACACCCGGACGCGTCCAGATCCTCGAGGGGGACGCCGCCGCCCTGGTCGCCGACCTGCCCACCCCGGACGCCGTCTTCATCGGTGGAGGGGTCAGCGAGCGGGTGCTGGACGCCTGCTGGGCTGCGTTGCGTCCGGACGGCCGCGTGGTGGCGCACGCCGTGACGCTGGAGTCGGAGGCGCTGCTCATCGATCGGTACCGCCGGCACGGCGGATCGTTGGCCCGCCTGGTGGTCGAGACCGCCGAGCCGCTGGGTCGATTCCTGGGCTGGGTGCCCGCGCGTCCGGTCACTGCCTGGGCCTGCCTGAAGAGCTGAGGGCGGCCAGCACCTCGTCCAGGGTGCGTGGCATCTCGGCCAGCCCGAGCGCGGCGGCCACCTGTAGTTGCCATGGTTGGCGCAGGTGGGCGCGTCCGAGCAGCTCGTCGTCGGCCAGCATCTCGACGACCGGCCCCTGCTGCACCAAACCGTCGACGACCACTGCCGCCTCGTCCGCCCAAGTCAACGCGAAGTCGACGTCATGGGTGGCCAGCGCGATGGTGGTGCCCTGGGCGGTGAGTCGCTCCAACGCCACCCGCATCTCGGCCACACCCGACGGATCCAGCCCGGCGGTGGGCTCGTCCAGCAGCAGCACAGCCGGGCGCATGGCGACCGCCCCGGCGATCGTGACGCGCTTGCGTTCCCCGTAGGACAGGTGGTGGGTGGCACGGCCAGCCAGGTGCGCGATGCCGAGAAGGCCGAGCGCCTCGGCCACCCGGGCGCGCGCCTCGTCGTCGGTCAGGCCCAGGTTCAGCGGGCCGAACGCGACGTCCTGGGTGACGTCGGCGGAGAACAGCTGGTCGTCGGGGTCTTGCAGCACCAGTTGGACGCGCCGCCGGTGGGCGCGCAGGGCATCCCGGCTGTGACGTAATGGCTCCCCGGCCAGCCGCACCACCCCCGAATCGGGGCGGTGCGCTCCCGACAAGCAGCGCAGCAGCGTCGTCTTGCCCGACCCGTTGGCTCCGAGCAGGGCGACCCGTCGGCCGGCCGGCAGCCGGCAGGACGCGCCCCAGAGCACCGGCGACCCTCCCGGGTACGAGGCCACGAGGTTCTCTGCCATCAGCATCAGGCCAGCACCGCCCACGCCCCGACCGCTGCCCAGATGCCGGCTATCAACGCGAGCGAGCCGGCCACGAAGCGGGGCGAGGACGGCAGGCGGGGAGTCAGCGGCTCCAGGGTGCCGTCGATCCCGCGGGCGGCCAGGCCTTCGGTGAGCCGTGCTGCCCTGTCCCAGGAACGCACCAACACCGCACCCATGGCGGTCGCGAGGCTGTTCCAGCGTCGAACGACGCCCCGCAGGCCGCCGCCGGGGGCGTCCCCGAGCCGGGCCAGCTGGGCCGCCCGAATACCGATGGCGACCTCGAGCAGCACGAAGAGCAGCCGGTAGGTCAGCGAGGCCACCTCGACCAGCGGCCCGGGCAGGCCCCGACGGCGAACCCAGCCGAGCAGGTCGACCATCGGTGTGGTTGTGGCCAGCAGCAGGATCGCCAGCGTGCCGGCGGCCGAGCGTCCGAACACCGCCAGCCCCGTGGCCGCGGTGGTCGCGTCCATCGAGATCGGACCCAGCGCGAACCAGGCGTCCGCGGGTGCCGGGCCGACCTGGATCGCCACCGAAGCCGCGCTGATGGTGATGAAGGTGAGTGGCGCCGCGCAACCGATGGCCAGCACTCGGGCCGGAATTCGGGCCGGAGCCAGGGTGAGCGCCACCGCGGCGAGCGCCACCAGGGGCGCGGCCGGCCAAGCAGGTGCGACCAGTGCGGTGACGACCAGCCCCATGCTGAGCAGGAGCTTGTCGCCCACCCTGATTTGCCGCCAAGGCGCGGTCCAGGCGGCATCATCGAGCGCGATGATCATGGTCAGCCCCGCGCGCGGGCCTTGGCGCGACCGCGGAGGTTCCCCAGCACGTAGCCGAGCACGCCGGCACCCACCGCGGCCTGAAGGGCGAACAGGCCCGATTCGATCTCACCCGAACCGGGTTCGAAGATCGGCTTGAACCAAGGCTCATAGCCGCCGTCCTCGATCGTCTGGGTGACCACCGAATCGGTACCCGCAAAGGGCTCCTGGTCGCCGGAGGTTCTGGGTGCCAACAGGAATGAGAGGGAGAAGATGGCGATGACAGCAGCGATGAGCGCCAGATTGATCCACTTGCCCTTAGACACTGGCAGTCTCCTTGGCGGTGCCCTTCGCGGGGGTGAGGATGCCGCGGCTTTCCAGTTCGGGGCGCACGACGCCGGCCAGGAAGCGGAACAGCAGCACGCCGACGAAGCCCTCGGCCAGCGCCAAGGGGATCTGCGTTAGGGCGAAGACACTGAGGAACTTCACGACCGCGCCGCCGAAGCCCGAAACGGGGTCGGGGTGGGCCAGGGCAAGTTGCAGCGATGTGACGCAGTACGTGCCCAGATTGGCCATCGCCATGGCCATGAAGATGCCCACCGACGAGCCGAATCGGTGAAAGAGCCGGTAGCAGCCGTAGCCGATCCACGGCCCGGCGACGCCCATCGAGAAGACATTTGCGCCGAGCGTGGTGATGCCACCGTGTGCCAACAACAGCGCCTGGAAGAACAGCACGATGGTGGCCAGGAAGGCCATCACCGGCGGCCGGAAGAGCACCGCGCCCACCCCGGTGCCTGTTGGGTGCGACGAGCTCCCGGTGATCGAGGGCAACTTGATGGCCGACAGCACGAAGGTGAAGGCGCCCGCTGCTGCCAGCAGCATGGTGTTCTCGGTGCTGGTGCGGGCCTCCCTGATGACGGCTCGTCCACCGTGAATCACGAAGGGAGTAGCGGCGACGTACCATGCCAGGCATTGCAGCGGGGGGAGGAACCCTTCGGCGATGTGCATGGTCTCTCCTCGTGAGATGGCGCGTCCCAGAATGTCGAAACGGCGAGGTGAGTTCCTGACTCTCGTCTAACGAAGACGTTCACAGTGGCGCGACCGTGCCGGATCTTCCCGGCTTCCTCGTGCCTCGTCGATTGTGCCACTCTAGTCGCACACCGAGCCTCGGTGGCGAGAAAGGGCCAGATGAGCGTGCGCTACGAATACCTGACCGATGCAGCCGCGATCTATGCGGAGTCCTTCGCGACGATCCGCCGCGAGGCCGATCTGTCGAGGTTGCCCGAGGACGTTGCCAAGGTCGCGGTGCGGATGATCCATGCGGCAGCGCAGACCGACCTGCCAGCCGACATCGCGTTCACCCCCGGGGTGGTGGCGAGTTGCCGGGCGGCGCTGTGGGCGGGCGCACCCATCCTGTGCGACTCGACGATGGTTGCCACCGGCATCATCCGGTCGCGGCTGCCGGCGTCCAACGAGGTCGTCTGCCACCTGGGTGAGCCCCGGCTGGCTGAGTTGGCGGCCGAGCTGGGGACGACCAAGACCGCCGCTGCCGTCGAGTTGTGGAAGGAACGTCTGGACGGTGCGGTGGTCGCCATCGGCAACGCGCCCACTGCGCTGTTCCGGCTGCTGGAGGTGGTGCGCGACACCGGGCTGCGGCCGGCCGGGGTGATCGGCATTCCGGTGGGCTTCGTTGGCGCTGCAGAGTCGAAGCAGGCCCTGGTCGACAACCCGTACGGGCTGGAGTACTTGGTGCTCAAGGGGCGCAGGGGCGGGTCGGCGGTGACCGTGGCCGCAGTGAACGCTATTGCCAGCACCGACGAGTCGACCAACCTCCCGAAGGATTGAGTTGACCTCAGGTGGACGCCGTGGCCAACTGGCGTCCTCGGGGCTGCGTCCCGGCTGGACGACCGGTGCCTGCGCCACGGCGGCGGCACGGGCGGGGTTCGCCGCCCTGCTGACCGGCGAGTTCCCCGACCCGGTCGAGGTGGCGTTGCCGCACGGCCGGACGCCGTCGTTTGCGCTGACGGCCTGGTCGCTGCACGACGGCGTCGCCGAGGTGGCGGTCACCAAGGACGCCGGGGACGACCCGGACGTCACACACGGGGCGGTGATTCGCGTCCGGGTGCGGGCGGGGGTGCCGGGGGAGGGTGTGCGGTTCGTGGCGGGGCCGGGTGTGGGGACGATCACGCTGCCGGGCCTGCCGCTGCCCCCTGGCGAGCCGGCGATCAATCCGATGCCCCGGGCGATGATCATCGACAACCTGCGACGGGTGGCGGACTTGGACGAGGCCCAGCCCGACCCGGATGTGGTCGTCCAGGTCGGCATCGACGACGGCGATGCCTTGGCGCGCAGGACGCTCAACCCGCGGCTCGGCATCATCGGTGGGTTGTCGGTGCTCGGCACCACGGGCGTGGTCGTGCCGTACTCCTGTTCGGCCTGGATCGATGCGATCCGACGCGGGGTCGATGTGGCGCGGGCGCTCGGGCACGAGCACGTGGCCGGCTGCACCGGGTCGACCTCGGAGCGGGTGGCGCAGCAACTGTTCGGGCTGCCCGAGTCGGCGCTGCTCGACATGGGCGACTTCGTCGGTGCTGTGTTGAAGCATCTGAGCCGCCACCCGGTGCCGCGGCTCACGCTGTGCGGCGGGGTGGGGAAGTTCGCCAAGCTGGCCGACGGGCATCTCGACCTGCACTCGGCCAGGTCGCGGGTAGACCACGAGTTCCTGGCCCGACTGGCCAGGGGAGCGGGTGCTGGCGAAGAGCTGACGTCCCAGGTTGCGCAGGCGACGACCGCCTTGGGTGCGGTCGAGCTGTGCGCCGGGTCCGGTGTTGGACTGGGGGACGCGATTGCGGCCTCGGCCCGGGAGCGGGCGGTGCGGGCGCTGGCCAACCCTGCGGTGGCGGTGGACGTGGTGTGCATCGATCGAGCCGGGCTGGTGGTGGGAAGAAGTTGACCGAAGAAACGCCCGGCGATCACTGCGCAATGCCTTGTGAATGCGCAATTGAGCACCTACAATAGAACACATGTTCGATGCTGGAGGGCTGGTTGGCTGGGGGGAAGCCACGCGTCTGGCTGCCGTCGAACGGATCGCCGGGGTGGCTGAGGCACGGCGCGATCTTGATGTCGAGGAACTGCTCGCACTGCTCCGCTTCTGTGAGGTGAACGCAACGGTTTCGGATTCCTCGGTCTCGACACCCGGGGGCGAACGCCTGATCGAGCTCGGGGACGAAGGCTGCCCCAGGGTCGCTGAGTTTGCGATCCTGGAGCTGGCCGCCCGTTTGGGCCGGACCTTCGAATCAGTCGCCGTGCAGCTGCGCCAGGTGCTGAACCTGCGTCACCGCTTCCCAATGCTCTGGGAAGCCGTTGTCAGCGGTGTGGTGCCGGCCTGGCAGGCAGACAACGTCACCGAGGAATGCCGGGCGCTGACCCAGGCCCAGGCAGCGAAGGTGGACGGGCAACTGCGTGGGGTCTCCTGGCAGTCGATGCCTCGGATCATGCGCAAGGTGCGGGGGCTCATCGTGCAGGCTGATCCGGAGGCCGCACGTGAACGGGCAGCGTGGTTGAAGCAGGGGCAGTTTGCGGCCGTGCAGACCAGCAACGGCGTCAGCGACGTCTACGGACGCATCGCCGCCGCCGACGGCAGGTTTCTTGACGCGACGCTGAACCGGTTTGCAGGCATCTTCGAAACCCAGGGTGACGACAGCCCGCTGCAGGCCCGCCGGGCCCGTGGGCTGGCGCTGCTGGCCTTCCCCGCCCGCGCCCTGCAGGTCCTCCAACAGGCCGTCCAACCCGATCTGCCGGGCTGGGCCCCGGACTGCTCCGCACCCCACGGCGGGCCTGTCGGTCACACCTGCGGGCAGGTCACTGTGGACCCCGAGAAGTTGCTGCCCCGGGCGTCGCTGCACGTCCACATCGCAGCCGAGTCGCTGGAAACCGGCGAGGGCGTGGCCCGGGTCGAAGGCATCGGGCCGGTGCTCGTCTCCCAGCTTCGTGACCTGCTCAGTGCTACCAGGCTCACCGTCTCACCGGTGATCGACGCCGCCGGCATGACACCGTTCGACTCCTACGAGATCCCGGCCCGGATGCGGGCCGCGGTCATCGCCCGGAACCCCATTGAGGTCTTCCCCGGCTCTGGACGCAGTGCCCGAAGTTGCCAGCTGGATCACACCCGGCCCTACGTGCACGGGCCAGGGGGAGCACTCGGGCAAACCCACCCCGACAACCTCGGACCACTGGGTTCGCGAGCACACCGGGCGAAAACGCACGGCAACTTCCACCTGGACCAGCCGCGACCCGGGGTGTTCGAATGGCGTACCCCACTTGGCTACCGGTTCCGGGTGTCACCCGAGCACACCGAGTACCTCGGAGATGATCGAGCTCACCAGCAGCCCAGCGCAGTGGAAAGCAGGCTGCGTGTCGTGCTCTCAGGCCTCAAAGCTGGTTGAGCTCCCGGATCGCGGCCACGGCAGCCGTCCGGGCCCGCGCCGAGCGGTGCGGGTCACGATTACCGACCACCCCGACCATCAGCCCGTCCACAAGCCCGGTGGCCGGCGTCCACGCGCTTCCGCCCTGGGCGTCATCACCGCGAACGCAGAAGACCCGTGTCTGCTCGGCCCAATCGGCGACAGCTGCATTCACGACCGGGTCATCGGTCAGCGCCAGGACGTACCAGGCGCCGGCCAGATCGTCCGCGGCAATCGGCCGGGCTGACCAGCTGAGCTTCCCGGCTGCGGCCAATTCCTGGATCTGCTGGGACGCCGTCGGGGCGACCACCTGCACGCAGGCCCCGGCGTCCAGCAGCTTGCCGACGCGTCTGGACGCGACTGTCCCGCCACCGGCGACGACGACTTTTCGTCCGCGCAACACGAGTCCGCTGAGGTAGACCGGCGACGCCTCCGGGTGCCAGGTGTGGCGCAGGCGGGGGGCTGCAGCTTCGCGATAGCGGTCGGCCACCACCGCGGCCAACTCGTCACAATCGCCGATCACGTCGCTGATGCGCACCTCGGCGTCCGGATGCGCCTGCTGCCACTCGGCGGTCTGCTGCTGGGTCCAGCCCAGCAGGCGTCCCGGGAAGAGGAAATGCGGCATGACGACGATCCGGCGTCCACCGTGGGCATACGCCCCGTCGAGCGCGGACGCCAGGTTCGGCCGCGAAACCTGAATGAACCCGGCGATGACGTCCGCGAAACCGCCCTCCTCGAGCAGCACCCGGGCCAACCGGGCATGGTCGGCGTTCGCGTCGGTGACGCTCGTGCCGCGTCCCAGCAAGACGACACTGGTCTGCCCGGCTGACCACTCGCCTTGCGCTTCACTGATCCGCCCCAGCACGGCCGCCCGCAGCCGCGGGTCGGGCCCCAGGTGCGGGGCGTAGCTGACCACACCGCCGGGCACCCGCGCGCGACCAGCGGCGATGCCCTCGGGGATGTCGTCACGGACGTGGCCGCCGGTGCCGATCATCAACGGCACGACGACCACGTGCCGGTCACTGTCGGCGCCGAGCGCGTCAGCGACGGCATCGGCCACGGACGGGGTGTCCAACTCGACGTAGCCGGCGCTCACCACAACCCCAGGCAGCAGCCCCCGGACGCGGTCGACCAGCGCCCGGCAGGCCTGCTGGCCCTCGGGAAGCCGGGTGCCGTGCGCGGCGATCACCAGGGCCGTCATCGCGCGGCCAACCAGCTGTAGTCACGCGGGGTGACCATCACCTCGCCACCAACGCCGGTGGGCACCATGCGGGTCGACGACGACCCCACGATCACGATCGAATGCATGTCGACCCACTCGGGGTCGAAGTCGGCGATGGTCGCGACCCGGTAGTTCTGGTTCGGGCGGGTGGCGTCCCGCACCACCGCCACCGGCGTGGTCGGCGGCCGGTGTGCCGACAGAATCTGCAGCGCTCTGGGCAGCTGCTCAACCCGCTTGTGGCTACGGGGGTTGTAGAGCGCGACGACGAAGTCACCCTCTGCTGCCGCCTGTAGCCGCTTCTCGATGACCTCCCAGCTGGTGTGCAGATCGGAGAGCGACAACGTCACGTGGTCGTGGCCCAGCGGCGCCCCCAGGATCGCGGAGGCGGCCAGCTCGGCGGTGACGCCGGGCACCACCTGCACGTCGATGCCCTCGGTGCCCTGCTCGAGGGTCGGTGAGGCCATCGCGTAGATCGCCGGGTCGCCCGAGCAGACGATCGCCACGTTGCGCCCCTCGCGGGCCTTCGAGATGCCGAGCGAGGTGCGCATGTCCTCGGTGCCCATCCCGGTCGCGACCGTCTCGGTGCCCGGCCGCAGCAGCCCCTTGATCTGCGCCACATAGGGCCGGTAGCCGATCACCACCGAGCTCTCACCTAGCACTCGTCGGGCGCGCGGGGTGAGCAGGTCGTCGGCGCCGGGTCCGAGGCCGACGATCGCCAGGCGTCCGCGCGGGGCCAGGCGTCCGATGGCCACGGTCGCGTCCCGGGTCTTGGCCTTCGGGACGACGAGGGACGCCCCGTGGGCCAGCACCGACGCCTCAGCGACGCTCGGCGTCCCGACGGCGTCAGCCGGTGCCTGGCTCGGATTGGGCACGGTGATCCCCGCCAGCTCCTCGGCCGGGTAGCAGACGAACGGGACGCCCAACTCGGCTGCCAACTCGACCAGCCCTGGCTCGTCAGCCTTGGCGTCCACGCTTGTCAATGCCGAAATCGACGCTCTCGCCAGACCGTGCTGGGCAAGGGTGTCGACCAGCAGCCCGCGCAGCGCCGCGACGTCGGTGCCACGGTTGCAGCCCATCCCCACCACCACACTCCTGGGGTGCAGCACGACGGTGGGCAGATCTTCCGGCACGCCGGTCCGGTCGCTGACCAACACCCGGGCCACCGGGTCGGTGTCGTTGTGAGGCAGTGGGGGCAGCGGCCACGGGTGCTCGCGCACCAGTGCGACCGGTCGGCCGTCCAGGATCGCACGGGTCACCCCGGCCAGGTCACCCGAGGTCGCCCAACCCAGGGTGTCGAGGCCGGGCAGGCCCAGCGCGTCCGTCGCGGTGGTCAGCACCGCGGTCGCCCCCAACCCCTCGGCGATCCGCCGGGCGAACTCGTTCGCGCCACCGACGTGACCACCGACCAGCGGGACGACGAAACGTCCGGCCTCGTCGATTACCACCACTGCGGGGTCGGTCAGCTTGTCTGCCAGCAGCGGGGCGATCAGACGGGTGGTGGCACCCAGTGCCAAATGGCTGACGATCAGGTCGCACTCGGCCCAGGCCGCGCGCAGTCCGTCAGCCGCCGAACCGGTGTACTGCCTGGTCGGGCCGAGGATCGCGGTGATCGCGTCGGCTCGGGCCCGGGCTGCCGGTGAGGCGGCCACCTGGCCGACGACGGGTTCGCTCATCTGGGATCTCCTAGCGCAGCCGGATCGTCGGGATGGTGGGCCAGCACGAGCACCACATTGGGCTGGGTCGCATCGTCCACCGCGCGCGCCTCGTCCTCGCTCAGGACGCGGACGCGTTCGTCGGGTTCGCCGAGGCGCTCGGCCAGCACGAAGGTTCGGCCGAGCCCGGCGGTCTCCGCCACGAGTTGAGCGAGCCCGACTGTGGGGTCGGTGAGCACGCCCACCTTGGGGTGGACGCGGCAGGCTGCCATGGCGGGGCCCGGGTCGACGCCGTGCGCCGAGACGAGCAGGGCGTCGTCCCACGGCAGGGCGACAGCGGCGAACGCGAGTTGCAGCGAACTGACCGCCGGCACGACCGAGACCGTGAGCCCGGCGAGCCGGAGGCGCCGCACGATGCCGTGGAACAGCGGGTCGCCCGAGGCGATGACCAGGGCTTTCGCGTCCTGGGGCAACGCGGCGAGGGCCTCGATGGCCGGGGCGAGGGGCCCCAGCACGATGCGCCGGCCGACCGGCACATTCAGGGCGTCCAGGTGTCGTCGCCCACCGACGACCAGGTCCGCCGCGGCGACCGCGTGGTGGAGCGCGGGGCTGGGGGAGCCCGCGTAGCCGTGCACGGTGATCACGCCTCGGCACCCTTCTCGGCGAGGTCGCGGGCGGCGTCCGGGTCGGCCGAGCGGAACTCGTGCCGGAAGCCCGGGTGGTAGAGGTACGAGCGCTTGGCCATCGGCGTCTCGGCGAGCGCAGGCCCGACCAGAATCACGGTGTGCTTCCAGAACTTGTGGTCCTTCATCGTGGTCGACAGTTCGTCGAGGCGGCAGCGCAGCATCACCTCGTCGGGCCAGCTGACCTGATGCCCGATGATCACCGGTGTCTCAGGCGGGTAGCCGCCGGCGAGCAACTCCTCCTGCAACGCCTTGTTGCGGGCCGCCGACAGGTAGAGCGCCATCGTGGTGCCGTGCCTCGCGAAATCGCGCACCCGTTCGCGGGGCGGCATCGGCGTCCGGCCGCCCTCCAACCTCGTCAGGATCAGCGACTGGGCGACCTCGGGCAGGGTGATCTCGACGTCGGCCCGGGCCGCGGCCGCCGAGAAGGCCGACACGCCGGGGATGGATTCGTAGGCGATGCCGATGCGCCGGCACAGCTCGCGCTGCTCGGCGGTGGTGCCGTAGATGGCCGGGTCTCCGGTGTGCACCCGGGCGACCAGCAGCCCCTCGTCGTGGGCCCGCTGATAGAGCGGCGCGATGTCCTCCAGGGACGCGGAGGCGGAGTCGACCAGCAGCGCGTCCGGTTTGTGGTCGGCCACGATTCCCGGGCTGACCAGCGAGGACGCCCAAATGATGATGTCGGCCTCGGCGATCACCCGCGCACCGCGCACCGTGATCAGGTCCGGGGCGCCGGGGCCGGCGCCGACGAAGACCACCTTCCCTTCACCTGGAGTGGCGTTCACAGTCGTTCTCCGGTTCCGCCGCGTCTGGCCGGCCACAGCACGGTGGTGAAATAGGGAGCTTCGTCCAGTTCGTTGACCGGCACGATGCGCTGGTTGGGCAGGCCGACGTCGATGCCCGCGACCGCGTCCTCGCCGATCTGCGACAGGTGCGCGCGCAAAGCCGGCAGGTGGCGTCCAGCCTTGTAGGCCACGCAGGTGTCGGCAACCTCAGCCACCTTCAGCAGCGTCTCAATGCCGGCCTTGAGCGGGACGAGGGCCAGCACCTCGTCGCCCTCGACCAGCGGGGTGCGGCTGGCGGCGGCGAGCCCCTGCATGGCGGTGATGCCCGGGATGACCTCCACCTCAAGGTCGGCGACCTGGTCGCGGACGCCGGCGGCGAGGTAGCTGAACGTCGAGTAGACCGAAGGGTCACCGATCGTCGCGAACCCGACCTGCCGAATACCGGACGCGAAGGCCAGCACAGCCTCGTCGGCGGACGCCTGCCAGGCGGCTGCACGGCGCTGGGTGACCCCGGAACGGTCGGCCATCGAGAAGGGCACCCGGACGATACGGTCGGCGACCTCGGGGCAGGCGGCCAGCACAATGGTCTCGGCCCGGCCTGCGGACGGCCCGCTGACCTCGGTGGCGGGCACCAGGATGACGTCGCAGTCACGCAGCGCGCGGAGCGCCTTGACGGTGATGAGTTCCGGATCTCCGGGACCCACTCCGATACCGATCAGGCGATGGACGGGCTGGGTCACGCGGCCTCCTAGCTCCGGCCTCCGGGCAGCCGGCTCGCTCAGCATAGCTTGCGGCCGGACGCGGTCCCTGGGCGTGGATTGGCACGGGTTAGGCTGGGCCCGTGCCCGTTCTTGCGCTCGGAGTCAGCCACCATCAGGCGACGGTGGACGACCTCACCCGCTTCACCGCCTGCGCCGCGCAGGCGGCCGACGAGTTGCGCGCAGCCCCAGGGGTGCGGGGCCTGATCACGCTCGCCACCTGCAACCGCTGCGAGCTGTACATCGAGGCCGACCGCTTCCACGAGACCGTGCGCACGGCGCATCGGCTGCTCGCCGCCGCTGGGGCAGGCGATCTGCTGAACATCGTGGCGGCCCGCGCCGCCCGTAGTGCCGTCGAGCATCTCTTCGCGGTCGCCTGTGGCCTGGATTCCATGGTGGTCGGCGAGTCCGAGGTCGTCGGGCAGGTGCGTTCCGCCTTGTCGGCTGACGGTTCGTCAAACAGTCCTGCCCTGCATCGCCTCTTCCAGATGGCCCTGGCCACCTCCAAGGTGGTGGCCAGCACCACCACGATCGGGTCGTTGGGGCGCAGTGTCACCTCGGTCGCGCTTGATCTGGTCGAGTCGCGACATGGCAGGCTGGCCGGCCAACGGGCGCTGCTGATCGGCACCGGCTCCTACGCCGGGGTGGTGACCGCTGACCTGGTGCGCCGCGGTGCGACGATCACGGTGCACTCGGCGTCCGGACGGGACGCAGTGTTCGCCCAGACCCATCCGGTGACGGCACTGGCCCCGGGTGAGCTGTCGAACGCCATCGCTCGCGCCAAGGTGGTCGTGGCCTGCAGTGGGACAGGGCACCATCAGTTGACCTCAGCCCAGGTGACGGCGGCCAGGGTCGGTGTCCCGGGCACGCTGCCGGTGGTCGATCTGGCGTTGGGACGAGACGTCGAGCCGCAACTGGCATCCACCGCCGATGTCGACCTGATCGACCTCGATGTCGTGGGCAGGCACGTTCCGGTGGAACACAGCGGCGCGGTGGCCCGGGCCCGCGAACTCGTCGAGCAAGCCGTGGACACCTATCTGGACAGGGAACGCGCTCGCCAGGCAGACCCGGCAGTCACCCTGATGCGCGCCCACGTCGAAGAGATCGTGGCTCGTGAACTCGAGTCGGTGACCGCTGCGCAGCCGCCCGAGGTGGCCGCCGCGGTCCAGAGATCGCTGCAGCGGGTGGCCAACGCACTCCTGCACACCCCATCGGTGCGTGCCACCGAGTCGGCTCGCACCGGTGACCTGGACGACTACACCCGGGCGCTCCAGACGGTCTTCGGTCTGCAGGTCGACCGGTGACACCCCTTCGAATCGGTACCCGCAGCTCGTTGCTGGCACGCACCCAATCCCAACAGGTGGCGGACTCGCTGGCAGCGGCCACCGGGCGCCCGGTGGAGCTGGTCGTCCTGCGTGTCGAGGGTGACGACGTGCGGATCCCCCTCGGTGGGCCCTCCAAGCCCGGTCTCTTCGTGGCGACGCTTCGCGAAGCACTGCTCGCCGGCACGGTTGACCTGGTGGTGCATTCGTTCAAGGACCTACCCAGCGCGCCGATGCCCGGGCTGGTGGTGGCAGCCATCCCGCCACGCGCCGACCCCCGGGACGCCCTGTGCGCCAGCGGGGGGCTGACGGTTCAGACACTGCCGCCGGCGGCCCGGGTGGGCACCTCAAGCCCCAGGCGGGCAGCCCGCCTGCTGCGAGTGCGGCCTGATCTTCAGGTGGTGCCGATCAGGGGCAACGTCGACACCAGGCTCCGCAAGGTGACCGAGGGCGAGGTGGCCGCGGTGGTGTTGGCGGCGGCCGGGCTTGTCAGGGTGGGCCGTGAGGCCGCGATCACCGAATGGCTCGACCCGGCGACGTGGCTGCCGGCTCCGGCGCAGGGCGCGCTGGCTGTGGAGACCTGCGTCGGGATTCTGGAAACCGAACTGGCAAGCCTTGATGATCGATCGACACGCCTGCAGGTGACCGCGGAGCGAGCCGTGCTGGTGGGCGTCGAGGCAACCTGCTCGACCGCGGTCGGGGCCTTCGCCAGATGGGTGGCCCCCGGTGAGCTGGAGCTGAGCGCCGAACTGAGCGGCCACCGGGGGGTGGACCACGCTGCGGCCATGCGGCGGGCTCGCGTGTCGGCGCCACGCGACGCCGAGCAGCTGGGACTTTCCGTGGCCGCGGACCTCCTGGCGGATTGAGGTGGGCTCGGTTGCGGCGTCCCGCCCGGTCCTGTTGATTCGGCCGGACGGCAACGAGCCGGACGCCGAAGCCTTGGCAGCCCTCGGTGTACCAACCGTCATCGAACCACTGCTGCGGGTAGCTGCGGTCCAGGACGCCGAACCTGCCCGCAAACTTGCCGGGCTGTTGGCTGCCCTCGGCGATGGGCATTGGCTGATCGTCACGTCGCCACGCACCTGGCGGTTCTGGAGTGAGCTGGTCGACGACCTGGAGGAACGGCTGGGCCGGGCACTCGAAAAGGGCCTGCGGATCGCCACCGTGGGGCAGACGACCACCGCGTCCCTGCCAGCGTCTGCCCGACTCACCACGGTGACCTCCCCAGGCATCAGCGCCGTCGAACTGCTGGCGATGTTGTTGTCGACAGCCCCCGGCGTCGCGCTGCTGCCATCCAGCGCCGGAGCCCGGCCGCTGCTGGCCGACGGCCTGCGGGCAGCCGGTTGGCGGGTGCACGCCGTGCCGGTTTACCGGACCAAGCCGGTCGAGGCGCCGCCGGAAAGCCTCGCCGGGCTGGCGAAGGGGCGTTTCGCGGGGGTCCTCGTGCGTTCGTCCAGCGCTGCGGACGCCCTCTCGTCCCTGGCTCCAGGATCACTGGACGCAACGGTCTTCGCCGTGGGCCCGATCACCGCTGCCCGCTGCCGGGCACACGGCTGGCAGGTCGTCGAACTCGAACGAACCGACGCCGACGTCGTGGCCGGGCGCATCGCCACTAAGCTGGCCCCCCAGCCGTCGAAGGAGCCCGCATGAACCTGGTCCATCGTCCGCGTCGGTTACGGCAATCGTCCGGAGTGCGTCGACTGGTCGCCGAGACGAGGCTGCACCCAGCGAACCTGGTGCTGCCGATGTTCGTCGCCGAAGGCATCGAGGAGCCACGGCCCATCACGTCCCTGCCCGGGGTCGTGCAGCACACCCTCACCAGCCTGGCCGCCGCGGCACGCGAGGCCGAAGCCGCAGGTGTCGGTGGGCTGATGCTCTTCGGCGTCCCGCTGCACAAGGACGCCCTCGGAACCGGCGCCACCGACCCGGACGGCATCCTCGCCCAAGGCATCCGGACGCTGGCCGAGGCGGTGCCCGGCCTGCCGATCATCGCCGACCTGTGCCTCGACGAGTTCACCGACCACGGCCACTGCGGTGTGCTTGACCGTCACGGCCGGGTGGACAACGACGCCACCCTGGCCCGCTACCAGCAGATGGCCGTGGTGCTTGCCGACGCCGGTGCCACCATGGTCGGTACCTCGGGAATGATGGACGGCCAGGTGTCCGCCGTCAGAACTGCGCTTGACAAGGCAGGACACCACGACGTGATGGTGTTGGCCTACTCCGCGAAGTACGCGTCCGCGTTCTACGGGCCGTTCCGGGAGGCCGTCGCATCATCCTTGAAGGGCGACCGGCGCAGCTACCAGCAGGACCCCGCCAACGCCGTCGAGGCGCTCCGCGAAGTCCGGCTCGACGTCGCCGAGGGCGCCGACATCGTCATGGTGAAGCCGGCCCTGGGCTACCTGGATGTGGTTTCCGCCACGGCCGCCGAGGTGGACGTGCCCGTTGCCGCCTACGTGGTGTCGGGGGAATTCGCGATGGTCGAGGCAGCAGCGGCAAACGGCTGGATCAACCGGGACGCGGCCATCCTGGAGACGCTGACCTGTGTCCGCCGCGCGGGCGCGCAGGTGATCGTGACCTACTGGGCCGCAGAGGTCGCGGCTGGCCTGTCCGACCGATGAGCCGCGCCCATGGACTGCTGCTGGGAGTCGCGGCGGATGAGCTGCTCGGTGACCCCCGACGGCACCACCCGGTGGCTTGGTTCGGCAGTTGGGTCGCTTGGCTGGAGCACCGCCTCTACCGCGATTCGATCGCCTGGGGGGCGGTCCACCACGTGGCAGCCCTGGCGCCCGTGGTCGCCGGAGGTGTCGCGGCCGAGTTGCTGACCCGCAGACGTCCGCTTCTTCGGACCGCGCTGACGGCCACCGCCACCTGGGCAGTCCTTGGCTCGCACAGTCTTGCTTCCGAAGGTCGGGCGATGGCTGACGAGCTGGAGGCGAACGACATGACAGCTGCCCGCGAGCGACTCACGCACCTGTGTTCGCGCAATCCTGAGCACCTCGACGCCGCTGAGCTCGCCCGAGGAACCGTCGAGTCGCTGGCCGAGAACACCTCGGACGCCGTTGTGTGCTCGCTTTTCTGGGGGGCGGTGGCCGGTATCCCCGGCCTGCTGGTGCATCGCGGCATCAACACCCTGGATGCAATGGTCGGCTACCGCAACGACCGGTACGAACGCTTCGGCAAGATGTCCGCCCTGGTGGACGACGCGGCCGCGTTCGTGCCGGCCAGGCTGGCCGGCGCACTGAGTTGCCTGCTGGCCCCCACGGTGGGAGGGTCCGTCCGCCAGGCCTGGCGCGTCATGCTCCGGGACGCCCGCAACCACCCGAGCCCCAACGGTGGGTGGTGTGAGGCGGCCTGGGCGGGGGCACTTGGCGTCCGGTTGGGTGGTGCGTCGGCCTATCACGGACGCGTCGAGCAGCGTCCCGCGCTGGGGGACACCGACGCGCCAGCCCCCGACACGTCGACGGTTCGGCGGGCGGCACGGCTGGTCACCCTGGTCACAGTGGTGTCCGCGCTGCCAGCCGGGGTGTGGGGTCTCAGCGGTCGGGGGAAGCGGCCTTGAGCCGCTCTTTCTCGGCAATCACCTCGCGGTAGATCCCCCGCTCCCGCCTCAGCCACGCGGGCGGGTCTGCGATCAGTGCACCGATCTGATCGGCGTCCAGCGCCTCGGTGATGCCGCCCCGTGCCAGCCCGGCGCGCGAGACACCCAGTTTCTGGGCCATGACCTCACGCGGGAACGGGCCGGTGCGCCGCAGTTCTGTGAGCCACTCCGGGGGGTCGGCGCGCAGGGCGTCCAGTTCGGCCCGGGTGATCAATGAGCTCTGGAACTCCTGAGGGGCTGCCGGTAGATGGATGCCGAGTTTGCTGGCTGCCGTTGACGGCTTCATGGTTTGGCTCACACTCGCCATCCTATCCGCGGGGGTCGGATAGCCTGCGTTCGTGACGATCCCCGGGGTGCCCGACCAGGCTGGGCTGCGCGTCGGGTTCGTGCCCGGGGTCACGCTGACCAAATGGCGCACGATCTGGAGGCAGCGTTTCCCGCAGGTCCCGCTGGACGCGGTTGAGGTGCCCGTGGCTGAGCAGCGCCGGGTGCTGGACACCGGGGACGTGGACATGTGCTTCGTCCGGTTGCCAGTGGACGCCGATGGCCTGCACGTGATCCGGCTGTATGACGAGGTGCCGGTGGTGTTGGTGTCCAAGGACCATCCGCTGGCGGACTTCGACGAGGTGACCGGTGATGACCTGGCGAGGGAGAGCGTGCTCGAAAACGCTGACGCCGCCAGCATCGACCTGGTCCTCCAGGAGCAGGCCGTGCTGAGGGTGCCGATGTCGATCGCACGCACCAACAGCCGCCGAGACCTTGTCTACCGAACCGTCACCGACGCTCCGGCCACCACGGTGGCCTTGGCCTGGCGAATCGACAACCAGCACGCCTCGATCGACGAGTTCATCGGCGTCGTCCGTGGTCGGACGGCGAACAGTTCACGTACGGCCCAGGACAGGGCCGCCGGGCAGCAAACTGACAAACAGCAGGTCAGCAAACAGCAGGTTGGCAAGAAGCCGAAGCCCTCGGCCGCGGCGAAACGGGGCCGTCCCAAGGGACGCGGCCCGGGGCAGCGCCACCGCTGATCGGCAGCTGAACCCCCGACCAACCTTCGGCCAACCCCACGCAATCGCTGCGTGGGCGGCCCTCAAGACCTTGCCGGGAGACTTACGATGCGGACATGACTGCGCTCTCTGATTCATTCAACAGATCATCGTTCGGTCGATTTCTCAACAGCCCCGAGGGTCGGGTCTTTCGCGCGACTGCGGGAGCGGGTTTCCTTGCCGTCGGGCTGCGCACGCGGCAAACGGCCGCCGGCAAGGCGTCCATTGTGTGGGGCGTCCTGCCGCTGACCGCTGGGCTGTTTGACGTCTGCTTCTACAGCGTGGCGCTCGGCGGGCCGTTTCGCGGCAGCGAGTGTCGCGCCATAGCCGAGCAATCTGTTCAACCCGGGACGCGGGCTCATGCCTGATGCCGTGCTTCATCGGTGGCCAGGTCTCCGACGCCGACACCCTGCACCCGCGGGACCCGAGAACAAGTGCAGCCCCAACACCACGACCAGGACCAAGTTCATCACCATCAGGACGCCGCGGTCCAGGTCGACCAAGTGACGGGTGGTGATCAACGCACCCAGGAAGGCCAGCAGGAGGAGGGTGAACAGCGGCGTGAACACCATGGACAGCACGGGTGCCATGTTCTCAACCACGCCCCTTTTTCCCATCAACGAGCCATGCCGCAACGATGACGGCGCCCCCGATAGGTCCCGCAGGGCGTCCCCGAACGGGATCTTCACCGCCAGACCCGCCAGGACGGCGAAGCCGAGCATCGTCAGCACGCCCGCGGGAGTTGTCCCGGCCCGCTGGTGTTCGAACCCCACATGCTGCTTCCACAGGCGCCCCGCATGCTCACGGGCCAGGTCAGCCGCGATCGTGTGCTGGGCACCGACGCGCCGGACTGCCACAAGGAAGGACTCCTCGGGCGTCAACCCCAGCGCGGTGAGAGCCGACAGATGTCCGCGCAGATGATCCTCCAGTTCGTCGACATCGTCGGCGGCGACGCCCGGGCGAGCGACCATCCGGGCCCGCCATTCAGCGACCAGCTGCTCTGGGTCGGACGTGGGGGCAGCGGTTGCGGCGTCAGTCATCTCAGTTCCCCAGCTCGAAGTGCGGTCGGGCGGCAGCCTGAGTCGTGATGCGGTAGTACTTGCAGCGGCGTCCGGACTCACCGGTGCCCCAGACCGACTCGACCTGTCAGTCGTGGGCTGCGCCGGGCCAGTGGGGTGGTCCGCCACTGCCCGCGGGGTATTCGTCCATCGGTACGGCACCGCTGCGCCAGGCGTTGATCACGGGCTCGCAGATCCGCCAGCACTCCTCGGCAAGGTCACCGCGAACGGAGATCAGGTGGTTGCCGTCGAGAATTGCTGCGAGCACCTCGGCGTAGGGGGTGTGTGAAGTCTTACCCACTGCGGCCTCAAGCTTTTCGGTACCCAACCTGAACCGGCCGCCGCCCTGGTTCGTCACGATCTCCACGCTGATCGTGTCGGGGTTCAGGTTGATGGTCAGGACGTTCGCAGGCGGGTATCCGCCCATGCCGTGGGGCGCGAACTCCACGGGTCGCAGAGTGATGACGACCCGGCGGACGTCGGAGTCGAGGGCCTTGCCGCTTCGGAGCCGGATGGGTACTCCTGACCAGCGCCGGTTGGCGATCTCCAGGTCGAGTTCCACCAGGGTCTCGGTGTCACGCTGGGGATCGACGCCCTCCTCGTCGTGGTAGGCCGGTACCTCCCGACCCCGGCTGGTTCCAGCAGTGTAACGGGCTCGCCGCGACGACCGCACGGGGTCGCCCTCGGCCACCTGGGTGACGCTCAGGGCATGCGACATGAGGTCGTGCACGAGCCGAGGCTCGAGGCGGGCCGGCTCTTCCATCGTCACGAGAGCGAGCATCAGCAGCAAGTGACTCTGCACCATGTCGACGAGCGCGCCGGCCTTGTCGTAATACCCCGCCCGACCCTCCAGCGCCAGGGTCTCGTTGGCCGTGATCTCGACGCTGAGCACGTGGGCTGCGGACCAGACCGGCTCGAACAGCCTGTTGGCGAAACGCAGGGCCAGCAGGTTGAGCACTTGGGAGTCACCGAGGAAGTGGTCGACACGGAACACCTGTTCCTCGGAACGAAAGCTCCTCAAGAAGGCGTTGAACTCTCGTGCTGCCGCCAGGCTGTCGCCGAAAGGTTTCTCCAGCGCAAGGCGCAGCCCGCCCAGGTCACCGCACTGTGCCAGGTGCTCGCAGGCGATCCGGGTGATGGTGGGCGGCACTGCGAAGTAGAGAACAGTACGGTCACGATCCGGCAACTGGGCCAGCAGCGATTCGACGCCCTCGCGCTCGGTGATGTCGATCTGCACGTAACGGGACGCCGCCACCACGGCCAGCGCCCGGTCGTCGTCGCAGCCACCGCGCACGAGCGCGTTGCCGACCCTGGCGCCCCACTCCGTGGGTTCCAGTGCCTCGCGTCCGACCCCCCAGACTTCGACGTGGCGATCTCCGTCATTGGCAAGCAGCATCCCCAAGCCCGGCAACAACAGCCGTTTGGTCAGGTCGCCCGAAGCGCCCAGGACAACCAGTCTCTGCGGGGATTCTGTCACGGTGGCTCCTCCTGGCTCGGGCGTGACTCTACGTGCTTCCGGCTGGGAGCGACCAACTCACGTCCGTTCAGGATCCGGTGGATTTCCAGGCCGTAGCGTCGAATGAAGGTCTGCTTGGCCTGATCGTAGGCCTCGGCGTCGCCCTTCTGCAGCGTGCGGTCGACGTAGCGGCGGGCCAACTCGCCGGCGATGACGTCCAGGAAGAGCTCCGCAAGAAGCAGCCTGGCGGAATCCCGGAAGCGTCCCTGACCGTCGATGTACAGGCGGACGGTCGGCGCCTCGGTGTTGATGATGATGAGGCGTTCCTGCGGGCTGTAGACGGCCCGGTCGATGTCGTTGTCGAGGTTGCGCAACTCGTAGCCGACGAACAGGTCGGTCGAGTTGTCCTGGTCCCATGGTGTCGAGGTTCTCGCCGGGCGACTGGCGTGCGGCACGTGGCGGGACGCTCCTTCGGCGATGACCACCTCGCAGGTGGCCGCGTAGGGGTCGCTGGTCACGCGGACCCTCCCCTTGTCACCGGCGGTGAAACCGGTGAGGCTCCAGGTGAAGCGCCCGTCCGCAGGGAGTTCGCCGACAGTGAGCTGGGAAATGTCCGGGTCGATCAGGATCGAATCTGGAAGGTCGTGGGTGAACTGCAGCACCTGCTCGTCGAGCAGACGCGCGCGGTCAACCAACAGTGAGACGTGGAAGGCCCGCCCGATGGGCCGGTAGTAGAAGGGTGTGCTGAATCTGAGCACTGCCGGTCGCCCGGTGGGGTAGGGCCCGTACGAGCCAGAACCGGGTCCCGGCGGCAGGGTGATGCCCAGGTCGTCGACCGCTGCCTGGTTCATCCGTGCCAGCACCAGCTGCAGCAATGACTCGGTTCGCTTGGAGGTGGCCGCGTGATCCAGATGGCTCAGCCGGAGGCGTTCGCTCTCGATGATCGGTGAGATGGTCGCGCTCACTGCGTCCCCGAAGGCCGCGACGAACGGCTCCTTGAGGTTCAGCCCTTCGCGCTCGTCGCTGATCACCGGACGACCCGCAGCGAGCATGGCGATCAGGCCGGGGCAGGTGACGGTTCCGAAGAGGTACTCGGTGCCGATCTGACCCTCGTAACGGAAGAACTGACAGTCGAGGACGGCCGTGCCCGACATCACCAACAACCCGCTGGTGCGCTCGTCGCCACGAAGGACGAGCTCCGCTGCAGCCTTTCGAACGGTCACCGTGAAGTCGTAGCCCTGGTTCTGGAAGACGAAGCTGGCAAGCTCGGGGCCCAGCAGAAGCTCGGACGACGGTTCCTCGAAATTCAGCGGTGCCGCTGTGGCGTGCTTCCTGGGCAGGTTCCCGTTCAGCAGCTGCAGCTGGCGGCGCTGGGTGATGTCGCGCAGGTAGAAGTTGTTGCTCACCGCCCGCACGAGGGACCTGAAGTACGGCAGGTTCACCTGCGGGTTGTCCGCCACGATCGTGACCCGGGTGCCGTTGCCCCCCACCTCCAGCCCCAGCCGGGCGTAGTCACGATCCGCTGCGGGACGATCCCCGTCCTGGTCGTCGTAGACGTAGCTGCCGAGCTCGTTGCGGAACAGGTCCACCCGACTGAGGCGTCCGTCTCGCACGGTCTCGACCCACCCGTGCCCGAGGCCGAAAATGGCCTGCTTCAGACCGCGTCCGAAGTAGCCACGGCCGCTGGACACTCCGCTGGACAGACGGCTGTGGGCGCCACCGTAGGACAGGATCGTGCGGAGCCGATCGAGGGTCATCCCCTCCGCCTGGTCGGTCACGGTGAGGATCGCACCGGTGTCGTGACGTTCGTAACTGATCACGACGGAGCCACTGACCTTCACCCCGGCCTGTTCCAGTTTGGAGTAGCTGTCGTCGCAGTTGGTGACGAGCTCGACCAAGGCCTTTTCGATGGAGGCGAACCGCCGGGAATCAATGTCGATGATTCGTTGGTCCACCGGAAGCGCGAGAATCGCCATCGACCACCTCTTGTCACGGGCTTTTCGATCACTTTAACGTTGACACAGTATTGGCTGCACGACTGCGAAGCGGTCAACACCAGAGCCGAACCCGACCCTCAGTGTGGAGGCGGGGCAGGCACCAGGAGGCTCAACTTCATCTGATGCTCCTGTGGGCAGGAACTCGGCTGGACAGGGGTTGGAACTGATCACCGTGGTCGTCCATCCCGCGCCGCCACCAGCGTCACCTCCCCTGGTTAAAAGCAACAGGTTGCCGCGGATCGCAGTAATCGGCATTGCTGTGGTGGCACTCGTCCTTGCGGGGCTGTTCTTCATCCCCCGAGTTCTTGTATGTGAACGGCTCTTACAAGGGTTCGTTCACCCTGATGGAACGAGCCAACGCGGGAACGGGCCGCGTGGAGATCGATGAGCTCAAGGACAATCAGAACGGGGTCAACGACAGCCCTCCCAACGTGACGGGCGGCTACCTGTTGGAGTGGGACTTCCGCCGAAGTGGTGACCACAACATCAATGTGAACAACAGCGGTGCTTGGGTTGCCATTGAAGAGCCCGAGAACGAGACGGACGGTTCTGGCATCACAACGGCTCAGATCAACTACATCGACAAGTATTTGGCCGACGCAGACAAAGCACTGTTCGGGGCCAACTTCACAGACGATCGGAAGGCTGGATGAAATACATCGATGCCGCCTCAGCCGTCGACTACTACATCGCGATGGAGATGATGAAGCCGATCGACGGCAACATGCACGCCAGCGTCAAGATGTACAAGACACGTGACACGGCGACGGGACCCGGCAAGCTCTTCTTCGGGCCCCTGTGGGACTTCGACATTGCCATGGGCAACGAGAACAACCCGGGCAATCAGGGCTCGCCTGAGGGCTGGTACCTGCGCGATCCGAGCCTCGTGGAGAAGACCCAGGTCGACGTCTCCTGGTTCAACCGGCTGAACGACGACCCGCAGTTCCAGCAGATGGTGAAGGACCGCTGGGTTGAGGTGTACCCGAATTTGGGCAGCATCCACACCTTCATCGGTCAGCAGAGGTCACTGATCTCCGCTTCGGCAGCGAGGAACTTCACCATCTGGAGTGTCAGCGAGCGTCTCTACCCTGAGCAGATCATTCGAGGTTCTTGGAGCGCGGAGGTCAACTCCCTGGACTCGTGGCTGACCCAGCGCATCGCCTGGATGGACCGGCAATACCGGAGCTGAAGCGCCTTCTGATCACTGCAACTCAACCGGGCCCCATCTGCCACCAGATGGGGCCCGTCCCTTTTGCAGGGTCGTCCGATGAAAGGCGATCTAAGGCAGCTACAGGTAGCGAAATCGCCACCAGTCGGCTTCGACTAGCGTGAGCCCCATGACTACACGCATCGTGCTGGTGCCTGGTTTCTGGTTGGGACAGTGGGCTTGGGACGAGGTGGCGCCTGAACTGCAGCAACGGGGATTCGACGTGGTGGCGCTCACCCTTCCTGGCCTTGAGCCCGACCGCGATCCCGCCTTGCCTGTCACCTTGGCGGACCAAGCTGCCGCCATCGAGGCCGCGCTGGAGGTGAACGTAGACCGAAGGATTCTGGTGGTGCACAGCGGGGCAGCGTTCCCCGCCACTTTGGTGATCGACCGGCGGCCGGAACTGGTGGACCGCCTCGTCCTGGTCGACACCGCTCCACCGAAGTCAGGGTTGGCCTTCAACTCCGCACAGGTCGGCGACTTCACCCTCGGCGACGCCTGGTCAGACCTGCAGGACCAGGGCTCGTTCGTCGGGTTGAGCGCCGCCCAACTTGAGCGGTTTCGGGAACGCGCTGTCGCGCAACCGGGTGCCCTTGTCAGCGAGCCCGTCTCGCTCATCAACGACGCTCGGCATCACGTTCCGCTGTCCGTGATCTGCACCGCCTACCCGGCCAGTGCCTACCAGGACTACGCGGCGCAGGGAGTGCCATTTCTTGCAGCTCTTCTGGACTACGACAACGTCACCTACGCAGACCTGCCCACCGGCCACTGGCCCATGTGGTCCAAACCGGCGGAACTGGCGGAACTCATCGCAAGGGCGGCGGGCTAGTCCGCATGTCGAACCCCACAGCTGCGATCCTGATCATCGGGGACGAGATTCTGTCTGGGCGCACCCGCGACGCCAACGCCTACCACCTGGCCCAGGAGCTGACGAAAGTGGGGATAGACCTCACCGAGATCCGTGTGGTCGCGGACGGACAGGACGCCATCGCCACCGCCCTCAACGCCCTTCGGGCCTGCAACACGCACGTCTTCACCTCGGGCGGCATCGGCCCTACCCACGACGACATCACCGCGGACGCCGTGGCCACGGCGTTCGGGGTCCACATCGGAATCCACGACGATGCGCGCGCGATCCTGATCGAGATGTTCGCCCGCCGCGGCATGGAGCCGAACGACGCCCAGTTGCGGATGGCGCGGGTGCCCGAGGGCGCACGGCTCATCGAGAATGTGCTGTCCGGGGTGCCGGGTTTCAGCATCGAGAACGTGCATGTGATGGCGGGTGTACCCAGCATCTTCCGCGCCATGGTCGCCGACTTGCTGCCGCGCCTCGAGCAGGGGACTCCCCGAGTGGTTCGGGAGGTGCGCTTCGAGTTCGGGGAGGGTCGAATCGCGGCGCCGTTGGGGGTGCTCGCCAACGATTACCCGGACCTGGCGATGGGCTCCTACCCGTTTGCGGAGAACGGCGTCCATGGCACGAACATCGTGATCAAGGGGGACGACGCCGCGAGGGTGGACGAGGCGCTCACAAGGCTGAAGGTCGAGCTTCATGGCCCCGCTGACGGGGGCTTGCGCGCACGAACGATAGGCTGAGACGGTGATCAGATCAGGGGAGAGACGATGAGCGAACAGCCACCAGTCGACGCTGACAGCAGGCACGCAAGGCGCGCCACCAGCGAACCTGAACCCCCGCGACGCCCGCGACGCTGGGGTGCTTGGGTGGCGGGGGCGTTGGCGGTTGGTCTCGTCGTGTTGGGCGTCTCTGCCGTGCTGGTTCTGCTGGACGCTCGCCGCGCCGAGACAAGCCTGCGGGCAGCTGTGGTGACCGTCGAAAAGGTGCAGTCGGGAGTCCTGTCAGGTGACGCTGACGCAGTCGCGCCCGAACTGGCCTTGTTGCAGGAACAGACCGGAGTCGCCGTGTCGAACACCGACGGGCCGCACTGGTGGATCGCTGCACACACTCCTGTCGTCGGCGAATCCGTGGCAGCAGTTCAGACACTGGCACGAGTCGTCGACAATCTGGCCACCAGCGCGCTGCCCTCCTTGGGCGAAGCCATCAAGGTGCTCGATCCCTCCGTGCTGATGCCCCAGCAGGGCAAGATCAATGCTCGCGCATTCGTTGATGTCGTTCCCAGCGTGATCGCTGCCGACGATGCCGTACAGGCGTCCCAGACCCAACTCGCCAGCATCGACGAGGAGCAGGTGATCGGCCGCGTGGCGGGGCCAGTGACTGAGCTCAAGGCGATGGTCGGTAAGACCGCCCAGATGACCGAGCTGGCATCCAAGGCTGCGCAACTCATTCCGCCCATGCTGGGGGCGTACAGCCAGCGCCAGTACGTCATCCTGGCCCAGAGTCCCGCCGAGATTCGCGCCACCGGCGGACACCCCGGCGCGGTGCTCCAGCTGACCACCGACAACGGGCAGTTGAGCCTCGGAGGTCGGCGCGGCGGTGGTGAGCTCTTCTCCGAAACCCCGATCCTGCCGCTCACTCCGCAGGAGGAACTGCTCTTCACGGACCGCCTGATGACCTTCGGCGTCGACGCGACGCTGACGCCCGATTTCCCGCGCACTGCCGAGATCACCCGGGCTCAGTGGAGCAAGGAGTTCGGTGCCGACGTGGACGGCGTTGTCGCCATCGACCCTGTTGCCCTCGGGTACCTCCTAGAGGCGACCGGGCCGGTGAAGATGTCCGACGGAAGCACTCTCAACAGCAGCAATGCGGCGCAGGTGCTGTTGAACGGCATCTATCTGGACAAGCGCAAGACCATCGCCCAGCAGGACGACTACTTCAGCGAAGCTGCCGACGCCGTGTTCGAATCCTTCCTGGAGGGCACGCCGAATGTGCGGGCGGGGATGGCAGCCCTGATGAGGGCGGCTGAAGAGGGCCGCTGGCTCGTCTGGTCGGCAGACCCCCGTGAGCAGTCGGTGCTGTCTGGCACTGCGCTGAGCGGCGAGTTGGTGGGCGAACGGGAGGGTTCGCCGGTGGTAGGCGTGTTCCTGAACGACGCGAGCGCGACGAAGATGAGTTACTACCTTGACTACTCGGTCAAGGTCGCTGGTACCAAGTGCCTGGCCGGGGATGCCCGACAGCTCACCACGTCGGTGGACATCACCTCGACGGCACCGCCCGAGGCTGCGAAATATCCTCCCTACCTGTCCGGTACGGGGCAAGTGACGCCAGGTCATTCACTCACGAACGTGATGGTCTACAGTCCAGCCGGCGGGCGGATCGAGAATGTGACGGTTGACGGAGCCCCCTATTCGGCGATGGGCCTGTACGTGCACCACGACATGGAGGTGGCGCAGGTCACGCTCGACCTCGGTCCGGGTGAATCCCACCGGCTGGAGGTGGTGATGGAGACTGCGGGAGCTGCCCAACAAGGAACCACCCAACTCCATGTCACTCCGGGCTCGAGACTGGCGGCCCAGATTGTGGAGGACTCGACATGCTGAACGCGGCCCTGCTAGGGTCAATACGACCGCTTACACGGGAAGAGGATTAAGAGATGAAGATTCGCAAGGCTTTGATTGCCGTTGTTGCGGCTGCGTCGCTCGCTGTTGTTCCGTCGACTGCCTTCGCCGGCAACCGGTCCAACGACGACTGCCGTGATGGCTCGAAGTGGAAGGACTACAAGTACGCGCCCCAGTGCGAGTGCGAGTGCCCTGACGAAGACAAGTGCGACTACCGCGACAAGGATCATCGCGACAAGGTCGAGAAGAAGGTGTACAGGGAGTACGAGCCCAAGAAGCAGACTCGTAAGTCCACCTACACCGGCCGCGTTCTCAAGACCGCTTAACGACCAAGGATCGGACGCCTAAGCGTCTTGGGTGTGCTTTGAACACCTGCCCCGTGTGCGGACAACAGAACCACTCAACCCACGATGGAGACCTGTCTACCGACAGGTCTCCATCGTGGGTTGAGCATGTGTGCTGAGGGTTCAAGCATGGTTCGGCCGACTATGCTGGGCCAAGATCAACGAACGGACGAGCGGTGGGGGCTGAATGAGCGGGAATGGTGTCAGTAGGCGAATCCTCTTTGGTGGTCTGGCCGCCCTTGCTGTAGGTCTGACCGGGTGCAGCCGTGCAGCCGACGACACCAATGCCAATTCCAGCGCGGCGTCCCCTGAGAAGAAGGCCCTTTCCGAACGCGACGCCTACATCGCCAAGGGCCCGGCACCCCTTGATCCAGCGAACTTCGCGCACGGCGCTTTCGTCGGCGCGATCGACTTGGAGTACCTCGGTCAACGGACCTCGGAGACCGCCAAGGCGGCCGACGCCGAGTACAAGGCCTATTTCCAGGGCAACTACACACCACCCGAGCCTGGTGAGCACAACGTGATCCGCCTCAATTCGATGGGCGATCCCCGCGACGGAGACCGGCTGCTGTTCAAGGGCGCCATCATGGACAACATCACGCTGCCTCACGAGATCGTGCTAGGACTGCACAACATCACTGTGATCGAGGGCGGCGTCGAACTCAACGACGAGTTCTACCAAGGCAAGGTTGCGGGAGCGAACGGAACTCAGGTCATTGGGGACCGGCTGATCGTGTGGACGCCTGATCCGAAGTACCCTGACCTGCTCGACCGTTACGTCTACGAGGTCGTTGAGAGTGAGGCCGGGGGCGACTACACCGTCATCACTGTTGGGCCTGGCTACGAGGACCTCATCTACAAGGCCAGCCCCAGCGAGGACGTCTACCAACTCTCGCTTTACACCTGCTGGCCGCCCCGGCAAAGCGCCCGGCGTTTGGTCACCCGCTTCCAGCTCATCGAGGCCTCCGTCGTCCCTGGATCAGTCAAGCCCGTTGAGGCCTGACCGCGCCGCACACGCAAGCCTCAGAGCCTCACTCATCGAGCAACGTGCGCAGCGACCTGAGCGCCTCGTCACCACCACGGCGGTAGAAATCCCAATCCTTGCCTCGGCCAGGGACAGGTTGGCTGTTCCACTGGCCGATGGCGCCACCAAAGATGTCGACAATGTCGTCGTCCGGTCTGGCACGCAGCGCCCTGATGACCAGACCGAGCGCGGCTACCTCCCCCTCGCGCAGCTTGGCCCCTTCGTGGGATGACAACGAGCCATCGAGCTGACAGGTGGCTCCGCCGCCGAGGAGTTCGGACCATGACTGCGTCGCAGCAATGCGTCGTTCAGTCACCAGAGCGAGGAATTGCTGCGACGTGATCGGCATGGACGGCTATGAGCCCGTCAGGCGGGCTCGATCAGGCTTGCGTCGTAGTCCTCAGGCGCCTCGTAGCCCAGCAGGTTCAGCACGGTCGCAGCGACGTTGGACAGCCCGGCAGCCTTGAGATCAGTGCGCAACCGCCAGCCGGGGTTCTGCTCGGCCGAGACCAGGATGAACTGCACCGGGTTGAGCGTGTGCGACGTCTTCGCCTTGGTGCGACCCGCGGCATCGTGCTTGACGTTGCAATTCTTGTCGGTCTCGTACATCTCGTCGGCGTTGCCGTGGTCCGCAGTGATCATCACCGTGCCGTTGGCTGCCAGGATGACCGGCACCAGCCGCGCAAGCTGCAGGTCCATCGCCTGCATCGCAGTGACGGCGGCTTCGAAATTGCCGGTGTGGCCCACCATGTCGCCGTTGGCGTAGTTGACCCGCAGGTAGCGGTGCTGGCCGCTCTTCACGGCGTCGATCAGGGCATCGGTGATCTCGGCGCACTTCATCCACGGCCGCTGTTCAAAGGGCACGACGTCGCTGGGGATCTCGACGTAGGTTTCCGTCTGTTCGTCGAACTTCCCAGACCGGTTGCCGTTCCAGAAATACGTGACGTGGCCGTACTTCTGCGTCTCGCTGATCGCGTACTGCGTGACGCCGGAGCGGGCCAGGAATTCCCCCAGCGTGCGGTCGATGGCCGGCGGCACGACCAGGAACCGTGCGGGCATCTTGGTGTCGCCGTCGTACTGCATCATGCCGGCGTAGGTGACGCTCGGCCGACGACCACGGTCGAAGAACCCAAAGGTGTCCTCAGTGAAGGCACGCGAGATCTCGATGGCGCGGTCACCGCGGAAGTTGAAGAACACGACCGCGTCGCCGTCCTCGATGGTTCCGACCGGCTGGCCGTCCCTGGCGATGACAAAACCCGGCAGGTCCTGGTCGATGACCCCCAGCTCGCTGCGGTAGGCCTCGATGGCCTCATGGGCGCTGGCGAACTGACGTCCCTCGCCGTGCACGTGGATGTTCCAGCCCAGCTCGACGATGCGCCAGTTGGCCTCGTAGCGGTCCATTGTGACCTGCATCCGGCCACCACCCGAGGCGATGGCGACGTCGAAGTTGTCGTCGCGAAGGTCGTCCAGGAACTCTTCGAAAGGATCGACATAATCGAAGGCTGACGTCTCGCCGACGTCGCGGCCGTCCAGCAGGATGTGGACGCGGGCGCGCCGCACGCCGTCCTGCTTGGCCTGGATGAGCATGGCCTTCAGGTGGTCGATGTGGGAGTGCACGTTGCCGTCCGAGAACAGCCCGATGAAGTGCAACGTGCCCTTGCCCTGCACCGCAGCCCTGATCTCGCACCAGCCATCGTGCTCCCACATCGAGCCGCTGTTGATGGCGTCGGCCACCAGCTTGGCGCCCTGCGCGAAGACGCGCCCCGCGCCGAAGGCGTTGTGACCGACTTCACTGTTGCCCATGTCGTCGTCGCTGGGCATTCCTACGGCCTTGCCGTGCGCCAGGAGCTGTGTCATCGGGTAGTCAGTGGCCAGTGCCCGCAAGGTTGGCGTGCGCGCGGTCTTGACGGCGTCGCCTTCCTCTCGCGGCGAAATGCCGACCCCGTCCAGAATCACAGTGACTACTGGACCTGGACAGGGGTTGAATCGGGACGATGGGACCAATGCCATGGCGTCGTCGGGGGCAGTTCTGGGCTGGCTGTCGGTCATGTTTACCGCTCTCCTGGACTCAAGAACCTTGTTCGCAGGACCCTCCACGAAGGGGGGTTGGCAAGGTCCGCATACAGAACTCTAGCTCTGATCAGCTGCCAGTCTGTCGGCGATCTCGTTGACCTTGGCGTTGGTGCGGATGGTCACCAGGACGAACTCGAGCGCCATCCTCGTCATGGCGAGATAGATCAGCCAGGGGACCCAGCCGAACAGCAGCGCCAGCACACCGGGCACCGCGGTGTCCTGGAAACCAGTGTTTCCTGCTGCAAAAGCCGCGAGCACCGTGAACAACCAGCCGCCGAGGCACGAGAGGAACGTCAGGATGTAGACGAACTTCACAATCCCGGGGGTTGCGAACTCCTTGAATCCGAAATCCACCAGGGCCTTCATGGGGTTGTCGTCCCTGGTCCGCGGAGCCTGGTTCGGAGCCACGTGTCCGTAGTAGCCGGCTGCCGCCATCGCCTCAGGCTGCGGCTGCCCGTAGCCGCCGTAGGGGTTCGGTGCGGGCGGCTGGCCGGGGAATCCGCCGCCGGGTGCAGCACCGTACGGGCTGATCGGGATCTGTCCGGTGTGCTCCGCACCAGCGGGGTACCCTGCACCCACACCCCATTGTTGAGCGCCCGGCTGCGGGGCAGGCTGTGAGCCCCAAGGCTGAGCGACGGGCTGCGCGCTCCACTGCTCGGTGGGCTGCGCGCTCCACTGTTCGGTGGGTTGGGAGCCCTGCTGTGGGGGCTGTTCCGTACTCCCGTAACCGCCCTGCGGGCTCGACGAGTCAGAGCTCCAGTCATTGCCGTAGGGGGTGGGCTGTCCGCCTGCCGGGGTCATCCGGTTCGGGTCATTGGTCATACCCACGATTCAATCACCCCGCCAACGCGGCGCGGGAAGCGAACAGCATGCGGTCAGCGGACACAGTCACCGACGCACGGCCCTGCTGTGCGCCAGACTGGGATCGTGACCCCGGACGACGCTGAGCGAAACGAGGCGCCCGCAGCTGTGCTTTGCATCGGGTTGCTCTCTCTCGACGTGTTGCAGACCGTGGAACGACTACCCGCCGACAACGAGAAGATCACTGCGCTCTCGATGTCCGTGGACTACGGCGGACCGGCGGCCAACGCGGCGGGGGTGGCGGCCGGACTGGGATCGGGCGCCACACTTCTCACTGTCGTGGGTCGCAGTCCGGTGGCCCAGTTGGCCGCTGCCGCAGCGCTGGCCAGCGGAGTTGAGGTCGTCGACTGCACGGTCGGGCCGGACGCCCCGTTTCCTGTCTCCTCAGTGCTCGTGAACGCACACACCGGCAGCCGGGCAGTGGTCTCCACGAACGCAGCGGGCCAACAGGCCCGGCTGCCCCAGGCCCTGTCGCTGTCGGGCTTCGGGTGCGTGTTGATCGATGGCCACCAGATGGAACTGAGTGTCCAGGTGGCCACGCTGGCGCGGCGCCACGGCGTCCCGGTCCTGTTTGACGGCGGTTCCTGGAAGCCCGGCACGGCTGAGCTGTTGCCCTTGGTCGACGTCGCACTGGTTTCCGCCGACTTCCGGGTGCCCGGGTTCGAAGGGGACGTCCTCGACTACCTGTCACAGGCAGGCTGTCTGGTGGTCGCCCAGTCGCATGGGGCTGACCCGCTGGAGTACGCGGTGGGGGAGTACCGAGTCGATGTTGCCGTGCCACACGTCGAGCCCGTGGACACCACTGGGGCAGGGGATTGCCTGCACGGGGCGCTCGCGCACGCGATCTCCTGCGCGGGACTGCACACTGACCGGGTTGAGGAACTTTTTCGGTTCGCCACCCGAGCCGCCTCGTGTTCCTGCCTGGGACGCAGCGCGCGCGGTTGGCTGGACAACGCGTCGCTGGTGAACGACGTCCTTGCCCTGCTGCCGGCGCCTGGTCGCCCCCAGTCGCGTCGGGTCGCGCTCAGGGAGTAAGGTGGTGGTGCAACACAGCAACGTGCCCGGGGTCGGTGAGAATCCGAACCGGCGGTGACAGTCCGCGAACCGCCTGCTCGCAGGTGGCCGATCCGGTGGAATTCCGGAACCGACGGTTAAAGTCCGGATGGGAGAGCACGAGGCGTCGTCTTCGCGATCGATGCCGTCGAACGTTCGCGCGTCCGGTGGCCTTGACTTGCGGTTTCGCGTCCCCCCGGTCGTGGTTGATCGGACGAAAGGACGCGGCACCCCACATGGCCCGCAGGCAATGCAGTACATCGCACTGGCAGCGCGCGTTCGCCCCTGTCGTGTTGGGGTTCGTGCTCCTGGCCGGATGGCAGGCGCTGACGGTGAGCGGTACGGTTCCTGCCAGCCTGTTGCCAGCTCCCGGCGTGATCTGGGAACGGCTCGTCGCCGACCTGGCCGAGGGCCGGTTGTGGCCACGGATCTGGATCACCGTCAAGGCGGCACTGCTCGGCTGCCTGCTGGCCACCTCCATCGCACTTCCGCTGGGATACTTGGTCGCCCGCAACAAGGTTGCTGAGTCCGCACTGTCGCCCTATCTGGCGGCCTCGCAAGCGATCCCCGCCGTGGCCCTCGCACCGCTTCTGGTGCTCTGGGTTGGCTACGGCATGCTGCCGGTGGTCCTGCTGTGCGCCCTGCTGGTGTTCTTCCCAGTGGTGCTGGCGACTGTGCTCGGGTTGCGCAGCATTGAGCGCGACGTAGCTGAGGCGGCCCAGCTGGACGGAGCCACGGGCCCCAAGATGCTGTTCAACATCGAGGCACCCCTGGCCCGCCCTGCTGTGGTCACCGGGCTGCGCAATGGCTTCACGCTGTCGATCACCGGTGCCATCGTCGGTGAGATGGTGATGGGCGGCGAGGGCCTCGGCATGGTGCTCTCAGTCCAGGCAGCGGCCAATGACACAGCCGGCCTGTTCAGCACCATCCTCGTGCTGTGTGCACTCGCCATCGCCATCTATCTGGCCATGCTCTGGGTCGAGGCAATGTCCGATCCGCTGCGTGACGCGTCCCCACCCGCAAGTCAGTCATCACCACCCAACGACGAAGACCCCGAAGAAGGAGTCAATCGTGACAGCACTACGTCGCATCATCGCCGCTGCCGTCGTCAGTCTCAGCCTGCTCGTGAACGGCTGCAGCGCCGGCAGCACCCCCAGCCAGACGCCCAGCACACCAGCCAACAAGATGACCATCGGGCTCACCTACACCCCGAACATCCAGTTCGCGCCGATGTACGTGGCGGCTGAGAAGGGCTTCTTCGCCGAGCAGGGTCTGGACGTCACCCTGCGCCATCATGGTGCCCAGGAGACTCTGCTGGGTGCCCTGCAGGCGGGGACGGAGGACGTGGTGTACGCCGGAGGTGACGAGGCCCTGCAGACACGCTCGCAGGGTGTCGACGTGGTCAACTTCGCCACCCTCTACCAGGAGTACCCCGTGGTGCTGATCGTGCCCGAGAGCTCTCCGATCAAGTCGGTCGCTGATCTGAAGGGCCGCACAGTCGGACTGCCCGGCCCCTACGGCGAGAACTGGTTCTGGCTGCTCGCTGCGCTCAAGCAAGCCGGCCTGACGGAGGCTGACGTCGACATCCAGTCCATCGGCTACACGCAGCAGGCGGCGCTGATCGGGGCAGAGGTCGACGCCGTCGTCGGTTTCTCCAACAACAACTCGGTGCAGTTCCGGCAGGCCAACTTCCCGATCCGGGAGATCTCCTCGGAAAGCGGCCAGCTGCCCCTGATCGGCGTCGGCCTCGGCACCATGGGGGCAACCCTGGAGTCCCGCGAAGCCGACCTCACCAAGCTGCTGCGTGCGGTCAAGAAGGCGATGCAGTACAACATCGATCATCCGCAGGAGTCCGTCGAACTGTCGGCCAAGTACGTGCCCAGCCTGGAATCTGCGGAGCAGCAACAGAACGCGCTGGCAACCCTGAACGCGACCAACGCCCTGTATGGCAGCAGTGACCAGTTCGGCGCCCAGAACCCGCAACGTTGGGAGGCGATGGCCACGTTCCTGAACGAGAACGGGCTGCTGAAAGCGCCTGTGGAGGCCACGGCCGCGTACACGACGAGAATCACCGAAGCCGCGCGATAGCGCTCGCCTCAGACTGGATCGTGGGCAGGTTTCCACGGCTGGTTCGTGGTCATTAGGGTTGCAGAGCACCGAGGCCCGGCACGTGGCGGGCCAAGAGCTATGGAGACGACATGAACTATCGTCCAGAAACCCTGGCAGTCCAGGCCGGGCAGGAACAGGCCGACCCGGTCACCCATTCCCGGGCAGTGCCGATCTATCAGACTGCTGCCTACGTCTTTGACAGCACCGCGGACGCCGCCGAGATCTTCGCGCTCAGGCAGCCGGGCAACATCTACGGCCGCATCACCAACCCCACCTCCGCTGTGCTCGAAGAGCGCATCAACGCCCTCGAAGGTGGCATCGGAGCGATGGCAACAGCCACCGGTGCAGCGGCCGTCACCTACTCGGTGCTCAACCTGGTCAGCGCTGGTGACAACATCGTCGCTCTGTCGACGCTGTACGGAGGCACCTTCGCCCTGCTGGCGCACACGCTGAAGCAGTATGGCATCGAGGCCCGATTCGTCGACCCTGAGCGCCCCGAAGACCTGCCTGCACACGTTGACGACCGAACCCGGCTGCTGTTCGCCGAATCCATGGGAAACCCCAGCCTGAACGTCGTCGACCTGGACGCCTGGAGCGACCAGGCGCATGCCTTGGGGCTGCCGGTGCTGGTCGACAACACCGTGCCCACCCCCTATCTGTGCCGGGTCTTCGACCACGGCGCTGACGTGTCCATCCACTCGGTCACGAAGTTCCTGGGCGGGCACGGCACCACCATGGGCGGCGCGATCGTCGACGCCGGCACTTTCGACTGGGCTGCGCACGCCGACCGGTTCCCGAACCTGACAGGTCCGGACCCCGCCTACCATGACACCGTCTGGACGGAGGTTGGCGGCAAGGCAGCCTTCATCACCCGTGCCCGCACCGTGCTGCTGCGCAACACGGGCGCCACGCTGAGCCCGATCAATGCCTGGCTGCTGCTGCAGGGCATCGAAACCCTGCATGTGCGGATGGATCGGCATTGCAGCAACGCCCTGGCCGTCGCGCAGTTCCTGGAGCAGCGCGACGACGTTGCCTGGGTGAGCTACCCGGGACTGGAGTCCAGTTCGCAGCGTGCCGTCGCGGACAGGGTCTTCACCGGTCGGGGATACGGCGGCCTCGTCAGCTTCGGCCTGGCTGCCGGCCGCGACGCCGGCGGGAAGTTCATCGATTCCCTGCAGCTGTTCAGCCACCTGGCCAACGTCGGTGACGCCAAGTCGCTGGCCATCCACAACGCGACGACCACCCACTCGCAGCTACGCGACGACGAGCTGCGGGCGGCCGGCGTGCCACCCGAGATGGTGCGGCTGTCCATCGGCATCGAGAACGTCGATGATCTGCTCGACGATCTCACCCAGGCTCTGGATCGTGCCAGATGAGCCGCCGTCCCGAACTCGGCCCCGACGAGCACCCGTTGGGCATCGTCGAGACCCAGCAGGCCGAGCTGTTCACCCCCAGCGCGCCAATGCATTTGTCCGACGGGTCGGTGCTGCCCAACGTGACGGTCTCCTACGAGACCTACGGCACGCTGAACGCTGACCGTGACAACGGCATCTACATCTGCCACGCCCTCACCGGTGACGCACACGTCGCCGGCTGGCACCGCGGTGCCAAGCACCCAGGCTGGTGGGACACCATGATCGGCCCGGGCAAGGCCATCGACACCGACAAGTGGTTCGTGGTGTGCAGCAACCTGCTCGGCGGCTGCCGGGGGACCACCGGGCCGAGCTCCACGAACCCGGCCACCGGCAAGCCGTGGGGGCTTGATTTCCCACTGCTGGCCATGAGCGACTTCGTCACAGTGCACCGCGCGCTGGGCCGTCACCTCGGAGTTGACCGCTGGTCTGCCGTGGTGGGTGGGTCGTTGGGCGGCATGCAGGTGCTCGACTGGTCGCTGAGTCATCCCCACGAGATGGACCGCGCCGTCGTGATCGCCGCCTCGAGCCGACTCAACGCCCAGAACATCGCCTTCTCGGCAGTGGGACGCCAAGCCATCCTGAGTGACGAGAATTTCCAGGGCGGCCAGTTCGCCGAGAACGGACGCAACCCTGATGTCGGGCTGGCAATCGCCCGGATGCTCGCGCACATCACCTACATGTCCGAACAGGCTTTCCACGAGAAGTTCGGCCGTAACCTGCAAGGGCAGGACAGCTCACCGGGGTTCGGGGTGGACTTCGCAGTGGAAAGCTACCTGCAGTACCAGGGTGAGTCATTCCTGACACGTTTCGATGCCCTGAGCTACCTCTACCTGACTCGGGTGATGGATTACTTCGACCCGTTCGCGGCAGAGGACGCGCTGGAGCGCGTGAAAGCAGACCCCGTGAAGTACCTGGTGATGAGCTTCAACTCCGACTGGCGGTTCAGCACCGAGCATTCACGCCGGATCGTCCGAATCCTGGAGGGTGCCCGGCTGCCGGTGACCTTCCGCGAGATCCGCTCCCCGTGGGGTCACGACTCGTTCCTGATGGCCCTGCAGCCTTATCTCGACACTGTCAAGGGCTTCGTGGAATGTCCGCGGCGCAATCTGCGCAGGGAAGGGAACAACTGATGACGAAGCGACACGAACTCCGCCCTGACCTGCGACTGGTCGCTGACCAGGTCTGGCCGGGTTCCCGAGTGCTCGACCTTGGTTGTGGGGATGGTGAACTGATCTCCTTCCTGATCGGCGCCCAGCAGTGCAACGGGACCGGGGTCGAACGCGACCCCGACGGGGTACTGGCCTCCATCAGGCGCTGCGTGCCATTGATCGAGCTCGACATCGACACCCAGCTGAACGAGTTCGGGGACAACAGCTATGACGTGGTGGTGCTCAGCCGCACGCTGCAGGCAGTGCTGCACCCCAGCGTGGTGCTGCGCCAGATGGCGCGAATCGGGCAACGCCTGATCGTCACCATGCCCAACTTCGGCTACTGGAAACACCGTTTGGCACTGCTCTCCGGCCACATGCCGCAGAGCCCCGACCTTCCCTTCACCTGGTATGACACACCAAACCTGCACTACTCGACGCTGCTGGATCTGGAGGACTTCTTCAAGAGCGTTGACCTCAAGATCGAGAAACGGATCGCACTCGACCAGAACGGACGTCGGCTGACGAGGCGGACTGCCCCCAATCTGCTGGCCAGCTCGGCCCTGTATGTGCTCGACGCCAGAGGAGCGAGCACCGCAGGCTGACGGACTGCTGCCCTGTCACTGTTCGGTGAGCGCCTGTCGTGCGTCCTGCAGCGCCTTGATCAGTCGGCGCAGGGGCCCTTGCAAGCCAAGATGGGTGCCCAAACGCTCACAGGCCTGCACGTCTGGCTCCCAGCTGTCCAGGCCCAGGAGCAACTCGCCGAGTTCCAGGTCGTCCACGCACCGCACCACCTGGCCGGCGCTTTCCAGGTAGTCCCGCGCGGATTGCAGCTTGCGCAGGACGCTGGGGGACAGGCCGGAGGCAGGATCCTCGGCAGCTGCCAGCACACCGTCCAGATCGCCCCAGCGTGCCAGCAGACTCGCAGCCGTCTTCTCCCCGACCCCGGCCACACCGGGCAGCCCGTCCGAGGCGTCACCGCGCAGCGTCGCGAAGTCGGCGTACTGGGCACCGATCACCCCGTACCGGGCGGCCAGCCAGGCGTCGTCCACCAGCTCGTGGTTGCGCACCCCTTTGGCGACATAGGCGACCCGGCAATCCGCGCCCACCAGCTGGAACAGGTCGCGGTCACCGGTGACAACCACCACTTCGAAGCCGGCTTGGACACCGCGGCGAGTCAGGGAGGCCAACACGTCGTCGGCCTCGTAACCATCGACACCGAGCACTGGCAGGCGCAGCGCTGCCAGCAGCTCGCGAATCCACGGCACCTGGGCTGCCAGGGCAGGGTCCGAAACCTCCTGCAGTCCGGATTCGGCACCGACGCCGCCAGCGCCGATCGTGTGGTTGGTGACCACGGGGGCCACCCGATGCAACTTGTAGCTGGGCACCAGCTGCGTTCGCCAAGGTGGCCGCCAGTCGTTGTCCCAGGCACAGGCCAACGCGGCTGGCTGGTAGCCGCCCACCAGCGTCGCGATCATGTCCAGCAGCCCGTACGCGGCGTTCACCGGCTCGCCGGCACCGGAACGCAGGGTCTGCGGCACACCGAAGAACGCCCGGAAGTAGAGCGAGGCAGTGTCCAAAGCGATGAGCAAAGGCTTGTCCATCCTCAGGATGGTGTCACGATTGCCTCATGGAGAGCACAGAAGAGCGCATTTCCGCGTTGCTGGCGCGCGACCGCCGCGCACGTATTGCCTTCCTCTCCCTCCGGACCCTCCAGTGAGCAGGCTGCGCCCTTGGGCGCTGCCGCTGGCCCTGCTGGCCGGTTTGCTGACCGGCCTGGGGTTTGCGCCTTGGTCGTGGTGGCCGTGCACCCTGCTGGGTGTCGCCGCGTTCGTGCTGCTGGTGCGTCCAGCGCACACAGATCGGCCGGGGCTGGTGGGGCTGGTGTACGGCCTGGCGTGGTTCACGCTCACCATTTCGTGGTTGTCGGTGATGGGCTGGTGGGTCGGCGCGCTGCTGGTCGTTGTGTGGTCATTGTGGACGGCCGGTCTCGCACTGATGCTGCGCGCCGTCCAGACGCTGCCCTGGTGGCCGGTCTGGGTGGCTTGCAGCTGGTCAACCATGGAGTTCTTGTCCAGCCGTGTCCCGTTCGGCGGTTTCGGCTGGGTGAGGCTCGCCTACACCACAGCGGACATGCCGCTCGGCGGCCTGCTCGGCTGGATTGGCGCTGGCGGGGTGAGCTGGGCGTTCGCGCTCGTGGCAGCCAGCCTGGCCGGCCTGGTGACATGCCCCCCCAGGGCACCGCGACGAGCACATCTCGTCGCTCTGGTCACGGGCTTGCTGGTGGCTTCCGGACTGCTGCGGCTGCTCCCGGCACCGCCGGTCGAGGACACCGTCAACGTGGGCGTCGTGCAGGGCAACGTTGATGGCTCAGCAGGACCTCGCAGTATGGGCTACGCCCGTTCGGTCACCAACAACCACCTGGGGGAGTCGATCACGCTGCTGGCCAAGGTCCGCGCCGGCCTTGCCGCCCCACCGGACTTCCTGCTGTGGCCAGAGAATGCCACGGACATCGATCCGACTGTGGACGCGCAGACCGCGGAGCTGATCAAGACCAGCGTGCAGCTGGGCGACCTGCCGATTCTGGTCGGCTCGGTGATGGACGGCCCGGGCGAGGACGGACGCCAGACCAGCGCACTGTGGTGGACGACGTCGCACACCGTCCCAGCCCGTTACGACAAGCGCAACGCAGTGCCGTTCGGCGAATACACACCGCTGCGACCCTTGCTGTTCCGGCTGGTGCCGATGACCCAGATGGTGGGCCGACAGACCGTGCCCGGCTCTGGGCCACGGGTCATGCAGGTGCTGTTGCCGGACGGGCGCCCACTCGCCATCGGCAACATCATCTGCTACGAACTCGCCTTCGACGACACCGTCTACAGCGCTGTCACTGAAGGAGCAGACCTGATCACGGTCCAGTCCAACAACGGCACCTACACCGGCACGATCCAGCCCGCCCAGCAGTTCCAGATCACCCGGGTGCGGGCCATGGAATTGCAGCGCGACATCGTGGTGAGCACCACCAACGCGCTGTCCGGCCACATCGACGCCCAGGGCAACGTGCTCGCTGCTACCGGGCAGGTCACCAACGCGTCGGACACTTACTCGGTGGCGCTGCGCACGAACGTCAGCCCCGCCGTGCGTGTCGGGCCGGTGTGGGAGGGGCTGGCGGCACTGGCCGGTGCCCTCGCCTTCCTGTTCGCACGGCGGCGGTCGGAACTGGCGGCGCACCGAACGGCCTGAGTGGGTGCCGGCACTAGACTCGGGGCGCATCAGGCACGTCGCCGACGACGAGCTGTCAGGGGGTGAAGGAGTTCTCATGGCGCAACGTGAAGCCTTGGGGCAGGTGCTGGTCATCATCCCGACCGACAACGAGGTCGCGAACCTGGAGAATGTGCTGACGCGGCTGTGGGCTCACTCGCCTGAAGTCGACGCATTGGTGGTGGACGACAATTCGCCGGATGGCACCGGCGCCCTGGCCGACCGGCTGGCAGCGGCGAACGATCACCTGCATGTGTTGCATCGTCCCGTCAAGGCCGGCTTCGCAACCGCCTACCTGGACGGCTTCAACTGGGGGCTGGACCGGGGCTATGGCGTGCTGGTCGAGATGGAGGCTGATGGGTCATACCGTCCCGAGGATCTGCCCATGCTGGCTGAGCGGCTGGAGACAGCCGACATGGTCAAGGGCTCACGGTGGGTGCGAGGTGGCAGTGTCGTCAACCTGGACAGGAGGCGGGAACTGCTGGCTCGGGCAGGAAACCTGTGGATCCAGCTTGTCATGAACATGCCCGTGCATGATGCCACCGGCGGCTTCAATCTGTACCGGGCGAGCGTGCTGCGTCGAGTCGACCTGAGCGAGATCCACAGCAGGGGTTACACGTTCCGGTTGGACCTGATCCGACGCGTTCTGGAGGTCGGGGGGACAATCGTCGAGGTGCCGGTCGAGTTCCTGGAGCGCGAGTCCGGCGGTTCGAAGCTCGAAGCTGACAACGTCCTTGATGCCGTCAAGAAGACGACCCGCTGGGGCTGGGCGCGGCGTTCAGCCCAGCTCCGAGGTTTTGTGGAGAAGGTGACCCGCGCGAAAGCCGGCCGACCACCTCAGTAGTGCGGAGTCTTGCGCACAACCTCCAGGCGTTCCTTGAGCAGGTCCTCCAACTCTGGGATGGAGCGACGCTCGCGCAACATGTCCCAGTGGGTTCGGGGTGGTTTGGCCTTCTTCTCTTCGGTGACGGTCCCGTCTGCACGCTGGGCCATCTTGCCGCACTTGGGGCACTCCCACTCAGTGGGCAGTTCAGCCTCTGTCGAGAAGGTGACCTCGAAATGATGCCCGCTGGAGCAGTCGAACCCGAGTTGCTGGCGCGCGGCAAACTCAATGCCTTCTTCATCCTCGAAGCTTTTTGCTCCAAGGCCCATTCCCCGAAGGGCTCGATCAGCCATGATTCCCACCCTCTCGACGACAACGCCTCAGGTTCAACCATCCGACAGCCGGTTTTCTTCCTGTGCTCCCATAGTGCCGTATCGGTCAGGTCCACAGGCCTCTGGTGAGAAGTACCTGTTTCAGGACGTCGATTCGGTCGGTCATCAGCCCGTCCACGCCGGCGTCGATCAGGGCGTTCATCATGTCGGCGTCGTTGATGGTCCACACCTGGACCCGCTGCCCATGTCGCTGGGCAGTCTCCAACAACCGCGACGACAGGACGGGCAGCTGCAGGCCGTGGACGCGGTACGTGGTGGGAATCTGGAAGGCCACGCCGGTGGAAAACCGCCTGGTCAGCCAACTGGGGACCAACGTGGCCGCGAGCACCCCGGCGGGGGAGACCGCTGTTGCAACGTCGCGCCCCATCAAACTGCGAAAGCGGCGCAGCGACGTGTTGCTGAAAGAGCCGACACACACCCGGCGCTGCGCTTGGTGGCGCCGGATCGTCCGAACCAGCGGTGCGATGGCCGACGGAGCCTTGATGTCGATGTTGAGCCGGGCCTGGGGAAACGCCTCCAACAACTCCTCCAGAGTCGGTATCTGGTCGATACCACCGATCCGCGCCTGCCGAATCTGACGCAAGGTCAGATCGGCGACACGGCCGCTGCGATCCGTGACGCGATCCAGGCGATCGTCGTGGAAGGCAATCAGGTGACCATCCGCGGTCGCGTGGACATCGGTCTCCAGATACCGGTAGCCCAAGCGGACTGCCTGCTCGAACGCGTAGAGGGTGTTTTCGCGCAGGCAGTCGGCTTCGTCGACCCGGCCGCCGCGATGGGCAAACGCGGCGAAGGGCTGGTCGAAGAACTCAAACCGGCTGGCAGGCACCCGTCCAGTATGCCGGGCACACAAGCCGGGGCTATTCGTGAAAAGCCTCGACGCTGGCGCCCAGTGCATTGAGCCGGGTCGCCAGGTCTTCATAGCCACGATTGATGACGTAGGTGTCGCGAAGAGTCGAGTCCCCCTTGCCGGCCAGCATGGCAAGCAACAGGCAGACCGCCGGGCGCAGTGCCGGGGGACAGACCATGTCGCGACCGCGCCAGTTGGTGGGGCCGTTCACGATCAGCCGGTGCGGGTCGAGCAGCTGCATCTTGGCACCCAGCTTGCTCAGCTCAACCAAGTGGATGGCGCGATTCTCGTACACCCAGTCGTGAATCATCGTCTGACCGTGGGCGTCCGCAGCGATCACCGCGAAGAAGGGCAGGTTGTCGATGTTGAGCCCGGGGAACGGCATCGGGTGGATCTTGTCCTGCGGCGCCTTCAAGGTCGAGGGGTGCACCGTGATGTCAACGAGCCGGGTGTAACCGTTGTTGGACTTGTACTCGGGGCTGACAGTGAAGTCCAGACCCATCCCGTCGCCGAGCACGGAGAGCTCGATCTCGAGGAACTCGATGGGAGCACGGGTGATGGTCATCTCGCTCTTGGTGACCTCGGCGGCCGTGATCAGGCTCATCGCCTCGATGGGGTCTTCCGAGATGGAGTAACTGATGTCCTTCTCGATGGACTCCACGCCATGGACCGTCAAGGTGGTCGACCCGACGCCTTCGATCTCGATGCCCAGCATCTGCAGGAAGACGCACAGGTCCTGCACCATGTAGTTGGAGCTCGCGTTGCGAACGACGGTTTCGCCGGGCTGCAGCGCGGCTGCCAGCAGGGTGTTCTCGGTGACGGTGTCGCCCCGTTCGGTCAGCACGATCTGCCGAGCCTGGTGGCTGCCGGACTTGTCCACTGCGCACCGGTAGACGCCGTCATGGGCCTCGACGGCCACCCCGAAATGCCGCAACGACTGCAGGTGTGGCTCGATGGTGCGGGCCCCCAGGTCACAGCCGCCCGCATAGGGCAGCAGGAAGCTCGACGAGAAATGCGAGAGCGGGCCGAGGAACATGATGATGCTGCGGGTGCGACGTGCTGCTTCAGCGTTCATCGCTTCCAGGTCCAGCTCTTCGGGGCGTTGCAGGGTCAGATCCTTGCCGTCTGTGGACCATTCGTACTGCACACCGATGCTGGTCAGCACCTCCAGCAGTCGGTTGACCTCCTCGATGTGGGCGATGCCCCGCAACTGTGTCTTGCCGCGATTGAGCAGACTCGCACAGAGCAGCGCAACTGCGGCGTTCTTCGACGAACGGGTTTCGATCGAGCCGCTCAGCCGCGTCTCACCTGCGACGTGCAGGTTCATCGTGCCCTTGTTGCTCGGCACGATCAGGGGGCTCTCGAGTGCGTTGGCGATCCGGTTGATCATCTCGAGCGACAGATTCTGCTGACCTGACTCGATGCGGTGAATGGCGCTCTGGCTGGTGCCAAGCTCGGCCGCGAGCTGATTCTGCGTGAGCCCGCGCTGTTTGCGCGCGTCGCGGATCAACCTGCCGATGCTTGCAGGGCTTGTTGTTTGATTCACCCGAACACGGTAACTCATCTATGAGCTATTGCCCACACGGGCCCAGGACGCATCGCCAACCAAGCTCGTCCACATCAGCCCCACTGTCTGACGCCTCCTTTAGCATGGGGTTCATGAGCGCTCACTTCGATGTTGTCGTCCTCGGTGCCGGCCCCGGTGGCTATGTTGCTGCCATCCGGGCTGCCCAGCTCGGCCTTTCCACCGCTGTGATCGAGAAGCAGTGGTGGGGTGGCGTCTGCCTCAACGTGGGCTGCATCCCGACCAAGGCCCTGCTGCGCAACGCCGAGATCGCGCATATCGTCACCCGTGAGAAGGACAAGTTCGGCATCAGCGGCGACATCACCGTGGACTACGGCTCTGCGTTCCGCCGCAGCCGTGAGGTCAGCGACCGGATGGTCAAGGGCGTTCACTTCCTGATGAAGAAGAACAAGATCACCGAGATCCACGGCTGGGGCGTCTTCAGGGACGCCAAGACCATCACCGTGACCGACGACGCCGGCGCCACCCAGGATGTGACTGCGGACAACGTGATCATCGCTGCCGGTGCGACCGTCAAGCTGTTGCCGGGCACCACGCTGAGCCCCCGGGTCCTCAGCTACCTCGAAGTCATCCTTTCTGAGCAACTGCCGAAGTCGATCATCATCGGCGGTTCGGGCGCGATCGGCACCGAGTTTGCCTACGTGCTGGCCAACTACGGCGTCGAAGTCACCATCGTCGAGTTCCTCGACCGGATGGTGCCCACCGAGGATGCCGAGGTGTCCAAGGAACTCGCCAGGCACTACCGCGACCTGGGCGTGAAGGTGCTGACAGGCACGGCGGTGAAGGGCGTCGAGGACCTTGGTGACAAGGTGCGCGTCACTGTGCAGCCGGCCAAGGGGGGCGAGCCTCAGGTGCTGGAGGCCGACGTCATGATGCAGGCGATGGGTTTCCAGCCGCGCATCGAGGGGTACGGGCTGGAGAACACCGGCGTCCAGCTGACCGATCGTGGCGCCATCGCAGTCGACGAGTACTGCCGCACCAACGTGCCGGGCGTCTACGCGATCGGCGACGTGACCGCCAAGATGATGCTCGCCCACGTGGCCGAGGCCCAGGGTGTGGTGGTTGCCGAGACCATCGCCGGCGCCGAGACCATGCCGGTCAACTACACGATGATCCCGCGAGCCACCTACTGTCAGCCGCAGATCGGTTCCTTCGGGCTCTCCGAGCAGCAGGCGAAAGACGCCGGCTACGACGTCAAGGTCGCCAAGTTCCCGTTCAGCGCCAACGGCAAGGCACAGGGTCTGGGTGAGGGTGTCGGCTTCGTGAAGCTGGTGGCCGACGCGAAGCACAACGAGATCCTGGGTGCGCACATGATCGGCCCCGACGTCACCGAGCTGTTGCCCGAGCTGACGCTCGCCCAGCAGTGGGATCTGACCACCGACGAAGTTGCCCGCAACGTGCATGGCCACCCGACGCTGTCCGAGGCTGTCAAGGAGGCCGTCGAGGGTATCTCCGGCCACATGATCAACCTCTGACCCGTGGACGTCGGCGGGGCCACAGCCGAAGGGTCCGGTGAACCACTGCTCGTCGTGCAGACGGCGCTCTCGCTTGATGACCTTGTGCCACTGATGCAGCAACCGATTCTGCGGGACCGGTATCGGCTGATCACCTTCAATCGCCGTGGTTACGGTGACAGTCGGGACGTGCCCTGGCAGGCTTCGATTACCCAGGACGCTCGTGACTGTCTGGCGGTGCTGGCAGCGTTCGACGCAGCTCCCGCTCACGTGCTCGGCGCCAGCTACTCGGCCGCAGTGGCGATGGAGCTGGCAGCGATGGAGCCTGCGGCTGTGCGGACGCTGACCGTCGTCGAACCGCCACCGGTGCTCACCCCGGCGGGTCCGGAGTTCTGGGCTGCGAACGCCGGACTCGTGGAGGCGTATGAACGCGACGGTGACGCAACTGTCGAGACCTTCATGTCGACCCTGTCCGGGCCGGGGTGGCGCGCCAGTTTCGAACAACTCGTGCCCGGCTACGCCGAGCGCCTGGAGCGTGATGCCGCCACTTTCTTCCTCCGTGACATCCCCTCCCTGATGTCCTGGCAGTACGGCAAGGCGCAGGCCTGCCAGGTCACGGCGCCAGTGCTGTACGTCGGCGGAACCAGCAGCGGACCGTGGTTCCAGCAGACGCGTGCTTGGGTGGAGTCCCTGTTCGACGACGTGGTCAGCCGAATGATTGACGGCGCGGGCCACGACCTGCCGCTGACACACCCCCAGCAGCTCGCCGAGACGGTTGTCGCGTTCTTGGAGGCACGGTCGGAGCAGGTCAGACGCTGAGCGTTCCGTTGCCCAAGCCAATGAGCGCGAACACAGCTGCCGCCAGGATGACCACGACCAGACCCAGCTCAACCGGGGAGAGAAGTTTGAGCTTGCCCTCCTTGCGCGCCCACATGTAGAAGATCGTGCCCACCGCGTAGAAGATCGCGGTGTACAGCAGGTAGACCAAACCTGCCGCGTAGAGCAACCAGAGACCGTAGATGCTGGCGAGGATGCCGATGGCGAGGTCCTTGCTCTTGCTCCCGGAATCGGTTTCGTAGGACTCACCGGTAGCTGCCAGCTTCACCTGGTACAGCGCGCTCCACAGGTAGGGCAGCAGGATGAGCGAGGAGGCCAGCATGATCATCGTGTCGTAGGCGTTGGGGTTGCCAGAGGCGTAGATGAGCACGACCTGGGTGCAAAGGCCGGTGAGCAGCAGCGCCCACGTCGGGGAGCCTTTGGCATTGTCCTTGCCGAGGAGGCGCGGCATGATGAACTCCCGAGCCGGCAGGCGCAGGATCTCGGCGCACAGCAGGGTCCACGAAAGGAATGCCCCGAGCACGGAGATGGCGAGTCCCGCCGCGATCAGCTTGGCGCCCCAGTCGCCTACGTGGTAGGCCAGGATCGAGCCCAGGGCAGGGTCTGCGACGCCCGCCAGCTGGGCCTGCGTCATGAGGCCGTAGGACAGCAGGTTGACCATCACCAGCAGGGCGAGGACGCCGATGAAGCCGACGATCGTCGCCTTGCCCACGTCGCTGCGCTTGCGGGCACGCTCGCTGTAGACGCTCGCACCCTCGATGCCGATGAACACCCAGACGGTGACGAGCATCATGGCCTTGATCTGGTCGATCGTGGAGCCGAGCGGGGCCGGGCCGTCGGCGCCAGGGACCTGGCTGCTGGTTCCCCAGATGTCCGCAGTGAAGATGTCGGCCTTGAAGGCAACCACGGCCAGTACGAGGAACATCAGGAGGGGGACGACCTTGGCGATCGTCACGATCGTGTTCACCACTGCGGCCTCACGCACACCGGCGAGGCACAGCACTGTGGTCGCCCACAGGACAACAGAACCAGCGATCAGCCCGCCCGTGGTGAGGGACCCCTCGATGGTCAGTACGCCTTCGGGCATCAGGGTGGAAGCGCTCGTGATGAGGAGCACGAGGTAGCCGACGTTTCCGATCCACGCGCTGACCCAGTAGCCCCAGGCCGATGTGAAGCCGACAAAGGGGCCGAAACCCGCGCGAGCGTAGCCGTACACGCCACCGTCGACCTCCGGCTTGCGGTTGGCCAGCGTCTGAAAGACAAAGGCGAGCATGAGCATGCCGACGCCGGTGATGGCCCAGCCGATCACCAGGGGGCCAGGCGCTGCCGCGCCGGCCATCTGGCGCGGCAGGTTGAAGATGCCGCCACCGATCATGGAGCCCACCACCAGGGCGGTGAGCGCGCCCAGCATCAATCCAGAGGTCTTGCCTGTCGTTGTCTCGCTGGTGACCGTCATGGCCTCAGGCTAGCTCCAAGCGTGCCTGAGCGCCGTCAGCCAACGTCAAGTGCGGGGTGGGTATCGTTGGCACAGCCGGCAGCATTGGGCGTCCGCCTGCAACTGGGCCGGTTCGGGGACGTGGTTCAGGAGTCCACCCATGCAAACTGACAAATATTTGCGGCTGCTCGCCAAGGAGTACCCGAATGCCAAGACAATCCACGCCGAATTGATTCGGCTTCGAGGACTGGCTGACCTCCCGAAAGGCACGGAGTACTTCTTCTCGGATCTGCACGGCCAGGATGACGCGTTCATCCACATGCTCCGCTCGGCCTCGGGCAACATCCGCGCCAAGATCCGCGAGCAGTTCGATGGGGTCCTCGATGAAGAGGACCAGAACCAGCTCGCCAACCTTGTCTACGATCCCGAGAAGGTGTTGGGGATATTGCGGGGGAGTGGGCGCGGGGGCCAGGAGTGGACAACCAGCGCGATCAGCAGGCTGATCGACCTCTGCCGATACATCTCGCTCAAGTACCGCCGCGGATCGATCGAGGCGAAAATGCCCCCGGAGTACGCCCCCATCCTGCGGGAGCTGCTCTTCTCCGACAGCAGCGATCCGTTCCGGCGTGAACACAACAGCAAGGTCATCTCCTACATCGCCGATTCCGAGGTGGTCTGGGATTTCATCTCGGGCTTGTGCGGGATGATCCAGCGGGTGTGCGTCAATGTGGTGCACATCATCGGTGACATCTTCGATCGCGGCAATGGGCCACACAAGATCATGGACGAGCTGATCAGTTTCGGGAACGTCGACTTCCAGTGGGGCAACCACGACGCCGAATGGATGGGGGCCGCAGCCGGCAACCAGGTGGCCATGTGCAGCGTGCTGCGCGTGGGCATCAGCTACAACAACTTCGACGCCCTCGAACACGGCTACGGCTTCAATCTGCGGGCCCTTTCCCAATTCGCGCAGGACGTCTACGGCGACGACCCCTGCGAACGGTTCCGACCCAAGACGCTCTACGACAACGTCTACGACCGCGTCGACCCCGACCTGACTGCCCGAATGCACAAGGCCATCGCCATTTTGATGTTCAAGCTGGAAAGCCAACTCCTGGACCGCCAACCGCAGTGGGGTCTGGCTGACCGCAACGTCTTGCAGCGAGTGGACTTCCGGCGCATGGTCCTCGTGGACAACGGGCAGGAGTACCCCCTGCTGGACGCCAATTTCCCGACCATTGACCCGGAGGATCCATCCAGGTTGACACCGGGAGAGCAGGAGTTGATGTTGTCCATCGACGCCTCCTTCCGCCAGAGCGAGACACTGCGCCGCCACATCGACTTCCTGTACGCCCACGGCGGCAGCTACAAGTGCATCAACGGCAACCTGTTGTTCCACGGCTGCATGCCGCTGACGGCGGACGGTCATTTCGACGGCTTCGAGGTGGACGGCGAGTTCCTCGCGGGCAAGGCCCTGTTCGATCATTTCGAGCGTCAGATGACCCACGCCTACTACGACCGGGACGACTCGGCGGAGCGCCGCGATGCCGTGGACTTCATGTGGTACACGTGGATTGGTCCGCTCTCACCTTTCTTTGGAAAGAGCAAGATGGCCACCTTCGAGAACTACTTCGTCGAGGACAAGGCCCTGCGCAAGGAGGTCTACAACCCGTACTTCTCCCTGTACGAACGTCCGGAGATCTGCGAGATGATCCTGGCGGAGTTCGGGCTGCCCCCGCAGCGCGGCCACATCTTCAACGGCCATGTCCCGGTGAAGATCAAACAGGGCGAGACGCCCATCAAGGCGCACGGCAAGCTGTACGTCATCGACGGTGGCATGTCGTTGGCCTACCAGGCGAAGACCGGCATCGCCGGCTACACACTCATCTACAACTCCCACCACCTTGCCTTGGCGGAGCACAGCCCCTTCAGCGTGATCGAGAGCGACATGGGCAGGTACACGCCCAAGATCGTCGTCACTGAGGTCATGCCGCACCGGATCCTCACCTCCGAGACCGACCACGGTGCCGAACTGCGGGAGCAGATCGTCGATCTGGAGCGCCTGCTCGAGGCCTACCAGAAGGGTGTGTTGAAGGAGAGGCACCGCCAGCTGCCGCACGCAGCAGGGTGAGCGCAGCACCGATCAGGCTTTGTCGATCATCGACCTCAGGACGCCCGCCAACAGGTCGCCCAGGTCGGGGACATCGTCTCGCCCGCCGAGCAGCGCGGCCAGGGCACCCTGTTCCAGGACTCCCTGGAGTACGGCCAGCGCCTGCGGCCCGGGCACGGTGAGGCGGTAGCCGAAGTCGGAGAGGGTCCGCTCCATCAAGCTCAGGAACTCGGCGCTGACCCGCTCCACGAACGCCAGATAGCCGGGCCGCAGCGACTCCTCGCGGACGGCGTACAGGCGCAGTTCGATTCCCGCCAGCACTGACGCCTGATCGCCCGGCTGGGTACTGAGGAACACACTGATGGCTTGATCGATCAAGGCATCCAGGTCGACCGGCTCGGTTTCAGACGCGCTCGGCAGAGCCGAGATGGCAGCCCGGGAAGCCGTGAGGTTTCCGGCTGCCTGCCGTTCCAGGATCGCCAGACAAAGGGCATCCTTGCCGGAGAAATTCGAGTAGAAAGCTCCGCGCGTGAAGCCGGCGCGCTCGCAGATCTCCTCCACGGACGCCCCGAGGACGCCCTTCTCCGCGAACGCCGCGATCGCCGCGTCCACGAGCTTGTCGCGTGTCGCACTGCGACGGGCGCTCACCACCTCCACCATGATCCTCCCTGCGCTATGGATACGGGACAGTATCGCATACACTACTGCATCGAATACAGTTCTGTATCGAAACGAGGGAGGGCGCCCCGGTGTCGTCGACGCTGTACCGCATCGCCCGCGCCTGCTTTCGGGCACGCAAGCGAGTCCTGGGGGCGTGGCTGCTTGTGCTCGCCGCCATGAGCGTCCTGGCCGTCACGGCAGGCGGCACGTTCGACGATGAGTTCGCAATCCCGGGCGCCAGTTCTCAGGTGGGGCTGGACCAGCTGCGCATGACGTTCCCGGAGGCGGCCGACGCCTCGGCTGTGCTGTTGCTCGTCGCGCCTCAGGGCAGGCTGGTGAATGACCCCGAGATCAAGACCGAGTTCGAGGACGTGCTTGCCGAGATCGGGCAGATCGACTGGGTCAAAGGCACCGTGTCGCCCTTCAATGAGCACATCAATGGCATGGTGAGCGATGACCAACGGGCCGCCTACGCTCAGATCCGCGTCACCGGCAGTGCTTCGACTTTCACCGAGGCGCAGCGCGAGGTGCTCAAGGAGGCTGCGGCGTCCCTGCAGGAGAAGATGCCTGGCAGCGCGGTCCACGTGGGCGGCGAGGTGTTCTCGGTGAGCATGCCGCATGTCACCTGGGTCGAGGCAATCGGCGTGCTGGTCGCCCTGTTGGTGCTGGTGGTGACGCTGGGATCCCTGCTTGCTGCCGTGATCCCGCTGGTGGCAGCCCTGCTGGGTGCGGGCCTGTCGATCCTGCTGATCGTGGTCGCCTCGGGACTGGTCGCCATCAACTCGACCACGATGATGCTCGCCCTGATGCTGGCGCTGGCCGTCGGTATCGACTACTCGCTGTTCATCGTTTCCCGGCACCGCGACCAGCTGGGTCGCGGCCTCGACGTCGAGGAGTCTGCTGCCCGCGCCACTGCGACAGCAGGCTCAGCCGTCGTGTTCGCCGGCCTGACAGTGATCATCGCCCTGGTCGGGCTGAACGTCGCGCAGATCCCCTTCCTCGGCATCATGGGGAACTTCGCAGCCGTCGCTGTTGCGATCGAGGTTGCGCTTGCGCTCACGTTGCTGCCTGCCATGCTCGGGTTCTTCGGCGAGCGGCTGCGACCCAAGGCGCGTCCAGGTGCGATGACGCGCAAGCATCCCGGTTTCAACCCGTCCCGGTGGTGGGTGGGCGTCGTGACCGCCAAGCCCGTCGTGACGATCCTCCTCGTCGTCGCAGCCCTTGGCGCGTTGGCGTTCCCAGCCAAGGATCTCTGGATGGCTTTGCCCAATTCCGGGCGCAGCACCCCCGGAGCGGCCGACCGGGTCACGTTCGACCAGATCAGTGAACATTTCGGCGTCGGCTCCAACGGACCGCTGGTGATCACCGCCCAGATCGTCGAGGCCGATGACCCGCTCAGGATCACCGCCGGACTCCAGGCTGACATCGAAGCAATGCCCGGTGTGCAGCTGGTGGCCGTCTCCACGCCGAACCTGAATGCCGACACCGCGATGGTGCAGATCATCCCGACAACGGGTCCGGACGACCCGGCCACCTCCGATCTGGTGCAGCGGCTGCGCGACCGGGCCCCGGAGTGGAAGGACGAATACGGCGTCGAAACGTCGGTGACCGGCTTCACCGCCATCGCCATCGACGTCTCCGACCGGCTGGCAGGCGCGCTGCTGCCCTTCGGCATCTTCGTCGTCGGCCTCTCACTGGTGCTGCTCACCGTCGTCTTCCGATCGATCTGGGTTCCCATCAAGTCCGCGCTCGGCTACCTGCTCAGCGTCACGGCCGCGTTCGGCGCAGTCACGCTGGTGTTCAACAAGGGCATCGGACGCCAGATCATCAACCTGCCCGAACCAGTACCGGTGATCAGCTTCCTGCCCATCGTGCTGATGGGCATCCTGTTCGGCCTCGCCATGGACTACGAGGTCTTCCTCACCTCCCGGATGCGTGAGGAGTTCGTGCACGGCAACACCACCCACGCGGTGGAGGACGGTTTCGTCCACTCGGCCAAGGTCGTCGTGGCCGCAGCGGTCATCATGTTCGGCGTCTTCGCGTTCTTCGTCCCGGCCGGCGAGGGAGTGATCAAGCCGATCGCGTTCGGGTTGGCCGTCGGCGTCACCTTCGACGCGTTCCTCGTGCGCATGACGCTGGGCCCCGCGGTCATGAAGCTATTGGGCGACCGCGCCTGGTGGCTGCCAGCCTGGCTCGACAAGCGCCTGCCGGTGATGGACGTCGAAGGCGAGGCGCTGGCACACCAACTCTCGCTCGCTGACTGGCCGGTACCTGATGCTGCCGGCTCGGTGTACGTGTCTGGCCTTGGCGCTCACCACGAAGAGCGGGTGCTGTTCGCCGGGGTCGACCTGGCACTGATGCCGGGGGAGACACTGCTGGTCGTCGGCCCCGAGCGGGCTCGCCGCGCGTTGCTGCTGGCGCTGTCCGGACGACTCATGCCCACAGCCGGCCGGGCCAGGATCCTCGGTTGGGTCATGCCTGAGCAGGCCGGAGAGCTCCGCCACCACTCGACGTTCGTGGACGGCGCGGACGCGTCGACACTGCCGCATCTTGGGCGACTCCGCGGCGACCTGATCATCGTCGACCACGCAGACCGGCTGGAAGGGATGCCGCGGGAGCAGCTGGCCGCACTGGCGTCCGACCTGGGCCTGCGGACACTGATCCTGGGAGCCGCGCGCGCCGAGAACGTGTCTGACGTCCTGGCGGGCGGCGTTCGGATCCTCGACCTCCGACATGAAGATGCGCTCCTGGAAGGAGTGAAGGTATGAACGTCGCAACCTGCACCGGCCGCCGTCTCGACCGGCGGGCCATCCTGGCACTGATCCTGGTGCCGCTGCTGGTGGCAGGGGGCATCCTGGCGGGCATCTGGCGCTTTGACGAGAGTCTGCACACGGTCCGAGCCGCCGTCGTCAACAACGACGAGATGGTGACGATCAACGGCCAGCAGGTACCGCTGGGGCGGCAGTTGTCGGCCGCCTTGATTGATTCCAGCCGCGAGCAGAACTTCACCTGGGTGTTGGCCGACACCACCAATGCCTCCGAGGGGCTGGCGTCCGGAAGATTCGCGGCCGTCGTGACGATCCCGGAGAACTTCTCGGCCGCCGCCACCTCCTATTCCGGCAACGCCGATGCCGCGCACCAGGCAACCATCTCGATCGAGACCTCGCCGGTGGCCGGCATCGCCGAGACCGCCTTGGGGCAGTCCGTTGCTGACGCCGCCGCGCAGTCGCTGAACAACACGCTCACCGAGATGTACCTCGACAACATCTACATCGGCTTCAACACGATGGGGGAGCAGATGGTCAGCGTGGGTGAGGGAGCCCGCCAACTCGCCGACGGGTCGGCCCAGCTGAGCGACGGGCTGGACCAGGCGTCGGACGGGGTTGGCCAGCTGGCGTCCGGGCTGGGGCAGGCTGCCGAAGGCGGCCGCCAGCTCGCCGACAACGGCCCGGCACTGGCGTCCGGCGCGCGGCAGCTGTCCGACGGTCTGGGCACCATGGCCGCCCAGACTGCCGAGATGCCGGCCCAGATCGCGACGATGTCCGACGGGGCGACCGAGCTCGCAACCGGCATGCAGACCTACGCCACCGGCGTGGACAGCTATGTCGACGGCATCAACTCGATCGTCGAGCCGGTCCTCGGCGTCGTCGAGCAGCTGCCCGACCTCACTGCGGTGGCCGACGGCATCGACACGCTGATGGCCGATCTGCCGGACCGCGTCATCGCGCTCGACGAACAGATCCAGGTCCTGGCCGGACAGCTGGCGAGTCACTCGACCGCGGTGGACCGGGTTGCCTCAGGCAGCACGACCGTCGAATGCCCTACAGCACTCCATGACCTCGAAGGCGCCTGCGACGCGTTCGCCCAGGGTGTCCAGGCGGGCGGCGCCGCCGCGCAGGACTCGCTGCCGAACTTGGATGCTGCCCAGATGACCAACGCATCGACCTGGCTGCGCGACAACGTGACCAGCATCCAGCAGCAATGGCAGGCGCTGCGCGAGCAGATCCCGGCCGGGACGTCGCCCAACGAGTACCTGGTCACCCAGCTCACCGCGCTCCGGGACGGCGGCGTCCAGCTCAAGGACGGCGGTCACCAGCTCGCGGACGGCACCACCCAGCTCGCGGACGGAATCGAACAACTGAGCGCAGGCGTCCCGGCGCTGGTGGACGGCATTCAGCAAGTGAGTGACGGGGCTTCCCAGCTCAGTTCAGGCGTCGACCAGTACACCGCCGGCGTCGCGCAGCTCGCCGACGGTGTCAGCCAGGCCCACGACGGGACGGTCACCCTGTCGTCCGGGCTGAGCGATGCCGCGGCCGGCTCGCACAGGCTCACCGACGGCACCGCCCAGCTCGCCGACGGCATCGTGGAGGGTGCCGAGCAGATCCCCAGCTACCCCCAGACCGAGCGGGCCAACCTCGCCAAGGTCGTCGCTTCGCCGATCTCCACCACGGGCCTGGACGCCCTCGTGACGCCGAACAGTGCGGCCGTGTCCCTGCTGCTGGTGCTCGCGCTGTGGCTGGGGACGTTGGCGACCTACACCCTGATCAGACCGGTGGATCCGCGCAACGCCACCTCCAGCTCAACAGCAGCGCACCTGGTGCTGCGATCCTTGTTACCAGGCGTGGGGGTGGCGGCCGCGCAGACTGCGGTGTTGACCGCCCTCGGGTCAGCGTTCCTGTCCCTCGGCCCGGCACCCACGGCCGCGCTGTTCGCCCTGCTGCTGCTTGCCGGCCTGGCGTTCACGACCGTCAACCACGCCCTGGCTGCCTGGGGCGGCAGCTGGGGACGCCTCGTGTCCGGCGCCATGCTGCTGGTGACCACCGTGACCGCCTTGACGTACACCGCGCCCGGGATCTTCGAGGCGCTGCGTCCGCTCTCACCCGTCTCGCCCGCCTTGGACGCCGTCCGCGCCGTCATCAGCTCGCATTCCGTGGCGCTGATGGCCGTCACCCTGGTGGGTTGGACGGCAGTCGGGCTGCTCGCCGGGGCCGCCCGAATCATCCGGTCGTGCACGGTGTCGGTGAAAGAGCTTGCCGACACGGACAGCAGTGACGAATTTCCCGGTCGATAGCATGGACCCCATGTCCGAAGCACTGCTCAACCCCGTCACCACACCTTCCGATGAGGTCGTCAAGCAATTTGATGCCAATCCATCGGCTGGGCTGAGCAGCCCCGAAGTCGGGACGCGCCTGGAGAAGTACGGGCCCAACGAGCTGATCGGCAAGCCCCCGGTCCCGGCGTGGCGCCGTTTCCTGAGACAATTCCAGTCGCCCCTGATCTACCTGTTGATCGCCGCCACGATCGTCTCCACCATCGCTTGGGTGCTGCAGCCAGCCGGTCCGGGCAAGGAACTGGTGCCGGTCGACGCGATCGTGATCGCCGTCATCGTGTTGTTCAACGCGATGCTCGGCTACGTGCAGGAGAACAGGGCGGCCGACGCGGTGGCCACGCTGCAGTCAATGACCCAGGCCCGATCCACAGTGCTGCGCGACGGGCAACAGTCGCAGGTGAACAGCAGTGAGCTGGTGCCCGGAGACATCCTGCTGCTGGCAGAGGGTGATGAGGTCGGTGCGGACGCACGTCTGGTCAGCGCCAGTTCCCTGCTGGTTGCTGAGTCGTCCCTGACCGGCGAGTCAGTCCCGGTCGAGAAGGAGAACACGGTCCTGCAGGGCGTGATCCCGTTGGGCGATCGCGTCAACATGGTTTACAAGGGCACTGCCGTCACGCAGGGCGTCGGTCAGGCGGTTGTTGTCGCCACCGGCATGGCGACCGAGATGGGCAACATCGCCACGATGCTGTCGCAGGCCGAGGACGAACCGACACCGCTCAGCAAGGAGCTCGACTCGCTCGGCCGCATGCTGGGCATCGGGGTGATCGGCATTGCCGTGATCGTGATGAGCGTCAACTACCTGACCTCGACGGATCATTCGGTGGCCAACCTGATTGCCATCCTGATCCTGGGCGTCTCGCTGGCCGTGGCCGCCGTCCCGGAGGGTCTGCCAGCCATCCTGACCGTCGTGCTGTCGCTCGGCACCCAGCGAATGGCCAACCGCAACGCCATCGTCAAGGACCTGTCCTCGGTCGAGACGCTGGGCTCGGCCTCAGTGATCGCTTCGGACAAGACCGGCACCCTGACGCGTAACGAGATGACAGTCCAACGGGTGGTCACGGCGTCCGGCCAGGTGGAGGTGACCGGCATCGGTTACGCACCCGACGGCGAAGTGCTGCACGACGGCAGGCCACTGGAAGGGGACGTGGCAACCGAGGCGCGGCTGGTGCTCAGTGGAGGCTATCTGGCCAACGACGCGCGGCTGGAGCAGGTCGACGGCCAGTGGCAGGTGCAGGGCGATCCCACCGAGGCCTCTTTCCTGGTGGCCGCCCACAAGCTGGCCGGCACCGTCGACTACGTGCGAGGCTTCGACCGCAGCGGCCAGGTTCCGTTCACCAGCGCTCGCAAGATGATGTCGGTGACCGGCACCATGCCGGTGCTGGGCAGCGTGCTGTGGAGCAAGGGTGCACCAGACGTGCTGCTCGGCAACTGCACCTCGGTGCGCGTGGGTGACACCATCGAGCCGTTGACCGACGACCGCCGTGAGCACATCCTGGCCGAGATCAACGACCTGGCAGAGCAGGCTTTCAGGACCCTCGGGGTGGCCTACCGACTGCTCGAAACCGATCCAGGCGAGGACGTCGACGCATCGCACGAGACCGGCCTGGTCTATGTCGGCACGGTGGCGATGATCGATCCGCCCCGCACCGAAGCCAAGGCAGCCATCGCGGAAGCCCGCCGGGCCGGCATCCGCGTGCTGATGATCACCGGTGATCATCCAGCCACCGCTGCGCGTATCGCCACCGATCTGGGCATCGTCGAGCCCGGCGCAAAGGCGCTCACCGGCGCGCAGATCGATGAACTGACCGACGAGCAGTTCAACCAGGCTGTCAAGGACCACTCGGTGTTCGCTCGGGTTGCCCCCGAGCACAAGATGCGAATCATCAACGCCCTCCAGAACCAGGGCGAGATCGTGTCGATGACCGGCGACGGCGTGAACGACGCGCCCGCACTGAAGAGCGCCGACATCGGCGTAGCGATGGGAATCACGGGTACCGAGGTGTCGAAGGAGGCGGCCAACATGGTCCTCGCCGACGACAACTTCGCGACGATCGTTGCGGCTGTGCGGGAGGGGCGCAACATCTTCGAGAACATCCGCAAGTTCTTGCGCTACCTGCTGAGCACCAACATGGGCGAAGTGATGACGGTGTTCTTCGGCACCATGTTCGCCGCCCAGCTGGGCTTGCACGAGCTCGACGGATCGCCGGCGGTGCCTCTGCTGGCCACCCAGATCCTGTGGATCAACCTGGTCACCGACTCCGGACCGGCCCTGGCCATGGGTGTCGACCCGGCCATCGACGACGTGATGAGCAACAAGCCGCGAAGAAAGTCCGAGAAGGTCATCAGCCGCGGCATGTGGTTCCAGATCCTGTGGGTGGGGTCCGTGATGGCAGCCGTCATGCTGTTCGTGCTCGACTGGTTCGAGCCGGGCGGTCTGTTCGAGGGCAGCTTCGACATCACGGTGGCCCGCACCGCGGCATTCACCTGTCTGGTGTTTGCCCAGCTGTTCAACGCGCTGAGCGCACGCTCGGCCACGTCGACCGCCTTCAGGGGCCTCTTCTCCAACAAGTGGCTGTGGGGAGCGATCCTGCTGGCGGTGCTGCTGCAGGTGGCGGTGGTCGAGGCCCCCGTCCTGCAGAGCGCGTTCAAGACCGCTCCGCTGACCCTGGAGCAGTGGGGTTTCTGCATTGCGGCGTCGTCGATCGTGTTGTGGGCCGAGGAGATCCGCAAGCTGATCGTGCGTGGCCTTGGTGTCAAAGAGAGCGGCCAGGGGGTCGGTTGAACGCCCGGTGGAGCAGGATCACCGCGAGAACCGGGGCCATGGTGAGCAGATAGATGGTGGGGTAGCTCGTGGCTTCGGCGATCACGCCCCAGATGATTGAGCCGAGACCGATGCCCAGGTCGAACCCGACGAAGAAGGTGGCGTTGGCAGCGCCGCGGCGCGGGGGGATGACGTCGCGAACAGCCATCGCCTGCAAGACCGGATGCGCAGCGCCGAAGCCAAGGCCGTAGCACGCACCTGCCAACAGGAACATCGGCAGGTTGTCGGCGCGGGCGAGAATCAGCAGCGCAGTCAGCATGGCGACCACGGCGGGGTAGAGGGCGAAGTGGTCGCCCTTGAGGTCTGCAAGGCGGCCGGCGAAGGAGCGAACCACGAGGATCGCGGCCGCGTTGGCGATGAAGTACGGGCCGATGTTGTCGACGCCCCGTTCCGCGGCGTAGAGCGCAATGAAGGAGATCACCGCACCCCACGACAGCGTCGCGCAGAAGATCAGGACAGCAGCCGGCATCGCCCGCTTTTCCAGGAACGCACCTCGTGACGGCACCACCGGTTGCGGCGGGTACCGGATCAGCAGCGCGATCACGACGGTGCACAGCACCAGCGCAGCCGAGACTGTGAACACGGTGGGGAAGCCGTGGCTGTCGAGCAGAGCCAGCCCCAGTGCCGGGCCGACTGCCATCCCCAGGGTGCTGGTCATGCCGAAGTAGCCCATGCCCTCGGTGAGCCGGGACTTGGGAATGTTGTCGGTGGCGATCGTGTTCGAGGCGGTGCCGAGCGCGCCCCAACCGAAGCCGTGCAGGAACCGGACCACGGCCAGAGCAAGGATGGTTGCGGTGACGGCGTAGCTGAGGGTGCACACGATGAACAGGCCCAGACCGGCGAGAAACACTATTCGGCGCCCCCGACGGTCGAGCATCCGGCCCGAGATCGGACGCATCACGACTGCGGATGCAGTGAAGATGCCGGTGACCACCCCGGCCCACGTCTGCCCGCCACCGAGGGCGGTGGCATAGACCGGCATCACGGGCATCAGCATCTGAAAGCCGAGAAAGGTGAACAGGTTCGCTGCGGTGATCAGGGCAAAATTGCGGGACCACATGCTCCGCCCCTTTCAGATCAGCTGGTTCACGATGTGCATTGCCTGGCGAGCGTATCCGCCCCCGAAGAGCACTGTGTGCACCAGCAGCGGGTGCAGCTGATGCAGTGGGATCAGCTGGCGCCAGTGGGCGTCAAGGCCTGCGGCCTCGGCGTAAGCAGCTTCGACGCGGGGGAGTTGCGGCAATCCGAACAACCCCAGCATCGCCAGGTCCGTGACGCCGTGGCCGCCGTGGGCGGCCGGGTCGATCAGAACCACCCCTTCCGCGCTCCACAACACGTTGCCGGACCACAGATCGCCGTGGATCCGCGCTGGTGGACGGTCATCGTCCCATGCGCCAGCCACCAGCAGTTCGCACAGGTGTTCGAGTCGCGCCACGTCGCCGGGGGACAGCAGCCCACGGTCGCGGGAGGTTTGCAGGTACGGCATGATCCGTTCGTGCGCATAGAACGCACCCCAGCACTGATGCCGGCGAAGCGGCAGCTCCGCTGTTCCGATCCAGCCGTCGCCGGCCCAGCCAGGCGGACCAGCACCAAAGGCGTCAGCGCCGGCGTGGTGCGTGACCCACAGGCGGTGGCCGAAATCCTCGGCGGCTCGCGGCGTCGGAGCAACTTCCTGAACGCCCATCTCGGTGATGTGCTCGTCGTCCACGTCCAGCACGCGGACGATTTCAACGCCGCCGGCGACGCGCAACCAGTCCAGACCGGTGGCCTCCCAACGGAAGAAGCCAGCAGGGGCTCGTGGGTTGCGCTTGATGTGCACCGCCATGGCTGCAGACTACCGACGACAGGTCTTCTGACAGCCGTACCTGTGTGACCGATAAGCTACATTATGTCATTCTGGCACTGTCGCACGCACATTCTCTGCCCCTCATCCCTACCCCGCACCGCGATCGTGGGAGTAGTGTCTGGCCATGGGAACCAACTATGAGACACGTGCGGAGATCGCTCGCAAGGGATTCGAAGCTCTTGGACCGAGCCCCAGCCAGAATCTCTCGCTGATGGTCCAATGCCCCCACTCTCATCACTTGGCTGCCGTGTACGACACCGAGGTCGGACGCGTCTTCCACTCGGTCACCCACGCTGGTTCGCACGGACGCAAGGACCGCCCGGACGTCCCCCACCATGCGTCCGGCAAGGCTGCCCAGCTGGGGCGCGACTGGTTCGAGTTGCTGGACGCCAAACCCGACGCTTCGGTTTCGGACGACCTGCAGGCGGGTTGCGAATGTGGCCCCCGCGTTTTGTCCCGCGCGGATCTGCAACAGCTGATTGCCGACGGCCAGACCCGGATCATCATCGAGTGAGCAGCGCCGCTGCCGATTGCGCGACCAGCACGGCGCCAGCTCCCAGCAGCAGCAACGAGGCCGAGCCCATCAGCACACGGTAGCCTCGGCCGACCACAAAATGACGGCCACGAGCCACCAGCAGGGCGACCAGCAGTTTCGATCCCACCAGGGTGACGTAGAAGCCGACCACTAGCAGTGCCCCCATCCCGGCCCCCGACGTGGCGGCCTCCACCACCAAGGGCCCCATCACGGTCGCCCAGGTGATCCAGGGGTGGGGGCTGAGCAGGTTGACGAGAACGGCGCGTCGCAGCGCTCCTGTCTGGGCGCCGGGCGTCTGGTCGCCCACAACCAGAGCCGAGTCCACCGAGCGCCAGGTCTCGATCGCCAGCCAGATCACGTAGGCCCCGCCGAACACCCCCAGTGCGTCCAGCACCCACTCAGGCAGGCGAGACAGCACGAACAAGGCACCGACGATGACCACGACGTCGGTGATCAACGGGGCGACTGCGGTCAGCGCACCGGCACGCCAGCCCGACCGCAACGTCTGGATGATCACCAGGAGCAGCAAGGGACCCGGGCTCACACCCGCCGCCAGGCCAATCGTCAGCCCCAGTACCAGCGCGTCCACCGGCTCAACCCCGCACCGCGGCCAGGAACGCGCTCACCCGTTCCGGGTCCTTGCGGCCAACCGGTTTCTCTACCCCGCTGATGACGTCGACGCCGAACGGCCTGACCGCGCCGATGGCGGCTGCCACGTTGTCGGAGCGCAGGCCGCCGGCCAGTACCACCGGCACCGAGACCTCGTCACGGACGGCGCGAGCCGTCCTCAGGTCCACGGTGCGCCCGGTGCCGGCAGGTCGCTGGGCACTGATCGAGTCGACCAGGACGACGTCGACGCCCATCCCGGCATACAGTTGCGCGGTGGCCACGGTTGTTGCGGGCACCTTGTGACGGGTCTGCAGGGCGCCGGAGTCCACGTCGAAACGCAGTGCCTTGGCCACTTTGAACCCGCGGGCATGCAGGTCCGCCACGAGCCGAGCAGTCACGTCCGGGGCCTCGTCAGCGTGCAGCTGAACCAGATCGGGACGCAGCCGGTCGGCGATCGTCAGCACCTGTTTGGGGTCATCGCCCACGACCACCACCCGCTCCACCCGGTCCGGAACCAGCGCCATCAGTTCCTCGGCCTGATCTGGCGTCAGGTTCCAGGGCACCTCGATCGGATAGCCGACGACAAAGCCCAGCGCGTCGGCCCCCGCCTCGACGCACATCGCCACGTCGTCGGCGTGGCAGACTCCGCAGATCTTGACCCACGTCACGCCGGCCAACCCACCCCCGTGAGGCTGCGCAGGAACGCCACCGGGTCGGTGGCGCGAAGCGCGGCTGTGCCGACCAGGACGGCGTCCGCTCCGGCCGCAGCTGCCCTGCGGACGTCATCGACGGAGGCGATGGCGCTTTCGCTGACGACCGGGCGCCCGGACGGGTAGAGCCCAGCCAGCTGGGCTGTGAGCGAAACGTCGGTGTCGTCGACCTCGAGCACGGTGATATCGCGGTTGTTGATGCCCAGCAGGTCGCCGTCGAGCGTCCCGACGACCCGAACCTCCGCACCGGTGTGAGCCTCGACCAGAGTCTCGATGCCGAGGTTGCGGGCGTGCGCGATCAGGCCCGCGAGCTCCGCTACATCCAGGTGGGCGGCGATCAACAGCACCGCTGCGGCACCGGTGTCGGCCAGGGCGTCCAGTTGTCCAGGGGTCGTGACGAAATCCTTGGCCAGCACCGGCAGGTCAACGGCTGCGACGACGGCGCGCAGGATGTCCAGGGATCCGTCGAAGTGCTCCGCCTCGGTGACCACGCTGATGCCGGCCACACCGGCGGAGGCCATCGCCCGGGCGTACCCGGCGGGGTCGCGACCGGCCAGCAGGTCGCCCTCCTTCGGGGAGCGAACCTTCACCTCGCCGATCACCGGGAAGACGTTGTCGTGCTGGCGGGCCCGAATCGAAGCGACCAGTGAACCGGTCACGGCGTCTCCTGCGAGGCCTTGATGAGCTGCTCCAGTTTGGCCGTTGCAGCCCCCCTGTCCAGCAGATCCCGCGCCACCCGGACCCCCTCGGCGATGGAAGAAGCCTTGTCGTTGACATAGAGGGTGGCGCCGCAATTGAGCAACAACATGTCACGACGCGGGCCGGTTTCGACGCCACTGAAGATGTCGCGAATCATCTGCGCGTTCTGCTGGGGCGTGCCGCCAGCGATGTCCTCGATGCGGCACCGCTGCAGCCCGAAGTCCTCCGGGCTGACCTCGCCATAGCGGATCTTGCCGTGGTGGATGTCAGCGATCGACGTGCGTCCCAGCAGGGAGAGCTCGTCCAAGCCGTCCAGGCCGTGGGCGATGAGGACATGGTTGAAGTCCATCTCGGCAACGACCTGGGCCATCATCGACACCAGTTCGGGCTTGTAGACGCCCATCGAGTGGTTGCGGGCGCCGGCCGGGTTGATCAGCGGGCCGATGATGGTGAAGAAGATCGATTTGATGCCGAGCTGGTTCTCCGGACCGAAAACCCGGCCCATGATGGGGTGAAAGGTCGGGGCGTGCAGGAAGCTGATCCCGACCGTTTCGATCAGCCGGGCAGCATGCTCGGGAGTGGGGTCGATGTTGACGCCGAGCGCTTCCAGCACGTCGGCGCTGCCCGACGAAGACGAGATCGAACGGCTGCCGTGCTTGGCGACCTTGACCCCGCCCGCTGCGGCCAGGATCGCATTGGCGGAGCTGACGTTGAACGTGGTCAACCCGCCTCCGGTGCCGCAGGTGTCGGTCATCTCGCCGGTCACCTTGACGGGGAACGGCACGGCCACCCGACGCATCGCCTCGGCGATGGCGGCAACCTCCGGCACGGTGGGGCCCTTGGTGGTCAGCCCGACCAGGAACCCAGCGATCTGCACGTCGGACAGTTCGCCTGCGTTGATGGCCCCGATGACGGAGAAGATCTCGGAACGATCGAGATTGAAGTTGTCCGCCAGCTTGGCCAGGATCGGAGAAATGGCAGCACGCCCGAGAGTCAACTCCTCAGTCACCACGTCGTCCGGAGCACCGATCGCGGTGGACAGTGCCGGAGCGCCATGATCCAGGCGGCGGAACTTGAACTGCTTGAACGCGGTCACCGTGCGTGTGCCCTTGACGCCTGGCATGCCGGCGATTCCGTCGTTCACGACGTCGGAGAGGTTGTCGTACTCGTGCACCTGCACGTGGGCGAGCAGGTCGTAGGCGCCGGTGATCGAGTAGACCTCGACGACCTCTTCGATCGCGCTGAGTTCGGAGGCGACCCGGCTCAGGGCGCCCTTCCTGACCTTGAGGTAAACCATTGCGGTGATCACTGGCTCATCCTCGCGTGTTCAGGGCCGGCGAGCCAGCGGGGACCGCATCCTGATTGGCCCCGGTCAACCGGCCGTCCACCCGCTACTGCGCACGGCCGGTGGCACGGGTCCACAGCTGTCGGGCGACTTCCTGCAACTGGGTGAAACCAAGATCGTTCAGGTAACCACGAGCCTGGAGGTCGCGGTCGACGGCCGCCACCGAGTCCAGGTAGGAAGCCAGGGTCGGCCACTCCCCCAGCACACGCCCGGCATCAAAGCACTCGATGGTGCCAAGGGTGCCACCGGTTGGTGATCCGTCGAACGTCGCGACCGGGCAGACGATCAGTCCGTAGCGCAAGCCACCGAGGGAGTTCCCGTCGCTGTCGCGGGCAACCTGGCCCTCATCGTCGAGCTCGAACCAGACTGACTGCGCGGCAGGCTGGCCGCTGATGGCCCATGTGACCACGGCATCCAGCGCCGCGGTGACGGCCACCTGGGTCGGGAAGATGCTGCCGGTGGCCAAGGTCTCCGATGTCATGGCACGCGGCTTGCGCCCGGCACGAACAATTTCCGGGTTGCCCGGCATCACCGGCGAGCTGAGCTCCGTGTGGCTGGCACCCGCGACATGCCAGTGCCGGCGCAGCTCGCCGTCCCCCAGGCCCCTGGTCGCCACCGTCAGGAGGCCGAAGCCGTTGCTGACCAGACGCACGTCGCCCTCGGCGGTGATCATCATGGTGGGCACGCTCACCGGCGGGGCTTCGACCATCGCCTGCACGGCATAGAACCCCTTCGTGTTGACCGGCTCCTGGCGAAGTGGGCGCTCGAGGCCGGACGCGACGCTCACGATGAACCCGTCCCACAACCCAGGGGCCAGCGGATGGAAGTGGCGTAGCCAGGTGTTGAGGGTGTGACCGGACTGCGACTGGCCCATCAGCACCGTGGCGCTGGGCTCCAGGCCCCCGAGGATGTGCGACCCGGATGGATCCGCAAGCAGGTTGCCCACCTGGGTGATGATGTCCCAGACGATGCCCTCTTCACAGCCGTCCACCACGCCGTAGGCGTTGAAATCAGCGTCCACGGGGACATGGGCGTTCGTGGGCTCAAGATCCCACGACAACGGCAGGTACCGCTGCGGATCAAAGATCTTCAACGAGTCGATGGTGACGGGCTTGGCGCTGAACGCCACGTAGGTGTGCCCGTGGGCCAGGAAGTAGTCCCAGGCGCGACGCCACATGCCCTCGGCGTCGTAGCCGTTGCTCGGGTTGAGGATTTCGACGAACACCACGCCCGAGGGTTGCGCGGTGTCCGGGCGGCGCACGATCAGCCGGTTCGTGTACGGCACCTCGCGCAGCACGCTCAAGCCGTCGTCATAGACAGCTGCAGTCCCGGTGACGAAGAACTCCTGCTCGACGAACCCGAAGGCGGACAGGTCGAGTGGTTCGTCATAGGTCAACGTGGAGTTGAACTGGTGGCTGGCCGCCGTGTTGAGCAGGGGCCCCGTCAATGCCGGGACAAGGGTCAAGGTGTTGGTCATGGCAATCCCCCGGGGTTGGCTGCTGCCAGAGTAATCGTGAGTCTGCTGGCCGGGGCGGAGTAGCGTTCGTGGTGTGCCCGTGAATCAGGCGGCAACCAGGAGGACAGCATGAACAACCAGCCCATGGCCCTTGAGAACCCCGAGATCATCACCCTCGATTCCCAGACCACCGCGGTTGTGGCCGGCACCGTGAAGATGGCGGAGATCGGAAGTTTCTTCGAACGGGCCTTCTGTTCGGTGGCCGAGGCCCTCGCCAAACAGGGGATAGCTCCTGCCGGGGCTCCCTTCAGCTACTACCCCAGCATGCCGACCGACACGATCGACGTCGAGGTCGGTATGGTGACGGACCGGCCCGTCACGCCCGAGGGTGAGGTTGTGGCCAGCGAACTCCCCGCTGGGGAGGTGGCGCACGCCACCTACGTCGGTTCGTACGAGGGTCTGGGCGCTGCCTACGGTCAGCTGGCGCAGTGGATAGCGGCGCAGGGCCGCCTGCCCGCCGTTGGGATGTGGGAGGTCTACCTCACCGGCCCGGAAACAGACTCGGCCCAGATGCGCACCGACTTGTTCTGGCCCCTGGCCTGACCGACTCCACAGCATCATGACGGACCGCATTTCGGAGGCGCTGGCCGCCGTCCCTCGGCGTGATTTCCTGCCCGACGCGATGCGCCGCCTGGCGGACGAGGACCGGGCTCTGGACATCGGGTACGGCTCCACCTGCAGCCAGCCCTGGACTGTCGCCTACATGTTGCGGCTCCTCGACCCGCAGCCGGGTGATCGGGTGCTGGATGTGGGCAGCGGCTCCGGCTGGACGACCGCATTGCTGGCGCATCTGGTGGGCCCGACGGGGTCCGTGACCGGCGTCGAGATCGTGCCCGCTCTGGTGAGTCGGAGCCAGGCCGATCTTGGGTCGAGGTGGCCGTGGGCGAGGGTCGAGCTGTCGCACCCGAACGTGTTGGGTCTGCCCAATGCTGGCGGTTTCGACCGCATCCTGGTGTCGGCCGACGGCGGACGCGTCCCGGAGGAGCTGGTGGCGCAGCTGCGGCCGGGCGGACGTCTGGTGACGCCGGCCAGCTGCGAGATGTGGGTGGTCGACAAGGACCTCGACGGGAACGTGCACCGCCGCACCACCGGCGACCGGTTCCGCTTCGTGCCGCTGCGCAGTGGCACTCCCCCGTCCGGGCAGTTCAGTTAGAGCCAGCGAGCGGACGTCAGGTGCCGCAGTACGTGACATGACGCGGGCACCCGGCGGGTGCTGGGCCGGTCAGATCCTCCAGACCAGCGCGCTCCTCGAAGGGCCGGGAGATTGCCTCGACGAGCCTCCAGAAGGGGCCCAGGTCGCCGTCGTGGGCCGAGGCCAGGGCCTGCTCGACGCGGTGGTTGCGCGGGATGTAGACCGGATTCACCTGGTTCATCGCGGAGGCCACCCGCGCTGGTGCATCCGGCAGCTGCGCTTCCCAGCGGGCCTGCCACGCCTGGAAAGACGCCCGGTCGACGAACAGATCGACGGCAGTGCCGGCGGCGAGCGCCCGAAAGAATCGGGTGTGATCAATCTGCTGCCGTTGCAACAGCGCCAGCAGATCCGCTGCCAGCACCCGGTCGGGACGGGTCAGGCCCAGTTTGGCGGCCAGCCCCTGGTCCATCAGGACTTCGTAGCGTTGGGCGAACGAGTTGAGAACTTCAGTTGCCTTCTCGACGGCGGCTCCTGCGTTGTCGTCGATCAACGGCAACAAGGTCTCCGCCAGGCGAGCCAGATTCCACTGGGCGATCGCAGGCTGGTTGCCGTACGCATAACGGCCGCCCTGGTCGATGGAGCTGAACACCGTCGCGGGGTCGAAGGCGTCCATGAATGCGCAAGGCCCGAAATCGATCGACTCCCCCGAGATCGTCATGTTGTCGGTGTTCATCACGCCATGCACGAAACCGACCAGCATCCACTGCACAATCAGCCGGGCCTGAGCGTCAGCCACCTGCGCGAACAGGTCGAGGTAGGGGTTGCCGGCGTCGCGGCTCGCGGGGTAGTGCCGGTCGATCGCGTAGTCAGCCAGCGAGCGCAGCACGGGCCGCTCCATCCGGGCAGCCAACTGGAAAGTGCCGACGCGCAGGTGACTGGCGGCCACTCGGCACAGCACGGCACCGGGAACCGCAAGCCCGTCGCGCACCACTCGCTCCCCCGTCGTGAGCACGGCAAGGGCTCGCGTGCTGGGGATGCCGAGCCTGTGCAGGGACTCGCCGACGAGGTACTCGCGCAGCATCGGACCCAGCACCGCCTTGCCGTCGGCACCGCGAGCGAACGGAGTGGGCCCCGACCCTTTCAGCTGCAGATCACGACGACGGCCGTGCACGTCGATCACCTCACCCAGCAGCAGCGCCCGGCCATCCCCCAACAGCGGCGAGTAGCTGCCGAACTGATGCCCTGCATAGGCCTGCGCCACAGGTGCAACTCCATCGGGAGTCTGACCGACCAGCAGCGCGACTCCCTCCGGGCTCTGCAGTGCTGCCGGGTCGACTCCCAACTCTCGGGCCACATCTTCGTTGAGCGCCTGCATGGCTGGCGCCGGGAAGCCCACCGCCTGCCAAGGCACCGACAGGTCTGGAACCGCGCGGGCGTAGGAGTCGTCGAAGTGCAGGAGCGACGCGTCGGTCATGTGCCGAGCCTACCCAGCGCACCCCTGGCGTCAGGCGTGGATGTCAGCCACCGCTGGGGTGACCGCGAGCGCAGCTCGCAGCCTGTCCAGTTCCTCGGGCAGCGACTCCACGTACGGCAGCCGAACCGTCGCGTTCTGGATGATGCCGAGCTCGACCATTGCGGCTTTGGCCATGATCGCCCCCTGGCTGGTACGCATGACCACCTCGGTGATGGGCACCAAGGCGCGGTGAATTGCATTCGCCAGCGCGAGATCGCCCGAGCGCACGGCTTGACCCATCGCTGCGTAGTGCGAGGCCGCGACGTGACCGACAACGCTGACCACGCCCGCTCCCCCGAGCGCCAGGTAGGGCAGGTTCACCTCGTCGGAGCCACAGTAGAAGGCCAGATCGGTCTCGGCCATCACCTTGGTAGCTTCCCACTGGTCGCCCTTGGCATCCTTGACGGCCCGAATGTTGGGGTGCTCGGCGAGCTCCAGCAGCGTCGACGTGGCGTACGGGATGCCGGTGCGTCCGGGAATGTCGTAGAGCATGACGGGCAGGTCCGTGGTGTCGGCGACCTTGCGAGTGTGAGCGATCAGGCCCCGTTGCGTCGGCTTGTTGTAGTACGGCGACACCAACAGCAAGGCGTCAGCGCCGGCCTCGGCTGCACCCTTGGCCATCCCGATCACGTGGGCGGTGTCGTTCGAACCGACACCCGCGACCACCTTCGCCCGGCCCTTGACGTGCTCGGCAACCGTTTGCACCATCAACAGGCTCTCGTCACGCGTGAGGGTCGCCGATTCGCCCGTGGTGCCGTTCACCACGATCCCGTCGCACCCGGAGGAGATCAGGTGATCGGCGAGGGTACGGGCGTCATCGAGAGCCAGGGAGCCGTCTGGGTTCATCGGGCTCACCATGGCAACCAGCGTGGACCCGAAAAGGGCGGAGTTCTGTGTCATGGTCCCACCTTCCCTCACGATGATCGTACAATCCAGCAATTGTTTAGTTTGAATACTCGGTAGTCTGACTTCATGATTGACCCAAACGCACTGCGGGCGCTCACTGCCCTGGCTGCCTCCGGGACTGTCGCGCGGGTGGCCGCAGAGCTTGGCTTCACGCCTTCTGCGGTCTCCCAGCAGATCAAGCGATTGGAGGCCCAAGTAGGGGTGCCGCTGGTCGGCAAGGCAGGTCGGGGGTTGGTTCTCACCCCGGCGGGCGAAGCTCTGGTTGCCGAGGCGCCCAGTGTCTTCGAGTCCCTGGAAAAGGTGGCGGCTGCCGCCCGTCAACGTGGCGGCGCGCCCACCGGCGTGCTCCGAGTGGCAGCCTTCTCCACCGCCATCCGCGGGTTGCTCACCCCAGCGTTACGGGGCCCTCTGAAGCGCTACCCGGATCTCATCCTGACGATTGATGAGCAGGACCCCGTGCAGGCCGTGCACAGCGTCGCGGTCGGAACAGCTGACCTGGCGCTGATCCATGACGCAGACGGCATACCGACGCCCATCCCTGCGAGCCTGCAGCTGCAACACGTGCACACCGACGTCGGGGATGTGGTCGTGCAGCAGGATCATCCGCTGGCTGACCAGCGCTCGCTCACCAGTGCCGAGCTCATCGACCAGGTGTGGGTCACCAGCCCACCGGGCACCGTCTGCAACCTGTGGTTCCAACGGTTGCTTTCCGACCAGGCCCAGGAGGTCAACGTTCGCCACCGCATCGACGACTTCTCGACACAATTGGCACTGGTGGCGCTCGGTGACGTGGTGGCGCTCATCCCCCGGCTGGCCCGACCGCCCCTGGGTGACACCTTGCGCAGCATCCCCGTTGATCCGGCCCCGATGCGGAGTGTGGACGCGGTCTGGCGGATCAGCGCGAGCGCAAGCCCAGCGATCCGGGCGGTGCTGGCGGCGCTCACCGACGAAGTCACGCCCAGCTGAACCGCACTCGGTCAGGCCTTGCGATACAGCTTCTTGGTCTGGAACAACGGTTCGCTGGTCACCTGAACCCCCAGCTCACGGAAGATGCGCTCGTCGACCGGCCCCAGGATCGTGGTGGTGTGCACGTCGCACCCCCGCAGGTTCTGCAACTGGGCGAGCGCCCGCCGGGCGTTCGCATCGGAGTTGGCGCTCACCGACAGAGCGATCAGGACCTCGTCGGTGTGCAGGCGTGGGTTCTGGCTGCCCAGATGCTGCGTCTTGAGGGTCTGGATCGGCTCGATCGACTCGGGAGCCAACAGCTTGACCTCGTCGTCGATGCCGGCAAACGCCTTCAGCGCGTCCAGCAACATGGCGGAACTGCACCCGAACAGTGCCGAAGTCTTGCCCGTGACGATCCGGCCGTCAGGCAACTCCATGGCCGACGCCGGGGCCCTGGTCTTCCTTGCCAGGTTCAGTGCCGGCGTGACGACCGGCCGGTCCTCCTTGGTGATGCCGATCTTGCTCATCAGAACCGCGACGCGGTCCGACACGGTCGGCTCCAGTTCGTCGCGCTTCTCGTGAACCAGCGCCTTGTAGTACCGGCGGATGACCTCCTGTTTGGACGCCTCGCGGCACACCTCGTCGTCGCTGATGCAGAAGCCGACCATGTTCACGCCCATGTCGGTGGGCGACTTGTACGGCGAGAACCCAACCACCCGCTCGAACAGGAGGTTCAGCACCGGGAAGATCTCGACGTCACGGTTGTAATTGACCACTTGCTCGCCGTAAGCCGCAAGATGGAACGGGTCGATGATGTTGACGTCGTCCAGATCTGCGGTGGCGGCCTCGTAGGCGATGTTGACCGGGTGATTCAGCGACAAGTTCCAGACCGGGAAGGTCTCGAACTTGGCGTACCCGGCCGTGATGCCACGCTTGTGATCGTGGTACAGCTGCGACAGACAGGTGGCCATCTTGCCGCTGCCCGGCCCGGGAGCCGTCACGACGACCAGATTTCGGGTCGTTTCGACGTACTCGTTCCTGCCATAGCCGTTGTCACTGACGATCAGTGGTACATCATGCGGGTAACCCTTGATCGGATAGTGCCGATAGACCTTGAGCCCCAGGCGTTCCAGTTTGCGCTTGAAGGCTCTGGCCGGGCGATTGTCCTCGGTCACGTGCGAGATGACGACACTTCCCACGTAGAGCCCGTATTCACGGAAACCATCAATCAGTCGAAGCACGTCCGCGTCATAGGGAATGCCCAGATCGGCGCGAACCTTGTTGCTGGCCAGATCGCGGGCGCTGACCACCATGACTATCTCAAGCTCGTCCATGAGCTTTTCAAGCATCAGGATCTTGTTGTCCGGAGTGAACCCGGGCAACACGCGGGAAGCGTGCATGTCGTCGAAGAGCTTGCCGCCCAACTCCAGATAGAGCTTGCCGCCGAAGGTCTCACGTCGGGCATTGATCTGCTCGGACTGCAACGCCAGGTACTTCTCCCGGTCAAAACCGATCTTGCGCAACGTCACCTCTGGACCTCCCCATCCCAGCGGATCATAGCGCGAGTCTGTCGAACGACAGACAGCAGGCCCGCCACCCGGGTTCGGGGGGCGGGCCTGCTGCACAGACGGGGTCTGAACGGGGTCAGTTCTGCCGGAAGTAGGACAGGATCCGCAGCAACTCGGTGTAGAGCCACACCATGGTCACCACCAGACCGAAGGCAGCCCGCCACGACTCGTCCTCCGAGGCGCGCTGCGCGACACCCTGTTCGATGTAGTCGAAGTCGAGCACCAGGTTGATGACCGCCAGAGAGACACCGACAACAGACGCGACGATGGACAACATCCCGGCACCCGGGCCGATGTCGCGCAGGCCGGTGTCAGCGCCGAACATGGCGAGGATGAAGTTCAACAGCATGACAGCGGCAAATGCCGCCGTGCCGATCAGCACCATCTTGCGGAACCTGGCGGTCACCCGAATGTTGAAGAACTTGTAGGCGAACAGCGTCACTCCGGCCGTCACGAAGGTGGCCAGGGCGGCTTGCGCGACGATGCCCGGGAACAACCTCTCGAACAAGAGGCTGAGGGCGCCGATGAAGACCCCCTCGATCACCGAGTACGCAAGCACAAAGGCAGGATTGACGCGACGTCGCAGGGTCACCAGCAACACCGGCACGAACGTGCCCAGACCGGTGACGACGGCAACTGGCCGAATCAGATTGATGGGCAGGAACAACATCGTGACCACCGCAGCCGCCACCAGGACGCTCATGGTGATCGCCGCCTTGATGACCACATCGTCCAGAGTCATCACGCGCTGGGGGGCCTGCTGCTGATACGACTGTTGCCCCTGCAGATGGGCACCGCCCGACGGGGGCACGTAGCCGTTCGGTTGGGCCGGCGGCGCGAAGTCCGGTCGATACTGGCCCTGATAGGCCGCGTTGCCCGCGGGAGCGGCGTTGAAGCCCTTTGTCAGGATTGGGTTGGTGCTCTGCATGTACAGCCTTCCGAAGTCTTTGTGGGCACAACGCTACCCGCGGCGTTTGCATTCCCGAGGGGCGGCCCAGGAGCTCACTCGTCGCGGCTCAACGACGGGTCGCGCCACACCTTCGCGTCCGGTCCGCGCTGACCCGCTGAGCCCTCGAGCAGGCTCTGGGCCGTCAGCCTGACTCGCAGATCGTCGGAGGTCATCGCCCACCCCAGCGCCATCTCGGCGTCCCGCGGATCGAGTGCACCCAGAGCCCGCACTGCCGCGATGCGCACGTCGGGATCAAGGTCGTCGACAGCCTCGGTCAGCGCGTCCAGAGCAGGCAGCCCGTCGTTGCCCAGCTCACTGATCCCCTCGGCGGCTCGACAACGCAGCTGCGGATCAGGGTCGCAAAGAAGCGCGATCAATTCGGCAACGACTGGTGGCATGGTCATCCTTCTTTCGCGTCCCGCCGGGCCCGGCGTAGCTGCACCAGATGTCGCAAGCCGTCGATGGCGTGCCCGCGGAAGACGGACCGTGGCCCGCTGTAGCGCATCATCTGACGCTGCCATTCGGCTTCGTCGGGCTTGTAGCAGTGAATATCACAGGTGGTACAGAATGGTTTCGGGTCCTTGGGGCAAGAAGCCCTGCGTCTCTCGCCGTAACGCTGATGCTCTGCGCACTCGACGCACAGCAGCGGTCCCGTGCGGCCATAGACGTTGAGCAGCGCGGCGTCACTGCTCAACGGTTTGCGGGGACGGTCCCGGTGGTGACCGCGGCAGTAAATGACCGCCAGATCAGCCAAGGTCCTGATGTCAGCGCGCACAGCAGGGTTCAGCATCGCTGCCCGGAAACGGTCCGGCACGTCATTGCGTGCTGCACTTGACGTGCCGTCCACCCGCTGCACCACAGATCTCCCCCGACACGCGAAGCGCTGACCAGCCTTGCCGCTGAACGGTCAGGACGTGCGCGCCATGACCTGCGGCTCGAACCTCGTTGGTGACTTTTTGGCCTGTCAGGCCATGGTGATGGCGCCGCTGGGGCACTCCGTCTCGCAGTCGCCGCAACCCTCACAGTCTTCGGGCCGTGTCAGGACCGCGACGTCGTCAACCATTTCCAGGGCGTCAGTGGGACAAACATTGACGCACGCCTCACACGCAATGCACTCGTCGGGATCAATGACTGGCTTCAGGTCGCTGCTCATGAGTTCCTCCGTATACAAACCAACACCCCCACAGGCGTCGGTGACTGTGTTGTGGCCACGCCATGATAGCCCATTCCTGGCTCACCTCCGAGACGCTCGGCTCGGCGGCTGAGCCAGCAGACCGAGCGGTTCAGCGACGAGACAACTGCGCCATCGGGAAACACCGGAACGCCTCATCTGGCAGAGTGTCCAGCAGATTCGAACGAGTCACTCTCAAGACGCCCGAACCTAGGAGCGACATGCTGTCTCCCGTCCAAATCACCCCTGATGTCTGGTGGGTCGGGGCCGTCGACTGGAACGAGCGCGATTTCCATGGCTACACGACCGACCGCGGGTCCACGTACAACGCCTACCTCATCCTTGACGAGCACCCCACGTTGATTGACGCAGTCAAGGCGCCTTTTGTCGACGAACTGCTGACCAGGGTTTCGCAGCTGGTCGATCCCTCAAGGATCGAGTACGTGATCTCGAACCACGTCGAGATGGACCACTCCAGCGCACTGCCGCGAGTGCTGGCAGCCGCCCCCAACGCGAAGCTGGTCACCTCCGACCCCAAGGGGTTGGCCGGGCTGAAGGCCCATTACGGCGATGGTTTCGCTTTCCTGCCGGTTCAGTCAGGTGACACGCTCTCCATCGGCGCCCGGACCCTGACCTTCGTACACACCCCCATGGTGCACTGGCCCGACTCGATGGTCACCTACAGCGACCTCGACAAGATCTTGTTCTCGATGGACATCTTCGGCCAGCACTACGCCTCCAGCAAGCGGTTCGATCACGAGGTCCCCCTCGGCGAGGTGCTCGCCGAGGCCAAGAAGTACTACGCCAACATCGTGATGCCCTACGGCAAGAAGGTGGTCAAGACGCTGCATGCCCTGGCGGGCTTGGACGCCGAGGTGCTGGCACCGGCCCACGGCATGATCTGGCGCAGGCACGCCGGCGCCATCCTGGAGCGTTACGGTCGCTGGTCGAGCGACCAGCTCGACGAGTACGCGATCGTCGTCTACGACTCGATGTGGAACTCCACCGAGAAGATGGCCCTGGCCATCACCGAGGCCTTCATCGAGGAGGGAATCCCAACCCGCCTGTTCGATCTCAAGGTCAACCACGTCTCCGACATCATCACCGAGACCCTCGATGCCCGCTACGTCGCGGTGGGCTCGCCGACGCTCAACACACAGATGATGCCCACCGTGGCCGCCTTCCTCTGCTACCTCAAGGGGCTGACGCCCAAGAGCCGCAAGGCGATCGGCATCCCCTTCGGCAGTTACGGCTGGTCCGAGAAGTCGATCTCCCTGATCGCCGAGGACCTGGCTGGTTGCGGCATGGACATGCCCTTCGGCCAGCTTGCTCGCCAGTGGGTGCCAGACGAGGCTGACCTGCTCGAACTGCAGCAGATCATTCGCGACGGCATCGACGAGGTGCGGACCAACGACGCTGGATGAGCACGACGCCACCTTGGCGTTGGCACCTACGCTGATGGCGTTCCCAATTCTGAGTGAGCATCCATGACCCTGCTGGACATCGTCGCCGCCCGCGAAGCCACCGTCGGAACCATGCCCGTGCGGCGCGCACTGCCCCGCCGTCTCCACCGAACGGTGGGGGCGTGGTGCTTTGCCGACCACATGGGGCCGGTCGCGATCACTGCGCAGCACGGAGTCGACATCGCGCCGCACCCGCACATCGGGCTGCACACGGTCACCTGGCTGTTGCAGGGCGAACTGTTGCACCGCGACAGCTTGGGCTCCGAGCAGGTGATCAGGCCGGGCCAGCTCAACCTGATGACCGCTGGTCACGGAGTGGCGCACTCTGAAGAGCGCACCGGCCGCTACGCCGGAAGCCTGGAGGGCATCCAGCTGTGGGTGGCTCAGCCCGAGCACACCAGGCACGGGCCGCCGGCCTTCGAACATCATGCCCAGCTGCCCGACGTGAGCCTCGCCGGTGGCCATGCCCGCGTCCTGATCGGTGAGCTGCTGGGCTCGTCGAGCCCGGCCCGGCACGACACCGAGTTGGTGGGTCTCGACCTCGATCTGCACCAGGCCACCACCCTGGAAGTACGCCCTGATTTCGAGTACGCCTTGGTGGTGCTGCGGGGTGCACTCGACCTCGGTGGCCAGCTGTTGACCCCGGGCCATCTCGGCTATCTGGGCACCGGGATGCAAGAGCTTGCTCTGGGCGTGCCGGTGGCAACCCGTGCCATGCTGCTGGGCGGCGTCCCGCTCGGCGAGCCCCTGATGATGGCCTGGAACTTCGTCGCCCGCACCGCTGACGAGACCGGTGCCGCCCGTGACGACTGGAACGATCCGGCCACCCGTCTGAAGCGCTTCGGTCGCGTGGACAGTCCACTTCCCCCGATCCCTGCCCCATGACTGCCTCCCGTACGGTCCGCCTCAACCAGATCGTTGACGGCGCCGGCGCCACGGTGCTGGTGCGCGGCGGAAACGCCGCTGCCCAGGCCCGTTTGAGTCTCGAGCAACTCCCCCGCGTGGAGCATTTCCTGTCCGGCCAGCCTGTTGCCCAGGTGCCCGGGATCGTTGAGCACCTGTGCGGTATCTGCCCGGTCAGCCACCACCTGGCGGGGGTTGGCGCCCTCGAGGCCCTGCTCGGAACGACGCAGCTGACCCCGACGGCTCGCGCCGTGCGCAGACTGCTGCACTACGGATCAGTGTTGGACACGCACGCCTTCCGCGCCATGTCGTCCGACGCCCGCGAGGCCATGGTCCTCCGCGACTTTGCCCAGCTCGCCCAGAGGGCTGCGGGTGCCGTGGGGCCGTTTCCCGCCTGTGCCGTGCCGGGCGGTGTGAGTGGCCCTGCCGACGAGGCCGGCTGCGCAGCCCTGCTGGTTGCCGCCGACGCCGCCCTGGCTGCAGCGCAGCGGCTGGCGGACACGGCCCTGGATGCACCGGCGGAGGCCACGGCGTGGTTTTCCGGGCCCAGTATGGCCCTCGTCGGCGAGGCCGGGCAGCTGGATCTGCTCGGTGTTCGGCTTCGCGTGGTCTCTGCTGACGGCACGATGCTTGCCGAAGCAACCAGCGACCACTGGGAGACCCTCGTGGCGGAATCGCGGCCCGGCGCGACCGCGTCCCGTCCTTTCCTGGTGGCGCTGGGGCCGACGGGCCACTACCGGGTCGGCCCCCAGGCACAGCTGCTGGTGGGCACCGTCTCGACTCCCCGCGCCGGCGCCGCGCAGACACGCTGGGTCCAGCAGGGCCAGGGCGTCGAGGCTGCCCGCGCGATCATTGCCCTGCACTGCGTCGAGGTGATCGAGGGACTAGCCAGGGGCCCCCACACTGTTGCAGGTCCCGTCGCGGCGCCCGCAGCAGCAGACCGGGTGGCAGCACGGTCGGGCACCGGCTGGGTGGACGGCCCCCGCGGTCTGCTCGTGCACCGGTATCACGTCGACGGGACCGGGACGCTGGCGCGTGCCGTCATCACCACACCCACCGCCCAGAATGAGCCCTGGCTTGCCCAGATGCTGTCGGCAGCGGCTGTCGGGCTGGTTCTGACCGACGCCAGGCCTGGCGCCGACCTGCCGCTGACCGATGAGCTGCGGGCCGCCTTCGAGCTGGCGATTCGCAGTGCCGACCCCTGTCTGCCGTGCGCCACCTCTCCTGCCGGGCAGATGGGCTTGCGCGTTCGGCTGGACGACCATCCTGACAGCGAGGCGGGCTGACATGCACGAACTCACCATTGCGCAGTCAATCGTGCAGACCGTCGCGGCCAGCGCCGGGCGCGACCGCGTGACCAGCGTCCGGGTGCGGGTGGGCGCGCTTTCCGGAGTGCTGGCCGACGCCCTGTCGTTCTGTTACCCGCTGGCCACCAGAGGCACCGCGCTGGAGGGCTCGACATTGGAGATCGATGAGACACCTGCCCACGGAATCTGCCGCCAATGTGGTCTTGACTACGCGTTTTCCACCTTGGTTGGGGCCTGTCCGGCCTGCGGTAGCATGGGGGCGACAGTGACGTCGGGACGAGAACTCGTCATCGAATCCTTTGAGGTGATGTGACATGTGCACAACTTGCGGTTGCTCGGATGAATCAGCGGTTCGGATTTCCGGAGTGCTGGAGGCACCACACCAACCCGCCCATGACCATGTGCACCCCCATGAGCACGCGCCCGGTCATGAGCACGGGCCCGGTCATCACCATCATGAGCACGAGCATCATGGGTCCACCCGTACCCTCGAGATCGATGTGATGGCCCAGAACGACCAGCTCGCTGCGCTCAACCGGGCATGGCTCGATGGACGCCGGGTCACCGCCTTCAATCTGATGAGCTCCCCGGGGTCGGGCAAGACCACCTTGCTGGTGCGCACTCTGCAGGACCTTGCCGGTGAGTTGCCTCTGGCCGTGATCGAAGGCGACCAGGAGACGCTGCTGGACGCCACCCGCATCCATGCAACCGGCGTGCCGGTGGTCCAGGTCAACACTGGGGCGGGCTGTCACCTGGACGCCACGATGGTGGCCGGCGCCCTGAAGAAACTGGACCCGGAGTCTGGGGCGGTGCTCTTCATCGAGAACGTCGGCAACCTTGTTTGCCCGGCGCTGTTCGACCTGGGCGAGGCCGCCAGGGTTGTGATGATCTCTGTCACCGAAGGCGCCGACAAACCACTCAAGTACCCGCTGATGTTCGCTGATGCCGATCTGCTGATCGTCAACAAGATCGACCTGCTGCCCTACGTCGACTTCGACGTCGACCGCTGCGTCGCCGACGCCCGTACGGTCACGCCGGGCCTGGAGGTGCTGACTGTCTCAGCCACCACCGGCGAGGGTATGGACGCCTGGTACGGCTGGGTCCGCGCGCATGCCGGCGAGGTCGCCGCTTCGTGACCACCAACGTCGCCCGTCGCCTCCGGGTGCGCGGCGCCGTTCAGGGTGTCGGGTTCCGGCCGTTCGTGCACACCCGCGCGGTCGGCCTGGGGCTGGCCGGCAGCGTTTCCAACGACTCAGAGGGCGTCATCATCGAAGCCGAGGGCAGCCCTGCCGCCGTCGCCGAGCTGGAGCGCGTGGTACGCGACCAGCCGCCACCCATGGCGGTGGTGATCCAGGTCAGGAGCCAGCCGATTCCAGCCACCGGACGCTCGGGCTTCACCATCGTCGCTTCCAGGCACGGTCAGGTGGCGCGCACCTTCACCGCACCTGACATGGCCACCTGCCACGACTGCCTGGCGGAGCTGGCCGACCCGTCAGACCGCCGACATCGCCACCCCTTCATCAGCTGCACCAACTGCGGCCCCCGCTTCACGATCATCGACGCACTGCCCTACGACCGGCACACCACCACCATGGTCGACTTCCCGATGTGCCCCGCGTGCCGCCTCGAGTACGACGACCCCGCCAACAGACGGTTCCACGCCCAGACGGTTGCCTGCCACGACTGCGGGCCCACGCTGCGCTACGTCCAGTCCGGGAAGCCGGATGCTCTTGGCGAAGAAGCCTTGCGGAAAGCTCGCAGCGCGCTGCAAGCCGGCCTGGTCGTCGCCGTCAAGGGCATCGGTGGCTACCACCTGGCCTGCGATGCCGGCAACGAACGGGCCGTGGCAATTCTGCGCGAACGCAAACGTCGCGGTGACAAGCCCTTCGCAGTGATGGCTGCCGACCTGCCAACCGCCCATCGGTTGGCCCACATCGACGACACCGAATCGGCCACGCTGTTGGGCAGCCAGCGGCCGATCCTGCTGCTGCAAAGACGTCCGGATGCCCCGGTAGCCACGGCGGTGGCGCCAGGCAGCCCCGATCTTGGCTTGATGCTGCCATACTCGCCGCTGCACACCCTGCTGTTCGGCTTGGCCGGGGATGCACCCGGCCCACAGTCGCTGGTGCTGACTTCCGGCAACCTGGGCGGCGAGCCGATCGCCTACACCGACGCGGACGCGCTGCAGCGGTTGACCGGGCTGGCGGACGCCTGGTTGACCCACGATCGAAGGATCGACGTGCCTTGCGACGATTCGGTGGTCCGACGCGTCGATGCCGCCGAGGTGGCCATCAGACGCTCCCGGGGCTACGCGCCGCTGCCCGTGCTGTTGCCGCACGAGATCCGCCCAATCCTGGCCACCGGTGGTGATCTCAAGAACACCTGTTGCCTGGCCGAGGGGGACACGGCCTGGCTGAGTCAGCACATCGGCGACATGGACGACCTCGCAACCATCGATGCGTTCGGCGCCAGCATCCAGCACCTCGAGCTGATCTCGGGGATCACGCCCGAGCTGATCGCCTGCGACGCCCACCCCGACTATCGCTCCAGTCAGTGGGCCCACCGCCACGCTGCCGGCCGTTCGGTCATCCAGGTGCAGCATCACCACGCCCATCTGGCGGCCGTCATGGCCGAGCACCAGCTCGACGGGACGAGGCCGGTGATCGGTTTCGCCTTCGATGGCACCGGATACGGTACCGACAAGGCCGTTTGGGGTGGTGAACTGCTCATCGCCGACTACGCAGGGTTCCGTCGGCACCGGCACCTCAGCTACGTCGGACTCGCCGGTGGTGACGCCAGCGTGCTTCGGCCGTACCGGATGGCCTTGGCGCACCTGCGAGCGGCCGGCATCGGCTGGGCCGACGACCTGCCTTGCGTCACCGCCTGCCCGTCCACCGAACGCCGAGTGCTGGCCCATCAGCTCGCCAGCGGCCTGGGCGTGGTGCCGACCTCGAGCATGGGACGGCTGTTCGATGCAGTCGCTGCACTGGCTGGTGTGCGCCAGTGTGTCGATTTCGAGGCGCAGGCGGCGATGGAGTTCGAGTCGTTGGCGCGAGGCGCCGACGTGGCGGCCGAGCCTGGTCGGTACCGCTTCAGCCTCGACGACCCCAGCACTTTTGACGCCGCTCCCCTGTTGGGCGCCGTCGTGTCCGACCTGCGGGCCGGCGTCGACCGAGCCACCATCTCGCGTCGCTTCCACGGCGGGCTCGCGGATCTGGTTTGCGAGCTGGCCGACGAGGTTCGCAGCCAGACCGGGCTGGACACCGTGGCCCTGAGCGGCGGCACCTTCCAGAACGTCGTCCTGCTGTCCGCTTCGCTGCGTGGGCTACGCTCACGCGGGTTCACCGTGCTGGCACCCAACCGGCTGCCGGCCAACGACGGCGGGCTCGCACTGGGCCAGGTGATGGTGGCCTCCGTCGCAGCAAACACCCGGAAAGGCGCTGGAATCAGATGAAGTACCTTGACGAGTTCGGCAACTCGCGGCTGGCGCACAACCTGATCGAGCAGATCAAGTCGACGGCAACCCAGCGCTGGGCGATCATGGAAGTCTGCGGGGGCCAGACACACTCGCTGATCCGGCACGGTATCGACCAGCTGTTGGCCGACCAGGTTGAGATGATCCACGGCCCGGGCTGCCCGGTTTGTGTGACCCCGCTGGAGGCAATCGACCGGGCGCTGGCGATCGCCTCGCGTCCCGAGGTCATCTTCTGCTCCTACGGCGACATGCTGCGGGTGCCGGGCAGCGGGCGTGACCTGTTCCAGGTGCGGAGCGCTGGCGGCGACATCCGGGTGGTGTACTCCCCGCTCGACGCTCTGGAGCTCGCCAGACACCAGCCTGACAAGCAGGTGGTGTTCTTCGCCATCGGTTTCGAAACCACGGCCCCCGCCAATGCCATGGCTGTCCATCTGGCCAGGCAACAGGGTGTTGAGAACTTCTCGATGCTGGTCTCCCAGGTGCTGGTGCCCCCGGCCATCGCGGCGATCATGGAGTCGCCGGCCTGTCGGGTGCAGGGCTTTCTGGGCGCCGGGCATGTCTGCGCGGTGATGGGCACTCGCGACTACGAGCCGCTCGCGGAGCGCTACCGGGTGCCGATCGTCATCACCGGTTTCGAACCGCTCGACCTGCTGGAAGGGCTGCGACGTGTTGTCGTCCAGCTCGAAGCGGGGCGCCACGAGGTGGAGAACGCCTATCAACGAGCCGTGCCGGACGAGGGCAACCCCGCCGCAATCGCCATGCTGGGCGAGGTGTTCGAGGTCACCGACCGCAACTGGCGGGGCATCGGCCTGATACCCGGCAGCGGTTGGCGGCTCTCACCCGCGTACACCGACTTCGATGCCGAACGCCGTTTCCAGGTCTCCGACATCCGCACCCAGGAGTCGCCTTTGTGCCGGGCCGGCGACGTGCTGCAGGGGCTGATCAATCCGCCCCAATGCCCGGCCTTCGGACGCGAGTGCACGCCCCGCACCCCGCTGGGCGCCACCATGGTGTCGTCCGAGGGCGCCTGCTCGGCCTATTACCTCTACCGTCACCTTGAGACAGGAGTCGCCAATGCCTGAGCAGGGCGAGTACGCAACCATCGATCCGGACTCCTGGACCTGCCCGCTGCCGCTACGGAACTCCCCCGTCGTGGTCACGGGTCATGGCGGCGGCGGTGCGATGTCCAACGAACTGGTCGAGCACCTGTTCCTGCCAGCTTTCGGCCCCGCCCAGCAGGGCGAACTGACGGATGCGGCCGTGCTGTCGGTGGGCGGCCAGCGACTGGCCTTCAGCACCGACTCGTACGTGGTCTCCCCGATGTTCTTCCCCGGCGGATCCATCGGTCACCTGGCAGTCAACGGCACGGTCAACGACCTGGCGATGATGGGCGCCCAGCCGCTGGCACTGTCAACGGCGTTCATCCTGGAGGAAGGCACCGAGCTGGCCGTCGTCAACCAGGTGGCCCATGACCTGGGCGAGGCGGCGAGGGCAGCCGGCGTCGCGCTGGTCACCGGCGACACCAAGGTGGTCGGCCGGGGGGCTGGAGACGGGGTCTACATCAACACCGCCGGAATCGGGTTGATCCCTGATGCGGTTGATCTGCGCCCATCGCGGGTACGCCCCGGTGACGCCGTGATCATTTCGGGAGACATCGGTGTGCACGGGGTGGCTGTGCTGAGCACCCGGGAAGGGCTGGAGTTCGGCACCGACGTGGTCAGTGACTGCGCACCTCTGAACGGCCTCGTTGCGGCGATGCTGGCGACCGGTGCGGATGTGCACGCGCTGCGTGACGCCACTCGAGGCGGGGTGGCCGCGGTGTTGAACGAGATCGCTGCCACCGCTCAGGTCGGCATGGTGCTGGACGACCAGTCCCTGCCGGTACCGGAAGCTGTTCGCAGTGCCTGCGGGTTCCTGGGCCTCGATCCGCTCTACGTCGCCAACGAGGGGAAGCTGGTGGCCTTCGTCCCCGCCGACGAAGCAGACCTGGTGTTGGCAGCCATGCGTACCCGTCCCGAGGGTGCTGGGGCCGTGGTGGTCGGGCGTTGCGTGGCCGAACATCCCGGCGTCGTGGCCGCCCGCACAGCATTGGGCGGCACGCGAGTGGTGTCCATGCCCATGGGTGAGCAACTCCCCCGTATCTGTTGAGCCCCAGGTGAGGCTGGCTGGCAGTCAGCGCTTGGGCCGGGCCAGTTTCACGGCCGCGACGATCCCGCCCAGCGCACCGCCGAAGTGACCTTGCCACGAGACACCGGCCTGAGTGGGCAGCACCCCCCACAGGATCGACCCGTAGATCAGGAAGATCAGCACCGCTTCCACGATCTGGGTGAGGTTGCGGTTGAACACCCCGCGCAGCAACAGGTAGGTCAGCCAACCGAAGATCAGACCCGAGGCGCCGGCCGTGATGGTACCGGGTGGACTGAACAACCAGACGACGGCACCCGACGTGACAACGATGATCAGGGTTGCGCCCCAGAACTGCCGTCTGCCGGACACCAGCACCAGGAAGCCCAGCACCAGGAACGGCAGGGAGTTGGCGATCAGATGGGTGAATCCGAAATGCAGCAGCGGCGCAGTGAAGATGTTGGGCAGCGAGTCCAGCTGACGCGGCCGGATCGCCAGCCGGTCCAGCTGGTTGAACGCCAACTGGTCCAGCACCTCCAGCACCCACAGGACGGCCAGCGCCACCAGCATGGAGACGGCCGCCGTCTTGGGACGCTCCATTGCCCCGGAGCGACTGCCGATCACTTGTGGGCTGCGAGTTGTCATGTCTCCAGTGTGCCAAGTCACCCGCAACCGCCGGCCCCACCAGCTGGTCGCAAGCCGGCACGGGCCGTCCACGTGGGAGTATGTGCTTGGGGATGACCCTCGAGGCACGGGGTGCGTGCGAGTCGAATCAGTGGGAGTGCAAGCAATGAAGTATGCGGTCAAGTTCGGTGCCCTCCAAGCACAGCCCGTGGTGGATGCAGACGGCCGTCTGATCGCCTCGAGCGGCCAAGCCACCATCGCCAGTCGCCTGCTCGACATGTACCCGGGGGCGGTCCTGCTCGGGTCCCAGCGGCGGGCCTGCGATGGCTTTGACATGGTGCTGCTGGATGACATCGATCCGCTGGACACCCTGGTGATCAACATCGACATCCTCGACACCGTCGGGATCTTCCAACGCCTGCACCGCGACGGCGCCGAGCCCAGGATCCTCAACTTTCAGTGGATCAACCCGTCCAGCTACCACCACCCGGTGAACTTCGCCGCCATGGCGCTTGCATACTGCTTCTTCCCGACCTTCTGCTCAGGCGAACGCACCGCGGCCGAGGTTGCGGAGGTGGCCGTACGCTGGATGCCCCAGCGGCTCACCGAACGGCTCCGGATCGGCTGGGCCGACCTGGGAGTGCGCGTCGAACGGCTTCAGGAGCGCAAGGCCACCCACATCCCCATCGTGCTTTATCCGGCAGTGTCCGCCGTTGAGCGCAAGCGCCCGGAGCTGTTCTACGACATCGTGTCCAACGTCCAGAAGAAGACGCCGATCGAGGTCGTGGCCCGGCTTGCCCAATCAAGCCTGGTGACACCGTTTGCCATGAAGCTCGGCACCCAACGCTGGTCCACCGTCAGCCCGCTGCGCCAGCAGAAGGCCGACTACTGGGCCGACCTGGCCAAGACGACGGCGTTCGTCGCCACCGCGTCCGAGGAGTCCTACGGCCTGGAGTACGTGGAGGCGATGCTGGCAGGAGCCATCGGCATCCTGCCAGATCTGGCGTGGGCCAGGGAGCTGGTGCCGGCCGGCTACCCCTTCCTCTACGACACACAGGCCCAAGCTGAGGCGATGTTGCTGCGCGCGGTCACAGCTCCGCAGCAGTGCCTTGCCGAGCTGGATGCCCTGACAGGTGGCTCGTTCACCGGCTGGATCAAGGACCACCATGCACTGCGCGAGTTCGAGCAGGCCTTCAAGAAGCAGGTCGCAGCCTGGTTCGGGGAGTGACTCGCGGCACCGCGACACAGCTTCCTGGGGGGTGGACGTGAAGGGGCAGCTGCGGAGCCGAGTTGAGCATTTGCTGGGAGTCAGTGACGAGGAGTTCACGCTCGGCAATTGGATGGCTCGGCTGTCGGCCGAGATCAGGGTCGGTTGGACACGGGTCAAGGGCGCTGCAGCACCCAACACGTTGACCGCGTTGGCCGCCACGCTCTCCTGGGTCATCTGCTTCTACCTGCTGCACCAGCCCACTCCGGTATTCGCCCCGATCGCCACCTTCCTGTGCCTGGGCTTCAGCCGCAACCGTGAGCCGCGCAAGGTACTGGAGGTTGGCCTGGGCGCCACCTTCGGGGTGCTGATCGGCGAGTGGTTCGGCAACGCCTTCGGTTTCGGCTGGTGGCAGGTGCTGGTGTTGATGCTGGTCACTCCGCTGATCGGCCGGCTCATCGACGCGGCGGATCTGCTCACCTTCCAGCTCGCGATCAACGCCATGGTGGTCGGCAGCATGATCCTCGCGGGCTCCGCCGCCACCTCCACCCCCCAGACGCGCTGGCTGGATGCCCTGGTCGGGGTGATGGTGGCCTTCCTGGTGTCTTTGGTTCTACCCGGCAACATCCTGACCCGGCCCCGACGCTATGTTGCGTCGGCTCTGCACGAGTCGGCCAAGGTGTTGCTGAGCCTGTCGCATGCGATGGCTGCGGCGGATCTGCAGCCGGTGCGGGAGGCCTTCAGTCGACTGACTGTCTTGCGCAGCGAACTGGTGGAGGGACGCAAGGCCCTTGACTCCGCCATGCAGGTGGCATCGGTGAACCCCACCTTCACCAGGGACCGGGCCACGCTGGCTGAGCTGGACAGACTGCTGCAGCTCGCCGGCCGCATGCAGACCAGCGTCTTCATGCTCGGTCGCCAGACCCGCGGCATGCTCATCGAAACCGGTGCGCAGCCCGAAGTGGCCGCCAGCTGCGCCGACCTCAGCCATGCAGTGCGTTCGATCGCCGATGACGTGACACGCTGGCGCAAACCAGAGGAGGGCCGAGGGCTTGCCCTGCGGATCGCCGCCAGGTTGGCTCCGTTGGAGCTGTCACAGGGCGAGGACTGGCGAACCGCTGCCTTGGTTTCGCTGATGCGGGCAGTGGCGGTCGACGTGCTGCAGCTCACCGGTTTGTCCATGGAGCAGGCGAGAGCTGCCTTGGCGAACGCCGACGCGACCAAGCCCCGGGCATCCAATGTGGAGCTCATGCCGGAAGAGAAGGCCTCCGGGGTCTGGGGCACATCGTCCTTCCCCTCGTACCAGCAGGAAACGGACCGCCCAGACGACTCCCCCGAAACGACGGACGACTGAGCGGTCAGTCGTCGTCGATCTCTTCACCGGAAAGCGCCCGGGCGGCCAGCTCTTCAGCGCCGGCCAGCTCCCAAACCTCCTTGGCAGCGCTGGTGTTGAGTGCGATGATCACCAGCCCCAACATGATGTCCGGCCAGCCGCTGCGGGTGGCCCAGGTGAGCAGTCCCATCAGGATGATGGCGGCATTGGCAGCAACGTCGTTGCGAGCCGCCAGGAACGCAGCAGCGGTCATGGACCCGCCCGCGTGGCGGATGCGCTGCAGGATCAGCGCACAGGCAGCGTTGACGACGATCGCTCCCCCGGCGGTGGCCACCAGGGAGACCACCTCTGGTGGCACCGGGTTCTGGAACTTCTGGACCGCGGTCACGATGGCCGCGACAGCGGGAGCCAGAATGATGAGCGCCATCACTCTGCCTGCCTTGGCGCGCCTGGACAGGGGTAGGCCCAGGGCCAGCGCGATCAGCACATTGACTGCGGTGTCCTCCAGGAAGTCCACGGAGTCTGCGAACAGCGACACCGAGCCGATCTGCAGAGCCACCGCGATCTCGACAAAGAAATAGGCCAGGTTGATCCCGGCCACCAGCAGCACCGTCTTGCGCAGCGTGGCCGGCTGGATGACCGGCGTCGGGTCAGAATCGCGATTGGCCCTAGGGTTGACAGGTTCGGTTCGCTCAGTAGCCACGCAATGCCTCGATCTCGCGACGTTCCTTCTTGGTGGGACGCCCAGCGCCCCGATCCCGGCGGGCCACCGGGACGGACAAGTGGGCGGGCTTCTCGGGCGAGTGATCGACGTAACACTGCACCGCCAGCGGAGCACCGACGCGCTTGGCAATCGGATCGACCACTTCGAAGACGCGTTCCCAACCGGGTTGCCGCACGATCACTCGGTCACCCTGCTGAACTGTCTGGGAGGGTTTCGCGGGCTTGTCCTTGAAACGGACGTGGCCGCCGCGACAAGCCTCCGTCGCCATCGACCGCGTTCGGTACAGCCGCACCGCCCACAGCCAGACGTCCAGACGTGTCACTGCACCCACCCCCCGTTCCAGACCAGCGAATCCACGCTCAGGGTAGTCGCATTCCCAGCAGGCCAGCGCAGCGAGGCTCGGCTGGGAATGCGCGCGGCAGCGGGTACGTTGAAAGGGCAACGACCGAACGTGGCCGCCAGGAGGAAGCATGACAAATCAACCGCTGTTCAGCTACACCAACCAAGTTGATCCGGCAGAGTCCGGCGCAAAGATCATGATCGTGACCTTGGGCAGCTATGTCGACGCCGGACACGCCCAGACCCTCCTGGACGCCCATCTGCTCGGCACTCTGCGCAACTACGAGATCGGCCGCTTTGACGTGGACCAGTTGCTCGACTATCGCGACAACCGGCCCCCGATCACCTTTGAACGAGACCACTTCACCGGCTACCAACCGCCCAGGATCTCACTGCACCATCTGCTCGACGACTCCGATGAGCCGTTCCTGCTGTTGGCCGGACCAGAGCCAGCACTGCAATGGAATCGGCTGACCGACGAGATCGAACAGCTGGTCGATGACCTGCACGTCGACCTGGTGGTCACGGTGCAGGGAATGCCGTTTCCCACCCCACACACCCGGCCCACCATCGTCACCCGGATGGCCAGCGACCCGTCGCTGCTGAAGGACAACCAGCCGCTGTTCGACGTTGCCCAGATGGGCGCCTCCTACCCCGCTGTGCTGGCGACGAAACTGGCGGAGGATGACCACCGGGTGCTGGGCCTGGTTGCGCACATCCCGCACTACGTCGCCCAGAGCGACTACCCCAATGGCTCTCTGGCGCTGCTGGACGAGATCAATCGGCTCACCGTACTCAACCTGCCGGCGGCAGGGCTGCCAGTCGCGGCCACGATCATCCGCGACCAGATCGACGCCCAAGTCGTCGAGAACGAGGAAGTGCAGGAGCTGGTCCAGGGGTTGGAGCGCCGCTACGACGCCATGGCCAAGGCCCGCCTCATGCTCCCCACAGCCGAGCGGCTGCCCAGCGCGGACGAGATCGGCGCGGAGGCAGAGGCATTCCTACGCAACCTGGACATGAACGCTCCCCGCGATCTGGATGTGCACCTGCCCCCCAGCACCGGTGAGCCGGGAAATCCGCGGCTCGACGGGTCATCTGACGGCGATCACGACGAAGACCCGCAGCAGGGCTGAGCAACTGCGGCCACTGAACCCCTCAGGGCCAGAACACGTCGCTCGGGCCCGGGATTTCGTCGACTTGCGACGGACTCCCGGGGACCTCGGAGCTGTGCCAATTCTTGAGTTGATCGTCCACGAAACCACCCGCTCCGGCTGCCGCTGCGGCGGCTGCTCCGAGAACCAACGCCTGCCTGCTGTGAGCCCATCGGACGCCTGCGGTGCGTCGTCGTTCGCCTCGCCGGTACAGCATCACTTCGGCCGCCACCCCCAGGGCCAGGCTCCCTACCAGCAGGGCTGACGTGGCGGCGACCAGCTTGCCGGCCGACAGCTCGGGGAAGAAGTGCTGTTCGAGGCCCTCCAGATCGGCCGCCTCGGGAGAATCCAGCTGCGAGATCACCGCCGTGGTGGCCCCGACCACGCCGATGCGGGCCAGCGTCAGCCAGCCAGGGCGGTGGACAACGTCGGGGAGGCAGTACCAAGCGGCGACAGCCAGCCCCGAGATGGCGGCTCCAGAAAGCCGTGACTTCTGCTCAGGACGCATCAGAGACCCCCCTTTGACGGTGGTGCTTGCATGCTAGCGGTCCTTGCCCTGCGCACCTGGGCGAACACCATGACGAGTTCGTCCCGAGGCCTGATACGTTGGCAGGGTGCTCGGTGCTAGCCTGAGCCCACTTCTTGGAGTCGTGGCGGCCGCCCGTCGAGCCACAGTGCGTTCCAGAAGGCCGACGACAAACCTCACCGCGGTGCGAATCCCGGTCTTGCAGGCAGAAGAAGGAAGCAAAATGGCGGACAATCTCTCACGGTTCAAGGAATTGCGAGCGCAGGCGATGCTCGGTGGCGGTCAGGTTGCCATCGAGAAGCAGCACGAGAAAGGCAAACTGACCGCTCGGGAACGCATCGACGCGCTGCTGGACGCGGACAGCTTCAACGAGCTGGGCTCGCTGGCCACCCACACCATGACCGACTTCGGGATGGACCAGAAACGGTTCCCCGGCGACGGCGTGGTGACTGGTCTGGGCACCATCAATGGCCGCCCGGTCGGCGTCTACGCACAGGACTTCACCATCATCGGCGCTTCGTTCTCGCAGGTGCAGGCTCAGAAGATCAACAAGATCCAGGACCTCTGTCTTGATGCGGGCATCCCCTGCATCGGGTTGAACGACTCGGGCGGCGCCCGCGTTCAGGAGGGCGTCTACTCGCTGGCGGCTTACGGCGAGGTGTTCCAGCGCAACGTGCTGTCCTCCGGTGTCATCCCGCAGGTGTCGGTGATCATGGGCCCGTGCGCCGGCGGCGCGGTCTACTCCCCCGCGCTCACCGACTTCACCATCATGGTCGACCAGACCAGCTACATGTTCCTGACCGGCCCCGCCGTCGTGAAGACTGTCACCGGCGAGGATGTGACCTCCGAAGAACTCGGCGGCGCCACCATGCACACCTCGCGCAGCGGTGTCTCGCACTTCAAGGCGTCCGACGAGCAGGAGGCCCTGCGCCTCGTGCAACAGATCCTCGGCTACCTGCCGCAGAACAACCTCGAGGACCCACCGCGCCTGCCAGCAGGCGACTCCCCAACCCGTTCGGACGATTCCCTCAACTCAATCATTCCGGCAGACGACAACCGGCCCTATGACATGAAAGTCGTGTTGCGCAGCGTCTTCGACCAGGACTCAATTCTGGAGGTGCAAGCGGAGTACGCGCCCAACGCCATCATCGCCTTCGCACGGTTGGATGGCCGCCCCGTCGGCATCGTCGCCAACCAGCCCCTGTGGTTGGCAGGCGTGTTGAACATTGATGCCAGCGACAAGATCAGCCGTTTCGTGCGCACCTGCGACGCCTACAACCTGCCGATCATCACGTTCGTCGACTGCCCCGGTTACCTGCCGGGCACCGACCAGGAGTATGGCGGCGTGATCCGGCACGGTGCCAAGATTCTGTTCGCCTACGTGGAGGCGACGGTCCCCAAGTTGTCGGTGGTGACCCGCAAGGCTGTCGGTGGTTCGTACATCGCAATGAGCAACAAGCAGATGCGCAACGACGTGGCGTTCGCCTGGCCCTCCGCCCAGATCGCGGTGATGGGCCCCGAGGGCGCTGCCCCCCTTGTCAACGGCCGGGCCATCAAGGCTGCCCCGGACCCCGCGGCTGCACTGGCGCAGTTCGTCGAGGAGTATCGCGAGAAGTTCTACAACCCCTATCGGGCAGCCGACATCGGCCAGATCGACGAGGTGATCGAGCCGAAGGACACCCGGGCCAAGCTGATCCGCACGCTCGAGGCCTTGCAGACGAAGGTCGGCACCCTTCCGGCCAAGAAGCACGGGATCTTCCCGAGCTAGGAGTCTTGGATGTTGCACGCAGACCACCTGGGCTGGGGCGCCCAGATCATGGGTATCGGCTTGGCCGCCGTCTTCATCATGCTGCTCACCCTGATGGCTGCGCTGATGCTGCTCACCCACTTCGACCGCAACACGCCAGACGTTGCTGGACCGACACAGACCATGGACGAGAGAACAATGCCCGCTGCATCCTCACCTGACCAGACACCACAACCCGCTGCCCTCACGGTCGCGTCCCCGGAGCAGTTCACGGCTGAGGAAGAGGAACTGGTCAACATCGCGATTGCCGTGCATTCCGTGATGTTGGACGCCGAGCAGCTGGATCAAAGTGGCAGCAACGATCCGGACCTGGCCGCCTTGGCCGTCGCCATCCATCTTGCAGTAATCGGGGATACGGCAGCGTCCAGCCGCCGTCAGTCCCACACTGGACTTCCCAGCAACTGGCTCACCAGGGGCCGGAGCGCACAAACCACCTCATGGCATCGGAGATGAACTGATATGTCCCGCTACACCATCACCATCAATGGCACCGCTCGCATCGTTGATGTCGAGTCCACCGGTCCGGGCCAGTTTTCCGTGATCGTTGACCCCAGCAGCCCCGCGCCTGCGGCCGCCCCGGTTGCCCCAGCGCCTGCAGTTGCCCCAGCGCCTGCTGCGGCACCGGCCGCCGTTCCCGCCGCCGCTGCGCCCGCACCGGCAGCCAAGGGCGGCGCGATGAAGGCTCCGATGCCGGGCACCATCGACTCCGTCAACGTCAAGGTCGGCGACCAGGTATCGGCGGGCGACACTTTGCTGGTGCTGGAAGCCATGAAGATGAAGAACGATCTTCGCTCGCAGATCGCCGGCACCGTGGAGTCCGTCCTCGTCGGTCCGGGCCAGCAGGTCAAGATCAACGAGGTCCTGGTCACCATCGTCTGAGGGCTGGTATGAACTCACGCATGCTGTCGGACCTGCTGACCGGAATCGCCCACCTCACCTGGCAGAACGGGGTGATGATCGGCCTCGGCGTCCTGCTGGTCTGGCTTGCCATCCGCAAGGGTTTCGAGCCACTGCTGTTGCTGCCCATCGGCACCGGTTGTGTTTGGGCCAACCTGCCCCAGTCGGCCTTCCTGGGCGGCTGGGACGGTTCGGTCCTGACCGAGCGGGGCGGCATGCTGAGCGTGCTCTACGACGTCGGTGTGGCCACCGAGTTGTTCCCGCTTCTGATCTTCATCGGCATCGGCGTGATGACCGACTTCGGCCCGCTGCTTGAGAATCCCAGGATGGTGTTGCTCGGCGGCGCCGGGCAGTTCGGCATCTTCATCACGCTGCTGCTGGCTCTGTTGCTGGGCTTCACGCAGCAGGAGGCTGCCTCGATCGGTGTCATCGGCGCCATCGATGGCCCCACATCCATCTACGTCTCTGCGCAACTCGCCCCGCACCTGCTGGGGCCGATCACGGTGGCGGCCTACAGCTACATGTCACTGGTGCCGATCATCATGCCCCCAGTGATGCGCTTGTGCACCAGCAAACAGGACCGGGCCATCAAGATGCCCTACTCCTCCCGGGACATCTCGCGCCGCACCCGCATCCTCTTCCCGATCGTCGTGACGATCCTGGTCGGCGTGCTGGTTCCCTTCGCGCTGCCGCTGGTCGGCTCGTTGATGTTGGGGAACCTGATGCGGGAATCGCAGGTGGTGCCGCGACTGGCCGGGGCCGCCGAGAACGAGCTCAACAACGTCGTCACCCTGTTCCTGGGCCTGGCGATCGGCTCCACCATGGTTGGTGGGGAGTTCATCCGTCCCCAGACTCTGCTGATCCTGGCCCTCGGCCTGTTCGCCTTCGTGATGGACACGGCCGTGGGCGTCCTGTTCGGCCAGTTGTTCAAGGTCGCGATGCGTGGCACGTTCAACCCGTTGATCGGCGCCGCCGGCATTTCCGCCTTCCCAATGGCAGCTCGGGTCGTCCAGAAGGAAGCCGCGCAGGCCGACTACAGCAACTTCCTGCTGATGCACGCAATGGGGGCCAACGCCGCCGGACAGATCGCCAGCGCCATGGCAGGTGGTGTGCTGCTGGCGTTGGTGCCGGCACTGTGAACCCTGGAAGTCGGGGATGAGGCACACCAACCATCTGGGGTACTTCACGGGCCAGGAGCAACTCGGGACGGCCTTGATGGCGAGGGTTCTGGAAGCACGAGCGACGACCGACTTCTCAGCGTTCACAGGTGCCGATGTCAAAGCCGCGCTGCGGCATGGCACCCGCACCCTCGAAGACTTCGCGGCCTGTCTGTCTCCTGCCGCAGCCCCGTTGCTGCCGGATCTGGCTGAGGCTGCCAGACGAGAGACCCGTGACCGCTTCGGCGCGTCGATCCAGCTCTTCACCCCGCTGTACATCGCCAACTACTGCGCCAACCTGTGCACCTACTGCGGGTTCGCTGCCGACAACCGCATCCAGCGATCACGGCTCACCCCGGAGGGCCTGGAGGCCGAGCTTCAGGCCATCGCCGCAACCGGGTTGAATGAAGTCCTCATCCTGACCGGGGAGAGCACGAAGTTCTCCAGCACGGCCTACATTTCCGAGGCTGTCCGCCAAGCCGCGCGGCTGTTCCGCAGCGTGGGACTAGAGGTGCAGCCGGTGAACAGCGACGATTACCGGCTGCTGAACGAGGCGGGCGCCACCGCCGTTTCCGTGTACCAGGAGACCTACAACGCCGACGCTTATGACCGGCTGCACCCGGGCGGTCGCAAGCGCAGCTTCCCCTTCCGGTTCGAGTCTCAGGAACGTGCCTTGCTCGGCGGCATGTGTGCCGTGGGCTTCGGAGCGCTGTTCGGGCTCGATGACTGGCGGGCCGACGCATTGGCGACCGGGCTGCACGCTGGTCTGGTGCAGGCGGCTCATCCCGCCGCGCAGATCAACCTGTCCTGCCCCCGGCTGCGTCCCACGGTGGTTGACGCCACCATGCATCCAGGCGATGTGCAGGAGCGGCAACTGTTCCAGATCCTGTGTGCATTCCGGCTCTTCCTGCCGTCGGCCAGCATCACGGTGTCGACGCGGGAGCGGGCGGGTTTCCGTGACAACGTGATCGGCGTGGCGGCGAACAAGGTGTCTGCGGGTGTCAGCACGGGAGTCGGCCAGCACGCCCAGGGATTGGCTCCCGGCGATCAGCAGTTCGAGATCGCTGATGGCCGCAGCGTGGCCCAGATGTGCGCTGCCCTCCGGGCGCGGGGGCTGGAACCGAGTCTGTAGGCGGGGTTCAGACCTCGCCCCCCAGGGACCGGTGGGAGACCGGGCTCAGGTCGTACCCGACCTCGCGGTGCTGACCCAGGTCGATGCCTGCCAGCTCCTCAGACGTCGTCACCCGGAATCCGACCGTCTTCTGCACGACAGTCGCAATCACCCAGGTCATCGCCGCGGAGTAGCTCAGAACGACCACTGCGCCGAGTGCCTGGCGCGCCAATTGGTCCAGCCCGCCACCGTAGAGCAGCCCGGCGACGCCGGCCGGGCTTGCCGGATCGGCCAGGAGCCCGATCAGCAGTGTGCCCACCAGCCCGCCGACGAGGTGGACGCCGACCACGTCAAGAGAGTCGTCGTAGCCCATCGCGTTCTTGATCCCCACCGCGTAGGCGCAAGCAACACCGGCCAGAGCCCCAAGAGCGAGGGCGCCAAGCGGGTTGATCGATCCGGCCGCCGGGGTGATCCCGACGAGACCCGCCACGATGCCGGACGCTGCGCCGAGCGAGGTCGCGTGGCCGTCGCGCAAGCGCTCCACAGCCAACCAGGTACACAGGGCGGCTGAAGTGGCGGCCAGAGTGTTCACCCAGGCGAGTGCCGCGGAGGTGCCGGCCGTGAGTGCAGACCCTGCGTTGAAACCGAACCACCCGAACCACAGCAGGCCAGCGCCCAGCATCACAAGGGTCATGTTGTGTGGACGCATCGGCTTGCGGCCGAACTCAACGCGACGGCCGAGCACGAGGGCCAGGATCAGCGCTGCCGCTCCGGCGTTGATGTGGATGGCCGTGCCGCCCGCGAAATCGATCGCCTGCACCGTGTTGGCGATGAATCCGCCCCGCTCGGCCGCCAGCCCGTCGAACGCGAACACCCAGTGGGCGACCGGGAAATAGACGAGGCTCGCCCAGAGCACTGTGAACACTGTCCAGCCAGCGAAGGTGGCTCGATCAGCGATCGCGCCAGACACGAGGGCGACGGCGATAATCGCGAAACAGGCCTGGAAGCCCACGAACGCCAGGGCGGGCACGGTGCCGACCACGGCATCCGGACCCATCAAGGAGGTCAGACCGGGGAACTGGGTCGGGTCACCGATGACCCCGCCGACGCTGGAGCCGAAGGCCAGGGAGTAGCCGTACAGCACCCAGAGGACGCCGACGGTGCCCATGGTGACGAAACTCATCATCAGCATGTTGAGCACGCCCTTGGCGCGTACCATGCCGCCGTAGAAGAACGCCAGACCGGGGGTCATCAGCAGCACGAGGGCCGCGCTGACAAGTAGCCAAGCAGTGTCGCCGGAGTTGATGTGGGAAATCATGACCAACAGCCTGTGGGCAGTGTGTTTCAGGTGTGCGCATCATTTGTTGCGCTCCGGTTACGGCTGTGGCGCGAAGGTTTCGTGCTGGCACCGCGCCCACCGGAGGGATTGGGCGGCGCTGGATAGGCTCGTGACCATGATCCAGCCCTCGCTGCCGACCAGATCACGCCTCTCCGCGAGTCTGGCCGGCAACCCAGTCACCAGTGTCATCATCCTGATCTGTGTCGGCGTGTGGGTCGCCCAGCTGCTCATTCCCGGTTTCTATCAGCTCGTGCTGCTCACTCCTGCGTTGGGTGCCCTGGAGCCGTGGCGCTTCGTCACCTCGGCCTTTGCGCACGCCAGCAATCTCACTCACATCCTGTTCAACATGATGGCCTTGTGGCTGCTCGGGCCTGGGATCGAGCACTTCGTCGGTCGCGCGAGATTCGTGGCCCTCTACCTGCTCAGTGCCATTGGGGGCGGCGTTGTTTTTGTGTTGATGACCCCGAACACCATCCAGGGTTGGAACACCGGTGTCGTGGGAGCATCCGGTGCCATCTTCGGGCTCTTCGGGGCCATGGCGGTGCTGCAGCGCCTCATCGGTCAGGACACCCGCTCGGTGTGGGTGCTGATCCTCGTCAACACGGCGATCGGCTTCCTGGTGCCAGGCATTGCCTGGCAGGCACATCTGGGCGGGTTCGTGTGCGGCCTGCTGGCAGCCACAGTCATCACTCATTGCGCCAAGCAGCGTGCCCGGGGAATGCGTGACCACACCTGGCCGCTGTTGGCTCTGTTGGGCGCAGTGATCGTCGCCGCTGTCGTCACCAAGTATCAGCTGGCCCTCTAGTCACGGTTGAGACTGGCCGACGTTGACTGTCCGGCACCACAAGAAGCTGGGTAGGGTCTGTGAACGTGCCAACCGACGCCAATGAGGCGACCCACCTGTCGTCCAGCTTGTGGCGCCCGCGACTGGCGTTGATGTTCAACTTCGGCGCCTGTTCCGACATCGGCCTCCAACGCCCGACCAATCAGGACTCGGTCTTCGTGAGCAACACGGCGCTCGCTGCTGGCCGACGGGGTGGGCGGCGGCCCGGCAGGCGACATGGCATCCGCGACTGTGGTTCGGGTGCTCGCGTCCGGACTGCGCGACACCAACCAGCTGCCCGACGACGTCGCCGAGCAGTTGGCCCTCGCCAACGACACCCTGCGTGAGATCACTGCCCAGCAACCCCGAATGGCTGGACTGGCCACCACCCTGACGGGGTTGCTGGTGAATCCGCACGGTGCCCTGCTCGCACACATCGGCGACTCGCGAGCATATCTGCTGCGCGACCTTGAGCTGAGCCAGGTCAGCCATGACGACTCCTGGGTGCAGATGCTCGTGGACCACGGTACGTTGTCCGCCGCCGAGGCGGCCAGCCACCCCATGCGAAACATGATCGTCCGCTCACTCAGCGGTGCGCCCGCCGACGCGGGCAACGTGCTGATCCATCCTGTCGAGCTTGAGGCGGGTGACCGGTGGCTGCTGGCCTCCGACGGCCTCACAGACAAGGTGGGTGCACCCGACCTGCTGGCGGCGTTGACCTCGGAATCCGACCCGCAGCTGGCTGCCGAGGCGCTGGTGGCCCTGGCCCTGAAGTCACACTCCACAGACAACATCTCGGTTGTGGTCGCAGACGTGGACGCCGTCCACCAGCCCGCGCTGCCCTGCTTCCTGGGGGCTGCCGAAAAGCTGCCGTCAGACGGCCGCCGCTGGAAGCCGGCCTTGGTGGTCTGACAGGGTTCCGCCAGCACGCTCGCCGCCAGACGCTACTCGAACGGGGTCGGGTCTCCCCCACCGACGCGCACCACCGTAAGTTCGTCCGTGGTGAAGTCGACCACGGTCGTGGGTTCCCGGCCGGCATCACCGGAGTCGAGCACGGCCTCCACCAGGTGCTCCAGCTGCTCCATCACCGCCCGGCCGTCACTCAGCGGTGCGGTCTCACCGGGCAGGATCAGGGAACACGACACCAGCGGTTCGCCAAGTGCATCAAGCAGGGCCAACGCCGTGGTGTGGTCAGGCACCCGCGCACCGACGGTCCGTTTGCGGGGCTGCTGCATGGCGCGCGGCAGCTCCTTGGTGGCATGCAGCACGAACGTGTAGTGGCCCGGGGTGGCCCGCTTGATCGCCCGGAACTCGTGATTGTCCATCTGGACGTACTGGCCCAGCTGCGCGAAGCTGCTGACGACCAGAGTGAGGTTGTGACTGCCGGGCAGTCCCCGGATCTGGCGCATCCGCTCCATCCCGGAGACGTTGCCGAGAGCGCAGCCCAGGGCGAAGCCGGAGTCGGTTGGATACGCAACAACTCCGCCGTCCCGGATGATCTGCGCCACCTGGTTCAATGAACGGCGCTGCGGGTTTTCTGGGTTGACGAGGTAGTAGGTGGCCATGTGTCCCACCCTAGGCCAGCCTCAGCCTCGCAGCAGGTCTGCCTCGGCACGGCCGTGGCCGCTCAGCTGTTGGACGCCGATCAGACCGAGAAACGTGGTGGGCACGGTGCGGGTGGTTGTCACCACCAGCCGCCCCGAGGGGTCCATTCGAACCTCGCCGATCGAGACACCCGGATGGCTGGCGAGGCTACTGGTGGCCTGAGCGATGGCTGCAGCGCTCCCGTCCTGACCGACCAGCCGGTGCCGGGCAGCTGCGTCGGCACCGGCGCGAGCCGCCTGGGCAGCAGCCACTTCGGCCTCACGATCGGCGGCGACCTTGGCCCCACCGTCCACCACCAGGCCGGTGAGCAGCAGCAGCACAGCAACCAGCACCGCGACGAAGGCCGACAGACTGGCGCCCCGATCAGTCGAAGTGGCGGCCGACGCCAGGGGTGTGGATGCCATGTCGGACTCCTGTGCTGAGGTGGTCCCCACAGCCTGCCATTGCGCTCGGCCGAGAGCGTCCATGGTCCACAGGACAGATTCCCGCAGCCTGCCGCGTGGGCAGACAGTGCCTTAGTCTGGTCCCAGACGTCCCAACGAAAGGCACCCACAAGATCATGGTCAAGAAGGTTGCGCTGCTCACCGCCGGCGGATTCGCCCCGTGTTTGTCGTCGGCTGTTGCCGGGCTCATCAAGCGCTACACCGAAGTAGCTCCGGATGCCGAGATCATCGCCTATCGGCACGGATATGAGGGCCTGCTGACCGGTGACTCCATTACCGTCACTCCGGTTGTCCGGGAGCATGCGGACAGGCTCTTCGCCCTGGGCGGCTCACCGATCGGCAACTCGCGCGTCAAGCTGACCAACGCCGCCAACCTGGTCAAGCGCGGGCTGGTGCAGGAGGGCGACAACCCCCTGCAGGTGGCCGCAGACCAGCTGGTGGCTGACGGAATCGACGTGCTGCACACAATCGGTGGCGACGACACCAACACCACGGCGGCCGACCTCGCCCGCTTCCTCGCCGAACACGACTACGACCTCACCGTCGTCGGTCTGCCCAAGACCGTCGACAATGACGTGTACCCGATCAAGCAGTCGCTGGGCGCCTGGACCGCCGCCGAACAGGGTGCCCGGTTCGCGGGCAACGTCGTCGCCGAGCACAACGCCAGCAAGCGTGAGCTGATCATCCACGAAGTGATGGGGCGTAACTGCGGCTACTTGGCCGCCGAGACCGCTCGTGCGTATCGCTCCTGGCTTGATGAGCAGGAGTGGCTGCCCGAGATCGGCCTGGACCGCAAACAGTGGGAGGTTCACGCCCTGTACCTGCCCGAGGCGCACATCGACATCGAGGCGGAGGCCGCCCGCCTGCTCGAGGTGATGGACACCGTGGGCAACGTCAACATTTTTCTCAGCGAGGGTGCCGGCGTCGCCGACATCGTCGAGGAGATGCGCAAGAGCGGCAAGGAAGTGCCGGTGGACGCCTTCGGGCACGTGCAGCTCGACAAGGTCAACCCGGGTGAATGGTTCGCCGGCCAGTTCGCCAGCCGGCTCAAGGCGCAGAAGGTCATGGTGCAGAAGTCGGGATACTTCGCCCGCTCGGCACCCAGCAATGCTCGTGACCTGGACCTGATCAGACGCACCTGTGACATGGCTGTCGACAGCGCGCTGGCCGGAACCCCGGGGGTGGTCGGTCTGGACGAGGACAACAACGACCAGCTGAGCACCATCAGCTTCGATCGGATCGCCGGTCACAAGCCGTTCGACCTGACGCAGGACTGGTATCGCCAGCTGATGACCGCCATCGGCCAGCCACTCACGTCCGCCACCGAGTGACGATCACGCTTGGGTGGTGTCCCTGGTGCGGGGACACCACCCAAGCGGCTTTTCGGTCACGGGGTTGAGCAGTGTAGGTCAGACTGCCTTGCGATCACGGCGACGACGGGACAACTCATCGGTGCCCGGTGCCGGTTCCTCACAACGCTCCGCCGGCAGCTCAGCAAGCGCACCCTCGATGTCGCGCCAGACGCCGTCCAGGGCGATCGCGAACATGCCTTGTCCGCCTCGAAGCAGGTCTACAACCTCGTGATCGGAGGTGCACTCATAGACCGACACCCCGTCACTCATCAAGGTGACGCCGGACAGGTTGTGCACTCCGCGGGATCGCAGATGGTTGATCGCGGCGCGGATCTGTTGGAGCGTGATGCCCGCATCGAGCAGACGCTTGACGACCTTGAGCATCAGGATGTCGCGGAACGAATAGAGTCGCTGGGTGCCTGAGCCCTCCGCTGCACGGACCTCGGGCACCACCAGCCCGGTGCGAGCCCAATAATCCAGCTGGCGATAAGTGATACCTGTCACCAGGCAGGCGACCGGCCCGCGAAAGCCCAGGTCCTCCGGCAGCACTGAGTAGTCGCCATCGAACAGCGAATCCTGCACAGTCACAGGCTCCGTGATGGCTTCGTGCTGGGCGTGGTCCACGTCGTCCTCTTTCGTCCATCGGGCCGCATCTCGGGTCAGCGCTGACAAACCTGTAACTTCACGGCTGGCATTACGAACGTTAGGTTGCACGCTGCAGTGGCGCAATTACCCGGGGATTCCCGGCGGGTTGGCGACCAGCAAGCCGCAGTCCGAGCCCGGAACGTCGCCAGCGCTCCCGGACACGACCACCAAAAGGAGTTTCACTAGGGGTTCAGCCCTCGAAGTCCTCAGGCTCGATGTGGTCCAGGAACTCCCGGAAACGCTCGACTTCGTCCTCGGCCGGCTCGGAAGCCTCAACCCCAACTTCATCCAGCAATTCCTTCGGGCAGCGCACCGCGAAGCCGGCGCGCAAGGCAAGGGCCACGATGTCGGAAGGACGAGCGCTGATGTGGTGGCCGTCCACCACGATCTCCCCGTAGAACACACCGGACCGTACTGCGGTGATGTACCCCTCGATGTTCGTGTGGCCCAGCTCCCGCAGCAACGTGGCCATCAAGTCGTGAGTCATGGGGCGAGGCGGCTCGACTCCCTCTTTTGCGTTTGCGATCGCTGTGGCCTCGGCCGTTCCAATCCACAAGGGCAGGTAACGCTGCGCTCCGCCACGTTCCCGCAGCAGCAGCATGGGCACGTTGGAGGGCAACTCCACCCGGATGCCGATCACTTCCAGCTCCACCATCACGCCAGCTTAGTTGGGGGTCAATGCTGCAGGAGGGTGTACATCATGGCGGCGTGCGCATGCACCACCAGCTGCTCGACGTCGCGAACCACCTGAGCGGCCTCCACCCCGTTGCGGCGCAGGTACGGTTGGACCGCCTGCTCGACCAGCCCGGCCTCTCGTTCAGCCGACTGCTTGATGGCGCGCAGGTGTCGGGTGTCCATCCCGTAGGTCTGCAGTTTGCGTGTCACGACGCAGATCGTGAGCGCCTCGCGACCGTAGTAGATGGAGCCGCGACGTGGCTGCACCATCTGTTGACGCTCCAGCTCAATCAGCGTGGCCTCCGGCAAGCCACTGACACGAAGCAGGTCGCGGCGGGTGAGCTTGATCTGACGCCGATTCTGGTCCAATCGCAGCGGCTGCGCCGGCACCTCACTGGGCTGCTCCGGCCGGGCCACTGCAACAGGGACGGGTGTCTCGACGGCAGGCGGCTCCTCACCCCGATCCATCATGTCCAGATGGTCCTTGATGACCTTGAGCGGCAAGTAGTGGTCACGCTGCATCGTCAGGATGTAGCGCAACCGTTCAATGTCAGCGTGCGCATAGCGGCGATATCCCGACGGTGCCCGCTCGGGTGCCAGCAGTCCCTCACCCTCAAGAAACCGGATCTTGGAAATAGTGACGTCCGGGAACTCGGCTTTCAGAATGGTGAGCACCTGGCCGATGCTGCGCAGCTGCGCCGGTGGCATCAGTGCAACCCGTGCTCGCTCACGAAGTACACCATGCGGAACTTGCCGATCTGGACCTCGTCACCCGGCCGAAGCACGGTCGAACCATCGACCAGCGTCCGGTTGACATAAGTGCCGTTGAGACTGCCCTCGTCTTCAATGATCATTTGGTCTTGTCGCATGCTGAACTTCGCGTGATGGCGGGAGACAGTGATGTCGTCCAGAAAAATCTCGGAATCGGGACTGCGGCCTGTCCTGGTTTCTGGCTTGTCGAGGAGGAAGCACTCACCGACGTCCGGGCCACGAGTCACGATCAGCAAGGCCTTGCCTGCAGGCAGCGCCCCGACCGCCGCGGCGATCTCCGGGCTCATGTCCACCCGGACGGAGTCCTCATCGACAACCGGGATGACACGCGTGGCATCGTCGCCCGTCGGCGCAGGGACGAGACGCTCGCCGCACCTGGAGCAGAAGTTGCTCCCGCCTGGGTTGGAGTGACCACACTTGCTGCAATCGATCATGGTGAGCTTTCTTCCGAGATGCCTGCCCTGTCACCGGAGCAACCGGCCGTTTTCGCCATTGTAGTGGCGACGTGCTGTCCGTGCCTTGCACGCGCCGGGCATCAGGCTCCGGCGTCACGCCGGTCTGGAGTACCGGGGCGTCGGGCCTTCGTGCAGTGCCGTCACCTCGACGGACTGACTCTGCGTGATGGTCACAGAACCCTTCACCTTGTCCGCCTCCAACTGGCTGACGATACCGCCGCGGAATCGGGCGCCCTCCTCCAGGGAGTGCGGGTCGCCGATGGCGTCGATGGTGATCGGCAGCATCACCTTGCGACCGTCCACCACGAGCGTGTCGCCCGCGCGACCCACCCACGACTGCGCCACCAGCCGTACGGAGTCGTTGAACTCGATGGCCTCTGCCCCCGCGTCCCGCAACTCCTGGATGGCTTCCAGCATCATGTCAGCGGTCACGTTCCCCTCGGGCGCAGTGATCACCATCGTGATGCCCGGGCCGGTGGCCGCCACAGATCCTCCCAACACCTGGGCCTCGTCAAGGCGGCGCTGGGCCTCCTCACGCGCGACCCGCATCGAGTCAGCACCGCTCTCCAGTTGCCGTTTGGTGTCCTCCAGTGCGTCGATCTCCTCCTGCTGCCGCCTCGACTCGGCCTGCAGATCGTCCAGCATCTGCACCAGGTCCGTGCGGCGCAGCGACGAGTAGGTGCTCGTGGCTGCTGTCGCCTTGATCTGGGTCGCCGTGGCGCCCGCCACCAGGCACAGAGCGACGGCCATGATCAGCTGGGAGCGCCCGGCCTTGAACAGGCGCCGCCACTTTGGCGCGGCGGCCTGGATGTCCGGTGGCTCGTCTTGGTGGTCAGGCATGCAGCACCGCCCTCCTGATGGCTGCCGCGTTCGTGAAGATGCGGATTCCGAGCACCACGATGACGGCTGTCGACAACTGCGAACCGACACCGATCAGGTCGCCCATCCAGACCAGCAGTGCGGCCACAGCCACATTGGACAGGAAGGACACCACGAAGACCCGATCAGAGAACTTGTCCTCCAGCCAAGCCCGAAGTGCTCCCACCAGTGCGTCCATCGCTGCCACGATCATGATCGGCAGGTAGGGCTGCAGCCCGGCGGGCAGGTCGGGCGTGAACACCAGCCCCAGCACCATGCCCGCCACCAGCCCCAGAATTGCCAGCATCGATCAGCCTCGCCCTCGGCCGGTTCGTCGCGTTGTGCCCATCGTGCATCCACCCTTCCGTGCCATCACCATCAGGGCTTTGTCCCGGCCCGCTCGACGGTCAGTCCTGGGTCCGCGGGCAGTGTCAGTGCGTCCGCCTGCGTGGTTTGAAAGTCGATCCCGAAGTTGTTGTGCAGGTAGCTGAGCCAGACTCCCCCGTCCGAGGAGCCGAAGGACGAGGCAAGCGTACGAGGATCCCCGATCACTTCCAGCCGGTAAGGCGACCGGAGCGAACGGTAGTCAACCGTGATGGCCTCCCCCGCCGACCGGATGGCCGTCCTGTTGCTGAGCCTGTGCCCGTTGATGGCAATCGCCTCGGCATCGCTCTGCCAGAGTCCGTTCACAATCTGGCGCAGGTCCTGGTCGATCAGCGTGCCCTGTTCCGAGTCCTCGATCACCAGCACGATGCCCGCTCCCTGCACCGCCGCCAACCCCGCTTGCAGTTCCATGGCACCCTGCTGAGCTGACAAGGCGGAATCGGAGCCCAGCAGGGCTGTCTGCTGCTCACCGATGTCAGAGCGCAGCTGGTTGAGCTGGTCGCGCTGAGCCTGGACGGTGACCTCAAACGCGCCGATCTGGCGGATCAGCGCCACGCGCTCCTGCTGAGCAGCTGGGGCGGCTTGCGTCGTCCGCACTGCCGAGATGGTCACACCAAAACCAGCCACACCGAAGACCAGCATGGCTGCGACGGCGGCGCGTCGGCTGTTGCCCGCAGCTCTTGCCGCGGTGGTGAAGTCCGGGTCGACAGGGTCGCGCAGGATCCCGTTCAACAACTCCATCGACGCGTCGGGCTGTGCACTTGGCACAGCGTGCGGCCGACGCAGGCGGGGGTTCATCACCGCTCCCGCGTTGCTGCCACCACAACCCGATTGGCCAGGCTGCGTGCCTGACTGATGTACAAAGCGCCGGACCACCAGTACAAGAACAGCCCCCACAGCCCCAGAGCCTGACCGAGCACCGCAGCGGGCACCTTGAGCGGGAGGGTGGTGGCACCGAACAAGACCAGAGGGAGGGCAATCAGCAGACAGAAGGTGGCCGCCTTGCCGACGAAGTTGACCGGCAGGCTGGAGTAGCCCAACTTGCGCAGAGTCGGAGTCAGCGTCAGCATCGCCACGTCGCGGCCGGCCAGCAGCGCCAGGAACCACCAGGGGATCAGTCCGCGCAGTGCGAGCGCCACGACACACGCCAGGATGTACAGCCGGTCCGCCAACGGGTCGAGCTGCTGACCAAGCCTGGACCGTTGGTGCAGTGCACGTGCAATACGCCCGTCCAGCATGTCGGTCACGCTCGACAGCGCCAGCACCACGATGGCGGCAATGTAGCGGCCCTGAAGAATCCAGACGCAAAACAGAGGCACGCCCAACAGCCTGATCAGTGACAACACGTTCGGCACGGTCAAGACCCGTTCGGTGTCGTAATCGTTGACCGCTTCGACGACGGTCGTCACCCCGTTCCCTGTTCCTTGCACGTCGGCCACGTCCCCACCCTAGACGGCCCAGGGAGTCTGCGATCCCGTGCCACACCTGACGGAATGGCGTTGAATGGCCGCCCGATAGATTCCCAGCAGCTGGCGGCCAACCACCGACCAGTCGTAGCCGGCAGCAAGAGCCCTGCCACGCAATCGGCGCAGGTCCCGGGGCTCTGCCAAGCTGCGGTTCATTGCCTGCGCGAGAGCCACCGGGTCGCCTCGACGAAAGACGTGGCCGACCAGACCGGTGTGATCGCTGAGCACCGCCTCGAAAGCGGCCAGGTCCGAGGCAACAACGGGGGCGCCGCAAGCGAGGGCTTCGAGCAGCACGATGCCGAAGCTCTCCTGGCCTGTCTGTGGAGCGACGAAGACGTCGGCCTGGCTGAGCAGTCGGTTTCTCTCCTGGTCGCTGATGGCGCCCACAAAACGCACCCCGGGGCCTGCCGTGGTCCGACCGGCGCCGGCCACCACGACCTCCAGGTCGGGGTATGCGGCGCGCACCCGCGGCAGTGCCGCCAACAACGTCGAGAAGCCCTTACGCGGTTCGTCGAACCGCCCCAGGAACAGGCACAGCGGATGATCGCCGTTCCGCCACCGGGCACCGGTGGGGGCGCACGGGTGGTCCCGCACGGCGATCCCGTTGGCCACCACGACCGGCTCAACGCCCAGATAGTGCTGGACCGTGCGCGCTGCTGCCTCTGACACTGCGACGCTGCCGTCCAGGCGGTCAGTCAACCCGGCGACGCCCTGACGGACCAGGCTGCCGGCGCGCCAGCACGCCCGGGTGGTCGCGTGGAAGGTGGCCACCACCGGAACCTTCGCCCGGCGCAGGGCATGCTGCGCGGCGGTGGGCATGATCGGCTCCTGCAGATGCACCAGGTCAAAGTCGCCGCTGGCCAGCCAACGCACCACGCGACGGGCAACGTGCGGGCCGTAATTCACGCGAGCGACGGACCCGTTGACCGGGATCGGCCAAGCCCGACCCGCCGAGGTGATGACTTCCGAGTCGAGACTGTGGTGTGCCAGCACGCCCGCGCTGGGACGTCCGGGCCCCAGAATCCCCACCTGATGTCCCTCGCCGATCAGCCAGCTGGACAACCCGAGGACATGATTCTGGACGCCTCCGGGCCTGTCGAACGAGTAGGGGCAGAGAACTCCGATGCGCATTCCGCGTCAGGCCCTCACGCCCGGGAAGAACTCCTGGACGACATGCCACTGCGTTGGGTAGAGCTGAACCAGACGGGAGAATTCATCGGCCAACTGCTGGGTCATGACGCGCACGCCATCGTCGCCGTAGTCGTTCGGTATCGGGTCGGAGAACTCGAGTCGGGTCTGTTCTCCCTCGTAGTGGGTGATGGCAACGATCAGGTTGGCTCGCGCCCGCCGGGCAATGTATGCCGGCCCGGCAGGTAGCGTCACCGCCACCGGCCCGTTCGGAGTTGGCCACTGCACCGGAACGCCACCGCCGGTCAGATCCCGGTCACAGACCAGCGCCGTGACTGCGCCGGAACGCAGGTCCTCGATCAGGTGATGGGCCACGCCACGAGAATCGTGGGCGTAGATCTTCATCCCCAGGTGCTGGCGCACCTTCATGAAGTACTCGAATTCCTCTGGAGCCAGGTGCTCTGCCACTGAAGACAACCGGTAACCCTGGGAGGCCACCCAGCCACCGGCGGAGTCGACGTCGCCGATGTGCGGCAGCGCAATGATGACGCCGCCGTTCTCGTGTGGCCGGGACAATCGCTGTCTGTCCTCCGGCGACACCAGCACGTGGGCCTGGATGGTCTGGGGCGTGGCATGGGCTTGACGCACCGAGCTGGCCGTGTACCTCAACCAGTAGGCGACACCTTCCAGCACCTCCGAATCAGTGGGTGCCCGCCCCACTGCGACCGCGAAGTTGAGCTTCCACTGGCGAACCCGAACCCAGTCCTGACGGATCGCCAGCCGAGCCACCATGTGGGTGAGCCACGGATAGGCCCGAACCGGAATGTGACTGGCCAACCTCACCAGCGGCATCATCGAAATCCAGCCGGGCAGACCGGAGGCCCGTCGCTTCTTGACCACCTCAGCGTGGGTGGGTTGTCTGTCATGCACCGTCGACGCCCTCCTGCAAAAAATCGGATTCCCGGGTGGCCCGATGAACCATGGCCATCCGCTGCAGCACAGTGATCAAGCCGGCCCCGCACAGGAAGCTCAGCGCCGCCGGCAACGCCCAACCCAGGCCAAGGCCGCTCAACAACGCACCCAGGAGCAGCACGGTGACGCGGTCAGCCCGGGTCACCAGACCACCGCTGACCGGGATGCCTACCGCCTCACCCCGTGCCTTCGCGTAGGAGGTGACCTGCGCGAAAACCAGCGCGCCAAGCCCCACAGCTGCCCACAGCAGCGAGTCGCCAACACCGGCGTAGTAGAGAATCACCCCAGCGAACAGTGCACCGTCGGCCACCCGGTCCAGTGTCGAGTCCAGGAAGGCACCCCATGTGGTCTGCTGGCCGCTCAACCGGGCCATGGTGCCGTCCAGAGTGTCGCTGAGCACGAACAGCAGCTGCAACAAGACCCCTTGCCACAGCCAGCCCTGGGGGAAACACACCAAAGCGACGGCGCAGGTGGCAATGGCACCCAACCAGGTCACCGCATTCACCGGCACACCGGCGCGCAGCAGTGCCTTGGCAATCGGGCTGACCAGTTGGTGCCACCAGTCTCTGACGGAATCCAGCATCAGTCAGCTGAACCTGACCAAGCGTCGGCGAGCTGCTGCCGAGCTTCGCCGAGCAGCTGTGGCACGGCCTTGGTGTGAGCGATGATCGGCATGAAGTTCGCGTCCCCTTGCCAGCGTGGCACCACATGCTGGTGCAGGTGCGCGGCGATTCCCGCCCCGGCCACCTGGCCCTGATTCATCCCGATGTTGAACCCGCGTGGGCCGGACACTGCCGTCACGGTTCGAATCGCCTGCTGGGTCAGCGTCGCGACCTCGCTGGTCTCCTCCGGCGTGAGGTCGATGTAGCTCGAGACGTGCCGATAGGGACAGACCAGCAGGTGGCCCGGCGAGTACGGGTACAGGTTCATGATGACGTAGGCCAGCTCGCCCCGAAAAACGATCAGGGAGTCCTCGTCGGACAGACGGGGGCCCCGGCAGAAAGGGCATTCCCCTGCGCTGGCGTCAGCCGGTTTCGACTCCCCGTGGATGTAGACCATCCGATGGGGTGTCCACAACCGCTGGAAAGCATCCGGAACACCCACCATGTCCTCGGCGAACTCCACCGCGACGTGCTCAGGTGTGGGACGCCTGCACCCGTCCTCAGTCATCATCAGCCACTGGTGGTTGCGGGGCGGTCGGGTCGACGTTGGTGCGCGACTCGATCACTCGCAGGATTTCCTGGATCGCATCCTCGACAGGAACGCCGTTGCGCTGGCTACCATCCCGGAACCGGAACGACACTGCATTCGCATCCACGTCGTCGCCGCCCGCAATGAGCATGAACGGAATCTTCTGCTTCTGTGCGTTGCGGATCTTCTTCTGCATGCGGTCGTCGCTGTCATCCAGCTCAACTCGCACACCGTTGGCCCGCAGCGTCGTCAGCACGCTCTCGAGATGGTCGTTGAAGGCAGCTGCCACCGGGATGCCCACCACCTGCACCGGAGCGAGCCACACCGGGAAGGCGCCGGCATAGTGCTCAGTGAGTACGCCGAAAAAGCGCTCGATGCTGCCGAACAGCGCCCGGTGGATCATCACCGGCCGCTGCCGGGAACCGTCAGAGGCCGTGTATTCGAGCTCGAAACGCTCCGGCAGGTTGAAATCGAGCTGGATGGTGGACATCTGCCAGGTGCGCCCGATGGCATCGCGCACCTGCACCGAGATCTTCGGGCCATAAAAGGCGGCACCTTCCGGGTCGGGGCGCAACTCCAGCCCGGACGCCTCGCCCACCTCCTGCAGGGTACGGGTGGCTTCCTCCCAGATCTCGTCCGAACCCACAGAGTGGTTCGGGTCACGAGTCGACAGCTCCAGGTAGAAGTCGTCCAGACCGTAGTCCTTCAGCAGGCTCAGCACGAAGGTGAGCAGCCGAGTGAGCTCGTCCTTCATCTGGGCGCTGGTGCAATAGATGTGGGCGTCATCCTGGGTGAACCCGCGCATCCGCGTCAGGCCGTGCACGACGCCCGACTTCTCGTTGCGATAGACAGTGCCGAACTCGAACAGCCGCAGCGGCAACTCACGGTAGGAGCGTTGCCGGGCCCGGAAGATCAGGTTGTGCATGGGGCAGTTCATCGGCTTCAGGTAGTAGTCCTGCCCCTGCCTGGTCACGCGGCCCTCGGCGTCGTGCTCCTCGTCCATGTGGAACGGCGGGTACATGCCGTCCTTGAAGAAGTCGAGGTGGCCCGAGATCTCGTAGAGCCGGCCCTTGGTGATGTGTGGGCTGTTGACGAACTCGTAGCCCTCCTGCAGGTGACGGCGCCTGGAGTAGTCCTCCATCTCACTGCGCACGATGCCGCCCTTGGGATGGAAGACGGCCAGCCCGGGGCCGATCTCATCCGGGAAGCTGAAGAGGTCGAGCTCGGCCCCCAACTTGCGGTGGTCACGCTTTTCCGCCTCGGCGACGCGTTCCTGGTAAGCCTTCAGGTCTTCGCGGGTCGCCCACGCTGTGCCGTAGACACGCTGCAGCGGCTGGTTGTTCTGGTCCCCCAGCCAGTAAGCAGCACTGGTCTTGGTGAGCGCGATGGCCGGCAGGTAGCCGGTGTTGGGCACGTGCGGCCCCCTGCACAGGTCAAACCAGGCAACCGAACCGTCGCGCTTGGTGTTCTCGTAGACGGTCAGGTCGCCGCCGGCATCCTCACCCTTGCTGCGGATCAGCTCGAGCTTGAGCGGTTCGGACTCGAACAGCTTGTCAGCTTCCTGAGAGGTGATGGGACGCCGGTGGAAGCGTTGCCTTTCCTTGACGATCTGGCCGATCTTCTTCTCGATCGACCTCAGGTCCTCGGGGGTCAACGGTTGCACGTCGAAGTCGTAGTAGAAACCGTTCTCCACTGCCGGGCCGATGCCCACCTTCGCCTCGGGGTGCAGGCTCTGCAGCGCCTGGGCGGTGACGTGAGCCGCGGAATGGCGAATGACATCCAGACCGGCCGGCGATTCAGCCAGCACCGCCTCGACCGTGTCGCCCTCTGCAAGGGAGCTGCCCAGGTCGACGACAATCGCCGTTGCGCCTCATTGCGACCACGCTGCGGTCGCTGCCGAAAAGGTCGAGACCGGTCGTCGCATCTTCGACCACCTGCTCGGTGCTGGAACCCTGGTGGACGATGGTGACACTGACTGACACGGCTTTTCCTTTCGGCGGCGTACCTGGCCGCAGATCTGTTGTGAGGCCCCGGCACAACCGGGTGGGCGTGGCGGACCCGCCCGACACATTCTGCCCGATCTCTGCGACAGCACCCAACAGGCTCTGGGTTCGGTTGGTTTTCTGGGGTGGCGGGGCCAAGATGGAGGCCAGCAGCGAAGTAGTTGCCCACCACCAGGAGTCCACATGTGTCTTGCAGTGCCCGGCAGGATCCTCAGCGTCTCGGACGGGGACCTGCCCATGGCGCAGGTCGACTTCGGTGGCATCACCAAACAGATCTGTGTGGCCTACCTGCCCGACATCGCGGTGGGTGAGTACGTGATGGTGCATGTCGGGTTCGCGATCCAGCGCATGGACGAGGAGACTGCCTTGGCCACTCTTGCCGACTTCGAAGCGATGGGCCTGCTGGGCGACGAGCTCAATCCCTCCGCCTGAGCCACTCGGGCGTGTGCACACGCACCAGGGACGCTCTGAGGAGAATCGCCGACCTGAGCCAGCATGAATCGGGTGCCGCACTGTAGCGGCGCCGTCATCGGTTCGGTGGTTGCCAGCCCACGCAGGAGGTGCGACTATTGCAGCAGACTGGTCAACGACGACCCGATGAAAGTTGAGGCTTGCCTTGAGCACTGTGCTGGTTCTCGCTGGGTTCCCCCTGTTAGCGGCCGTGCTGCTGTTGGTCCTGAAGGCCGACGCCGCCCGTGACGCTGTGGTCAGGGTATCCGCCCTTGTCATTGCCGCGCTGTCAATCTATCTGTCGATCAGGTACTTCGAGCCGGCCACCACCTTCTTCCAGCTGGACATCGGCCTGATCAACACGGTCATGCTGGTCATCGAGGTTGCTCTGGCACTCGTCATCATCGTGTTGAGCGTCAAGTTCAAGAAGTACTGGGCCACACTGCTGGCCGCCATCCAGACTCCGCTGCTCGTCTGGTTCGAGCTCACCCGCGGCCACAACATCCAGGTCGCCAACAGCCTGTACATCGACAAGCTGTCGATCATCATGGTGTTGATCATCGGCATCATCGGCAGCTTGATCTGTGTCTATTCGCTGCCCTACATGAAGGAATTCCAGCAACACCAGGAAGACGGTCGCGACCGGCGGCCGTGGTTCTTCTTCCTGCTGTTCCTGTTCCTGGCGGCGATGTTCGGGCTGGTGCTGTCCAACAACCTGCTGTGGCTGTACTTCTTCTGGGAGATCACGACGCTGTGCTCCTTCTTCCTGATCGGCTACACGGGCACCAAGGAAGCAACCGACAACGCATTCCGCGCTCTGATCATGAACCTGCTCGGCGGCCTGGCCTTCGTGCTCGGCATCATTGCCCTGGGCACTCAGTACGGCACCCTGGAACTCGACCAGATGATCAGCCAGGGAGTCGCCGGCGCCAACATGGTCATCCCCGCCACTCTGCTCACTTTCGCGGGCATCACCAAGGCCGCGCAGATGCCGTTCCAGAGCTGGCTGCTCGGGGCCATGGTCGCGCCCACCCCGACGTCAGCCCTGTTGCACTCGTCCACCATGGTCAAGGCGGGTGTCTTCCTGATCCTGAAGCTGTCTCCGCTGATGGGTTGGAACGTGCAAGGCCTGCTCGCCATGATGGTTGGTGGCACCACATTCCTGGTCGCCTCCGCCGCCGCGTTCTCGCAGAGCAACGCCAAGCGCGTGCTGGCCTACTCCACGGTCGCCAACCTCGGCCTGATCGTGGCTTGTGGTGGCGTCGGCACAGCTGAGGCCGTCTGGGCCGGCATCATGCTGGTCATCTTCCACGCCGTCACCAAGTCGCTGCTCTTCCTCTGTGTCGGCACCGCCGAGCATCAGATCGGCAGCCGCAACATCGAGGACATGGACGGCCTGTTCAACAGGTACCCGCGCCTGGCGAAGTACATGATCATCGGCATTGCGGGCATGTTCCTGGCGCCCTTCGGCATGCTGATCTCGAAGTGGGCCGCCATGAAGGCCTTCGTCGATTCCGGCAACCCGGTGCTGGTCATGACGATCGTGTTCGGCAGCGCGGTGACGTTGTTCTACTGGACCAAGTGGCTGGGCAAACTGGTCGCCATCGTGGCCAGCGAGAGAGACTCCGACGAGAAGGTCCCCGGCGAGGAATGGTTCGTCCTGGGTGCCCTGACCGTGCTGACCGTGCTCATCTGCTTCCTCTTCCCGCTCGGCTCCACGATGGTGGTCGTCCCCTATCTGGAGTCGACATTCGTCACCGTCTCCGCTCTGGCACTGTCGGCCAACAACATGCTCATCATGGTTGGGATGCTGGCTTTGGTCGTGCTGTTGCCGTTGCTGTTCAGCAGCCGGTCCAACAAGCGCATCGTGCCGATCTACCTGAGCGGCGAGAACACCGGCGACGATCTGACCTATCACGGCTCCATGCAGAAGGAAGTCACTGTGTCGCTGCGCAACTGGTATCTGGAGGACTACTTCGGTGAATCGAAGGTCAACAAGATTGGCGGGGTTGCCACTGTGCTGTTCATTGTGGTCGCGTTCGCTGTGGTGCTGGGGAGCGTGATCTGAGATGAATGTGAATGTCGCGGCTGTCGTTTCCGTTGTCGCCTATCTGCTCCTGGCCCCGCTGTTCGGCGGCCTGCTCGCCGGAGCAGACCGCAGGATCACCGCACGCATGCAGGGCCGCGTCGGCCCGCCACTGCTGCAGCCCTTCTACGACGTGCTCAAGCTTCGCGAGAAGGAGGACATCACCGTCAACCGGGTGCAGGACGCCTACGTCGCCTGCTGTCTGGTGTTCATGGTCATCACCGGTGCGCTGTTCTTTGCCGGCGGCGACCTGCTCATGGTGATCTTCGCCTTGACGCTGGCGAGCATCTTCCTGGTGCTCGCGGCGTACTCTTCCAACTCGCCCTACGCCCAGGTGGGCGCGTCACGCGAGTTGCTGCAGATGATGGCCTACGAGCCCATGGTGCTGCTCACGGCTGTCGGCTTCTACATGGCAGCAGGCAGCTTCTCGGTGCGAGACATCCTTGGCGGCAGCTTCATGCCGATCATCGCCCTGCCGGGCTTCTTCATCGGGTTCGTGTACGTCCTGACCATCAAACTGCGCAAGTCGCCGTTCGACCTGAGCACCTCGCACCACGGCCACCAGGAGCTCGTCAAGGGCCTCACCACCGAACTCTCAGGCAAGACCATGGCGTTGGTTGAGATCAGTCACTGGTACGAGAACGTCTTCCTGCTCGGCTTCATCTTCCTGTTCTTCGCCTACAGCCCGGCCTGGAGCATCGTCCTCGGCATTGCCATGGTGCTGCTGATCTACCTGTTCGAGATCCTGATCGACAACAGCTTTGCTCGAATGAAGTGGCAATTCACCCTCAAGTCGTCGTGGCTGGTGGCGGCGTCGTTCGGGTTCGTCAACCTGCTGGTGCTCTACTTCGTTCGGCTGTTCTGAGGAGCGTGACAGATGTCCTTTGTGACCAAATCCCCATGGCTGATCCACTACGACGGTTCCAGCTGCAACGGCTGCGACATCGAGGTGCTCGCCTGCCTGACCCCGGTCTATGACGTCGAACGCTTCGGCATCATCAACACCGGCAATCCCAAGCACGCCGACATCTTCCTGCTCACCGGCGGCATCAACGAGCAGAACAAGGGTGTTGTGCGGCAGATCTATGATCAGATGCCAGAGCCCAAGGTGGTCATCGCGATCGGCATCTGCGCGACGTCCGGCGGCATCTTCCGGGAGTGCTACAACATCCTCGGCGGCGCTGACGTCGTGGTTCCTGTTGACATTTACGTGCCGAGTTGCGCAGCCAGGCCGGAGGCCATCATTGACGGCGTTGTCGCTGGTTTGGGTGTGCTCGCGGAGAAGCGTGCTGCCATGTTGAAGGGCCCCGCGGCAGCTGTGCCGGCGGTTCAGGGAAGGGAGGCGTGACGTGAAGAAGTACTTGACTCAGGATTTCGTTGAGGTCGAGCCGGTGCGGCTGGTCGAGACGGTCGCGGATCTGAAAGCCTCGGGCTACCGGCTGGGCCAGCTCTGTGCCTCATTGGTGGGCGACGGCATCGAGCTTCTCTACTCCTTCGACAAGGACTACGTCCTCAAGAACCTCAAGGTGCAGCTGGCCCAAGGTGAAGAGGTCCAGAGCATTTCCGGTGTCTACTGGCCGGCCTTTGTTTACGAGAATGAGGTGCATGACCTGTTCGGAGTGAAGTTCAAGCACTTGGCGCTGGATTACGAGGGCGGTTTCTACAAGCTCGCGCTGCCCACCCCCTGGAACCCTGCGGCTGCGGAACGAGAAGCAGCCAAGAACGAGGACGGAAGATAAGCATGGGAACCCGAACAATCATTCCTTTCGGCCCGCAGCACCCCGTTCTGCCCGAGCCCATTCACCTCGATCTGGTGGTCGAGGACGAAACGGTCGTCGAGGCCATCCCCTCGATCGGTTTCATCCATCGCGGGCTCGAGAAGCTCGTCGAGAAGCGCGAGTACCCCGAGATGGTGTACGTCATCGAGCGGGTCTGCGGCATCTGCGCCTTCGGCCACGGTTGGGGCTATGTTCACACCGTCGAGGGCCTGATGAATGTCGAGGTGCCGCCTCGCGCGCAGTACCTACGCACCATCTGGCACGAGATGTCGCGGATCCACAGCCACCTGCTGTGGCTGGGCCTGATGGCCGACGGTCTGGGCTTCGAGAGCGCCTTCATGCACTTCTGGCGAATCCGTGAGCAGCTGCTCGATGTGTTCGAGAAGACCACCGGCGGCCGGGTCATCTTCTCGGTCTGCAAGGTCGGTGGCATACGCCACGACCTTGACGACCAGATGATCGCCGAGTCGATTGCTGCCCTGACCAACATTCGCAGCGAATTGACCGTGCTACGTGACACCTTCCTCTACGACAGTTCCGTACATGACCGGCTGTCCGGGGTCGGTGTGCTGTCAAAGCAGGACGCGCTCGATCTGGGCGCTGCCGGGCCCACGGCCCGCGGCTCCGGAGTCTCGTTCGACGCCCGCATGGATGGCCATGGCATCTACGATCAGCTCGGTTTCGAGCCCATCGTGGAGACTGCTGGAGACTGCTGGGCGCGCACTCAGGTGCGGATGCGGGAGGTGTACCAGTCCATCGACATGAGCATCAAGGGGCTCAAAACGCTGCCGGACGGCCCCATTGAGGTCCCCGTCAAGGGCCGGCCCAAGGGCGAGTTCATCGCTCGTATCGAGCAGCCGCGTGGTGATGCCATCTACTTCGCCAGGGGCAACGACACGCGTTATCTGGAGCGTTTCCGGGTCCGGACGCCCACAATGATGAACGTCCCCGCACTGGTCAAGATGCTTCAAGGCTGCGATCTCGCGGACGTCCCCACGATCGTGCTGACGATTGACCCCTGCATCAGCTGCACGGAGAGGTAGGCGACAAGATGCCATTTTTCAAGATCAGCAAGTTGGTCGGAGGCAGCCTCTTCAAGAAGCCGGCCACCAACATGTACCCGGTGAAGTCGTGGGTCCCCTACGAACGCACTCGTGGTCACATCGAGATCGACATCGACGCGTGCATCTTCTGTGGAATCTGCGCCAAGAAGTGCCCGACGGTGGCCATCGAGGTGGAAGCCGAGGCCGGCACGTGGGCCATCGACCCGATGCGTTGCATCCAGTGCAACTGCTGCGTTGAGGTGTGCCCCAAGGACTGCCTGTTCGACGATCCGCACTACCCGGCGCCGAGCGCCAACAAGGTCATCGACAAGCACGTCGGTACGCCACCGGTGAAGAAGCCGAAGGCCAAACCCAAGGTCAGCGCTGAGGCAGCCGGCGGCCTCCGCTGCCCCAGCTGCCACCACCACCGCTGTGGCGGAGGCCCCAGCGGTGCCCGACGCCTCGGCGCCCGCCGCCGAGGCGTAGGGACGCCCGTCAGACGCCGTGCACGAGTATCCATTCACGCAGCAACTACTGGAGACTGTCCAGAGCCAGGCCCGAGAGTCGCAGGCGACCAGCGTCACCACGGTGACCTTGGTCGTCGGCGACCATTCGGGTGTTGTGGGTGACAGCGTTCAGCTGTTCTGGGAAATCCTTCGTGAAGGAACCATCTGCGAGAACGCAGAGCTGAGGGTGGTCACGGTGCGCTCGCCGTGGCTGTGCACCGGGTGCGGGCTGGAGTTCGAGCGCGAGCTGTTCTCGTTCAGCTGTCCTGAATGCGGCGCGGATGCTCTGCCCACCAAGGGCGGCAGGGAGTGCTATCTGGAGTCCATGGACGTCGAACCCTGACGTGCTCAGGCGCAGAGCGTCGGAGCCATCAAATCGTGGGTGACGCGGCCTTGGCGATCGGCAAGGTGGACCCGCCGTGGGGCATCACAATGACCGTGGCCTGTTCACCCAGTGCACGCAGAGCTGCAGTCAGTGCGCTCTGCACGTCTTCGTAGGGCTCCAGGAAGATCGTGCGCACGAAGTCCGGATTCATTTCGGACACCAGGAAGACACGGGCTTTCTGCAGCACCATGCCGATGGCGGCGGCCTTGTGCCCACCGAGTTCGAAGCGCTCCCCTATCCTGGTCACCATCTCATCGGGTGAGGCGGCTTCACCCAGCCAGCGCTCGAAGACCGGTTCCCCCAAGCCTTCCTGACAGGCACCCACCAGGATGATGATCCCACCATCCCTGACCGCGTTCTTGGCGTTGTCGAGGGCCTTCTGGGTTTGATAGAGATTGAGATCCTTGGGCGCGCCGCCCTGTGAGGCGATGACGATGTCAGCCCGCTTCTCGATGGGCTTCAGGTAGACCCGGTCAAGGACGTCGCACCCGACACGATGCGCCTTCACGAAGTCACCGCAGACGGCATGAATGACCTGCTTGCGCTCATCGAGCACCACGTTGACGATGCAGTCGATGGGGCAGAACCTGCTGATGGCTTCCTCGAGGTCATCACGGACTGGATTGCGATCGACATTGCCGGCATGCGCCGCTGCCTGAACCATGAAGCGGTGATTCGCCTGGATGGCCTCGTGACTTGAGCAGCCCGGCATGATGGCCTTGGCGCCCCCGCTGTAGCCCGCGAAGTAGTGGTACTCGATATTGCCCAGGCAGATGCGGCGATCCGCTTCTGCGACAATGCGGGACACGTCCACAGGCGTGCCCTGAGTGGTGATCCCCAGCCGCACCACGTCAGTCTGATCAGAATCGACGCACCGGTAGCGTTCGAAGATTTCCTTGCCGACCAGTGCCTCCTGCTCGGCAGGCGTGTGGCTGCGGTGGCTGCCCAGGGCGAACACGATGGTGATCTGTTCATCCCGGACCCCGTTTGCGGCCAAACGCTCCAGGACCAGCGGCACGACCGTGCTTGTTGGAAAGGGACGGGTGATGTCACTGGTGACGATCACGACCGATTCGTCCGGGCCGACCAGCGCGTCGAAATCGTCGATCCCGATGGGGGCGTCGAGGGCAGCCCGCACAGCGTCCAGACCGGTGAGTTCAGTCTCGACGACATTCTGGTTGAGAATGTCCAGCAACTGGCTGTCGACGACCACGAACTCCTGTTCGCGTGTCCCCAGCTTCACGCTCAGTCTCATCGGCGGCCATCCATTTCACGCTCGAGAAATTACCGCCAGCTCAGCACGGGACTCTTGACTCACCGAGCGGCCCGGACGAAACTCACCCCTGGCCAGGGGTGAGTTCTTGTTTGGTGGGCGACACTGGGATCGAACCAGTGACCTCTTCCGTGTCAGGGAAGCGCGCTACCGCTGCGCCAGCCGCCCGAGGTGGAGACGGGATTTGAACCCGTGTACACGGATTTGCAGTCCGTTGCCTCGCCTCTCGGCCACTCCACCACGATGGAGACACCTCACCGAATGCACCACCAATGCACAACGCGTGTGCACGTGCGGTGCGTTGCCTCACCGAGTGGATGGGGCGAGAGCCTCTCCGAGCGGACGACGGGATTCGAACCCGCGACCCTCACCTTGGCAAGGTGATGCTCTACCAGCTGAGCCACGTCCGCAAAGCTGCTTCCAGCAGAGGATTTCTGCCAGCACCAGCTGCGTTGAAAACCTTAGCGGAGGATCGCCGAACACGCAAAGTCGGCACTCAGGGTCGCCCGTTCGGTGAGGCGGACGCTTGCCGGTTGCAGCTCGAAGGCTGTTCAGTCTCGAAGGCTGTTCAGTCGAGCAACTCGCGGATCAGCTCCTCGACCCGGGTGCGGATCTCGTCACGGATCGGGCGGACCGACTCAATGCCCTGGCCGGCCGGATCCGCCAGCACCCAGTCCTCGTAGCGCTTGCCCGGGTAGTAGGGGCAGGTGTCGCCGCAGCCCATGGTGATGACCACGTCGGAGGCCTGAACGGCGTCGGTGGTCAGCACCTTGGGCTGCTCGCCGGCGATATCGACGCCGACTTCGGCCATCGCCTCGACCGCGACGGGGTTGATCTGGTCTGCCGGCATCGAACCGGCCGAACGCACCTCGATGCGGTCACCGCCCAGGTGCCGCAGGAATCCCGCGGCCATCTGGGAGCGTCCGGCATTGTGCACGCAGACGAACAGGACGGAGGGCTTGGTGGTCATGGGGTCTCGCTTTCCTCAGGTGGTTGGTTGCAACAGGGTGTCGACGAGCGCCTGGGCACGTCCAGCAATGTCATCCCGGATGGCTCGGGTGCCCTCAAGAGACGCCATCGCCGGGTCGCCGACCGGCCAGTCCTCGTAGTGCACACCGGGGATGATCGGGCAGACGTCTCCGCAGCCCATGGTGACCACGACGTCGGCGGCGCGTACCGCATCATCGGTCAGGGGCTTGGGGAATCGCTCGTCGGCCCGGTCTCCCTCGATCTCGGCAAGCAGGGTGCGCACATGCGGGTGGACGCCGGTGGCCGGGGCCGAGCCGGCTGAGCGGGCCACGACGCGCCCGGCGGAGAGTTCGTTCACCAGGGCGGCAGCGAGCTGGGAACGTCCGGCGTTGGCCACACAGATGAACAGCACCTGGGGTGCGCTGGCCGACTTGTCGCGGGAGAGGTCGGCCAGGCGTTGGCGTGCGAACCGCTCGGTGAGCGGCATCAGGTGCCGGGTGATGTGAGCTGTGCGGGCCAACGCGGCGTGCGACTCGCGGACGACGGCCAGCACCGTTCCGGGGTCAAGCCGGGGGTAGCCGTCAGCCAACTCCGCTGCGAGTCGGGTGACCCGAGCGTCCAGGTCGGGCAGGTCGTAGCCGGTTCGATTCGGCTCGATGGTTTCAGTGCGTTCAGAGGCCAGCGCGGCCGGGCCGAACGCGTCCAGCAGGGTGGCGACGGCGCTGCGGCTTGCCGGGGCGATGGAGTACCACACCCACGAACCACGACGCTGGGAGGTGAGCACGCCCACGTCCTTGAGCACCCGCAGATGGTGTGAGACCGTCGGTTGGGCGACCTGAGCCAGCGTCGACAGGTCGCAGACGCAGGCCTCGCCACGCGGGTCGGAGGCTATCGCGGACAGCATGCGTAGCCGCAAGGGGTCAGCGAGGGCCTTGAGGGTGGTCGCGAGGTGTTCGGCGGCGCTCAGTTCGATCGCCAAGGCGACGCGGGGGGTGCAGGCGGCCTCCGTGGTCATGATGCGCTCCTGGGGATGAGATGGGGATCGGTGCGGAACCAACGGCGAGCGAGCCACAATGAGACGTAGACCAGCCCGACCAGGACGGGCACCTCGATGAGGGGCCCGACAACTCCGGCCAGGGCCTGACCGGAGGTGGCACCGAAGGTGCCGATGGCCACCGCGATGGCCAGTTCGAAGTTGTTGCCCGCGGCGGTGAAGGCCAACGTGGTGGAGCGCGGGTAGTTCAGCCCCAGGCCTTTGCCGAGCAGCATTCCGGCGAACCACATGATGGTGAAGTAGGCCAGCAGCGGTAGGGCGATGCGAGCCACGTCCAACGGGTTGCTGGTGATGGCCTCACCCTGCAGCGCGAACAACAGGACGATGGTGAACAGCAGTCCGTACAGCGCCCACGGCCCGATCACCGGCAGGAAGCGCTCCTCGTACCAGTCGCGACCCTGGCGCTTCTCCCCCAGCCAGCGGGACCCAAACCCTGCGACCAACGGGACGCCGAGGAAGACCAGCACGTTGAGGGCGATCTGGCCGACCGAGACCTCCAGTCCCTGGGTGTCGAGGCCGAGCCAGCCGGGCAGCACGGTGAGGTAGAACCAGCCGAGGAGCGAGAAGGCAAACACCTGGAAGACCGAGTTGACGGTGACCAGCACAGCGGTGGCCTCACGGTCGCCGCAGGCCAGGTCGTTCCAGATGACCACCATGGCGATGCAGCGGGCCAGCCCGACGATGATCAGGCCGGTGCGGTACTCGGGCAGGTCAGGAAGGAAGACCCAGGCCAACGCGAACATCACCAGCGGTCCGACAAGCCAGTTCAGCACCAGGGACGAGACGAGTAGCCGCTTGTCGCCGGTCACGGCTGCGATCTTGTCGTAGCGCACCTTCGCCAGCACCGGGTACATCATCACCAGCAGGCCGATCGCGATCGGCACCGAGATTCCGCCGACCTCGAGGCGGGTGAGCAGTTCGGACAGGCCCGGAACCATCCGGCCGAGTACGAGACCCGCGACCATGGCGATGCCAATCCACAGCGGTAGCCACCGGTCGAGGGTCGACAACTTCGGTGGGTGGGGTGTGATCTCGGGCGCGGTCCCAGCTTGCTGTATTGACATGAGTCAATATTGACGGGTTTCAATGCAGAGCGCAAGTCGAATCGTCGCCGACCCTCCTGGAGTCGACGCCCGACCTCCCTACTGACCTCAGCCCGCCTCTACGTGTCACGGCCCACACTGAGGGACAGCCTGCCCGCGACATCAGCGGGGGAAACCCCTTGGGGCCCACCCGAACGGCGATCATCCCGGCAGAGCCGAGCGCCGCCATGCCCGCGTCCGAGTCCTCCACCCCGACGACCTCGGCCGGCGGCAGCCCCAACAGCTTCGCACCATGGAGGAATCCCTCCCCGAGTGCGACCCACGCGGGCATCGTCGATGAGTCAACCTGACGATTGGTGACAGCGCCACAGATGCGCTACCCTTTTCACGCACGAGGGCGATTGGCGCAGTGGTAGCGCGCTTCGTTCACACCGAAGAGGTCCGCGGTTCGAACCCGCGATCGCCCACCGTTCAGCAACAAGGCAAGCCAGGGCCTGTCGCCACTACCTTGCGGCAGCGCGGCTCTCGCCCACCCCAACTCGGGAAAGCGGTTTATTTCAGGGGGCGATCACTTGCCTCCAGCTTCGCACCGGTGGCCGCAAGGGCGAGTTGCATGGGTGCTTCCCCACGTCCTGGCACGCAGTTGCCGCGCTTGCCGCCACGTCAACAACAGTCACAACAACGTCCGACTGATCACATGTCGAGACAACGTCTCAACATGTGGAAGGCCAGTTTGCGAGACGAACAGATCTCGCAGAGAGTGAACAGCGACGGCAACGGCGCCGCTACCACCAACGGCTAGAGGAAGGCAACGGCAGATGACAGCACCGGCGCTGATTTTGTTGGCGAAGGGGTCAGGCGCCGAGCGCGTCACGCAAGTTGCCAGGCAGCTGCGCAAGCAGCTGCAGGAGCAACGCCCAGAGCTGAACGTGCAGTTGGCCTTTCTTGACCAGTGCCCTCCGAGCGGCCCCCAGGTCGTCACCTCACTGGCCAATCGCGGCACCCAGGAAATGGTCTTTGTTCCCCTCGATCTGACCCGAGCCGTGGAGCCCAGCGACCAAGCACAGCAGATGCTGGATCGGGTGCGGGAGAACCATCCCGAGTTGCGCGTCTGCATTTCCCGTCCTATTGGCCCCGCGGCGGATCTCTTGAACATCCTGGATGTGCGGCTGCGCAACGCGCTGTCGTGCTGTCACGCACTCGAGCTCGACGGCTTGGTCCTGTCGGTGCCCAATGCCGGCGACACCAGAGGCAACGCCTTGATGGCCCGCCGGACACGGCAGTGGGGCGCCCACCACAATCTGAGCGCCACCGTGGCCTTTTCCGACGGCTCGGGGCCCAACGTCGTGGCCGCCATGTCGACCCTGCGCGATGAGGGCCGGCGTCACATCGCCGTCGGCTCGTTCTTCCTCACCGCCTGTCCCCTCTTCCACCACCAGGCGGAGCTGGCGATGGGCTCCGGCGCCCTGACTGTCAGCAGCCCATTCGGCAGCGACGATCGCATCCTCGACCTGGTGATGGCGCGCTACTCCTACGCAGCCATGGACCTGCTCGACGTCCTCCTCGATGACGACCAGAAGCAGCACGAACTCAGCGCCGCCAACTGAGGCTTCAGCAGGCCGCCACCCTGGCTCGCTCGGCCTCGACGTCAAAGCCGGGAGGCGGGAACTGTAGGCCCAAATCCTCCAGGGTCTCCTTGATCAGCATGCTGACCGCCCAGTCCCGGTACCACTTCGGGTTGGCGGGAATGACGTACCACGGCGCGAAGTCCTCGTTGCAGCGTTCCATGGCGATCGAGTAGGCCTCCATGTAGTCGTCCCAGCGGGCTCGAACCTTGAGGTCGCCCGGGTTGTACTTCCAGTACTTGTCCGGGTCCTCCAACCGGTCCGCGAAGCGTTGCTTCTGCTCGGCCTTGGAAATGTTCAGGTAGCACTTCAGGATCTTGGTGCCGTTCTGTGCCATTTCGTGTTCGAACTCGTTGATGCGTTGATAACGCGTCTCGATCTCCTGCCGCGGAGCCATCTGCTCCACTCGCTGGATCAGCACATCCTCATAGTGTGAGCGGTTAAAGATGACGATCTCCCCGGGTTTGGGGGCGGCATTGCGCACCCGCCACAGGAAGTCGTGCTTGCGCTCCTCCTCGCTCGGCGCCTTGAAGTCCTTGATGCGTACACCGTGCGGATTGAACAGCCGGTCAATTGCCTTGGTGGTGCCGTCCTTGCCACCACCGTCCAGGGCCTGCAGCACCACGAGCACACTGGGAGTGGCGGGTTGCCCGGTCGCAGCATTGGCCACCAGACGCTCTTGCCACGCCTCCGTCACGGGAACCAGCTTGGAGATCTCTTCCGGAGCATCTGCCTTTCCGGACCCGGGAAAGAGCGGAGTCGCATCCGGGTCGAAATCCGTCACGTCAACCGACCCCCGACCCACCCGCAGCTCAGTGCGCAGGGACCCACTCTTGTGCTTGTTGTTCTGACCCATAGGCCCAGTATTCCGGCTTCACGGCACTGGCGTGCTCAGTGCCGATCCTTGGCCCGGCTGGGCTGTACCCGTAGCGGCTCGCCCGGCATTTTCGGATATTCGGGCGGGTAGGGCATCTCGCCCTGCCCAGCAGCCTCGTCCCGGGCGTACCACACAAGCGCAGCCGCCAGGTCGACAGGCTCGATTGTTGCCAGATCGGCCCAGACATCGCCCAGCTCCGCGAAGCGCAACGGCATCGTGGCGACGGTGAAATCATCCGGCTGCACGTGATCAAGTTCCTCCCACCGCAGGGGCGCCGACACTCTCGCCGACGGCACCGGACGAATCGAATAGGCGCTGGCCATCAGCCTGTCCCGAGCCATCTGGTTGAAGTCGACGAAAACCCGCTGCCCCCGCTCCTCCTTCCACCAGCTCACCGTGACCAGGTCAGGCAGCCGCCGCGCCAATTCGCGGCCGATGGCGATGGCGGCGTGCCGCGCAGCGATGAAGTCGGTGGGCAGTGTACGAACATAGACGTGCAGGCCCTGGCCGCCACTGGTCTTGACGAAAGCCGTCATTCCCAGCTCGCCCAGCACTGAACGCAGGGCATGAGCGGCGCGCACCACGTGAGCGAACGTGTTTCCCGGCTGGGGGTCAAGATCCAGCCGCAGCTGATCCACTGCGTCGGTGTCCGGAGCTGTCACAGGCCACGCGTGGAACCGCAGCGTACCCAGATTGACCATCCAGACCAGGGTGGCCAGGTTTCTGGGCGTCACAGCCTCCGCAGTACGCCCGGAGGGGAACGTGATGGTCGCGGTGTCGACGAAGTCGGGACGCGACTTCGGGGCGCGTTTCTGGTAAAAAGCATCACCCTTGGGATCCTTGCGAGTGGCCAGCTTGACGCCGCCATGCACTCCGTCCGGCCAGCGTTCCATGGTGGTGGGCCGGCCGTTCAGGGCCCGCAACAGCCCTGGGCCGACAGACAGTACGTAGCTGGCCAGGTCGAGCTTGGTCAATCCGAGCTCAGGGAACATGACGCGTTCGGGACTGGTCAGCCGGACGGGGACGCCGTCGGCTTCGAGCTCGATCGCCGCGCTGGGGTTCATGGGCCAAGAGTAGGGTGGAGTCCCGACACAAGGAAGGTGCGAGATGACCTCCAGCGACGCCCGGGGCGAATCACCTCCCCCCGTCAATCTGACCCCAGACCAGTGGCGCGCCAAGCTCACCCCTCAGGAGTACCGTGTGCTGCGCGAGGCCGGCACCGAGCCCGCGCACGTCGGCGAATACACGAAGACCAAGACTGTGGGCAGTTACCGGTGCCGTGCCTGCGGCGCCGAACTGTTCCGCAGTGAGACCAAGTTCGATTCGCACTGCGGTTGGCCAAGCTTCTTCGCCCCGCTGGCTGAAGACCGCGTCCTGTACCTGCGCGACGAGTCCCTGCCCGGTCCACCCCGCGTCGAGGTGCGCTGCGCCAACTGCGCTTCCCACCTCGGGCACGTGTTCGAGGGTGAGGGATACCAGACTCCCACCGACCTGCGCTACTGCATCAACTCGATCAGTTTGACCCTGGTGCCGGATGAGGGGTGAACGCGTCGTGGCGGCGAGTCGAGCGCAGTGCTCCATGGGCGCTGATTAGGCTGATGGACGTGTCCCTGCGAACACTGCCAACCACTACCAGCCCTGCTTTCGAGCGGCTGGCAGAGCAGTTGCGGGGCTTTCGGTGGCGTGCCGAAGTACAGGTGGACGAGATCCCGGGGCCGCAGCGGATCGCATCGTATGCACTGGCGCTGGAGGCCGAAGTGAACCCCCAGGACGCCGAGGGCGGCTCCGGCAGGCTCATCCTGCTGCACGAACCTTCCGGCAACGACGCCTGGGCGGGCACCTACCGGTTCGTCACTTACGCCCGTTCCGACGTCGACCTCGACATGGTCATCGATCCGCTGCTGGCCGAAGTCGGCTGGTCATGGCTCACCGAAGCCCTTGACGATCGCAAGGCTCGATACCATTCCGCGTCAGGGACTGTGACCACCAAATCGAGTCGTTCGTTCGGCGGCATGAAAGGCGAGCCCGATCGCGCGGAAGTGGAGATTCGCGCGTCCTGGACCGCTGAGATCAACGAACCTGTCGACCTGAGCCCCCACTTGGCGGCCTGGCAGGAGTTGTTGTGTGCGACTGCGGGCATCCCTCCCGAGACTGACGGGGTGGTGTCACTGTTCACCCACCTGCACGGAAACCGCTGACTGTGACTCACACCGAACAAGAGCACCCGGCCCACGACGACCCTTTGCCAGTACTGGGCCATCCTCGTGACGGCCAGCCCCGTTTCGTCGACACCCCCGAGGGGCTCGCTGCCATGCGGCAATCACTTGCCGCAGGCTCCGGCCCTGTTGCCATCGACACCGAGCGTGCCCAAAGCTTCCGCTACTCGGCCAAGGCCTATCTCGTCCAATTCCGGCGAGCAGGATCCGGCACCTGGCTGCTGGACCCCCAAGCCTTCGAGAAACCGCAGGAGGTCGCCGACAATCGGAGTTGCTCCCCGGTGGCTGATCTCTCGGAGTTGGCTGCAGACCTGGCGGACGCCCAGTGGATCATCCACGCAGCCTCCCAGGATCTGCCCTGCCTGGTGCAGCTCGGGTTGCGCCCCCGCGCGCTCTTCGACACTGAGCTGGCCGGCAGGCTGCTGGGGCTCCCCCGCGTCGGTCTGGCCACCATGGTCGAGCAGTATTTCGGGATTCGGCTGCTCAAGGAGCATTCAGCCGCAGACTGGTCGACTCGCCCGATCCCAGCGGATTGGATCAGTTACGCCGCCCTTGACGTCGAGTTGCTGATCGAGCTCAGGCAGTTACTGATCGCGGACCTGGAGGACGCCGCCAAACAGGATTGGGCCCGTCAAGAGTTCGCCCACCAGGTGGCCACCGCCGGTCAACAGGCCGAGCGCGGCGAGCGCTGGCGGCGGGTGTCCGGCACCCACTCCGTGCGAACGCCACGGGGTCTGGCCATCGTCCGCGAGCTGTGGACCGAACGCGACGACATTGCACGACTGGCCGACAGAGCACCCGGACGAATCCTGCCCGACGCTGCGATCACGACGCTTGCCGCCCAGCTGACCGGCAAGCAGAACCGCGTGCCCGGTAGAGCCGAGTTCAGGCACATTCTTGGTTTCAAGCGACGTGAGGCGCGCCGCTACGAATCGCACTGGGTTGCTGCCCTTGAACGCGTCGCCGCGATGCCCCCGGAGCAGCTGCCACCGTTGCGCGCGCCGCGCTCAGGCCCCCCAGCCACTCGGACCTGGGAACGCATCGCACCCGACGCGTGGGCCCGCTGGAGCAGCCTGCGCCCTGCCACCGTGGAATTGGCCGCCGACCTCAAGCTCCCGGTCGAGAACCTGATCACTCCTGATCATCTGCGCCTGCTTGCCTGGGAGCCACCGTCGCAGCTGTCCAGTGACGCCGTCGACGCAGCCTTGGCCGGGTTCGGTGCCAGACCCTGGCAGCGCGAACTCGTCGTTCCCCTGATCACTCCGCTGCTGGCGTCGACGCCTGACCCGGTGCAGTGAGGCTGCCCGCTCGGTCAGTCGTCACGTCCAGCTGCAGGGCAGTCTCGATCACCGAGCGCGCGATGTCCTGAGCGGACAGACCCAGCGACTCGAGCACTTCGCGGCGGGAAGCCTGGAGCAGGAACTCATCGGGCAGCCCGAACTGACGCATGGCCACCTCGTGGCCAGCGGCATCAAGGGCAAGCTCGAGATGTGAACCCAGGCCCCCGATGACAAGATTGTCCTCGATCGACACCACCAACCTGTGCTCCGCCGCCAGCCGGACCAGTGCATCGGCAACCGGAAACGTCCAAACCGGGTCGACCACAGTGACCCCAATCCCCTGTTTGTCCAGCCGGGTCGCGACGTCCAGAGCCACGGGGACAGCGGCACCGGTGGCTACCAGGAGCACATCGGATGCGTCGTTGAGCACCAGCAGATCGAGCCCCTCGCGCGTCTGCACCGCCTCCATGTCGTCGGGCAGGCGCTCGTTGCTGAAACGAATCACCGTGGGAGCGTCATCGGTGTCGATGGCCCGTGCCAGTGCCTCGTGCAACCGTTTGCGGTCGCGTGGCGAACAGAGCTGCAGACCTGGCACCAGACCCAACAACGACACGTCCCACTGGCCGTGATGACTTGGCCCGTCCGGGCCGGTGACGCCTGCGCGATCCAGCACGAAGGTGACCCCGGCGTGGTGCAGGCCGACGTCCATCAGGATCTGGTCAAAGGCTCGGTTCAGAAAGGTCGAGTAGACGGCGACGACCGGGTGCAGTCCGACCGCTGCCATGCCTGCCGCAGACGTGACGGCGTGCTGCTCGGCGATGCCGACGTCGAAGACCCGGTCCGGGTGCGCCGCTGCGAAGCGTGCCAGACCGACCGGGTGCAGCATGGCCGCTGTGATGGCGACCACCTGCGGATGGCGATCACCAAGCTCCAGGAGCTCTTGCTCGAAGGCCGCCGTCCAGGTTGCCTGGACCGCTGCGGTGAGTGGTTCCCCCGTGGCTGCATTGAACTTGCCGATGGTGTGGAAGCACTGCGAGTCGTCCTCCGCCGCGCGATAACCGTGTCCCTTGCGGGTGATGGCGTGCACGATGACGGGGCCACCGTAACCTTTGGCCTGCTCCAGTGCCTTCACAGTGGCGCCGATGTCATGTCCGTCAAAGGGCCCGATGTACTTGATGCCGAGGCCGCTGAACATGCTCTGCGGGACCAGCAGGTCCCGCAGCCCGGTCTTGAGGCCGTGCAGCAACTCGTAGGCCGGCCGCCCGATCAACGGGGTGTTGCTCACGGTGTGCTTGATGACCTCCAGGGCCTGCTCGTAACGCGGATCGGTGCGCAGCCCGGACAGCTGCTCGGCCAACCCGCCGACCGTTGGTGAGTAGGAGCGACCGTTGTCGTTGACGATGATCACCAACCGCAGCTGCGGCTCAACCCCGATGTTGTTGAGAGCTTCCCAGGTCATGCCCCCCGTCAACGCGCCGTCGCCCACCAACGCTACGACGGTGCGATCGTCCTGACCTTGCAGCTGGAAGGCCTTCGCCATGCCTTCCGCCCATGAGAGGGACGTGGAGGCGTGCGAGTTCTCAATCCAGTCGTGCTCGGACTCTGCTCGTGACGGGTAGCCGGACAGGCCGCCCTTCTGACGCAACGTCGAGAACTGGCTCTGTCGCCCGGTCAGGATCTTGTGCACGTAGCTCTGATGGCCAGTGTCGAAGATGATCGGATCGTGGGGTGAATCGAAGACCAGGTGCATTGCCATGGTGAGCTCGACGACGCCCAGGTTGGGGCCCAGATGCCCGCCAGTGCGGCTGACATTACTCACCAGAAAGCGGCGGATCTCGCTGGCCAGTTCCCGAAGCTCCTTCGTGGACAGGGCGCGCAGATCTGCTGGAGTGTTGATCCCGTCGAGCAGCGGCATGCAAGCCATCGTAAGCGGTCCTGCCAAGCAACGGACCCTCGCGCGGGCAGAGCCGGTGAAGTTCGGGCAGAGCTCACAGCTTTCGCAGGAACACGTTGCCTCGCAACGCCTCCTCCACCAAGGCCACGCTCCTTCGCACCCGCACCAGCCTGCTCTCCTCTGCCTGCAGCAACTCGGTGGACGCCTCCAGCACCTGCGGTGTCACGTAGTCGTGCAGGCTCGCTCGCGCTTGCGACAGCGCTGCGCGGCTGGATCGGATCTGCCCCTCCACGAAGTCGGCTGCGAACCGTGCGAGGACCACGGGGTGCTGCTGCAACACCTTGTGCGCCCGATAGTCGGCAGGACAGCAGTCAAGCAGAAAGACCGTCGCGCTCTTCTCCCAGTCAGGCTCGCCGGGCGGCCGCACCTGCTCCGGCCAGCCAGGCGGCAGATGAATGGCGTCACGCTGACCACGCGTCAACTGCGCGGCCGAAACCGACCGCAACGCCGCGCCAGCGTGCGAGGAATGGCCCCCAGCCCTGTCACCTTGCCCTGTAGCTACCGACTTGAAAGCCTGTGCCGACATGTCGCCCCCCTGCCACTGAATCGAACACTTGTTCGATCATAAGCTTGGCAGGGAGCTCTGACACTCTCGGACTTGAGTGGTGCTAACGGTCGCGCAGGCTGCGCAGCACGTACGCCATGATGCCGCCGTTGGTGTAGTAGTGCCGCTCCCCCGGAGTGTCGATCCGCACCACAGCCTTGAACTGGGTCACCGTGCCTTCCGGCGAAGTTGCTCGAACGTCAATCGAATCCGGGGTCACGTCGCCGTTGAGACCGGTGATGCCGACGAAATCGAAGATCTCATCCCCGGTCAATCCCAGCGAGTCGGCGCTCTGACCATCCTCGAACTGCAACGGAAGCACGCCCATCCCGATCAGGTTGGAACGGTGGATCCGCTCGTAGCTCTGGGCGATGACCACCCGGACCCCGAGCAGCATGGGCCCCTTGGCCGCCCAGTCCCGCGAGCTGCCGGTGCCGTACTCCTTGCCTGCCAGCACCACCAGCGGCGTCCCGGCTGCCCGGTAGTTCACAGAAGCGTCGTACACCGTCGTCACGGGCCTACCCGGCTGACTGAAGTCGAGCGTCCAACCGCCCTCGGTGCCCGGGGCTATCTGATTGCGCAGCCGAATGTTGGCGAAGGTGCCGCGCACCATCACCTCGTGGTTACCCCGACGCGAACCGTAGGAGTTGAAGTCGGCACGCGCCACGCCGTGCTCGGTGAGGTACCTGCCGGCCGGGCTGCCGCTCATGATCGAACCCGCCGGCGAGATGTGGTCGGTGGTCACCGAATCGCCGAGTTTGAGCAGCGCCCGGGCACCGATGATGTCGGTGACCGGGAGGGGGTGCGCAGGCATGCCTTCGAAGTAAGGAGCTTTGCGAACGTAGGTCGACGTGTCGTCCCACTCGAAGATGTCGCCCTCGGGGGTCTGCAGGCTCTGCCAATTCTCGTCGCCGGCGAAGACGTCCGCGTAGCTGCTGGTGAACAGCTGCCGGTCGACGTTGGTTGCGATGACCTGCTCCACCTCGGCAGGGCTGGGCCACAGGTCAGCCAGGTAGACCGGTTGACCATCGCGGTCGGTGCCCAGTGGCTCTGTGGTCAGGTCTATGTCCATCGTGCCGGCCAGCGCGTAGGCGACCACCAGCGGCGGCGAAGCCAGGTAGTTCATCTTCACGTCCGGGCTGATCCGGCCCTCGAAGTTGCGGTTGCCGCTCAGCACTGACGTGACGACCAGGCCGTCGTTGACCACGGCGTCGTGCACCTCGGGCACCAGCGGGCCGGTGTTGCCGATGCACACGGTGCAGCCATAACCCACCACATCGAAATCGAGCTCGTCCAGTGCCTTGTCCAGGCCGGCGCGCTTCAAATAGGCGGTCACCACCTGCGAGCCAGGGCCCAGAGCGGTCTTGACCCAAGGCTTGCGCGTCAGACCACGGTCGACGGCATTGCGGGCCAGCAGGCCGGCTGCCACCATCACCGACGGGTTGGAAGTGTTGGTGCAGCTGGTGATTGCTGCCACGCCCACCAGGCCGTGCGCCAGCCCCTGAGGAAGCGGCTGGGCGGCCTGGCCCTCGAGCTGGGCGGGCAGTGCTTGCCGGAACGCCTGCTTGGCCTCGGACAACACGATGCGGTCCTGGGGACGCTTGGGCCCTGCGATCGAGGGCTGCACGGTCGACAGGTCGAGCTCCAGGTACTCCGAGTAAGCGACCTCGCGACTTGGATCGAACCACAGGCCCTGTTCCTTGGCGTAGGCCTCGACCAGGGCGACCTGTTCTTCGGACCTGCCCGTCAGGCGCAGGTACTCGATCGTCTGTTCGTCGATCGGGAAGATCGACACCGTGGCACCGTATTCGGGTGTCATGTTGCCCAGAGTGGCGCGGTTGGCCAGCGGGATGGCACTGACACCGGGGCCGTAGAACTCAACGAACTTGCCGACCACCTTGTGGCGCCGTGCCATCTCGGTCACCGTCAGCACCAGATCGGTGGCGGTGGAGCCGGACGGCAGTTCACCGGTCAGCTTGAAGCCGACGACACGCGGCACCAACATCGAAATCGGCTGGCCCAGGATGGCGGCCTCCGCCTCGATGCCGCCCACGCCCCAGCCGAGGATGCCGAGGCCGTTCTGCATGGTGGTGTGCGAGTCGGTGCCGACGCAGGTGTCCGGGAAGGCTGTCTGGACACCGTCCACTTCGCGGCTGAACACGACGCGGGCCAGATGTTCGATGTTCACCTGGTGGCAGATACCGGTGCCTGGAGGCACCACCTTGAAGTTGTCGAAGGCTGTCTGGCCCCAGCGCAGGAACTGGTACCGCTCCCGGTTGCGCTGGTACTCCAGCTCGGTGTTGCGGGCCAGGGCTTGCGGTGTGCCGAAGTTGTCCACGATGACCGAGTGATCGATGACCAGTTCGGCTGGCGACAGCGGGTTGATCAGGGCCGGGTCGCCACCCAGCTCGGCCATGGCCTCACGCATGGTGGCCAGGTCGACGACGCAGGGCACCCCGGTGAAGTCCTGCATGAGCACCCGTGCCGGAGTGAACTGGATTTCGTGCGCGGGCTGAGCAGCAGGGTCCCACTGTCCCACCGCGCGGATGTCGTCCGAGGTGATGTTCGCACCGTCCTCGTTGCGCAGCAGGTTCTCCAACAGCACCCGCAGGCTGTAGGGCAACTTGTCGGCACCGGGCACCGCATCGATCCGGAAGATCCGATAGGTCCGGTCCCCGACCTTCAGATCCGTGCTTGCCCCGAAACTGTCTGCACCCATTTGCTCGTCCTCATGGCTGGCGGTACTGGTGTGGCCCGGTCGGGCCGTACTCAAGATAGCAAGCCCGGCTGACGACTGATATGTAGTGCCCAGTTGTCAAGGGGCATGGTGAGCCGCCCGTCCCCGGGATCAAGGGGGACGGGCGGCTCTGCTTCGTCGTGGTCGTGGCTGGTGAGCGTGTCGTTGGGCGACGCGCGGTCAGACTGATATGCGCGGGTTGGGTACCGCAGGACGGTGGTTCGGCTGGAGTGCGTCCGCTTGTCTAGAGTCGAGCGTCGACACGTTTCAGGGTCTGCTCATAGTCGTTGCGCGGGTCACTCCACGCGCTGCCACCAGCACGGGTTCGGCGACGAAGCCGCTTGTGGGGTGTTACTCCTCCAGAACGGCCAGGGACCAGCACCAGCCAGCCAGCTCGCGGGCGATGGCGACGGTGGCGATCGTGTGACGCTTGCGGCGCGCGATGAACGTCACCCAGCGGCGGTGTAGCCGTCGGTTGCCCTCATCACCGCGAGCCCGTGCCGCAGGCGTGGCTCGCTCCCAGCGGTCACGAATGGTCTTGCCGACCGTGTACTGGGGGCGGTGGTGCCAGGCGGCTTCGACGAGCAGTCGGCGGGCGTGACCGTTGCCGGTCTTGGTGATCGACCCCTGGACGCGGCTGTTGCCGGATGAGTACTCGGTTGGAGTGAGGCCGACGAACGCGCCGATTGTGTTGCCGGTGAACCGGTGCCAGTCACCGATCTCGACCGCAAGCGCGAACCCGGTCAGGGTGGATACTCCCCGAAGGCATCCCAACCGTCGCACGAGTGGGGTGAACTCGCTGTCGGCAGCCAGTTCTTCGATGGCTTGGTCAAGTCGGTCACGGCGGGCCTTGACCATCAACACCGTCTCATAGGCGGTGTCGAACGCGATCCGGGTCGAGTGACCGGTCAGCTCGGATCGCTGCTGACGCAGCCACACATCGTGGACACCGGTCCAGGCCTGCCCGCCGGAGTAGACCAGACCGTGGCGGAGCAGGAGCTTGCTCAACCGGTGTCGGGCCCGCATCAGGTCACCGCGGCAGTCCTCACGGGCGCGGACCACGTCACGAGCAGCTTCCTGCCCGACTGAGGGGATCGACACTGCGGTGATCTCGTCCATCCGCAGCAGTCGGGCCAGGTGCATCGCGTCCCGGGCATCGGTCTTGACCCGATCCCCGCTGGGTCGCTGCAGCTTGCTCGGAGCGGCCACCTCGCACCGGATCCCGGCCGCGATCAGGGCCCGGCAAAGGCCGAAGCCTGTCGGGCCGGCCTCATAGGTGACCGCCACCGGTCCTGGCAACCCACCGATCCAGCGACGCACATCCTCATGCGAAGGGGTCAGCCTCGCCTCAAACACCTCACCGGTCACGCCGTCGATCGCTGCCGCTACAACCGATCGGGCGTGCACGTCCAGACCAACACTCGTACGCTCTGTGAACACCGGGGCCTCCCACAACTGTCGGATAGGCCGAGCAGGCGCCTCCTACTCGGTAACCCACGAATCTCTGTGAGTGAGGCCCCGGCCCGCAACCCCTCACGCGAGGGACTGCACATACCGTCTAGCGGGCAGCCAGACCGATGCAGTAGGCGCGGTAGTCCTCCAAGGCGGCCTGAAGTTCCCGTGCCTGCATGGTTCGCATCCTGATCAGGTGCACGGTGACCCCGATCAGGACAACAACCAACAGGAGGTCGACCCACACACTGTCGACCAGGACGATGCTGATGCCGATGCCCACCCAGAGAAAAGCCAGCGCTCCGACCTTGGTGTGCAGGGAAATCGCCTTGTTGACCTGCCACTGGTAGATGTAGGGGCCCAGCACGCGATGGGTCAACAGCCACGCGTGCAAGCGGTGCGAACTCCTCAGGAACAAGAAGGACGCCAACAACAGCAGCGGAGTGGTGGGCAGCACCGGAATCAGGATTCCGATCACGCCCAGGCTCAGTGACAGGCAGCCCGCACCAATCAGCAGCGCACGCTTCACCGACCCCACGTCCACTCCTCTCGCTCAGGGCAAACCCGTCTGGCCAAGCTACCAGAGCGTCCTGAGACTACCCCGTGGCCTTGCCCAACAGGGCGACGGTCTCCATGTGATGCGTCATCGGAAACAGATCGAAGGCCCGCAGTGCGTCCAACCGGTAGCCGAGAGCTGCGAAGGTGTTGAGGTCGCGCGCCAGGGAAGCTGGGTCGCAGGCGACGTAGCAGACGGCTCGCGGCGCAAGCTGGGCGATGCGCCGGACGGCGGCCTTGCCTGCGCCCGAGCGTGGCGGATCCAGCACCACCAAGTCAGTGCGGGCTGGCAGTTTGTGCAGCACCGACTCCAGCCGGGACGCCAGGATGCGTGCCCGGGGCACGTTGCGTTCGGCCAGCCGGGCTGCTGCCCGGTTGGCCTCCACGCCGGTCACCCGTGCACCGGCGTTGTCGAGGGCGCCGGCGAAGGTGCCCACCCCGCAATAAAGATCGAGCGCGTTCTCTCCCGGTTGGGGTTGGAGCAGGGCCATCACCGCGTCGGTGAGAGTTTGGGCCGCCCCGCGGTGCACCTGCCAGAACCCGTCGGCACGAACGGTAAAATCCCGGCCACCCACTCGCTCTGTGACGAGCTTGCCGCCTTGCATCGCCATCCCGTCCAACAGCACGCTCACCTCACCCGCTGACGTGGTGGCGACCACCAGTTCATCGCCGGCACCGGCGGCAGCCAACTCCGTCAATCGGTTGGGCGTCGGGCCGCGCAAGTCCGCGATCAGGCACCCCTCGGACGGCAGTGCCACCACCCGGGCGGACCGGTGCGCCCGCAGCCCCACGACAGCAGGGGTGGCGTTGCGATCGATGTGATACCGCATCCTGGTCCGCCAGTGCAGGCCGTTCTGGTCGTCAGGCACAGCCTCGACCGCGAAGGCGGGTTCCAGATGGGCCAGCCGCTGCAACTGCTCCCGAACCACGTCCTCCTTGAGCTCCCGCTGAAGGTCCAACCTGATGTGCTGGAAGTCACAGCCACCACACTGGCCCGCCACCGGGCACGGTGGCGCGATGCGGCCCGGAGCCGGCTGCAAGACCTGTGCCGCGTCGGCCAGCCAGTAGGACGGGTGGCTGGTGTCGGTCAACCTCGCCATGATGGTCTCCCCGGGCAGGGTGTGCCGCACGAAGACGACCCGACCGTGATGACGAGCCACGAAATGGCCGCCGTGCGCGACCGGGCCCACCTCCAGCGGCCCGATCACAGCGCCCGGCTGGGGCAACTCCTGTTGGTGGGTGTCAGCGGTTGGTTCTGGCATGAGCTTCCTTCGCTGCTGCGTAGGCGGCCGCAGCTTCAGCCTCGTCTGCACGAAGGTAGGCGCTGGAAGCCAAGTGGTAGGGCACCAGCGTCACCATCACACCGCTCATGTAGTGCAGGCGTCTACGGATCGCGGCGGCGGTCTGGTTGTGCAGCGGCTGCTCCCACCAATGTCCGACGACATACTCGGGGATGTACACACAGATCACGTTGCGGGGGTTTTCGGTTCGCAGGGACGCGACGTAGTCAAGCACCGGGTTGGTGACTTCGCGGTAGGGAGAGGCAATGACCTTCAGGCTCACGTCCAGCTGCTCGGCATCCCAGGCCTCGACCAGTGCGTCCGTCTCCTGCGGGTCGACCGCCACTGTGACGGCCTCCAGCGTGCTGGGCCTGGTGGCCTGGGCGTAGCGCAATGCCTTGAGGACCGGCTTGTTGATGCTGTTGACCAGCACGATCGCCCGGACCCTGCTGGGCAACGCGCGGTCCGACGCCTTGGCCAGCGCCACCTCCCGGTGCACCAGGTCGTAATGCCGGCGGATCGACTGCATCACGACGAAGACCGCGCCCATGGCCAGGATCGACAGATAGGCGCCGTGCGTGAACTTGCTGACCAGCACCACCACCAGCACCACTCCGGTCAGGATGACACCGACGGTGTTGATCAGACGTGAACGCTGCATCTGGCGGCGCGTCGGGATGTCCTTCTCGGACTTGAGATGACGCGACCAGTGTCTGATCATCCCTGCCTGGCTCAACGTGAACGAAACGAAGACACCCACCACGTAGAGCTGGATCAGGGCTGTCACCGAGGCATCGAAGACCAGCACCAGCGCGATCGCCGCGGCCGCCAGGATCAGGATTCCGTTCGAGAACGCCAGCCGGTCGCCACGGGCGTGCAGCTGGCGGGGCAGGTAGCCGTCCTTGGCGAGAATGGACGCCAGCGTCGGGAACCCGTTGAAGGCCGTGTTGGCAGCCAGGAACAGGATCAGCACAGTGACGACCATCATGAAATAGAACATGGGGCGACCGGAGTCGTAGAAAACCGCTCGCGACAGCTGGCTCATGACCGTCGGAGCCTCGTGATGGATCGAACCATCGGGGGCCACCAGATAGGAGCCCTTGGCCTCGACCATCTGGATGCCGGTGACCCGCGCCAACGCGATGATGCCGAGCAGCATGCTGACCGCCAGCCCGCCCAGCAATGCCAGTGTGGTGGCAGCGTTACGGCTCTTGGGCGGCCGAAAATTCGGCACACCGTTGGAAATCGCCTCAACGCCCGTGAGCGCCGCACAGCCCGAAGAGAACGTCCTCGCCAGCAGGAAGGCCATCATCGGCCCGGTCGCGTCCAGGTAGTTGCTGGTGGAAACCAGCGTCATGTCGGAGGTCTCAGCGACCAGGGTGCGGCCGAGCACGACGATCTGGGCGACGCCCCACAGCACCATCGAGATCACGCCCAGCATGAAGGCGTACGTCGGGATGGCGAAAATGGTGCCGGACTCCTTGGTACCGCGCAGATTGATGGCCATCAGCACGAAGATCGCCATGGCCGCGACCAGCCCTTCATGGCCGGCAATCGCGGGCAGGATTGCTTTGGCGTTCTGGACGCCGGAGGACACCGACACCGCCACCGTGAGCACGTAGTCGACCAGCAGGGCACTGGCCACCACCATGCCGGCCCTGCCACCCAGGTTCGTGGTGACGACCTCGTAGTCGCCACCGCCGGAAGGGTAGGCGTGGACAGTTTGGCGATACGACGCCACCACCACCAGCATCACGACAGCAACCATGATGCCGATCGGCAGCGAGAACACGAAGGCGGCTGCCCCGGCCAGGGACAGCGTCACCAGGATCTCGTCCGGGGCATAAGCGACCGAGCTCAGCGCGTCGGACGCGAACACCGGCAGAGCGATTCGCTTCGGCAGCAGTGTGTGTCCCATCTCGGCGCTTGCCAGCTTCCGTCCCACCAGCAGACGCTTGGCCACTTCGCTGAAGCTCACGCAGCGAGACTCTAGTTCTCCCACGACCAATAAAGAACCAACCGTGGGCCTTTTCACATGAAGACGAGCTGTCCGTGTGCTGCGAGAGCGAGTAGCGTCGCAGCAGACATCCGGTCAGCAGGAGGATCCGTGCACATCGTGATTGTTGGATGCGGACGCGTGGGCAGTCAGCTCGCGGGGGCGTTGGACCAACGCGGCCACTCAGTGGCGGTGATCGACATGAATGCAGACGCGTTCCGAAGGTTGGGGCCCGACTTCTCAGGCCGCACCGTCAAGGGCGTCGGCTTCGATCGGGACGTGCTGGTCAAGGCGGGCATCCGAGAGGCTGCCGGGTTCGCCGCGGTCTCCAGCGGAGACAACTCCAACATCCTGGCCGCCCGCACGGTGCGCGAGAACTTCGGGCTGGCGAACGTGGTTGCTCGCATCTATGACCCCGGCCGGGCGGAGGTCTACGAGAGGTTGGGCATCCCCACCGTGGCCAGTGTGCGCTGGAGCGTCGACCACGTGATGAGCCGGCTGCTGCCCGGCAACTCACCCGTGGAATGGCGCGACCCGTCGGGTGCCGTCGGCTTGGTGCAGCTGAGCTTCGACAAGACGTGGGTGGGCACCGCAGTGAACACACTGGAACAGCTGCTGCGCGTCCGGGTGGCGTCCGTGTCGCGGGCAGGCAGGGGTTTCGTTCCCACCTCCTCGGTCCTGCTCCAGGACGGTGACCTCGTCTGGGCCACCGTCAGCACAGACGACGCGGATGCGGTCACATCAGCATCGACGAACCCCCGGCAGACTCACTGAGAGCAGGACCACCACATGCGCGTAGCCATCGTCGGGGCCGGCAACGTCGGGCGTTCCATCGCCCGCGAGTTGCTCGCCAACGGACACGAAGTGCTGCTGATCGAGCGCGATCCGCACGCCATCAAGAGCGAGAGCGTGCCGGACGCCGACTGGCTGCTGGCAGATGCCTGCGAGTTGTCCTCGCTGGAGGATTCCGACCTGGCCAACTGTGACGTCTCGGTTGCCGCCACCGGTGACGACAAGGCCAACCTCGTGCACGCGCTGCTCGCCAAGACGGAGTTCGGCGTGCCCCGCGTGGTCGCCCGGGTGAACCATCCGGGAAACGAGTGGTTGTTCAATCAGGAATGGGGCGTCGACATCGCCGTCTCGACACCGCGGATCATGTCCGCGCTGGTGGAGGAGGCGGTGACCACCGGCGACGTGGTGCGACTGCTGACGTTCCAGAAGGGCAAGACCAACCTCGTGGAGCTCACGGTGCCCACGGACAGCCCCGCAGTCGGGCGACTGGTTCGTGATCTTGATCTGCCTGCGGACGGCGTGCTGGTGGCGATCATTCGCGACGGTGAGGCACGAGCCCCGGAGCCGCATGGCGCCATTGAGGCGGACGACGAACTGTTCTTCCTGATCAACGAGGATTTCGAACCCAAGCTGTTGGCCAGCCTGGCGCCCCGGAAGGGTTAGTCACTCGGCAAGGCCCGGTGAGCTCCCGGCGTCGATCAGCTCGTAGCGAGGGTTGAAGATGACCTGGTGGCCCTCCGCGATGGCGAGCAGGCCCTGCACCCTCACCAACGCGCCGGGTGCAACACCGGGGATGCTGCGTCGACCCATCCAGATCAGCGTGATGGTTCCGGTACCATCGGTCAGCTCCGCCTCCAGCCACTTGTTCTGGGCATCGCTGGGAGTCAGGGTGACACTGGTGAGCCTGCCCTTGACAGTGACGTGCGTCCGAGGCTTGCAGTCGCTGATCAGTTCGCATCCGCTGGTGGCGGCATCCTTGGCGAGCGCCTGCCATTCCCTGGCCCGGCTCGAATCTGTGAAGCGCGCCAGTGCACGACGCACCCAGGACCGGTCCGGTTCCCGGTTCTCGGGACGGGAGTCCGACATCGAGCCACTCATCGCTTTCCCTGAGGCAGACGGTGTTCGCGGTTCAGTCCGATTTCGGCTCGGACTCAGCCGTGGGGGTGAGCGAGTCCGGGATGGTCATCGGGATCAGCACGCCGGGCACCTTGGGGTCGTGGCCGCGGCGTACCACAGTGTTCGCGAAAAACTCGAACAGCATCTCCGTGGGTCCCTCGACACCTTCCTGCATCCCCGCTTCGCCCATCAGGACGCCCCGAAGTGCCCACTTGGGCCCCTCGGCGAACCAGGTTCGGGACACGTGGTCGACCTGTTGGCCGGCCTCGTCCTGGATCGGCATCACGCGCCGGATCTCCGTACCGAAGGGGCCCTCGGCGAAGGTGACTGTGCCTTGGGCGTTGACGGTGGCCTCGGCCATCTGGTCGCGGATTTCGGCCGCCATTGAGCTCTGCGCAGGAGCGGCGAACAAGGCGATCTCAATCGCCGACTGCTGGTGCATGACCAGCACGGCCTGCACCAGGCCGCTTTGCTGGTCGACCTGCAGCTGCATCTGCATGCCGTCGAAGGGCGTCAGGATCAAGGCACCGAAGTCCAGCCGCTCGATGTCGTCCGCGTCCAGATCAACCTCGCTCAGGTCGAAGGGACCGTCCTGACGCCAGTCGCGGCTGGCGTCCAGTGCCGCCCACTCGTCGCCATCATCGGGCTCGTCCATCTCATCGAAGTCGTCGTGGAGGTCGTCGTCGCCAGCAGAGGCGTCGTCATCATCAGCAGGCTCGGCCTCGAGCAGCTCATCATCGACTTCCTCGACGTCGGCCGACCTGTTCTTGCGCCCAAAAATCACGACATTCCCCTTGACTCGGATGGACCGGGCAAAGACGGCCCGAGCCGAAAGCCTACTCGCCGTCAGAAAGTACTGCGTCAGGCGACGAGGGTCGCCAAGCGGCTACGCCACCGGTGGAGCCGTGTCCGCCGGTGCCACGCTCGGAGGCGGGCAGCTCAGTCACTGCACTGAAGTCACACCTTGTGACGGGCTGGACGACCAGTTGGGCAATCAGGTCACCCCGAGCGAGGCGGATGGTGTGGCTGGGGTCGAGGTTGATCAGGCAAACCATGACCTCGCCGCGGTAGCCAGCGTCGACTGTGCCGGGGGCGTTGACGATGCTCAGGCCAAGGCGCGCGGCCAGCCCGGAGCGCGGATGCACGAACCCGGCGTATCCCTCGGGGAGGGCAATCGCCACACCGGTGTGCACCAGCCGGCGCTCCCCCGGGGCCAGGATGACATCCTCGGCCGCTGCCAGATCAGCACCTGCATCGCCATTGCGGGCATAACTGGGCAGCGCCACACTCGGGTCGAGGCGACGCACCAGCACGGTGATTTCCTGCACGTCGCAACCCTAGCCGTCTCACACAGGAGTTCAGGGTGCCTCATAGGATGGTTGCAGTCACGAAGTGAGGACTTCACATGAGCATGATCTACAAGGTGGCCGCAGGCGCCCTCGGCGCGCTGACAACGATCGTCGCGCAGAAGGTGGTCAGTGCGGGCTGGCGAAGCGTGACCGGCCACGAACCCCCCAACCCCGACGACCCCAACGTGTCGACACTGAGTGCCATCAGCTGGACCATCGCCAGTGGCGTCGGGCTCGCGGTCGCCCAACTGTTGGTGACCAGGTTCGCGGCACGCCAGTTCGGAGAGCAGTCAGACGCTGCCGAACGGCCCTCTCGTCACGACAGGACGATAGTCGCCTCGGCCTGAACAGCACCGAGGCGAGCACGCGGCCGACTAAACGCAGTCGACGCAGTATTCCTTGTCATTCTTTGTCTCAGCGAGCTGACTGCGCGACTTCACCAGAAAACAGCCAGCGCAGGTGAACTCGCCCTTCTGTCGAGGCAGCACACGCACCGTGAGTTCTTCGTGGGACAGGTCAGCCCCGGGCAGTTCAAAAGCCTCCGCAGCCTCCGCCTCGTCCTCGTCGACGGCGCCGGATTTGGTGTCATTGCGACGGGTCTTGAGCTCTTCAAGGGAATCCTCGCGGATTTCCTCTTCGGTCTTGCGTGGCGCGTCGTAATCGGTGGCCATCATGTCCTTTCAGCCAAGTTCCTCGGTACCGGGTGCATGCTTACCACACCGCAAGCCAGAAAGCAGCCCCGACGGGGAAGGATCCTCTGATTCCGACCGAACTTCTCTCGACGTCGAGGCCCACCGGCCCGCACCAGCGGGCGGAATAGGCCCGGTCGCGGGTTGGGACGGTAGGTTTGGGCAGAACACTTCTTGGGAGACTGGTCGGTCGATGCGCAAAGCCAGCCCGGTCGGGCTCACGCCTGACGGTCGCGAGCTCATCGTCGTCACAGATGACGGTGAGCATCTTGCGGTTGCCGCCGACGCCCGTCTCAGGGCTGCCATCAGAGGTGACCGACCTCGACTGGGACAACTGGAGATCGAAATGGAAAGCGCCTTGACTCCCCGCCAGATTCAGGCCCGCCTTCGTTCGGGCGAATCGCTCGATGAGGTGGCCCGCGCGGCTGGTGTCCCCGCCGAACAGATCAGCCCTTTCGCCGGGCCCGTACTGGCCGAGCGAGCGCACCTGGCCGACTTGGCGCGCGCCAGCCAGGTGCGCCGTCGTGGCGAGTCCAGCGCTCACCGCTCGCTGGAGGAGGCCGTCGGCGATCGGCTGACCAACCGAGGCGTTGACCCAGACACCGTCGAGTGGGATTCGTGGCGGCGCGAGGACCGGCTCTGGACCGTGCGTGCTGGTTACCGCTCCGGTTCTGCGGCGCACGAAGCTCTGTTCACCTTCGACCAGCGCAGCCGGTTCAGCACCGCCGCCAATGAGGATGCCCGTTGGCTGATAGGTGACGAGACTGCTTCCCACGGCCCCCAACCCGGCAAACGCCGTCGCAACCCGGACGAGGAGCCCACCGTCGACCTGCACGATGAGCTGGCGCTGGTGCGTGCAGTGCAGGAAGATGAGTCGGCGCCCCGGACTCCAGGGGCCACGCCGACCCCTGCCAGCGTCGAGCCCGCCGATCAGGGCAACGTCGACCCCGACGACTACGCGCCGGTTGTTCTCACCGAGGTTGACGGTCTTTACGACATCGTCCCCAGTCCGCAGTCGGACATGGATGTGCTGTACGAGATGCTGGCGAGCTTCAACGGCGACTCGGTCAATGCCTACGCAGGCCTGACCAGTCCCATCGCCCCGGACGAACACGGCGACCGGGAGCAGCGTGTCGACATCTCCCCCACCGAACCGGTCCAGGACAGCCTGCCCGCTGACCACAAGGAGCCCGGCCCCGACAGCTCCCCCGAGGCAGACGAGGGTTCATCGGACAAGCCGGTTCAGGGTACGGAGCCTGCGGCCCCCGCTGCTGCCCCGACTCCGCGCAAACGCAAGCGCAGTCGCAGCGGCGGTCGCGCCGCGGTGCCCAGTTGGGACGAGATCATGTTCGGGGGCCCCAAGCCGCATGTCGACTGACCTGGCGAACTATGCAGGCCCAGCTGCCCTGACGCCTCAGGCGTCATCGGGACTGCTACTGACCGGGCCAGCCTTCGTCAATCAGCAACGGCACCACCATCTCAGCTGAGGTCAATGACCCGTGTTGGCCGACCAGGTCCAACTCGCCGGGCAACTCGCGCGTCATGATGGCCCAGTTGTCGCGCATGGCGACGATGACATCGCCGTAGCGCGGCCGGACCCGGTCGTCAACCTTGCCGAACCAGCCTCGCGCGATGGCGTCTTTGCGGGTCAGCACCCAGGCGCGGTCGCCCAGCAGTTGCTGCCAGCGTTCGCGCACGGCCAGAGGCCGGCTGGTGTAGAGCTGGCGGAGCCGACCCTCACCGGCCACCAGTTCCACATCACGGCCCAGCTCCACGTGATCCTCAACGATGATCTGGCGATGCTTGGGCACATCGACCATGCCGTGGTCTCCAGTCACCAGCAGACACACGTCCGGGTCCAGCGCGTCGCGCAGCTGCTCGAGCAGGCCGTCGATGCGAATCAGGGTGCTGCGCCACTGAATCGAATCGACGCCGAAGCCATGACCGACATGGTCGAGACTGCGCTCGTAGTGATAAACGAGAGACCGGGAACCGCGACGGCTCGCAGCAACGGTGAGCCGCACCCGTTCGGCGAGATCGGCCTCGTCCAGCACGGGGACGAACGCGGGGCCGCGGTGGGCGCAGAGAGTCAGCCCGCTGGCCTCGAAGTGCGCCGGAGACACGCTCGACACTGCCACTCCGGCGGCTGCCAACTGCTCGAACCAGGTGGTGTGGGGCTGGAACGTCAGCGGGTCAGGACCGCCCTCCCAGGTCAACGCATTGAGGCGGCCTTGCCCCGGGGCAGGCTGGAAGCAGTACCCGACCAGGCCGTGCTGGCCCGGCGTGAGCCCGGTGCCCAGACTCGCCAACGAGGTGGCCGTGGTGGCAGGCACGCCGGCAGTGATGGGGATGGCGTCACCGAAGACCTGCGAGAACCAGGACAGTTCACGAAGCTCAGCACAGAGCAGTTCCCAGCCCAGACCGTCCACCAGAACGATGACGTAGCGCCTCGCATCCGGCAACCCCAGGACGTCGGTGAGACCGACGCTGCCGGACAGCAGATGGGCAGCCACACAAGGCAACAGATCGCCGATGGTGGTGCAGCCGTAGGCGGGCAGGACCGGTTCACCCGGCAGCATGGCCGCGCGCATTCACTGCCTGCCAGTCAACCGCTGCAGGACCGCTCCGAACCGCAACAGTTGTTCGACGTTCGCCGCACCGTCTGCAGCCGGACTCATCCGGATCACCAGATCCTCTTCAAAGACCCGCCCATCCAGGCCATGTTCCGCCGTGCAACTGGGATCTCCGCAGTCGGCCGGATCAACCTCGAGGCGACGGCTGGTGCCCCACCCGATGGTGAGCCACGTCTCCAGGTCGGTCGCTCGTGACGTCCCGTAAGCTTCGGGGTGTTTGACGATTCGCGTCAACGTCACGGTGCCCAGCCGGTGCAGCCCGACTGCCTCGGTGGTGCTGATTGCTGACTCTGCGTTGGGATCGTCGGGGTTCTCGTCCGTGTGGGTGATGATGAGCCGGCTGGGGGTGATCACCAATACGGAGAGGTGGCGGTGGATCCCTTCGAGGAGCATGGCCTCATGATGAACCAGTGATCCCACCACGGTTTCGTCGCCGACGGCCAGTGCGACCGAGTCAGCGACGAACTCCGGGAAGAAGCCGCAGGACTGGATGCGCTGGCGCAGGTCGGGAGTCAAAGACGCAGAAACAGAAGGGGTCACCAGATCATCCTTCCACGCAACACCAGTCGGGGCACCCTCGGAGGGCGGGTCTGCTTCCGTCACCGCAACCGCGGCGGCCGGTCGGTAGTCTGACGACGTGAAGCATCGCCAGTTCGTCGGGGCACGCATCGAGGATGCGATCAACCGCCGACTCATCCGCATGCTGCCGGGTCGCGGCTGGGTGCAGCGTGTCGTGCCCTTCACCGGCTACGGCAACGAGGAACACCTGCGGGTACTGGGCCGAGTGGTGCTGCGGCATCCGGTACGGCGGCGGGGCCCTTTCGCCCATCAGCCGTTGCGTCAGCGCGGCGTGAAGAACCTGTTTCAGCAGGCCGTACCCAACGCCAAGGTGAGGGTGCAGGTCGGCGATGACATCATCGAGGTGCTGGCCGATCGGGGCGGTTATCTTGACCTGTCGGTGCGCCACCACCACCTGTCGCCGGGCTGGACGACGGTCAGGATCTGGACGGAGTCGGCCGAGCCGGTCGAGGCGCCGGTTCAGATCGTCAGCTCCACCCAGGAATATGGCCTGATCAGCGACATCGACGACACCATCATCGCAACGTCACTGCCGCGTCTTCTGATCGCGGGCTGGAACAGTTTCGTGATCACCGAGGGCCAGCGGCGGGCAATCCCCGGAATGGCTCGCTTCTACCAACATTTCCAGCAGCGCCATCCGGGCGCCCCGGTCATCTACATCTCGACCGGGGCCTGGAACACGCTCCCCTTCCTCAATCGCTTCCTGCAACGCCATGGCTTCCCGGCTGGCGCGCTGCTGCTGACCAACTGGGGGCCCACGAACACCGGTTTCTTCCGTAGCGGGGCCGACCACAAGCGCTATTCGATGCACGAGTTGGCGCGCGATTTCCCGGCCATCAAGTGGCTGTTGGTGGGTGACGATGGTCAGCGCGACCCGTTGCTGTACCGCGAGTTCGCAGAACTCCAGCCCGACCACGTGCGGGCAATTGCGATCCGGCAGCTGAGCAGCGCGGAACAGGTGCTGGCCCACGGCACCACCGCCGTGCTGCAGGACAACTCGGAGATCAGCTGGACGCCCCCACCGGTGCCCGAGTTCTTCGGGGAAGACGGCGATGAGCTCAACCGGTTGCTGACAGAACGGTACCCTCAGGCCTGAGCCAACAGCCGCCCACCCCGACCCCGCTGAGACGAGGAGCCCGACCGCCCGATGGCAAAGCGCACCACGACCCCGGATGACCAGGACGAGTTCGAGGAACGTATCCAGGACGTCGATGTCACCTCCGAGATGGAGACCAGCTTCCTCGAGTACGCCTACTCGGTGATCTACTCACGGGCCCTGCCCGACGCCCGGGACGGTCTCAAACCGGTGCAACGGCGCATCCTCTACTCGATGTCGCAAATGGGTCTCCGGCCCGAACGCTCCCACGTCAAGTGCGCCCGTGTCGTCGGTGAGGTGATGGGCAAGCTGCACCCCCATGGGGACACCGCCATCTATGACGCCCTGGTTCGCATGGGCCAGGACTGGGCAGTCCGGCTCCCGATGATCGACGGCCACGGCAACTTCGGCAGCTTGGACGCAGGCCCGGCGGCCATGCGTTACACGGAGTGCCGGCTGGCCCCGTCCGCCATGGCGATGGTGGATGGGCTGGGCGAGAACACCGTCGACTTCCGCCCCAATTACGACGGCAAGGAGCAGGAGCCGGTGGTGTTGCCGGCTGCCTTCCCGAACCTGCTCGTCAACGGCGCCACAGGAATCGCCGTCGGCATGGCCACCAACATTCCGCCACACAACCTGATCGAGGTGGTGCAGGCTCTCAAGCACCTGTTGGACGACCCGGACGCCGACCTGGACACGTTGATGCGCTACGTGCCCGGCCCCGACATGCCCGGCGGCGGCAAGGTGACCGGGCTGGACGGAATCCGGGACGCCTACGCGACCGGCCGCGGCAGCTTCAAGATCAGGGCGACCGCCCGCATCGAGCAGGTTTCGGCCCGGAAACGCGGCATCGTGATCACCGAATTGCCGTACATGATCGGCCCCGAGAAGATCATCGAGCAGCTGAAGACGCTGGTGCAGGCCAAGAAGATCGTCGGCGTCAGCGACGTCAAGGATCTCACCGACCTGAAACACGGGCTGCGACTCGTGATCGAGGTCAAGAACGGCATCAACCCCGAAGCGCTGCTCGAACAGCTCTACAAGCACACCAAGCTCGAGGACTCGTTCGGGATCAACACCGTTGCCCTGGTGGAAGGCCAGCCGCGCACGCTGTCGCTGAAGGAGATGCTGCAGGTCTACCTGGATCATCGGCTCGAGGTCACCCTGCGTCGGACGCAGTTCCAGCTCGACAAGGCGCAGGATCGACTACATCTGGTCGCCGGTCTGCTGATCGCCATCGTCGACATCGACGAGGTGATTGCCATCATCCGCAGTTCCGACGACGTCGCCGAGGCCCGCGCCCGCCTGATCGGTGCCTTCGACCTGACCGAGGCGCAGACCAACTACATCCTCGACATGCAGTTGCGCCAGCTCACCAGGCTGTCCAGGATCAAATTGGAAACCGAACGTGACGAACTGGTGCAACGGATCGCCGAGTTGACGCTGATCATCGAGGACGAGTCCGTGTTGCGCCAGCAGGTCAGCGACGACCTGACGGAGGTTGCCAAGACCCACGGCACGCCTCGTCGCACAGTGTTGCTGGAAGGATCGGGCCAGCTCACGACCACCGCCGGACCACTGGAAATCCCCGACGACCCGTGCTGGGTCATGTTGTCGTCCACCGGGTTGCTGGCCCGGCTGGACGCTCGGGATGCTGGGCTCTCAGCTGAGACCAGCGGCCCCAGAGCCCGGCACGACGTGGTCATCTCGAGGATCAGAACGACTGCCCACTCTGATTTCGGCATCATCACCAGCCACGGCCGCTTGCTGCGGTGCCGAGCCTTGGACCTGCCATCGGTACCCCGCAGCAACGTCTCCCCCAGCCTGCAGGGGGGGTCGCGGGTCCAGGAGATCGTCAGCCTTGGTTCCGGTGAACAGGTGCTCGCCCTGACCACGCTGGACGAGGACGCCTCGCTGGGGCTGGCGCTCGGCACCCGCTCGGGCGTCGTCAAGCGCGTGCGTCCCGAAGTGCTCACCAAGGAAGAGTGGAGCTTGATCGATCTCGAGCCGGGCGATGTGCTGGTCGGTGCGCTGGAGCTCACCCGGGCAGAAGACGAACTCGTGTTCATCAGCACCGACGCTCAACTACTGCACTTTCCCGCTGAGTCGGTGCGCCCCCAAGGACGCACCGGCAAGGGCATCGCGGGGATCAAGCTTGTCGCCGGACAGCAGGCACTGTGGTTCGGCGCAGCACCGCTCGCAGACTCGGTGGTTGTCACTGTGGCTGGGTCGTTGGACGCGCTGCCGGGCACCCAGTCGGGCAGCGTCAAGGCCACCGTCTTCCAGGAGTACCCCGCCAAGGGACGAGCGACCGGCGGCGTCCGTTGTCATCGTTTCCTGAAGGGCGAGGACACGCTGCTGCTGGGCTGGGCAGGGCCGATCCCGGCCGTGGCCGCGGGCACGAGCGGCTCCCCGGTCACGTTGCCACCGGCCACCGGTCGCCGCGATGGATCCGGAACCCCGGTGGATCAGCCGATTGCCGCTGTCGCGTCAGCTCGTCTGGGCTGAGGCCGCTGACAGCGCATCCTGCACGAGCGCCAAGGCTTGACGATCGTCCAGATGCAACGCCCGAGCAGCTGCTGCATAGCTGCGAGCTGCAGCCCGAGCAGCTGTCAGGTCCGACTCCACGCTGCCGGAGACGAAGCTGCCGTGCCGCCCACGGGTCTCGATCACGCCGGCGTGCTCCAGCTGCCGGTAAGCCCGAGCCACGGTGTTGGGGGCCAAACCCAGCTGCGCGGCCAGCTCACGCACGGTCGGGAGCCTCTGATGAGGGGCCAGGGCTCCGTTGTCACGCCCTTGAGTGACTTGGTCGACGATCTGCTCGAAAGCGGGCGTGGGCAGAGTTGAGTCGACGAAGATCATGGTCGCTTCCTCGCAGACGCGATTCGGGACGTCAGCCGCCGCAACCGAACGGGCCGAGATTGAACAAGTCGGAGTCCGTCGTCACCTGCTGGTCTGGAGTCGTCAGATCAACCACGTCAGCAGCCATCGCAGTGGTGGTCAACACGCAGGTCGCAGTGGCACCGGCCGGCCCCGTCCAGCGCAGCAGCGGGGTGTTGAAGCCAACGGTGGCGCCATCAGCCACCAGCGCCTCGGCCTCGCCGTCGTCGGCGAGCAGATGGATGGTGACGTGCCGATCCCGGCTGTCGGTGATGCTGACCTGATGGGCCGACACCAGCTGCACATCGCCCCGCATCGGTGTGTCGATCTGGACGGGCTCGCCACCGCCGAACTCCAGGACGGCCGCCACCGTCGCCGAGCCACCCGCCGGATCTCCCTGCTGGGACCTGGATCTGACAACGCCGCGGACCGGCGAATACACAGTGAGCATGTGTCAACGATAGGACGCGCGATCTGCGCCCACCCGTGAATACGACAACGCTTGACCGATACCACCTGCCCGAGCAATATGCTCCAGATCGACGGCGACCCTGCCAGTGGTCCTGACCGTCTACCCCGCCGCTGATGGTCGAGCCGGCTCGCGCAGCGGCAACACCACCACCAGGCCGGCGGCCAACACGACCACGATGCCCAGAATGCCCCAGTACTGGGTGTTCTGGGCGCCGGTGACGCTGGCTCCCAACCAGATGGCAAGACCGAACAGTGCCGGGGACAGCCACGAGATCGCCCTGCCCGTGGTGGCGTACAGGCCGAAGACCTCGCCGGCGCGGCCCTCCGGAATGATTCGGGCCAGGAAACTGCGCGAAGCCGACTGTGCCGGGCCCACGAAGACGCACATCGCCAGTGCCAGCGCCCAGAACGCTCCCTTGCCTGCGTCGTGGAAGACGAACAGGCCGACACCGAGCACCACCAGACAGGCCAGCGACCCCACGATCACTCGTTTGGGTCCGATCCGATCATCCACCAGGCCGAACGCCATGGTGGCCACACCGGCCACCACGTTGGCGGCGGCTCCGAAGACGATCACCTCCCCACCGGTGAACCCGAACGTGCCGGCCGCGAGCACTCCGCCGAACGCGAACACCCCCACCAAGCCGTCGCGGAACAAGGCCGAAGACAGCAGGAAGTAGGACGTCTGGCGATCCTCGCGCCACAGTCGCCGCACCGAACGGCCAAGATCACGGTAGGCCCCGACCGCACCGCGACGCGGCACCGGGTGTGCCACCGCTGGATCACGCAGCGACCAGAAGGTGGGGATGGTGAACACGAGCATCCAGAGCGCGCAGACCAGCATCGAGACCCGGATGTCCAGACCATCAGTCCCTGTGACACCGAACAAGCCGACCTCAGGCTGGATGAAAAGGAAGTAGAGCAACAGCAACACCACGATGCCACCCAGATAGCCGAGCCCCCACCCGAAGCCGGAGACGCGTCCGATGTTGTGCCTGGTGGCCACCTGCGCGATCGTGGCGTAGTAGTTGACCTGCGCGATCTCGTTGATCACCGTCCCTGCAGCCAACAGCACCAGCCCGACCCACAGATAGTGCGGCTCGGGCTTGATGAAGAACAACAGCCCCGAGAGCGCCGCAAGCCCCCAGGTCTGCCACCGCAGGTTGCGCACGACATGTCCCGTGCGATCGGCGCTCTGGCCAAGTACCGGGGCCACCAGAGCGACAAGGACGCCCGCGATGGTGGTTGACAGCGACAGTGCACTGGAAGTCGCGTTGGTGTCGCCGAATGCCTGGCTGGTCAGATAGACGCTGAAAACGAAGGTGACAATCACACTGTTGAAGGGTTGGGTTCCCCAGTCCCACATGGCCCAGGCGAGCGTCCTCCTCGCAGCCGAGTCCTCGACGTTGGCGTCCAACGCCAGTCCGGTCCCTGTCGGCCCCGTCCCTGACGACACGGAATCACTTGTGCTCACGCCGGCAAGCTACCCCCCATCGGCGGGTGACCACGCAGTGGCCATGAGACATCACCACGATCCAACCCGCGATAATCAGGTTTCCAACTGAGGAGGTCATCCACGTGGCAGGCAAGAAACTGCTCAGCGGCAACGAGGCCATCGCGCTCGGCGCCTGGGAGGCAGGGGTGGCCGTCGGCTGCGGCTACCCGGGCACCCCGTCGACCGAGATCATCGAAGCTCTGCACGAACTACCCGACGTCTACACCCAGTGGAGCGTCAACGAGAAGGTTGCCCTTGAGGTGGGGATCGGCGCCGCCCTCGCCGGCGGCCGGGCCTTGGTGACGATGAAGCACGTCGGCGTCAACGTTGCCGCTGACCCGCTGTTCACCGCCATCTACACCGGCACCAACGCCGGTCTGGTGGTCATCACCGCCGATGACCCGTCCATGCATTCCTCACAGAATGAACAGGACAACCGGCACTACGCCCTGGCAGCCAAGGCTCCCATGTTCGAACCCGCTGACTCTGCGGAGGCTCGCCAGTACACCAAGTGGGCCTTCGAATTCAGTGAAGAGTTCGACACCCCGGTGTTCCTGCGCACCACCACACGCCTGTCGCACAGCAAGGGCGTGGTGGCCGATGTCGATCTGGACGCCAAGCCCGCCCGACACCCGGTCGGCTTCCACCGCAACGCGGCCAAGTACGTCATGATCCCCGCCAACGCACGAGTCCAGCGGGTGGATCTCGCCGATCGGCTGCGACGTCAGGAGCTGGCGGTGGAATCCCACCCGGCGAATCGGGTCGAGACGGCCGATCACAACCCGGACCGTGTCGGCGTGATCACGTCGGGGGTTCCCTACACCTACGTCAAGGAAGTGCTGCCCCACGCTGACGTGTTGAAGCTCGGTATCGTCAATCCGCTGCCGATGAACATGATCCGCACTTTCGCTGCCGACCACGACACTGTGTATGTCATCGAGGAGCTGGACCCGATCATCGAGACCCAGCTGAAGGCAGCCGGGATCGACTGCATCGGCAAGGAGGTCTTCCCCGACATCGGCGAGTTCAACCCCGAATCGTTGCGGCGTTGCCTCGGCCTGCCTGAGCAGGCAACCATCGTGCACGACGTGGACGTGCCCAGACGGATTCCCGGTCTGTGTGCGGGCTGCCCGCACGGCACGGTCTACGACGAGCTGCGCGACCGCGGCATGATCGTGTCCGGCGACATCGGCTGCTACACGTTGGGGGGGCTGCCGCCCTACTCGGTGCTGGACACCTGCATCGACATGGGCGCATCGATCACGGTCGCCCAAGGCATGGACGCCGTGTACGGCGATGCTGCCGAACGACCGATGATCGCAGCGGTGATCGGCGATTCCACGTTCTGCCACTCGGGCATGACCGGCCTGCTGAACGCCTGCTGGAACAAGCACGACGGGCTCTACGTCGTGCTCGACAACGGCACCACCGCCATGACCGGCACCCAACCCAATCCCTCGTCCGGTGAGCGGATCGGCCACGAGAACGCGATGGTTCTTGACTACCGCTTGCTGGCCAAGGCGTTCGGCATCCCCGACGAGAACGTGGCCATCGTCGATGTGCATGATCGGCAGGCCATTCACGAGGCGCTCGACGACCTCACCGAGCGGACAGGGGTGCGGCTGTTGGTCACCATGGGCTTGTGTGTCATGGAGGCCAAGGAACTGCACAAGATCGGCAAGTTGGACGAGAAGAAGGCGTGGCGGGAGCTGGAGCTTCAGCCGGTCTGCAACAGCGGGGGGCGGGCGAATGACTGACGTGTTCAACGTGCTGATGGTCGGGGTGGGCGGCCAAGGTGTCGTGCTGACCAGCGACATCCTCACCGCAGCTGCGATGCATGCCGGGCTGGACGCCAAGAAGTCGGAGATCCACGGCATGAGCCAGCGCGGCGGCCCGGTCTTCAGCCACGTCCGCTTCGGTGACAAGGTGCACTCCCCCGTGATCGCCAAGGGCGAGGCTGACATCCTTTTCGGCCTGGAGCGGATGGAGCTGGTTCGCTGGGCGGAATGGGGCCGACCGGGTGCCGCCGCCTGCTACGTCAACAAGGATCTGCCCCCGCACGGGGTCGGGCGGTACCCCGACGAGCTGAACGAGCGAATCCGCTCCATCTTCGGCACGGTGATCAGCTTCGCTCCAGAGGACCTGCGCAAGGTCAAGTTGAGTCCGAAAGTCATCAACACCGTCCTGCTGGGCGCCGTTTCCACCCTGATGACGTTGCCCTTGGAGGCCTACGACGTTGCCCTGGAGGAGTTGGTGCCCAAGGGCACCTTCGAGATGAACCGCGCCGCCTTCCACTTCGGACGTCAGCTGGCAGGTGCCCAAACCGCATCGCACACCGAGGACGGCGCCAGTGTGGGATGAGTCCGCACAGACGATGCCGGTCGAACGGTTGCGTGCCCTGCAGCTTGAGCGACTGCAGCGTCAAACCGCCCGGTTGTACGAACGGGTGCCGTTTCACCGCCAGCGGATGGACGCGGCTGGGGTCAAGCCCGCCGACATCCGCTCGCTTGACGACCTGCGGCTGCTGCCGACGATGTCGAAGCACGACCTGCGGGAAACCTACCCGTGGGGGCTGCTGGCAGTGGATCTCTCCGAGATCGTGGAAACCCACATGTCGAGCGGCACCACCGGCAAGCCTGTCGTCGACGCCTACACGGCTGGCGATCTGGAGCTGTGGGCCGAACTGATGGCTCGCGTTTACGACATGGGCGGTGTGACGCACCACGACGTGGTCCAGGTCGCCTTCGGCTACGGACTGTTCACCGGCGGCCTCGGCGCCCATTACGGAGCGCGTCGGCTGGCTGCGACGGTGATCCCGATCAGTTCGGGAAACACCCGCCGCCAGATCGAAACCATCCAGGATTTCGGCACCACCGTGCTGGCCTGCACCCCCAGCTATGCGCTCTACATTGCCGAATGGGCTCGGCTGCATGAAATCGACCCGAAGAGCCTCGGGCTGGAAGCCGGCTTCTTCGGCGCAGAGCCCTGGAGCGATGCCATGCGTGCCCAGATCCAGCAGGACTTCGGGTTGCAGGCCTTTGACATCTACGGACTGACGGAATTGATCGGCCCTGGCGTCGGAGCCGAGTGTTGCGAGCAGAACGGCCTGCACATCTTCGACGACCATTTCTACCCCGAGCTGGTCGACCCGGAAACGGAAGAGCCGGTGGCACCCGGCGAGAAGGGCGAGTTGGTGCTGACCGCGCTGACGCGGGAGGGCACCCCGGTGATGCGCTACCGCACACACGACATCACGTACTTCATCGACGAGCCCTGCCCTTGTGGACGCACGTCACGCAGGATCCACCGGCTGCTGGGTCGCAGCGACGACATGCTCATCATCAAGGGGGTCAATGTCTTTCCGCGACAGGTGGAGGACGTTCTCCTCAGCGTCCAGGGTGTCGAACCGCACTACCAGCTGGTGGTGGGCCGGGTGGGCACCACCGACACCCTCGAGGTACGGGTCGAGATGAATGAGACCATGTTCAGCGACGAGTTGGGCGCGATTCTGGCGCTGGAACACCGCATCGAGGCCGAATTGCGCTCGTGCCTGGGGATCCAGGCCAAGGTTTCGCTGGTGAATCCTCGCGTGATCGAACGCAGCGAGGGCAAGGCGAAGCGCATCATTGACCTCAGGGAGGTGACCACCCATGTCTGATCAGCCACGCCTGACCTCCGACCGGCACTGCGTGACCCTGCGGCAGGTTTCGGTGTTCCTGTCCAACAGCCCTGGCAAGCTCGCGGAGGTCGTTGGCCCGCTGGCCCGCGCGGGCATCAACTTGCGCGCCCTGTCGATCGCCGAGGCCGAGGACTACGGGATTCTGCGAATGATCGCCGACGACCCGGACAAGGCCCTGGCGGTCCTTGAGCAGCTCGGCGTCACCACGAAGGTGATCGAGGTGCTGGGCGTGGAAGTGCCGGACCGACCCGGCGGCCTGGCCGATCTGCTCACACTGTTCGATGGTGAGGACATCAACATCCACTACATGTACGCCGAGATCGCCGGACCGGATTCCGGCGGTTGGCTGGGCGCCAGCGGGGTGGACGAGAAGGCCTTGATGATCATGAAGGTCGAACCCCTTGACGAAGCCCGGCAACTCATCACCCGAACAGGGATCTATTCCTGAGGGTGGCTGCGGCTAAGCGTCGATGCGCTCATCATCGATGGCGTACGCGCCGTCGATGATGAACTCCTTGCGGGGGGCGACTTCATTGCCCATCAGCTTTTCGAAGGTGTTCTCGGCCTCCTCGACGCCCTCCAGCGTGTCGTCCACGGTGATGCGGCGCAGCAGGCGGTGGCGGGGGTCCATGGTGGTTTCGGCCAGCTGATCGGCGTCCATCTCGCCAAGACCCTTGTAGCGCTGGGGTTCCTTGAAGGCCTGCCCTTTCTTGGTGAGCCCGGCCAGCACCCGTTGGTACTCGGGATCGGAGTAGGTGTAGATGTACTTCTCCTGGCCTCGCCTGGGATTGGTCAGCTCGAAGCGATGCAGCGGCGGCACTGCCGAGAACACCCGGCCGGCTTCAACCATGGGCCGCATGTACTTGAAGAACAGCGTCGCGAGCAGGCAACGGATGTGAGCGCCATCGGAGTCGGCGTCCGCCATGAAGATGATTTTTCCGTAGCGGGCATTGTCGAGGTCGAAGCTCTGCCCTGAGCCCGCGCCGAGCACCTGGATGATCGATGCACATTCGAAGTTCTTGAGCATGTCTGCCAATGACGCCTTCTGCACGTTGAGGATCTTGCCGCGAATCGGCAGCAGCGCCTGGAACTCCGAGTTTCGCGCCAGGTTGGCGGTGCCAAGCGCCGAGTCACCCTCGACGATGAACAGCTCGGTCTTGTCGACGTCGTTGCTGCGGCAGTCCTTCAGCTTGGTGGGCAGGCTGGAGGTCTCCAGGGCGTGCTTGCGGCGGACGGTTTCCCGGTGGGCGCGAGCAGCCACCCGGGTACGCGAGGCGTTGACAACCTTTTCCATCAGCAGGCGTGCCTGCGGCCGCTCGTTGGGCTTCTGCGACTTCAGGAACCGACCCAACTCGGCCTCGACCACCCGGGCCACCAGCCGGGTGACCGGTGGCGTGCCCAGGACCTCCTTGGTCTGTCCCTCGAACTGCGGCTCGGCGAGGCTGACGGTGACGACGACGGTGAGACCCTCCATGATGTCGTCCTTGACGATCTCCTCGCCGGACTTGAGCAAGCGGGTGCCGTCCAAACCACCGAGGAAGGCCTTCAGCAGGCCGCGTTCGAACCCCTGGACGTGGGTGCCACCCTTGGGGGTTGCGATGATGTTGACGAAGGAACGCACCTTGGTGTCGAAGGAGTTGCTCCAGCGCAGCGCGATGTCCACACCCAGCTCGCGATCCACGTCAACAGGGGTCATGACGCCCTTGGCGTCGACCACCGGCACGGTCTCGGTGAATGACTCCTGCCCCTGCAACCGGATCACGTCAGTGATCGGCTCACCCTCACTCAGGTACTCACAGAACTCCAGGATGCCCTCGGTGTGCCTGAAATCCTCCGACACCGGCTCGGCACCCCGGTGGTCTTCGATCAGCAGTTCCAAACCCGGCACCAGGAAACTCGTCTGGCGGGCCCGCTCGCGCAACTTCTCCCAGCTCAGCTGGGCGTCGGGCAGGAAGATCTGCCGGTCGGGCCAGTAGCACACCCTGGTGCCCGTCACTGCTTTGGCCACCCTGCCCAGCCGTCGCAGACCGTGCTGCGGCGTGAAGCCGGCCTGGGGCCCGTCACCGTCGAACACACCGGGATGGCCCTTCTGGAAGCTCATCGCCCACGTGTAGCCCTCGCGGTCGACCTCCACGTCGAGGCGGCTGCTCAACGCGTTGACCACCGACGCACCCACACCATGCAGACCGCCGGTGGCCGTGTAGGAGCCACCGCCGAACTTGCCGCCCGCGTGCAGCTTGGTGTAGACGACTTCGACGCCGCTCAAACCGGTGCGCGGCTCGGTGTCGACGGGGATGCCGCGCCCCTGGTCAGCAACTTCAATGGCACCGTCAGCGCGCAGCGAGACCGCGATCCTGTCCCCAAAGCCCCCCAAGGCCTCGTCGACCGAGTTGTCGATGATCTCCCACAGGCAGTGCATCAGACCGCGGGTGTCGGTCGAACCGATGTACATGGCGGGGCGCTTGCGGACGGCCTCCAACCCCTCCAGGACCATGAGGTTGTTGGCCTGGTAAGCGTGGCCTGGCTCTGCACTGGCAGTCTTCGAAGTCGGCACGCCCCAAGGGTAGCCGTGGCCGCCGACACTGCCGACCTCAGCCAAGCAGGTGTCCGATGGCTTCCGCCGCCAACTTCCCTCGTGGGACCGGCTGGAGCCGTAGGCTCATTGACAGCTCACGGGAGACGAAAGGATGGCCGCACATGTGGAGATTGACGGGATTTGCCGACGAGGTCGACCCGGACCTGAACGAGCAGATCCAGTTGTTCACCAAGCTCGGCATCAAGCATGTCGAGTTTCGCAGCGCTTGGGGAACCAAGGTTCTCGACCTCAGTGAGGAACAACTGGCCGAGGCCAAGCGGCAGCTGGATGCAGCGGGGATCTCGATGTCCTCGGTGGGTTCCGACGTCGGCAAGATCCAGATCATCGATCCCTTCGAGGAGCACCTGGAGCGCGCTGCTCACGCCGTCGAGGTCGCGAAGTTCTTCGGCTCCCCCTACATCCGGATGTTCTCCTTCTTCATCCCCGAGGGCGATGACCCGGACCAGTACCGCGAAGAGGTCATGGCACGCACCCGCGAGTTCGTGCAGCTCGCCGAGGCCGGCGGAGTGACGATGCTGCACGAGAACGAGAAAGACATCTACGGCGACATTCCTCGACGCGTCGTGGACCTGGTGGAAACGATGGGTTCCCCGAACTACCGGGCCATCTTCGACCCGGCGAACTTCGTCCAGTGCGGTGTGCGGCCGCGCGACGAGGCGTACGACGTGGTGCGTCCCTACACCGACTACATCCACATCAAGGACGCCAAGTTCGCCGACAGCTCCGTGACTCCGGCCGGCCAGGGTGACGGGCAGGTTCCCGAGGTGCTCGCTGCGTTGGCCGCCGATGGCTACGACGGCTTCCTGTCGATCGAGCCGCACCTCGGGGTCTTCGACGCCTTTGGCGGCCTCGCGGGTGCGCAGCTGTGGACAGTTGCGTACGACGCGCTGACGGGGATTCTCAAAGACCAGGGCATCGACTGGGCCTGATCCCAGAACGGAGGCGAGTGCCATGAAACACGCAGCATTGATCGGTTGCGGGGACGTCTCGGTCATCCATTTCGAGGCCTTCGACGCGATCGACGACATCGAGCTCGTCGCCGTGTGCGACACAGACCCTGGGCGGTTGGCGGCCACGGCAGCCGACCGTGGTGTGCCCGGCTATTCGGACCACCTCCAGATGCTTGCGGAGGTGCGTCCCGATGTCGTGCACGTCACGACGCCGCACGATCAGCACGTCCAGCTCTCGATCGACTGTCTGGCAGCTGGTGTGCACGTCCTTCAGGAGAAGCCGCTGGCACACACCCTTGCTGAATCGGACCGGCTGGTCGAGGCGGCCAAGTCCGCTGCCAGCAAGATCGGCATCTGCTTCCAGAACCGCTACAACGTGTCCTCACAGCAAGCCCGGCGCGTTCTCGACTCCGGCGAGTTGGGCACAATCAAAGGTGCCTACGCTTCGGTGGTGTGGACCCGCACCGCCGACTACTACGCCGCGCGGCCATGGCGTGGGACATGGGCGAACAGTGGCGGCGGGCTGCTCATCAACCAGGCCATCCACACCCTCGACCTGATCCAGTGGCTGATGGGCGACGTGGTGGACATCCACGGCAGGGCCGACACCCACAAGTTCCAGGACGTGATCGAGGTGGAGGACACTGCCGAGGCACTCTTCAGCCATCGCAACGGCACCACCACAAGTTTCTACGCCACCTTGACCGCACCCATGGCCCGGCCCGTCGAGCTGGAGATCGAGGCGGAGAACGGGACCCTCACCATTCGCGACGGGCTCACCGTGACGTGGCGGGACGGCACGGTCGACCACTGGCCAGAGCGCACGGTGCCGTCCGGTGGGCGCTCCTACTGGGGCGTGTCCCACGAGATTCTGATCCGCGACTTCTACGCCCGCCTCGACGAGCCGGCGCCGTTCTGGATCTCGCCGGCCGAGGCGCGCAAGTCGATGGAGATCCTCAAGGAGATCTACCGGCAAAGCAACATCGGCGCGGGTGTTCAAGTCCTCTGACACAACAACCCCGGAAGAGAAACACCCTCAATCAAAGACGCGGCCACAAGGAGAAACAATGACTGACAAGAAGATCCGTCTCGGCATCATCGGTCTGGGCGCCGAGGGCGGCATGTACGCCCAGTTCATCGACCAGGGCATGGTGCCGAACATGCAGATCGGCGCCATCTGCGACACCCTGCCCGAGAAGAAGGGCCGCGCTGACGAGTTGGGCGTGCCGTTCTACGAGGACTACATCGAGTTGCTCGAGTCCGGCGACGTTGATGCCGTGGTGACCACGGTCCCCCACTACCTGCACCCCGAGATGGGCATTGCCGCGCTGCAGCGCGGCATCCACGCACTCGTGGAGAAGCCGGTGGGCGTTTACACCAAACAGGCTCAGGAACTGATCGACTTCGCCGCCACCAAGCCGGACCTCACCTTCGGCGTGTTCTTCAACCAGCGCACCAACCCGCTGTACATCGACCTGAAGAACCTCATCCAGTCCGGTGAGTTCGGCGCGCTGCGCCACACCTCGTGGATCATCACCACCTGGTGGCGTCCCCAGGGCTACTACAACCAGTCCGAGTGGCGAGCCACGTGGGGCGGCGAGGGCGGCGGCGTGCTCGTCAACCAGGCCCCCCACCAGCTCGACCTGTGGCAGTGGATGTGCGGCGTGCCGAAGAAGTGCTTCGCCAAGCTGGCTTACGGCTACCGCCGCGACATCGCGGTTGAGGACGAAGTCAATGCCATCGTCGACTTCGGCAATGGCGCCACCGGCCACTTCATGACCTGCACGCACGACATGATCGGCACCGACCGCCTCGAAATGCTCTTCGACAAGGGCAAGATCGTCGTCGATGGCTCCCAGAAGGTGACGATCACCCGGCTGTCCGATGCTGAACAGGCAATCAGCGAGAACATGGGTATGGAAGAGGTCAAGCTTCTGTTCACCGGTCAGCTGGACACCAAGAAGCTGATGTCGGTTGAGGAGAAGAGCTACGAGTCGGTGTGGGGATACCAGCACGCCACCGTGATGCAGAACTTCGCCGCCAACATCCTCGACGGCACCCCACTGATCGCACCCGGCCCTGACGGCATCAACGGCGTCCGCCTGGCCAACGCCATGCACCTGTCCTCGTGGACCGGACAGGAGGTCGACATGGAGAGCTTCGACGCGGACCAGTACCTCGCCGAGCTCAACAAGCGCATTGCGGCGGAGGGCAAGTTCCCCACCCGCTCCTGAAGCGTCCGGACGCTGACCCGAAACCCCTGTTGACCGGAAGAGACGAGGAAACAAACATGGCAGTGCTTGGCGCGATGATGATGATGGTCAAGGAGCAGGTCGCCACCGAGGGCATGTGGTCCGTGCTGCGCCAGATAGCGGACCTGGGGTACCAGGCCGTCGAGGTCTCCCAGATCCCGATGGACGAGAAGAACACGGCCGACCTGGCCAGGGGTGTGGCCGAGCTCGGCCTTGAGGTCGGAGCCCTGTCGGTGGCGCTCAAGAGCGGGCCCACCGCCACCGGCGACAACCTGGAGGAGAACCTCGACAAGATCGTGGCGGACTGCCAGCGGCTGGGAACCCGGTTCGTGCGCATCGGCATGATGCCCTTCGCTGCGATGTCGTCGAAGGACGCCTGCGAGCAGTGGGCAGCAGAGTGCGAGGCGGCAGCCCAACAATTGGCCGGCCACGGCATCACGCTGTGCTACCACAACCACCACGTGGATCTTGCGCAGTTCGAAGGCGAACGCATCTTCGACATTGTGCGGCGGGTGGCGCCTTCGGTGGGCTTCGAGGTGGACCTGCACTGGGTCCAGCGCGGTGGCATGGCACCTCTCGACATGCTTGAGCAGTACGCGGGCGTCTGCAAGCTCATCCACGTCAAGGACTTTCGGGTGGTCCCGCTCAGCCACGAGGCGATGGATCTGCTCAGCGCCGGGGACATGAAGGGCTTCATGACTGCGTTCACGAACATCGCGCAGTTCGCCGAGGTGGGTCAGGGCAACATGAACTGGCCCAAGCTTCTTCCTGCCGCGCAGGCAGCCGGAGCCGAGTACTTCTTCGTCGAGCAGGACGACACGTACGGTCGTGATCCCTTCGATTGCCTGAAGGAGTCGCGAGAGTACCTGAAGTCGATCGGGTACTGACCGACCTGCAGCAGAAAGTCGGTTTGAGGTGACACGTAAGCTGGCAACAAGCCGTTGGCCCTTGGGCGTGGGACTCCTCTGGATCCCTGGCCCGGACAACCAACCGGCACCAACGCAAGAAAGGAATGGCCATCGTGAGCACCACAGTCGCCGAGACTCTCTCCCTGACCGCTGCTGATCGTTGCGATCGCTGCGGAGCGCAGGCTTACCTGCGAGTCACCTTGGCCACCGGCGGCGAGCTGCTCTTCTGCGCCCACCACGCGCGTGTCCACCAGGACAAGTTGAAGCAGGTCGCCCTGAAGATCCAGGACGAGACCGATCGAATCATGGCCTGATCTCAAGGCAAGGACCACAAGCAGGGCCCCGCTCATTGAGCGGGGCCCTGCTTGTCGTCCTCCTCTTCGTCTGGTTGCGTAACGGGATGGACCTGGCCCTGCCCATCCGACCGCGGGTACGCTCGCTGGCGTGTCCACCACCACGACCCAGCGGCAGCCGATCGCGCGGATGGCAGTGCTCGTGGCGCTGGCTGTGGCCCTCGGACTGGTGGTGCTGCTGGCCTATGGCGCCGAGGAGATCCTGGACGCCGTCAGCGGCCACGACGGAATCGCGCTGTGGGATCGTCCGGTACTCAACTGGGCCGTCTCGGCGCGCAGTCCTGGCCTGACGCAGGCAGCGCTCTCGTTCACCCACAGTGGCGGGGTGCCCTGGCAGCCGAGCATCATGGGCGTGATCATCGCGGTCATGTGCCTGCGCTGGCGCGACTGGACTCCCCTGGCGCTGTGGCTGATCGCCGAGGGCGGCGCGGCCGCCATCACCCTTGTCGGCAAGAACGCCATCGGCCGGCCACGCCCACCCCTCGCAGACGCGATTGCGCCATTCGAGACCTCGTTCAGCTTCCCGAGCGGACACACCCTGACCGCTACGGCCGCGGCCGGAATCGTCGCCTACCTGCTCATCCGGCATCGCTGGGCAAGTCCGCGCTGGCAGCGGGCCCTTGTTGTCGTAGCAGCAGTCGTCTACGTGGCGACCATGGGCCTCAGCAGGGTGTACCTCGGCTACCACTGGCTGACCGACATCGTGGCTGCGGTGAGCTTGGGCGGCGCCTGGCTGGTCGTCGTCATCACCGGCCACCGCGCCTGGCTGGTCTTGGAACGCCGCGCACATGCCGGGCCAACTAGGCTGCTGGCCACACCATGACTCCAGGGAGAGACGTGACTCGGGTCCAGACGGTCAGCCGCGCGGTCGTTCGCTTCGCCGGTGACTCCGGCGACGGCATCCAGATGATCGGCGACCGTTTCAGCGCCGATGCTGGGACGGTGGGCAATGACTTCTCGACCTTGGCGGACTTCCCGGCCGAGATCCGCCCACCGGCCGGCTCGGTGGCCGGCGTGTCGAGTTTCCAGCTCCACTTCGCGGACTTCTACATCGAAACCCCTGGAGACAAGCCGGACGTGCTGGTCGCGATGAACCCGGCCGCGTTGAAGGCGCATCTCGGCGACCTCAAACCGGGCGGCCTGCTCATCGCCGACACGGCCGAATTCACACAGCACAAACTCGCGAGGGTCGGGTACCTGACCAACCCGCTGCAGGACGGCTCGCTGGACGAATACGACCTGCACGCCATCGACCTGACCGGACGGACGGTCGCCGCTGTCGAGAGTTTCGGCCTTCGACGTAAGGATGCACAGCGTGCCAGGAACATGTACACCCTCGGACTGCTCACCTGGCTCTACTCCCACCCCGTCCAGCCAACCCTGGAATTCCTCGACCGCAAGTTCGAGTGCAAGCCCGGGATCTGTCAGGCGGACAAGGCGGCGTTCCTGGCGGGCCACGCCTACGGCGAGACCGCCCAGGCCTTCACTGTGCGCTACGAGGTGGCCCCCGCTCCCATGCCGCCCGGCACCTACCGCCAGATCAAGGGCAGCCGGGCGCTTGCCTACGGCCTCCTGGCCGGGGCGGTGAAGGCGAACCTGACACTGGTGTTGGGCGCCTACCCGATCACTCCGGCGTCCGGAGTCCTGCACGAGTTGAGCCACGCCAAGGACCACGGTGTGCTGACTCTTCAGGTGGAGGACGAGATCGCGGCCGCAGGCGTCGCCCTTGGCGCCTCCTATGCGGGAGCGTTGGGGGTGACCGTGACCTCCGGGCCGGGTATGGCGCTGATGAGCGAAACGATCTCCTTGGCCGTCATGCTGGAGCAGCCGCTCGTCGTGTGCGACGTGCAGCGTGCCGGCCCATCGACCGGCATGCCAACCAAGATCGAGCAGGCAGATCTTGTGCAGGCCATGTTCGGACGCCACGGTGAAGCCCCGCTCCCCGTCATCGCCGCGAAGTCGTCATCGGACTGCTTCGATGCAGCCGTCGAAGCCATTCGAGTCGCACTGACCTACCGGACGCCGGTGATCCTGCTCTCAGACGCTTACCTCGCCAACGGCGCCGAGCCGTGGATTGTCCCGAACCTCACAAACCTGCCGGCGATCGACCCCTGCTTCGCCACCGAACCGAACGGTCCCGACTCCAGCTTCCTGCCCTATCTGCGCGACGAGAAGCTGGCCCGCGCGCTGGCCGTGCCCGGCACGCCGGGCCTGGAACACCGCATCGGTGGTTTGGAGAAGGCCGATCGCACCGGCAACGTCTCCTACGACCCGGCCAACCACGAACTCATGGTGCGCCTGCGCCAAGCCAAGGTGGACGGTGTGGTGGCCGAGGTACCCGACGTGGTGGTCGACGACCCGTCCGGCTCAGCGACCACCCTCGTCCTGGGTTGGGGGTCCACCTGGGGCCCCATTCGCGCCACTGCCCGCCGCGTCCGGATGGCGGGGCGCAAGGTGGCCACGGCACACCTGCGCTGGGTCAACCCGCTGCCGGCGAACCTGGGCGACGTGCTCCGGCAATACCGGCGCATCATCCTGCCCGAGATGAACCTCGGTCAGCTCGCGATGGTGCTGCGGGCCAAGTACCTGGTGGACGTCGTCAGCTACAGCCGGGTGCGCGGCCTGCCCATTTCGCCCGGGGAGTTCGAGCCGGAACTCCTGGCGTTCATCGACGGTGCGGACTTGCCGTGAGCAACTCCGGACTCGCCCGGGTGCCGCTCGCTGTCGAGCCGCTGCACCGCAAGAACTTCGTGTCCGACCAGGAGGTGCGCTGGTGCCCCGGCTGCGGTGACTACGCAGTGCTCGCTGCGTTCCAGTCCCTGATGCCCTCGCTCGGCTTGCGACGCGAGAACACGGTCATCGTGTCGGGTATCGGCTGCAGTTCGCGGTTCCCCTACTACGTGGACACCTACGGGGTGCAATCGATTCACGGGCGCGCACCCGCGATTGCGACCGGCCTGGCGGTGGCCCGCCCTGACCTGGCCGTCTGGGTGGTCACCGGCGACGGAGATGCCCTGAGCATCGGCGGCAACCACCTGATCCACGCCCTGCGACGCAACGTGAATCTCACCATCATGCTGTTCAACAACCGCATCTACGGGCTGACGAAGGGCCAGTACTCCCCCACGTCCGAGCAGGGGAAGGTCACCAAGTCCAGCCCGGCAGGGTCAGTGGACCGCCCGTTCAACGCCCTGACCCTCGCGCTCGGCGCCCAGGCCACGTTTGTCGCCCGGACGATCGACTCCGACCGTGAGCACCTGACCGAGATGCTCACCGCTGCGGTCAACCACCGGGGCGCAGCCATCGTCGAGATCTACCAGAACTGCCCGATCTTCAACGACGGCGCGTTCGACGCACTCAAGACCCCGGAGGCGCCCGGGGTGATCCTGCTGCGCCACGGTGAGCCGGTGGTCTTCGGCGACGCCGCTGTGGTGCGCACGGCATCCGGGGGTCTCGCGGTGCGACCGCGTGCCGCGGTCGACGAAGCGGACATCCTCGTCCATGACGCGCACCGCGACGACGCCGGCATGGCCTTCGCGCTGTCGGAGCTGACCGACCTCGGCGTGATCCGCCAGGCGCCGATCGGCATCCTTCGGCAGGTTGACCGGCCCACCTACGACGACGCCGTCCGGGCGCAGGTCACGACACCGGACGACCGCGAAGCCGCGCTGACCAGGCTGATCACCGGCCAGGACAGCTGGACGGTCCAGTAGCCTTGCCCCGGATCAGTCCAGATAGTCGCGCAACACCTGGGAGCGGCTCGGGTGTCGCAGCTTGCTCATGGTCTTGGACTCGATCTGGCGGATCCGCTCACGGGTGACGCCGTAAACCTTGCCGATCTCGTCCAGCGTCTTGGGCTGGCCATCGGTGAGCCCGAACCGCATCGACACCACGCCGGCTTCCCGTTCGCTCAGGGTGTCGAGCACGTCATGCAACTGCTCCTGCAACAGGGTGAAGTTGACTGCGTCCGCCGGGACGATGGCCTCGGAGTCCTCGATCAGGTCGCCGAACTCTGAGTCGCCGTCCTCGCCCAACGGTGTGTGCAGCGAGATCGGCTCACGGCCGTACTTCTGCACCTCGACGACCTTCTCGGGAGTCATGTCGAGCTCGACGGCCAGTTCCTCAGGCGTGGGTTCCCGCCCCAGATCCTGCAGCATCTGTCGCTGCACCCGAGCCAGCTTGTTGATCACCTCGACCATGTGCACCGGGATCCGGATGGTGCGAGCCTGGTCAGCCATGGCGCGGGTGATGGCCTGCTTGATCCACCAGGTGGCGTAGGTGCTGAACTTGTAACCCTTGGTGTAGTCGAACTTCTCGACGGCGCGGATCAGGCCGAGGTTGCCCTCCTGGATCAGGTCGAGGAACAGCATGCCGCGGCCGGTGTAACGCTTGGCCAGCGAGACGACCAGCCGCAGGTTGGCCTCCAGCAGGTGGTTCTTGGCGCGCTGGCCGTCCTCCCATATCCATTCGTAGTCGGCACGATCTCCCCCGAGGATGTTGGCGTCTGAGCTGGACAGCTGTTCCTCTGCGAACAGGCCCGCTTCGATGCGCTTGGCGAGATCAACCTCTTCTTCGGCGTTGAGCAGCGCTACTTTGCCAATCTGCTTCAGGTAGTCCTTCACCGGATCAGCTGTGGCACCGGCTACGGTCACCTTCTGCTCGGGCTCATCAGCGTCGTCGGCATCGGAGAGGCTGAACCCCTCCTCTTCCTTGGTGATCTCTGCTTCGTCCTTGGCAGCTTCCTGCTGATCGAAGAACTTGTCGTCGACCTCGTCCAGAGTGCGCTTCTTGCCGCCCACGGTCAGCACGACATCTTCGCCCTCGCGCCGGAATTCGACCTCGACGCCGTCTTCCTCGATGATTCCTTCTTCCACTGACGCTGCCGCAGTGACTGCCTTGGCGCTGACGCGGTCCGCCACCTTGGCGGCCGGCTTGCGGCCAGCGGTCCTGGCCGAGGCCGGCTTGGTCGCCCGCGGAGTGCTGGGCGCCGGCTCAGTGCCGGGTTCGGCAGTCGCCGCCCGCTGGCGGGGCCGCCTCCTGGGAGCAGCCGCCTCAGCGCCGTCCACAGGCTTCGCTGCGTTGCTGCGGCGAGAGGCCTTCACTACCTCCGCCTGCTCGAACTCCACTGCGTTTGCGGAAACCTGCTGGGCGTTGTCTGTCGACACTTGAGACCTTTCGCACGGAGAGGGGGGTGAGGCGATTCAGGGCAAACTCTTGCCCGCACCTGTCAAGAACCCACTCGGACAATTCTGCCACCGGAAGATGTCGGAAACAAAAGGGTTCCGCTCTCCCCACCGGCGCCGCGGCGCCTTGTTTGATCGGCTCGACCTCGATCAGGTAAGCTGGAGAGTCGGCTTTCCGGCGACTCGTTTGATGGCCTCTGGGGGCCACCCTGGGCAGGGGTCTCCCGTGCTGGGTACGACTACAGTCGGACGTTCACCCTGAACAGGCACTTCATTACCTACAGGTGGGCCGAGATTCGAATAATTCCGGCCGTCGAGTGTTGAACACTGTAGGTGCAACGGAAGGGGTCTACATGGATGCAAGGGCACGAGTTCGTGCAAACGAGGGCATTGACGGCAAGGACGCAGTGGGCCTCTACCTCGATTCAATCGCCAAGACGCCTCTGCTGAGCGCCGAGGAAGAGGTTCAACTCGCCACCATCATTGAGGCTGGCGTCTTCGCGCAAGCCATCCTCGACGGTGAGGTGGAGTCGTCCACCGAGGCAACCCGCGAGGAGTTGCAGCTCATCGCTGACGAGGGTGAGGCGTCGATGCAGCACTTCGTGCGCGCCAACTTGCGGCTGGTCGTCTCGGTGGCTCGCAAGTACGGGCGCTCACAGATGCCGCTGCTCGATCTCGTCCAGGAGGGCAACACCGGTCTGATCCGCGCTGTCGAGAAATTCGACTACACCAAGGGGTTCAAGTTCAGCACCTACGCCACTTGGTGGGTCAGGCAGTCGATCAGCCGTGGCATCGCCCAGCAGGGCCGCATCGTGCGGCTTCCTGTGCACGTGGCCGAGCAGGTCAACCAGGTGTCGGCCGTACGCAGGAACCTCGAACTAACGCTAGGACGGGAGCCCGAGGTCGAGGAGATTGCCGAGGAGTTGGGTATCGAGCCGGAGAAGGTCATCGATCTGATCGGGTATTCCCGCGACCACATCTCGCTGGATGCCCCGGTCGAGGAGGACGGAGACACGTCGCTCGGCGACCTGATCGCACGCGAGACGGCACCTGGTCCTGACGAGGTTGTGTTGAGTCACGAGGAGCGCGATCGTCTCGACTCGATGTTCGAGGCTCTGGACGCCAGGTCTGCTGACGTGGTCCGGCGCCGTTACGGTCTTGCCGATGGACGGCAGGCAAAGCTGGCGGACATCGGAGCGGTGTGGGGCATCACCGCCGAGCGGGTACGTCAGATTGAGCGGGCTGCGCTGCAGACCCTGCGGGAGAAGAGCATGGTGCCGGCCTGATCAGGCCCGCCCCGCACTGAGTCAGACAGGCGCCGACCACGGGTCGGCGCCTGTTTTGCGTCTGCAGTCAGCGAGCGTCGGCACTCAGCTCATCACTGGCCGATCCTCGACCCGTCGGATCAGGCCTTCCTGCGAGCAGGAGGCGACCAGGCGGCCGTCCTGGAAGAGCCTTCCCAACGAGTAACCGAGGGCGCTGGAAGCCGACGGCGAGATCATGTCGTACAGCAGCCACCGGCCGGGATCGGCGGCACGGTGGAACCACATGGTGTGCCCCACGGTCGTGACCTGCAGGCTGCGCGACAAGAAGGCCACGTTGTGCGGAATGGTGGAGACGCTGAGCAGTGTCAGGTCAGAGGCGTAGGCAAGCACCGCTTGGCTGAGTTGCGCGTTGGACGGCACGTGATCGGCGGTGCGCAGCCAGGTGGTCATCCGGGCTTCATGGTTGCGCTGCCCCTTGCCAACGCTGTCGCCCACAAAGCGCACGTCCACAGCGTCCCACTCATGCCACAGCGGGGAACGACCATAACGCTCGTGCAGCACGTCGGTGAGCGTTGGACACTGCTCGGGCCCAGGGACGTCGTGTGGCATCGGGTCAGCGTGGTCCAGACCGTTCTCGACAACGTGCAGCGAGCAGGACATGGTGAAGATGGGTCCCTTCGACTGGGCTGCGATCACCCGCCGGGTGGAGAAGCTGCCACCATCGCGCACGTTCTCGACGTGGTAAATGATGTCCTCGGTGGTGCTTCCGGACCGCAGGAAATACGCCGTCAACGAGTGGGCGATGCGGTCACTGGGCACAGTCCCGTAAGCGGCCATCAAGGACTGCGCCAGCACCTGCCCACCGTAGGTGCGCTGCATCAGAGTCTGGGGATGGCGTCCCCGAAAGGAAGACGACGACATGGGCTCGAGCTGGAAAAGGTCGTACAGCTCCTGGGTGGTGCGCGGCATGCCCACACTCTGCCACCGCACCCCCACAGTCGCAGCAGGACCCGCGCAGCAATCGCACGGGCCCTGCTGGCTGGATTCGCTCAGGCCTGCGCAGGGGTGTCCTCTTGCGGGGTCTCCTCCACGGGCGCTTGCTCAGCGACGGGGGCCTCCGCGACGGGGGCCTCAGCCGGTTCCTCGTCGCCACCGGCGAAATCCTTGACCTTCTCGGTGACGTCCCCGAACTTGTCCTGGACAACCTCCGTCACGTGGCTGGCCTTCTCGCCGACAGTGGCGGCAACTTCCTTGAAAGTGTCGGTGACGTTGTCCAACAGCTGATCGACCTTGCCGCCTTCGGACGTTTCCCGCTTGACGTCCTCGATGACCTCGCCGATCTTCTCCCCGGCCTCATGACCAAGCTCGGTGATCTTCTCCCCGGCCTCGCGGCCGAAATCCTGCACCTTGTCGATAAAACCCATAGTGGTTTCCCTTCGTTCACCGGCCCGCTGACGCGATCCTGACGGGCACTCCATTGCCCATGGTTGTAACGCTAGGCGCCCCGCGAACCTTCCGACAAGCTCAGCGCAATGTCGCGCGAACTGTCTCCATCGTCTTTCGGATGCGCTTGGGTGACACCGTCACAGCGGTGCGCAGTTGCTGTGCGAAGGTCTGCACCCGCAACTCCTCGATCAGGAAGCCCACCTCGTCCACCGCGTCCGGGAGCCGGCCGGCGGGGCAGGCGTCGCACAGGTCGACGAAGTCGGCCTCCAACTCGTCGATCACTGCCTGCTGGCTGACATCGCGAGTCGGATTCGACCCAGCCGCCTGCAGCCGCAGCTGCATCGCCTGCAGATAACGGGGCAGGTGCTCGAACCAGGGGTCACGAGTGAAACTGATGAAGTTCTTGAACACCAGGTTGTCGAGCTGGGACGCCACGTCCTGGCGCGTCGGCGACCCGGCCGGAAACCGGGCCAGCGCCAGCCGGACCTGCTGAGCGTTCCGCAGCGTTGCGGCGGCAGTGGCGACCACCGCCCGCAGCTGGTCCGCCTGGGACTGACGGACCTGCAGGGCCAGGGCGTCGAACTGCCCGGCGGACAGCACCTGCATCGGATCGGCGTACCTGGCGGCCAGCTGAGCGGTCGCCTTGAGTCTGGCGTCGGCCAACAGGTCAGGCACCGAGGCATAGGGGTTGGTCCCCAGAGCGAGTTTGTCGGCGTTGGTCAGGTGCGAGACGGCCCAGCGGGTCGGGTCGGGCAGGTTGAGCACCAGCAGCCGCACGATGCCCGCGTTGTGCGTGACGCGCTGGGCAACTGGTGAGTCCGCCAGCACCTGCCGCACGGCAGTGCCGGTGTCCTGCAGTGCCGGGTATCCGACCGCCGTGATGGAGCCCCGCTTGACTGTGATCTGCGGTGCCAGGGCGCCGAACGTCCAGCTGGTGGCGACCAAGGGCCGCTCGGCGGCGGCCTTGGTCAGGGTGGCACTGACTTGCTGGGCGAGGTCCGTCCGCAAGGAGGCGAAGTCCTTGGCGTGCCGGATCCGTTTGCCCCCGTCGACAACATCGAAGGCGACCCGCAGATGGTTGGGCACCTGGCCGGGGGCCCACTGGTCGTCCGGCACCCGCTCCCCCGTCAGCGCGGTCAGCGCACGAGACAGCTCGAGCCAGAAAGACCTGCCGTGGTCTGCATTGTTTGCGGCCAACCAGCGCAAGGCGTCCCGGGCATGGTCGGGCGAAGGCACGAACCGGGTTCGCCACTGTTTGGGCAGGCTGCGGATCAGCTGGGTGGCGAGCTCCGCGCGCAATCCAGGCACCTGCCAGCTGAACGGCTCGCCCTGGAGTTGGTTGAGCTGGGCCAGCGGCACCGTGACCGTGACGCCGTCGTGCCCTGCCCCTGGGTCGAAGATGTACTCGATGGGCAGTTCCAGCCCGTTGATCGGCCAGTGGTCCGGGAAATTGCCGAAGTCGACGGCGTCCTTGTCGACGCGCAACACGTCAGCACGGGTGAGCCGCAGCGCATCCGGCGGAGCCTGATGACGCAGCCACGCTTCCAATGCTGACGTGGCGCACACCGTGGACGGCAACCGGAGGTCGAAGAACTCAAAACGGGCGTGATCATCGATGGCCAGGTCGCGACGCCTGGTGCGTTCCTCGAGGTCCTCCACCTCGGCCAGCACGCGGGCGTTGTGATCGATGAGGTCGGCCGCCGCAGTGTGCGGGGTGGGCCGCCACTGCCCCTCCACCAGAGCGCTGCGGATGAAGATCGCACGGGCCTGAGCCGGATCCACCCTGGCGTAGTCGACAAGTCGGTCTGCAATCACCGGAACGCCGAACAGCAGCACCTTCTCGTAGGCAAGCACCGAGCCGGAGCTGGACGACCAGTGCGGCTCGGAGTAGCTGCGCTTGACGACGTGCGAACCGACCTCCTCCACCCACTCCGGTTGGATGCCGGCCACCGTCCGGGCCCACAGCCTGCTGGTCTCGACCAGCTCGACGGCCATCACCAGAGCGGGCGGCTGCTTGGCCAGCGCCGAACCCGGCTGGATCGCGAACCGCGCACCGCGGGCCCCTTCGAACTCGGTCAACGGCCGCCGCGTTCTGCTGCGGGCCGTCTTCGAGGCGTCGCCCTTGTCGACCTGCTTGAGGCCGACGTGGCCGAGCAACCCGGCGAGCACCGAGGTCATGATGACGTCCAAGCCGGCAGGCTGCTCGTTGCGCCGCAGCCCCAGGTCCTTGCAGATCTCCCTGAGTTGGGTGAGCAGGTCCTGCCACTCACGGATTCGCAGATAGTTGAGGTACTCCTCCCGACAGCGGCGTCTGAACTGGCTGCCCGACAGTTGGTCGCGCAGCCTCTTCAGGTAGACCCACATCCGCAGCATCGCTGCCAGGTCCCCACCGGCGTCCGGACGACGCTCTACCTGCTGGTCCGCGCGGCTGGTGTGTGGTGTGTAGCGGGCAGGTGTCTCGCCGCGCTCCGCAGCCCCGACGGAGCCACCCGCGACCTCGTTCAGCACGTCGTCGGACCAGAATCGGCGGTGCGCAGCGTCGGCCAGGTCCCGACGTTCGACGGGGCGTTCGCGAACATCCTGGATGGCCAGCCCGGCCACGATGACCTGCACCTCGCGCAGGCAACCCCGGCGTGACGCTTCGATGAGCATGCGACCCAGTCGCGGCTCGATCGGGATGCCTGCCAGCACCCTGCCATCACGGGTCAGCTGCGGATTGCGGTGGGAGCCCGGTTTGAGCGCTCCCAGCTCGTCCAGCAACCGCAGCCCGTCGGTGATGTGGGCCCGCTCGGGCGCCTCCACGAAGGGGAAGGACGAGATGTCGCCAAGCCCGGCCCGCGCCATCTGCAGGATGACGGAAGCCAGGTTGGTGCGCAGGATCTCGGGCTCGGTGAACTCGGGCCTGGCAAGGTACTCCTGCTCGTCGTAGAGCCGCACGCAGATGCCGGGGGCGACTCGGCCGCAGCGCCCGGCCCGTTGGTTGGCGCTGGCCTGGCTGATCGGTTCGATCGGCAATCGTTGCACCTTGGTGCGGTTGGAGTAACGCGAGATGCGTGCCAGCCCGGTGTCGATGACGTAGCGCACGCCCGGGACCGTCAGCGAAGTCTCGGCGACGTTGGTGGCCAGCACGACACGGCGCCCGGGGTGGGGGCTGAAGACGCGATGCTGCTCTGCCACCGACAGCCTGGCGTAGAGGGGCACCACCTCGGTGTCGTGCAGCTTCGCCTCCGCCAGCGCCTCGGCGGCGTCGCGAATCTCGCGCTCACCAGAAAGGAAGATCAGGATGTCACCGGGCCCCTCAGCACCGAGCTCACGGACCGCCGCCACGATGCCTTCGTTCTGGTCAGCCACATCGTGCGAACGCTGCGGCACCTCCAGCGGTCGGTAGCGCACCTCCACCGGGTAGGAACGCCCCGACACCTCCACGATCGGCGCCGGCATCGCCTCGCCCGCCTGCCGCGGCTCGGCAAAATGATCGGCGAAGCGCTGGGTGTCGATGGTCGCCGAGGTGATCACGACCTTGAGCTCCGGGCGTCTGGGCAGCAGTTGCTTCAGGTAGCCGAGCAGGAAATCGATGTTGAGGCTGCGTTCATGTGCCTCGTCGATGATGATGGCGTCGTAGTGACGCAGGTCCGGGTCGTGGCCGATCTCGGCCAGCAGCACGCCGTCGGTCATCACCTTGAGGCGGGTGGCCCGTGTCGCCTTCCGGGTGAAACGCACCTGGAAGCCCACCACGGTGCCCAGCTCGACGCCCAACTCCTCGGCGAGTCGGCTGGCCACGCTGCGAGCAGCCAAGCGCCGCGGCTGGGTGTGACCGATCCGCCGGCACCCCAACTCCAGCAGCATCTTCGGCAGCTGGGTGGTCTTGCCCGAACCGGTCTCGCCGGCAACCACCAGCACCTGGTGACGGCGCAGCAACTCGGTGATCTCGTCGACGTGGCCACTGATGGGCAACCCGGGGTCATACGCGACGGTGAAGGGCAGATCGGGTTCCACCGGCTGTGCTGCCGCCGGCGCAGGGCGTCCACGTCGGCCACGGGCACTGTTGCTCCGCCCAGCACGACGCCTGCTGCCGGCCCCGGGGCTGGCAGCAGGCGCGGCGACTGACGGCTGGCTCATGACGTTGCCAGCGTAGACGGTTCGGGAAACCGATCGCTGTCCTGGGAGTTAGTGCTGTTCCTCTTCCGCTGCCATGGCCTTTTCCTCAGGCGTCTCGGGCTCAGGCTGGGCACCTTTCCTGGGCGGAACGGGCACCTCCAGGGGATGCACCTGGCCCAACTGCCACTCACGCACCTCGGGGACGTCCTCCAGATTCTCCACGATGTACTCGGCGTGCTTGACGAGCATCCGTTCGCAGTACTGGTAAAGCTCGTGGCTGCCCTCGGGCTTCACCCTGGCGTTGTTGATGCAGTCCATCACCAGGTGGTAGCGGTCGACCCTGTTGCGCACCACCATGTCGAAAGGCGTGGTGGTGGTGCCCTGTTCGATGAAGCCGCGGGCGCGGATCCGGTCGGCGTCCGGGCGTCCGTGCATCACCTGATGAATGGCACCCGGGTAGCCGTGGAAGGCGAACACCACGTCCACGTCCTCTGTGAAGGTGTCCGCGAACGACTTGGCGCTCATGCCGTGCGAGTGATCCTTCGGGCGAATCAGCGTCATCAGGTCGACGACATTGACGAACCGCACCTTGAGGGCCGGCAGGTTCTGCTTGAGCAACTGGGCGGCTGCCACGGCTTCCTGGGTGACCACGTCACCAGCCGAGGCGATCACGATGTCGGGCTTCTCGTCGCCCAGGCCCGCGGTGCCGGCCCAGTCCCAGATGCCGTAGCCGCGGGTGCAGTGCTCAACCGCCTCAGCCATAGTCAGCCACTGAGGCTGCGGCTGCTTGTCCTGAACGATGATGTTGACGTCGTTGCGCGACTTGAAGCAGTGGTCGGCCACCTCCAACAGGCAGTTGGCGTCGGTCGGCAGGTAGATGCGGGCCACCGTGCTCTTCAGGTTGAGCACGACAGACAGCAGCTCGGGAGACTGGTGGCTGAAACCGTTGTGGTCGTTGCGCCAGCAGGTGGAGCTCAGCAGGATGTTGGTGCTGGGCACCTTCGCGCGCCAGTCCAGGTGATCGGCTTCGCTCAGCCACTTCGCCTGCTGCATGGTCATGGACGCGGACACCATGCCGAAGGCCTCGTAGGTGGCGAACATGCCGTGGCGTCCGGTCAGGTTGTAGCCGTCCAGCCAGCCGTGGCAGTTGTGCTCGCTGAGCACCTCCATCACCCGGCCCCTGGGGCTGAGCTGCACGTCGATGATGTTGGTGCGCTCCATGAACGCCCGATCCGAGACCTCCAGGACGGCACCGAGGCGGTTGGAGTTGGTTTCGTCGGGGCAGAACAACCGGAAGTTGTCCGGATTGCGACGGTAGATGTCGCGCATGAACTCACCCAGCTTGCGGGTGGACTCGGCCAAGATCGCTCCGCGAGCGGTCGGGTCGACCGGCACCGCGTAGTCGCGGTAGTCGGGCAGGTCGAGATCCTTGGTGAGCAGCCCGCCATTGGCGTACGGGCTTGCGGTCATGCGCTTGTCGCCCTCAGGGTTGTTCGCCGTCACCACGGCGGTGGGTGAACCGTCAGCGTTGAAGAGCTCGTCGATGCGATAGGACCGCAGCCACTCCTCGAGCAGCCTCAGGTGGTCGGCGTCATTCTTGACGTTGGAGAGCGGCACCTGGTGGGCGCGCCAAGTGCCCTCAACCACCTTGCCGTCGACGATCCTGGGCCCTGTCCAGCCCTTGGGCGTGCGCAGGATGATCATCGGCCACAGCGGACGCGGACCGTTCCAGTCCTCGCCCTCAGCGCGGGCCTCTTCCTGGATGGACCTGATGCGGGTGTAGGCATAGGCCAGAGCATCCGCGAAGCGCTCGTGGATCCACGGCAGGTCGTCACCCTCCACCCAGATCACCTCGTAGCCGTGGCCCTCGTAGAGCGCCTCCAGCTCGTCAGGATCCTTGCGAGCCTGCACCGTCGGGCTGGCAATCTTCGCCCCGTTGAGATGCAGGACCGGGAGCACGGCGCCGTCGTGCACCGGGCTCAGGAAGGAGATCGCTTTCCAACCACCCTCCAGCGGACCCGTCTCCGCCTCGCCGTCACCGACAACAGCGACGGTCAGCAGATCTGGGTTGTCGAAGACCGCGCCGAACGCGTGCGACAGTGCGTAGCCGAGCTCGCCGCCCTCATGGATGGATCCGGGTGTGGTGACCGATGCGTGGCTGGGAATGCCGCCCGGGGCGCTGAACTGACGGAAGAGGTGCCGCATGCCCTCCTCGTCCTGGGTGACGCGCGGGAAACAGTCCGTGTAGTAGCCCTCGAGGTAGCCGGCGGCCACCAGTGCAGGGCCGCCGTGACCAGGTCCCGCAATGTACAGACAGTCCTGTCCGGTCCGGCGAATGAGCCGGTTGACATGGGCGTAGATGAAGCTGAGACCGGTGCTGGTGCCCCAGTGGCCCAGCAGACGCGGCTTGATGTCGCTGGCCTGAAGCGGGCGCTTGAGCAGCGGGTTCTCCTGCAGATAGATCTGCCCCACCGTGAGGTAGTTGGAGGCGCGCCACCAGGCATCGACTGCGGCAAGTTCGTCTTGGGTGAGTCTCGGGATGGAAAAAAGCATGTGGCACACGCTACTCCGCGGCTGGGATCCCAAACTGGGTCGGGCCCACATGACGACGCAGACCCGACAGGCAGCTCAGCCGGCCGGCAGCATGTTCACCACTGCCGCCAGAGCGGTCAGGGTGGGAATGGACAGCAGTGTGGTGCTGACCACCACGTTGCGGGCCAGCGCCACAGCCTGGTGGTGACGCATGGCGAACACGAAGACGTTCTGCGCGGTCGGCAGGCCGGCCATCACCGCGACTGCCAGCGTCACCTGGGCATCAAGCCCGAACAGTCGGGCCAACAGCACCGCCACCACTGGCTGGATCACCAGCTTGATGACGTTGATCACCGCGAGTTCCCCCAACTCACGTCCGGGTCGGATGCGTTCGCCCAGCCGCAGCGAGATGCCGAACGCCAGCAGCATGGACGGCACAGCGATGTTGCCCATCATCGTCACCGGAGTGGCAAGGAGAGGAGGGATCCGCCAGTTGAGCAGGTTGACGAGCAGCCCGACCAGCACGCCAACCGTCATCGGGTTGCGCAGGGGCAGCGTGAGGTCCTTGACGATCGAGTGCCGGATCCCGCGCTCCTTGGCGGCGAGCACGTCGAGGATGGTGAGGCCGATCGGCTGCAGGAAGGCCACTTGCAGGATCAGGATCGGTGCCACCCAGCTGGTGTCACCGAGCACGTAGGCCGCCATCGGCAACCCCATGTTCTGGGCGTTCACGTAACAGGACCCGAAGCAACCGATCACGCGATGGCTCGCCGAGCGCTTGAAGACGAGCGCCGAAGCGGCCAGGTAGATCACGATCGACACAACCACCGCCAGGAACGACACCGCGACGTTGGTTGAGAAGATCCGGCCCAGGTCCGCCTTGGCCATGGTGGTCACCATCAGGCAGGGCAGCCCGATCCTGAAGGCCAGCTTGCTGAGCAGATCTGCGCCCGACAGATCCAGCAACTTCAGGTGCGCCATCACCATGCCCACCCCGATCACGACCCAGATCGTGGCGAAGCCGCTCAGCACCTGGATCACGTAGCCCACCCTAGTCGTGACCTGGAGCCGTTCTCAGGGCAGCGGCGCCGTGGTGCCGAACTTGCCCTCGTACCAGTCCCGATAGGCCTGGACCGCTGTCGGCAGGGTGGGGAACAGGTATTGATCATTGGCCGGCGTCAGGAACCCGATGCGGATCAGGTCATCACGCAACTCCTGCTTGACGCGAGCCATGGCGAAGATGACGCCGCGCTCGGCCAAGCTCCTTCGCAGCAGTTCCAGGGCGTCGGCGGCGGTCCAGTCCACCTCGTCATGGGCTTCGGCGTTCAACAGGAACCAGTACACCGGCGGATCGGCATCCTCAACGGCGCGCAGCGCCTCCCGCGCGAAGTTGTCGGCGTTGGCGAAGAAGATCGGTGCGTCGTAGCGGTACACCACCAGGCCCGGCAGCTGACGGGCTTCCGGATAGTCGGCCAGGGCATGCATACCGGCCAGGCCCGGAACGAAGCCGATGACACCCTCATGAGGAAAGCTGAGGCGACGCATCAGATCGAGCATGCTCAGCAGGATGGCCAGGCCGATGCCCTGCAACACACCCAACGTCACCACGGTGGCCGCCGTCACCAGGGCCAGGACGAACTCGCTGCGCCGAAAATGGGCGATGCGTCGCCACTGCGCCACGTCGACCAGGCGGATGGCCGCATAAATGACCAGCGCGCCCAAAGCAGGCACTGGGAAGCGCGCCAGCACCGGATCCAGCACGAACATGGTGGCCAGCACTGCCACCAGCGCAACCAACGAGTACAGCTGCGTTCGCGAACCCACGGCAGCTCCCAGAGCGGTGCGCGAACCACTCGACGACACCGGGAAACCGGAACTGAAACCGGCAGCCAGGTTGGCGACGCCCAGGGCCAGGAACTCCTGGTTGGTGTCGATGCGTTCGCCGCGTGCGTCGGCGAAGGAGCGGGCCGTCAGCACGTTGTCCGAATAGCCCACCATGACGATGCCCACTGCAGTCAGCAGCAGCGCACCAGGCTGTAAACCGCCCGGATCGGGCAGCCCCAGGGGCGGCAGGCCAGCCGGGATGGCGCCGACCACGGCCACTCCCCTGCCCGGCAGATCGAAAATGCTGCTCGCTACGGTTGCGGCGATGATGGCCAACAGGGGGCCGGGCAGTTGCGGTGCGAACCGCCACATGGCCAGCAGCAAGGCCAACGTGCCGAGCCCCAGCAGCAGGCTGGACAGGTGCACGTCACCGACGCGCTGCCCGAATTCGATGGCTTGAGCCATGGGCTGAGCTGCGTCAATGCTCAGACGTGCGATCTTGCCCAGTTGGCCGATGATCATCATGACGGCCACGCCGGCCAGATAGCCGATCAGCACCGGCTTGGAGAGCAGGTTGGACAAGAAACCCAAGCGCAACAGCCGTCCCAACAGGCACAGTGCGCCAACGACCAGCGCAAGTACAGCTGCCACCTCGGCATGGCGCTGTGCGCCCACCTGCCCAACGAGTGCGGCAACCGCAGCCGCCGTCATGAGGGCGGTGGTGGCTTCCGGGCCCACCGACAGCTGGCGTGAAGAACCGAAAACGGCATACGCGAGCAGGGGATAGATGACCGCCCACAACCCGACCACCGGAGGTAGACCGGCCACCGAGGCATAGGCCATCACCTGCGGCACCAGGTAGGCCGCTACCGTCACCCCGGCCAGTACGTCACCGCGCAACCACTCGCGTTGGTAACCGGCAAGGGCAGCAACCCCCGGAAGCCAACGCCTCCAGCCGGTCGGCTCGGCTTCGCTGATGGATGGCCCAGGCATGGAAACACGCTAGTGCAACCGGGCGTGACAGGCCGGCCCGCCGCGGCCTGACAGCAATGAGCCCCTAGAATCAGGAGCAAGGGAAAGGATGGGCAGAGCGCATGAACCAACCCTTGACGAGCCATTTGACGAGTAACGTGGTCGACACAGCGCTGATTTTCGAAGGTGGCGGCATGCGTGCCAGCTACACGGCGGCAGTGGTGGCGACGTTGTTGAAGGAGCAGCTGTTCTTCAATCACGTTTCGGGTGTTTCTGCAGGGTCCAGCAACACCGTCAACTACTTGTCGCGCGATGCCGAGCGGGCGCGAACTTCCTTCGTCGAGTTCGCCGCTGACCCGCAGTTCGGCGATCTGCGCACCTTCGTACGCGGCAAGGGCCTGTTCAACGCCGAATACATCTACGAAAAGACCAGCGGTCCCGGCCAGGCGCTGCCGTTCGACTGGGGGACCTTTCAGGCCAACCCTGCCAGGATGCGTCTGGGCGCCTTTCGGGTCGACACCGGCGAGACCCTGTACTGGACGAAAGAGAACATCAGCTGTCTACGCGACCTGATGGTGCGGGTGCGAGCCAGTTCCACGATGCCGATCGCCATGCCGACCGTCACCATCGACGGGGTTGACTACGTGGACGGAGCCATGGGCACCAGTGGCGGAATCCCGCTCGAAGCCGCCCAGATGGACGGCTACAAACGGTTCGTCGTGGTGTTGACGCGTGAACGCGGTTACGTCAAGAGGCCGATCGGTAGTGCCGCGTTCTACCGACGGCATTACCGCAACGCCCCGGCACTGGCCGAGGCGATCCTGCATCGCGACATCGTCTACAACCGCACCCGCGAACAGCTCTTCGCGCTGGAGCGCGAGGGCAGGGCACTCCTCTTCTTCCCCGAGAACATGTCAGTCAGCAACGCCGAGAAGCGGGTGCCACGGCTGCGGGCCAACTATCTGGCCGGCTTGCGACAGGCCCAGCGGGACTTGCCGCTACTGCTGGAGTTCCTGGGTCGTTGAACGACGGGGCCGCAGGGTCCCGTGCGGGAGACGTCACAATGGGCACCTCATCCTCGGCTTTTGTGCGTTCCCCACAAAGGCGGTCCCACCTATTTCGTCGAATTCGGGTCCACTTCTGGTGGTTTCCCCGGGGCATGATTGTCAGGTGCTTGCAATTGTTGCCCCAGGCCAAGGCGCCCAGACGCCCGGCTTCCTGACAGACTGGCTCCGCCTCGACAGCTTCGCTGCCCATCTGGGCGAGCTGTCCGAGGCGGCCGATCTTGACCTCGCAGGCTTCGGCAGCACAGCTGACGCCGACACCATCCGCGACACTTCCGTGGCCCAGCCGCTGCTGGTCGGCAGTGCCATCGCTGCAGCTCAGGAGCTGACCGGCGGTAGCCCCTGGCCGTTCGCCCCCGCCGACGTGGCCGCTGGTCACAGCGTCGGTGAGATCGCCGCCGCGGCCGGCACCGGAGTGCTCAGTGTCCGCGACGCGATGGTGTTCGTCCGGGAACGCGGCGCTGCCATGGCACAGGCTGCAGCCGTCATCCCCACCGGCATGTCCGCCGTGGTGGGAGGCAACACCGACGATGTGCTGGCCCGCATCCACGAGTGCGGTCTCACCCCTGCCAACTACAACGGTGCCGGACAGATCGTCGCCGCCGGCAGCCTCGAGCAGCTCGAAGCCTTGGCCGCCAACCCGCCCGCCAGGGCCCGCGTGATGCCGCTGAGCGTCGCCGGCGCTTTCCACAGCGATTTCATGGCGCCGGCAGTGGCCCACCTCACGGACGTTGCCGCCGCCATGAAGCCAGCCGACCCTCAGGTGGCGCTGCTCAGCAACCGTGACGGCGCTGTCGTCACCAGCGGCGCCGAGTACTTGCAGCGGCTGATCGGTCAGGTGGCGAATTCGCTGCGTTGGGATCTGTGCATGGAAGCCATGCTCAGTCTTGGCGTCACTGGCCTGCTTGAGTTGCCGCCGGCCAAGGCCCTGACGGGGATGGCCAAACGAAACATGAAGGGCGTGGAACTCTTCGCCCTGAACAGCCCCGATGAGCTCGAGCAGGCGCGCCGATTCGTGCAGCGCCATGCCGGCCAAACCCCCGAGGAGATCACCTCTTGAGTCCCACCATCACCGTCAAGACCGGCTCGCCCTTCGCCCGCCTGCTGGGTATTGGCGCGGTCCGGGGCAGCCGTGTCGTCGACAACGCAGAGATGTGCACGATGATCGACTCCTCGGATGAGTGGATCCAGCAGCGCACCGGCATCGTCGAGCGCCGTTGGGTCGGAGAGGGCCAGGACGTCAAGTCGCTCGCCATCGAGTCCGCAACCAAGGCCCTTGCCTCCGCGGGTCTGCAGGCCACTGACATCGACGCCGTCATCGTCGCCACGATCACCTACACCCGCCAGACCCCGAGCCTGGCCGCCATCGTGGCCGGGGAGCTGGGTTGCGGAGACGCGGCAGCCTTCGACCTGTCAGCCGCCTGCGCCGGTTTCAGTTACGGCGTCACGCTGGCCGACTCCATGGTTCGCAGCGGTTCGGCGACCAACGTGCTGCTGATCGCCTCCGAAGTGCTCACCGACATCACCAACCCCCAGGACCGCAGCACCGCGTTCCTGTTTGCCGACGGGGCCGCGTCGGTCGTCATCGGCCCCAGCGACGAACCCGCCATCGGCCCTGCGGTTTGGGGCTCCGACGGCACCCGCGCGGACGCGATCACGATGCCCACCTGGCTCGAAGCCATGGAAACCGGCGTGAAGTCGACCCTGGAAATGCAAGGCAATCAGGTTTACAAGTGGTCGACGACCGAGGTCAACGACAAGGCCCTGGAAGCGATCGCGGCTGCCGGTCTGTCCCCCGACGACATCGACGTGTTCATCCCGCACCAGGCCAACAACCGCATCACAGATGCCATGCTGCGGCGCCTGAAATTGCCGGGCACCGTCAAGGTGGCCCGCGACATCCAGCACATGGGCAACACGTCCAGTGCGTCGATCCCCCTGGCCATGGACGCCATGCTTGCCAGTGGCGAGGCCAGGAGCGGCGACCTGGCCCTGATCATCGGCTTCGGCGCCGGCCTCGTCTATGCAGGTCAGGTCCTGCGTCTGCCCTGAAGCACCGTTGTACCAGCACGACCCAGCAAGATTCACACCAACCCAGAAAACAGGAGTCAACCATGAACACCGAAGAGATCCTCAGCAAGCTCGCCGACATCGTCAACGACGTTGCAGGTGTTGAACAGGACGACGTCCAGCTCGAAAAGTCATTCGTCGATGATCTCGATGTCGACTCGCTTTCCATGGTCGAGATCATCTACGCCTGCGAGGAGACCTTTGGCGTCTCCATCCCTGATGAGGACGCCAAGACCCTGCAGACCGTCGGCGACGCCGTCAGCTACGTCGAGCGTGCACTGGCCTGATCGGGGACGCTCGACCTTCCCGCTCAGCAGTTGAACCGCCACCCCGCCAGGCCTGCGCCTGCGCGGGGTGGGTCCCGGAGACCCACCCCCCCATCACTTGGAGTCTGAATGAAGACCGTTGTCATCACTGGTTTCGGCGTTGTGTCACCGTTGGGAGCGGACGCCCCCACCACCTGGGGCAAGTTGCTCGTCGGCACGCCCGGCGTTTCGCTGCTCGAGGAGGACTGGGCAACCGACCTTCCGGCCCGGATCGCCGCGGTTTCTCCCGTCGACCCTGCCTCGCTGTTGAATCGAGTGGAGGCGCGGCGAATGGACCGCAGCACCCAGTTCGCTGTTCTGGCAGGGCTCGAGGCCTGGCAGAATGCGGGTTTCGGCGAAGCCGGTGAGGACAACCTCGACCAGGAGCGGCTTGCGGTCAGCATCGGCACCGGGGTCGGGGGTCTGCAGACCCTCACGTCACAGTGGGACACCATGACGCAGCGAGGCTTCCGACGAGTCAGCCCCTTCACCATCCCGATGTTGATGGCCAACGCCCCAGCAGCCAATGTCGGGCTCAAGGTGGGCGCCCGCGCTGCCGTGCACGCGCCCGTCAGCGCTTGCGCTTCCGGCAACGAGGCCATCTCGCATGCCCTCGACATGCTTCGCCTCAACCGCGCGGATGTCGCGGTCGCAGGTGGCACCGAAGCGGTGATCCACCCCCTGCCACTCGCGGCCTTTGCCCAGATGCAGGCACTCAGCCGTCGCAACGACGAGCCGGGCCGCGCTTCGCGTCCGTGGGACGTCGACCGTGACGGCTTTGTGATGGGAGAGGGCGCTGCCGTTCTGGTGCTGGAGACCCTGGAGCACGCTCAGGCCCGTGGTGCGCGCATCTACGGCACCGTGCTCGGTTCGGGCATCAGCGCCGACTCGCACGATCTGGTGCAACCGGACCCCTCCGGTCATGGCCAGCGGATGGCCATGACGCGCTGCATGGCCGACGCAGGTGTGACGCCGCGCGACATCGTGCACGTCAACGCCCATGCAACGTCCACCCCGGCCGGCGACCTGACCGAGGCCCAGGCGATCCGCGAGACGATGGGCGACGACACCGATCACGTTGTGGTCACCGGCACCAAGTCGCAGACCGGCCACCTCCTGGGTGCCGCCGGAGCACTGGAGAGCTTCGCCACCGTGATGGCCCTCAAGGACCGCACGGTGCCCCCCACCATCAATCTGGAAAACCCCGAGCCTTCCTTGCCGATCGATGTGGCCACCACCGCCCGTGCGTTGCCGGCAGGCCGGCTGGTCGCGCTGAACAACTCGTTCGGTTTCGGCGGTCACAACGTGGCCATCGCGTTCAGCAACGACAACGTGAACTTCTAGAGACACTCACTGCACTCCCCGAACGCCGTCGTGGCGGCCGACATTTCGTCAGCCACCACGGCGGCGTTCTGCTTGTTTGGCTGCCAGCCTCTTCAGGAGGGGATTCGATGTGTGCATGGGTACCGAACCCGGTCGGACCGTCCCCGAGCAGGGGCGACTCCGGTTCGTCGTGGCCCCCGACTCCTTCAAGGAATCGATGACCGCACAGCAGGCTGCCGCGGCCATGGTCCACGGACTGCGCAAGGCTTTGCCGAAGGCTGCCATCGCCGTCGCGCCACTGTCCGATGGTGGCGAGGGGTTCACCGCCACCATGGCTGAGAGTCTCGGCCTGCGCCTGACGGAAGTGCCTGCCCAAGATGCGCTGGGCCGGCCTCGCACCGGGTTGCTGGCGGTGGGCGAGGGCCTGGCGGTGCTCGAAGTGGCGTCAGCGGTCGGGCTGGAGTGGATCGCGCCCGCCGAACGTGAAGTGCTCCGCGCCTCCAGCTACGGGGTGGGCCAACTGATCAGCGCTGCGCTGGATGCCGGGGCACGACGACTACTGGTCGGGTTGGGCGGCTCGGCCACCAATGACGGCGGGCTCGGCATGCTGCGGGCACTGGGGGCACAGTTCTGGACTGACGACGGCCGTCCGGTGACTGTGCCCTCGGACCTTCCTCGGCTGGCCCGAGTCGATCTGTCCGGCCTGGACGCCCGGCTGGGCGGCGTCGACGTGCAGGCAGCCTGCGATGTGACCAACCCACTGACCGGTCCGTCCGGGGCCAGCGCCATTTTTGGGCCGCAGAAGGGCGCCACCCCGGCACAGGTTGAGTTCCTGGACGCAGCCCTGGCAGAACTGGCACAGGTGAGTGGACGAGAGTCCGACGCAGACGCCCCTGGCGCCGGTGCTGCTGGCGGGCTGGGCTTCGCCCTGATGGCGTTCCTGGACGCCCGCCTGCGCCCTGGGGCTGAGCTCGTGATGGAAACCGTGGGGTTGGCTGAGCTGGTGGCCAATGCCACGGTGGTGCTGACCGGCGAGGGCGCAGTGGACTCGCAAACCTCTTACGGCAAGGTTCCGGCAGCCGTGACAGCTCTGAGCCGCGAACTCGGGGTCCCGGTGGTGCTGTTTGCCGGGCAGGTGTGCCCCGGAGCCGCCGTCCTTCTGGAACAGGGAGTGCGTCAACTGGTGGAGATCACCCCACCCGGGCAACCCCACCCGCAGGCACTGGCCGGCGGTGCGGCCAACCTGGCCACGGCGGTGGAACGCTGGGCCACCAGCACCTTCCGCTGCGACTGAGCGTCAGACCGCGGCGTGCAGCCAGCGCACTGGGGTGTCCTCACCGGCGTAGCGGAAGACTTCCAGTTCTGCGTCCCAGCGCGTCCCCAGCAAGTCACGCAAGGCGTTGCTCAGGTCGCGAGCACCGATCGCGTCATTCGTCAACGCCGCCTTGATCCGGTTCTCGGACACCATGATGTCGCCGTGGCGGTTGATGGCTGCGTGGAAGACACCCAGGCTCGGCGTGAAGGAGTAGCGCTGCCCGTCGCTGCTGACGCCCGGGTCTTCGGTGACCTCGAACCGCAGCTGCAAGCAGTTCTTGAGCGCGGCAGCCAGCAGGGACGCAGTGTCGGCCGGGCCGGTCCAGGTCAGCTCCGCACGCCAGGTGCCGGGCTCGGCCGGCTGCTCGGTCCACCGCAGATTCACGGGTGCGCCCAGCACCCCGCTGATCGCCCACTCGACGTGTGGGCGCAGCGCAGCGCCAGCCGAGTGGATGTAGATCACTCCGCGGGTATTGCTCATGCCGGTTCCTCCATGTTTCCCAGAGATGCCTTCCCCAGCAGTCTGGAAACCCGAACCGAAGTCGAGCCTGGTGTTCATTTGTCAGCAGCGCATTCGTTTGTCAGCAGCCGCGAACGCCCACTGCTCCATTGTGCCGCACATCCCGGCTGGGAAAGCCAGCCCACGCACCATGTTGACCGGCCGAGGCTCCCCAGAAGGCTCGGGCGTTGATCCTAGGGTGAACCTATGCAGCCAACAATCGACTCTGGTCACCGGATCGCGCCGTACGGCACGTGGTCGTCCCCGATCGCCGTCGATCAGGTGCTCGGCGCCAAGGTGGGCGTCTACGAACTGCACTCCGACGACGGTGACCTGTTGTGGTTGCAGAGTGTCCCCGAGCAGGACTCCCGGCTCACGCTGCTGCGACGCCGCGACGGTCAGCTGACCGAGCTCACCAAGTTCCCCTCCTCGGTGCGCAGTCGGGTCAACGAGTATGGCGGCGGCGCCTGGGACGTGCGGGGCGGCGTGGTGGTCTACTGCGACGACCATGACGCAACGGTGCGATTGCGCAGCAGTGACGGGACAGTCTGCCTGGTCACGGCCCCCAGCGACCGCTTCCGCTACGGCGACCTTCGGGTGTATCCGCGTGAGCAGCTGATCCTCGCCGTCCGCGAGGAGTCCCGGGAACACGACGAGCCGGCGACCACCATCGTCGCCTTGCCGTGGCCATGCCCGGGCAAGCCCGCTGGCGCGGGCACCGTGCTGGTCCAGGGAGCGGACTTCTACGCCTGCCCGGAACTTGGCCCCCGCTCCCAGCTGGCCTGGATGCAGTGGCACCACCCGTCCATGCCGTGGGACGCGAGCTCCATCCAGGTCGGGCGGTTGACCGGCGCCCTGCAGGTGCGCGACGTCGTCCGGGTCGCGGGCGGACAGGCCCCAGCTGCTTCGGGTGTGTCGGTTCAGCATCCGCGCTGGGCTCGGGACGGTTCTCTGCTGTTCATGAGCGACGAGTCGGGCTACTGGAACCTGCACCGATGGGACGGCAGCGGCGCCCACGCGGTGCACCACTGGCCCCACGACTGCGACCAGCCACTGTGGAATCTCGGCAACTGCAGTTACGCCCAACTCGACGACGATCGGGTCCTGATCAGCTACTGCGACAACGGTCGGGTGCGGCTGGGGATCGTGAGTCTGGGCCGCGGAACGACTCGGCCGCTGAGTCAGGTCTCGGACGTCGACTCGGTTGCTGCGACCGGAGAAGGGTGCGGAGCAGCGCTGATCGCGCTCCCAGACGGGCCGATGGCTCTGAGCTTGCTCGATGCCGACGGCGTTGCACAGGTGCTGCCCGCCGTATCGCCCAGCACCCGGAACGCTGCGCAAAACGGGGTGGTCTCCATCAGCCAGTCCATTGGTTTTGAGGGCAGGCACGGCTGGTCCCAAGCCTGGTTCTACCCTCCCGCCAACGACGACTTCGTTGCTCCGCAGGGTGAGCGTCCGCCGTTGATCGTGCACTCCCACGGTGGACCCACGGGGTTCGCCTCCAGCGCCTATTCGGCCGAGGTTCAGTTCTGGACCAGTCGCGGTTTCGGCTACCTCGATGTCAACTACTCAGGGTCGTCACGTTTCGGTCGGGCCTACCGGAACCGGCTGTTGGGACAATGGGGGGTGGCCGACGTGGAGGACTGCGTGGACGCCGTGGCAGCCGTGTTGTCAGCTGGACTGGCTGACCCGAAGCGGGTGTCCATCGTCGGTGGGTCAGCCGGGGGCTACACGACGCTGCAAGCGCTGGTGACCAGCGACTCGTTCACCGCCGGGGTCAGCAGGTACGGCATCGGCGATCTGGAGTTGCTGCAGCGCGACACCCACAAGTTCGAAGCTCACTACACCGAGGCGCTGGTGGGTCCCTATCCAACCGCGAGGGACGTGTTCGTGGAGCGCTCCCCCATCCACCACGTTGAACGGCTGCGGACCCCGATGCTCATCATGCAGGGCACGGCCGACAAGGTGGTGCCCCCGAACCAGGCGATCCTGATGGCCGACGCAGTCCGCGCCCAGGGTCTGCCGGTGGCACTGCTGTTGTTCGAGGGCGAGGGGCATGGCTTCCGCAGAGTCAGCACGCGTCGCGCCGCGCTCGAGGCCGAACTCAGCTTCTACGCCCAGCTGTGGGGCTTCTCCCCCGCTGACCCGGTGCCACCGCTGTCCATCGACAACCTGCTGTAGTTCACCAACCCACACCGGGGACTCGTCCGCCGAAGATCGCCTGCCCAAGTCGCACACACGTCGACCCGTGGGCAATGGCCAACTCGAAGTCACCGGACATGCCCATCGACAGTTCGTCCCAGCCCACTGCGAGCACGCCCTCGTCACGCAACTGCTGCTGCACCCGGCGCATCCGCAGAAAACAGTCGGCAACAGCCTGCTGGTCGTCGCTGGGCAACGCCAAAGTCATCAGACCCCTGACCCGCAACGAGTGGAACACATCCAGTTGGCGGGCGAAGCCGATGACATCAGCAGGCGCCAACCCGAACTTGGACGGTTCGCCCGACGAATTGACCTGCACCAGCACGTCCAGCGCCCGCCCCTGCTGCTGCAGCCGCTTGTCCAGTTCCTGGGCCACCTTGATCGAGTCCAGGGCCTGGAACTCGACAGCGAAGTCGGCCACGTACCGGGCCTTGTTGGTCTGCAGGTGCCCGATGATGGCCCACTCCAGCCCCGCCACGTCCGCCAGTGCGTCGTGTTTGGCCTGGGCTTCCTGCACCTTGTTCTCGCCGAAGCGCCGGCAACCGGCCTGGAAGGCCTCCAGCACGGCTGCGGCCGGTTTGGTCTTGCTCACCGGGAGCAGCCGCACCTCGGAGGCGTCCCTGCCACTCGCCACGCAGGCAGCTTCGATGCGCCCAGCCAGGACGGCGAGGTTCTCCCTGATTCCCATGACCGCATTGTCCCACGCTGACCAGCCCAGGCGGAGTGAGCGACTCGGCACTCAGGGCCAGCGCGCGGCCAGCGAGATGACGCCCAGAGCCGCCAGCACTGCGAACAGCAGCGAATAGCCCGCGTAACGTCCGGTCACCTCGACCGTGACTTTCTCGTACCCGATGGCCTCCGAGATCGCCGCGTACACCGTGGACAGGTCCTGCTTGGTCTCGGCGGAGTATTTCTTGCCGCCAGAGAGTTTGGCGATCCGCGCCATCTCTGCGTTGTCCACCGGCACCTGTTGGCGGCGCCCACCCTCGACCACATAGCCCTGCGGGGTGCCGTAAGCGATCGTGTACACGGGCACGCCCTGGTCGCCGGCCTGCTGGGCAGCGCCCGAGGAACTCCGGCCCATGTTCGTAGCCCCGTCGGAGAGCAGCACGATGGCGCCCGGAGCGGGTTCGTCCGGATGATCGGGATCGGGAGGAGCCAACTCAAGTGCCCGCAGTGACGCGTAGATGGCTTCACCGGTGGCAGTTGAGGGGGCCAGGGTGAGGCCCTCGATGGCCCGGCTGGCCATGCCGCGGTCGATCGTCGGCGGTGTCACGATGGCGGGGGTGCCCGAGAAACTCACCACCGCGACGTTGAACCTGGCCGGCAGCAGGCCGATGAAGTCGACTGCGGCCTGCTTGGCGGCATCGAGCCGGTTGGGCTGCACATCGGTCGCTTCCATGGACCTGGACACATCGATGGCCACCACGATGGTGCCACGATCACGAGGCACCTCCGTGAAATCGTTCGGTTGGGCGTAGGCCACCACCAGTGCGGCCAGCGACAACAGCGCAGCCGACACCGAGAAATGGCGCTTCCAGGCCTTGTCTCGCGGCAGCACCAGGTCGAGACGGCTACGGGTGCGCCGGCCAGGCAACGTGCGCAGGTTGAGCACGATGTACAGGATCGCGATGATCGGGACCAGCAGCAGCCACCACAACCGGCCGGGTTGCATGAAGTCGGTGATCATGGGGGTCAACATCACGGCCACCTCGCTGCCATCGACACGGCACCCAGCGCGGCCACCACTGCGCAGGCCAGGGCATACATGACCCAGTCAGCTGTGACCTCCTTCAGCACCATTTCGGTGCCCATCTCGCTACCGACCCGCTTGTAGACGTTCTCAAGCTCGTCGGCGTTGACAGCGTCCAGGGCACGCGCGTTGGTGATGGTCGCGATGTCGGACAGGGTCGCGCGGTCCGGGGCCACGTTCTCGCGCCGCCCGTCGATGTCCACGTAGCCATTCTCCGTGCCGTAGGCAATCGTGTAGACGGGCACGTTGGCGGCCAAGGCGGTCCGGGCCGCTGCGACGGGGTCCTGGCCGGCATTGTTGGTGCCATCCGACAGCAGCACCATCAGCCCGGGGGCCGGCTCGTCGCCGTCCGTTGAGGCGGGTGCCTGTTTCAGTGCGGCCAGCCCCGCGTTGATGGCGCCCCCGATCGCCGTGCCGTCTTCCAGCCGCATGACGTCGATGGCGCGGTTGACGAGGCCACGATCGGTGGTGGGCGGGGCCAGCACCGCGGGATTGCCGGACAACGAGACGATCGCGACGTTGTACTTGGCGGGCAGCGTCGCGACGAACTTCTTGGCGGCCTCTCGGGCTGCGTCCAGCCGGTTGGGCGCCACGTCGGTGGCAGCCATCGACTGGGAGGTGTCGAGCACCACGATCACCGTGGCCCTTTCCCTGGGCACGTTCACCTGGGCAACCGGGCGCGCCCACGCCCCGGTGATGAGCGCCAGCGAACTCAGGGCCATGGCCACGGCGACATGGCGACGCCATTGACGCTGGGCGGGCAGCACGGCACCCAGCACACCCGTGTTGGTGTACCTGATGCCCCGGTTGCGTCGTGACCGCAATGCCCACAGGTAGAGCAGGATGAGCAAAGGGATGGCGATCAGCGCCCACAGACGGCCGGCCGCCAGGAATTCGAAAGGCCCCACCGCAGTGGTGTTCACTTCGTCACCCCCCTGGGTGGCTGGTGAATCACGCCGGCAGTACGGCGGTAGCTGAGCACGAACCGGGAAATGTCCTGCACCCAGTCGCGATCGGTGGACAACTGCAGATGTCCGACGCCGGCACGCCGCATGGCGGCAGCGGTGCGTTGACGCTGCGCAGCCATGGCCGCAGTCACCAGTTCACGCGCCCGGGAGTCGGAAGTGTTCACGTACCGCGAGAAGTCGGTCTCGGGGTCCCTGATCAGGATCTCGCCCATTTCGGGGAACTCCACCTCAGCGGCGTCCAGCACCTCCACGCACAACACCTGGTTGCGCACTGCCAGGCGGCGCAGTGGACGCTCCCAGGCCGGCGCCACCGCAGGGTCGATCTCCTCGTCGCCGGCGGTCAGGAAGTCCGAGACCACCACCGACAGGCCACGACGGCGCTGCACCCGCAGCAACTGATCGATGCCTGCAGTAAGGTCCATCTCGCCCGGTGCACGGTCGGGGACGATCGGCTCCTCCAGCATCTTGCCCAGCAGTCCGTACAGGGCCGTGCGCCCCGACCGGGCGGGGAATCGCTTGATGCGGTCCTGCAGCATCATCAGGCCACCGAAGCGGTCACCCATCTTGTGGCCGATGAAGCCGATGGTGGCGATGGCGGCGATGCCCAGGTCGCGCTTGGTGACCCCGCCGGTGCCCCAGTTCATCGACGGCGTCGCATCCAGCAGCGCCCAGACCTCCAACTCACGATCGGCAGTGGTGTCACGCACGTGCGGGGTGTTGGTGCGAGCGGTCACGGCCCAGTCCATCCGTCGGACATCGTCCTGACCGGGGACGTAGAGGCGGGCGTCGGACAACTCACTACCGGGGCCGGGCATCAGCCCCAGGTGGTCGCCCTGCAAGAAACCCTCCAGTCGGCGCACGATCGTCAGTTCCAGCCGTTTCAAGGCAGCTTCAGGCGCCAGCTTGTTCAGCGCCACGGTGGCGCCCTTGGGCTCGCGGAGCAGGGACTCCACCGCGCCCAGCCCCTGGTCGCCGGCCGGACCGGCGACGGGTGGGTTGAACTCCGGGCGTGACTGGCTCACCGGGGCACTCAGCTGCTCGTCCTGGGCTGATGACCGTGCTGTTGGTGGCTGAGCTGGCGTTGCTCGGTGTTCCAGACCGGAGTCGGTGCGGGGACCATCGCCAGCAGCCGCTCCACCACCTGCGCGGATGTGACGTTGTCAGCGATGGCGTCGAAGCTGAGCACCACCCGGTGACTCATCACGTCGCGGGCGACGGCCTGGACGTCGGTCGGGAGCACGTAGTCACGGCCATGGATCAACGCCAGGGCGCGCGCCGAACTGGTCAGGCCCAGAGTGGCGCGAGAAGACGCACCGATCTGGATCACGCCGGCCAGATCAGGCATGCCGAAGTCCGCCGGATTGCGGGTGGCCAGCACCAGGCGCACGATGTACTCGGCCACCAGGTTGTGCACGAAGACGTTGGAGGCCAGGTCCTGCAGCGCCACAGTCAGCTCCGGCCGCAGCACTTGCGACGCCTTCGGCGCCTTGACCGACATCCGCCGCAGGATCTCGAATTCCTCGTTGCCCTTCGGGTAGGGCACGTCCACCTTGAGCAGAAACCTGTCGCGTTGCGCCTCAGGCAGGGGGTAGACGCCTTCCGACTCGATCGGGTTCTGGGTGGCGATCACCACGAACGGGTCGGGCATCGGGAAAGTGCTGCCGCCGATCGAGACCTGTTTCTCGGCCATCAGCTCGAGCATCGCACTCTGCACCTTTGCGGGAGCACGGTTGACCTCGTCCGCAAGCACGAAGTTGACGAACACCGGGCCCAGCTGGACGTCGAACGTCTCCTTCTTGGCTGAGTACACGCGGGTGCCGACGATGTCGCTGGGCACCAGATCGGGGGTGAACTGGACGCGTGCGAAGGTGCCACCCACGACGTCGGCGAAGGTGCGCACCGCCAGGGTCTTGGCGGTGCCGGGAAAGCCTTCCAGCAGGATGTGCCCCTTGGCCAACAGCCCGACCATCAGCTGCTCCACCATGTGCTCCTGACCGACGATCACCCGCTGCACCTGGGCGATGGCCTCGCCCAGCAGCCGCGACGCCTCCGGTGTGCTCAGCACAACCGGAGCCGGCCTGTTCTCGGTAGTCACGAAAGCCTCCTGTGGGCCGTTGGCCATCTCGCTGGCCCTCGGGCCTGCCTTAGCAGTGCCAACGATATCGCGATGGCCCGCACACCCAAGTGGTGCCGGTCATGCTTGCCCCGCACATCCGTGCTGTGCATGTTCAACTTGGCTGGTGTGATGAGATGGGTACTGATGTCCGAGCAGCCCACCAGTCCCCAGGAGCCCAGCGGCGGGTCCGTCAGGTACCCGCCGCCTCCTTACGCTGCGGCACTGCTGGTCGATGACCCGCCCAGGATCGGCGACTACTGGCTGGACGCCCGCCTCGATGCGCGTCCCAGTGGTGTGGCGTACCTCGCACACGCCGACAACGGACGCCCCGTCATGCTCCTGGTGCTGTCGCAGGGAGCCGCCAACGACGCGGCAGCCCGCGACCGGCTGGCCGGTGAAGTCAACAAGATGCATGTTGACACGGTCGTGGCGCGCGGTGGCCAGGGACAGGACGAAGGACGGCTGGCAGACAAGTTCCGCGGTGAGGCCGACGATCCGATCGGGCCGGACGAAGAACCACTGGTGCCCTGGGTGGCACTGGCCTGGGACGGCAGTGTCAGTGCGGTGGCCGAAGCTGATCGGGTGCTGCGCAGCGTCGACCTGTCGACCACCCCCCAGATCGGTGACCCGACGGGTCCCGACTATCGGTTGCACTGGGTCGATGACACCCGTCCTGGCCGCTGGCGGCTGTGGCCGTTGCAGTGGCCGGCCCGCAAGGACCGGGCCGGCTGGATGACGATCGCCGTTTCCTGGCTGTTGATGCTGTTGTTCACGGCGCTGGCCTTGCTGATCGTGGTCCTGATCTTCCAGAACACTCCCCCCGAGTCGCCGCAGCCCCCGGTGCCCACCGACCAGCAGTCCCAGTCCAGCAACCAGTCGCCCCAGTCACCGCAGTCGTCGGATTCCAGTCCGGAGCCGTCCTCGGCCAGTCCCTCGGAGTCCAGCGCGTCACCCAGTCCCTCGGAGTCGAGCGGCTCGGCGTCGGCACCCAGTCAGACGCCGAGCGGCTCGGGCAGCCCCACCAGGACGTCGTCCATGGAAGTGTCCGGCACTGGCACCGCCACCGCACCCAACAGTCAAACCCCGAATCCGAAGCTGTGAAGTCATGGCAATCAGGATGGTGGCCACCGATCTGGACGGGACTTTTCTGTCGTCCGACGGCAGGGCCGCGCCGGAGAACCTGGAGGCGGTGCGGGAAGCCGCCAGACGCGGCATCAAACTGGTGATCGCAACCGGGCGTCCGGCCCGCTGGTTGTCGCCGCTGGAGCCGCTGCGTGAACACCGTCCGTACGTGCTGACCAGCAACGGCGCGGTCATCTTCGACCTGCGTACGCAATCGGTGCTGGACGCCAGCATCCTGCCGTTGGAGGACACCCTGGCAGTGGCCGCCGACCTGCGGGAGGCGTTGCCGTCGGCCGCGTTCGCCGTGGAGTACACGCAAGGCTGGGGGCGCGAAGGCCACTATCCGCTGCGCGGCGACATGGTCGAAGCCGACGTGATCGGCGGCCCCGAGCAGCTGTTGACCAGTGGTCGGGCGGTCAAGCTGCTGGTGCGGGGCCTGGAGGTCGACACCCGCCTGATGGCCGAGGTTGCCGAACCGATCTGTGCCGACCGGTTGACGTGCACCTTCTCGATGATCAGCCGGTCGGGCCTGCTGGAGCTGAGCGGCATCGGGGTCGACAAGGGCTCCGGACTCCGACGGCTGATGACTGTCGAGGAAATCACTCGCGATGAGCTGGTGGCCTTCGGTGACATGCCGAACGACCTGACGATGCTGGAACTGGCAGGGCGCGCCTTCGCGATGGACAACGCCCACCACAGTCTGCTGGCCAGGTTCCCCGCGGCGGGTCATCACAACGAGGCGGGGGTGGGCCGCACGCTGCTGCGGCTGCTGGCCCAGGACGACTGAGCTGGCTGACCGAAAGCTTGACAGGCGGTAGTCTGGTCCGCTGTCGGCAGAGTCGACCTGGGGCGGTAGCACAAGGGTTAGTGCAGCGTTCTTATACAGCGCCGGTTGTGGGTTCGAGTCCCACTCGCCCCACGGCCCGAGCCCAGCTTGACGCACTGCCCGCTACCCGGAGTCGCGGATCACCAACTGCGACTGCAACACCACAGTCTTCGGCGTCGGCTGGTGGTGCAGGAGGCGGAGCAACATGCCGGCAGCCACGCGCGCCAACTGGCGGCTGGGGTTGCGCATCGTCGTCAGCGGCGGGATGGTGTGGCTGGCCACGGACGCATCGTCGAAGCCGACCAGCAAGACGTCTTCCGGCACGCGCCGTCCCAGAGCGACCAGATGCTTGAGCACTCCGACGCTCATCTGGTCGTTGCCCACGAACACCCCATCGACGTCGGGGTGTTCGCCGAAAAGCCTGGCGGCCGCTGCTTCCCCGCCGGCGATGGTGAAGTCACCCTCGACGACCCGACTGGCGTCCAGGCCATGGGCAGCCATCTCCTGCTGGAAACCTGCCAACCGTCTGCAACCAGCACCAGTGCTCGACGGCCCGCAGATGGTGGCGATCCTGGTGGCGCCGCGTTCGATCAACCGTCGCGTAGCCCTGCGCGCCGCCTGCAGCTGATCGATGTCGGCCCAGTGGTGCCCTTCCGCCAACGGCTGCCCGACGAACACCACCGGCTGGGCGATCCCTTCGAAGACATCCGCCATGCCGGCGTAACGGCTCATGATGATGGCGCCGTCGGCCCTTCCACTGCTGAGGTAGGCCACCAACCGCTGCACACCGTCGCCTGGACGCGCCATGGCGAGCACCACCTGGATGTCGGTGTCTGCGAACCCCTCCAGCGCACCAAGGTAGCCGCCGAAGAAGTACGGGTCGTCGAAGTTGCGTTCCTCCGCCTCGGGCACGATCAACGCCACCGTGCCGATGCGTTGGGTCACCAGGGAACGCGCTGCGAAATTGGGCAGGTATCCGAGCTGATCAGCGGCGGCACGCACCCGTTCGACAGTCTCGGGGCGCACGCTCTTGCCCCCGTGCATGACCCTGGACACGGTGGCCCGTGACACCCCCGCCACTCGTGCCACGTCGTTCAGCGTCGGCGAACCGTAAACTCGCAGCGGTTCCTCGGCCATCGAAAGCCCTCCTCGCAGGCGGTCAAGACCAGACGGCCTTTCAAGACAATCCTCGCGTTCTTCTCCACCGCCCACGGCATCCGCCACTGTAGACCACCACTTTGGGGGAACGCTCGGCCACGATCGCAGCCAGAGACAGCAGTACGGCCCCGGCCACTCAAGGTGGTCCGGGGCCAGACTGCTGGGCTCTGGGCGATGGGCGTTGAAAACTTCACAGGCGTTTGGCCGTTGAGGAACCCGCAGGCCATGACAGGGTGGGTCACGCAGGCATCAGGACTCCGTCGATCACATGGATGACGCCATTGGTGGCATCGACGTCGGTGGCGATCACATTGACACTGTTGCCGGCAGCGTCCACCAGGCGCACCGTGTTGCCGGTCACGTCCACAGAGAGCTCGCCACCCTGAACTGTCTTGATCTTCTGGCCGTTGAGCTTGACCACGTCAGCGGCCTTGAACTCACCTGCGACCACGTGGTACTTGAGGATCTCGGCAAGCTGACCTTGGGGCTCCTTCAGCAGACTGTCGACCGTCCCCTCGGGCAACTTGGCAAAAGCAGCATCGGTCGGGGCGAACACGGTGAACGGACCCGAGCCCTTGAGGGTGTCCGCCAGCCCGGCGGCGCTGACCGCAGTGACCAGCGTCGTGAAGTCACCGGCTGCGACCGCGGTATCGACGATGTCCTTGCCAGCCGGCATCGCGGATGACGCCATGGTCGCGGGCGCGGTGGTGGTGACTGTGGTCGTCGACGCAGGCGAGGGCGAGGTGCCGGCGCTGCAGGCGCCCAGGACGAGAGTGAAGCTGATGGCTCCGACGGCGGCAATGATGCGCTTCATGGTTTGACCTTTCGTAGAAGGTTTGTACAAGAAGTGTGCAATTTCTGCCAGCCGTGCGTCAAGGGTATGTGGAATGTTTGTAGAATGTTTGTAGGAGGCCGCATGTACACGATCAAATGGGTCGCAGAGCAACTCGGGTTGACGCCGGGCACCCTCCGCGTCTGGGAGCAGCGCTACGGAGTGGTGCGGCCCCTGCGTTCCGACGTTGGTTACCGGCTTTACAGCGATGCCGACGTCGACACCCTGGGCACCATGGCTCGCCTGGTCACGGAAGGCTTGCAGCCGGCGCAGGCTGCTGAGCTACTCCGCTCGCAACGGTCGACTCCTCGCGCATCCGCACGCAGCGAGGTCGCGCCGGCGGGGCTGCCCGATCCACACAGACTCGTCGATGCCTCCCGGCACTACGATGTCCAGGCTCTTGAGGACGCACTCGACGAAGCGTTCGCTGCGGCGCAGTTCGAGCACGTGATCGATGGCTGGTTGGTGGCTGCCATGGCCGAGGTCGGCGAGGCGTGGGCCTCAGGAGACCTCGATACCGCCCAGGAACACTTCATCAGCGCTGGCGTCATGCGCAGGTTGGCGGTGGCTTTCGACGCCGCTGGACACGCCCGCGGTGGACGCCATGTGGTGACGGGCCTCGTTCCCTGCGCCACTCATCAGATCGCCGCTCTTGCCTTTGCGACCATGCTGCGACGAGGGGGCCTCCGCGTCACTTATCTGGGCCCGGACCTGCCGGTCCAAAGCTGGGTTGAGGCCGTTCGAACCACCCGCCCCGACGCCGTGGTTGTCGGGGCACCCAGAGCCGATGACAGGCCTGCCGCGACCCGGGTCGTCAACGCCCTGCACGAAACTACCTCCGACACTGTCGTCTACGTCGGTGGACAGGGAGCAGAACCCGAACAAGCACTCGTCGGCACGACCCTGGCGGAGGCCAGTGCGTGGCTGGCCGCGAAGTTGAGCCGCTCCTGACGACGACACACCCGGTTGGCGGGGCTCAGTCGTCCACACCCCGCGCGACCAGGGCCTCTCCCAGCGCGTCGGCCTGCCGCAGCGCCCGCACCAGCAGCGGTACGGCAAACGCGCGCAGACTGGTGGCGTTTCCGCGAGCGATCTGAGCCTCGCGCACCTGGCCGGCCAACCCGGCAACCAACGGGACGCAGCGCAGGCCGAGGTGGAGCAGCAATCCGATGCGTTCGGGATCGACACCGAATCGGCGAGCAGGGCCGCACCAGCGCACCACGGTGTCCACCAGGGCAGTCGTGGTGGTGGTCAGGGTGATCAGGGCCGCCAGGCAGACCAGGGCGGCAAGCATGCCGATCACTGCGACCGCCTGTTGCCAGCCGGTGAACCAGACGTGGAAAATTGCCATGAACACCAGCAGCCACAGCATCGGACGCAACTGCGCCAACGCCAGCCGCAGCGAGAACCCGGCCATCAGATACAGCAGCAGAACCACTGCGGCCAGGATCAGAACCGCCCACCACCAGCGCCGGATGAGCACCGAACCTGCGCCCACCAGGAAAAGCGCGCACAGCTTGACCGACGCAGGGAGCCGGTGCAGCAGACTGTCACCCGGCCGGTACAGCCCCAGGGTGACCCTCATCAAGGCGCCATCAGTCGCCGGTAGTGGACGATGGCGGCCGCAGGCTCGTCATCGACGACCAACCGTCCGCTGTCGAAGACCAGCACCCGCTCGAAATCCTGCAACAGGTCCAGGTGGTGGGTGGCCAGGATGACGCCCTGCTCCAGGCCTGCGATGGTCCGCCCGATCATGGCGGCGTTTCGGAGGTCCAGCAAGGTGGTCGGCTCGTCCATCACCAGCAACGCAGGGTTGGTGATCAGCACCGAGGCCAGCGCCAGGAGCTGCTTCTGGCCCCCTGACAGCAGGTGGGCGGGATGGTCGCGGTGCCCCTCCAGCCCGAACCGCGTCAGCATCTCGTCGACGCGCGCCCGGACTTCCACGGCAGGCAGCTTGGCGCGCCGCAGCCCGAACGCCACGTCCTCAGCGACCGTCGGCATGATGATCTGGTTGTCCGGATCGGTGAACAGGAAGCCGATGCGGCGGCGGACGGCTGCCGCGTCGCGGGCCGTGTCCACACCATCGACCGTCACCGTGCCGCGGGTGGGAACCAACAATCCATTGAGCAACCGCAGGAAGGTGGATTTGCCTGACCCGTTGTGGCCGACGATCCCCACCCGACGCTCGGTGATGGTGACCGAGACGTCATCCAGCACGGTGCGGGCGAGCGGCCCGTCACCATAGACGTGGGTGACGCCTCGCACCTGGATCCGCATCGTCCCTCCTCAGGCGTGCTCGGCGACCCGCCTAGGATGAGGCGCTTTGATCACCCGTCGGCAGCCTGGACTGCCGTTGCTGGGCCTGCGCTTCGGCCCGAGCGCCGGCGGACCACGCCGCATTCCAGGGCAGCAACCCCGGATAAGAAGCGTGCACTCCCTTGGCGATGAACGCCGCAGCCACCACCTTCAAGGCGTCGCCGACCAGGAACGGGACGTTTGCCAACAGTGCCGCTTGCCAGCTGAGGTCGGCCGTCGCGACCATCCCGAGGATACCGAGTGGGTAAAGCACCACGATGCCACCGATCGCATTGGCCAACACGCCGAACCACACCCGGTAGGGCGCGCCCTTGCGCCAGGTCAGGACGCCCACCACCAGGGCGACGAGCACCCAGCCCAGCAGGAAACCCACGGTCGGGCCTGCAAACACTCCAATGCCACCACGTCCGCCGGCCAACAGCGGCAGACCCAAGGCGACCAGCGACAAGAACAACAGCTGGGAGGCGGCGCCCCGCCGAGCTCCCAGCACTGCGCCCGCCAGGATGGGGCCCAGCGACTGGGCTGTGATCGGAACCGGGGCCAGTGGCAGGTAGACCGGCGGGATCAGTCCGAGAGCACCGGTGACGCCCGCGAACACTGCGATCATCGCGAGATCACGGGCTGGGAGTGCGCGCTGTTGTGCCATTGAGCAGACTTTGCCACCATCTGGCCGGGCTGACTGAGGCGCGTCACCGGCTGGACGGGCGCGCGGCGCGCAACAATCATCGAGCCGGAACAGCTGCTCCCCGGGCAGTGGTTCCCCGCTGCGTGGGTCGCTAAGCTGACATTCTGGGTTCACTTCAATCCCGGATCAATGTCGATCTGCTGAAAGGTTGAGCAAGACATGTCTGCCACCACCCGCGAGGCCGCCCAACCGGCCGACGCCGCTGACAGTGGGGCGCGCCGAGCAGTACCGAGGACGGCAGAGTTGCCGCCGGTTGATGCTGTAGCCACTCCGCAGAAACGCTCATGGCCCAACTGGGTACTGAAAACCGTGATGGCCGTGACCGGCTCGATCTGGGCGCTGTTCCTGTCGATCCACCTGGTCGGGAATCTGAAGGTCTACACCGGGGGCGAGCACTTCGACACCTACGCGCTGTGGCTCAAGCACGCCTTCGAGCCGCTGTTCCCCTACCAGGGAGTGTTGTGGATCATGCGCGTGGTGCTGATCACCTGCCTTGTCTGCCACATCGCGGCTGGCTTCACCCTGTGGACCAGAGGACGAAAGGCTCGCGGGCCGATCCGCGCCAAGAGGCACGGCGGATATCGCTCCTTCAGCGCCTGGCTGATGCCGATCACCGGCGTCCTGATCCTGACGTTCCTCGGTTTCCACCTGATGGACCTCACCCTCGGCGCCCAACCGGTAGCCACCGAAGCCTTCCAGGCGAACACGTCCGAACAGGCCTTCGCATACCAGAACCTGATCGCGAGCTTCCAGCGGCCCTGGAGCGCCGCGATCTACATCGGGATGATGGTGTTCATCGCCATCCATCTCTCGCACGGCGTGGTCACCGTCGCATCCGACCTCGGCGCCATGGGCCAACGCCTGCGCGCCCTGTTCGTCGTCCTCGCCGGCCTGGTCGCGGTCGCCATCCTGCTCGGCAACGCGTCCATCCCGATCGCCGTCCAGCTGGGAGTGCTGTCATGACCGTCTTCCACGCCCCTGCCTCGCAGGCTGCCGGCGTCCGCATCGGTGACGTCCTGGACGGCCGCGCGCCCGCCGGTGACCCCGTGACCGCGTGGGATCGTCGCCGCGCCGAGTACAAACACGTGAGTCCGCTCAACAGCAAGAAGTTCACGGTCGTCGTGGTTGGCACCGGCCTGGCCGGCAGCGGGGCAGCTGCGGCTCTGGGAGAGCTCGGCTATGACGTGCACTCCTTCACCTTCCACGACGCCCCCCGTCGCGCCCACTCGGTGGCGGCACAAGGCGGCATCAACTCCGCCCGGGCCCGCAAGGTCGACGGCGACTCCATCCACCAGTTCGTGGTGGACACCGTCAAGGGTGGCGACTTCCGCAGCCGCGAGGCAGACGACTTCCGTCTCGGTGAGGAGTCGGTACGCGTCATCGACCACATGAACGCGATCGGCGCCCCGTTCGCGCGCGAGTACGGCGGCAACCTGACCACCCGCTCTTTCGGTGGCGTCCAGGTCAGCCGCACCTATTACACGCGTGGTCAGACCGGTCAGCAGCTGCAGATCGCCGGTGCCCAGGCCCTCCAACGGCAGGTGAAACGCGGCACGGTCAAGATGCACACCAACGCCGAGATGCTTGACCTGATCATGGTTCAGGGCCAGTGCCGCGGCGTCGTGGTGCGCGACATGGTGTCCGGCAAGATCTACGCACAGCCGGCCCACGCGGTCATCCTGGCAACTGGCGGCTACGGCTCGGTCTACTTCCACTCGACCCTGGCGCTGAACTCCAACGCGTCAGCAGCGTGGCGGGCGCATCGGATGGGCGCCTACATGGCCTACCCGTCGATGGTGCAGTTCCATCCGACGGCGCTGCCGGTCTCGTCACACTGGCAGGCCAAGACGATCCTGATGTCGGAGTCACTGCGCAACGACGGCCGGATCTGGGTTCCGAAGAAGCCCGGCGACGATCGAAATCCCAACGACATCCCCGAGGACGAGCGCGACTACTACTTGGAGCGCAAGTACCCGGCCTACGGCAACCTCAGCCCTCGTGACATCTCGTCGCGTGCGGCCAAGGAACAGATCGATTCCGGTCACGGAGTCGGCCCGATGCGCAACTCGGTCTACCTCGACTTCCGCGACGCCCTGCAGCGTCTCGGCAAGGACGTCCTGATGGAGCGCTACGGCAACCTGATGAAGATGTACCACCACGCCGTCAACGAGGACCCGCTTGCGCAGCCGATGAGGATCTCCCCGTCGGGCCACTTCACCATGGGCGGGCTGTGGACCGACTACGACATGATGAGTTCCATCCCCGGGCTGTTCGTGGGCGGCGAGGCCGGCTGGGCTTACCACGGTGCCAACCGGCTGGGCGCCAACTCGCTGCTGTCTGCCACCGTCGACGGCTGGTTCACCCTGCCACGGTCAGTGCCCAACTATCTGGCCCCGCACCTGGGTGAGGCGCGCCCAGCCCTCACCGACACCGAGGTGCTGGACGCCGTCGACCGGGCCACCCAACGCGAGGAGGCGTTGCTGTCCATCAAGGGCAACCGCGGCCCGCAGGACTTCCATCGTGAACTTGGCGCCATCCTCTACGACGGCTGCGGCGTCGAACGCTCCCAGGAGAAGCTCGAGGCAGCGATCGCCAAGATCCGGGCACTGCGGTCGGAGTTCTGGCAGAACGTGTCCGTGCCGGGCACCGGCGACCGCCTCAACCAGGTGCTGACCAAGGCCGGCCGCGTGGCCGACTTCCTGGAGCTGGGCGAGCTGATGTGCATCGACGCGCTCGACCGGGACGAGTCCTGCGGCGCGCACTACCGCGTCGAGCACCAGGTGGAAGGCGAATGCCGTCGCGACGACGACAACTGGGCTTTCGTCTCGGCCTGGCAAAGCGATGGAGCCCCGCAGGGCGCCACGTCCGACCACACTCTCGAGTTCACCCGACACATGGAGCCCCTCGAGTTCACGGCCATTCCGTTGGCAAGGAGGAACTACAAGTGAAGCTGAATCTCCAGGTCTGGCGACAGGCTGGGCCCGACAGCGCGGGACGCTTCGAGAACTTCGCCGTTGACGACCTTGAGCCGAACATGAGCCTGTTGGAGCTGTTCGACAAGCTCAACGAGCAACTGACCGACGCCGGGAAGGATCCCGTCGCCTTCGAGTCCGACTGCCGGGAAGGCATCTGTGGCTCGTGTGGTGTGACGGTCAACGGTCGCCCGCACGGCCCCGACCACAACACCCCCTCGTGCCACCAGCGGCTGCGTGGCTTCACGGACGGGTCGACGTTGCGCGTGGAGCCGTTGCGCTCGGGCGCATTCCCTGTGGTTCGCGACCTGGTCGTCGACCGTCGGGCACTGGATCGGGTCATCCAGGCCGGTGGCTGGGTGAGCGTCGACGCCGGCACCGCACCCGACGCGGACGCGCTGCCGGTGGACCACGACACCGTCGAGCACGCCATGGACTACGCCGCCTGCATCGGCTGCGGCGCCTGCGTGGCAGCCTGCCCCAATGGTTCGGCGCACCTGTTCCTGGGGTCGAAAATGACACACATGGCGCTGTTGCCGATGCCGAAACAGGAACGGACGCGGCGTGGCCGCAACATGGTGGAGCAGGCTGAGACCGAGTTCGGCCCGTGCAGCAACTACGGGGAGTGTTACCAGGTCTGCCCTGCCGAGGTGCCCTTCAGCGCCGTGGCCGCGGTGCAGAAGGAGCGACTGCGCTCTGCGTTGCAGCGCAAGCTCTGACCCAACCCAAGACGTGTGGGGCGCCCAGACCAGTCTGGGCGCCCCACACGCTTTGTGCCAGCACCAATGTGCGCTAGACGATGCCCTGGTCCAGCGCGATTCGGTCGGCCATCTTCAGCACCTTGACGAAGTCCTGCCATTCCATCCAGCGAATCGTGAAGTGGAAGGGGCCGTCGCTGATCACCGAGATGGTGACGATCCGTGGCGACGTCCGTCGGGCAGCCAGGCCGGTCTTGATCAGCGGCTCCACGTCAGGGTTGCCGAAATCCGGGGACACGAACTCACCGCGGCAGAACAGCAGGTCTGCGCCGTCCTCGTCCATGAACTCCACCACCGTGGTGGCGGAGGCTGACTCAACACGGTTCTCGCCCTTGCCAACGATCAGCGGCACGAACGCCGGCACCTTGGAGAAGATCGCGTGCAGTGAAGGGATCTTGGTGAACTTGATCCATTCGCTCTGCGGAGCAAAGGCCAGGGTCACCGGCGCCAGGTAGCGCAGTCCCTTCGTCGTCTCGGGTGAGGCCTCGCGAACGCTGGCCTTCGCCTCAATCAACTTCGCGAACCGTTCCACAGCCTGTCGATCCAGCATTCTTTGAACCTCTCGCTCGTTCGGGCGCCGCTGCCCGTATCAATATATCCAGCTTGGCCACCTTCGGCGCGCTGCTGTCGAGAGTCACTGCACCGGCAGGCCTCTGGTTGGGAGAAGATGAGGCAGCAAGGGAGGTCGAGTTGAGAGGCACGCGCTGGTGGCCGGAAGTGCTGATCGTCGTCGCTGTGGTCGCAGCGTTGCTGGGCAGTTGGTGGCTTGGTAGGACGAGCCCTCCAGCGCCTGCGCCACCCTCCCCTGCCGCCTCCCCCATGACCTCCGACGGCACTGCTCTGGAGACAGCGCGGCAGTTGATGATCCGGGGGCGGTCACCACGGACCGGTTACGAACGAGCGTTGTTCGGCGACGGGTGGGTGGACGTCGACCGCAACGACTGCGACACCCGCAACGACATCCTCAATCGCGACCTCACCGAGGTCGCCCACAAGGACGGCGCGCGTGGCTGCGTGGTCCGTGCCGGGGTCCTGCTGGACCCCTACTCCGGGGAACGGATCCACTTCGTCAGGGGCAGCACGACCAGTGACGAGGTGCAGATCGACCACGTGGTCGCCCTCGGTGACGCGTGGCAGAAGGGCGCCCAGACTTGGGACACGGACCAGCGCATCGCCTTCGCGAACGACCCGTTGAACCTGCTGGCTGTGTCCGGCGTGCTCAACCACCGCAAGGGCGACAGCGACACGGCCACCTGGCTGCCTCCCAACAAGGGCTACCGGTGCCAGTTCGTGGCCCGGCAGGTCGCGGTCAAACACCGCTACGACCTGTGGACCACCCAGCCAGAACAGGATGCGATGGTCCGGGTGTTGTCGGCCTGCCCAGACGAGCCGCTGCCCCACTGAGCACCAGGACAAGCACCCGGTCTTCAATGCGAAAGCACAGCTTTCGCACAGAATCCGGCGGCATTCTTGGAGACATGAACCACCCAGTCTCATGGCCCGCGGCGCCCGACCGGCCTGGACTGCCGGCCGGTGCTCCGGCGAGGGCACTGCCGGAGCCCGTTGCTGACAGCCCGGACTACCACCGTCAAGGCGTGGCCCGCCGTCGACGCATCGATCTGATCGACGTCGCGCTCACGGTGCTGTGCGTCGTCCCGGTGGCCGTCTTCGTCGCTCAGGACGGGATCGACACGCTGACCAGCGTCCCCGGCTTCGTCAAGTCGGTGGGAATGCTCACCGGCCTGGTCGCAATGGCGCTGCTGCTGGAAATGGTGCTGCTGGCTGCGCGGATCCCCTTCGTGGACCACGCAATCGGACACGATCACGCGCTGCTGAAGCACCGACGCCTCACGGTGGCCGCATTGATTCTGCTGTTCGTGCACGCGATCGGACTGCTCGTCAGCTACGCCATGACCGACAAGCTCGGCCTCTTCGCCGAATTCTCCGGTTTGTGGACTTTGGGTGACTTCGTGCTGGCCGTGCTGGGCCTCGGCCTGTTCTGTCTGGTTGGAATGACGTCGTGGACGGTCACCAAGAGACACCTGCCGCACGAGGGCTGGTTCGTCCTGCACCTGCTCAGCTACGCGGCCCTCGCCGTCTCCATTCCCCACCAGTTCAGCATGAGCGGGATGTTCGCCACCGGGCTCGCGCGCTGGTACTGGATGGGCTTCATCGCCGTGACGGCTTTCTGCCTGCTGCACTTTCGGGTCCTGACCCCGCTGTTCAACAGCCTGGACCACAGACTGTTCGTCAGCGCCACCGAGCCTGCCGGCCCGGACACCGTCAACATCTACCTGAGCGGCCGGAATCTGCGAGGGCTGGGCTTGCAGGCCGGACAATTCTTCCATTTTCGGTTCCTGACCCGGCGTTTGTGGTGGCACGAGCACCCGTTCTCGACCAGCAGCGGCTTGTTCACCAACGCCGCCGGTCAGGACACCTTTCGAATCACGGTCCGCAACCTGGGCAAGGGCACCGCGGAACTGATCCGTGTTCGCCCGGGCGCGAAGGTATCGTTCGAGGGCCCCTATGGCGTCTTCAGTGATCGGGCACGCACCCGTGACGACTTGGTGCTGGTGGGCGCGGGCGTGGGAATCGCCCCGATCCGCGCGCTGCTGGACGGAACCAACACCGTCCCGGGACGCGCCCTGGTGGTGCTGCGTGCTCGCACCCCAACCGAGCTGTTCCTGCTTGACGAGTTCCGCGTCAGCTGCGCGCTGCGGGGCATCACCCTCGTGACCTTGATCGGTGACCCCGGCACCAACGTCCGCACCGGGCTGAGCTGGTCGAGCATCCACCAGCCGACACTGCGTCTGGCCGAGCTGGCCCCCTGGGCCCCCGACGCCGACATCTTCATCTGCGGCCCACAGCAGTGGGCCGACCAGACGATCGCCGAGGCTGTCGCCTGCGGTGTACCCCGAACCCAGATCCACGACGAAAGGTTTGCCTGGTGAGTACGAGAGCGAAAGTCGTCTCGGCGGTGGCCTCGGCCGGAATCCTGCTGATCGGCTGGCAGGCGGCCACCAACAGCCGCGAAGCAGTCCCTGTCGACTCCCCCGAGGTGACCAGCGTCAACCCGACAGCAGTGCCCAGCACAGCGAGCCCCGATGGGTCCACCGTCCGCCCGGCCCAGCGCTCCGAATCGGCAAGCGCACCCGCGGCCCCCAGCTCTGCGGCTGCTGCGAGCAACTCCGCCAGTCGGTACGCAGATGGCAGCTACACGGGTGCCCCCGGCAGCAACCGTTTCGGTTCCTGGACGGTGACGGTCACGATCGCCGACGGGCGGATCAGTGAGGTGTCCGCCAGCACCACCGCCAACGATTCTCGCTCCCAGTCGATCAACGACCGTGCCGCACCAGCGCTGAGAGCCGCCGTCCTTGAGACACAGGGCGCCCAGGTCAACACGATCTCGGGAGCCACCCTGACGTCCGGCAGTTACCTGGAGAGCCTGCAGTCGGCCCTGGATCAGGCAACGGCATGACAAGACCTGACCTGCCCCGCCCCCGTGGCGACAGGGTGGTGCTGCGGGACGAGCCCACGGTGCTCGTCTTCGAAACGATGGGCACCGTGGCGAGTGTGGCCGTCCCGACGGGCCTGGGCAGAGCCGCCCGCATCGCACTGCTTGCGGAGTTCGACCGGATCGAGTGCCGCTTCACCATGCACGACCCTGGCTCCGAGGCGATGCGGGTGAGCAGCGGTGAGTTGGCGGTGGACGACGCCAGCGCCGAGTACCGGGCGGTGCACGCACAGGCCCAGGACTGGGTCCTCGACACCGCGGGAGCCTTCACGCCGTTTCCGCCCGCCGGCGGAGTCGACTTGACCGGAATCGTCAAAGCCCTGGCCATCCAGGCCGGGGGTTCGATTCTCGACGCAGCCACCGCCCACTGGTGCCTCAACGTTGGTGGTGACATCCTGGCTCGCGGCGACGCCGGACCAGAACAGCCCTGGGTTGCCGGCATCGTGAACCCTGCGGACCGCACCGAACTCGTCGCCGCGTTCACCCTCACCCCACCACTGCGGTCGATGGCCACGTCGGGCTACTCCGAACGGGGGGACCACATCTGGGGGCTGGTTGCCGCAGCCCCACCCGAGGTTCGATTCAGCCAGGTCACCGTGGTGGCAGGCGACATCGTCGTAGCCGACGTGCTGGCGACAGCCATCCTGGCCGGTGGCCCTGCCACACTGGACGCCGCGCTCGTCAGGCACCCGATGGAAGTCATGGCGATCGGCGCAGACGGATCCATCCGGGCCACTGATGGTTTCCGGACCTGACGAGGCTGCGTCGGGTCAGCCAGCCTCGATGGCAGCTTCGAGGCGTTCCAGCTTCCCGGTCAGCTCGGCGCCGAAACCGGGCCTGATGTCGGCCTTCAGGACCAACGACACCCGTGGCCCGAACTCGCCGACCACCTCGCAGGCCTGCTTGACCACGGCCATGCATTCCTCCCAGCTGCCCTCGATCGTGGTGAACATCGAGTCGGTGCGATTGGGCAGCCCGGACGCGCGGACGACCTTGACCGCAGCAGCGACGGCGTCATGCACCGAACCGTGTTCGCCACTCGTGGACGGGCTGACTGAGAAGGCAACGAGCATGACGCCATGCTAGGCCACGCGGCCCACGTCCTTGACAGGTGGTTTGATGGTCAGGGCAGCAGCAGGCCACTCGTGAGCCAGTGGACAGCCTCGGCCGCAGTCCAGCCCGCCGTGTGCGTCTCCAACAGCCGCTTCGGGCCCGACAGGTCCTGGCCCAGTGTGATCACGGGGTCTTCGACGTAGCCGTTCTGGCGCACCTGACCGAGGCCGACGTCGGCCAGCAACGCGTTGCACAGACAAAGGCGGCCGTCGGTGTCGGCGAGGTCGCCGCCCTTCTTCAGGTACGCGTCCACTGGTTCGGAGGCACAGCGATAGGTGAGTGCGCCGTCCTCGCGCTCCACCGGCGTGCGAAGGTAGCCGAGGTCGCAGACGCGCTCGCGCGCAGCGTACGTGGCAGGCTCCGAGAGGGTGCCCTCGACGTTCGCGATCTTGAACGGGAAGCCGGTGGGTGACGCGCGAGGGTCGTTCCGCACCTTGAGCGTGCCCTCGGCGAGCTTGCGCAGCAGCGTGTGTCGCAGGTCTGGACGAATCCCAGACTCCTCGGCGAAGGCGAACAGGGTGCCCACCTGCACTCCCTGCGCACCGGCAGCGACCGCGTCCGCCACACGTTCAGGGGTGCCGTACCCGCCTGCCAGCCAGAAAGGCAGCCCGAAGGCGGCGACCGCGGCAATGTCGGCATCGTCCTTCGCACCGTAGATGGGCTGCCCAGCGTCGTCCAGTGCCATCTTGCCGCGCGGCGGCGCACTGTGGCCGCCAGCCACCGGCCCCTCAACGACGAAACCATCGGGGCGGATCTGCTCGTTGCGGGTGAGGAAACCGGCCAGCACGTGCAGCGAGATGATGGCGAGGAACTGCGGACGTGGCAGCACCGGCAGTTCGTCGCCGAGCAGCTCGACCGGGTCCAGTGAGGCGGTGTGGGTACGGCTGGCGTTCACGACGTCCATGGTGAGCTCACCGGGGCGTCCGGCAGCGAAGTCGCGCAGCACCTTCGGCATCTCGCGCGGGATGCCTGCGCCCATCAGGACGTAGTCGACACCGGCGAGCATGGCCCCCTGGACAGCTGACAGGGTCGCCGTCTGGATCTTCTCGAGCAGGTTGATGCCCACGACGCCCTTGTGGCCTTCCTTGGCCAGCCAGATCTCGGCGAAGTTGCCGACCAGTGCCAGCTCAAGTGACGCCTTGGCCGGCTGGATGCCGAGTTTGCGATGCGGGAGGTAGGGCGCCCCGTCGCGACCGCCCTCGCGGAAGTACCGTTCCAGCACGCGCGATGCCATCGCGGGGGACGGGAAATGCCGCAGGGCACGCCGGACGTGGCCCCCTTCGTCACCGTCCTGAAGCCGCCTGGCGATCCCGGCGTCCAGAGCTGTGCCGGACACCACACCGAGCTGACCGGCTCTGGCCACTTCACGGGCGAGCTGCCAGCCGGAAACGGCCACCCCCATGCCGCCCTGGATGATGACGGGACGGGTTGCCCCAGCCCTGTTCGCTTTCGTCCCGTTCATGCGGCCACTCTACCGTGGCTGCTCTTCGCTGTGAGGGACCTCCATCTGACAGAACATCAGACCTGTTACCCATCAACTCAGCTGCGGAAGGGCCCGAACCGGCATGACAAAGGGCGGTGCTGGCCGCATTGGCCAACACCGCCCTTGATCGTCTGTGCACGAGCCCCCAGCAGGAAGGCGCTCGACGCAGGTCAGGAATTCAGCTGTTCAGATGCCCGCTGGATCATCTTCACCGCTTCGTCGACGCCGAACTTGCTGGTGTCGATCACCAGGTCGTAGTACTCGTCGCCGGTGGGATCGAAGTTGTAGGTCATCATCGAGATCTCACGCCGAATCGAGTCTTCCGCAACCTGCCGCTTGGCAGCTCGTTCCTCAGGAATGCCGGCCTCGCGCGCCGCTCGAGCGACACGATCCGCCACGGGGGCGACCAGCTTGACGTGCAGAGCACCAGGCACGTGCTGCAGCAGGAAGGCGCCATTGCGTCCAAGGATGATGCCGCCAGCCTTTGCCTCCTCGGCAACAACCTCACGGTTCTGCTGAGCGGCGTCGCCGATCCCCTTGACAGCCGTGGTCACGTTGGTCGAGCTGCCATCAGGTCCAGCCGCGACCGGGCCGGATCCGAGCAGCAGCCGACCTATGGCCGACTGGTTCTCGCGCTCGGCTTGGGTGGCTTCGATCTGTTCGCTGGTGAAGGCCTGCTTGTGCAGTGGCAGATTCATCTCGGCAGCGAGACGCTGGGCAACCTCTTCCATACCCGATCCGTACAGCTCCCACATGGTGATGATCTTCTTGGGGGCCGCGCCGGCGGATTCTGCAGCCTCGGAGATCTCGGCCGCTGTCGCCTGGGAATGACGTTCGACAAGGATGGCCGTGTTCTGCGCAACAGCCTTCTTCGACAACGGGTACCAGAAGAACAACACCAGGGAGACGAGCAGGTAGCAGGCGGCCGGGACGAGCGTCGACAGCGTGTAGATGCCCTGAACGGTTTCAGGAGCCTGGGTTCCACCTGACTTCGCGAGTGCCGAGTTGTAACCAACCCATCCCAACGCCCAACCACCCAAACCGCCGGCCAACGCCTGACCGACCTTGCGGGCCATGGAGTAGATGGCGTAGATCGTGCCGTCCTCGCGGGTGCCGGTCTTCACTTCCTGGAAGTCGATGATGTCCGCGATGAAGGCCCACACCAAGGTGTTGAACCATGCGAGGCCCAGGCCGGCGACGAGAATGCCGACGATGTAGACAACACCGTTCTCGACGCGCACGAAGAACAGCGTCAGGAAGACAAGGCCCGCAAACAACATGCCGACAGCAGAGACTTCCTTCTTGCCGAAACGCTTGGCCGCGGTCGTTGCCAGCGGCAGCAGCAGCAGAATCGGCAGCACCGACAGCATCTGGGCCACGCCCTGCAGCTTGCCGTTCTGGAAGTACACCAACCACAGGTAGGCCGACAGCGCGCCCGAAAGCATGGTGGCCATCAGCAGCAGGAGTGCGCCGACGATCAGGGCCAGCAGCGCCTTGTTCGACACCAGACCCTTGAGCATGTGCCCAATTCCGTGCACATTCTCGCCCTCAGGCGCCGGCTTCGCGACCACCCGCTCGGTGACCATGTTGTAGTGAATCGTGTACCAGATGACGGCGAGAACCGACAGCACTGCCGCCACGATCATGAACCTGGTGCCGTCGACCTGCTGCTTGGTCTGCCCCGGGACGGCGACGTAGATGAACAGGGGGACGACCAGGGACAGCGACATCATGGCGCCCTGGCCACCGAGGGTACGGAACACCGACAGCGACGCGCGGTCCGCCGGGTCCGGCGAGAGCGATGCGGCCATCGAGCCGTAGGGGATGTTCACGTAGGAGTAGCAGACGCTCCACAACAGGTACGTGACGAAGATGTACACCAGCTTCAAGGGCTCATTGAACTGGTTCACGAACGGGATGTACATCAGGAAGGAAGCGATCGCGACGGGGATCATGCCGCGCTTGATCCACGGACGGAACTTGCCGGCCCTGTGCTGCGGGGCACGGTCGACGGCAACACCGATGGCGACGTCGACCGCCGAGTCGAGCAGCCGCACCGACAACAGGATCGTGCCGACGGTCACCGCGCTGACGCCGAGGACGTTCGTGTAGAAGACCATCAGGAACGTCGACGCAAGACCGAACGTCATGTCGTTGCCCAGGTCACCGAACATGTAGCCGATCTTGTCCCTGATACCGAAGGGCTTCACTGAGGCTTGGTCAGCAGGGGCTGACCTTGCGATCGTGGTCATGTGACTCCTTTGTGTGCTTGAGAGAGAGGGTGCGGCCTTGCAGGAATCCTCAAAACAACACCCGTCGCAAGGGATGCTACGCCGGCACCTTGGTCGGGAACCCGGAATCGAAAGGATCCGCCTTGTGACTATTCACGCTCACTGCGGTGTTCGCGCCCTAGCGCGCGAAGCTCCTGGAAAGGCCCCGGGTCAGCTTCTGTCGACGGGGAGACCTTGCTCGGCCCAGGCGGCGATACCACCCGCGAGGTGGGCGACGTGGGTGTACCCCATGTCCTGCAGTGTTGCGGCTGCCAGCGGCGACCGGTTACCAGTTGCGCAGTAGAGAATGACCCGTTTCTGAGGGTCGAGCACCTCGTGATGGTGGGGGTTGGTGGGGTCGGCAAGGAACTCCAGCATTCCTCGGGGGATATGCACTGACCCTTCAATGCGGCCCTTTTCATCAAGTTCGTACTGCTCCCGAAGGTCGACGAGCACGGCCCCCTGACGTATCTCTTCCGCCACAGCCATCGGGTCCAGGTTCTCAACCCTTGCCTTGGCCTCGGCCACCATCTCGCTCGCAGTCTTGCCCATTGGAGCCTCCCTCGGTTTGACGTGGAATTGAAATGGTATTGCTTCCAACGGTGAGCGCGTTCGTACCTCGCTTTCGGCGACGCGGTCAGCCTTCCGCCGTTTCCCGGCGCCGGATGGTCAGCCCGACGATCCTGGCCACCACCACGGCGAGGTAGAGCATGCCCGCGATCTGCTGAAGCATCACCAGCGAACGGGCATGCGGCTTCACCGGGACGATGTCGGACAGCCCGGTACTGGTCATCGTGGTGCAGGACAGGAAGAGCAACTCCATCCACGTCCGGGGTAGCCCGGGGTCATTGGCTGCGATGAACGAGCCGGGCACGACCGTCTGGCACAGGCTGTAGATGTAGGCGAACAGCCAGACGGCGACGGTGAAGGTGGCGCCGATGGCCCAGATCTCGTCGGCGCCCACCTGCTCGTCGGCGAACATGTACAGCAACAGGCCGATGAATGTGTAGCCATAGAACGCGATGTGCATCGCGTCGAACCAGAAGTGCACCGCCGGATGACTGCCGATCAACACACTGAGAACGGTCAGGACTGCGGTTGGGATGCCAATCAGCACCCCGAGCCAAGTCAGCGACGGAGTGCGGCGTACGACTGCCAGGGCGAGCACCAGCACCACCATGCCGAAAAGCGGCAGGCCGATGTCCACCACCAGATTGCCGTGAGTCCCCTCCAGGAAGGGGTAGACCACGATGCCGATCAGTTGAGCGATCAGCAGCACCGCGCAGGGATTGTTCCTGACCGTCGACAAGATCTTGGTCACCTTCAACACACTAGGTGACAGCGTCTGGTGTTTGCCCGCCGCAACGGTGGCTGCTGGAGGCTGGACAGCTTGGGGCTTCGCGTTGTCGTGCTCTAGCCATGACTGTCATGGTGGATCTGCCTGAGACCGCCAGCCGGTGAAACAAAAGGCGTTCTGACCCGTGTTACGTTGTCAGAACGCCTTTTCTGGTGGCTCCCCCGACTGGACTCGAACCAGTAACCCTCTGATTAACAGTCAGATGCTCTGCCAATTGAGCTACAGGGGATCGCAACGCTTGGGCTGCGTGAAGAAAGCTAGCAGAGAACCGCAGCAACCACAAAAGTGGGGTCCGCGGCCCTACTCGAAGTCCTCCCGGAGCTGCGCCGTCTGCTCCAGGATGAACCTCTCCACGTCCGGGTCGTGCAGATCCGAGTGGCCGACCGGCTGGACCAGCCACACCAGCGGCGCGCCGGGCGCGAGTGCGCGCCGGGCCGCGATGATCACCTGACCGAGCTCGCCGGGCATCGTCATCCGCTGCTGGAACACGATGGACTTGCCCACCTGCTCAAGGAAGGTGGCAGGCACGTCGAAGGGCTCCTCGAGCTGCACCAGATCGCTCCCCCCGTCGACGCGCTGCCATTTCAGCGTCGAGTTCTCGCGGTCCCAGGTGCCGTGCTGCACCTCGTGCCAGCCGGTCAGCTCCCAAGTCCCCCGTCGGCCCACCGCGAAGTCACTGGGCAGCGCCGCACAGACCACACCCTTGCCTCGTCCCACCGCAACCACCGACGGCCGCCCACCGACCACGTCGGTCAACCCGGCGACCTCGTCGGGTGTGAGCAGATCGATCGGTTTGGCGCGTCGGAACAGACCCATGCCGGCCATTGTTGCCCACCGTCCCAACTCACGCCGCCCAGGCCGCTTGCCGGTCCAGGTGGCGTCGCCCGGCGTCCAACGCCCGGATCTTCATGCGCCGGACCGTCGACACGCTCACGCCCAGCTCTGCGGCCAGTTCCGACAACCCGACCGGCTCCCCCTCGAACCCGTAGTGGGCCATCAGCACGTGCCGCTCCTGCGCCGACAACTCCCCCAGCCAACTCAGGTCCAGCGGGCCCGCAGGTTCATCCGTCTCGGCCGCCACCACCTCACCGCCCACCGCGGCGTCCAGCGCCACCGGGGGCCGCCAGGCCAGCAGTGCAGCGACCGTCTCGACCCGGGCGTCCACTCGCTGGGCCACCGCCTGGACACTCGCCTTCACGCCCGAAGCTGACTCCAGTTCGGCAGCGACCCGACGTGCCCGCCACAGCAGGGTCACGCGGCTCAGCGGCATCGGCATCCGGCCACCCTGCAGGGCCGCCGCTCGGGATGCGTACTTGGTGATCCATTTCCAGGCGAACGTGCTGAACTTCACGCCGCGGCGGTAGTCGAAGCGCCGGAGTGCCTCGGCCAGGCCCAGACACCCTTCCTGGAACACGTCGTCGGCGTCCGGGCCGGCGTGACCCGACCACGGCCGGCAAACCTCAACCACCAGCCGCAGGTTGGCGTTCAGGAATCGCTGCCAGGCCGTCTGACCGTCAGCCACCAGCCAGCCCAGCTCCTCGTCGGCGACTCCCTCGGGGCATTGCCCAGTCTCCTGCAGGTGCCGCGCGAAGACGCCGGCCTCGATTCGTCGGGCCAGTTCGCATTCCTGGTCGGCGGTGAGCAGTTCGGTCTCGGTGAAGTCGATGTTCATGGGCCCCAGCCTGTCGTCCGCGTCGGGCGTCAGACCATGGCTGTGCACAAGAACGGGCTTGTGCAGACGGACAACACCGACCGATGCACAGCCCTCACAACTCGCCGATCCTCGGTTTCCGCGCGAGCGGAACAGGGAGGCATGCCGACAAGCCCTATTCGCTCAAACCGATGCTCTGCTGCTGCAGTTGCTGACGCTGGGTCTCCAGCTCCAGGAAGCGCGTGAACAGTTGGTTGTACTCGGTCCTGTGCTCCACCGGATTGGTCCGCTGCAGCCGGGATTTCACGTCGCGGATCAGGCCCAGCGTGGTGATCAGCCTCAGTTTGGAGGTGTACGCGTCCACGTAGCCCTGGTCGGGCTGGCGCAGCGGTGGTTCCACCAGCAGCGCGATCTCCAGCTGCCGGGCGGTCTCGTCGGCCGTCGACTGCTGCACCCGCTCCACCCAGTGCTCCCCCTCGTACGGCGTGGCCTGGATCGCCTCGAACACCGCCCGGTAGGCCGGGTGGGTGAAGTCGCCGGCCTGCACCGCGTTCCAGTCCACCGTGAAGAGCGTCGGACACTGCAGCATCAGTTTCAGGGTGCCACGTTCCACGCCGAGGTTGTGGTCACTGGCGTCCGGCCAGGGCAGGGTCAGTCCGTCCAGGGTGGGCGCGGCGTCGTCGGGCACAGGCTGCTCCGGCGCGGGGCGCTGCCGAAGCGTGTCGCTGACCTCGGGGAGTTTGCGGCGCCCCTCCTGGGCGACGATCCGGCGGACGTCCTCGATGTCCATGCCGACCAGCGCCGACAGCTCACGCAGGTAGCCCGGCACCAGAGAGTTGTCGCGGATGCTGTTGACCATCGGCGCAGCCGCCCGCACCGCGGCCAGCCGACCGTCGGCACGGTCCAGGTCGTGGCGGGCGACGACGTGCTCCATCACGTAGCGGTACAACGGGATGCGCCGGCCCACCAGGTCGCGAACGGCGGCGTCCCCGTGCTGCAACCGCAGGTCGCAGGGGTCGAGGCCCTCGCGGGCGACGGCCACGTAGGTCTGAGCCGCGAACTTCTGGTCCAGGTTGAACACCTTGAGGGCAGCGTTCTGGCCGGCCTGGTCGCCGTCGAAGGTGAAGATCACTTCCCCGTTGAAGGCGTCGTGGTCGCCCATCAGCCGCTGCAACAGCCGCGCATGCTCCACCCCGAACGCCGTGCCGCAGCTGGCCACCGCGGTGTCCACGCCGGACAGGTGGGCGGCCATCACGTCGGTGTAGCCCTCCATCACGACTGCCTGGCTCTTCTTCCCGATGGCCTGACGCGACAGGTCCAGGCCGTACAGCACGCTGCTCTTCTTGTAGATCGGCGACTCGGGGGTGTTGATGTATTTCGCGGGCATCCGGTCGTCGTCGTGGAGGCGGCGAGCACCGAACCCGAGCACCGATTTGGCGGAGTCCTTGATCGGCCACAGCAGCCGCCCCTGGAAGAAGTCGTAGCCACCCTGGCGGATCAGCCCGGCCGCCACCAGCTCGGAGTCCTTGAACCCCTGACGGCGCAGCTGGTTGGCCAGTTCGCGGCCGCCGCGTGGCGCGTAACCGACACTGAACTTCTCCGACACGGCCCGGTCGAAACCCCTGCTGTCGAGCATCTGGCGAGCGGCCAGCGCGTCCGGGCTGAGCAGCTGGCGAGCGAAGAACTCCGCAGCGGCCTCGTTGGCCGCCATCAACCGCGCTCGCAGGCCCGGTTCGGCCCGGGGCGCACCGTCGTCCTCGATCCGCAGCTGGACCCCGGTGCGGTCGGCCAGCGTCTGGACTGCCTCGCTGAAGGTGAGGTTGTCGATCTTCTGCAGGAAGGTGATGACGTCGCCGCCCTCGCCGCAGCCGAAGCAGTAGAACAGACCACGCGCCGGCGTCACCTGGAAGCTGGGGGTCTTCTCGTCGTGGAAAGGGCACAACCCCTTCAGCGAGCCGCTGCCGGCCGACTTCAGCATCACGTAGCTGCCGACGACGTCCTCGATGTGGGCGCGCTCACGGACGAGGGCGATGTCCTCCTCGTTGATGCGTCCGGCCATGGGCGCCATTCTACGCAGCCAACCCGAGTGGGCCGCCGCGCAGTCGTCGCTGGACAGCTGCGAATCGCCGGGACAAGGGGAATTGCCCCTCCTGCCGCCCGATCGGAAACAATGGCGGCTGTGACAATCGAACCCACCTGGAACCTCGCCCTGGCCATCGTGGCGCTGGTGGCGTTGGGGTTCGGGTGTTCGACGCTGGGACGGCTCGGCCACCAGAAGGCCATTGTGACGGCGGCGGTGCGGGCCATCGTCCAGCTGCTGGGCGTCTCGGCTGTCATCGTGCTGGCGATCCAGCAGCTGTGGAGCTCCCTGCTGTTCGTGCTGGTCATGTTCGTGGTAGGGGTTTTCACCACAACAGGCCGGGTGGGCAACCGCGACACCTGGACGTGGAGCGCGGTCGCCATGGCTGCCGGCGCGATCCCGGTGCTGGCCATCATCTTCATCAGCGGCACCGCACCACTCAACGGCTACTCCCTCATCCCCATCGGCGGCATCGTCATCGGCAACACGATGACGGCCCACACCCTGGTGGGCCGGCGCCTCTTTGCCCAGTTGCGGGACAACGTCGGCCATTACGAGGCCGCCCTGGCGCTTGGTTTCTCTCGTCACAACGCCGTCGGCCTGGTGATCGAGCCTGTTGCCGGGGAGGCTCTGGTGCCCACCCTCGACGCCACCAGGACCGTTGGCCTGGTGACGCTGCCCGGGGCCTTCATCGGCGTGCTGCTCGGTGGCGGCACGCCCATCCAGGCCGGCGCTTCACAGCTTCTGGTGCTGATCGGAATCCTGGCTGCTCAGTCGGCAACAGTCATGGCGGCCAACGAATTCATCCGCCGCGCCAAGTTGCTGCCCGCCGATCTGCGGGCACGGCTGCGCCCCTGACCCAGCCCCGGGAACCGGACGTCAGTCAGGCGCAGGATCAGACGGACTGTTCGAGCACCACCCCGGCGTCCGCCATCTCGGCCCGTGCGGCAGCCCCCAGCTCTGCTGTGACGGGAACCGTCAGGTCGGTGAACACCCGCGTCTGGAAGCCGTGGGCATACGCATCGAGAGCCGTTTGCTTGACGCAGTGGGACTCGGCGATCCCGACGACGTCCACCTCGTCGATGAACGCGTCCTGAAGAACCACGGCGAGCGGCCGGCCGCTCACGTCGAACCCGTCGAAGCCGGAGTAGGCGGCGGCGTGTTCGCCCTTCTTGATCCGGACGTCCGGGTTGATTCCCGCCAGTGCCGGGTGGAGGTCCGCCTCCGGGGTTCCGGCGACGCCGTGCCCGGGCCACGTGTCCACGAAGTCGGGCGCGGCCGCGAAGTGCGCACCCGGGTCGATGTGCCAGTCCTGAGTGGTCACGATGAGGTCGTAGGAGTCGCGGTAGCCGGCGACGAAGTCCGCGATCCGCTGGGCGACGGCGTTGCCGCCTTCAACCGGAAGGGACCCGCCTTCGCAGAACGTGGGCTGGACGTCGACGATGATGAGTGCTCGTCGTTTGGACTCCATCGGAACCTCCTCGGACTCGTTGGAGGTCACAACTTTACGGCCGTGCCCAGTCAGGCGCCGTATCCGATCCCTTGGGGCAACCGGGCGGGGTCCCAGCCCAGCCGCTGGATGGCCTGGTCGAAGGTGTAGCGGTCGGTCATGCCGCTGACGTAGGTGACCACGCCACGCACTGGGTCCTCGGGTGTGGCGAAACCGTCGGGCATCACCTCGGGATGCTCCAGGTAGTAGCTGACCAGCGAGTGCAACACCTCGATGACCGCCCGGCTCTGGGCGAGCGAAGCCGGGCGCGTGTAGATCCGCTCGTAGTTGAAGCGGCGCAATGCCGCCAGGCCCTCAGCTGTCGATTTGTCCATGCCGACCGTGCCGGCCTCGACCGTCGTCAGCACCACCGCCCTGATGAAAACTGCCAGCTGCTGCGAACGGCGCACCCCGCAGACCTGGCGCACCTGTTCGGGGATGTCCGCCACCCGCACCACCCCCGTGTGGACGGCGTCCTCAAGGTCGTGGGCGCAGTAGGCGATGCGATCGGCCCAGGAGACGATCTCACCCTCGACGGTGGACGGCGCCGGGCGCGACCAGCTGTGATTGCGGATGCCGTCGAGGGTCTGGCGACAGAGGTTCAACTGCGCCAACGTGACGTCAGCACCCCACGGCCCGTGGTCGAAGCCTTCGGGAAGGAAGGCGTCGAAGGCCTCCTCCGACGCGTGCCCACCCGGCCCGTGGCCGCAATCGTGACCCAACGCCATCGCCTCGACCAGGCTCGCGTTGGCGCCCACCCCCCGTGCGATCGACGTGGCCACCTGGGCGACCTCCAGGGCGTGGGTCAGCCGCGTGCGCTGATGGTCGGTGGGGAACACCACCACCTGTGTCTTGCCGGCCAGCCGGCGAAAAGCCGTCGAGTGCACGATCCGGTCACGATCACGCTCGAAACAGGTGCGTTCGGGGTCAGGCTCCTCGGGAATCGCCCGGTCACCGGCGCCGAGCGACAGCGTCGCACCGGGACGCAGAATGGCCGCCTCCACCTCTTCCCGCTGCACACGACCGATCGGCGGACCACCCGAAACGGCCGCCCGGGACCCAGGGTGGGCGGTCACGACCTGCAGACCATGACCGTGCATGGTGGTCGCCCACGCCTTGGCCCGGGGCCCGATCGAGACCACCGAGGCATCTTCCCTGGTCATGTCGACTGTCGCAACAGATCAGGCCAGCGGGAGCCCGGTCTCGGGGTCCATGCCCTCGGCGCCTGCAGCCAACACCGCGGACCACTCGTCCCGACGGCTGAGCATCTGACGGGCGGCCTCGCGCATCCCCTCGAGGTCGTGATGGGCGCCCCAACCGCACTGCACCTCGTTTGCCGCCGGCACCTCGCCAGCCTCGACGAGGTCGCGCAGAGTCGCCTCGAGAGTGGCCAGGAAGCCATCGAGGCCACCAGCCTCGTCCTGCGCGAAGACAGTGACGTAGAAACCGGTCTGGCACCCCATCGGGCCGACATCGATGACGTTGTCGGCGTGATCACGCATCTTCTCGGCCATGGTGTGTTCCAGGGAGTGCATGACCGCCATGTCCAAATGGTCATGATTGGGCTGGCAGAAGCGCACGTCGTACTTGGTGATCACGTCACCCTTGGGCAGAGTCTTGACATCGGCAACGCGCACGAACGGCGCGGCCACGTAACGGTGGTCGAGGTTGAAGCTCTCGACGTTCATCCTGGAAGCCACTGCAGCGTCCCTTCCCGGCCAGGCGCGGCCAACTGATGCTGGTGACTCCACGGTAGCTGCCCGCACCGACAGTTCCAGCCACGAGTGGGCCCGGACATGGCTTCACCGTGGGTAGTTGTCCGTGAAGTAGACTGTCCTCGGGTCACCGGCCCGGCCGCTCCGCCTCCCCGTCTCCTGCCTGATCCGTCACCACTGCTTCGCCCTGGCACGTCATCGAGGACACCATGACCCGACCCAAGACCCCGCAGGACTACATCGATCTTGAAGACAAGCACGGCGCGCACAATTACCACCCGCTGCCCGTGGTTCTCGCCAAGGGTCAAGGCGCGAAGGTGTGGGACACCGATGGCAAGGAATACCTTGACTTTCTGTCGGCGTACTCAGCGGTCAACCAAGGACACTGCCACCCGAAGATCATCGCGGCGATGGTCGAGCAGTCCCAGACGCTGACGCTGACCAGCCGCGCGTTCCACAACGACAGGCTGGGCCCCTCCGAAAAGTATTTCACCGAGTACTTCGGCTTCGACAAGGTGCTGCCCATGAACACGGGCGCGGAAGCAGTGGAGACGGCCATCAAGATCGCCCGCAAGTGGGCGTACGAGGTGAAGGACTTGGCCGAGGAACAAGCCCAGATCATCGTCTGTGAAAACAACTTCCACGGACGCACCACCACCATCATCTCCTTTTCCAGCGACAGGAACGCCCGTCGCAACTTCGGCCCGTACACGGGCGGCTTCCTGCAGATTCCGTATGACGACCTCGGCGCGCTGGAAGACACCCTGCAGGCCCATCAGGGCCGTGTGGCGGGCTTCCTCGTGGAACCGATTCAGGGTGAGGCGGGCGTGTACGTCCCCGCCGACGGCTTCCTGAGCGGCGCGAAGGCCCTGTGTGAGAAGTACGGCGTGCTGTTCATCTGCGACGAGATCCAAACCGGCGTCGCCCGTACCGGCAGGCGCCTCGCCGTGGACCACGAGGACGTGAAGCCTGACATCCTGATTCTGGGCAAGGCCCTCTCAGGCGGGGTGTACCCCGTTTCGGCTGTGCTGGCGGACAACCACATCATGAACGTCATCAAACCCGGTCAGCACGGCTCCACCTTCGGCGGTAACCCCGTCGCAGGAGCGGTGGTCGTCGCGGCCCTCAAAGTGACTGAGGAAGAAGGGTTGGCAGAACGCGCCCAGGAGCTGGGGCACATTTTCCGCACTCGGCTGGCCGAATACATCGAGGGCAGCAAAGTCGCCAAGCTGGTGCGCGGCAAGGGCCTGCTCAATGCCGTTGTCATCAATGACCACGAGGATGGCGGGATCACCTGGAACATCTGTCTGAAGATGGCCGACCGCGGCCTGCTCGCAAAACCCACGCACGGCAACATCATCCGCTTTGCGCCGCCGCTGGTCATCAGCGAGACAGACCTGCACAGCGGCATCGACATCATCATTGACACCCTTGAAGAATTCGAGGATCAGGGGCGTGAAGTGAACATGGAGGAAGTGAATCACCCGCGCCACGTCGAACTGATCTGAGCGCAGGCCCACAAGCCCGACAGCAGTTGCGAACAGTGAGCTGCTTGAGCCTGCTCAGCCGCCGCTGGCGTCCTGCTCGGCGGCACTCAGGTCCAGGTTGCGGCCATCCCGGTCGTCCAACCAGCCGAGGGGCATGGTCACCTTGCCCCGCGGGCTGCCCTGGCGGCCACGCGCCTTGCCGATCTCCTGAACGGGGAACGGCAACGTCGGGTCCAGTTCGGCCAGCAGGGAGTCCAGGTGCTCCAGACTCGTCACCAGACCGAAGGTGTGGCGCAGCTCGCCGCCCAGCGGGAAACCCTTGAAGTACCAGGCCATGTGCTTGCGCAAATCGCACATTCCCCAGTGCTCGCCACGCAGCTCGACCAGCAGTTCGCCATGCCGACGAACCATCGCCGCCACCTCGCCCAAGGTGGGCAGGGTCGGCTCGTCGATTGCCTGGTCGCCGTGCGGGCCGAGCGCCCGCGCCAGGTCGCGGAACAGCCAGGGCCGCCCCAAGCATCCCCGGCCGACCTCGACGGCCGCACAACCGGTCTGACGAACCATCGCGACGGCGTCCCGGGCCTCCCAGATGTCACCGTTGCCGATCACCGGGATGTCCACCGCCTCAAGCAACCGCGAGATCGCGCTCCAGTCGGCTGCACCGCCGTAGGCCTGCTGGGTGGTGCGGGCGTGCAGGCAGATGGCGGCGATGCCGGATTCCTGCGCAATCCGGCCGGCGTCCAGCATGGTCTCGTGGGCGTCGTCGATGCCGATCCGGGTCTTCATGGTGACCGGCACCCCGTACTTGTCGGCGGCGGCCACGGTCGCGGTCAGGATCTCGCGCATCAGCTCGAGTTTCCATGGGAGCACTCCCCCGCCGCCTTTGCGCGTCACCTTGGGCACCGGGCAGCCGAAGTTGAGGTCGATGTGGTGCACGTTGAAGCTCTCGCACAGCACCTCGGCGGCGTAGGCCATGGACTTCGGTTCAGCACCGTAGAGCTGGGCAGAACGAATCGGCTCGTCCGGCCAGAAGGTCAGCATGTCAGCCGTCTTCAGGTCGCCGATCACCAGTCCACGGCTGGTGATCATCTCGCAGACACACACCCCGGCGCCCTGCTCGTAACACAGCTTGCGGTAGGAGGCGTTCGTGACCCCGGCCATCGGGGCCAGCAGCACCGGGGTCTCGACGACGACTGCGTCCCGACGGCTGGGCGCGTGCAGCCGCAACGGCGGCATCGCAGTCGTCAGTCGAGCCCCGGGCTGCGGTTGCTCGGCAGGAATGTCAGCAACCCGCCAAGCGAGTTGCCAGGTACGACTTCACCTGGCCGATCCCCACCCGCTCCTGCGCCATGGAGTCGCGTTCACGAATCGTGACAGCGTCGTCCTCGAGCGTGTCGAAGTCGACGGTGATGCAGTAGGGCGTGCCAACCTCGTCCTGCCTGCGGTAACGCTTTCCGATGGCCTGGGCGTCGTCGAACTCGACATTCCAGCACTGACGCAGCTCCTGCGCCAGAGCCTTCGCCTTCGGTGAGAGCTGTTCGTTGCGACTCAACGGCAGCACCGCCGCCTTGACGGGGGCCAGCCTCGGGTCCAGTTTGAGCACGACGCGCTTGTCCACCCCGCCCTTGGTGTTGGGCGCCTCGTCCTCGACGTAGGAGTCCACCAGGAAGGCCATCAGCGAACGGGTCAGGCCGGCAGAGGGTTCGATCACGTAAGGGACGTAGTGCTCGTTCCTGGCCTGATCGAAGTACTCCAGAGACACCCCGGAATGCTTGATGTGGGTGCCCAGATCGAAGTCGGTGCGGTTGGCCACACCCTCCAACTCACCCCAGTCGCTGCCCTGGAACCCGAACCGGTACTCGATGTCGACGGTGCGCTTGGCGTAGTGGGAGAGCTTTTCCTTCGGGTGCTCGAAAAGACGCAGGTTCGCCGGATCAATACCGAGCCCGACGTACCAGGCCTGGCGATGGTCGATCCAGTACTGGTGCCATTCCTCGTCGGTGCCGGGCTCGACGAAGAACTCCAGCTCCATCTGCTCGAACTCACGGGTGCGGAAGATGAAGTTGCCGGGCGTGATCTCGTTGCGGAAGCTCTTGCCGACCTGACCCACGCCGAACGGGGGCTTCATGCGGGTGGCGTTGAGCACGTTCTTGAAATTGACGAAGATGCCCTGGGCCGTCTCGGGGCGCAGGTAGTGCACCGCGGCTGCGTCCTCAACCGGCCCGAGGGATGTCTTCAGCATCATGTTGAAATCACGGGGTTCGGTCCACGAACCGCGGTTGCCGCAGTTGGGGCAGGCGATCTCGGTCAGTGCAACCGCGTCGGGATCATCGAGACCCTTCTTCGTCGCGTACAGCTCCTGCAGCTCGTCAGCACGGAAACGCTTGTGGCAGCTGAGGCACTCGATCAGCGGGTCATTGAAGACGCCCACATGACCCGACGCCACCCACACCTCGCTGGGCAGGATCACCGAGGAGTCGAGCCCGACCACGTCGGCCCGGCTGGTGACCGTGTAGTGCCACCATTGCCGCTTGATGTTCTCCTTCAGCTCCACACCCAGCGGGCCGTAGTCCCAGGCAGCGCGGGTACCGCCATAAATCTCGCCGCAGGGAAACACGAAGCCGCGCCGCTTGGCGAGATTGATGACCTTGTCGAGTTTGCTTTCAGCCACTGCTGACACTCCAACTTCCTGGGCCCGGCAGCTAGGCACGGGCGGCCTCCCGGTACCTGGCTGGCATCGGATGTAGGTGGACGCGGCCAGGCTTGTGGCCGGCCCGGCGTCCATCGGACAGGTTAGCGGAGGGGTTGCCGTTCCCCTACTTGGTGCACGCGCCACGGATGCTGCCCTGCGCAGCAGCGCTCCCGGCGTGTTGCCAAACCACAACACCTAATTGATAATGATTCTCATGCTTCATCAATTCCGTCCCGCCAAGGTAACGGCTGCCCTGCTCGCGGGCATCATGCTGCTGGCGTTCAGCGCGTGCACCACGAACGAACCCTCCATCCCGGATGACAAGGTGCAGATCGCCGCCCAGATCTACCCCCTGGCATTCGTCGCCGAACGGGTAGCCGGCGATCAAGGCGCTGTCGACCTGCTCACCCCGCCCGGTTCTGACGCCCACGACTACGAGTTGGCCCCCAGCCAGATCGCCTCCCTCGGCAAGGCCGACCTGGTCATCTACCAGTTGGGCTTCCAGGCTGTCACGACGCAGGCAATCCAGCAGTCGGGCGCCACGAACGTGATCGAAACCGGGTCCCTGGTGACGTTGCTGAGAGCAGGCGACGACGACCACGGCGCCACGGGACACACCGGCTCCGGGGAGGACTACGGATACGACCCGCACATCTGGCTGGACCCCACCAACATGGTGCGGATCAGCAACGCCGTCGCGGAAAATCTGGCAACCCTGGACCCACCCAATGCCCAGATCTATCGTGACAATGCGGCGCAGCTCAACGGTGAGCTGGAGGTCCTCGACAACGACTTCCGCGCCGGGCTGGCGCGCTGCGACCGCAACCAGTTCATCACCTCGCACGAGGCGTTCAGCTACCTCGCCAACCGTTACGGGCTGCACCAGATCGGCATCACCGGGATCACCCCCGAATCCGAGCCGTCGCCGGCACGGATGGCAGAACTGCAGCAACTGGCCCGCGAGTTCGGCATCACCACGATCTTCTACGAGACGCTGATCTCCCCCAAGACCGCCGAAGTGCTCGCCAGGGACCTCGGCCTGAAGACCGACGTGCTCGACCCCGTCGCCGGCCTGAGCGATCAGTCACCCGGCTCGAACTACCTGGAGATCATGGAATCGAACCTGACCGCCCTGAAGGCGGCCAACGGATGCTCCTGACAGCCAATCTGAACACCAGCCAAGGCGACCCTGCAGCCGAAGACACTGTGGTGGCCTGCCGGAACCTGAGCGTGACGCTGGGCGAGAATCCCATCCTGCACGACCTGGACGCCCACGTCGGGCACGGCGAGACGGTGGCACTGCTCGGCGGCAACGGCTCGGGCAAGACCACCCTGTTGCGGGCCTTGCTCGGGCTGGTGCCGCGGCGCACCGGGACAGTCGCCCTCTTCGGCACCCCCATCGAAAGGTTCCACCAGTGGTATCGGGTGGGATATGTGCCCCAGCACGGCCTGTTGCAGGTCAACAACGCCAGCGTCTACGAGCTGGTGGCCACTGGCCGGTTGTCCCGTCGCGGGCTGTTCGTGCCGCCCCGCAAGTCCGACCGTGACGCCATCGCTGCTGCGCTGGAACAGGTGGGTCTGACGCGTTTCCGCAACGCACAGGTGTCCCTGTTGTCGGGCGGCCAACGCCAGCGGGCCTTGATCGCGCGGGCGCTGGCCGGACGGCCGGAGCTGATCATGCTGGACGAGCCGTTGGCGGGGCTGGACCTCGCCACCCAGGAAAGCTTGGCGGAACTGTTCGCCGACCTGAAGGCGGCTGGGCTGTCGACGATCGTGGTCCTGCACGAGCTCGGCCCACTGGAGGGGCTGATCGATCGCAGCATCGTGCTGGGTGCCGGGCAGGTTCTGTACGACGGCCCGCTGCGCTCCGACGGCTCGGCGCTGCGCGAGCACTCCGACACCGAGCCGGGACCCTCACCCCTGTTGCAGGGCCCGACCTTGCTCGCGCGGAAGGAACCCACTGATGCTTGAACTGCTGTCGTTGCCCTTCATGCAGCGCGCCATCCTCGCCGCCCTGGTCAGCGGCCTGCTGTCCCCGGCGGTCGGCACCTACATCGTGCAGCGCCGGCTCAGCCTGCTGGGTGACGGGCTGGGCCACGTGGCCATCGCCGGAGTGGGGCTCGCCATCCTGACCGGAAACCAGCCGTTGCCGGTGGCGGTGGCGGTCGCCGTGGCCGGGGCCGTGCTGGTGGAGTTGCTGCGCCAGAACGGCTGGGCGTCGGGCGACGTCGGCCTGGCGATGCTGTTCTACGGCGGTCTGGCTGCCGGGGTGTTGATGGCCGGTCTGGGCGGTCAGGGCGCCGGCGCGCTGTCCCAGTACCTATTCGGTTCCCTGACCACCGTCAGCAGCTCGGACATCCTCATCATCCTGGGCTTGGCAGTGCTGGTGATCGTGCCCGCCGTCGGACTGTCACCGCAGCTGTTCTGCGTGTGCGCCGACGAACAGTACGCCCACACCCAGGGTTTGCCGGTGCGCGCGCTCAATCTGCTGATCGTGGTGCTGGCCGCCGTCACCGTCACCATGTCGATGCGTACGGTTGGGCTGCTGCTGGTCAGCGCGATGATGGTCGTCCCGGTCGCGACCGCCCAGAATCTGTTCATCGGTTTCCGCAGCACCTTGGTCGGCTCGATGCTGATCGGCATGACGGTCGCCGTGGGTGGCACCGTGACATCAGGCTGGCTCGACACTGCATCCGGAGCCACCATCGTGGTGGGCGCCATCCTGATCTTCATGCTCAGCTGGCCGGTGTCCAAGGCACTCCAGCATCGCCGCCACGCCGCCCACCGGACGGGAGACCACGCACCGGCCTCACCAGCTGTCGCCGTGCGAGCCCCGCAGGAGCCGGGTGGCGAGGCTGTGTTGCACGACGACCACGTCGACTATCTCGACGAGGGCAGTCGGCACTGCCCTCGTGGTCTTCCAGTGCCCGAGCATGCAGCAGTACGGGTCGGCGATGACTGAGACCAGTGCGACTGCCGCTTTCCGCAACACCAAACAGCGGCAACTGATCCGGGCGGCGTTGACCGGCTGCGACTCGTTCCTGTCGGCCCAGCAACTCCATGAACGGCTGCGTGACCAGGGGCACCGGATCGGGCTGGCGACCGTGTACCGAGCCTTGCAGGCGATGGTAGAAGCCCACGAGGTCGATTCGCTGCGCAACCCGGACGGCGAGGCCGTCTACCGGCGTTGCTCGGCCGGTCACCATCACCATCTGATCTGCCGCCGCTGCGGCAGGACAGTGGAGGTGGGCGAGCTGCCGGTGGTCGACTGGGCCGAACAACTGGCGACTGAGCATGGCTTCACCGAGGTCGAGCACGTGGTCGAGGTGTACGGGCTGTGCGCTGTCTGTTCCAGCTCCCCCACCGACGCCCCGATGGTGACGGTGCGCCCGGGCTGACGCTGGGCGCCAGCTACTGGCTGCGCTGCACCAGCGGCAACGAGCGCAGGCCGCGTTCCAGATGCCACGAGGCGAAGGCCGCGATCAGCCGGCTGGATTCGAGTTGGCAGGCTGAACTGACGTCGCGGGTCGCCGGCCAGTTCCCGGACAGCAGCGCCCCAAGCAGCGTCCAGGTCTCGACACTCGGGCGTACCGCTGCCGAAGGCCGACACTGCGGGCAAACCATGCCGCCGCTGGCTGGGGAGAACCACTGCTGAGGGCTCGCCACCCCGCAGCGGGAGCAGGCGTCCAGTGCAGGCGCATAGCCGGCGACTGCCAAGGATCGCAGCAGGTAGGAGTCCATCACCATGGTCGGCGGACGCCGACCATCCGTGGTGCCTTCAGTCAACGTCCGCAGGGCGCCCACCAGCAACCGGTACTGCTGCAGGGCTGGCGCGCCCTCCTCAGCCACCAGCCGGTCGGCAACCTCCAGCATCACCTCGCCGACCGTGTACAGCTCGTAGTCGTTGGCCAGCGGATCGCCGAAGGCGTGCAGGGTGACGGCCTGGGTCACCACGTCGAGGCTGCGGCCCTGGGCCAGTTGCACGTCGACGTGGCTGAAAGGCTCCAGCCGCCCGCCGAACTTGCTGGAGGTACGCCGCACCCCTCTGGCCACCGCTCGCACCTTGCCGCGGGTACGGGTCAACATGGTGATGATGCGATCGGCCTCGCCCAACTTGTGCGTTCGGAGCACGATGGCTTCGTCACGATAGGTGGGCATGGACCCATTGTGCCGCGTCTGCCCGAACCGGCCAGCCAGCGGCAGTGCGCGGGCGCGCGGAAGGCTATCGTCGTGACGTGGCCAAGAAGCAAACAGTCCGCCCGGACAAACGCAGCCCCGTCCCACACCCGAGCGGTGCCCGTGCCCCGGAGCTTCCGCAGGCGGCAGTCCCCCGCCATGTCGCCATCGTGATGGACGGCAACGGCCGCTGGGCGCAACAGCGCGGCCTGAAACGCACCGACGGGCACACCGCCGGTGAGGCGGTGCTGTTCGACGTCATCGAGGGCGCCATCGAGATTGGCGTCCAGTACCTTTCTGCCTACGCGTTCAGCACCGAGAACTGGAAGAGGTCGCCCGAAGAGGTGTCCTTCCTGATGGGCTTCAACCGGGACGTCATCCATCGCCGCCGCGATCAGCTGGATGCCCTCAACGTGCAGGTGCGCTGGGCAGGGCGCGAACCGCGACTGTGGCGCAGCGTCATCAAGGAGCTGCAAGACGCCGAGCAGCAGACTGCCGACAACACCGGCTTGACGCTGCAGTTCTGTGTCAACTACGGGGGGCGGGCAGAGATCGTGGACGCGGCCAAGGCGATCGCCAAGTTGGCCGCCGAGGGCAGGCTGGACCCGGATCACATCACGGAGAAGAGCTTCCGGGCGCACCTGGACGAGCCCGGCATCCCTGACGTCGACCTGTTCGTCCGCTCCTCCGGTGAGCAACGTTTCTCGAACTTCCTGCTGTGGCAATCGGCCTACGCGGAGTTCGTCTTCGTGGACAAGCTCTGGCCCGACTGGGACCGGCGCGACCTGTGGGCGGCCATCGAGTATTACGTAGGACGCGACCGCCGATTCGGCGGAGCAAAATAGGACTGCCCGGCCGGTTTCCACCGGCCGGGCAGCGTTCTGAGCTTCAGGAGCGGTTGATCGCGCTGATGACCGCCTTCAGCGAAGCAGTGGTGATGTCCGGATCGATTCCGACACCCCACACCACCTGCGGCTCCGTGCCATTTCTGATTTCGCACTCCACGTAGGCAGCGGCCAACTGGTCACTGCCGGTGTCCAGGCCATGCTCGGAGTACTCCAGCACACTCGCGTCTACCCCGACGGTCTTGAGGGCGTCCATGAAGGCTGACACCGGACCGTTGCCCTCTCCGGTGATCTGCTGCTCCTTGCCGCGCACCCGCACCGTCACCTTGGAGTGGTGGCGCCCGCCCTCGGAGTAGTCGTCGGCAACGACCAGCTCCAGCGGATCGGTTCGGTCCAGGTACTCCTTGCTGAAAGCCTGCATCAGCTGCTCGGAGGTGACCTCACCGCCGTGCTCGTCGGCGTAGCGCTGCACGACGTGGCTGAAGTCGCGCTGCAGGCGACGCGGCAGGTCGAGGTGATGATCGGCGCGCATCAGATAGGCCATGCCGCCCTTGCCGGACTGGCTGTTGACGCGGATCACGGCCTCGTAGCTGCGCCCCACATCGGCCGGATCGATCGGCAGGTACGGCGCCTCCCAGGCGATCTCGTGCTTGCCGACACCCTGATCCTTGGCCTTTCGTCCCAGCGTGTCCAGGCCCTTGTTGATGGCGTCCTGGTGGGAGCCGCTGAAAGCCGTGAACACCAGCTCGCCGGAGTACGGCTGCCGCGGCGGGACCCGCATACCTGTGCAGTACTCGACGGCGCGCCGAACTTCGTCCAGGTTGCTGAAATCGATCTTGGGGTCGATGCCCTGGCTGTACAGGTTCATGCCCAACACCACGAGGTCGACGTTGCCGGTGCGCTCGCCGTGACCGAACAGGCAGCCCTCCACCCGGTCGCCGCCGGCCATCAGACCGAACTCCGCTGCCGCGATGGCCGTGCCGCGGTCATTGTGGTTGTGCAGCGAAACCGTCACGAAATCCCGGTCACGGATGTTGCGGCAGAAATACTCGATCTGGTCGGCATAGGTGTTGGGCGTGGACAGCTCAACCGTGGCCGGCAGGTTGAGGATGATCTCACGCTCGGCGTCCGGCTGCCAGACATCCATCACGGCCTCGCAGACCTCGATGGCGTAGTCGGTGTCCGATTGCGTGAAGATCTCGGGGCTGTACTGGTATCCGAACTCCGTGTCGCTCAGGTACTTCTCGGCGTACCTGACCACCAGTTCGGTGCCCTTCTGTGCCAACCGCTTGACCTGCACCTCGTCCATGTTGAAAACCACCCGGCGGAAGAGCTCCGCGGTGGCGTTGTAGAGGTGCACCGTCGCGCTCTTGGCGCCCACCAGGGACTGGGCGGTGCGGTCGATCAGGTCTTCGCGGGCCTGGGTCAGCACGCTGATGGTGACGTCATCGGGGATGGCGTCCTGCTCGATCAGCGAGCGGATGAAGTCGTACTCGGTCTGGGAGGCGGACGGGAAGCCCACCTCGATCTCCTTGTAACCCATCTTGACGAGCAGGTCGAACAGCTTGCGCTTGCGGCTCGGGGTCATCGGATCGATCAGGGCCTGGTTGCCGTCCCGCAGATCCGTGGACAGCCAGCGTGGGGCCTTCTCGATTCGCTTGTCGGGCCAGGTGCGGTCGGGCAGCACCAGTGGCGTGAAGGGCTTGTAACGGTTGAACGGCATGGGGCTCGGCTGCTGCACCGGGCGTGCCTGTGGTCGGGTGCGCGGCTTGGTGAAAGCGACGCGATTTTCTACTGCTGAGCTCATTGGGTTGACTTCCTCAACTGGTTGCCGCCGGTGGATGACACGGCGATACGGCTTGAACGCCAGGCACGCAGGAACTCCGCAGCGAGGTGGGCCGGCTTCAGGAGCGAGCCTCGCTGCGGCAACCAAGAAGCAGCCACACACCCAAGGGGCTGCCCACCGCGATAGCCATGCCGACACAATACCCCGGCCAGTACAGACGTCACCAAATGCCGGCTGTCCGCTCACAGCGGACCACAAGACGGGACGGTGCGCCCTGACCGCACAGACCGGAGTTTGATTACGGCATGAAGTTCCGTGAAGCGCGTTTGGTTTCGGTCCCTGATGGCACGGTCGGCGAACCCCAGGATTTGTGGATCGCCGACGGCAGGATCAGCCGCTACCAGAAGGAGCCTGCAAGCGACGTCATCAACCTCGACGGACGCTTCGTGTTGCCCGGCTTGTGGGACACCCACACGCACTTCACCTCCTGGACGCTGTCCAGCCATCGCATCGACCTGTCCGGCGCCCGCAGTGCGAGCGAGGCAGCCCGACGAGTGGCCGCGGCGCTGTCAGAGGCAGGGCCCGGTCCACTGCTGGGTGGCGGGCTGACGTTGGCCACCTGGCCGGACCAGCCGGACACCGCGCTGCTGGACCAACACAGCGGTGATCGTCCGGTGGTGCTGAACTCCTCCGACCTGCACTCGGTCTGGGCGAACAGCGCTGCGCTGCGGCTGTTCGGTTTCGGCGACCGGGCCGACGGCAGCCCGTCCAGTGGCTTCCTCCGCGAAGCCGACTCCTTCGCCATGCAGAGTCAGGTGAACGACGTGGATCCGGCGATTCTCGACCGCTGGATCCTGGAGGCCGAGCAGGCGGCTGCGGCTCAGGGTGTGGTGGGCATTCTCGACGTGGAGAAGGATTGGATGCCCGGCATCTGGGCGCGTCGGTTCGCCGACGGCATCAACCTGCTGCGTGTCGAGGCCGCGTTCTGGTCGGAGAATCTGGACCGAGCCATCACGGCGGGGCTGCACACCGGCATGGTGCTCGACGAGGCCGGGCTGCTGACCTGCGGGCCGCTCAAGATCATCACTGACGGTTCGCTGGGCTCCAGCACAGCCTGGTGCTTCGAACCGCTGGGCCGGCCGGTGCCGCAGATGCCCTACGGGGAGTCCTGCATCAGCCGCGACGACCTGTTCGAACAGCTGCAACGTGCCACGAACGCAGGTCTGGATGTGGCCGTGCACGCCATCGGTGACCGAGCCGTTTCCCAGGCGTTGGACGCCTTCGAGGAAACGCACGCCCACGGCAGCATCGAGCATGCCCAGCTGCTGGCGCCGGGTGATTTCGAGCGCTTCGCTCGCCTCGACGTCCGCGCCAGCGTGCAACCCGATCATCTGGTGGGCGAACGGGACACCCTGGACGCCCAGTGGGGTGAGCGAAACGATCGGGCCTACGCCTTCCGTTCGTTCCTGGACGCCGGTGTTCGTGTCAGCCTCGGCAGTGATGCCCCGGTTGTTGCACTGGACCCGTGGCGGGCAATTCAGGCGGCCGTGCTTCGCAGCCTGCCCGGCGAGCAGCCCTGGCACCCGGAGCAGTGCCTGAGGGTGGGCGACGCCCTGTTCGCCAGCACCCAGGGGGTGCGCGGCCTCGTCCCTGGCGCCGCTGCGGACCTGATGGTGCTCGACGCCAACCCGTTCGAGGCCGACCCGAGCACTCTGGCCGGCACGCCCGTGCACCTCACCATGATGGCCGGACGCATCACCCACCGGACGGACGCGAGCTAGAACCCCAGCCGATTCAGCTGCTTGGGATCGGACTGCCAGTCCTTGAGCACCTTCACCTTCAGGTCCAGGTGCACCGGGGTGCCGAGCAGCGCCGAGATCTGCTGGCGGGCATCAGTGCCGATCTGCTTGATGCGTTCACCTCGATGGCCGATCATGATGCCCTTCTGGGAATCCCGCTCCACGATCATCGACGCATAGATGTCCAGCAGCGGCTTGTCCTCCGGCCGCCCGTCCCGCAGCCGCATCTCGTCGACCTCGACAGTGATCGAGTGCGGAAGCTCGTCGCGGACATCCTCCAGAGCGGCCTCACGGATGAGCTCGGCCACCAGCCTTTCGCTGGGCTCGTCGGTGATGTCGTCGTCCGGGTAGTACTTGGGGCCCAACGGGAGCAGCCCGATCAGCACCTCGGCCACCTCGTCGACCTGTGCACCGGTGACCGAGGAGCAGGGCACGATGTCGACCCACTGGATGCCCAGTGGCCCGGCCATGGAGTCGATCTCGAGCAGGTGCTTGCGCAGCCGGTCGCGACTGACGAGGTCGGCCTTCGTGGCGATGGCCACCAACTTGGGCGGATGCGCCAGCTGCGCCAACTCGCCCACCAGGTACTTGTCGCCCGGACCCACATGCTCGTTGCAGGGCAGGCAGACCCCGATGACGTCCACCTCGGTCCAGGTCTGGCGAACCAGGTCGTTGAGGCGCTCCTGCAACAGCGAGCGCGGCTTGGACAGGCCGGGGGTGTCGATCAGGATCAGCTGGGCGTCGGGGCGAGTGACGATTCCGCGCACCGTGTGGCGAGTGGTCTGCGGCTTCGAGCTGGCGATGGCGATCTTGCTGCCCACCAAGGCGTTGGTCAGTGTCGACTTGCCCGCATTGGGACGCCCCACCATGCAGACGAAGCCTGAGCGGAAGGTACCGTCCGCTGGCTGCAGCAAGCCCGCGACGACTGCTCGCTCGAGGTTTGGCGGTGGCGCTGCGGCCGGACCCGCGGCGCCAGCAGTGCTTCTTCAGTGAAATCAGTGGGATCCATCATGCCTGTTCCGTCGTTGTGTTGTCGCCGTTCGGCCCTTGCTCACCGTTGGCCGGTGCTCGTCGCACCAGGAAGGTGCTGATCAGGTGCCGGCGGCCGGACGCCTGGTCAGCCACCATTTCCAACCCGTTCCAGACGATCGTCGACCCCTTCAGGGGCACCATGTTCAACTCCTTGGCCACCAGCCCCCCGACCGTCTCGACGTCCTCGTCCTCGAGCTGCAAACCGAACAAGTCACCAAGTTCATCCACCGGCATCCGGCTCGACACGCGGAAACGGCCGGGTTCCACCTCAGTGGCCACGATCGGCTCGGCGTCGTACTCGTCGGTGATCTCGCCGACGATCTCTTCCACGATGTCCTCGATGGTGGCCAGCCCGGCGGTACCGCCGAATTCATCGACCACCACCACCATGTGGTTGCGGTCGCGCTGCATCTTGTGCAGCAGTTCGTCGATGGGCTTGGAGTCGGGGCAGAAGGTGGGCTCGCGCATGATGTCGCCGATCGTCTCGCGCTTCTCCGCCTCAGGGTTGTCGTACAGCCGGCGGGTGAGGTCCTTGAGGTAGAGCACACCCACCACGTCGTCCAGGGATTCGTCGATGACCGGGATCCGGCTGAACCCCGAGCGCAGCGCCAGCGCCAGGCCCTGACGAAGCGTCTTGTCCTGCTCGACGAAGACCACGTCGGTGCGAGGCACCATCACTTCGCGCACCAAGGTGTCGCCGAGCTCGAACACCGAGTGGATCATCTCGCGTTCGCCGTGTTCGATCACGTCGCTCGCCTCAGCCATGTCGACCAACTCGCGCAACTCCGCTTCGGAGCTGAACGGGCCGTCAGCGTAGCCGCGACCTGGCGTGATGGCGTTGCCGATGGTGATCAGCAGCTTCGGAACGGGGCCCAGGATCGTCGTCAGGGCGTTGACGGTGCGGGCCGCTCGCAGCGCCACGGACTCGGCGCGTTGCCGGCCGAGAGTGTGCGGGCCGACGCCCCAGAGGATGTAACTGACCAGCGTCATGGAGCCGGCGGTGATCGCCAGCCGCTGCCAGGTCACGTCGATGTGCTTGAAGACCACCAGCGACACCAGGACGACGGCGCTCATCTGCGAGATGACGCGTACCAACGTCACCGAGTTGACGTACGGCGATGGGTCCGCCGCGATGTCGGCCACCGTCTGGGCGTGACGCTGGTCCTCGTCGACCATCCGCTCGGCCCGCGAGGTGGTGATGATCTGCAAGGATGTCTCCGCCGCTGCCAGCCAGCTCGCGAAGATGCTCAGCAGCCCCACGACCGCGAGCATGATCCAGTCGGACTGGCTCATCGTTGCCGCATCCAGTCGTCGATCAGCCGGTCGTTGAGCGCGAACATCAACTGCTTGTCAGCTGGTTCGGCGTGGTCGTAGCCGAGCAGGTGCAGGATTCCGTGCACCAGCAGGTAGTCGGACTCGTCGCTGGGCGAGCGCCCGTTCGTCGGCTGCCTGCGCGGCGGTCACGGCAGGGCACAGCACGATGTCGCCGAGCAGCCCACGCGGCGCCGGCTCGTCCGGATTCGGGACACGCAGCTCATCCATCGGGAAGCTCAGGACATCGGTCGGGCCCTGGTGCCCCATGAAGCGTTCGTTGTAACCCGCCATGGTCGTTTCGTCGACCAGCAGGATCGCCAGATCGGATTGGACATGGATGCGCATCTGCCGAAGCACGAAGGTGGCCAGCCGGACCAACCGCTGGGAGTCGACGTCGACGCCCGATTCGTTGTTGACGTCGATCATCGGGTGCGCCCCCCGCGAACGGGACGGCGGCGCGGCTGCTCGACCTGTTGTGCGGTCTCGTAGTCCTCATAGGCAGCAACGATCCGCCCAACCAGCTTGTGGCGCACCACATCGCGCTTGGTGAGGTAGCAGAAGGCGATGTCGTCGACGTCGTCCAGGATTTCCTGCACCGCACGCAGACCACTGCGCTTGCCCGACGGCAGGTCGACCTGCGTGACGTCACCGGTGACGACGATCTTCGAGCCGAAACCCAACCGGGTCAGGAACATCTTCATCTGCTCGGTGCTGGTGTTCTGGGCCTCGTCCAGGACGATGAACGCATCGTTCAGGGTGCGCCCGCGCATGTAGGCAAGCGGAGCGACCTCGATGACGCCACTGGTCATCAGCCGCGGCACTGCCTCCGGATCGATCATGTCGTGCAGGGCGTCGTACAGCGGACGCAGGTAGGGGTCGATCTTCTCGTTCAGGGTGCCGGGAAGGTAACCGAGCCGTTCCCCAGCTTCAATGGCGGGACGTGTCAGGATGATCCGGCTGACCTGCTTGGCCTGCAGCGCCTGGACGGCCTTGGCCATCGCCAGATAGGTCTTGCCGGTACCGGCGGGCCCGATGCCGAAGACGATGGTGTGCGCATCGATGGCGTCCACGTATCGCTTCTGGTTCAGCGTCTTGGGGCGAATCGTCCTGCCGCGGCTGGACAGGATGTTCTGGGTGAGCACCTCGGCGGCTCGAACGTCGTCGGCGCTGGTGATCATCGAGACGATCCGCTCGACTGCCTCGCTGGTGAGGCCCTGGCCGGTGCGCACGATGGTGACCATCTCGGTCAGAGTTTCGGCCGCGATGGCGACATCAACGCTGGCGCCGGTCAGGGTGATCACGTTGCCCCGCACCGCGATGTCGGCTTCCAGCTGTTGCTCCAGCACCCGCAGGAACTCGTCGCCGACGCCCAGCAGGTTGACCATCGGCACCGACGCTGGAACCGTCAGCTGCCGAGTGCCGGCGCGCGGTGCCACACCGGGTGCGCCGGCACACCGGAGGCGGAATCGGTACTCGGCTGAGTAGTCAGGGTTTCTCCTTCGTGGATCGCCCTTCAACTCTATCGTGCGCTCTTCACGATCGGGAACCGGTGGCCGCACGGCCGCAGCCGGCGGCCGTGCGGCCGGCCCAACGGCCAGCTCGGGTCAGTCCTCGGCGCTCAGCCTCTCGCGGTCGAAGCGCGAGACACCGTTCTCGTCGGAGTCCTCGTCGTCGTCGAAGCCCAGCTCGGCATCGTCCTCTCCTCGTCGACGTTCTCGTCGATGATGTGCATCGCGGCCTCCTCGGCCGTCGCTGCACCACCCGAGATACCGACGTCGTCCGCCACCGACTGCGGCTCAACATCCTCACCAACGCCACCCGGGGCCACCAGACGCCCGGCCCGTTTGCTGCCCACCTCACGCTTCTCGCCGTCAGGATTCCACGGCCCCTTGAGCCTGCGTGGGTCCTCCTCAGGCTCCTCCTGAGCCACTCGCTGATCGATGGTCTCGCCCTCGAACCTCTCCTTGACGGTGTTGCCATAGCCCTGGGCGGCCGACCAGTGATCGGGCGCGGTGTATCCCTCATCCAGCATGTCCGGGACGCCACGATCGACCAATGAATAGCGCTGACCGAGTTGATCAAGCTGCTCCGAGCCTTCGGGCAGGTCGAAGGCGTCGTCCGGGGTCACCATGTCGTCACTCATGGCTTGATCTTGCCATCGTTGGCCGCCGTGCGACAGGACCCGGACGGGATTCGCAGCTGAAGGCCACAGACGAGTGGGAATGGGTCCGGACCAGAGGAGGCCTAGGATCTGGCGTGTGACAGAACAGACCGCTGATCCGCCGGGCAACCCGGCCCGGGCGCGCTATGCCAGCGGCTGCAGGGGCAACTACGACATCATCCTGGCGTTGTTCTGCGCCTTTCTGCTGATCAGCAACGTGGGTGCCACCAAGTTGATCCAGTTCGGACCAGACCTGACGATCGGCTCATTCCCGCTGCTCCCGATCATCATCGACGGCGGAGCCTTCCTGTTCCCGCTCACCTACATCTTCGGAGACGTGCTGGCCGAGGTGTACGGAATGGCCAAGGCTCGGCGCGCCATCCTCACCGGATTCTTCATCTCCGCCACGGCGTCGCTGGTCTTCCTGCTCGTCGACCTTGCTCCCCCGGCAACGGACTGGCCCAACCAGGACGCCTGGCACGCCGTGCTCGGATTCGTCCCGCGCATCGTGTTCGCGTCGTTGGCGGGCTACCTGTGTGGCCAGTTCCTGAACGCAAAAGTGCTGGTGGCGCTCAAGGAGCGCACACCGGACGCGTCGCTGTGGACCAGGCTGTTGGGCTCCACCGTGGTGGGCGAACTGGCGGACACCATCGTGTTCTGCCTCGTCGCCTGGGCGGGTCTGATCACGGCGGGAACGATGGTCAACTACATACTGGTCGGCTATCTGTACAAGGTGACCGTCGAGGTGTTGTTCCTGCCCGTCACCTACCGCGTCATTGCCTGGGTCAAACGACACGAACCCGAGTTTGCCCAGCCAACCGGACCTGACGCGGACCTGGCCGCGATTCAGGCGTAGAAGCGGCCCAGGAACTCCGTGCGGAAATCGTCGAACCGATCATCCAGGATGGACTGACGAATCTCGTCGACCAACCGCACGGTGAAGCGTTCGTTGTGGATGGTGGCCAGGGTGGCCCCCAACATCTCCTTGGCCTTGAACAGGTGGTGCAGGTACGCCCGCGTGTAATGGGCGCAGGTGTAGCAGTCGCAGTCCTCCTCCAAGGGCAGGAACGCCCGCCTGCTGGCCGCGGTGTTCACGTTGTAACGACCGTCAGCGGTGTAGATGGCTGCGTTCCGCGCCACCCGGGACGGATTGACGCAGTCGAACGTGTCCGCCCCCGCCGCCACTGCGGCGAACAGGTCGTCCGGTTCGCTGATGCCCAGCAGGTGCCGCGGCTTGTCGCGAGGCAGTTCCTCGGCGCACCAGGCGACGATGGTGCCGATGTTGGCCTTCTCCAACGCGCCGCCGATGCCGTAGCCGTCGAAACGCTGCCCGTCCGATTCAGTGCCCACCAGACCGCGGCAGGCCTGCCGCCGCAGATCCTCGTACTGCGCGCCCTGGACCACACCGAACAGTGCCTGGTACGGGCGGTGGCTGCGCTGCGCAGTGAGCCTGACGTGCTCGTCGAGGCAGCGCTGGGCCCAGCGCTGGGTGCGCTCGACGGAGGCTTCCTGGTATGCCCTGGTGTTCATCAGGGTGGTCAGCTCGTCGAACGCGAAGGTGATGTCGGCGCCCAACTGGTGCTGGATCCCCATGCTGATCTCAGCGTTGAACCTGTGTTGATCGCCATTCAACGGCGATTTGAAGACCACGCCGTCCTCGTCCACCACGGCCTTGCGTTCCTTGCCGGCCGCGATCACGTCGTCGTCCTGCAACCCCGTGGTGTCCATGGCCAGCACCTTCTTGAAGCCGACGCCCAGACTCATCACCTGGAAGCCCCCGGAGTCGGTGAAGGTGGGGCCCGGCCAGTTCATGAACCGCCCCAGCCCGCCCGCCTCATCAATGATGTCCGGGCCGGGCTGCAGGTACAGGTGGTAGGCGTTCGCCAGCACCGCCTGGGCACCCAGGGCAGCCACGGACTCGGGTAGCACCGCCTTCACGGTGGCCTTGGTGCCCACCGCGATGAAGGCAGGTGTACAGATCTCGCCGTGCGGGGTGCGAATGGTTCCCGCCCGGCCCAAGCCGTTGGGCAGTTGCTTGTCGACGGTGAATCCGAAGTCGTCCGGGCTTGGCGAGCTCAACGGAGGGCCCCGGCGGCCAGCAGCTGCAGCTGGGCCAGCGCCACGACGCCGGCCGTGCTGGTGCGCAGCACCCCGTCGCTGACGGTCACCGGCACAGCACCCGCCTGGGTGAACGCGTCCAGTTCCTGACTGCAGATGCCACCCTCGGGACCGACGATGAAGAGCACCTCGCCGGCACGGGGCAGTGGCCGGGCGCCCAACGGCTGATCGGCGTCCTCGTGCAGCACGAAGGCGCACGCGGCGTCGCGGATGCGCTCACACACCTGCGAGGTGGCAACCGCGGTCACCACAGGCACCGACAACCTGCGGGCCTGTTTGCTGGACTCCCGGACGGTGGCCTGCCATTTGGCGACGCCCTTCTCGGCCTTGCCTTGATCCCAGCGAACGATGGATCGGCTCGCCTGCCAGGCCAGTACCTCGTCGACACCCAGCTCGGTGACGGCCTCGATGGCCACGTCGGAACGGTCGCCCTTGGCCAACGCCTGCACCGCCACCCAGCGGTGGGCCCGCACGGGAGCGCTCAGCAGCTCGTCCACCCGCACACTGATGCCGGCTTTGTCGACCTCGGTGACCTCGCCGCGAACCCCATGACCGGCACCGTCCGCGAGCAGCACGGTCTCCCCCACCCTGGTGCGTTTGACCACCGCCGCGTGCCGACCTTCCTCGCCTGTGACGAGCACGATGTCACCCAGCTGTGTGCCGGCCACGTCGGCCAGGAACAGTGGCGCGGTCATTCGCTGAACACGTCCTTCATCCGTCCGAAGAAGCCCTTCGCCTCTTTGTGGTGAGTGGCATCGGGGTGGCCTTCGTTGCGCAACTCGGCGAACTGGCGAAGCAGGTCGCGTTGTTCGTCGTTGAGCTTGGTGGGGGTCTGGACGAGCAGCGTCACGCCCAGTTCGCCACGCGCATCCGATCGCAACTTTTGCGCACCCCGGCCCTTGATGGGAATCCGGGTGCCCGACTGGGTGCCTGCCGGCACCTTCAGCGTCACCTCGGCGTCCTCGGGAGCACAATCCTCACGATCGGCCTCAAGGGTGCGAATCGGCACCTCGGTGCCAAGGGCGGCCGCGGCCATCGGAATCTTGACCACCATCTCGAGGTTGTCGCCGTTGCGCCGGAACACCTCGTGGGCGGCCACGGTGACCTCGACGTACAGGTCACCAGCCGGGCCGCCGCCGGGGCCGGCCTCACCCTGCCCGGGCAGATGGATGCGGTTGCCGGTGGAGACACCTGCGGGCACCTTGACGGACAGGTTGCGGCGGGTTCGCACCCGTCCCTCGCCAGCACAATCCGCGCACTTGGTCAGGATCACGTTGCCGTGTCCCTGGCAGGCTGGACAGGGCTGGGAAGTGCGGATGTCGCCGAGGAACGACCGCTGGATCTGCGTGACCTCACCGCGACCGAGACAGGTGTCGCAGGTCTGGGGCGGCTGGTCGTCGCCCGACCCCGAACCGGAGCAATTGGGGCAAACCACGTAGGTGTCCACCGAGAGCGGGTGCACGGTACCGAAGGCGGCCTCGTCCAGCCGCAACGTCATGCGTTCCAGCCTGTCCTGGCCACGCCTGGTGCGCGGCTTGGGGCCGCGGCTGGCAGCCTGGCCGAACATGGCCCCCATCAGGTCACCCAGATCGAAACCGTTCTGGCTGGTGAACCCGCCAAACCCACCCATCCCGGAGAAGGGGTCGAAACCGCCAGCGCCGGCACCGGCACGCATCGGGTCGCCACCGCGGTCGAAGATCGCCTTCTTCTGCGGGTCGCTGAGCACCTCGTAGGCCTCGTTGACGGCCTTGAACTTCTCTTCCGCGTCCGGATCGTCCGTGACGTCGGGGTGCACCTTCATGGCCATCTTGCGGTAGGCCTTCTTGATCTGCTCCTGCGATGCATCGCGGCTGACGCCGAGCGTTTGGTAGTAGTCAGTGCTCATGAGTTGTGAAAATCATCCTTCTGCCAGGAATCGGCCGACATAACGAGCCACGGCACGAACTGCCGCGATGGTGGAGGGGTAGTCCATGCGGGTCGGCCCCACCACGCCCAAGCGTGCCCACGCTTCGTCAGAGCTACCGTAGGCGCTGGCCACCACCGAGGTCGAACGGAGCGGCTCGTACGGATTCTCCCGCCCGATCCGCACCTGGACTTCACCGGGGCGGTCGGCCACCGACTCCCCCAGCAGCCGCAGCAGCACCACCTGCTCCTCCAGAGCCTCCAGAACGGGCTTGATGGCGGACTCGTACTCGGTGCCGAACTGGGTCAGATTGGGCACGCCGCCCACGACGACTCGGGTGGACGGGTTGGTCGCCAGCATCTGAAGCAGCACGGACACGACCGGAGCGGTCCCCAGGCGTTCCTGTTCGGACAACTGTTCGAGGGACGCCTCGAGCCGCTCGATGGCCTCCTTCGGCGCCCGGTCCGAGATCGCGGCATTCATCCGTTCCTTGGTTCGCGCGAGGAATTCCTCGCTGCAGTCAGGCAGCGAGAACGAGTGCTGCTCGATCGTCCCGCTGCTGCGGATCAGGATGGCCAGCACCCGGTCGCCGGTGAGGTTCACCAGCTCGACGTGGCGAATTCGGGTCTGGTTGGAGTACGGGTACTGCATGATGGCCACCTGGTGGGTGATGCTCGCCAGCAGATGCACGGTGCGCCGGACGATGTCGTCCATGTCCACGGCACCATCCATGAAGCGCTGGATGGCGCGCCGCTCGGCGATGCTCATCGGCTTCACGGTGGCCAACCGGTCCACGAACAACCGATAGCCCTTGTCGGTGGGGACACGGCCAGCGCTGGTGTACGGCTGCATCAGGTAGCCCTCGTCCTCGAGAACGGCCATGTCATTGCGAACCGTGGCGGGCGAGACGTTCAGCTGGTGGCGTTCGACCAGCGCCTTGGACCCAACAGGTTCCTGGCTTGCCACATAGTCGGTGACGATGGCCTTGAGCACTTCAAGCTTGCGTTCGTCCAGCATCGACCCTCCTTGCGGTTCTGGCACTCCGAACAGCCGAGTGCCAGTCTACCCCCTGCCCGCAGCCGGGCCACCTCGCGCTGCCTCTCAGCGCCGCCGTGCCGGTCGGAGCCCAGCTCAAGGGAAGGCTTTCAGACCCGCTTGGCCCCGCTCCCCCTCACCGGCTGCGGCAACGTGCCACAGTGAACGCGTGACTTTCGCAGCGCTTGGCCGCAGATTCGCCGTGGGTCCCTGGCGGGAGATCCGCCCAGGCGTTCATGTCTGCGTCGCGCAGCCGGACTCGGTCAACATCGGTCTGGTGTCGGGCAGTGAGCACGCCCTGTTGATCGACACCGGCTCGCACCCGGATCAGGGGGCCGCGCTGGCGGCCACGGCGCAGGCGGCGTGCGGTCGCCCGGTCGACCGCGTCGTCATCACCCATGACCACTATGACCACTGGTTCGGCCTGGCGGGCGTCGACAATGCCGTGTCGTGGGGCCACCGCAGCCTCCTGGACGATCTGAACTCGGGAATCACCCCGGAATGGGCCGAGGAGCTGGGCTTCACGAGAGACAAGGTGCTGGCCCCGACCCACCTCGTGGAATCGGTGAGCAGGATCGATCTGGGCGACCGGACCGTCGAGGTGTGCTGGTGTGGGCCAGGCCACACCGACGGCGACCTGGTGGTTCTCGTCCCGGACGCCGACGTCATCTTCGCCGGCGACCTGCTGGAAACCGAGGAACCCAGCTTCGGCCCGGATGCAACGATTGGCACCTGGCCCGGGGTGCTGGACCGCCTGCTGGAAAGATCCGGGCCGAACACCATCATCGTGACCGGGCATGGGCGCCTGATGACCAGAGACGATGCCGCTGCACAACGAAGTGCGATCCAACAGCTGTTCGACATGGGAAGCCGACTGTTCCGTCAGGGAGTGACCCTGCAGGACGCGCTGGATTCCCAGACCAGCCTGGACCACGGCAGGGAGCAACCTTTCAGTACCGAAGCAGTGCAGGCTGCGCTGGTGTTGATCTACGCCGAAGTGGCCAACAGGATCTCGCGCACCAGGCGCAGCCAACGCAACAGCCTGGCCGCCTCCTCGGAGGACGACAGCCCCCAGTGATCAGGCGTCGATCTCCCAGGAGAAGGCGACCTCGCGGGCAACCGACAGGGACGGCGACGCGATGATCGGGTTCGACCCGGAACTGCCTGCCGAGTAGCCCACCCCGTCCAGATGGATCACGCCACCACCCAGCTCTTCCACCATCAACTGCCCGGGCAGGTGGTCCCATGGCTTGGTGCGACGGTAGGCGAGATAGTCCAGCTCTCCCAGCAGCGCCTTCGGGTAGTCGATCCCACAGCAGAAGGCAGTGCTGATGACCGGCGCCAACAGCCCGCTGGCCGTGTACCCGACCCAGCAGCGCCGCGACGTGGCGCCCTGGGGCGGCTGGCGATGGCGCGGTGGCAACAGTGGCCGGCCGTTGAGAGTGACACCGGCACCGCGTTCGGCAACAAAGGCATTGCCGTACTGGGGCTGCACAATCCACGACCTGATCACCTCGCCATTGCGCAGCTCGGCGATCATCATGGCGTAGTCGAAGCTGCCGCGCACGAAGTTGGCTGTGCCGTCAACGGGGTCGACAGTGAAGGCGTGCTCGGCAGTGGCGAGCCCGGCCAATGCGGAAGGGTCGGAAAAGCTGGCCTCCTCACCGACGATCAGCGCGTCCGGCGCCAGCTGGTGCAGGGCGCGAGTGAGCTCCACTTCAGCCTCGCGGTCGGCCACGGTCACGTAGTCGCCGCGGGTCTTCTGCGAGACCTCTTCTTCGCGCAGGTGACGGAATCGCGGTGCCACCACGTCCTGCCCCACCTGTTCCATCAGCTCGAGCACTGTGGTGGTGTCCAGCTCCCTCAGTTTGGGGTTCACGTCTCAGCTCCGGGTTGGTCTTGGGTGACGAAATCGATCAGGCGTTCCACTTCCCGGTTGAAGGCCGGGTCGAGATCACGGTAGCTGCGCACCCGCTTGCACATCGCCTGCCATGCGTTGGCGACATCGGTCTGGTCCTTGTGTGCCAGACCGAGGCGTTTGAGGGTGCCGATCTTGAAATCCTCGCCGCGCGGAACCTGCGGCCATGCCGGAATGCCAAGCGTGGCCGGCAGGATCGCATGCCAGACGTCGATGAACCGATGGCCGGTGATCATGACATGGTCACCGTAACCACTGCGCTCAACGGCCTGGGCGATGGCTGTTTCCTTGCTGCCTGCCACCAGATGATCCAGCAGCACGCCAAGCCTTCGGCCATGTCGTGGCCGAAAGCGGTCCACGATGTCGACAAGGTCGTCCATGCCGCCCATGAATTCCACCACCACACCGACGTGGCGCAGGTCGTCGCCCCAGATCTTTTCGACCAACTCGGCGTCATGGCGGCCCTCGACGTAGATTCGGCTGGGCAGGGCCACCTTCGGACCCTCCTGGCCGGCGCGAGAACCGGACGGTGTGTACAGCGGTTTGCTGCTGCCCTGTCTGGGCGGGTGGATGAGCTTCACTGCGTACCCCTCGCAGTGGTAGAGCTGCCCGCTGATCGGGAAGGACCGGCGCCGGTTGCGGCGATCTTCCAGCACCACCAAGCCGTTTTCCCAGCCGACGATGGCACCGACGAAGTCGTGCCCGTCCACCTCAAGAACACGCCCCACCGCCATCACCAGGTCGTGCACCTTGGGCTTCTGTCGTTGGCCCCACCCGGGGCTGAGCACATCACCGCTGTATCGATCCACGAGGCCCGAGACTACCGCGACGTGCGGACAGGCTCAGCGCAGCCTCCAGACGCGAACGCACATCGCAGGCACTGGCGACGATGATGGCTGCTCAGTCCAGCAGATCGCGCGTTACGCCGTCGGCCAACAAGCGACCGCGCAGGGTCAGCACCACGCGGCCCTGGTGCAGCTCCACAAGTCCGTCCTTGATGAAGCGCGGCAATCGTGCCTGCTCACCAGCATGAAGCTCGGACAGCGGCAGCCCTTCGGCCAGGCGCAGCTGCAGCAGCACTCGCTCGGCATGCTTGGCCTGGTCGTCCAGCACTTCACGACCCTCCTCCGGGGACAGACCGGAATCCAGCCGGGCGACATAGCTGGCGGGGTGTCTGACGTTCCACCAGCGGACTCCCGCCACGTGTGAATGGGACCCAGGCCCGACCCCCCACCAGTCGTCTCCCCGCCAATAGGCCAGATTGTGCCGAGACCTGTACTCGGCGCCCCGCGCCCAGTTGCTGATCTCGTACGCGTGAAAACCCGCCTGGGTCAGCACTTCCTCTGCCAGCAGGTACTTGTCTGCCAGGTCGTCGTCATCGGTCATGGCGATCTCACCCCGCTCAATCCGCCCTGCCAGACGAGTGCCCTCCTCGACGATCAGCGCGTAGCTGCTGAGGTGCTCCGGCGCAACCGTCAGTGTCGCCTCCAGAGTCGCCCGCCACTGATCCAGGGTCTCTCCCGGGGAGCCGTAGATCAGGTCCAGCGAGATGTTCTGGAACCCGACCGACCGCGCCACGCTGGCAGCCGAGAGCGCGCGACCAGGGGTGTGCACCCGATCGAGCAACCTCAAGACGCTCTCGTCGGCGGACTGCATGCCAAGGCTCAACCGATTGAACCCCGCTGCCAGCAGCCCGGCAAGCCTGGTTGCGTCCACCGTCTCAGGGTTGGCCTCGATGGTGACCTCGGCGCCGTCAACCATCCCGAAGGTGTCACGCACGTCGGCCAGCACGTCACCCAGTTGCGAAACGCTCAACAGTGTCGGAGTGCCGCCGCCCACGAACACCGTCTGCAGTTGGCCCGCCTCGTCCCCAAGGACGGCGCGAGCCAGCGCGATCTCGGCGTGGACCGCGCGCAGATAGTCGCCGGTGCTGAGCCCGGGCAACTGCGCGGCGGTGTAGGTGTTGAAATCGCAGTAGCCGCAACGGGACGCGCAGAACGGCACGTGCAGGTAGAGGCTCAGCGGGGACGGCATGGGCGCAGGATAACCCGAAACCCTGTCCCCAGCACTCAGCTGTGCCCGCGGTCAGGAACGACGGCCATGGGGCACTGAGCGGTTCGAAGCACCTGCTTGGTGGTCGAGCCGGCCCAGATGCCGAACAGGCCGCCACGACTGGTGCGGCCGGTGATCAGAGCGAAGGCACCCTTCGTGGCCTCCACCATGACGTCGGAGACACTGCCTGACCTGACCTGGATCGACACCGACACGCCGGGGTGTTTGGCCTTGAACGGCGCCATGATCCCTTCGATCTGGGTTCGGATCCCAGCCTCAGGCTTGCTGGTCACGTGAATGATCTGCAGTTCCCGTTCGACTCGGTCCGCGACCTGGAAAGCAAGCTCGACCGCGGTGTCGCTGGTCTTGCCGATGCCGTAGCTCATCACCACCGGCCCGCTGTAGGTGCTCAGCGGCATCTCGGGCACGATCCAGATCAGCCCGGGGGCATCGACCACCAGCCGACTCGCCACCTCGCCCAGCACTCCCGGGTTCGGTCCGCCACTGCCGCGGGCTCCCACGACAACTTGGTTGCCCTCCAGCGCCAACTGTTCAAGGACCCGCAACGGCTCCGAACCGTAGATCTTCACAGCGACCTTGAGGCCCGGGTCGGAGAGCCTCATGAAGGCGGCCATGGACTCCAGTTCGGACTCGATGGCGCGGAACGACTCCTTGGAGAAGTCCTTCGGTGTGATGACCGAAACCAGATGCAGCTCAACACCCAGACTGCTTGCTTGCTCTGCAGCCCAACGCGCAGCGTGCTTGGACGACTCGCTGCCGTCGAGCGCTGCGATCATCTTGCCGGCGAAGATGGGCACGTAATTCTGCCCGGTGGCACTCATCCTGGTTACTCCCGTTCTGAGGACGAACATGGCGGCTCATCCCGATGGAGTGCGACCATGCGAGGAAAGGTGCACGCACCCATCCCCGAATCGCTGTCTCTTGCCAACAAGCGGTGGGATGTCATTGTCACCCTAGTGGCACAACGACTGATCGTCACCAAACGCGGCGTGTCTTCGTGGCGGTCAGCACGCTACTTTTGGTCCATGGCCTCACCGGTCTGCAGTGCGGCGACGAAAGCCTCCTGCGGCACCTCGACGCGACCCAGCATCTTCATCCGTTTCTTGCCCGCCTTCTGCTTCTCCAGCAGCTTCCGTTTTCGGGTGATGTCGCCGCCGTAACACTTGGCCAACACGTCCTTGCGAATCGCCCGGACAGTGGAGCGGGCGATCACCCGTGCGCCGATGGCGGCCTGGATGGGGACCTCGAACTGCTGCCGCGGGATGAGTTCCTTGAGCTTGGCAGTCATGGCCAAGCCGTAGCTGTACGCCTTGTCCTTGTGCACGATCGAGCTGAAAGCATCCACCGCTTCACCGTTCAACAGGATGTCGACCTTGACCATCTCGGAGACCTGTTCCCCGGCCTCCTCGTAGTTCAGCGACGCGTATCCCTTGGTCCGGGTCTTCAAGGCGTCGAAGAAGTCGAAGACGATCTCCCCGAGCGGCAGTGTGTAGCGCATCTCGACACGGTCCTCGGACAAGTAGTCCATGCCGGAGGGTGTGCCCCTGCGGTTCTGGCACAGCTCCATGACCGCGCCGATGAACTCTGCAGGGGTCAGGATGGTGGCCTTCACGACGGGTTCCCAGATATCCGCGACCTTGCCCTGCGGGAACTCCGAAGGGTTGGTGACGACGTGTTCGCTGTGATCTTCCATCACCACCCGATAGGTGACGCTGGGCGCGGTGCTGATCAACGAAAGACCGAACTCGCGCTCCAGGCGCTCGCGCACGATCTCCATGTGCAACAGACCCAGGAAGCCGATCCGGAATCCGAAACCAAGCGCCACGGACGTCTCGGGTTCGTAGACCAGGGCAGCATCGTTGAGCTGTAGCTTGTCGAGGGCCTCCCGAAGCTCGGGGAAGTCGTCGCCGTCGATGGGGTAGATGCCCGCGTAGACCATCGGGCGGGGATGACGGTAACCGGACAGGGCCTGTTCGGCCGGATTCCGGGCACCAGTGACAGTGTCGCCGACCCGGCTCTGGCGGACGTCCTTCACCCCGGTGATCAGGTAGCCCACCTCGCCGACGCCCAGTGCGGGGGCCGGGGTCGGCTCCGGCGAGATGACCCCCACTTCCAGCACTTCGTGGGTGGTGCCACTGGACATCATCTGGATGCGCTCCCGGTGATTGATCACACCGTCGACGACACGCACATAGGTGATCACGCCTCGGTAGGTGTCATAGACCGAGTCGAAGATCATCGCGCGGGCCGGCGCCAGATGGTCGCCTGTCGGCGCCGGCAACTTCTCGACAATGATGTTCAGCAGGTCTTGCACACCCTCACCGGTCTTGGCGCTCACCCTGAGCACCTCATCCTGGTCGCACCCGATGATGCTGGCCAACTCCTTGGCGAACTTCTCGGGCTGGGCGCTGGGCAGGTCGATCTTGTTGAGGACGGGGATCAGCGACAGGTCAGCCTCCAACGCCAGGTAAAGGTTCGCCAGTGTCTGGGCCTCGATGCCCTGGGCTGCGTCAACCAGGAGAATCGCACCCTCGCAGGCAGCCAGTGACCGGCTCACCTCGTAGGTGAAGTCGACGTGTCCAGGGGTGTCGATCATGTTCAGGACGTGATCGGTCCCGGCCACTCGCCACGGCATCCGAACAGCCTGGGACTTGATGGTGATTCCGCGCTCGCGCTCGATGTCCATCCGGTCGAGATACTGCGAGCGCATGTCGCGATCAGTGACCACGCCGGTCAGCTGGAGCATGCGGTCAGCCAGCGTCGACTTACCGTGGTCGATGTGGGCGATGATGCTGAAATTGCGGATGATCGCCGGATCTGTCCTGCCGGGTGTCTGTGTTGCCATTCCTCATCCGCTCACTCGTAGATCGCTGCCAGCACCTCCGGCACGTCCGGGGACCATCATCCCACGACAACGGTCGTGGCTCGACTTCGCACTTGGCGACGTCGAGCCACGTGGCGTCAAGGAGACTACCGGCAGTTGGCCGTGTCACTGCCTCGACAGGGGCGTCACTTCCGGTTCGACCGCCGGCTTGCGCAGCAGGCCGAAGGCGAGCAGCGCGGCACCGAGAACCAGTGCCGCCACGCCCACCCAGATGGCAATGGTTCCGATGAGCCACCAGGCGTAGGCGTTCAGCAGCATGCCTCGCAGGGTGTCACCCTGAAAATTGCTTGCCCGCAGGGCGTTCAGCGCAACGACGTCAGGGTGTGCGTTGATCTCGGTATCGCTCAAACCCTGGGCTTTGAGGTCGGCCTTCACCACGTTACTGAAATCCCCGATTCCGGCGTAGTTGTACTGCTCCGGGGCCAGCGCCTTGCCGTCTGTTGTCTTGAAGTTCTTGGCCGCGGATTGCATGTGCTGCCAGATGTAGTGATTGGCGTAGAGCTCCGCCTGGGTACCGGTGGTCAGCTTCTCGCCGACGTACGGAGCAAGCGCATCCTTCGATGCTTGCTCCGTCAGCGCATCGACACCTTGCTGGGTGGGCATGCTGATGCCCTCCTGCTTCAACTGGCCGGTCACGTAATTGTGGGAGAAGCTGCCGCCGATCAGTGCCGCGGCGCCGATCAGCACCAGCAACACCCCGAACACCTTGCTCAGCTCTGTGTAGAACGTTCGTTTCATGGCAGTCACCCTCCTGGGCGATGAGTTCTTGGGTTGTCCTGACCAATTCTCCTCCGGTTCTGCTGCAATCTGCCGCGTGTTCTCTGAGGGCCGACGGTTGCATGGCGGCCCGGGGTCGGCACTCGGGGTCGGCGCGCAGCCACCCACGTTCGGTCTTCCGAAGATGATTGGACCTGAACCGGCGTGACTGGTAACGTCAGCCGTCGCGCGCCTTGTTCAGGCGCATCGGCACTCCATCAGGCGGTGCCACCCAACCTGTTTCCAACGAACCAAGAGGCTTGCCCAGTGGCGAACATCAAGTCGCAGAAGAAGCGCATCAAGACCAACAACAAGGCTCACGAGCGCAACAAGGCCGTGAAGTCCGAGCTCCGGACCAGGGTGCGCGCGTTCCGTGCAGCCGCCGAGGCCGGCGACGCAGACAAGGCCCTCGAGTTGGCCAAGACGGCCAACCGCGCTCTGGACAGGGCCGTGTCCAAGGGCGTCATCCACAAGAACCAAGCCGCCAACCGCAAGTCAGCGGTTTCGGCCGCGCTTGCCGCGCTCTGACTCGCGGCACTCTCTCACTGACTTCGTATTGAAGGCCGCAGCGGCGTCCTGACCCAACACTGGGTGGTCAGGACGCTGTTTTGCGTGCCCGAGCAGCCCCTATCGTGGCAACCGGCGGGCGGCGTCCACCGCCAGCAACATCTTCTCCAACGCGAAATCGGGACTGCTGGCCGCTCCCTTCACATCAGCATCCGCCCGGGCCACGGCCTTGATGGCGGCCGCCACCCCGGCCGGCCCCCACTGCCTGGATTCCCGAGCCAGGTCCCTGACCTTCCACGGCGGAACACCCACTTCACTGGCGACCTCGTTGTCGCTCATCCTGGTGGCGCGCACGTCGAGATACTTCCCGAGAGCGCGCAACGACGACGCGACGGCACTGGTCACCAACACGGGGGCGGTTCCCGTCGACAAAGCCCAGCGCAAGCTTTCCAGAGCCCGACCGGGCTCCCCTTGCAGCAGCGCATCAGCGACGGCAAAGCCCTTCACCTCAGCGCGGCCACCGAAGTACTTCCCGATCATCTCGGAGGTCAGTTGCTCACCTTCCCAGTCACCGGCCAGCTGGTCGACGGCCGCGACCAAGGAGTGCAGATCGTCGCCCACAGCCTCGACCAACGCCCGGGCAGCATGCACGTCGATGCCCACCTGGTGTCGCTGGGCCTCGGCAGTGACGAAGGCGGGCAGGTCACGCGTCTTGACTGCCGTGACGTTGAGACGCTCCACCTTGTTTCCGAGGAGCTTGTCGCGCCGGCCTTTGCCGCCGGCGAGCTTGTCGAGCAATCCTCTGCCCTTGTTCTCCCCCGTGTGGACCAGAATGAGGCACAGGTCTTCAGCGGGATTCAAAGCGGTGGTCAACACGGCGTCGGTGTGCTCGGATGCCAGATTGGCCAGGTCCTTGACGACCACGGCCGTGCGAGCTGCGAACAGGGAACCGTTTATCACCTCCAGGAAGCGACCGCCGCCCAGATCACTGGCAGCCAGTTCGTTGACCTCGACGTCCGGGGACTCTCTGCGGGCCTGATCCAATCGTTCGGCGACGGCCCGCTCGGCCAACAACGGCTCCGCTCCGACGATGAGCAGGGTCGAGCCGAACACGGACTTGGGCGCCATGGACCCAGCATGCCACCCGGCGCCGCCGGCCCGGTCGGCTGACCGCCACATCAGACAACCGGCGGGCGTTGGGTGACGATTCGCAGGCCTTTGGCGTCGCGGCCGACTGCGATCGAGCCGGTCTGGTCGGTGCGCAATACCTTCATGCCGCACTTGTTGGCCAGGCTGACGGTCTTTGCTGCCGGGTGACCATAGTCGTTGCGCGCCCCCACCGAGGCGACGGCAACCGTCGCCTTCGACTGTTGGAAGAACCGCTGGTCTTGGCGTGCGGAACCATGGTGGGGCAGCTTGAGAACATGGGCTGACAGGTCGGACTGCGAAGCCACCACAGCTTGCTGGGCGGGTGGCTCGGCGTCGCCGCTCAGCAGCACTCGTACACCGCCCGCGGCCGCCAAGCCGACGATGCTCGCGTCGTTTTCGGCCGAGTTCTCACCTTCGCCCTGACGCGTCAGCCCCGCCGGCGAGCCTGCGCCGAGTGTCTGCCAGCTGGCCTCGCCCACAGTCAGTAGCTCCTGCACCCGCGCGGAACGGCTCGGCACCTGCGCCTCAGCCAACTGCGCCCGCACCATCGCTACCTGGCTGGCTGGCGAGGCGAGGGGACTCGTGAGCACCTGTCCCACCTCAAAGGAGCGGAGCACCCCAGGCAGCCCACCAACGTGGTCTGCGTGGAAGTGGCTCAGCACCAGCAGCGGGACGTGCGTCACCCCGAGCCCCCGCAAACAGCTGACCACCCGATCCGGGTCAGGCCCGGTGTCCACCAGCACCACCTGGCGCGGCCCTGCCCGAATGACAGTGGCGTCACCCTGCCCCACGTCGCAGAACACCACCTGCCATTGGCCTGGCCAACCGGCCGGTGCTGGTTGACGCCACCCCGCCACCAGGAGCACCAGGGCGAACACCAGACACCACCGGGGCCGTGCCAGCACCCACGGCAACACTGCGGCCAGGCCCAGACAGCAGGCAGCCAACACCGCCAGCCCAGCTGGCGAAGCACGCCATACCCACTGAGCTGCGGGTAGTCCGGCGAACAGGTGGGCCACCGTGAGAACGGGTTGCACGCACCAACCAGCCAACCAACCCGGCGCCACTCCAACCTGCGACGAAATGGGCGAAAGGAGCGCCGCTGCCAAGCCCAGCACGGTGACCGGTGCCACAAACGGACCGGTCAACCCGTTCGAGGCCAGCCCCACGACGCTGATCGAACCACTCAACGCGGTCACGATCGGCTGGGTGGCGAGCTGTGCTGCCAGCGGCACGCAAACGGCCTCCGCAACCCATTCGGGCGCCCAACGAGTGAGGCGCTGCTGCCACGACGATGCCCAGCACAGGATGCCCAGCGATGCAGAGACTGACAGCGCGAATCCCCAACTTCGGGCCAACCAGGGGTCCACCAGCAACAGCCCGCAGCATGCCACTGCAAGGTTGCGAACGCCACGACGCGGATCGCGGGCCAGTCCGGTCGCCGACAACGCCACCAGGCCCATCGCCGCTGCCCGCAGCACGCTTGGCTCACTGCGGCACAGCAGGACGAAGACGACCACCACCGCGATTGCGGCGCCCCGTAGCCACCAACCCTGGACGCCGGCCCGCCGCAGCAGGCCCAGTGAGAACGCCAACAGCAGGGTCAGGTTGGTGCCACTGACAGCTGTCAGGTGAGTGAGACCGGTGGCCTTGAAATCGTCGGCCACGCTGCTGGGAACGTTCGCGGTGTCCCCCACCACGAACGCCGGCACCAGGCCGGCCTGCTCGGGTGGGTTGTGCCGCATCGACGCGCGCAACCCAGCGCGCACCCGGTTGAGAACGCGATCGGCAAGCCCGGGGCCGCGAAGTGTCTCGGGCGTCCCGCGCAGCACCAAGGTGGCAGCACTGCGCTCCCCCGGCCGCGGCTGCCTGACCAGAGCAGTCAGTGACACCTCACTGCCAACGGGAAGAGTCCGCAACAGGGCGACGGACTCCCCGGTGGCCTGCAGCCGAGCCGGGACCGTGGCCGTGGTCCTGCGCCCGCGCCCGTCAAGGCGCCGAACCTGAACGGGCATTCGGGCCATGGCCGGTCGTACTCCGGATGCAGGCGTCAGGTGGGCTTCGGCCTTCACCTGCACCAGGACCGACACACTGGCGCTCTCCGCTGCCAGACTGCCCAGCGTGCTCGAGTGCAGCGCCCACACCTGCAAGCCGGCCACCCCCGCTGTTCCGGCGAGCATCAGGCCCAGGCCCGCCAGCAACCATCGCGCACCCTGGGCACCGACGCCGAGGGTCACCAAGCCGATCAAGGCGGCCAAACATGCCCATCGCCACTCCTCGCCCGTGGCAAGGAAGCACCCTGCCCAAGCGGCGGCAGCCGGCAACACCATCCGCAGATCCGGCGCTGCGGTTCGCGCTTCGCCCATCTCTCAGACCCGGACGTGGGGTGCGATTTGCGAGTAGGTCTTCGGGCCGATGCCGTCCACTTCCTGCAGCTCCTCGACCCTGCTGAACCGGCCATGGGCATCGCGCCAGCTCAGGATGCGTTGCGCCGTCACGGGTCCCACACCAGGCAGCCCGTCGAGTTGTTCGGCTGTTGCAGTGTTCAGATCCAGCTGGGTCGCGGCCGCGGAACCCTTTGGCAAGGTGGTGGCCCCACTCGCCCCTGTTGTTCCGGGGGCCCGGAGCTCCCCCTTGGCCTGCCCCGTGTGCCCGATGAGTACTTGACTGCCGTCGGGCACCGGAGCAGCCAGGTTCAGGTCAGCTGGGTCGGCATCGGCAGCAAAGCCGCCAGCGGCTTCGACCACATCCACCACACGCGACCCCTCGGGGAGGGTGACCACTCCCGGGCGCTGCACAGACCCGATGACGTGCACCCGCACTGTGGGCGGTGGTGTCGGGCTGGCTGACACCGCGGGCTCAGGGGTGCCGGCGGCTGCGGTCTCCACCGGCACCGGAATCGACTCGGCGTGCGAGCGGGTCACCTGGAAGACTGCAAACCCCAGGGCAACCGCCAGCACCACCACCAGAACGCCCAGATGGGCACGCAAGAACCCAACGGTTTGCCCGATGCCATGGACCGAATCGGGGGTGGAGCCGTCAACTGTGACGGGCTGGTCTGTGGGCAGCTCAACCGGTGGCGGGTCATTGGTCATCGCGGACGAGCGGGATGTCGGCTCCGAAAGACGTCGAGAAGACTCGGAGGTGACGTCCCTTTCCAACGCTCGTTGCGGGACCCGCACAACGGGCCCAAGCCCTTGCATCGCATGCTGTAACCGCTGGCCCAAGGCGGCGGGGTCCTCCGCTCGTGCGAAGCTGAGCCGGACGGTGCTGCCCGGGACCGGCCGCGTGGCACGTCCCATCTCACCAACCTCGTCCACCCGCAGCCCGACCATGCAGGCACTATCCTCAAAGTGCGAGCCTCCGTCCGGACGACCCATTCCCTGTGGACAACACGAGGGCCACTGGTGACTGTGGACGGATAAGGACCTTGAACTTGACGAACCAGATCCCGACGCCCCTCGCACAGGCGCGCTGCCGCGCCGACGCGGGCCTGATCGAGAAGGCATTCTAAATGGATATTCCCTGGTGGGGCCTGATTCCCTTTGTCGTGATGCTGCTGTGCATCGCGGTGCTGCCGCTGATTCCGGCCACTGCCCACCATTGGGAGCGCAATGGCACCAAACTCGCCATTTCGGCCGTGCTTGGTATCCCCGTCGCGCTGTGGATGTGGTTTGGCTACGACTTCCATCTGGTGACGCATTCCATGCTGGAGTACATACAGTTCATCACCTTGCTGTTCAGCCTCTTCGTGGTCTCTGGTGGTATCCACCTGGCGGGTGACATCCGGGCCACGGCGCGCAACAACACCGTGATGTTGGCGATCGGCGGCGTGGTCGCCAGCTTCATCGGCACCACGGGCGCCGCCATGTTGCTGATCCGGCCCCTCCTGTCGACCAACCGGCAGCGGGAGTTCAAGGTACACACGGTGGTCTTCTGCATCCTGATCGTCGCCAACTGCGGCGGGCTCCTCACCCCGCTCGGCGACCCCCCGCTGTACATCGGTTTGATGCGAGGTGTGCCCTTCACCTGGACATTCGGGCTGTTCCCGGAGTGGGCCTACGTGCTGGCTTTGTTGCTGATCAGCTACTACGCGATCGAGCGCCGGGCCCTGAGCAAGGAGTCCGAGTTCGCCCTGGCGTGGGACGAGGCCTCCGCAACCAAGTTGTCGGTGCGTGGCAAGTCCAACCTGATCTGGTTCCTGATGATCATCGCCTCGGTGGCTTTGATCACCAATCCGTATCTCAAAATCGCCGTCCAACTGGCCGCATCCGCTGCCAGCTACTTCCTGGGCAGCCGTTCCGTGCGCTTCGACGACAACGAATTCTCCTGGGGCGCCATTATCGAGGTGGCTGTGCTGTTCTTCGGTATCTTCCTGACGATGATCCCGGCCCTGCAGTTCCTCGCGGCCAACGCGAAATCGATGCCTTTGAACGAAGCCACGTTCTTCTGGTTCACCGGTGGGCTGTCCTCTGTGCTCGACAACGCTCCGACGTACCTCACGTTCTTCGAGATGGCCAAGGAGTTCACCGTGCCCGGCATGGCTGTGGTGGCAGGTGTCCCGGAGCTCTACCTGCGGGCCATCAGCCTCGGCGCGGTGTTCTGCGGGGCACTCACCTACATCGGCAACGGGCCCAATTTCATGGTCAAGTCGGTGGCGGAAGGCACTGGAGTGGCTATGCCGAGTTTCGGGGGCTACATCGCCAGGACTTTCGAGTACCTGCTCCCGATCCTGGTGTCGATGATGATGATCTTCATCTCCCAGACCCGCTGGGTGAACTTGGTCGGCGTCGCGATCGGCGTCGCCATCGTGGTCCGGGCCATGCGCATCATCCGCGCCACCGTCAAGCCCGCCGAACAGGCGGCCGACGCCCGCTGAGCGAGGGGGCGGGTCCCGACCAAAGGTCGGGGCCCGCTTCGTTGCTGTCTGCCCGCTACTTGCCGGGGACGATGCTCACCATCCGCGGCAGTTTGGCGATCACCTTCAGCACCGCGCGTCCGTCCAGCGCGCGCTGCACGTTGGCGTCGGCCAAGGCCAGCTCCGTGGCCTCGGACTCGCTGATGTCGGGGCTGACGTCCAGCTTGGCGCGCACCTTGCCCTGCACCTGGACCACCATGGTCACCGAATCCTGCACCAGCAGCTCCGAAATCGCGGCCGGCCAGTTGCTGGTGGCGACGGAAGGTTCCAGGCCAAGGGCCTCCCACATCTCCTCGGCGAGATAGGGGGCCACCAGGCTGAGTGACTGGGCGACAAATGCGACGCCTTCGCGAACCACGGGATCGGCTGGTCCGCAGCCTTGATCAATGGCCTTGCGCAGCGCATTGACCAACTCCATGGTTCGGGCGACGACCACGTTGAACCGACCAGCATCCAGCAGCTCGGTGATGTCGGCGATGCTGCGATGCACGATGCGGCGCAACGTCAGATCACCTTCCGCCGGGTCGGCGCCGGGTGCGCTGGTGACGTCGGTGGCCAGCCGGTGGGCGCGCTGCAGGAACTTCACTGCCGAACCCGGTGAGACGTCCGCCCAGTCGATGTCGTCCTCGGGAGGGCCAGCGAACACCACGGTGGTGCGGACGGCGTCAACGCCGAACTCGTCGAGTTGCTTGCCGAGGTCAACACCATTACCGAGCGTCTTGCTCATGGCTTTGCCCTGATTGATCACCTGGCCCTGGTTCATCAAGGCCTTGAACGGCTCATCGAAATCGACCAGGCCGAGGTCGCGCAGCACTTTGGTGAAGAAGCGACTGTAGAGCAGGTGCAGGTTGGCATGCTCCACACCGCCGATGTACTGGTCAACGGGCATCCAGCGCCGCACGGCCTCGGGATCGAAGGCGTGTTGGTCGTCGTTGGCTGAGCAATAGCGCAGGAAATACCACGACGAGTCGACGAAGGTGTCCATGGTGTCGGCATCGCGCTGAGCAGGCCCGCCGCATTGGGGACAGGACACGTTGCGCCATTCCGCGGCCGCCGCCAGCGGCGACTCCCCCTTCGGCGCCAGCGCCGCGCCACGCAGGTCGGGCAGTTCCACGGGCAACTGGTCCTCGGGCACCGGCACCTCGCCGCAGACAGGACAGTGCACGATCGGGATGGGGACGCCCCAGAAACGCTGCCGGCTGATCAACCAATCGCGCAAGCGATACGTGATGGTGCGTCGTCCGGTGTTGGCTGCCTCCAGAATCTCGGAGGCCTTCGCAACCCCGGCAACCTTGTCAGTCAGACCGGTCAGCACACCGGAGTTGACGTACGTCCCATCTCCTGCAGTGGCCACACCCGACTCCCGCGGGTCAGCCTGACCGGTGTCGATGACCACCCGGACCGGGATTCCGAAGGTGCGGGCGAAGTCGAGGTCACGCTGGTCGTGCGCAGGCACTGCCATGATCGCGCCGGTGCCGTACTCGGCAAGCACGTAGTCTGCGGCCCAGACCGGGATCTTTTCTCCGTTGACGGGGTTGATGGCACGAACGCCCAGATCCACTCCGGTCTTGACGTGCTCGGTGGACTGACGCTCGATTTCCGAATGCTGCTTGATCTGCTCCAGGTAGGCCTCGAAAGCCGGACGCTGGGCGTCGGAGACGATTTCGTCGGCCAACTCGGCGTCCGGAGCCACCACCATGAAGGTGGCGCCGAACAGGGTGTCGGGACGGGTGGTGAACACCGTCACCGGCTCGTCGCGACCCTCGATTCGGAAGTCCACGTTGGCGCCTTCGGAGCGACCGATCCAGTTGCGCTGCATGGCGAGCACCCGATCAGGCCAATGCCCCTCCAGCTGGGACATGTCATCGAGCAGCCGCTCAGCGTATTCGGTGATCTTGAAGTACCACTGGGTGAGCTTGCGTTTGGTGACACTCGACCCGCAGCGCTCGCAGTGCCCTGCGATCACTTGCTCGTTGGCCAGCACGGTCTGGTCCTTGGGACACCAGTTGACGAAAGAGTCCTTGCGGTAGGCCAGACCCTTGTTGAAGAACTGCAGGAACAGCCACTGCGTCCATCGGTAGTACTCGGGGTCTGAGGTGTGCAGCTCGCGGTCCCAGTCGATGGAGACGCCGTAGCGTTTGAAAGAGTTCTTCTGGGTCTCGATGTTGGCGTACGTCCAGGTGGCGGGATGCTCGTTGTTGCGGATGGCGGCGTTCTCCGCGGGCAGCCCGAAAGAGTCCCACCCGAGCGGGTGCATGACCTCGAAGCCCTTGAGTTTCCAGTAGCGGGCCACCACGTCCCCGATCGCGTAACACTCGGCGTGGCCCATGTGCAGGTCGCCTGAGGGGTATGGGAACATCTCCAGCACGTAACGGGGCTGCCGGGAGCCGTCGTCCGATGCCTTGAAAGTCTGGTGTTCCCGCCAGAACTCCTGCCACTTGCTCTCGGCGGCCGCGGGATCGTAGCCGCGTGCTCCCGCACGATCGACCTCGACTCCGCTGCCGACAGGGGCGGAGTCCATCGACGACGATTGGCTCACTTGCCGGTCCTTCCCCAGAAATGGTCTTGCTGGTCGGGGGCGCCTGTCGCTCTTGCGAGCCAGAGTGGCCGCCGTCTGAAGACGTTTGGTCACTGCGGCCGGGCACCGCTTCGCCCCGACGGCCGTCAGCCGCCAAAGGCGCTCGTAGTCTAGCGGAATCGACCGCGCACTCCTCGCCACGCCCACAGCCCGCGGCTCAGGCGTGCCCCGCCAGGAACAAGTCCAGCTCGGCTGCGGTGGGCGGGTTGGCGCCTGCTCGGCTGCACGTCAAGGCGGCTGCGGCGTTGCCTTGCCGCAAGGCCTTGGTGACATCGAACCGGTTGTCCAGCCAGGACGCCAGGAAGCCGGCCGTGAAGGTGTCCCCCGCCGCAACGGTGTCGACCACGGTGACGGGGAATCCCCCCACCTGCCCGACACATCCCTGACGCGTGAACGCCGCGGCACCGTGGTTTCCCAGCGTCACCACCACCAAGCTGATGCCGTAGGTTGCTGCCCACTCGGTTGCCACCGTTGCCGGGTCGAAGCCGGTGTCACCGACTCGCCGGGCCAGGAAGGCCAGATCCTCGTCACTGGCTCGCACGATGCCACCGGAGGCGCCGACAATGGCGAGGAACGGCTCGACCCGTCTCCAATACTCACCTGGATGCGGCAGGACGCCCGGCCGTGCATTCACATCGTAGGACAGCGCACAGGCGCAGCTGGGCAGCCAATCGAGCAGCGCGCGCCAGCCGGGATCGACGACACTCGCCAACGAACCGAAGTGCAACCAATCACCTGAGTCAAGCACCGGGAAGTCACCTCCTTGCCAACCGAAGTTGGCGGTGTCGCGAAGGTGGAACGTGTAGGCAGCCTGCCCGTCCGCGAGCACACTGGCCACGGCCAGCGAGGTGGGCTGGCTCGACGCCACAGCCAAGGAAAGATCGACGCCTGAACCGTTGAGGCAATCACGCAGCTGCGTGGCGAACCCGTCGTCACCGAAGCGGCCAAGGAAACTCGTCACCCTACCCAGTCTGGCCAGGGCCACCGCTGTGTTGAACGGGCCGCCCCCACAGCGGGCCAACCAGCTGGTGGCACCGCCTGCTTGCGGGGATGCGGAGCCGGGAGCAGGCATCAGGTCGATGAGTGCCTCGCCACACACGACAACGCGCATGCGGCAACCCTACCCATCGCACGCGCCGCAGGCGCCGCTGCAAACACGGTCCCAATCATCAGGAGCTACTGCCCCGAGATTGATGTCCTCAAGGATCTGGAGCATCGAGTAGGTGGGATCCACCTCGAGTCCGCGCTCCAGACACACCACCTGCAGCGCACCGTTTCCAGACAACCAGCCGGCCATGCCCAGCAGGCACAGGGCCGGCAGTGCGTTCTCCGGAGGCAAGGTGCCCACCACGCGCAGCCACAACGCGACATGCTGTTTGGCGTTTGGCCTGGTCATGGCGAGCCAGGCGTGATCGCGCACAGACACGTTCTCCATCAGAACGCCCAGTTCGCAGGCCTGGACACGGTCAAGCCCGAGCGGCTCAAGGCCCACAGTGAGCAGTTCGTCAACTCGCGCAACACGAGATCGAACCGGGCGGCGACGCCAGCGCCGACGCATCCCGGCGACCTGATCTCGGGCAGCCGGCAGCTCCTCGTGGCTGGGGCCTTGCACCAACCCGATCAGCTCCGCCCTGTCCCGCAGCACCGGCAGACCTGCAAACACCGCCTCGGCAGCCGCGACGCTGCTGGACACGTCATACAGCCGGCCTTCGGCTGGGCAGCAGGACGGATCGTCACAGCACCGCGACCAGTACCGCTGCCCGTCAGCGCGCAAAGCCTCGATCACCGCCATCGGCCCCAACGCCAACTCAAGCAATGTCAGCGCCTCGTCACCCAAACGCGAGTCGGCGGTGTAGGCAACGAGCAACCATTCCGCTTCCGGGAACCTGCCGGAGATCGTTCCCAAGCGCTCCAGCAGCTGCACCGGATCCTGGCACAGCGACAGGTCAAAGCGCGCGGTGAGCTCCACCCGGCCGCGCTCCACCACCATCAGCACCATTGACTCGGCGGGGTGGAATCCGAGCAGGCGGGGGATCACCGCGAGCGCATCGGCCCCGTTTCTGATTCTCAACCGCACCACGGGCTCGGCGTGGCCGGGCTGCATTTGCTCGAGTTCTTGTGTCATACCTGGCACTGTCCCGATCCAGGCCGAGCAGCTGCACACTGCCCGCGAGGTGTGGACAACTTCGGGGGCAACCGCGACTGGTGGACAACGTGCAGGGGACGGCGCGGGCGGCGGTCCGGTCGCGCAGCGCATTAGGCTTGAACACACTATGACTCAGCCACCGCGCTCGCCGAGCCCGGGCGTTTCACCGCCCGACGGTCCTGTCGGCCGCCCCGAGCTGACAGCTGGACAGACGCCAGGAATCGACCCCGGCTTCACCCCGTACCTGCCGTCCGCCGCACCCCAGCCGCCCCAGTACCCTGCTGCGGAGCCCTCGAACGCGCCCGGCCAGAGGATCCACGCCCAGTCGCACACGGCAACGCAAGGCCCGCGCAACCCGGGCGTCCCGCGGCCGAGCATCGATCAATACCGGAACAGGCGTGGCCCCGCGCCGCTGATCGTCGCCGTGGTGGCGGCCGCCGTGCTGGTCAGTTTGCTTTGGTTTGGCAACGCGAGCCGTACCCCCAGTCCTGTGTCCTCGCCGTCATCAGCCACCGCAACCAGCGCGAGACCACTACCTCAGTCCCCCGTCGCTTCGGTGCCACCGGACACCTCGATCGTCGTCGTGTCCGAGCGGGACAACGCCGAAGCGAACTGGGAGATCCTTGATGTCACGTGGGACGCCACCGGAGTCTCGGTCCGGACCCAACTCACCGTCACCAGGGGCACCCTGCACTACCGGTTCTCCGCACTGGACTCAACGACGGCCGCCAAGTACGACTCCGAGCCGGCCAGCGGCGACGGTGAGCTGTCCGCGGGGGTGCTTGAGGAGGGAGCCACCGCCACGGGCAGTCTGCGCTTCAACAAGCCCCGAGGCGACACCATGATCTACATCCGCGACAGCCTCGGTGAACAGATCACGGCCCTCACGATCAGCGGCTGAGCCCTGGAGGTGAAGACGCCGGGACGGTTTCCCGCCCCGGCGCCCACCGCCCCATCGGATTGCGGTTTCAGACTGCTTCGATGACCGGGTAGCGGGGCTCCCACATGTTGGCCTCGACAGCGGCGAGTGCCTCGTCGAGTCCGACGGTGGCCAGCCCCTCGTCAACGGCGGCGCGGATGAAGTCCTCCGCAACGCGCTTGGAGACTTCACGCACACCCGCCAGGCCGGGCAGCAGTGGCTGGCCTGCACTGCGGTCCGACACCAGATGGGCGACGGTGCTGGCAGACGACGCGATCATCTTGTCGCTCACCTTGGTGGGTTTGCAGCACAGGAACCCCAGACCGATTCCGGGGAACACCAGCGCATTGTTGCCCTGCGCGATCTCGAAGCTCGTCCCCTGGTAGTCCACCGGCGCGAAAGGTGAACCCGTCGAGATCAGCGCCCGGCCGTCGGTCCACTTGATCAGGTCCTCGGGGATGGCCTCGGATTTCTTGGTCGGGTTGGACAGCGCCATGATGATGGGCCGTTCGTTCGTCTCGGCCAGGTGCCGGACGATCTCCTCGGTGAACGAACGCGGCTGTGCGGAGGTCCCGATGATCATCGTGGGGTGGACATTGAAGACGACGTCCCGCAAACCGATCTTGCCGGCCTCTTCGAGTTGCCAAACAGCCACCTCGCGCTGCGGCCGGGCATAGGGTGCCTGGAAGTCGCGCAGATGGCCACCCTCCACCAGCAGACCCTTGCTGTTGAGGCCCCACACGCGTTTGCGGCCTTCTTCGCGGCTGAGGCCCTCCTGAACCATGATGTCGACCAGGAGGTCGGCGATTCCGATGCCTGCGGTGCCGGCACCCATCGCGACGATTCGCTGGTCGGACATCTTCTGGCCACCAGCGGTCTCCAGCGCCGACAGCACCGCAGCGGCGACCACCGCGGCAGTGCCCTGGATGTCGTCGTTGAAGGTCGGGTACTTGTCACGGGTGCGATCGAGCACGGCGTGTGCATTGGCGGCGCCGAAATCCTCGAAGTGGATGAGTGCCTTCGGGAACAGCCGGTGCACCGTCTCGACGTACTGATCGATGAACTTGTCGTACTCCTCGCCGCGGACGCGGTCACGCTGGAGGCCAAGATAGTTCGGATTGGAGCGCTTCTCGGCGTGGTCGGTGCCAACGTCCAGGACGACGGGGATGACGCGGCCAGGGTTGATGCCAGCAGCTGCGGTGTAGACCGAGAGCTTCCCGACGCAGATCAACATGCCGTCAACGCCCTGGTCACCGATCCCGAGGATGCCCTCAGAATCAGTTGCGACAAGCATGTCGACGTCGTCGGGACCCATCCCGGTGGCCAGCAGCGCGGTCTCCATGTCTTCGGGATGGTTGATGTCGAGCCAGACACCGCGGTAGCGGCGATGCCAGTGCGAGTACTCCTCGATCGCGGTGCCCACGGTGGGCGTGTACACAATGGGGAAAAGCTCCACGAGGTGGTCGTCGATGACCTTGAAGAACAGGGTCTCGTTGCGGTTCTGCAGCTCGTTCAGGTAGATGTACTTGGCAAGGTTGTCCGCGCACTTTGCGTGCATCTCTTCGTATTCCTGCTTCGCCTGCTCCTCCAGAGTCGTGACGAAGGGCGGGAGCATGCCCGTCAACCCCAGCGCCTTCCTCTCTTCGACTGAGAAGGCGGTTTCCTTGTTGATCAGGGGGTTTGTCAACACCGCCTTACCGCGAGCTGCGACTAGCGCGACTTCATTGTCCCCACGATGCTCGAACGCATATTCCTTGGCCATGGACCGAGCGTAATCACCGCGCGTGAGCTGCGTCCACCATTAGAATGCCCGCGCCCAGCGCATGGTGCCCGCAGCCATCGGCAGTGCCCGCATTCACGGTGTCAGAGCCTTCCGTTAGCATGAAGGGCAGGCGCACCGCGTTGGCGGGGAGCAAGGCCTGACATCTTGGGGCGCCTGCGGTTCTGGGCGTGCGCCCCTCATCGACGTAGGAGAATCTGATGAATGTCCTGATCACCGGCGGTGCCGGCTACATCGGCAGCACCATCGCCTCGGCCTGTCTGGATGCCGGCCACCAAGTGGTGATCCTGGATGATCTGTCCGCCGGGCGCCGGGAATTCACCGAGGGCCGCACCTTCTACGAGGGTGACATCGCAGACGAAGCGCTGCTGGACAAGATCTTCGGCGAACGCCAGATTGATGCCGTCGTCCACTGCGCGGCCAAGATCATCGTGCCCGAGTCCGTGGCCGAGCCGCTGCTCTACTACCACAACAACGTCGGCAAGACCGTCACCCTCCTGGAGGCACTTGGGCGCAACGGCGTCAACAGGCTGCTGTTCAGCAGTTCGGCGTCCGTGTACGGCGACCCCAAGGACGGTTTCGCGGTCACTGAAGAGGCTGAGGTGAAGGCGAGCGGTAGCCCCTATGCGCGCACCAAGCTGATGATGGAGCAGGTGTTGAAGGACACATCGCTGGCGGGTGATCTGCGGGTCATCGCACTGCGCTACTTCAATCCGATCGGCGCCGACCCGCAACTGCGCACCGGCCAGCAGATCGAACACCCGAGTCACGTGCTCGGCAAGATGATGGATGCCTGGTTCGAGCACTCCACCTTCACGATCACGGGAGTCGACTGGGATACCCGTGACGGGTCCGGCATCCGCGACTACATCCACGTCTGGGACCTCGCCCTGGCGCATGTTGCTGCTCTGGAGAATTTCGACGACGTGACCGCAGACGAACCGTTCCAGGTGATCAACATCGGCACTGCAAGCGGCGTCACCGTACGCGAGCTGGCCGAGGCATTCCAGCAGGCCACCGGCGAACCCCTGCAGGTGGCCGACGGGCCATCGCGGCCCGGCGATGTGATCGGTGCCTATGCCGTGGCCGACAAGGCCCGCAAGCTGCTCGGCTGGCAAGCGCAGCGCAGCATGGCCGACGGCATCCACGACGCCATCGCCTGGGTGCCGGAGCGTCGCCGCAAGCTGGGCTACTGAGACGCGGTGCCGCTGAGGGGAGTCCTCAGCTCTTCGACAGACGGGCCCTGGGCGGCAGCGCAGATCCGAATGGGTGCTGCTGCCGGAAGAGGCACGCGGGGCACAATCCCTTGCCCGCCACGTCAACGAAGGGTGCTTGGCAGCGCCGACATCTGACCGTGGTCAGCTGTTCAATCACGTGTGGCTGATCGAGCAGGGCGTCCCATCCTCGCCGCCCCACCTCCTGCAGCGCTTCCTCGTCGCACGACTCCAGGCAACGCAGGCACGCGGTGCACCGGCTGGCGTCAAAGACCAGCTCGGTCCGGTCAGCTTCGGCGGTCAAGCGCAGCGCCTTGTGTGGGCAGACGCGAACACACACCCCACACGCCACACAGCCGTGCGACGACAGCTCCAGGATGGTCGCCCTGGCACCTGGCAGGCCGCCGCGTTCGGGCTCGGGCAGGTCAGCGCGATCGTGGTGCAGGCCAGCCAGTGACCGCACCACCAACCGCAGGCGAGCCGCCCAGTCAAGGTCTTCGTCCGGTAGCGCGGCAAGGTCGCCGTCCCTGGCTCCGGCAAGACCGAACAGGGACCTGCGCCGCAGTACTGGCATCTCTTCTGCCCGGTCAGCCCGGCTGACCGGCCCCTGTGAATCGGTGGTCAGGCGCAGGTCGGCGCTGCGGCTGGCGACGTCACCGAGTTGGCGCCAGTGCAGCATTCGGGTCGCCAGGGCCTGCCCCTGCTCACAACCATCACTGTGCAGCACCACCGTCTGGACGCCCAGTGCGAGCAGCTCCAGCGGCAGCGCCAGCGGGACCACCGAAAGACAGTCGGGCATGCGGACCAGCTGAGACCCCTTCGGCGCCCGTGGTGTCGGGTGCTCAGCACAGACCAGATGCACTTCCCGGCCGTTGCCGTATCGCTGCGCCCAGATCAGCAGCGAATGAGCGTAGCGACCCGGGACCTGCGTGCCGGCCCTCACTGGCCCGTACCCACCGCCTGGGCCACTGCGTCGGCGCCTAGAACGCCCAGCCCCCGATAGCAGGTGGTCTGCGCGTTTGCCTCGACATCAGCAAAGAACTGCGGGGCCCAGGCACTCAGGTGCTCGGCCAGGAATCGTTCGTGTTCAGCGACCAGGTAGCGGGCCTGCTCCGCGTCGCCACCGGCCTCCGCCGCACCCGCCCGATCCAGGAGTCGTGCCAGGAACTCCAGTTCCAGGCTGATGTGATCATCGGCCTCCTGATTGAGCTTCGGTGCCTGCAGCCCATGGCGCCGGTAGAACTCACGCACCTGAAGCGTCTCCTGCTCGAAGAGCAGCCGTTCCTTGCTGCGATACGCCGACTCCCAGGGCGGGGCCGGCAGGTGGAACGGCCCGACGAAGAGTTGCTGGAAGTCGTCGCTCACCTGGTCGACGGTCTCCCCCAGCGTCGCGGACTCGGCGAGCGCTGAGGTCCCCTCGGCCGTCCGCGGCCCGTCCGGCAACGGCCAGACATCGAGCAGTTCCGGCGATCGGGTCTCGTCAAGGACCGGCTGGTCCGGAGCCTCGGCGAACAGCCGCCCCAGCACGCTCCACGCCACCTGCAGACGCAGCAGGCTTTCCGTCATGACACGATCCGTCGTGGTCTCTGCTGAACCAGACCGCTCTTCGCCGACCATGTTGCCCACCTTCACCGTTGTCCTGTTGTTCGGGTGCAGAAACTGAACAAGCAGGACGTCCGCGCCCACGATTGGGGCGCGGACGTCCTGCTTGCTGCTCAGATTCCAACCCGAATCATGGCCTCGTAGAAGAGCGACCTGCCCATCAGCTCGCCGATGAAACACACCAGGAAGGCGACGGCAACGACGGTCGTCAGGGTCGCGGGGTTGGACTGCTTGGTCCCCGACAGGAAGTAAGCGAACAGTCCCATCAGCCCGGCTCCCAGCGCCAGCAGGGCGAACCGCACCACCGCAAACGCCCCCGAGTAGACCTCGGCGCTCTGCAGCGCCACGCCGCCTTGGGCAGCCAGGCCGGAGATGTAGACGGGCATGGCCACCAGGATGACCGCAGCTGCCAGCATGGCCGTGACCACGATTCCCCTGATCGCCCAGCCGAGCAGCTGGGCCTCCTCGTCGACGTCAACCGGCGCCTCGACTGTCGCCTCAACCCGTGTGGCAGTGGCCAGGCCCACCCCGCCACCCGCAGCTGGCTCAGCGTCCACCGTGGTCGCAGCAGCGGCGGCCGGCGCGCGACTCTTGCGCCAAGAGTCCACCACCACAAAGGCAGTTCCCACGAGCAGTGAACCCAGCAATACCGCCGTGGCAAAGAACTGCAGTGGAATCGCCCACGAATTCCAGGCCGGCACCGTCACCAACGAGCTGTAGATGCGTGACATCACGAAGATGAAGGCCACTCCGACAACGGCGGTGACACTGGCGACCACCTGACGCAGCCGGGCCGACCCGATCTTCTTCCACTGCATCAGGAAGAACAGGAATCCCAACCCGGCGAAACCGGTACCGAAAATGATTTCCCGGCTCAGCCAGGAGCTGTTCCAGTGCCGGAGCACGTTGAGGGTGTTCGACACGTCATGCATGTGCAGCATCGACAAACCAAGACCAGCCACCATTGCCGGCCCGATCGCGAAAAGCGCCGGGTCGGCGAGCCTGTCAATGGTCTTCGACTTGAATCTCAAGGACCCGAAGGTCTGAATGACGCCCAGCACCACGAAGGCCCCGACACACATCTGGGCGATCGTCGTGAACAGGATCATCGGCAATTCAGCGACATTCATGATCAGATCTCCTCGGGGTTCATGATCTCGCCGGTGCCCGCACCAACCGGTTGTGCGTCCCGGTGCGGCATGATCACCAGGTTCGGCTTGGTGATGGACGGGTCAGGAAGCGGCGCCATGGACACCACGGAACCGGGGTACTTCGCCTGCAATTCCTCGACCTTGCCCCAGTCAAGCGCCCGGGACGGGCAAGCCGCCACGCAGGCCGGCGACTGACCGGTGTCGCGGTAGTCCTTGCACAGGTCGCACTTGGTCATGTGGCCCGTGTCCGCGTTGAACTGCGGCGCCGAGTAGGGGCAGGCCCAGGAGCAGTACCGACAGCCCACGCACTTGTCGGCGTCCACGAACACGGTGCCGTCATCCCGGCGCGTCATGGCGGTCGTCGGGCAGACCTGGACGCACACCGGATTCTCGCAGTGGTTGCAGGCGATGGAGGTGTAGTACGTAAAGACGTTGGGTGAGAAGGTGTCACCCGTCTGCTGCCAGGTACCACCCGAGTACTCCACCACCCGACGCCAATTCACGCCTACCGGAGTGTCATGCTTGTCCTTGCACGCGATCTGACAGGCCTTGCAGCCAGTGCAGATGCTCTGGTCAAAGTAGAAACCCAAGCGCTCAGCCATTCCAACTCCTAAGCCTTCTCAACCTGAACGATGGTGGTGTGGACCGCGTTGCCCTTGGCCAGCGGCGAAGGATGCAGCGACGTCAACGAGTTGACCGAACCGGCGGTGTCGACGGGGCGGCCAACGTTGGCCCCTGCGGGGCGGGCCCCCCCGGTCGGCTGGTACCACGCACCCTGAGGCAGCGAAAGGACCCCTGGAGCGATGCGTGGTGTGACCTTGGCCTCGATCCTGACCGTCCCACGGTCGTTGAACACGAAGACCTGATCCCCGTTGCTGATGCCGCGCGCCTGCGCGTCGATCGGGTTGATCCACAGCGTCTGGTGATGCGCTTCGCGCAGCCAGTCGACATTGCCGTAGGTGGAGTGCGTCCTGGCCTTGAAGTGATGGCCGATGATCTGCAGCGGGTACTTGTCCGACTCCCGGGCCTCCAGTTGGCCCTCCCAGGTTTCCACGTACTCCGGCAGCGGCTTCAGGACGTCGCCCCGCAGCTTGGGCCGGAAGTCACCGAAGGTCCACTTCTCGGCCATCCTGGCCAGCCGGTCCGAATAAATCTCGATCTTGCCCGACGGGGTGGTCATGGGGGTGGCTTGTGGGTCCTTGCGGAAGTCGGCCAGCGGGACGACCGGGCCGGCGTACTTGCGGAACAGACCCATCTGCTTCCAGGTGTCGTAATCCGGGATGTCGGGATCCTGGGCCCTGGTCAGCTCCACCGACTGGCGGAGCCATTCCTCCCGGGTCTTGCCCTCGGTGAACGCCTGCTCCGTGCCAAGCCGCTTCGCCAGCTCGGTGCAGATGTCGAAAATCGAACGGCACTCGTACAGCGGCTCGATCGCCTGACTCGAGATGATGCCGTACGCCATCGGGCCGGCGTTCTCGCCGGGATGAAGGTCGAATTCCTCAGCCGTGGACGTGCCCGGCAGGAGATAGTCGCTGTAACGAGCCGAGACAGTCATCTGGATGTCGCAGTTGACGATCAGTTCGCACTTGGACTCGTCCTGCAGGATCTCGACCGATCTGTTGTTGTCACCTGTCTGGTTGACGATCGAGTTTCCGCCGTATTGCCAGACCATCTTGATGGGCACATCCAGCTTGATGTTGGTCGGGTTGCCCTGCTCGTCCACCGGGACCTTCAGGTCCCGCACCCCCGGCGCCGACTTCTCGCCGACGCCGGCGTTGAAGGTGTCCATTGCCGGGCCGTGGTCAATGGCGTCCAACCACGAGAAGACCGAGATGATCTTGTTCGACGGGTTGGTGAGACCGAAATTGAAGGGCCGGACGATCGGGAGGGCCGGCGCGGCCTCGCGTCCACCGGTCCCGCCACCGGGGACACCGATGTTGCCGGTGGCGCATGCCAGCAGGAAGATGGCGCGGGCCTCGTTCTCCCCGTTGGCCCGACGCTGCGGCCCCCAGCCCTGGCTGATCGCGCATGGCTTGGCGAGGGCGATGTCGCGGGCCAGGCGCACGATGGTCTGGGCAGGGATGCCGGTGATGCCGGCGGCCCACTGCGGGGTCTTCTCGATGCCGTCCGGGCCCTTGCCCTCGATGTAACTGCGGTAGGACGCGTTCGCAGGAGCCCCCGCGGGCATGTGCTCCTCGTCGAAACCGAGGCAGTACTTGTCGAGGAACGCCTGGTCGTGGAGCCCCTCCTTGACCATGACGTTGATCATGGCGGCGATCAGTGCCGAATCAGTGCCAGGACGGATCGGCACCCACTCGTCCGCGAGCGCCACCGCAGTCTCGCTCATCCTCGGGTCGATGACGATGGTGCGGACGCCGGACTCCTTCTTGGTCTGCTGGGTGACGAAGACCTGCCCGCCACCCGACATCCGGGTCTCCAACGGATTGTTGCCGAACATCACCTGGAGCCGGGAGTTCTTCGCATCGTCGAACGAGTTGCTGGCGATCCAGGTGCCGTAGAAGTACGGGTAGGCCTGGGTGATCTCGGTGGTCGAGTAGTCGGAATAATGGTCGAGATAACCGCCCCAGGTGTTCATCAACCGGGCAAACGCAGTGCCGTCCGGCGGCCAGGAGCAGGCCATCGTCGAGCCCAGCACCCCGGTGCCGTAGTTGATGTAGATGGCCTCGTTGCCGTACTCGGACTTGATCTGCGTCATCTTGTCTGCGATCTCGTCCAGCGCCTGCTCCCACGAAATCTCTTCCCACTGGCCCTCGCCGCGCTTGGTGCCCTCCTTGCGCTTGAACGGCTTCTTCAGACGGTCCGGGTTGTAGATGCGGTGCCGGATTGAGCGGCCGCGCACACAGGCCCGCACCTGCTGGCTGCCCAAATCATCGGTGCCGGTGTTGTCGGCCAACACGCGAACGACGACTCCGTCCTTGACCTGCAGGCGCACAGGACAGCGAGAGCCGCAGTTGACAGTGCAGGCGCTCCACACGGTCTTGTCGGCATCAGCCATACCGTCGCCCGCTGCCTGAGCCTGCGGCTGGCCGCCGGCGTTGAAGGACAACCCGGCGCCCACCAGCGCCGTGGTGCCGGTCACTGCACCTGACCATTTCAAGAACGAACGCCGGTTCAGCGTCAGAGCATCGTTGCCCATGTCCAACCCCTCTTCTGGAACAGCCATCGGACCGCTCACTGCCCAGCGGCCCCGGGTTCGCCGGCGCGGAGCGACCTTGCCCGCGCAGCCGATCCCCCTGAGCATAACCAACCACCGCTCAACCCGCTGCAGGCCACAAGCAGACCGGCGCAATCCGCTGGCGATACGCTGCACCCAGATGGCGAGAGGCGGTCAAGGATGGCTGTGCAATTCGATCAGCACCTGGCAAAGGTGCTCGCCTTGGCCGAGCCCCTGCCGACAGTGACGCTGGGTCTGCTCGAATGCCTGGGCCTGCCTGTCGCGCGCGACGTGACGGCGCTGCTGCCCGTCCCCACGTTCACCAACTCGGCAATGGACGGCTACGCCGTGCGTTCCGCCGATGTCGCCAGCGCGCCGGTACGGCTGGAGGTCACCGCCGACATTCCGGCCGGGACGAGCCCCGGTCTGAGGGTGCGCCCCGGCCAGGCCCACCGGATCATGACCGGCGCTCCCCTGCCGGTGGGTGCCGATGCGGTGGTTCCTGTGGAACTGACCGACCAGCGGGCGGGGGCGCATCCACTGCCGCGACACGTGACGATCCACCAACCCGTACCAGCCGGAGCCAACGTGCGGACGGAGGGCGAGGACGTCAGCGTCGGGGCGACCGTGATCGAGGCTGGTGTGATCGCGGACGCCGCAGTGCTGGCAGCAGCCGCGGCGGTAGGTCACTCCGAGCTGCTGGTGCGCCCGCGACCCCGGGTGGCGATCTTCGCGACAGGTTCGGAACTGGTCGCGCCCGGCGACGCACTCGCCCCTGGACAGATCCCCGATTCCAACAGCATCCTGCTGGCCGGCCTGGTCCGCGAACATGGTGGCGAGGCGGTGATCGTGGGGTCAGTCGCCGACGACTGCACTGAACTGCGACAACGTCTCACCCGCAGTGCCCTGGACGTCGATCTGGTGCTGACCGCCGGCGGCATCTCGGCCGGCGCCTACGAGGTGGTGAAACAGGCCTGTGAGGGCTGGGACATCGAATTCGAAGTGGTCCAGATGCGCCCGGGCGCACCCCAAGGGTGCGGATGGCTGCCCGGCGGCCCTGACCGCCGGGTGCCGCTGGTGGCAGTGCCCGGCAATCCGGTGGCCGTGTTCGTCAGTTTCCACGTCTTCGTCCGCCCGCTGCTGACCCTGATGTCGGGCGGGGACCCCGAATCGGTGCCAGGCACTGTGGCGGCCATCTCGAACGGCGGCCTGCGATCCCGGGTGGACAAGCGCCAATTCACGCCGGTCCTCGTCACCCTCGACGACGAACAGGGGGGCCTGACGACGCTGTCACTACCCGGAGGAACAGGCTCACATCGGATCGCCACCCTGCATCAGGCCAACGGCCTGGCCGTGATCGCCGAAGAACTCGCCGAGATAGCCCCCGGCGAGGCCGTACCGGTGATTCCGGTGGGCCCGGACTGGCGGAACTGACGCGCTGCCGGGCTCAGCCCGCGGTCATCACGGCCTCGGGACGCAGGTCGATCTTTCGCAGCAGCTGGGCGTTGAGCGCCACCACCAGGGTCGACGCCGACATCAGGATCGCCCCCACCGACATCGGCAGCACGAACCCGAACGGAGCGAGCACGCCCGCGGCCAACGGCACTGCGATGAGGTTGTAGCCGGCGGCCCACCACAGGTTCTGTTTCATCTTCCGGTAGCTCGCCCGCGACAGCTCGATCACCGAGAGCACAGCTCGAGGATCCGAACTGGCCAGGATCACCCCGGCCGAGGCAATCGCCACGTCCGTGCCTGCCCCGATCGCGATGCCGACGTCAGCCTGTGCGAGCGCGGGCGCGTCGTTGACGCCGTCGCCGACCATGGCAACCCTCAAGTGCTCGTGTTGCAGCTGCTGGACCTTTGCCGCTTTGTCCTCCGGGCGCACACCGGCAAAGTACCGGTCGATGCCGAGCTCGGCCGCCACCGATGCGGCAACAGCCTCGGCGTCGCCGGTGATCATCATCACCTGCATGCCGCGCTCCCGCAGGGCACTGATCGCCTCGCGCGACTCCGGCCGGATCTCGTCGGCCAGCCGCAACGCACCAGCGACCAGCCCATCAACGAGCACGTGCAGAATGATCGCCCCTTCGGTACGCCAGGCGTTCGACACCTCCATCTCCTCGACACCTGCCTGCTCGAGGAGATGGGGGCCGCCAACCTGCACGGTGCGGCCCCCCACCAGTGCGCGGACACCGACGGCCGGTGAGGACGTGAAGTCCACAGCTGGCGACACGGTCAGCCCACCAGCATGAGCGGCCTGCACGATCGCCTTGGCCAGCGGATGCTCCGAGTCCATCTCCGCGGCGGCGGCCAGACGGAGCAGTTCATCGGAATCAATGCCCGCGGCAGGTTCGACGGCCGTGACGGCAGGTGAGCCCATGGTCAGGGTGCCCGTCTTGTCGAACAGCACTGCATCGACCGTGCGCATGCTCTCCAGCGCGAGCCGGTCCTTGATGAGCACACCGGCACGAGCTGCTCGTTCAGTGGCGATCGAAACCACCAGTGGGATGGCCAGGCCCAGCGCGTGCGGGCAGGCGATCACCAGCACCGTGATGGCGCGGACCACGGCCTGGTCGGGCATACCGATGATCGTCCAGATGGAGGCCGTGATGGCAGCGACGACCACGGCAAACCAGAACAGCCAGCCTGCCGCGCGGTCGGCGAGACGCTGCGCCCGAGACGATGACCGCTGCGCGTCGGCGACCATCTTCCGGATGCCGGCCAGCGTCGTGTCGTCCCCGGTGGCGGTGACCCGCAGTCGAATCCCGGAATCGGTTGCCACCGTGCCGGCGACCACGAGGTCGCCCGCACTGCGGCGGACGGTCCTGGATTCGCCGGTGATCATCGATTCATCGATGCTCGCCGAGCCCTGCACCACCTGCCCATCTGCCGGAACCCGGCCACCGGGCCGGACAATGACGACGTCACCGAGGCGCAGTTGGGACGGCGCGACGTTCACGATGGCACTGCCATCGAGGCGCTCGGCCTGATCCGGCAGCAGAGCCGCCAACGTGTCCAGCGCGGACGTGGTCTGGGCGAGCGCGCGCATCTCCACCCAATGGCCGAGCAGCATGACGACGATCAACAACGCCAACTCCCACCAGAAGTCCAGCTCGTGGACGAGCAACCCGACGCTGGCCCCCCAGGACGAGGCGAAGGCGACGGTGATGGCCAGACCAATCAGCAGCATCATCCCGGGCCGGCGATCCCTGATCTCGCTGAGCGCACCGCTCAGGAACGGGGAGCCTCCCCACACGTACATGACGCTGCCCAGCACCGGTGAGATCCAGCTGGCCCATCCGGGAACCGGGTAACCGACCAGCATCGCGAACAACGGCGAGAAGGCCACCACAGGTACTGCGATGACCAACATGGTCCAGAACAACCGGCGGTACTGACCAACGTGGTCACCGTGCCCGTGGTGGCCGGCAGCCCCGTGATCGGCCGGCTCACCGTGCCCCGAGTGTGTCGACGCTGCGGGCGCCATGGCGTGTTCGTGTCCGGCAGCGCGGACGCCATGCTCCGCGTGGTCGTGCTGCGCGTGCACGGGGTGGGCATGCTCCGGGTCCGCGTGTGCATGGTGGGCATGGTCCTGCTTCGAGTCGGCGTCTCGTGGAAGACCGTGCTGTGCAGGCGGGACCTGTCCTCGGCTCTCAGTCATGCCCCCATGCTGCACTGTCGGGTTTCTGTGCACCATGGGTGACGCCACATGCGAGGATCTCAGCATGAGCGAGACGCACCTGCGCCAAGCGCGCCAGACGGTCAAAGTGGGACTCATCAAGACCGTGCACGAGCTCTTCCCCGGGGAAAGACTGAAGACCTCGTACTCCATCCTGGACGGGATCTTCTGCAACCTGGCGGGGTCGGTCATTTCACCGCGCGAAGTCAGGACGCTCGACGCCCGCCTGCGGGACTGGATCGCCAGTGGTGGGGACATGCGGCTGGTCGATCATCAGGGCGGCTACTACCGCTATCAGGTCGGGGACCTGTTGGTGAACGTGGTCTACCCGGCGCTGACGGACACATCAACAATCGAGCCATTCACGATCATCCCCTTCAGTTACGGGTTCATCGTCGACTTCGGCGACGTGGACAGAGGAGAAGGACGTCCGCTGATCCCGCCCTACGGGCTACAGGAAGCTCATCAGGAGAACCAGCGTTGGCTGGACCAGGTGGACATCGAGATCGCCGCAGACGTCAACCGCCTGATCGACGAAGGGCGGACCCTTCGCCTGATCAGCATCGCCGAAGCTCTCCAGGAGAAGAGACTGGCCGACATCGCGGACACCATCCTCGCCCAGCGACGAGCGCTGCGGGTACTGATGATTGCGGGACCGTCCTCATCCGGGAAGACCACCACCGCCCAGCGGCTTTCGACGCAACTGGAAGTGAACGGGTTCAAGCCGGTGGCCCTGTCACTGGACAACTACTTCCGCGATCACGCCGACACCCCCCTCGATGCCGAGGGCAAGCCCGACTACGACACCGTGGAGGCGCTGGACCTGCCGCTGCTGACCCACCACCTGAGGGAGTTGATCGCCGGGCGCCCGGTGGAGGTGCCGACCTTCGACTTCAACCGAGGCCGGCGATCCGAGCAGACGCACGTGATGCAGGTCGGCCCACACGAGATCCTGGTCATTGAAGGCATCCACGCCCTCAACCCGGTGCTCACCGGGGATGTCGAACCGGCGCGCTTGTTCAGGGTCTACGTCAGCGCTTTGGGCGGGCTGAACATCGACCTGATGAACCGCGTCCCCACCACCGAGATCCGTCTCATCCGGCGGATCGTCCGGGACAACATGTACCGCGGCACATCACCGGAGGCCACCATTGCGCAGTGGCCCAGCGTGCGTCGGGGCGAGTACGAGAACATCTTCAAGTTCCAGGAAGATGCGGATGTCATGTTCAACTCCAGCCTCATCTACGAAATGAACGCCCTGAAGCCTCTGGCCGAGCGCGCCCTGTCGATGATCCCGGACGACAGCCCCCATGTGGACACCCGCAACCGGCTGCTCAACCTGCTGACCTTCTTCAGGCCCGTGGACGACACTCGTGTCCCGTTGAACTCGATCATGCGCGAGTTCATCGGCGGCAGCGTCTACTTCGACCCTGCACCTCGGCAGTGACGAAACGCTGCTGACGAACGTGCCGTGACGCAAGCGCCGCGGCAAGATCAGCTGCAAGCAACAAGAAGGGCCGTCTCCACACCGGGAGACGGCCCTTCTCGTTGCTGAACAGTGGAGGTAAGGGGATTCGAACCCCTGGCCTCTTCCATGCCATGGAAGCGCGCTACCAACTGCGCCATACCCCCGCACTTGCCTTGGCTTTCACCTCGGCAACATCGAAGATTCTAACGACCCCGCGGACGAGGACGCAAATCGGCCGGCAACCGGGTCAGTGCTCGACGTACGCAGGCACGTTGTAGCGGGCCAGCCGCCAGCCTGACCGGTCGTCCTCCAGCATCGACCAGCTGCAGTTGGAGACCGGCCCGAGCCCCATCGCGGTCGAGTAGTCCCAGCCCACCACGTCCGCGATCCCCATCCGAATGGCCAGACCGTGCGTGACCACCACCACCGTCTGGCCGGGGTGCGCCGCGCCGATGTCGCGCAGGGCTGCGCCCAGTCGCCGGCTGCATTCAGCACTCGTCTCGCCGGTGGACGAGCGCCGGAAATCCCGCCTGGCCTTCATCGCTTCGGCGACTTCGGGGAACTCGGCATGCACCTCGGCGATAGTGCGACCCGCCCAGTCCCCCACGTTGATCTCGGCCAACCGCTCTTCGACGACGATCTGAAGATCGGTGAGCGCGGCGAGCTCGAGGGCCGTCGCGTGCGCGCGCTGCAGCGGGGAGCTGTAGAGCGCGGTCGGCGCCATGGCGGCCAGCGCTGGCGCGGCCCTGCGAGCCTGCTCGAAGCCGAGTGCATTCATGGCGATGTCGGTCCGGCCCTGGAACCGGGAGGCCCGGTTCCAGTCCGTCTCACCGTGCCGCCAGATCACCACGCGGGTGTGTTTGCTCACTGCCACCACGCCGGGCGCTCATCGTCGAAGGTCGCCGACGTGTCGGCAGTGGTGGGGTCCAGCTGCAGATCGATGCGCGGGCAGTCCTTCCAGAGGCGCTCCAGCGAGTACTTCAGGCGCGCCTCAGCCTGTTGAACGTGCACGACGAACTCGAAGTAGTCGAGCAACACCCACTGGCTGTCGACGGCTCCTTCTCGTCTCACGGGCTTGGCGCCCGCCGCCAACAACTTCTCCTCGATGTTGTCCACGATGGCCGTCACCTGACGGTCATTGCGGCCGCTGATCACCAGGAAGACATCGGTGATGGTGAGTTGTTCCGACACATCGAAGGCGACGATGTCGCTGCCCAACTTGTCGGAGGCTGCCTGGGCAGCGATGCGAGTGAGTTCCAGTGCCCGCTCGGTTGCAGTCAAATCACTTGTCCTTGTTTCTGTGTAGGGGTCTCTTGCGCGAAACCGGCACGAGGTGACGCCATCTCCCGCGAGGGCGGCAAGGCGTCGCCAACGTCGGGCGAAATGTGTTGGGCTTGCAGGACTTCGCCGGGAGCCCACGAAGTGTACAGCCCTCGCTTGGCGACGTACTGAACCACGCCATCGGGCACCAGATACCACAAGGGCAGCCCCTCCCCCACCCGCTGGCGGCACTCGGTGGAACTGATGGCCAGCGCGGGCACCTCGAGCACCGTCACCTTCTCCCTGGGCAGATGCGCGAGGTCGCCGTCAGACAGGTGCACCCCCGGACGGGTGACCCCGACGAAGGTGGCCAGGTCGAACAGTTCCTCTGCTCCGTGCCAGGTCAGGATGTCGCGCAAGGCGTCGGCGCCGGTGATGAACAGGATCTCGGTGTCCGGCCCACGTTCGGTGCGCAGATCCCTCAGTGTGTCGACGGTGTAGGTGTTGCCGCCTCGATCGATGTCGACGCGACTGACGCTGAACCGTGGGTTGGAGGCGGTGGCGATGACCGTCATCAGATAGCGGTCCTCGGACCTGCTGACCCGCCGGCCTGCCTTCTGCCACGGGACACCGGTCGGGATGAACACCACCTCGTCCAGATGGAACCGGGCAGCAACCTCGCTGGCGGCAACCAGGTGACCGTGGTGGATGGGGTCGAAGGTACCGCCCATGGCCCCCAGCCGGAATGGACGGCCAGCATCGTCGCGAGCACGGGCGATTCCCAGGTGTTGACCGAGGCCGGCGCCGCCGGGGGAATCGTTCATGCGCACAGCCTAGCCACGCAGTGTGACACTTTGTCGGCGAGCTGTTCCAGCCCCCGCGGCATTGTGGGCGTTGCAGGCTCACGGAGCCCACGCTGCGCTCAGCGGCGGGTCTGTCCCTCCCCGATCACCACGTACTTGCTGCTGGTCATCTCGGGCAGGGCCATCGGGCCGCGGGCGTGCAGCTTCTGGGTGCTGATGCCGATCTCGGCACCGAAGCCGAACTCACCACCGTCGACGAAGCGGCTGGACGCGTTGACCAGCACGGCAGCAGCGTCCACCTGGGCGATGAACTGCTGCTCGGCCCTCATGTCGTTGGTGATGATGGTCTCGGAGTGCCCGGTGGTGTGCTCCCGGATGTGGTCGATGGCCGCGTCGATGCTGGGCACCACCTTGACCGCCAGATCGAGGGACAAGTACTCGGCGTCGTACTCCGTCTCGGTGGCCTGCACCACCCGCGGGTCGACGGCACACGTTGCCGGGTCGCCGTGCACCGTGACGCCGAGGTCAGCCAACAAGGCGATGGCGCCGGGCAGGAAGTCCGCTGCCACATCCTGATGCACCAGCATGGTCTCGAGCGCATTGCAGACGCTGGGGCGCTGCGTCTTGGCATTCACCATGATCTCGGTGGCCATCGTCAAGTCGGCCGCGGCGTCCACGTACAGGTGGCAATTTCCGGTGCCGGTCTCGATCACCGGAACCCGCGAATGCCCCACGACGTGATTGATCAACCCCGCACCACCTCGAGGGATCAACACGTCGATCAGGCCCTTGGCGTTCATCATCTCGGTGGTGGTCTCACGGCCGCCTTCGATCAGGGTGATCGCCTCGACGGGCAAAGCCACCGCTGCCAGCCCGGCGCGCAGCGCCTCGACCACGGCGCGGTTGGACTGCAGCGCGCTGGACGAGCCGCGGAGCAACACCGCGTTGCCGGACTTGAGGCAGATGCCGGCTGCGTCCGCAGTGACGTTGGGACGGGCCTCATAGATGATGCCCACCACCCCGAACGGAACCCGCACCTGGTTGACCCGAACACCGTTGCTCAGCTGCCAGCCACGAACCACCTCACCGACCGGATCGGTCAAACCGGCCAGCGACCGCAGTCCGTCGACCATGTCGTCGATGCGGGCCTGGGTCAGGGTCAGTCGGTCGATCAGCGATTCTGCTGTGCCCGACTCGCGGGCAACTGCCACGTCCTGGGAGTTGGCGGCCAGCACGGCCGCTGACGCCGCAGCCAAGGCGTCAGCCATCGCGTGCAGCGCCTCGTCCTTGCGAATCCTGGGGAGGCTGGAGAGCTCCCGGCTTGCCACGCGGGCGGCGTTGGCCTGCTGGTTCACAGTCACGGTGGTCTCCTCGTGCTCAGCCACGCACAGCCGCGGCGCCCCAATTCCGAATTCTGCTCAGTGTAGCGACGGGTCACGATGAGGCCGATTTTTGTCACGACACTGGCTTGTTGGTGCGCGGCGTGATGGTCGAACCGAACGGGTAGGGATACTGCTTGCCCGCCACCGGAGGCACTCCGAGCAGCTGGGAAACCGTCACCAAGGTGTAGCCCTGGTCCTGCAGGCCTTTGATGATGGCCGGCGTCGCATCCAGCGTCCACTGGTGGGTGTCGTGCATCAGCACGATCGCCCCAGGGCGGGCATCCTCCAGGGTCAGCCGCGCGACGGTCCCGACGTCGCGGTTGAGCCAGTCGGTGGGAGTGCTCGTCCACTCGATGACCGGCAGTTGCTGCTGACCTGCCACCTTGTCGACCCGCTCGTTGGTCCGGCCGAACGGCGGGCGCAGCAGCGTCGGCTTCACGCCGATCGCCCACTTGATGTCGTTGGACGTGACCTGGATCTCCTGGGCGATCGTGGCGTCGTCCAGCTTGCGCAACTCCTTGTGGTTGGTGGTGTGGTTGCCAATCTCGAAGCCCAACTTGTAAGCGCGCTTGACCACCTCAGGGCGTGCCCGAACGGCGGGACCGTTGACGAAGAAGGTCGCCTTTGCACCGGCAGCGACGTAGTAGTCCAGCAGTTGGTTGGTGACTGCAGACGGGCCATCGTCATAGGTGATGGCGATGCACTTGAGCTGGCCGCAGTCCGGGTGCTCAGGGGTGCCGCGCTGGCGCGAGGCAGTCGGCGCCGCGGACGTCGCCACCACAGCAGGCGAGGCCGAGGAAGCAGCGGGGCTTGACTTGGCCGGCGTGGCGGTGAGCTCCGACGTGGCTGGCGCGCGAGGTGCGCCGCCGGCCGGAGATGCCGCACAACCGCCGAGGCTGAGCAGCAGCGCGACGGCGATGGCAAGCCGGGGGGCGGTGTGCCTGCGTGAAGAAACCATGCCGACAGGCTAATTGCCTGCTGGCGGAGTCCTCAATCTCTGCATCGGGCGTGTCATCAGGACTGCGACCCCACACCCGCACGGTCCAGCAGCACCAGCGAGTCGCGATGAACCACCTCACGCTCGTACTGGACGCCCATGGCGTCGGCCAGCCAGGTCGATTTGCGGCCCATCATCGACGGCAGCTGGGTTGCGTCGAAATTGACCAGCCCGCGGGCGATCGGGCGTCCGTCGGCGTCAACCAGTTCGATCGGGTCACCCGACACGAAGTCACCGGTGACGTTGGTGATGCCCGCGGCCAGCAGGGAGGCGTTGCGCTGGGTGACCGCTCGGACTGCGCCGGCATCCAGAGTCAGCCGACCCCGCACCTGGGAGGCGTGCGCCAGCCACAGCAATCGGCGCGGTCGCGGCTTGTCGACAGGTGCGATAACGGTGCCCACTGGCCCCCCTGCAACGGCATCCACGGCCTGCGCGGAGCTGGCCAGCAACACCGGGATACCGGCACCCGCTGCCATCTTGGCGGCCTGCAGCTTGCTGGTCATGCCGCCGCTACCGACGCCCGAGTGGCTGTTGGTGTGGGTGTCCACCTGGAGGTGATCGATGTCGGGGACGAACGTCAGTCGTTCCGCCCCAGGATCATGCGGGTGAGCCGTGTAGACAGCATCCACGTCGCTGAGGATCACCAGGGCGTCCGCACGCACCATCTGGGCCACCAGCGCGGCAATCCGGTCGTTGTCCCCAAAACGGATCTCGTTCGTGGCGACGACATCGTTCTCGTTGACGACCGGCACCACCCCCATCCTCATCAGGGTGCCCAAGGCGCGCAATGCGTTCGCGTAATTGTCGCGCCGGGTGAAGTCGGCCACCCCCAGCAGCACCTGGGCCGCCATGATCCCGTAAGAATCAAACAACTCCGCGTAGTGCTGCACGAGCAGCCCCTGCCCCACTGCGGCCGCTGCCTGCATGTGGGCGAGGTCCCGGGGCCGACGAACCAGACCCAGCGGAGCCATCCCCGCCGAGATCGACCCTGACGACACCAGGATCACGTCGCGGCCGAGCCCGTGTCGGGCAGCCAGCGCCGACACGAGGATGGCCATCTTGTCCAGATCGAGGCCGCTCTGCGCCGTGCTGATCGACGACGAGCCGACCTTCACCACGAGCCGTCGAGCGTCGGCTACCGACTCCCGCACTCCCGACTCGTCCCAATCATGCCCTGGGGCCGTCATTCGTCCTCCTCCCCGAAGGCCTCCGCGAAGTCAGCCCGGATGGCTGCCTGGCGTTCCTGCTTCACAACATCATCAGCGAGTTCATCCTCCAACGCAGCCAGCGCGCGAGCCTTCGCCACTCGCCAGTCGCTGACCCCCTGCTCGGCCAGCAAGGCTTCACGCCGGGCGTGATACTCGGCGTCCTGCTGATGGCGTCGCTGCACGGCCGGCCGCAGCTGGTCGAGCCGGTTGTCCGTGCCACGACGGGCCAACAGCTCGGCACCGGTATCAACCTGAGGGGCGAAGTCGAACACCACGGGATGTTGACCGCGACCGATGGCCACCGCATCACCGGGGCTGGCGCCCAGTTTGAGCAGCTCCTCCTCGATACCGATCCGGTTCAGGCGGTCTGCCAGATAGCCGACGGCCTCCTGATTGTTGAAGTCGGTCTGGGCCACCCACCGTTCCGGCTTGTCACCGCGAACCCGCCAAACGAAACCACCGCTGCCGTCCCCCTGACGTTTGATGGTGAACTGGGCGGACCCCTCGTTGACGGCCCGGGGACGAATCACCACCGGCTCGACCGTTTCGGACGGCCGGGCGGCGCGAAGGCGCTGCACCAGATCCGCCATCGCGTAGACCAAGGCGTTGATACCCTCCCCGGTCTTCGTGGAAATGGTGAAGACCGGCAAACCGCGACCTCGAAGGTCGTCGATGGTCATCTCCGCCAGATCCCGGGCGTCCGGGATGTCGACCTTGTTCAAGGCCACCAGGCGCTGGCGATCGGCCAACCCGCCGTGCCGGGACAACTCGTTCTCGATGACGTCGAGATCGGTCAGCGGATCGCGGCCGGGCTCGAACGTGGCGCAATCAATGACGTGCACGATCGCCAGGCAGCGTTCGATGTGTCGCAGGAAATCGTGCCCCAGCCCCTTGCCCTCCGCCGCCCCCTCGATGAGGCCCGGCACGTCCGCCACGGTGAAGGTGACGTCGCCCGCAACCACGACCCCCAGATGAGGCACCAGCGTCGTGAACGGATAGTCGGCGATCTCGGGCTTGGCTCGCGAGATGGCGGCAATCAGGCTCGATTTCCCTGCACTGGGAAACCCGACCAGACCGACGTCGGCAACGACCTTCAATTCGAGGATGACTCTGCGTTGCTCGCCCTCCTCGCCCAGCAGTGCGAAACCGGGTGCCTTGCGTGCAGAGCTGGCAAGCGCCGCATTGCCAAGACCACCACGTCCGCCCTCGACAACGGCGAACTCGCTGCCGTTGCGGGTCAGGTCGGCGAGCAGCTCGCCGGAGTCTGCGTCGCTGACCACAGTGCCAGCGGGCACCGGCAACACGATGTCCTCACCGTCGGCGCCCTGACGGTAGTCACCCATTCCCGGCTGACCGTTGGTGGCCTTGCGCGTGGACTGGCGGTGATAGTCGACGAGTGTGGTCAGCCCCTCCGCCACCCGCAGGATGACCGAACCGCCCCGCCCGCCGTTTCCGCCGTCGGGGCCGCCCAGCGGCTTGAACTTCTCACGGTGCACGGACGCGCAGCCGTTTCCGCCGCGACCGGCAATGACCTCAAGGGTTACGCGGTCGACAAAGGATGGAATAGCCATGGCTGCTCTCATTTCGTGGTCCGGACAGACCGAGTCTAGCCGCGCTGGGTCGCCCGCTCGGACGCCCGGCTGCCGGCCTGGGGCCGGTGGTTCCCGGTACCCGGAAATGGTCACGGCCGGAAGATCGGATGATCTTCCGGCCGTGACCGACGCTGATTGTCCTGCTTACTCCGCGGCCTGTGGCGTTACGTTCACCACGCGGCGTCCGCGCCGGGTGCCGAACTCCACCGCACCAGCGACGAGAGCGAACAGGGTGTCGTCGCCGCCCCTGCCAACGCCTTCACCGGGGTGAAAGTGAGTGCCACGCTGACGGACGAGAATCTCGCCCGCATTGACCGAGCTGGCCTCCAAAACGCTCACGCCGAGACGCTGCGCGCTGGAATCGCCGACCGTTGCGCGAGCTGGACGCGCCCTTCTTGTGTGCCATGTCAGTGCCTCACTTGATTCCGGTGATCTTCACCTGGGTGTACTTCTGACGGTGCCCCTGGCGCTTCTCGTAACCAGTCTTGTTCTTGAACTTCAAAATCTTGATCTTCGGGCCCTTGGTCTCCACCCAGCACCTCAGCGGTGACGCTGACCTTGCCGAGGGACTGAGAGTCCGAAGTGATGTCGTCGCCGTCGACCAGCAACAGCGGCTGCAGCTCGAGGCTGCTCCCAATCTCGTTGGTGACCTTGTTGATCTCGACAACGTCACCCACAGCCACCTTGTACTGGCGGCCGCGGCACTGCGCACGATCGCGTACACGCCTGACCCACTCTCATCTGTTTGACTCCCGGGCAACCCGGTCGTCGTTCATTCCGTTCATTGGAAACCGATCGGCCAGCCCATCCGCCGAAGCCCTTACCGGGTGCTTCACGGGGACTTACCCAATCCGCTGCGGGTGACCGCCCGGCTTGAGGCCGCGGACGATGCACCGAAGGTTGAGAATACGTCTCCGCCCGGTGCCGGGTCAAACTGCGCCGGGACTGTCGGTCTGCTCGGTGTCGGCGCCAGGCTTGCCCGACTGGCCGTTCTGACGACTGCCGCCACCGCCGTTGCCCTTGTGCTTTCGCGACCGGCTCCCTGCTGACCTCGTTCGCCGCCGTCAGCCGGGGCCTGGGGAATCAACGGGAATGTCGTGACGCAGATACCCGCGTCCTCCGCACTGGTCACAGACTTCGGTGAATGCCTCAGCCAGGCCAGTCCCGATCTTCTTGCGTGTCATCTGCACCAGCCCGAGGCTGGTGACCTCGCTCACCTGATGACGAGTCCGGTCACGCCCCAGGCATTCGACGAGCCTTCGCAGCAGCAGTTCGCGGTTGCTGGGCAGCACCATGTCGATGAAGTCGACGACGATGATGCCTCCGAGGTCACGCAACCTCAGCTGCCGCACGATCTCCTCGGCCGCCTCAAGGTTGTTGCGGGTGACCGTCTCCTCAAGATTGCCGCCAGTGCCGGTGAACTTGCCGGTGTTGACGTCAACCACCGTCATCGCTTCGGTTCGATCGATCACCAACGAGCCACCTGAAGGCAGGAACACCTTGCGCTCCAATGCCTTGCCGATCTGCTCGTCGACGCGATACTTCGCGAACGGGTCCCCATTGCTCTGCGGGTCCCACTTGACGAGCCGGTCGGCCAGGTGCGGGGCAACGTGGGTGACGTAGTCGTTGATCACTTCGAAGGCGTCGTTGGTGCCGCCGTTGCCCGCGACGACCAGCTCCTTGAAGTCTTCAGTGAACAGGTCTCGCACGACCCGCAAGGTCAGGTCGGGCTCCGCATACAGCTGCTGCGGGGCCTTGCCCAGTTTCACCTTCTTCTCGATGACCTGCCACTGCGCCTGCAGTCTCTCGACGTCGTGCCGCAGGGCCTCCTTGGTGGCTCCCTCTGCGGCAGTGCGCACGATCACTGACGCGTCCTCGCCAACAAGGCTGCTGAGCAGTGACTTGAGGCGCTGCCGTTCGTTCTCGGGGAGCTTGCGGCTGATTCCGGACAGGTGCCCGTCCGGGGAGTAGACGACATAACGGCCGGGCAGCGAGATGTGGCCGGTGAGACGAGCGCCCTTCGCGCCGACCGGGTCCTTGCTGACCTGGACCAACACGGTGTTCCCGCTCTTGAGCACCTGCTCGATCTTGCGATCTCCACCGGTGACCCCGTAGGTCTCCCAGTCCACCTCGCCGGCGTACAGCACAGCATTGCGGCCGCGGCCGATGTCGATGAATGCCGCCTCCATGCTGGGCAGCACGTTCTGCACCCGGCCCAGGTAAATGTTGCCGATCGACGACGCGGCCGACGCCCGGGTCGTCGACATAATGCTCGACGAGCACCCCGTCCTCCAGCACGGCCAGCTGGGTGTAGAGGTCAGTCTGGCGGATCACCATTCGGCGGTCCACCGACTCCCGGCGGGCCAGGAACTCTGCCTCGGAAAGGATCGGGGCCCGACGACGCCCTGCGGCACGCCCCTCGCGACGGCGCTGGCGCTTGGCCTCCATCCGGGTTGAACCTTCGATGCCGGTGACCTCGTCGGCCAGCGTCCTGCGCCTGCGCGGCTCGCGCACCCGCACCACCACATCACTGGGATCGTCCTCGGAGCCGCCGGTGTCCTCACCTCTGCGACGACGACGACGGCGACGACGACGCGAGCCATCGATCTCGCCAGGCTCGTCGGTCTCGACGCCCTCCTCATCACCGGCCGCGTCAGCGGCCTCAGCTGTGCCGTCCTCGCTTGTCTCGTCGCTGTCGGCATCGTCATCGCCGACAGTGCCACGATGACGACGACGCCCACCGCGGCGACGGCGCCGGCGGCGTGGATCGGTCACCGTCGCCCTCGGAGTCCTCATCCTCTGTCGCTGACGAGGCTCCCAGCCTCGTCATCAAGGTCGACGTCGTCTGGTGTCGTCAGGTCAGGTTCCACCGAAGATTCCGGCTCCGGCTCTTCGTCGACCGCCACCCCGGCGATGGCGGCGGCCAGACTGTCCAGGACGGCTGCACGGAGACCTCGCCATGCTCGTCGGTCGGCAACTCCTGGGTACCCGCCAGCCTCCGAGCCGTTGTCCTGTTGGTGCGGCGACGCGTGCCGCGGACGGTCTTGCCTGCAGCTTCCAGCGCGCTGTCGATCTCCGACTGGCCCTCATTGGTCTCCGCCTCAACAGGCTCGGTGGGCGTGCTGACGGCACGTGGCGAACGACGGCGACGGGTGGCCGGCTTGGACGGTGCCCCTACCTCTGTGGAGTATCCAGGGGAGGTCCCAGACAGTTCCTGGACGGCAGGCTCGGCGCCTGGCGTTGCCACCTCAGGCTGCGCGTCGGCAGCCGCTGGCGCAGTCTTGGTGGCGGCTTCAGACACCATGGCCCCGGACTCCACCGCGAGGCGTTCCACCGCAGCTTCCACCGCCGGCCGCGCCGCGGGGGCCGTCAAGGCCTGCGGTTCAGCGGGCGCCGGAGGACCGGCTGGGCGGGTCCTGGAACGGCGGCCGCTCGGGGCTTGGGCAGATCGTCGTGGGCAGTGGACGTCGCTGGGTCGGGCGTGGTGTCGAGCGTGTCGTCGACCGCTGATTCAGCGGTCGGGAATTCGTTGTCGTTGAGCATGTGAGCTCCTCACCGCATGATGCGGGTCTGGAATCGCCGGGCACACCAAGGAGCCGTGCGGGGCAATCAAAGCTGATGGCTCTCACAGAAGTTCCGGCGCGCCCCGCGGTCGACGACAGTCGTCGCGGTGAGCGTACCCAAAGGCCTGCGAGCTGAGACGCCGGCGGCGC
>CAVSPO010000013.1:0-254409 GCA_963730005.1 uncultured Actinomycetota bacterium
CGCATCCGGGCCCCGAAGAACCCAGCTCGGAAAGGCTAGCACACTCGCGTGGGCGGTTTCCAATCGAGCGTCCGGGCTGACAAACCACCCCAAGGGATCAGCGGCTGGCCTTGTTCTGGAAGGTGGCGGTGAGGCTGGCCTGGTCGAGCACGTTGGCCATCAGTGCGAACCGCACCGAGGCGTTGGAGCCGTCCGGGTCCGCGTCGAGTCTGTCCACGCCGAGCGCATACACCGTGTGTACGTAGCGGTGCGGCGGCCCAGGCGGCGGGCAGGCGCCACCGTAGCCGCGGTAGCCGTAGTCGTTCAGGGCCTGCTTGGCACCGTCGGGGAGCGGCCCGCCCTCGGCCAGCTCGACGGCCTCAGCGGGGATGTCGTAGACGATCCAGTGCCACCAGCCGCTGCCCGTGGGGGCGTCCGGGTCGAAGACGGTGACCGCGTAGCTGCGGGTGCCGGCCGGTGCGCCCGACCAGCTCAACGCCGGCGAGACGTTCTGGCCCCCGGCGCCGCGCTCGCAGTACTTCAGGTGGATGGCGGTGTACGGGGTGATGGAGGTGCTGGAAAGCTCCATGGCGTCGCTCCTTGGGTCTACGGTGCAGGCCCGGCCAACCCTCGTTGTCCGGAATCAGCATTGTCTGTCATCAGCTGGCGTCCTGTCGTCCGAACGACTCGACATGCAGCACCAACTCACCCGCCTCGTCACTGGCGTCCAGGTCGACGGTGGCCAGGATCGACCAGTCGTGGTTGCCCTCGGGGTCGTCGATGATCTGGCGCACCCGCCACTGCCGGCCATGGTCCCCGCTCGCCGTGAGCTCCTCGATGACAAGCAGTTTCGGGCCGCGGGCGTCGGAGTCGAGCCCGATGTCGTCGTGCTCGTCCCAGTATTGCCCGAGTGCGTCGTCCCAGTCCTTGCGGGTGAAGCTGCGGTGCGGGTCGGCGGCGTCCATCGCCGCCAGCGCGTCGACGTCGTCGTCGGCGGCCAGCTGGACGCGCCGGAACATCGCGTTGCGAACCAGTACCCGGAAGGCGCGCGGGTTGCCGGTCAGCGGCCGCGGCCTGGCCTCCTGGGTGGCGTGCCGCTGCACCACGTCGCGGCTCTCCCCGGTCAGCGCCTCCCACTCGTCGATCAGGCTGGAGTCGGTCATCCGGACGACCTGGCCGAGCCACTCCAGCAGGTCCTCGAACTCCGGCGTGCGCGCGTACTCGGGCACCGTCTGGCGCAGCGCCCGGTAGGCGTCCGACAGGTAGCGCAGCACCAGGCCCTCGCTGCGTTGCACCTTGTAGTGGGCGACGAACTCGGCGAACGTCATGGCCCGCTCGATCATGTCGCGCACGATCGACTTGGGGCTGACCGCGTGCTCCACGATCCACGGGTGGGTGGTGGCGTAGGTGGTGTAGGCCGCGTCCAGCATGTCGGCCAGCGGTTTGGGCCAGCTCACGTCCTCGAGGATCTGCATGCGTTCCTCGTAGTCGACGCCGTCTTCCTTGAGCTCGGCCACCGTCTCGCCGCGGGCCTTGAACTGCTGCTGCACCAGCACCGCCCTCGGGTCCTCCAGGGTCGCCTCGATCACGCTGATCACGTCCAGCGGGTAGGACTCGGAATCGGGGTCCAGCAGCTCGATGGCGGCGATCGCGAACGCACTCAGCGGCTGGTTGAGGGCGAAGTCGTCCTGCAGCTCCTCGGACAGGTCGTAGCGCCGGCCCCCGGGCGTGGGGGAGGGGCGACGCGTCACCATGCCCGACGCCAGCAGCGACCGCCCGATGGCCACCGCCCGGCGCAAGAGTCGGGCGCGCACTCCCGGGTCGGCGACAGCAGCGTCGACGATGTGCACCAGCGCGTCGCCGGTGTCCTGGTCGCGCTGCAGCAGGTTGAGCAGCATCGCATGGGTGATGCGCATCCGCGGGTGCAGGGTTTCCGGCGTCGACTCCACCAGCTTCTGGAAGCTCGCCTCGGTGTAGTTGACGAAGCCCTCCGGCGGCTTCTTGCGGTGCATGCTCTTCAGTTTCCGGGGGTCGTCGCCGGCCTTGCGCAGCAGCCGCTCGTTCTCCACCTGGTGGTCGGGGGCCTGGGCCACCACGTAGCCGACGGTGTCGAACCCGGCCCGCCCCGCACGGCCTGCGATCTGGTGGAACTCCCGGCTCTTCAACAGCCGCTGGCGGCGGCCGTCGTACTTCGACAACTGGGTGAACAGCACGGTGCGGATCGGCACGTTGATGCCCACGCCCAGGGTGTCGGTGCCGCAGATCGCCTTCAGCAGCCCCTGCTGGGCCAACTGTTCGACCAGACGCCGGTACTTGGGCAGCATGCCCGCGTGGTGGACGCCGATTCCGGCGCGCAGCAGCTTGGCCAGTGTCTGCCCGAAGCCGGGCGCGAACTTGAATCCGGTCCGCGACCCGCCGCCCTCGCGCAGCGCCTCGACGATCGCCGTCCGGTCGTCCTTGCTGACCAGGTTCACCGACATCAGCGACTGGGCCTGCTCGGTTGCCGCGCCCTGGCTGGGGTGCACGATGTAGACCGGCGACTGGCCGCCCTGGACGATGTCGCCGAGGGTCTCGTGGATCGGCGTCAGGGCCCACGAGTACACCAGCGGCACCGGGCGGGTCACGTCGCCGATCACCGACGTCAGGCGCCCGGTGCTGCGGGTCAGGGCCTCGGCCAGCCCGGTGACGTCGCCCAGGGTGGCCGACATGATGACGAACTGCGCCTGAGGCAGCTCCGACAAGGGAACTTGCCACGCCCAGCCGCGGTCGGGGTCGGAGATGAAATGGAACTCGTCCATGATCACCAGGTCGACGTCGGCCCGGGCCCCCTCCCGCAACGCGATGTTGGCCAGGATCTCGGCCGTGCAGCAGACGATGGGCGCGTCCGGGTTCACCGACGCGTCGCCGGTCACCATCCCCACCAGGTCGGCGCCGAAGATGTCGCACAGTGCGAAGAACTTCTCGTTGACCAGCGCCTTGATGGGCGCCGTGTAGTAGGAGCGGCCGCGGGCAGCCAGTGCGGCGAAGTGGCCACCGGTGGCGATCAACGACTTGCCCGAGCCTGTCGGGGTGGTGATCACGGCGTTCTCACCGGCCAGGACGGAGATCAGCGCGTCGCCCTGGTGGTCGTACAGGCTGATCCCCAGGGTGTCGACCCAGTTCGCGAAGGTGCCGTACAGCACGTCCGGGTCCCGGGCGGCGGCTCCGCTGGGGATGCGGTCGGTCAGGGTCCGCGTCGTGGCCGGCGGGGTGGGCTGCGTCTGGGTCATGTCCTGACCATCCTAGGGCGACCGGGCTCGGCGCCGCGGCTCGGCCCCGGCTCCTGGCCGCACCGATGCTGCGCCAAGATGGTGCCATGAGTGTCGCCGAACTCCCCGAGTCACTGCTGACCGTCCGCCACGTCGAGCTGCTGCCCGACGACGAACTGGCCGCCCTGGTGGCGCCCTGTGAGGTGCTGGTGCAGGAGGGCCTGAAGGTTTTCGCGCTGCCGGTCCGGCCCGTTCGGGGCACCGCCGACCTGGTGCTGCTGTTCGGGGCGCGCGCCACCTTCGGCGTCTGGGGGGTGCGCAGCGTCGAGGACGCGCAGTGGGCCGTGGCGCAACAGCCGGCGTTCGTCCTGGTGGACGTGCCGGACCCGGCGGTGGCCGACGTGATCAGGGCAGCCGGCGTGGCGCTGCTGCTGGCCGGCTGCACCCCCAACGAGACGCTGACCGCGTGGGGGCAGGGCTGCTCCGGCGTCCAGGTGTGGCCCACTCAACTGGTGCGCCGCGGGGGTGCAGCCGCCTACTCGTCCGCAGCCGCCGGGGTGCCACTGGTGGCCCGCGGGGCAATGACCAGCGAGGCCCTGACTGAATGGGTGCGGGCCGGAGTCGTGGCGGTGTGCCCGCAGCCGGGGCTGATCGAGGCCGCCAGCAAGGACGATCTGGCGGTGCTGCGGTCGCGGTGCCGCACGATCGGAGAGTCGTTGGGCCAGGGGAATTGACTCAGAATCCCCGAAACCTTAAAGTTTTCTGAGAGTCGTCACTGGATTGCTCAGGTTTGGGCACCCGGGGTCGGGCGCTGCGGGGGTGCGAGCCCCCCGGCAACAGGCTCTGACATTCGACACTCATGAAAGACCGACAGGGAGACCAATGGCCGCGCGTAGGGCACTGCTTGACGAAGATTTCGACTTTGACCTGACCGTGGCCGCGCCTTCGCGCGCAGCCGTCGAGCCGGAGGCCGTCGCTTTCGTGCAGCAGCCGGCGCGCCGGATTGTCGAGAACTTCCGCAGCAGGAACCGCCGGCGTGGCATCGGGCTGCTGGCGAGCTTCGCCGGCATCGGCCTGCTGATGTCGACGATTTCCGCCTCCGCCGCAGTCGCCGAGGCTCCGCTCACCCCCGTGACCCCGGCCGCCGCGGTGGCTGACCAACTGTCCCGCGGCGGTGCCCTGCGGGTGCTCGACGGGACGCTGTCAGTCGACGAAACCGTCGCCAGCGCGCTGCCCGCTGTGGTCGTGGCCCAGCAGGTCGCTGACGACCAGGCCCAGCCTGAGGCCGTCGACGACGCGGCTGCGTCGAAGGAAGAGTCCGAGCCGGCAACGGCTGAGACGGCTGCGCCGGAAGCGAGCTCGTCGCCGCAGGTGACCCAGACTGCGGAGCCCGAAGTTGCCGAGGCGGTTGTTGCCGACCCGCTGCCGACCCGTGAGCCCGAGATCGCCACGGCCGTGGTGCCCACCGCTTCGGCCTCGGGCGCTGCCGCCGGAACCGCGGGCTTGTCCATGGCAGCCTGCGCGTCCGGGTCGGGCATGGAGTCGGGCCTGGTGCCCAATGCCATCAAGGCGCACCGCGCGGTGTGCGCCAACTTCCCGTCCATCAAGAGCTACGGCGGGGTGCGCCCCGGTGACCCGGGCTACCACGGCAGCGGCCAGGCCGTCGACATCATGGTTTCCGGCGCCACCGGCACCAGCGTCGCCAACTTCCTGATCGCCAACCACAAGGCACTGGGTGTCACCCAGGTGATCTACCAGCAGCGCATCTGGCTGAGCTCGACGGGCGCCTGGAAGGGCATGTCGGACCGCGGCTCCATCACCCAGAACCACTTCGACCACGTCCACGTCAGCGTCAGATAACAGCTGAACCTGCTGAATCCTCAGATCCCGTCCGCGGCTGGCCGCGGGCGGGATCTGCTTGTTCGGGGGAAGGTTGCGAGGGTCTGCAAGTGGCAATAATCCTGAGAATCGGAAACGAATTCTGAGAAAATTTTGGTACATCTGTTCGGTTTCGCGAGGAGGTGGACTGGAGCTCGCCACCGGCCCGCATTATTGGCCTGACAAGTGTGAATGCGCTCACTGGAGTGCCTGGCGAGGCCTTCCCTGCGCCGCAGCAGGCACGGCGAGAGAGGGGTTTTGGCCGTGTCCGCGGGTTGGGCGATTTGGAAGGGGGGTCCGAGGACCTTAAGCTAACCTGAGAAAACTGAGGAAAAGGTTGAGGGGGGTCCCTCCAGCCGCACCTCTTGGTCGAGTGGGATGAGGAACTGTATGAGTGCACGCAGGGCACTGCCGGAGGAGCTGGACATCAACCCAGCCACCACCCAGGCAGCCTTCGCGGCTGCGCGTCGCGCTGCTCGTGGCTACATCGACGACGTGGACGACTGGACGCCCGCGCGCCGCATGGCAACCGAGGCAGTTGCGGTTGCAACGCCCGCGATCTCGGCGCCGCTCGCAAGCACCTTCACCCGCAAGACCAGCAAGAACCGCAAGAATCGGCTCTTCCTGCTCCCGATGGCCGCAGCCCTGAGTGCCGTCGCCGGCATCGGCGCCTTCAGCCCGGGCGTGGCCGCCGCCAGCACTGCTGACGCCAAGGGCTACACCGTGATCACCGAGGCCGAGGTTGCCCAGCAGAACACCGGTTCGGTCACCTCGCGCTCGGTGGGCCGCACCGGCCAGACCGTGGCTCGGGGCACCGTCAACAGCGTCGAGGTTCCCCAGGCACCTGCTGCCGTGGAACTCTCGGTGTCCGCCGCGCTGGAGCCTGAGGTTGACGCCACAGCGGACGCCGGCATGTCGGCCGAGAGCATTGACGTGGCTACCAGTGCCGCCGCTGAGATCGCCGCCGAGGCCGCCGATCAGGGCGAGACCGCCAAGCCCGAGACCGCTCAGCGCGTCCTCGACCCGGCTGCCGGCGATGCCGTGCCCGCCAGCGGTGGCATCCTGCAGCGTCCGGTCGGTGGGGCGATCATCTCCAATTTCGGCTACCGGATCCACCCCGTCTACGGGACCTCCCGCATGCACGAGGGTGTCGACTTCAGCAACGCCTGTGGCACGCCGATCCTGGCTGCCCAGAGCGGCAAGGTCACCATGGCCAGCTACTCCGGTGGCGCAGGCAACATGGTGCAGATCGACGGCGGCTCCGTCGACACCGTGTACATGCACCTCAGCCGGTTCGGCGTGAGCTCCGGCCAGCAGGTCAGCCGCGGTGAGGTCATCGGCTACGTCGGCACCACCGGCACCTCCACCGGTTGTCACCTGCACTTCGGTGTCCAGAAGGACGGCAACTACACCGACCCGGTGCCGTACCTCTGAGTCGTCGCAACCCGCCGCATCCTGCACACCAGCCACGTGGCCGCCACCCTTCGCGGGGGGCGGCCACGTCGCTGTCGGTCAACCTGCCGAGCTCCGGGAAACGGCCGAGCTCCTCGAAACTGCCCTCCATCCACAAGCGTGGACGCCTAGTCTTGGGCCATGGAAACTCCGGTTGATCCCACCACCACTGCGGCCTGGGCGGAGCTCACCGCCCTCCGCCAGGAACTTGCCCCCGACCTGCGCGGCTGGTTCGCCGCCGATCCCGACCGCGCGAAGACGTTCACCTTCACCGCCGGCGACCTGTACGTCGATCTCTCCAAGAACCTGATCACCGACGACGTCAAGGCCGCCCTGGTGAAGCTCGCCGGCCAGGTGAATCTTGCCGGGCGTCGGGACGCCATGTTCGGCGGCGCACGCATCAACACCACCGAGAACCGTTCGGTGCTGCACACAGCCCTGCGCGCCGCCAAGGACGCCAACCTGCAGGTCGACGGCCAACACGTCACCGAGGACGTCCAGGCCGTGCTGGCGCGGATGTACGCCTTTGCCGACAAGGTCCGCAGCGGCGAGTGGGTCGGCGTCACCGGCAAGAAGATCACCACCATCGTCAACATCGGCATCGGCGGCTCCGACCTCGGGCCCGTCATGGTGTACGAGGCGCTCAAGCCCTACAAGGCCGACGGCATCGAGTGCCGCTTCATCTCCAACATCGACCCCACCGACGCCTACGAGAAGACCCACGACGTCGACCCCGAGACGGCGCTGTTCATCGTCGCGTCCAAGACGTTCACCACGCTGGAGACCATGACCAACGCGCGGCTGTGCCGCACCTGGCTGCTCGACGCACTGAAAGCTGCCGGTGCCATCGACGGCTCCGAGGCATCGGTCAAGGACGCCATCGCCAAGCACTTCGTCGCGGTTTCCACCAACCTGAAGCTGGTCGCGGAGTTCGGCATCGACCCCGACAACGCCTTCGGGTTCTGGGACTGGGTCGGCGGCCGCTACTCGGTCGACTCGGCCGTGGGGCTGTCCGTGGTGCTGGCCATCGGCCCGGCGAACTGGGAAGACTTCCTGGCCGGCTTCCGCGCCATCGACGAGCACTTCGTCAACACGCCGATCGAGTCCAACGTGCCTGCGCTGATGGGCCTGCTGAACGTCTGGTACGTGAACTTCTTCGGTGCCCAGAGCCACGCGGTGCTGCCGTACCAGCAGTACCTGCACCGCTTCGCGGCCTACCTGCAGCAGCTGACGATGGAATCCAACGGCAAGCAGGTGCGCTGGGACGGCAGCCCTGTCACCACCGACACCGGCGAGATCTTCTGGGGCGAGCCCGGCACCAACGGCCAACACGCCTTCTACCAGCTGATCCACCAGGGCACCCGCCTGATTCCGGCCGACTTCATCACCGTCGCCACCCCGGCTCGCCCGCTGCGCGACGGCGACGTGGACGTGCACGCCCTGTTCCTGTCCAACTTCCTGGCCCAGACGGCCGCCCTGGCCTTCGGCAAGACAGCCGACGAGGTGCGCGCCGAAGGCACCGCAGAAGAGATCGTGCCCGCCCGGGTGTTCCCCGGCAACCGGCCGACCACGTCGATCATGGCCCCCGCCCTGACGCCCTCAGTGCTCGGCCAGCTGATCGCCCTCTACGAGCACATCACGTTCACCCAGGGCGTGGTGTGGGGAATCGACTCGTTCGACCAGTGGGGCGTGGAGCTGGGCAAGAAGCTCGCCAACCAGATCTCCCCGGCCGTCACCGGCGACGACGCCGCGCTGGCCGCCCAGGACGCCTCCACGCAGGCCCTGATCGGCTACTACCGCCAGCACCGCAAGTAGGCGCTGACAACCCCTGACGAGCGGCCGCACCATCCTCTGGTGCGGCCGCTTCGCCGTCCGGTGCCTTGGGCGGGTGTGTCACCATGGGTGGCTCGTGGGGAAGGGAGTGGCTCGTTGCGGAAGGTAGGGGTAGCGATGCTCGTCCTGCTCGGGCTGGCGCTGCTGGGCGTCGGCGGGCCCTGGTTGTTCGTCCAGGCGCTCACCTGGGGCCGCGTCCACACCGTCGACGACGCCCCCGCCCGGGACGTGGCCCTGGTGATGGGCGCCGGCATCCGCGGTTCGCAGCCGTCCAGCTATCTGCAGGGCCGCCTCGACATCGCGCGCGACCTCTACCGCGCCGAGAAGGTGCGGGTCATCATCGTGTCGGGCCACACCGAGGCCAACTACTCAGAGCCGTCCGTCATGCTCAACTACCTGGTCGCCCAGGGCGTGCCGCGGGACGCCATCGTGCTCGACCACCTGGGCGACGACACCTTCAGCTCCTGCGTGCGCGCTCGGACGGTGTTCGGCGTCGACCGGTTGACCGTCGTCACCCAGCTGTACCACGTGCCCCGGTCGGTTGCCTCCTGCCGGCTCGTGGGGGTCGACGCGATCGGCGTCGGCGACGACTCGGTGGCCAGGAACGCGCGCTACTGGAGCTACCAGGCCCGCGAGGTCGGCGGTGACCTGAAACTCGTCGGGGACTGGCTGACGAACCGCGCGGTGCCCACCGAAACCCGCAGCGACGAGGTCAGGGAGGCGCTGGCCTGAGAACGCCGGCGCCGGCCCCTGCCGGTTGCCAAGCCCTCAGCCTGCTCAGAACTCGGCCGTCAGTGGGTCGGCGTTCACTCGCTTGCCGGCGTCCAGGCCGTCCAACGCAGCCATCTGGGCATCGCTCAACTCGAAGTCGAAGACCCGGAAGTTCTCGGCGATGCGTGCCGGGGTGACCGACTTGGGGATGACGATGAAGCCGTGCTGGAGGTGCCAGCGCAGGATCACCTGGGCGGTCGACCTGCCCAGGTCGTCGGCGACGGCGGTGATGACCGGATCGTCGAGGTCGTGGGCGGTGCCCAACGGGCTGTAGGACTGGACTGCGATGCCGCGCCTGGCCAGATCGGCGCGCAGCGGCACCTGGGCGAACGTGGGGTGCAGCTCGACCTGGTCGAGCACCGGGGTGGCCCCGTTGAGCTTGTCGAGGTGCTCGGGAAGGAAGTTGCAGACACCGATGGAGCGCACCAGACCTTCGGCCTGGAAGTCCTGCAGCGCGTCCCAGGCCTCGATGTAGCTGTCGCCGTAGCGCACCGTGGCCGGCCAGTGGATCAGGAACAGGTCGAGGTAGTCCAGGCCCAGCCGGTCCAGGGCGGCCTCGACACCCACCCGCGCGTCCGCCTTCCGGTGCTGGTTGTTCCACAGTTTGGTGGTGATCCACAGCTCGTCACGCGGGATGCCGGACTCGGCGATCCCCCTCCCGACGCCGCGCTCGTTCTTGTAGATGGCGGCGGTGTCGATGTGGCGGTAGCCGACCTCCAGGGCGGTGCTGACGGCCCGGGCGGCGGCGTCGTTGTCATCGATCTGCCAGGTGCCGAAGCCGAGCTGGGGAATCTGGTACCCATCGTGCAGGGTGATCAGCGGGACATTGGTGGGGCTCATGGCTCTCCTGTGCTTCGGGTGCGGTGTGTTCACCAATCCAACCATCCGCGGCGACCGTCCATTCCGGGGTGGCCGTCCATTCCGGGGTGGCCGTCCCGGCCACTGTCCCCGGTTGGGCAGTGTCGGCGGCCCATGGGACAATTCGGACATGTCGTCCCTGCCCTTGCAACTGAATGAACGCGTCCTGGCCGTCTCCGGAATCGATCCGGAGCTGCGCCCGGCAACCAAGCCGCAGTTCGGCCACTTCCAGTCGAACGTGGCGCTGCGGCTGGCCAAGAGCGAGGGCAGCAAGCCGCGCGACGTCGCCCAACGCATTCTCGACCAGCTCGACGTCGCCGACCTGTGCGAAACCCCCGAGATCGCGGGTCCCGGTTTCATCAACTTCCGGCTGCGCTCCGACGTGCTGGCGGCGGCGGTCAGCGCCCAGTTGGCCGACGAGCACTGCGGCATCGCGCCCAATCCTGCGCCGCAGCGCGTCGTGATCGACTACTCCAGCCCCAACGTGGCCAAGCAGATGCACGTCGGTCACCTGCGCACCACCATCATCGGCGACTGCTTCAACCGGGTGCTCACCGCCGAGGGCAACACCGTCATCCCGCAGAACCACCTCGGTGACTGGGGGCGCCAGTTCGGCATGCTGATCGAGCAGATCATCGACGAGGGCCTCGACCTCGACACGCTCGACCTGCCGGGCGCCGAGGAGCTGTACGGCCGCGCCAACGAGCACCTGAAGGCCGACGAGGCGTTCGTCGACAGGTCGCGTGATCGCGTCGTCCTGCTGCAGGCCGGCGACCCGGAGACCCTGGCCATCTGGCGGCGGCTGATCGACGTCTCCATGGAAGGCTTCAACAAGATCTACGGCCGCCTCAACGTGTTGCTGACCGACGACGACGTGGCCGGCGAGTCCAGCTACAACGCCATGCTGCCGGGGATCGCCGACGACCTCGAGGCGCGCGGCATCGCCGAGATCAGCGACGGTGCGCTGGTGGTGTTCGCCGAGGGCTACGACGCGCCCGCCATCATCCGCAACAGCGCCGGCGGCTACGGCTACGACGTGACCGACCTGGCGGCCATCAGGCACCGCGTCGAGGACCTGCACGCCGACCGCATCATCTACGTCACCGACGCCCGCCAGCACGACCACTTCATGCGGGTCTTCAAGGTCGCCCGCAAGGCCGGTTACCTGCCCGAGCGCGTCTCCGCCGAGCACGTCGGCTACGGCATGGTGATGGGCACCGACAACAAGCCCTTCAGCACCCGCGAGGGCACCGCCGTGCACCTGGACGACCTGCTCGACGAGGCCGAGGTGCACGCGTCCCCCGAGATCGCGCTGGCCGCCATCAAGTACGCCGACCTGTCGAACGGGCTGCAGAAGGACTACGTCTTCGACGCCGAGCGGATGACCCAGACCACCGGCGACACCGGCCCCTACCTGCAGTACGCGCACGCCCGCGCGTCCCAGATCCTGCGCAAGGCAGAGGCCGAGGGCATCGGGTTCAGCTCGGTGACCCGCCTCGACGAATTCGCCGAACAACAGCTGGCGTTGTGGCTGACGCGCTTCGGCGAGACCGTCGACGAGGTCGCCACCAACCTGACGCCCCACAAGCTGTGCGGCTACCTGTACGAGTTGGCCGGCCAGCTGTCCAGCTTCTACGAGCAGTGCCCGGTGCTGAAGAGCGAGGGTGACGTGCGCACCAGCCGGTTGGCGCTGTGCGCCATCACCAAGAAGGTGCTCGCCGAGGGGCTCTACATGCTCGGCATCGAGGCCCCCGAGCGGATGTGACCTGACGGGCGGCCCGTCCCGGGATGCTCAGCCGGCCTGGGCCAACGGGACGGGCTGCTCGATCCGGACGGTGCGCGGCGCCTCGGTGGTCTCGCGGGCCGCCAGCGCGGCGCCGATGATGCCGGCCTCGTTGCGCAGCGCTGCGGGGACGATCGGGGTGTTCAGGTCGAGCAGCGGCAGGAACTTGTCGTGGTTCCTGCTGATGCCACCGCCCACCACGAACAGGTTCGGCCAGAACAGCCTCTCCAACGTTGCGTAGTACGCCTGCAGACGCTTGGCCCAGCGCTTGTAGGTCAGGTGGTGTTTCTCCATGTAAGCCGCTGAGGCCTGGCTCTCCGCATCCTTGCCCTTGATCTCCAGATGGCCCAGCTCGGTGTTGGGCAGCAGCACCCCGTCATTGAGGATCGCCGCCCCGATGCCGGTGCCCAGGGTGGTGACGATGACGACGCCCTTCTCGTTGCGAGCCGCGCCGTAGCGGGCCTCGGCCAGGCCGGCCGCGTCCGCGTCGTTGATGGGGATGACCGGGCGTCCCAGCCGGCTGCTGAAGTAGTCGCGCGCTTTCAGACCCTTCCACCGCTGGTCGAGGTTGACCATCATCGGTACGGAACCGTGCACGATCGGGGCCGGCACGGTCAGACCGATGGGGCCGTCCCCCAGACCCTTGGCGAAATGGTCCGCGATGGCCCCCACCGCAGCGGCGACGTTGGCGGGAGTCGATTTCTTCGGGGTTTCGATGCGCAACCGCGCCGACGCCAAGGCCCCTTTGTCGAGGTCGACCAGGGCCCCCTTGATGCCGGAGCCGCCGATGTCAATGCCGAGCAACAGATTCACGTGGCAAGAGTAGGTCAGTCAGGCCCGGTGGCCCGCAACGGGGCGCTGCCGGTGTCAGCGCAGCCCGAGCTTTTCTGCCCAGCTCTTGTGCCCCGAGCCGTAGACCCGAAGGTCGCCCAACACGATGAACCCCCTGATCGCAATGGTGGGGGCGCCGGGCCGGGCGGGCGCCAGGCCCTGGAGTTTGGCGTCACCCAGGACCTTGATCGTCTCGTCGACGACGGTGACACCGTCGGGGACCCAGATCTTGACGTCGCCGAACCCCACCGAGAGGTTGATCTCGACAGCCATCGCGGAGAACGTGGCTTCGCGCAGGTCGAGCTTGGTGTCGCCGAAGATGGTCAGGTTTGAGAAGTACGAGGGCAACAGCCAGGTGCCTTCGCGCCTGGTGTCGCCGAAGATCGAGTAGGTGTGCACGGCGTCGGACTGCTGGGGGACGACCAGCGTCGACGGCCCGAGGTCCCAGGTGATGGCGTTCAGTTCGTTGCGGGTTCGGGCGGCCCAGGTGGCTGCCAGGCGTTCCGCGTGTTCTTCGGCGGTCAGGCGTCCGTCGGCCTGGGCGTCGTTGAGTTGCGCAGCCACGGCGTCGCGGTCGTCGTCGGAGGCGCGGACGATGGGGCTGTCCTGCGGTTCGGGTGTCTGCGAAATGGTCACACAGCCACCGTAGGCACCCGGGGCGGCCGCGGGCCAGTCGCCGGCGGGGAATCAGGGCAGACACCGGGATGTCGAGCCGCCTAGCCTTGGGGTATGACCGGACCTGTGGAGTTCCTGCCCGACCACGACTTCAAGCGGGTGCTGTGCGTGGTCGCGCACCCGGACGACAACGAGTACGGGACGTCGGCTGCGGTGGCCCGCTGGACCGGCCGAGGCATCGAGGTCGCCTATCTGTTGCTCACCGCGGGTGAGGCAGGCATGCAGCGGCCGCCGGCCGAGGCAGGACCGCTGCGGGCGGCCGAGCAGCGCGACGCCTGCAACGCAGTCGGCGTCCGCGATCTGACCATCCTGGACTACCCGGACGGTGTTCTGGAGTACTCCCTGGCCATGCGGCGGGACATCGCCCGGCGAATTCGCCAGTTCAGGCCCGACGTCGTGGTCACCGGAACCTGGGCGGTCGAGGCGCCCTACGGCCTCAACCAGTCCGACCATCGAGCCGTTGGACTGGCCACCCTGGACGCGATTCGCGATGCCGACAACACCTGGGTCTTCCCCGAGCTCGCCCAGGACGAGGGACTGCCCAAGTGGGGCGTGACCTGGTTCCTGGTCAACGGTGACCCCAACCCCACCCACGCCGTCGATGTCACGGGTGAGCCGCTGGAATGCGCGATCGCCTCCCTGGAGGCGCACCGGGCCTACCTGGCCGACCTGGCTTGGCACCCGGCGCCGCGCGACATGCTCACCGAGTCGACGGAGGCGTCCGGGACGCTGCTGGGGGTGCACAACGTAGTGCAGTTCCGCGCCCACCGGCTGCGGGCCTGACCGGCCTCAAGCCGCGAATCGAGGCTTGTCCGTGTGCACAAAATGGAAAGAACGGACAGAGTGGAGCGGGTGACGGGAATCGAACCCGCGTGTTCAGCTTGGGAAGCTGACGCTCTACCATTGAGCTACACCCGCATGGTGCGGAAACGAGTCTAGCGGTGCCTGCGCCCGCTGGCCAACAAATGGACACTCACCCCTGCTGCTGGCGTTGTGAGTCGGGGTCAGCGGTTGCAGTGCCGGCGGACGCCGCGGGCCACGTCGTCGAAGCGAGCCTTGGTCAGCCGCCCGCCCTGGCGGCGCACCTGCTCGGGATCCATCCGCACGATTCGGTCCACCCGCACCTCCGACGCCCGGCCCTGCCGGTCCCAGGAGCCGACGCCGACGTCCACCCAGTAGCGTCCGTCCGCCGCCTCCTGACGGGCGTCCCGGTCGTGGTCCTGGCTGGTGAGCTGCAGACACAGCAGCCAACCCCCGTCGCGGCCGATCACCAGCACCGGCCGGTCCTTGCCCTGGGTGTGGTCCTCTTCGTAGGGCACCCAGCCCCAGACCACCTCGCCGGGGTCGGCGAACCGGTCCGAGCGCGGTGCGTAGCTCAACTCCGGCAGGCCGCGGTAGTCGCCCGGGTAGCCCGTTGCCGTTGTGCTGGAACGGCGGTGGTGCGTCGGGTCGAGCGACCGGTGTCGCGGGCGCGCTGTCGGGAGCGCCGTTGCGACGCCTGCTGTGACTCCAGCATGTCGCGGGCGATGTTGCCCACCAGATTCCACAGGCTGCTTGCGAAAGACAAGGTTTACCCCCTAGTGGTACCGCGGCAGCGGTCCGTAATTGACGTCGGTCGCCAGCTCCCGAAGCTGCGGGTCGGGCGTCCGAAAAAGCTGCCAGTTCTCGAAGTACCGGCCCACGGGCGGCAGCCACAACAGGATCGTCCCGATGGCCACCAGCGGCGGCGCAGCCCAGGCGATCTGGTTGAGCAGCGGCCCCAGGAAACTGAGTACGAACGCACCGATCGCCACCGAGCGGCTCCACCGGTGGCCGTTCCAGGACTGGAAGGCAGCGATGGACGAACCAGCCACCACGATCAGAGCGACCAGCGTCATCAGCACCGCGGCGATGATCGGATTTCAGGGAGCCTGGTGAGGGGTTCATCAGCATGATCAGCCGGCTGGCGGTGGGCCAGGTGTGCATGTGGATTGCCTGCCACCAGCAGACCGCATAGCTGACCAGACCAGTCATCGCGCCCGCGTACAGGAAGACGTTGGCCGTGATCATCAGAGGGTGTCGTCTGGGCTGGCCGGTCCGGGCGCTGACCCGGACGCCGCGGAAGCTGTCGTCAATCGGCGGCAAGGTGACGATCGGCTCACTGGGCGGGACGCCAAGGCCTGCGTCTGCTGCGCCGGAGGACGGGGCCGGAGCCACCGAATCGTCCGCCGAGCTCTGCGGGACGTTCGCTGTGCTCACTCGTCCTCCTGTCGCTCGGCTTCCTCGCCCAGCCTACCCGCAGCAGCTCCCGGCACTTTTCCAACATGTGTCCATTCGGTCGGGAACGGCCTATACGGGCCTTCCCGACCGAATGGACACGAGCTACGTTCGTGCATCGGCTGTATGCCGGGCTGGGGCCCTGACCTAAGCTGGCCGGGTGACGATGAGCAGCCCACGGTGGCCAGTGGTGGTTTTCGATCTGGACGGCACCCTGGTCGACTCCATCAATGTGATCGTGGCCAGCTACCAGCACGCCTTCGCGGTGGTGGAGGGCCGGCAGGTCACCCGCGACGAGGCGGTCCTGTGGATCGGCCAGACACTGCGCGAGACGTTCCTCCGGGAATCACCCGGCCACGCCACCGAGCTCGAGAACACCTATCTCACGTTCTGCGCCGAAAAGATGCCCGAGATGTTGACCAACTTCCCCGGAATCACCCCGTTGCTGCTCGAGCTGCACGACGCCGGGATCGTCACCGGTATCGCCACCTCCAAGCGTCGGAAGTCGGCCACCCGCAGCATGCAGATCGCACAGCTGCCAGTGACCGTCGACCTCACCGTCGGCATGGAAGACACCGACCAGCACAAGCCGCACCCCGCGCCGGTGCTGCTGGCAGTCGAGCGACTGGGCGCCACGCCCGATCAGGCCGCCTACGTCGGCGACGCCGTCTTCGACCTGCAGGCTGCCCACGGTGGCGGCGTCGACGGGATCGGTGTCACCTGGGGGGCCGGTTCTCCCGGCGATCTGCGGGCGCAGCCGTCGGTGGCAGTCGTGGACGCCGTCAGCGAGCTGCGCAGCCTGCTGTTGGGCTGAGCGCACAGTCACCGAACGCAGCTGTGGCCGCCACCCCGGCTGGGGGTGGCGGCCACAACCAGGGGCTTCGGTGGGGCTCTAGCTCATCCTCGCCCGGAGGGCGTCAAGCCATCCTCGCCCGGAGGGCGTCAAGCCATCCTCGCCCGGAGGGCGTCAAGCCATCCTCGCCCGGAGGGCGTCAAGCCATCCTCGCCCGGAGGGCGTCAAGCCATCCTCGCCCGGAGGGCGTCAAGCCATCATCGTGCCGGTCTCGGCGAGACGCTGATGGAAGCTGAGGGCCTCACCCAGCATGTGCGGGGTGTGATGCTTCATCAGGGCCTCGGCCCGTTCCACGTAGTCGAGCAGCAGCGCGCGGTAGGCGGGGTGGGCGCAGTTGTTGATGACCACTCGGCTGCGCTGCTTGGGTGCCAGACCCCGCAGGTCGGCCAAGCCCTGCTCGGTGATGATGATGTCGACGTCGTGCTCCGTGTGGTCGTGGTGGCTGACCATCGGCACGATGGCGCTGATGGCGCCGTCCTTGGCCGTCGACGGGCTGACGAACGACGACACCAGCGCGTTGCGGGTGAAGTCGCCCGAACCACCGATCCCGTTCATGATCCGGGTGCCGGAGACGTGGGTGGAGTTCACGTTCCCATAGATGTCGGCCTCGATCATGCCATTGCAGCTGATCACGCCGAGCCGCCTGATCACCTCGGGATGATTTGAAACGTCCTGGGGGCGCAACACGATCTTCTTGCGGTACTCGGCAGCTTCCTCGTTGAACCGGATGGCCAACTCGGGGCTGAGCGACAGCGAGGTGGCGGAGCAGACGTCCACGATGCCGTTGTCGATCAGGTCGATCATGCCGTCCTGGATCACCTCGGTGTAGCTGGTCAGGTTCCGGTACGGCCCGGCCTTCAACCCGGCCAACACCGCGTTGGCGACGTTCCCGACACCCGACTGCAGCGGCAACAGGTTCTTGGGCAGTCGGCCGTGCTTGACCTCATGGGCGAACCAGTCGAGCAGGTGCCCGGCGATCGCCTTGGAGTCGTCGTCGAGCGCCTTGTAGGTGCTGCCGCGGTCGGGCTTGTTCGTCTCGACGATGGCGACCACCTTGGCGGGGTCGAACTGCAGGGTGGCCTGCCCGATGCGGTCTCCGGCGGCGACGATGGGGAGGGGCTTGCGGTTGGGCGGCATGGCTGCCAGCGGGCCGTAGTAGATGTCGGCCAGCCCCAGCAGCTCAGGGGAGTGCCACGAGTTGATCTCCAGGATGATCTTGTCGGCCAACTGCAGGTAGGCCCGGTTGTTGCCCATCGAGGTGGAGGGCACCAGCTCGCCATCGGACGTGATCCCGATGCCCTCGACGACGGCGAAGTCGAGGCGGCCGTGGAAGCCCGCCATCATCTGCTGGGACAGGTGGGACAGGTGGATGTCGGAGTACAGCGTCTTGCCCGCGTTGATGTTGTTGCGCATGTACGGGTCGGACTGGTAGGGGGTGCGGAAGGACACGCCGTCGGCCTCAGCCAGCACGCCGTCCAGCTCGGGCACCGTGGACGCGCCGGTGAACATGGCGACCTTGAACTCCTGGCCGGCCGCGTGCGCTGCCTTGATGCGCTCGGCCAGCGCGACCGGGACCGCGGCGGCACAGCCCGACCCCGTGAACCCCGAGAAGCCGATCGAGGCCCCGGGGAAGATCAGCGCTGCGGCGTCCTCGGCGCTCATGACCTTGCTCGCGAGCGAGGCGTGGTCGATGCGTCCTGCCATCTTTCCTCCTGCTGGTTGATGCGTTCTTCCGGGACGGCTGCGACGCTGCCTCCACGGGGGGATGGGCCAAAGTATGCTGCCGGACCCGTTGGTGTAAAGGGCCCTGGCGGGCTCTGCCGTTGGGACGCTCAGTCGCCAGGCAGGGGCTCGGTGGGGCGAATGACCAGACCGGTGCGCAGCTTGGGCGTGAAGAAGGTGCTCTTGGGGGGCATCAGCAGACCCTCGCGAGCGGTGCGCATGATCTCGTCCAGCGACGTCGGCCGGATCAGCACGCCCGCAACGTGCTTGCCCGAGGCGACCGCGGCCCGCATCTCGTCCAGGCCGTGCTGGTAGGACACCTGGGCTGCCGAACTTTCCAAGGCCTTTTCCAGCCAGGCCCCGTCGATGTCGCGGACGTCGTCGAAGGCCCCGGGCTTGGGCACCAGCCACTCGGCGGAGCCGTCCGGGGCCATCAACAGCAGCCGGCCGAGCTCCACCATCCGGGACAGGGTGGCGGGCGTGGGGGCCTCGGCCGGCTCGAAGTCGAAGCAGCTGCCCAGATCGTCGCGCAGTTGGTCGAGGCTGACGTCGTCGTACAGGCGGTGGATGGCTTCGATCGACAGCTGGTCGGCCACCAGCTCGTTGACGAAGGTCAGCACGAGTTCCGCGGCGGTGTCGGTGCGCCCGGTGGCGGCCCGCACCTCGTCGCGATAGCTGCGGCTGATGCCGTAGCGGTGGTGGCCGTCGGCGATCAGCACGTCGTCGGAGCCGATGATCCGGGAGATCTCCGCGATGCGGGCGGGGTCGGTGACCCGCTCCACCAGATGCTCGACACCGTCGACCACCAGCGACCCCAGCGGCTCGCCGGGCGCCTGCAGCGCCTGGGTCAGACCGGACGCCAGCGACAACCCCCACACCGGCGAGGTGTTGCAGGCGGTGGCGCGGGTCAGGTCGAGTCGGTCGGTCTTCGCCTTGGGGGTGGTGCGCTCGTGCGGCAGCACTCCGCCGGCACCTTCGTCCACCACCTCGAGCCCACCCAGCACGCCGGCGATGTCGCGGGCGGTGCCGGTGGCGTCGGTGAAACGCATCCGGTAGATCGTGAAACTGGGCACCTCGTCGTGCACCAGGACGCCCGCACTCAGCCAGCGGCGCAACGTCAGGGCAGCCTGCTGGTAGCGGTCGTCCCCGCCGGTCGGCACGTCGACCCAGACGATGTTGTGGGGATCGCGGGTCTGCAACCCGGCCACATCGGCATCGCTGAGCACGTCGTAGGGGGGAGCGATGACGGCGTCGAAGTCGGCGCTGGCGGGGTAGTGGATGGCGTTGAACGGTTCGAAACGCGGCATGCCCACACGCTAGCGGCTGGCCCTGACACCTGCCCAGCTGCACGGCATGTGGCCCTGCGCGAACAGGGCCGCAGGCGCCGTTTCGTGCTCCTAGAATTGCCGCACTGTTGACCCACTTCGAACAAGGAAACCCATGAAGAAGCTGCTGGTGGTACGGGCTCATCCCCTCGACTCGACGGCCTCGCGCACAATGCGCCTGACGGACGCCTTCCTGGACGCCTACCGCGCGGCCAACCCCGACGACCTGGTCGAGGAAATCAACCTCTACAAACAGGCTGTGCCGGAGATCGACATCGACCTGCTGAACGGCTGGAACCAGCTGCGCCAAGGCACCCCCTTCACTCATCTGCACGAGCTCGAACAGGCCAAGGTCACGCTGTTCGACAACTACACCATGCAGTTCCTCAGCTCGGACCGGGTCGTGGTCGCCAACCCGCTGTGGAACCTGCAGGTGCCGACCCGGCTGAAGGCCTGGATCGACACGATCTGCGTGGCCGGCAAGACCTTCGCGTACTCCGAGGACGGCCGCCCGGTCGGCCTGGCCAAAGGCAAGAAGGCGCTGCACATCCAGGCCAGTGGTGGCGTGTTCGAGGGCAACGACCCGGCCAGCCAGTACGTGCGCACCATGCTGGGGTTCGTCGGCGTCACGGACTTCAGCGAAGTCGTGGCCGAGGGCATGGACTACGACCCGGCCAACGCGGACGCCATCATGGATGCTGCTCTGGCCAAGCTGGCAGAGGTCGCACGGACGTTCTAGTGCCACCGTGCCGGCAGGGCATGATGGAGTCATGAGCCAGACAACCGGCGCCCGGGGCCCCTCGCGACGATCCTTCGTCGGGGGAGTGTTGGCCTTGGGTGCCGGTGGCCTGCTCGCCGGTTGCGCCAGCGGGACGACGGGCGGGTCCACGTCCACGCCCGTGGTTTCGCTGCCAGCGACCGGGACGGCCTCGCCGAGCCCGACGGGCACCGCCACCGCGTCCCGCACCCCCGGCCCGGCATCTTCGTCAGCCAGCCCTGCACCCGACCTGGAGGCGATCGCGGGGCGCTACCAGCAGCTGGCGCCGACGCAGTGGGGTCTGGAGACCAGCGGCGTCGTGCTGCGCAGCGATGCTCGCTCGATCGCGTTGACCCTGGACGCGTGCGGCGGGCCCAGCGGCAGCGGGGTTGACACCGACCTGATCGACTTCCTGCGGGCCGAACAGATCCCGGCCACGCTGTTCCTCAACTCCCGATGGATCCAGACCAACCGATCCGTCGTCGACGAGCTGGCCGGCGACACACTGTTCGAGCTCGCCAACCACGGCACCCGGCACCTGCCACTGTCGGTGAACGGGCGCAAGGCTTACGGCATCCAGGGCACCCGCAGCGTTGCCGAGGCACTCGACGAGGTGTTCGAGAACCACGAGTCGATGGCCCGCATCACCGGGGTGGCGCCGCGGTTCTTCCGCTCCGGCACCGCCCACTACGACGACGTGGCCGCCCAGCTGGTGCGTGAGCTCGGCGAGATACCGGTCAACTTCGACGTGAACGGCGACGGCGGGGCCACCTTCAGCACCGGCCAGGTCAAGGCTGCGGTGGGCACGGCGCGTCCCGGCTCGATCATCATCGCCCACATGAACCAGCCGAACGGCGCTACGGCCGAGGGGCTGGCAGCGGCCCTGGCCCAACTGCGATCCCAAGGTCACGTGTTCGCCCACCTGGGGGACGTCGGGCTGCGCTGACGCTGGTGCCCACTGCTTTGTGGTGTGGCTCGGGGTCAGGTGGGTTCGGCTGGTGGCTTCCTCTGGGAGACTGGCCACAGAGGGGGCGGCGCATGTCGATTTCGGTGTTGTTGATCTACGCAGCAGTGGGCGCGGTGGTCGGGCTGCTGGCGGGCCTGCTCGGCGTGGGCGGTGGCACCATCATCGTTCCGGTGTTGGTGCTGATGTTCAATCGGCAGGGATTGCCTGCCGACCTGATCATGCAACTGGCGCTGGCCACCTCACTGGCCAGCATCGCCTTCACTTCGGTCTCGAGCGCGCTGTCCCACCACCGCCACGGCGCTGTCGACTGGACGATCGTGAAGCGGATGACGCCCGGCATCGTGCTGGGCACCTTCGGCGGCAGCGTCATCGTGTCGCGGGTTTTCTCCTCCGGCTTCCTGCAGGCGTTCTTCGCGGTCTTCCTGTTCCTGGTCTCGCTCAACATGTTGGCGGGCAAGAAGCCCAAGCCGTCCCGGCAGTTGCCCGGCCCGGTCGGGTTGGCTGCGGTGGGTGGCGGTATCGGGGTGGCCTCCTCGATGGCCGGGATCGGCGGTGGTTCGCTGACGGTGCCCTTCCTGATGTGGTGCAACGTGACCGGTCACCGGGCTGTGGCGACCTCGGCGGCGGTCGGTTTTCCCCTCGCGGTGGCCGGCGCCCTGGGGTTCTCGCTGACCAATCTCGGACACCCGGGGCTGCCCGCCTGGTCGGTCGGCTTCGTCTACCTGCCCGCACTGCTGGGTATCGTCTGTGCCAGCGTCCTGACGGCACCACTGGGTGCCAGACTCGCCCATTCGCTGCCGGTGGCCCGACTGAAGCGGGTTTTCGCCGTCTTCCTCGTGGTGATCGCCGTACGGATGGCCTGGGATCTGCTGGCCTGAACGCAATCAAGGGGAGCCACGATGACCACAACCATGACCGACGAAGCCTTGTGCGCCCTGCAGGACGAGGCGGTCGCCATCGCCTGCGAGCTGATTCGCATCGACACCAGCAACTACGGGCCTGACGTGCCCGGCCCGGGGGAACGGGCTGCCGCAGACTACGTGATGGGGTTGCTGCGTGAGGTGGGGCTGGCGCCCACCCTGATCGAGAGTGCCCCCGGTCGGGCCAGCGTGATCGTGCGGCTGACGGGCGCGGATCCGTCCCGCGGCGGCCTGGTGGTGCACGGCCACCTCGACGTGGTGCCCGCTGCAGCCGAGGACTGGCAGGGCGACCCTTTCGCAGGCGAAGTCCGCGACGGGATGATCTGGGGCCGCGGCGCGGTGGACATGAAGGACATGGACGCCATGATGCTGGCCAATCTGCGCCGGCTCGCCCGGGAACACATTCTGCCGCCGCGCGACCTGGTGTTCTGCTTCTTCGCGGACGAGGAGGCAGGCAGCACCTTCGGCGCCGAGTGGATCGTCGACCACCATCCGGAGCTGTTCGAGGGCTGCACCGAGGCCATCAGCGAGGTCGGTGGTTACTCGATCACGCTGCCGCTGGCGGACGGTTCGGGCACCCGGCGCGCCTACCTGGTGCAGACCGCCGAGAAGGGTTTCGCCTGGCTGCGGTTGCGGGCCGTCGGCCGGGCCGGCCACGCCTCGCTGCCCAACGACGAGAACGCCATCGTGCGGCTGGCGGAGGCCATCAACCGGATCGGCTCGTACGTGTGGCCCTGCCAGTACGTGGCCAGCGTGCAGGAACTGTTCAGTGCAGTGTCGGACATCACCGGCGTGCGCCCGGGCGACGCGGGCAGCCTGGTGCCGCTGCTGGGCGGCGCCAGCCGCTTCGTGGCGGGCAGCCTCTGCGATGGGGCCAGTTTCACCGTGCTCCAGGCCGGCTACAAGGGCAACGTGGTCCCCTCCACCGCTGAGGCGACCATCGACTGCCGTTTCCTGCCCGGCCACCTGGACCTGGTGCTGGACACGATTCGCGAGCTGGCCGGAGAGCACTGCGAGGTGATCGTGGACAAGATCGGCCCCGCAGTCGACGCCCCGCACGATGCCGAGTTCTTTGACGCCATGCGGCAAGCGTTGCTGTGTGAGGATCCCGACGCCGTGGTGCTGCCGTACTGCCTGTCAGCCGGGACCGACAACAAGTGGTTGAGCCGGCTCGGCATCGCCGGGTACGGTTTCGTGCCGCTCCAGCTGCCGGACGACTTCGACTTTGCTTCGATGTTCCACGCCGTGGACGAGCGGGTGCCGGTGGACGCGGTCAGGTTCGGCACTAGGGTGCTGCGCCGGCTGTTCGAGAGCTGCTAGGCGGGTGGCGGAGAGATCCGGCCGCGGCGCACCGACAGGGTGAGCGTGTAACCGGTGTTCTGCTCGATCACCCGGGTGGTGCCGATCAGCTCAGTCAGCTTCGCCTTCCACGGCAGGTGTGAGTTGTAGACGCACCAGAACTCCCCGCCGGGCCGCAGCACCCTGGCCGCGTCCTCGAACATCGACATGGCCGGCTCGGAGTCCTTCGCGACGCCGCGGTGAAACGGCGGGTTGCTGACGATCGCGTCGAGGCTGGCGGTCGCGAAGTCGTCCAGGTTCGTGGCCAGCCGCGCGTCCACCTGCACCCGATTGGCCTTGGCCGTCAGCCGGGTGGCGTCCCAGGCGGCCCAGGACACGTCCACGGCGTGCACGCGGGCCCTGCTCTTGGTGCCGGGATGGTCGTGGGCGCCCAACTGGCGGGCCAACAGGGTGGCCAGCACCCCGTTGCCGCTGCCCAGGTCGAGCAGGTCGCCGCCGGGCACCTTGCTCAGATGCTTGATCAACAGGGCGGTACCAGGGTCGACTTTGTTGCCCGCGAATGTCTCACCGTGCGCCACCAGCGTGATGCCCAGCGCCCGGTGCTCCTTGGCCCGGGGCCAGGTCGGGTCGCAGCGGAAGGGCAGCGCAGCCCGCAGCACCCGGGATTTTTGTTGGCCGAGGCTGGCTGTGACCTGGCCGAAATGGGTCAGCAGTACCTCGTTCATGCTGTGCGTCATGTGTTTGACCCGGCCGCCGGCGATGACCTGCACGTCGGGGGAGGCATTGTTGGCGATCAGCTCGGCGTACTCGTCCAGCGCCGACAGGCCCTTCGGCAGCCTCAGCCAGACCAGGTCGACGTCGGCGAACATGGCGGCGTCCAGGTTCTTGACCAGCAAGGCGCTGGGCACCCCGGCGCGGGCGCGCAGGTCGTCACACCACACCGAGACGGTGCCGGCGACCTTGCCGGCCTCCTCCGCCAGCCCCGGGGAGTCGATGATCAACAGCTTGCGGGCGTGTCCTGGTGACTGATCGACGATGATCCGGTCGACGGGGTCCATCACTGCCTCCTGGCGCCGGGGTTCAAGCCAGCTGGGTATGGGGAGATGTTAGCGGTCCCCGCCCGGGTCTCTGGAAGGCCGAATATCGAAATGGTACTGTTGCGCAAATATTCGGTGAGGCGGGGAGGTTTCACGAGCATGTCAAGTATCGCGTCGGAGCTCGAAAAGCGGGTGATGACAGTTTTTGACCAGCCCCACGAGGGAACGACCACCCTGGCGGCTCTGCCGGTAGGGAGCAAGGCCCTCGTGCTGGGGTTCGCCACAGATCTGCCGGAACGGACGGCCCGGCGGCTCTTCGACCTCGGGTTCCTGCCCGGAGCCCAGGTCCAAACGATCTACCGCACCCCGCTGGGTGATCCGCACGTCTATCGGCTCGACGACTACGAAATCGCGCTGCGCCGCTCCGAAGCCGCCGATGTCTTCGTTCAGGTGGCGCGGTGACCTGCCACGACCCGGCCCCCGTCGCGGGCGGGCTGACCGTCGAGCAGCACGCCACCCGATTCGCGCTGGTGGGCAGCCCCAATGCCGGCAAGACCACGCTGTTCAACGCCCTCACCGGCCTGCGCGCCAAGACCGGCAACTACCCGGGGGTCACCGTCACCCGGTACGAAGGGGTTGCTGACACCAACGCTGGCCACCAGGTGCTGGTCGAAGACCTGCCCGGCACCTACAGCCTCGACCCGATCAGCCCCGACGAGCTGGTGGTTTCCGAGGTGCTGGACCCCGGTGAGGGTTCTGTCGCCACGCCCGACGCCATCATCCTGGCCATCGACGCCACCACGCTGGGCCGCTCCCTGGGGCTGGTCGGGCAGGTGCTCAACGCCGGCCTGCCTGCCTGTGTGGTGCTCACCATGACAGACGAACTTGCCCGCCGTGGTGGCCGCGTCGACGTCGACGGGTTGTCCCGGGCGCTCGGGGTGCCGGTTGTCCCGATCGTGGCCGGCAACTCCGACGGCGTCGCGACGTTGCGCGCCCTGATGAACGGGTACCAGTCGTGGCAGGCGCCCGCGGTGCCCCCGCCGCTGGACCCCGCCGAGCGTCATGGTTGGACGACGTCGGTGCTTCAGGCCAGTGGCTACCAGCTGCCCGACGTCGACGAGCGCACCCGCAGGATCGACAACCTGCTGCTGCACCCGCTGTGGGGCACCCTGATCTTCTTCGCCGTGATGTTCGCGTTCTTCCAGACCATCTTCACCCTCGCAGCCCCGCTGCAGGACGGGTTCGAAGGGTTCTTCTGGTGGCTCGGGGGGCTGGCAGCTGCGCACATCCAGGTCGGTTGGCTGGCCAGTTTCGTCGGTGACGCGTTATTGGGCGGCATCGGTGGCGTGGTGGTCTTCCTGCCCCAGATCGCCCTGCTGTTCCTGCTGATCTCACTCCTGGAAGGCACCGGCTACATGAGCCGGGCAGCCTTGCTGATGGACCGGGTGATGGGCCGTTTCGGGCTGGAGGGCCGAGCCTTCGTGGCTCTGCTGTCCAGCGTCGCGTGCGCCGTGCCAGGAATCATGGCCACCCGCTCACTGCCCAGCGCCAAGGACCGGATCGCCACCATGATGGGCGCTCCGTTGATGACCTGCTCGGCCCGGCTGCCGGTCTACGTGATGTTGATCTCGATGCTGGTCCCCAGTGAGATCAGGGTCGGCCCGTTGGGCGCCCAGGGGCTGGTGATGTTCGTCCTCTACCTGTTCGGCGCGCTGCTCGCGATGCTCAGCGCGTGGGCCTTCAAGACCTTCCTCGGCCGCACCGGTGACCAGTTGCCGTTCTACATGGAGATGCCCAGCTACCGGCTGCCCTCACTGCGCAGCGTCGGGCTCAGCGTCTGGGACTCCTGCAAGGCGTTCCTGCGCAAGGTCGCCACCGTGATCCTGGCGGCCTCCGCGGTCCTGTGGGTGCTGCTCAACTTCCCGCTGCACTCCGACTCCCAGTTGGCTGCCGCCGGCGTTGACGTCCGGGACGAGGCGGCCGTGGCCGCCTTCACCGTCGAGAACTCGTTCGCAGCCGAGATCGGCCACGCGATGTCGCCAGTCTTCGAGCCGCTCGGCTTCGACTGGCGGGTCAACGTCGGGGTGCTGTCGTCGCTGGCCGCGCGCGAGGTGTTCGTCGCGACGATGGGGCAGATCTCTGCCGCCGCGGACCCCGAGGATCCGCAGGCGAACCTGGCCACGATGGTGTGGACCGAGGGTGATCGGGCGGGGGAACCCGTGTTCACCTCGCCGACCGTCGCCGCACTGTTGATGTTCTACGCGGTGGCCCTGATGTGCATGGCGACGGTGGCTGCCATGAGACGTGAGACGGGCACCTGGAAGTGGCCGGCGATCGCCTTCGCCTACATGTTTGCGCTGGCCTGGGTGCTGGCCTTCGCCACCCGTCACATCGTGGCGGTATTGCTGTGACCCGCCGCAGAGTGGCGGTATTGCTGTGACCCGCGCGGGCGGCACGGGCGCCGAGCCTGCAGCCGGTGCAATCACCCCCCTGCACCCCGAGGCCACCGACGAGCCGGCGACGCTGCGCTGGGTGGTGCCGGCCGGGTCGCTGCACCTGGTGGGCGATGTGGCAGCGGCACCCGGCGAGCTGGGCCGGATGCTGGCGGACGGGCAGCTTTTCGTGCAGGTCGAGCCGGACGCAGTGCTGGTGACCCTTGCCGGGGACCCGTCCCTGGATGCCGCGGACTGGCGGGCCCGTTGGCGTTTGCTGGGCGGTCGGGTGCGCACCGCGTTGCTGGCCGCGTTGCAGCAGCCGGACGGTTGGTTGGCAGCCCAGGACACCGGCGCGGGAGATGAAGCCGTGCTGGCCCGGGCCGTCGAACAGACCCTGGCCGGCCCGGTGGGCGAATACCTGCGATCCCACGGTGGTTGGGCGCAGGTCACCCGGGTGCAGGACGGCTACGTGGAGCTGACGTTCGGCGGCGCCTGCGCCACCTGTCCGGCTCGCGGTCTGACCCTGCGGCATCGGCTGGAAACCGATCTTCGCCGCCGCTTCCCGGGGTTGCGAGGGCTGGTGGCCACGGAGCAGCCGGGAGCCGCCGGGCGGCTGCTGTCCGTCCTTGGCAGAGTCGGTTGTCAGCAGTTGTGAATATGTGCTGAAGGGGCCTCGTGCAGTTACACTGAAGTGGATGTGGCCAAAGGCAGCGCTGCTATTGGGTACACGTCCTCGCCCGAGCAAATGCCAACGCGTACCACAAGACCACTGCGACTGCTCAAGGCAGTCAGATCGGAGAACATCAAGTGACCGAAAAGTACGTCTATGACCTGTCCGAGGGCAATGCCTCGATGAAGCCCATTCTGGGCGGCAAGGGCGCGGGCATCGCTGAGATGAACAGCGCGGGCGTTCGGGTTCCTGACGCCTTCACCGTGTCGACGCAGGCCTGCGTCGCAGCCATGAACAACAACAACGAGTGGCCCGAAGGGCTCAAGGGCCAGGTCGACGCCGCCCTGGAGCGTCTGGAACAGCGCACCGGGCGTGAGCTGGGTGGCAATCAGAAGCCCCTGCTGGTGTCGGTCCGTTCCGGTGCCGTGGCCTCGATGCCCGGCATGATGGACACCATCCTCAACCTCGGTATCAGCGACGAAACCGTGGAGGCCATCAACGCAGAAGCCAAAAACCCGCGCTTCGGCTGGGACTGCTACCGGCGCTTCATCTCGATGTACGGCGAGGTTGTCGAGGGCGTCGCGCCCCACCTGTACGAGGACGCCCTCACCAAGGCCAAGGCGGACAAGGGCGTCGACCTGGACACGGATCTGGACGCCGACGACCTGAAGGCGCTGGTCCAGGAGTTCAAGGTCATCAGCAACACGGCGCTGGGCGGCGAGTGGACCTCCGATCCTCGCGAGCAGCTGTACCGCGCCATCAGCGCGGTCTTCCGTAGCTGGCTCAACCCCCGCGCCGAGGTGTACCGCAAGGCCCACAACATCCCCCGCGACTGGGGCACCGCCGTCAACGTCCAGCAGATGGTCTTCGGCAACCGTGGCGAGACCTCGGCCACCGGTGTCTGCTTCACCCGCAACCCCGCCACCGGCGCCAAGGAGCTCTACGGCGAGTTCCTGGTCAACGCCCAGGGCGAGGACGTCGTGGCCGGCATCCGCACCCCGCGCCCGCTCGGCGAGATGGCTGAAGTGCTGCCCGAGGCCTACGACCAACTGCTCGAGACCATGAAGAAGATGGAGCTGCATTACAAGGACATGCAGGACATGGAGTTCACCATCGAGAACGGTGTCCTCTACATGCTGCAGACCCGCAACGGCAAGCGCACCGCAGCCGCCGCCTTGAAGGTGGCCGGCGACCTGGTCGAAGAGGGCATCCTGACCAAGGAAGAGGCGCTGATGCGCATCGAGCCCTCCCAGCTCGATCAGCTCCTGCACCCGGCGATCGACCCCAGCCATCAGGAGCCTGCCATCAGCAGCGGGCTGGCTGCCTCGCCCGGTGCCGGCGTGGGCAAGATCTGCCTGGACGCCGACAAGGCCGCCGAGTGGGGCGCTGCCGGTGAGCCCGTCCTGCTGGTTCGCTTCGAGACCACCCCCGACGACATCCACGGCATGCTCGTGTGCCAGGGCATCCTGACTGCCCACGGCGGCATGACGAGCCATGCGGCTGTCGTGGCACGCGGCTTCGGCAAGCCCTGCGTCTCGGGTGCGTCGATGAAGATCGACATGGAAGCCTGCACCGTCGAGATCGGCGGCACCGTCTTCAAGGAAGGCGACTTCCTGACCATCAACGGTTCCACCGGCCAGGTCTTCGCAGGTGCCCTGCCCTTGGTGCCGCCGCAGATCAACGAGGACTTCACCAAGGTCGTCAGCTGGGCCGACGAGGTACGCACCATGGGTGTGCGCGCCAACGCCGACAACTTCGCTGACGCCTCCAAGGCCCGCGAGCTGGGCGCCGAGGGCATCGGCCTGTGCCGCACCGAGCACATGTTCATGGCTCAGGACCGGCTGCCGGCCGTCCGCAAGATGATCCTGGCCCAGAACAGCGAGGAGCGTGCCGCTGCGCTGGCCGAGATCCTGCCGATGCAGCAGGTCGATTTCGAAGGCATCTTCACCGCCATGAAGGGGCTGCCGGTCACCGTCCGGCTGCTCGACCCGCCGCTGCACGAGTTCCTGCCCAACCTCACCGAGCAGAGCCTCAAGGTGCAGGCGCTGGAGCTGACCGGTGGCGACGCAGCCCAGCTGGCTGCCGAGCGCAAGACGCTGTCAGAGGTCAGGGCCCTGCACGAGCAGAACCCGATGTTGGGCACGCGTGGCTGCCGTCTGGCCATGCTCTACCCCGAGATCCCGGACATGCAGGCTCGCGCCATCGTCCGCGCCGCTCTGGCCGTGCTGGAGCGCGAGGGTGAGACCGTCGGTGTCGAGATCATGATTCCGCTGGTGAGCCTGCAGACCGAGATCAAGAAGCAGCGCGAGATCGTGGACGCGGCCGTCAAGGATGAGCTGGCCAAGGCCGGCAAGGAACTGGCGTACACCATCGGCACCATGATCGAGCTTCCGCGCGCTGCGCTGATCGCCGACCAGATCGCCGAGTACGCCGATTTCTTCAGCTTCGGCACCAACGACCTGACCCAGACCACCCTGGGCATCAGCCGTGACGACGCTGAGGCAGGCTTCCTGGGCGCGTACGTGGACGAGGGCGTCATGCCGCAGAACCCGTTCGCCTCGATCGACGTGGACGGCGTCGGCCAGCTCGTTCGCATGGGTGTCGAGCGCGGACGTGCAGCCAAGCCCGGCCTGAAGTGCGGTGTCTGTGGCGAACACGGTGGCGATCCCGACTCCATCGCGTTCTTCCAGACCGCGGGCCTGAGCTACGTCTCCTGCTCGCCGTTCCGGGTCCCGATCGCCCGCTTCGCCGCGGCCAAGTCGGCCCTCAACGAGAAGAACGCAGCCAAGTAGTCACGTTGCGACGAACAGATCGGCCCGGTTCCCCCAAGGGAGCCGGGCCGATCTGTTGAGCACGAGCAGCTGTTCAGTGCCGTTCAGTCGAGCTCTTTGACGCTGAAGTTGAGGTGACTACGGCTGGGCGTGGGCCCACGCTGGCCTTGGTAGTGGCTGCGGGCGCCGGCGGAGCCGTACGGGTGCTGGGCCGGGCTGCTGAGCCGGAAGAAGCAGAACTGGCCGATCTTCATGCCCGGCCAGAGCTTGATCGGCAGGGTGGCCATGTTCGACAACTCAAGGGTGACGTGGCCCTCGAAGCCGGGGTCGATGAAGCCGGCGGTGCTGTGCGTCAGCAGGCCGAGTCGTCCCAGTGAGCTCTTGCCCTCCAGGCGGGCGGCGATGTCGTCAGGCAGTTTGACGTACTCGTAGGTGCTGCCGAGCACGAACTCGCCGGGGTGCAGCACGAAGGCCTGGCCGCTGGGGGGCACGACCTCGCGGGTCAGTTCGGACTGGTCCTCGGCCGGGTCGATCACCGGGTAGCGGTGGTTCTCGAACACCCGGAAGAACTTGTCGAGACGCACGTCGACGCTGGAGGGCTGCACCATGGCAGCATCCCAGGGGTCGAGTGAAACCCGTCCGGCCTGCACCTGGGCAATGATGTCGCGATCTGACAGCAGCATGGGAAGAACTTAATGCATGCGTCGCTCACCGGGTGCGCTTGCCAGGATGGCTGGGGGCATCGCTACTCCTGATCACTGGGCGCGGCGCAGCCCTGGTCGATCAGCGGCAGCCGGACGGTGAAGCAGGTGCGCCCGGGAACGGACTCGACGCCGGCGACCCCGCCGTGGGCGTGCACCACAGCAGCGACGATGGCCAAGCCCAGCCCGGTGCTGGCCTCGGCGCCGTGGGCTCGGGCGCTGTCGGCCCGGGCGAACCGCTCGAAAACGTGGTCGAGGATCTGGGGGTCGATGCCCGGGCCGTTGTCGGTGACCGTGATCACGGCCTGACCGCCCGGACCCGACGGACCCGCCGTCGTCACCCTGATCTCGACACGGGTGCCCGGCGGGGTGTGCTTGCGAGCGTTGGACGCCAGGTTGGTGATCACCTGGTGGAGTTGGTTCGCATCGGCGCTGATCAGCACCGGGGTGTCGGGCACGTCCAGCGTCCACTGGTGTTGCGGGCCCGCCGCCCGGGCGTCGCTGGTGGCGTTGAGCACCACCTCCACCACGTCCACGGGGACGAAGTCGGTGCTGCGGCCGTTGTCGAGGCGCGCCAGCAGCAGCATGTCCTCCACCAGGCTGCTCATTCGTCTGGACTCGGCACCGATCCGCTCCAGTGCGAAGGCCGTGCCGGGCGGCAGGCTGGCCGCATCGCGATTGGTCAGCTCCGCGTAGCCGCGGATCGCGGCGAGCGGGTTGCGGAGCTCGTGGCTGGCGTCAGCGACGAACTGACGCACCCGGGTCTCCGAGCGCTGGCGGGCCGCCAGGGCATCCTCGACGTTGTCGAGCATCCGGTTGAAGGCGACGCCGACGCGTCCGACTTCGCTGGCAAGCTGCGCATCCGAATCCGGCACCCGGGTGGCCAGCTCGACCTCGCCCCTGTCGAGCTGCAACTCACTGACCTCGGTGGCGGTCTGGGCCAGGCGGTTCAACGGCCGAAGCGCGCTGCGCACCACGACCCGGGCGATCAGCACCGAGCCGAACAGCGCCAGCAGGGCGAGCGCCGCCTCGATGGCCGTCAGGTTGCGCAGGGCACGCTCCAGATCGGCGGTGGGGATGCCGACCCAGCGTTGCGCCGCGCCGGCAGAAACGTGCACGAAGCGGTACTCGCCCAACCCGGGCACTGCCACGCTGTGGTGCTGCCCATCCGCCGGGATCCTGGCGATGACCAGCTGCTGTCCCGGTGTCAGGGCAGTCGCCGTCCCCGCTTTGAGCAGGGCATTGTCGGTGATTCTGAGCTGGGTCTGACCGTCGCCCAGATCGACGACGATGCCGGTCATCTCGATCGACTCCGCGGCCACACCACGCGGTTGGGGGTGCGGCCGGTCTGGTGCGTCCGTGATGCCCACCGACGCGTTGAGCTGGCCGTCGACACCGTCCATCAGGATCTGCCGGACGATCAGTGTGGTGGCCGCAGCCAGCAGCAGCGTCACGGCGGCCACCAGGATCGCCACTCGCACCACGAGCTGGCGGCCGAGGGTGCCCTTGGCGAACGGGCCCGGTTCGGGCGGGCGCGGGGTGGTCATCACTCAGTCGACTGCTGGGCGCAGCACGTAGCCGACGCCGCGCAGGGTGTGGATCATGGGGCTGCGTCCGGCGTCGATCTTCTTGCGCAGGTAGCTGATGTAGAGCTCGACCACGTTCGCCTGGCCACCGAAGTCGTAGTTCCAGACCCGATCCAGGATCTGGGCCTTGCTGAGCACCCGCTTGGGGTTGCGCATCAGGTAGCGCAGCAGCTCGAACTCGGTGGCGGTGAGCTTGACCTCGGCGCCGCCGCGGGTGACTTCGTGGGCATCCTCGTCGAGGGTGAGGTCGCCGACCACCAGCACCGGGTCGGCACGGCGGCTGATGGCGCCGAAGCGGCGCAGCAATGCCCGCAGCCGCGCGATCAGCTCCTCCAGGCTGAACGGTTTGGTGACGTAGTCGTCGCCACCGGCGGTCAACCCGCCGATCCGGTCATTGACCGCGTCCTTGGCGGTCAGGAAGATGACGGGCACGTCGGGTTGTTCTGCCCGGATGCGGCGCATCACCTCGAGCCCGTCGAAGTCGGGCAGCATGATGTCCAGGACCACGGCGTCGGGACGCACCTCGCGGGCCAGCCGGACGGCTTCCGAGCCGGTGCCCGCCGTGGTCACCTCCCAGCTCTCGTAGCGCAGGGCCAGCGCCAACAGCTCGGTGAGACTCGGCTCGTCATCCACGCACAGCACCCTGATCGGGGAGCCGTCGGGGTGGGCGAGCTGTTCGGGCTGGGTGACGGGAGCGGCCATACCTCAACTCTGGCACCCGATTCCGACGTCCCGCTGTGGATTGACTGTGAGACGGCTGTGAGGTCGCGACGATGTGTGCCGTGTTGTCCGGGGACTGTCCCCTCGAACGGCAGTCGTGGGGTCCACTATGGTGGCCACCGAAGGTGCCCCACCCGACGTCGTCAGGAGATCCTTGTGAGCAACCGCGTGCAGATCGACAAGCAGCACCCCGAGCTGGCCGACGAACTACGACTGTGTGCGGAGCACGCACGGCAGGCTGCGCTGGATGCCGGGCTTGAGCACAAGACGATCGAGCTGGTCAATGTGCTGGTGTCCATGCGCAACCGTTGCCCCAGCGGCATCGACGTCCATGTTCAGCGGGCCATCGACGCGGGCGAGTCCGCCCAACGCCTGACGGTGCTGTCCAGCTGGGCCGAGACGACGCTGTTCACTGATTTCGAGCGTGCGGTGTTCACGATCGCCGAGCTGATCACCGAGCTGCCGACCAAGCCCGTGCTCGACGTCGCGTACGCTCCGGCCGCGCAGGCCTTGAACTCCGAAGAAATGTCGGCGGTGGCCTGGGTGTCCATCGCCATGAACACGCTCAACCGGGTGACCCGCATCTGCGGCAAGGCGGTGACGGAGCGTCCGGACTGCCAGGAAGAGAGCAACGGCTCGACGGACTCCTGAGGGACCGCAACCTGTTCAGAAAGGCAGCAGCTGGTCGGCGAGCTGGGCCTGCTCGAACCCCCAGGTGGTCACCGGCAGCGCCCGTTTGTGGGCGGTGCGCCGATACCAGCGCAGGATGGCTCTCTCGGCCTCAGCCGGGATGTCCTTGCCCTCCAGATAGTCATCAACGTCCTCGTACGACACTCCCAGCGCCACCTCGTCGGGGTGCATCGGCTTGTCGGTCTCCAGATCGGCAGTGGGCACCTTCTGGACGAGCGCCTCGGGCGCGCCCAGATGTCGACCGAGGGCTTTCACCCGACGCTTCGACAAGCCGAAGAGCGGTGTCACGTCGGCGGCCCCATCGCCGAACTTGGTGTTGAATCCCACGACCGCCTCAGCGGCGTGGTCGGTGCCGATGACCAGCATGTTGCGGACCCCGGCCACCGCGAACTGGGCGATCATCCGCATCCGGGCCTTGACGTTGCCCAGCGCGAAGTCGGTGAGCAGGCGCGGGTTGGGTGCGGCGCCGCTGGTGCTGATCTCCTTCCAGATGGTGTCCGAGGCAGGCCCGACGTTGACGTCGATCTCCTCGTGGGCGCGGATGAAATCAAGGGCGAGTTGGGCGTCCGTCTCGTCGCGCTGGGTGTGATAAGGCAGCCGCATCGCGATGAACGTGGCGTCGCCACCGGCAGCACGGACCTGCTCGCAGGCCAGCTGGCCGAGCCGGCCACCGACGGTCGAGTCGACGCCGCCCGAGATGCCGAGCACGTAACCCTTGCAGCCGCTGGCCACCAGGTAGTCGGCAAGGAAGTTCGTCCGGCGCCGCACCTCGTGGGCGGCGGAGAACTCCGCCACGACCTCGAGTTCGGTGCGGATGGCTTCCTGGATCTGCTTGTTCGTCACAGCCCGAGCCTAGGACTCCCCGGGAGTGAGCGGTGGCAACCCTCGCCAAACCCGGGTTGAGTCTGAACTGCTCAACTTTGAACTTGAGTCTGGTCGACTCAACCCCTATTCTTGGGGCAGTACCCAGGCCCGTCACGCAATGGCCCGTCACGCAATGGCCCTTCACAAACCAGATGGCCCGTCACAAAATAGAAGGAAACAAACATGGCTCGTGCAGTTGGCATTGACCTTGGCACCACGAACTCGGTGATTGCCGTTCTGGAGGGTGGCGAGCCCACCGTCATCCCGAACGCTGAAGGTGCCCGCACCACCCCGTCGGTGGTGGCGTTCACGAACAGTGGTGAGGTGCTGGTGGGCGAGGTCGCCAAGCGCCAGACCGTCACCAACCCCGACCACACCATCCGCTCCGTCAAGCGCCACATGGGCACCAACTGGAGCGTGCAGGTCGAGAGCAAGGAGTACAAGCCGCAGCAGATCAGCGCTTTCGTGCTGCAGAAGCTCAAGCGCGACGCTGAGGCCTACCTGGGTGAGTCTGTCACCAACGCCGTCATCACCGTGCCGGCCTACTTCGGCGACGCCGAGCGTCAGGCCACCAAGGAGGCCGGCGAGATCGCAGGGCTGACCGTCGACCGGATCATCAACGAGCCCACCTCGGCCGCACTGGCCTACGGGCTCGGCAAGGGTGACATCGACCACACCGTGCTGGTTTTCGACCTCGGCGGTGGCACCTTCGACGTGTCGCTGCTGGAGATCTCGGACGGGGTGTTCGAGGTGAAGGCCACCAAGGGTGACCCCCGTCTGGGGGGCGACGACTGGGATCAGCGGATCGTCGACTGGCTGGTGACCCAGTTCAAGAACAAGAACGGCATCGACCTTTCCCAGGACAAGATGGCCCGGCAGCGTCTGCAGGAAGCCGCCGAGCGCGCCAAGATCGAGCTCAGCCAGGTCCAGGAGACCAGCATCAACCTGCCGTACATCACGGCCGGTCCGGCCGGCCCGCTGCACCTGGAGGAGCGGCTGTCCCGCAGCGAGTTCCAGCGCCTCACCCAGGATCTGCTCGACCGTTGCCGTGAGCCCTTCAACTCGGTGCTCAAGGACGCCAAGATGGGCACCACCGCGATCGACGAGGTCATCCTCGTCGGCGGCTCCACCCGGATGCCCGCCGTCTACGACCTCGTCAAGGAGCTGGGCGGCAAGGAGCCCAACAAGTCGGTCAACCCCGACGAGGTGGTCGCTCTGGGTGCCTCGCTGCAGGCCGGCGTGCTGAAGGGCGAGGTGAAGGACGTGCTGCTGCTGGACGTCACCCCGCTGAGCCTCGGCATCGAGACCAAGGGCGGCGTGATGACCCGCATCATCGAGCGCAACACCACGATCCCGACCAAGCGCTCCGAGGTCTTCACCACGGCCGAGGACAACCAGCCCTCCGTGATGATCCAGGTGTACCAGGGCGAGCGCGATTTCGCCCGCGACAACAAGTCGCTCGGCAACTTCGAGCTGACCGGCCTGATGCCGGCGCCGCGTGGTGTTCCGCAGGTCGAGGTCACCTTCGACATCGACGCCAATGGCATCGTGCACGTCTACGCCAAGGACATGGCTACCGGCAAGGAGCAGTCCATGACTGTCACCGGTGGGTCCGCCCTGGGCAAGGATCAGATCCAGGACATGGTCAAGGAGGCCGAGGCGCACGCCGAGGAGGATCGCAAGCGTCGTGAAGCGGTCGAGATGCGCAATGAAGCGGACGGCTTGGCCTTCCGCACCGAGAAGCTCCTCAAGGAGAACGCAGAGAAGCTGCCCGAGGACACCAAGGCACCTGTCCAGCAGGCCCTCGACAAGTTGAAGGAAGCCCTCAAGGGCACCAACAACGACGACGAGGTCAAGGCCGCCATGGAAGACCTGAACGAGAAGGCCTCCGCAATGGGCCAGGCCATGTACGCCGCAGCGCAGGCCGAGCAGGCCCAGCAGCAGAGTGCACCTGACGAGGCTTCCGGCTCCGCCGATGACGACGTCGTGGACGCCGAGATCATCGACGACGACGACAAGAAGAACTGACACCGCATGGGCATCGGGGGCGTCGATCGGCACAGCCGGCGGCGCCCCGCTCATGCTTGCGCGCGGCACTGCGACGACAGGCTGACAGCCAGCAGCAACATCAACACTGCAGGAAACACCAACCAGGAGACAGACGAGCAATGAGCGAATTCACGGCTGAAGGTCGGACACCGGGCGACGATCAGGCCACGGCCACGCCCCCCATGGGGCAGGCGGCCGCGCCCAGCCCTGAGGGAAGCCCTGTCGATCTGGAAGCCCTGGTCGCCGAGCGCACCAGCGATCTGCAGCGGCTGCAGGCCGAGTACGCCAACTACAAGAAGCGTGTCGACCGTGACCGGTCGGTCGCCCGCGAGAAGGGCGTCGAGGCCGTCGTGCGCGAGCTGCTGCCGGTTTTCGACGCCATCAACGTGGCCGAGCAGGCGGGCGAGTTGCACGGCGGCTTCGAGGCAGTCGTCAACGAGCTGAGGCGCATCACCGGCAAGTTCGGTCTGGAGGCCTTCGGTGCTGCCGGTGAGGAGTTCGATCCGCACAAGCACGACGCCTTGATGCAGATGCCGGTTCCCGGCGCCACGCCGCTGACGATCGCCCAGGTGATCCAGCTCGGGTTCGCGCTGAACGAGCAGCTGATCCGTCCTGCGCGGGTGGCCGTCGTGGCCCCCGGTTCCCAGGACATGCCCGCTGAGGGTCTGGCCGACGAGTCGGCCGGCGACGTCAACCCCGAACAAACCAACCAGTAGTCCACCCACACACCCGAAAGGGGGCGCAGATGAGCACCAAGGACTGGCTTGAGAAGGACTACTACAAGGTGCTTGGCGTCTCCAAGGACGCCAAGCCCGAGCAGATCAAGAAGGCGTTCCGCAAGATCGCCCGCGAGAACCATCCCGATCAGCACCCCGGCGACAAGAAGGCAGAGGAGCGCTTCAAGGAGGCCTCCGAGGCCAACGACGTGCTGAGCGACGTCGACCAGCGCAAGAAGTACGACGAAGCACGGAGCCTGTTCGGCGGCGGCGGGGGGTTCCGGTTCCCGCGCGGGGGTGCGCCCGGTGGCGGCGGTGCCGACAACCTGTTCCGCAACATGGGCGACGGCGACGCCGGGCTGGGCGACCTGTTCAGCAGCATCTTCGGTCAAGGTGCCCCGACGCAGACCCGGCGTCCCACCAGGAGCGCACGCCGCGGTGCCGACGTCGAGGGCGAGGTCACCATTGACTTCGACGCCTCGGTGGGGGGCACCACGGTCGGCATGCAGATGGTGAGTGAGGACGCCTGCGCCGCCTGCCGCGGCACGGGCGCCAAGGCCGGGACCAGCCCGCGGGTGTGCCCCACCTGTCAGGGCTCCGGCATGCAGCAGTCGACGAGTGGCGGGGTGTTCTCGATCAGCGAGCCGTGTCAAGACTGCCACGGCCGGGGCATGATCGTCGACGACCCCTGCGACGTCTGCCACGGCTCCGGGCGTGCCCGCTCCCAGCGGACCATGCAGGTGCGTATCCCGGCCGGTGTCACCGACGGCCAGCGCATCCGGATCAAGGGCAAGGGCAGCAAGGGCGAGAACGGCGGCCCGGCAGGCGACCTCTACGTCGTCGTGCACGTGCGCCCACACAAGGTTTTCGGGCGCAAGGGCGACAACCTGACGGTGGAGGTGCCCGTCACCTTCCCGGAGGCGGCGCTGGGCGCCGAGATCAATGTCCCCACCCTGAACGGGCCCTCGGTGCGGCTGCGGGTCCCGGCCGGCACCCCCAGCGGGCGCACCTTCCGCGTGCGTGGCAAGGGGGTTCACAAGTCGAACGGTGAGACCGGCGACCTGCTGGTGAGCATCGAGGTGGCCGTCCCGACCTACCTCGGCGGTGACGCCAAGGCCAAGCTGGAGGAGTACGCCAAGCTGGCCAACGAGCCGAACCCCCGCACCGAACTGCTGGCGGGTGGGTGATGGACTTCGTGCACGCGCCCGGCCAGTTGCCGCAGCTCGTCGACCGCGACGCGCCGATCTTCACGGTCAGCGTCGCGGCCGAGCTGGCGGGCATGCATCCGCAGACGCTGCGCACCTACGATCGGCTCGGCCTGGTGGTGCCGCAGCGCGGCAAGGGGCGTGGGCGTCGCTACACGATGCGCAACGTCACCCAGTTGCGCTTGGTCCAGCACCTCTCCCAGGACGAGGGCATCAACCTCAACGGCATCCGCCGGATCCTGGAGCTGAACGTCGAGCTCGAGGAGACCAGGGCCCGGGTTGAGCAGCTGACCGAGCTGCTGCGCGAGCTGGCTTCGTCTGCCCAGCGGAAGCCGCGGGTGTTCACCGCCGGTGTGGCGGGCGACATCCACACCGGTCGCAACCTGCAGGTGCACATTCCGGGCGCGCTGACCATGGGCTGAGGCTTCAGACAGGACGCCCTGCCGGGGGCATCAACCACGGTCGCGGGGGGCCGCCCCCTTGCCCACGAAACCCAGCAGCGCCGCGATCGCCGTGGTGCCGGCCACCAGTAAAGGCCCACGGGCCTTGGCCAGCCACTGGTTGTCGGTGGCGCCCAGGTTGCCGACGGCGGTGATCAGCGCCGACAGCACCACTCCGGCGATCACCCGGTTGCCGAGCCGTTCCGCGCGTCGGACGTAGGGCTCCAGCACGGCCGGGTCGATGGACGCGGTGACGCCCTGCCGTTCGTAACGGTCGAGGATCCGTTGCAGCTGTCTGGGCAGCCCGCGGCCCAGCCGCAGCGCATCGAACAGGGTCTGGGCGCCGTCTTCTGCCAGCCGGGACGGCTGGAACCTGTCCAGGATCAGGTCAGCGGTGTAGGGCTTCAGGATGGCGACCATCAGGAAGTCGGGGTCGAGCTGGCGTCCCGTGCCCTCGATCTCAGCCAGCATCTTCAGGACCGTCGCGATGCCGCGGGTCAGGCGCAGACGGAATCTGCGGACCATGTCGAGCACGTCGGTGACCACCGCCCTGATGCTGATCTCGCTGAGCGGCAGTGCGGCGTAATTGTCGAGCAGGTGCTTGAGGTCGTGGGTCAGCGCCAGTTCGTCGATGTGGCCGCGGGGTGGAGCCAGGTGCAGGACGGCAGTGCTCAGCGACTCGGCATCGTTCATCACGAAGGCGATCACCAAGTCGATCAACCGGTCGCGTTCGGCGTCGGTGAGGCTGCCGCACATGCCGTAGTCCATCAGGGCGATCGTGCCGTCGGGCTCGACGAACATGTTGCCCGGGTGCGGGTCGGAGTGGAAGTAGCCGTCCTGCAGCACCATGTCGAGCACGATGGTGGCTGCCCGCACCGCCAGCCGTTCACGCCTGATCCCGGCCTGGTCCAGCGCCTCGACGTCGCTGATCTTGATGCCCTCAAGAAGCTCTTCGGTCAGTACCCGACGGGTGCTGAGTTTCCAGAAGATCCGGGGTGCGTGCAGCGAGCCGCGTTCGGCGAAGTTGGCCGCGATCCGCTCGGCGTTGTGCCCCTCCTTGACGAAGTCGATCTCTTCGTGCAGCTGCTCGTCGAACTCGGACAGCAGCTGAGACAGGCCGAGCGCCCGCAGGTGCAGGAACCGGTCGCTGAGCCTGTCGACGATGCCACCGATGATCTCCAGGTCGGCCTCGATGATCTCGGTGAGGTTCTCGCGCTGCACCTTGACGACTGCCCTGGTGCCGTTGTGCAGGGTGACGGCGTGCACCTGGGCCAGCGAGGCGGCACCCAGCGGCACGTCGTCGAATGCCGCGAACAGCTCGCTGACGGGCGCGCCCAGCTCGGTCTCGATCAGCCGCCGGGCGGTCAGCGACGGCATCGGGGGCACCGCGTCCTGGAGTTTGCTCAGTTCGGAGCGGAACCCGGGCGGCAAGAGGTCGGCGCGGGTCGACAGGATCTGACCCAGTTTGATGAAGGTGGGGCCGAGCTGCTCAATGGTGCGCCGGACGATCTGGGGCGAGCGGATGGCCTCGTCGGGGTGGGCTTGGCCGGAGCCGAGGGCGGCGCGAGCGTCTGACTTCCAGTGCGCGGCCAACCAGTTGCGCGGCGTCAGGCCGGCGGCGGCGACCAGCATCGAGAAGCCGTTCCGGGCGAGAATCTCGGCGATCTCGCGTTGCCGGTCGAGGTGCAGGGCCATGGGTCGAGCCTAGTCGGCCGGCACCGGCCGACACGGGGACCGGTGCCGGCCGCTGCTCAGCGTTCGAGGTCGCCGCGGATGAAGCCTTCGACGGAGGCGAAGGCCTCGTCATCGGGGCGCTGTTCGGGAGGGGACTTCATGAAGTAGCTCGACGCGCTGAGCAGCGGGCCACCGACGCCCCGATCCAGCCCGAGCTTGGCCGCGCGCACCGCGTCGATCACCACGCCGGCCGAGTTGGGGGAGTCCCACACCTCGAGCTTGTACTCCAGGCTCACCGGAACGTCACCGAAGTTGCGCCCCTCCAGCCTGACGAATGCGAACTTGCGATCCTGCAGCCACGGCACATAGTCGGACGGGCCGACGTGGATGTCGTGCGGATCCATGGTCTGGCTGATGTTGGAGGTCACGGCCTGGGTCTTGGAGATCTTCTTCGACTCCAGTCGGTTGCGCTCCAGCATGTTCTTGAAGTCCATGTTGCCGCCGACATTGAGCTGGTAGGTGTGATCAAGCGGGATGCCCCGCTCCTCGAAGAGCCTGGCCAGCACGCGGTGGGTGATGGTCGCCCCGATCTGGCTCTTGATGTCGTCACCGACGATCGGCAGGCCGGCGTCGGTGAACTTGCGGGCCCACTCCGGGTCGCTGGCGATGAACACCGGCAGGCAGTTGACCAGCGCGCAGCCCGCATCCAGGCAGCACTGCGCGTAGAACCGGGCCGCTTCCTCACTGCCCACCGGCAGGTAGCTGATGACGACGTCGACCCGGGCGTCCTTGAGCACCTGCGTCACGTCGACGGGTGCGGCGTCGGACTCGGTGATGGTGTCGCGGTAGTAGGTGCCCAGACCGTCGAGGGTGACGCCGCGCTGCACGATCACGTCGGTGGGCGCGATGTCGCAGATCTTGATGGTGTTGTTCTGCGGGGCGTTGATGGCCTCGGACAGCTCGAGGCCCACCTTGGCGGCGTCCACGTCGAATGCAGCGACGACGTCGAGGTCGCGCACGTGATAGCCGCCGAAGTCGACGTGCATCAGGCCCGGCACCTGGTCGGCGGGGTCGGCGTCGCGATAGTAGGTGAGGCCCTGGACCAGCGAGGACGAGCAGTTGCCGACACCAACGATGGCGACCCGGATTGAACCCATGAAAACTCCTAGCCAGACAGAAGACTCTCCCCCGGGGTGGCTGGCACCGCGGCAGACACAACGGATCACTCTAGCTCGCAGCTGGCAAAAGCCTCACTCCGTCCTGCCCCCGACCGCTGCGCCCTGGGCGATTGCTACTGTTCGTCCATGGTGGAGGCGTTGCTGCTGGACGGTTTTGGCACCGTGTTCGAGGACGACCAGGAGGCGTGGCTGGCGGTCGCCCGGCTGGTGGCCGACGACGCCGAGGCAGACGCCGGCCAGGTGCTGGAGTACTGGTCGCGGGCCTATGCCGCTCAGCTGCCGAACGCCTGGGGAGACACCTTCCGGACCCAGCACGAGTTGGTGCTGTCCACCTTGTCCGCGACGCTCGCCGAGTTCGAGTCGGGGCTTCGCCCCTACGACCTGGTGGCACCGCTCTACCACCGCTGGCAGAACGCACCTGTGCTGCCCGGGGTTGGCGAGGTGTTGCGTCAGGTGAAGGTGCCGGTGGCGGTGGTGTCGAACTCCGACACCGATGCCCTGTGGCACACGTTGAGCCATGCCGGGCTGCGCCCGGTCGTGGTCGTCACCAGCCAGGAGGCCGCCGCCTACAAGCCGAACGCGTGGGTGTTCCAGCTGGCCCTGCGGAAACTGGGCCTGGACGCCGGTCAGGTGCTGTATGTGGGGGCCAGTTACGAAGCCGACATCGTGGGCGCCCAGCGGGTGGGCATCCCCGCGGTGTGGCTCAACCCGGACGGCCGGCGCGCCCCGGGCCCGGTGCGCCAGATCTCCCAGCTGTCCGACGTGCTGGGCTACCTCTGAATGCCACTGCACACTGGCCGGCTGTCGTCCAACTTGTGTGCATTCGGTCGGGAAGCACCCATACGGGCGTTCCCGACCGGATGGGCACGAGTTGGCTCAGCCGAGGGCCGCGATGGCCGCTTCGTAGTCGGGCTCGGTGGTGATCTCGGGCACCAACTCGGTGTGGATCACCAATCCGGCCTCGTCGATGACGACGACCGAGCGAGCCAGCACGCCTGCCAGCGGGCTGTCGAGCAGGGTGACACCGTAGGCCTCGCCGAAGTCGGTGCGGAAAGCCGAGCCGACAACCACGTTCTCGATGCCCTCTGCGCCGCAGAAACGGCCGAGGGCGAACGGCAGGTCCTTGCTGGCGCAGATGACGGTGGTGTTGTCCAGCGAGGCGGCCCTCTGGTTGAAGGTGCGCACGCTGGTGGCGCACACGTCGGTGTCGATGGACGGGAAGATGTTGAGCACGACGCGACGGCCCCGGTAGTCGTCGAGAGTGATGTCGGACAGGTCTGCGCCGGTCAGTGCGACGGCGGGGGCGGCGGTGCCGACGGCGGGCAGCTCGCCCACGGTCTGCACGGGGGAGCCCAGGAATGCAGTAGTAGCCATGGTCCAATTGTCCCCCGACAGGGCGCGGGCTGATACAGATTGGGCTGCAGGCTGAAGGCGGCTGCTGCTGGCCTACCATTCGGCACATGACCACTCACGACGCGACGCAATGGCGGCGCTGCCGCTCGGCGCGCTGCGCTGCGGCTGAATGGAGGCGCTGGCGCGCCGGGCGAAACCAGGACCTGGCGGAACCCTCCGGTTGGTTGAGCCTGGTCAGCTTCGAGGAACTCGGCGCCGAGTTCGCCCCCCTGCAGCATTTCCCGGGCCTGTGGCGGTGCGCCGACGGTGTCGTCGAGGCGACCTTCACCATGGCTGACCGGGTGAGTGTCAACGGCAACGGCATCGAGGGCACCGGCCGGATCGAGCTGGACGAGGACGAGTCGGACTTCAGCTTGCGTCACGATGAGCTGGTCGCCGAGGTGGCTGTGCGCGGTGGTCGTCACATCGTGCGGGTGCGCGACGCGAACGCCCCCACCCTGATCGGGTTCCACGGTGTCCCGGCGTTCGACCACGACCCCGACTGGGTGCTGACCGGCACTTTCGTTCCCTACGCCCAGACCCGCACCTTGCAGGTCCGGACCTCGCACCAGGGTCTGGAACAGCCCATTGGTTTCGGCGGGGAACTGACGTTCACCGCGGCAGGCCGGCAGTACACGTTCGCCACCATGGGTGACGCCGCCAGCACCGAGCAGCTGCTCAGCTTCCACGACGCCACCAACGGCGAGCTCACCGCGCAGTGGCGGGGCCTCGTCGTCGACGTCACCGACCCCACCCGGGTCGAGGTCGACTTCAATCGCGCCTTCAACTTCCCGTCCGCCTTCACCGCGTTCGGCACCTGCCCCCAGCCGCTGCCGGAGGTCGTGCTCGAGGCACCGGTCACGGCCGGGGAGCAGCGGCCGTTGCCTCCTGCGCCCTGAGGGCCCGGCGTCGCCGCGCCTGACGGAGCACGCCCTAGTGGTGGTGGTGACCGGCGTGGCCGGTCTGCTTGACCTGGTGCAGCTGCTGGTGCGCGGCGTGCACCGCGGTCTCGAGCTGGAACGTCGAGTGGTTGATCCCGAAGTCGTCGGCAGCGCAGGCCTGCAGCGCGTGCAGGATTTCGGGGGCGTGGCCGGTCTGGAAGCACTCGTCCTCGACCACCACGTGGGCGCTCAGCACCGGCATGTTGCTGTCCATCAGGGACACGTGCAGGTCGTAGATCTGCAGCACGTGGTCGCCGCACGCCATCAGGTGCTGGCTCACCTCGTCCAGGTCGAGGCCGGCGGGCACGGCCTCCAGCAGGATCCGGGCGGCGTCCCGGATGATCCGAACAGCCCGCGGCAGGATCAGCCCCGCGATGAACAGGCCGGCCAGCGCGTCGGCCCGGGCCCATCCGGTGTAATGAATCACCAGCGCCGAGACGATCACGGCCACCGAACCGAGCGCGTCGTTGACGACCTCCAGGAACGCCGCCTTCATGTTCAGGCTGGCGTCCCGGCGGCCACTGAGCACCAGGATCGAGACGAGGTTGCCGGCCAGCCCGATGACGCCGAAGATCAGCAGCCCGCCAGCCGCGATGTCGGGCGGCAGCAGCAGTCGCTGGATGCCCACCACGATGGCGTAGAGGCCGACGCCGAGCAGGATGGTGGCTTGCGCGCCGGCCGCCAGCACTTCGACGCGTCGCAGCCCCCAGGTGTGGCGCTTGGTGGGTGGGCGCAGCATCACGCGGCTGGCCGTCAGGGCGACGGCCAGCCCCACCGCGTCGGTGACCATGTGCCCGGCGTCCACCAGCAGTGACAGCGAGTCGGTGAGGTAGGCGCCGACGATCTCGGCCACCAGGATCGTGGCCGTCACGGCAAAGGCGATGGCCAGCCGGACACTGCTGGACGCGGCCTGCTCGCGGTCGTGCCCCTCGACGTGGGACGGTCCCTGCTGATCAGGGTCGCAGGTCTGGGGTTCGTGCAAGTCGCTCATGTCGGTGCGGTTCCTGCCGATGGTCGCCGGTGCAGTGGGACAGCTGTGCTGGGCCGGCCGGCCAAGGGGCGGTTCGGCTGTACGCATTTGCCGTCCGGGTTCACCATTGTCCCATGCACCATCGAGATCCGGCCCCCGCAACCGTCGTCTATCTCGGACGGCTGGCGCACCAACCCTGGCCCGGGTTGCTGTCCGTCGCCGATCAGTCGATTGACGCCGAGCAGTTGCGCGCCGCGCTGGATGACTACTTCGTGCCGACCAATCCCGACGGCGCCCACCCGCTGCATCGACGGCCGCTACGACCCCCGGTTCGACGAGGTGCATCTGGGCCCGCAGGTGCCCGGGGGCGCTGCCGGCGGCGCATTGGCGCACCGTCTGGGCGTCGACACCGACGACCTCACCCGTGGCACCTTCAAGCATGACGCCCAGGACATGATCTTCGACTACCTGCGGTTCGGGTTCTCTCCGGGCGGGCACCGTGACGATCTCGGGCAGGCCGGCAAGGTGGGCTGCGGTGCGATCGACGGCCTCAAGGAGATTCTGGAGACCATGACCGACCCGAGGCTGGTCGAGGACCACAAACGGGTCGTGCGGGCGCTGCTGGGCGACTCTTCGTGCGCGACAACTATCTGCGGGTGCTCGGCGCCGCGCTGGTGCTGCGCAGCCGGGACGACGCCTACTTCGAGGATCGCGGGGCGGTTCTGGACATGCTCGAGGAACTGGCGCCCGGCTGCGTGTCGGTGCTGGAAGGGGCCCACAACGAGGGTGCCCTGTTCGTCAACTTCGTGCCCCACACCACGTTCGCCTCCAACCGGTTCGCCGCCGACCACGAGGGCAGGCAGGCGTTCGGTTATGACTTCTGGCGTTGCCGGGAGATGGCGGACGCCCTGTTGCCGCTGCCCAGCCAGCGCCTTGATCGCGAGCGGTACCTGATGGCCCGGGTGATGATCACCGTGGCGACGGTGATGTCGCTGACCGACGGCACGCTGCCGCTGATGCTGCGTTTCCCGGCCGCCGACTTCGAGAACCAGGACGAAACGCAGTAGCGCCTGGGCGCAGTCTGTCTCGGGGCAGGCTGACTGCCGGTGATAGGTTGGCCCCGACCCCGCCCCCCCGCCGCATGTGGAGGAACCTTGCCATCGGCACCGGAGCATGAGACCTGGCCGGCGCGGCTGGTGCGGCAGTTTCTGACTCCCAGCTTCGCGAAGTTCCTGGTGGTGGGCGTCGTCAACGCCTTCAACGGCGTCCTGTTTGCTTACCTGTTTTCGCTGTTGCTGAACGCCAATGTGGCCTTCGTGGCCGGCTACGCGGTGGCGCTGACCATCTCGTACCTGCTGAACAGCCGATTCGTGTTCCCCACCCGGTTGTCACTGAGCCGCTACTGGCGGTTCGTCGTCTCTTACGTGCCCAATTTCCTCATCCAGAACCTGTGTGTTCTGGTCTTCTTCAACTGGCTGGGGTGGCACAAGTTGGTGGCATTCACACTGGCCGCCATCATCGGTGTCCCGGTTACGTTCCTGCTGCTGAAATTCTTCGCCTTCGGTGCCGCGTCAACCCGTGGGGATGTGGCGTCAGACTTTCAGGCTGAGGACGTCTGGCCCGAGCCCTGAGCCGGCGCGCCGACGGCAGCGTCTGGCTCGGGCAGCGCGCGAGCGGGGCGCCTGGGGGGCTGGTTGTCCTCTTGCCAGGCAGGCTCGTCCATTGTTGCCATTGATCGGCTCGGCACCTCAGCAGTCGGGGCGGACGCCGGCACGGCTCGGGTGAGCTGCCGGCGCAACACCACCATCACCGCCACGAAGATGGTGCCCCCGATCAGCAGGTAGGACATCAGGACGTTGGCCCGGGTGTCCACCAGTCGCGTGGTGAGCGGCCAGTACTGGCTCGCCAACAGCCAGCTCAGCACCGTGACGACCATCATCGCCACCCGCGTCCTGCCCCGAAGCCGCAGCACGATCAGGCTGAACGTCAGGGCGTAGGCACCCATCAGCACTCCGTAGTGGTGCTCCCAGGCGATCTGCGACGACATCGTGAAGCAGGCGACGGCGATCGAGAAATCAAGCGCCACAATCTCCGGCTCGTTCGCCGGCCGCGCGGTGACGATCAAGGCCAACCCGACAAAGATGGCCATGGCGATCACCGAACCGAGGTAGACCCTGGCGTCGTAGGGAGGGAAGCCGCTCGGCTCCCACTTGATGCTGTTGGCAGTCTGGAAGAAGCGGTGCAGGGTCCCGTTGACTGACTGGTTGGGGTAGTACGACTCGCCGTGGCGGCTCAGGAACGACAGCACGTCGACATAGCCCAGGTGGTTCGACAGCCCGTAGCGCTGGATCGATAGCGCCACTCCGATGGTCCCGGTGGCGGTGAGCGTGCTGAAGAACCGCCAGTCGCGGCGAATCAGGGCCCACAGCAGGAACAGCGCCAGCTGCGGTTTCAACAGACAAACCAGCCCGATCGCCAGGCCGGCCAGTCCGTTCTTGCCGCGCAGCAACGCATACAGCGCAGCGGCGGCCAACATGTTGATCAGGGTTTGGGCCTGGCCCAGGTCCCAGGCCTTGACGACCGGGTAGAAGAGCAGAGTGCCGGTCAGGGAGCCGATCGCCAGCAGTGCACGATTGGCGTTCGTCAGCGGCGCACGATCGGGGGACCGCGACCACAGGTGATGGATGATGGCGAAAACCAGCGCTGCCGTCACCAGCACGCAGAACCAGCTGATCACGTTCATGATCCCGGGCACGAAGGTGGGGCTGAACCTGTGGGCCGGCTCGATGAAGAACAGGCTGGTCGGGGCGTACTGGAATTTGACGCCGCCACTGAAGAACAGATCCTGGTACAGGTTGGTGCCGCCGGCCTGGATGTATTCCAGGGCCTGCTGCATCGGACGCCAGGAGTCGGTGCCGTTGGATGGTGCGCCACTCAGGAAACGGCGGGCGAAGTCGAGCGTGCTGCCGTCGGGCGGTTCCGGGATGGTTGGTGGCTTGCCGAGCTCCTCTGCGACGGTTGCGACCAGACCCAGCCGTGGCCAGCCACCCACGCCGGTGAGCGGTGAAAGCCAGTGCGGCAGGCCCCACAGGCTCACGTACAGGATGGCGCCCAGCGGGCCCCACAGGCGTGAGTGGCAATCCTGCTGCGGGCGGTCGCTGGTCATACAGAACATCAGGCTGGTGGCCAGGATGAAGATCCAACGCCCGTAGTCGGTGACGATGAAGAACAGCGGTGCCACACAGACGACGCTGAACACCACCAGCCACCTACTGAGGGTTTGCCGGAACCAGGCCGAGACCAGATAGGGCAGCAGTGCCAAGGGGATGAAGAACAGGTAACCCACGTACAGCGGCCACGCCACGATGACGTCCATGGTGGTCTTGTAGCTGGTCCACCCGATGGCCTCGATGGCGCCACCGGTCATAGCGACTTCGCCGCAGATCTCCCGGCGGAAGCCGTGGTCCATCACCGCCTGGCAGACTGCTGCGGCAGTGGTGGCGTCGCCGTGTCGCAGCGTGCTGACCAGAGCGACGACGCCCGCCAGGACCGTGAAAACGGCAGCCGCGGACCTGCGGAACACCACGAGTTCGGGATGGGCCGCGCCCGGCCGCAGCAGCAGGTAGAGGATGGCCGGCAGCACGAAGGCGCTGGCCTCCCACGAGAACATGGCCAGCGTGTAGAGCAGCAAGCCGCCGACCACCAGGGCGACGGAAGTGATCCTGGCCCGTCCGGTTTGTCGCGCCCAGGCCAATATGGCCAGCACCACAAAGGCCAGCAGTTCCTTGTGAAAGCCCTGGTCGGGTGAGTGACCCCAGGCGATGAAACAGGCTGCAGCCGGGGAGCACACCACGGCGATCGTCGACCACGCGTAGTTGGCGCGGTGCAGGGCGTGCAGGCTGTAGCCGAAGATGACCAGCCACAGTGCTGACTGGATGACGATGAGCGTCCACAGACCTGCCTCGCCGGTGGGGCCGAACATCAGGAAGAGTTCACCGAACAGGCCGCGACGAACGAACCCACCCCGATAGTTGATCAACCACTCGCCGATGGACCACGGGTCGCCACCCAGCGGCACCGTCCAGCTGGTCCGTCTTTTCAGGCCGAGGAACAGCGCGAACAGCAGGACCCCCACCGAAAACAGCATGCGCAGTGGTCTGGACGGATCCGGCCTGGCTGGGGTTTGCATCACGGTCGTTGGGTCACCGGGGGTTAACACGGCTTGCTCGTTCATCGATGCTCAGTCCTCAGGGCTTGCCGTGTGGAACGGGGAACAGTGCGGTCGTGTACTCGATCACCTTGGCCAGCAACCCCCGGAAGGCCCAGGGTTCCGAGACGGCCGTCATGAAGTGGGGGATGCCCCACAGCGACACGTACATCACCGCGGCCAGCGGAGTCCACAGCGGCGACTCACAGTCGTTGGCGTCGATGGCTGTGATGCACACCATCAGCGAGATCACGATCATGTAGGTCCAGCGGCCGTAGTCGGTGACGACCAGGTAGAGCGGCAGGATCCCCAGGCAGATCAGGGCGCCCCAGAGCCAGTTGCGACGGAACCAGCGGGAAGCCACCGCCGGAAGCAGCGACAGGATGATCAGCGGGAAGTAGCCGGCGAAGTACGGGAAGGAAATCTCGACTTCGTGCAGGGTTTGTTCGGTGCTCCAGGCGATGCCGTCCCGGATGGCACCGTCACACATCCAGGGATTGCCGTAACCGTTGTCGCGAAGGGACTGGCACAGTTCCAAGGCCGTCGCCCGGTCGCCGTGGGCGGCCGATGAGACCAGGAAGATGACGACACTGCTGGAGAGGAACAGGGCGGCGACGATCCTCCTGAACAGCTGCATCCGGGGGTCCGGGTTCGCCGCGGCCAACAGCAGGTACCCGAAGGCGGGCAGCATGAAGATGCTGGCCTCCCACGAGAACATGGCCAGCACGAAAACGGCCAGTGACAAGGCGGTCAGCACCGCCGAGGTGATGGCGCGGCGGTGCCGCAGCACTGCCCAACCGAGCAGCACCAGCGCCACGAAAGGCAACAGCTCCTTCTTGAACGAGCCCTCCATCTTGCCCCAGCCGTTGAAAGCGAGCGCAGCCGGGCCGCAGACGAGTGCGATGCTCGACCAGGAATACCGGGCCCGGTGCAGTACCCCGAGGCTGAACGCCAGGACCAGCCCATACGCACAGCATCTGAATTCCGAACAGCCACCACAGGCCGCCCTCGTCCCCGTTGGGGAATAGGTCCAGAATCAACTGGCCGAACAGTCCGCGGCGCACGAAGCCGCCACCGAAGTTGATCAGCCAATCGCCGGAGACCCACTCGTCGCCACCCTTGGGGATGGTCAACAGGTAGTTGGAGATGGCAATGGCGGACGAGAACAGCAGCACAAACCACGCGAAGATGGCGCGGGCAACCGTCGACCCTTCCCAGACCCGGGTGTCCTGCGCGTTCACAGGCTCACCACCGAGCCCAGCACGAAGGCCAGGACCACCACGGCGCCCGCCGCGAGGCTGGTCTTCTCCTTGACTGCGAACACCACCGGGTCGTGGTGCATTTCTCCGCGGTTGGCCTTCAGCCACAGCCAGCTCAACCAGTAGACCATTGCCGGGATGGCGGCCCACAGGAACTGAGGTGTGCGGTACAGGGCGAACACGTTGTCGCCGTCGATGTACATGGCGAGCACCAGCGTCGCGCCCATTCCGGCAGTGACGCCCAACAGCTGGATCAGCGGGGTGTCGACCGCGCGGTAGCCGCGCCCGTGCAGCCGGTCGTCGCAGTCCACTGCAGCGTCACCCAGCTGCCGGCGCAGGGTTTCCTGCCTGGCGCGCAACTCCGAGAAGCGTTTCAGGAAGGCGAGTGACAGGAACAGGAAGACGCACAGTGCAAGCAGCCAGAAGGACGGGGTGATCTGCGTCGCGGCGGCGCCGGCGACCACCCGCAGGGTGTACAGCAACGAGAGGACGATGGCGTCCAGAATCACCGCTCGTTTGAGGCCGAAAGAGTAGGCGGTGGTCAACGCGGTGTAGGCGAGCAGCCAGCCGGCGAACTGGGGGTTGACCAGCAGCGAGGCACCCAAGGCCTGCCGCGCACAACAGCGGGGAGGCGATCACTCCCACCCAGATCGGGATGGCCCCACAGGCGAGCGGGCGGGTGCGTTTGTTGGGGTTCAGCCGATCGCTCTCCAGATCGAGCAGGTCGTTGAGGATGTAGACCGCAGAGGCACACATGCTCAAGGTGACGAAGGCCAGCAGCAGGTCGACCAGGACGCCGGTAGTGGGCACCTGGTGGGCGGCAAGCAGCGGAAGCGCGACCAGCACGTTCTTCAGCCACTGGTGGGACCGCACCATCCGCAGCCAGGTGCGCGGTCCGCGCCTGGGTGCGGGAAACAGGGCCTCAACCTCGGCAACCGCGGCAGCCTTCTTCTCGACAGCCGGGTCGGGGTTGACGACGACGGCTCGCCGGGCGTGCCGCCAGACGTCGACGTCCGCGCTGGAGTTGCCCGCGTAGTCGTAGCCATTCTTGCCGAACGTCTTGACGAGCGTTTCAGCCTTGGTGGCGCCGGCCAGGTTGGTGTCGCCGTTGCTGGCGAGCACCTCGTTGAAGACACCGACGTGGGCCGCCACCCGGTTGGCGACCTCTTCGTTGGCGGCGGTGGCCAGCACGAGTGGGCGCCCGCCGCGCTGCTCTTCGCGCAGCCAGTCGACGAAGGTTTCGTTGAGGGGGAGGGCCTCGACGTTGAGGGTGGCTTCGGCGGTGACCTTGGCCTTGAAGCCGGCCTTGCCGCCCTGAATCAGCCAGACGGGCAGTTGCAGCAAGAGCCGCGGTTTGTCACGTACCAGCACCATCAGGGATTCGTGCAGCGTGTCTGAACAAACAAGCGTGCCGTCCAGGTCAACGGCCAACGGAACTCCGGCGGGGGGCATGGCACCTCGATGAGAAACGGACAGGGACCAGCCCGCAACATACCATCCTGTGAATTGCCTGATGATTGCTTGTGAGACGGGTAAAAAGTGCCTCGGGATCGTCCCCTAGCCTGCCAAGGACTCTCGTGTCACTGTCGCGGTACTTTCGTCGTCCGCCGTGCCTGAAAGGACCTTTCCATGAGCGCCCCCGTCCCTGGAACCCAGGATGCGCCCGAGGCCGCAACTGCAGCGACCGCGAGCGTCGAAACGACACCGCAGCGGAACGCGAAAGCTGTCCATCGTCATTCCGCTGGTCGTCGGATTGTTTGCACTTGTCGTTTTCGGTGCCTTTGGTGTCCAGATTCTCAGGCGCACCGAAACAGCGGCGGCAAAGCCGGTGCCGGCTGCCACTCGCGCTGCCGCCACCGAGGTTGCGGCCACGGTGCAGGTCGGCGGGTTCCCGCAGGACGTGGCCGTCAACGAGGCCAACGGAACGCTGTATGTGACCAAGTCAGTGCCCAACACGGCGAAGCCCAGTGCGGACAGCGACGATGCTGAAGCAGATCGCACTCCCGGCACGGTGGTGGCCGTCAACATGGGCTCACGGTCGGTTTCGAAGGAAATGACGGTCGGAGTTGAGCCCAACCGGATCGTGGTGGGTGTCGGCGGGAATTACGTGTATTCGACCAACACCGGCAGCGGAACGGTTTCGGTTGTTGACGCCGGAGCAGGTCAGGTGATCGACACCATCAAGGTCGAGACCCATCCACGCGGGATCGCGCTGAATCCCAAGCTCGGAGCTACTGTACGTCGCCAATACCGAAAGCAATTCGGTGTCGGTGATCGACACCCGGACGCGCGTCAGTCGTCGACAAGATCGACATCAATCCGCAGCCGTACGCGATGGCTTTCGAAAGCGCCCACGACCTGGTCATGGTTTCGCTGACCGGGGACGGGAACGTGGCGGTCTACGATCCGGTGAACCCGAAGGCGGAATTCCGGGCAGGCCCGCAGCCGCACTCGATCGCGGTGGACGAGGCGCTGGGCGCGGTCTATGTGACCCATTGGGGTGGCAAGACCGTGTCGGTGAACGAGGCCAGGGGGCTGGCCTGGTGGGACACCATCACGGTGGGTGATCGTCCTTACGGTGTTGCGGTCGACAACGCCGCACGGATGGTCTACATCACGAACTGGGGCAGTGACACGGTGAGCGTCATCGACGCCAACACCCGCAAGGTGGTCAACACCATCAAGGTGGGCTCGCGGCCTGCCGGCATCGCCGTCGACCAGCCCACCGGAACGGTCTACGTCGCCAACTCGGGCGACGGCTCGATTTCGGTTCTGACGCCTGCGGCGCAGTAGCCGGCGGCGAGACTCTGGCGGACCCCGGGTCGTTCCGACGATTCCCGGGGTCCTTCGGTGTTCGCAGCCTTTCGTTGTCGCGGATACTGGAGACCCAGCGGCGAAAGGATCCGATGCAGGCGATCAACGACTTTGCCCTGGCCGCGGCGGATTCGCCCTGGGTGTTCGTGGTGGTGCTGTTCTTCACCACCATCGACGGGTTCTTCCCGCCACTGCCCAGCGAGTCCATCGTCGTCGCGGCCGCTGCGTTGCTGGCCGGCCAGCAGCCGTGGCTGCTGTTGCCGCTGGCGGCGTGCGCCCTCGCAGGGTCCTGGTTGGGCGACAACACGGCGTTCCTGATCGGGTCGAGGGTGGGCACTGCCCGGTTCCGGCGGCACCCCCGGCTGATCGAGGCGTTCGAGCTGGCCGAACGCAAGCTGCAGCAGCGGGCGGCCGTCATGTTGGTGACGGCCCGTTTCATCCCCGTCGTGCGGGTGGCGATCAACATGACCTCGGGTGCGGTGCGGTTCCCGTGGCAGCAGTTTCGGCTGATCACGGTCGGCTCGGGCCTGCTGTGGACGGCCTGGTGTTTGGGTATCGGCACCCTGGCGGGGCAGTGGGCCGACGGACAATCCGCTGCTGGCGGTGTCGGTGGCGGTGGTGGCGGCCTTCGTCCTGGGCATGCTGCTCGACAAGGTGATGAGCCACGTCACCCGGCTGCCCGTGCCCCGGTGGCCGAGGATCCGGAGACGACGGATCGGGCGTAGACTGGCGGGAATTTCCTGAGCCAGGAGTAAGGTTGAGTCAAGTACACTCAACTTTGTCGAACGGGTGTGGACGCACCTTCATGAGCGGGTGCGGATGCGCCGCCCGTTCCAACAGACCGAGGACAGGGACACCAGGAAGCCATGGACACTGAGAAGCTGACGACGATGTCGCGGGACGCGGTCTCGACCGCGCTGCGACTTGCCTTGACCAACGGCAACCCCAACGCCGAGCCGTCGCACCTGCTGCACGCGATGCTGATGGTGCCGGAGAACTCGGTGGGGCCGTTGCTGACCAACGCGGGGGCCGATCCCGCAGCCATCGACAAGGCCGCCGAGGCGGCCATCAAGAGACTGCCCAGCACGTCCGGGGCGTCCGTGGCCCAGCCGCAGCTGTCCGGCGCCGTTCGCCCGGGTGCTCGCCGACGCCGAGACCCGCGCCGGCCAGATGGGTGACCAGTTCGTCTCCACCGAGCACCTGCTGATCGCGTTGGCGGCGGTCGCGTCGGACGCCAAGACGATCCTGACGCAGGCCGGCGTCACGCCCGAGAAGCTCACCGAGGCGTTCAACAACGCCCGCGGTGACAAGCGCATCACCAGCGCCGAGTCCGAGGGTGGCGAGTCGGCTCTGGACAAGTACTCCGTCGACCTCACCGCCCTGGCCAGGGACGGCAAGCTCGACCCGGTCATCGGCCGTGACTCCGAGATCCGCCGCGTCGTGCAGGTGCTGAGCCGGCGCACCAAGAACAACCCGGTGCTGATCGGCGAGCCCGGCGTCGGCAAGACCGCCGTCGTCGAGGGCCTGGCGCAGCGGATCATCGCCGGTGACGTGCCCGACTCGTTGAAGGGACGCCGCCTGGTCAGCCTCGACCTGGCGTCCATGGTGGCCGGCGCGAAGTACCGCGGCGAGTTCGAGGAGCGGCTGAAGGCCGTCCTGAGCGAGATCAAGGAGGCCGAGGGCCAGGTCGTCACCTTCATCGACGAGCTGCACACCGTGGTGGGTGCCGGCGCGTCCGAGGGGGCGATGGACGCCTCCAACATGCTGAAGCCGATGCTGGCGCGCGGTGAGCTGCGGCTGATCGGTGCCACCACGCTGGATGAGTACCGCGAGCGCATCGAGAAGGACCCGGCCCTGGAGCGTCGCTTCCAGCAGGTCTTCGTCGGCGAGCCCAGTGTCGAGGACACCGTGGCGATCCTGCGAGGGATTCGCGAGCGGTACGAGGCGCACCACAAGGTGCGGATCACCGACGCGGCGCTGGTGGCTGCCGCCCAGCTGTCGCACCGCTACATCACCGGGCGTCAGCTGCCCGACAAGGCCATCGACCTGGTCGACGAGGCGGCGTCGCGGCTGCGGATGGAGATCGACTCCAGCCCCGAAGAGATCGACACGCTGCGCCGCCAGGTGGACCGGCTGACCATGGAGCAGTTCGCCCTGCGCAAGGAGGACGACCCCGCGTCCCGGGACCGGCTGAGCCATCTCGATCAGGAGCTGGCCGACACCCAGGAGAAGCTGCGTGGGCTGGAGGCGCAGTGGCAGGCCGAGAAGGAGGGCCTGAACCGCGTCGGCGACCTCAAGACGCAGATCGACCATCTGCGCACCGAGTCCGACCGGTTCCAGCGTCAGGGCGACTTCGCGAAGGCCTCCGAGATCCTGTACGGCGAGATTCCGGCGCTGGAGAAGGAGCTGGAGCAGGCCGCCAGCGAGGACGAGGAGCACCGCGCGTCGATGGTCAGCGAGGAGGTCACCTCCGACGACATCGCCGAGGTGATCAGCTCGTGGACCGGCATCCCGGTCGGCAAGATGCTGGAGGGCGATCAGGCGAAGCTGCTGGCGATGGAGGAACGGCTGGGGCAGCGCCTGGTCGGGCAGCACACGGCCGTGCAGGCCGTCTCGGACGCTGTTCGCCGTAGTCGAGCCGGCATTGCGGACCCGAACCGGCCCACCGGCTCGTTCCTGTTCCTGGGCCCGACCGGCGTCGGCAAGACCGAGCTGGCCAAGTCGCTGGCCGACTTCCTGTTCGACGACGAGACCGCCATGGTGCGCATCGACATGTCGGAGTACATGGAGAAGCACACCGTCAGCCGCCTGGTGGGCGCGCCTCCCGGCTACGTCGGCTACGAAGAGGGCGGCCAGCTCACCGAGGCCATCCGGCGCCGTCCGTACTCGGTGGTGCTGCTGGACGAGATCGAGAAGGCGCACCCCGACGTGTTCAACATCCTGCTGCAGGTGCTGGACGACGGACGCCTGACCGACGGCCAGGGCCGCACGGTCGACTTCCGCAACGTGATCCTGATCATGACGAGCAACCTGGGCAGCCAGTTCCTGGCCGACCAGAGCCTCGACGAGCAGGCCAAGCGCAACGCGGTGATGAACGTCGTGCGGCAGTCGTTCAAGCCCGAGTTCCTGAACCGGCTGGACGAGGTCGTGCATGTTCGACCCGCTGAGCCCGGACGACCTGCGGGCCATCGTCGACATCAGCGTCGAGCGGCTCAGCAAGCGGCTGGCCAGCCGTCGGATTGGCGTCCACGTCACCGATGCCGGCAAGGACTGGCTGGCGCGCACCGGCTACGACCCGGTCTATGGTGCCCGCCCGCTGCGCCGGCTGCTGCAGACCAGCGTCGAGGACCAGTTGGCCCGCCGGCTGCTGGCCGGCCAGATCGTCGACGGCACCACGGTCACCTTCGACGAGACCGCCGACGGCAGCGGTCTGGAGATCACTTCGGTCGGCTGAGCCCTGCAGAAAGCGGAGCCCGGAACCTGTGCGGTTCCGGGCTCCGTTCGCTCTTCACTGTCGGGACGGTCCGGCATCACCAACCGGAGAATGGCGCCACGTCGGCATCGGTGACGAGACCGTCTGCGACGTCACAGATTGCCTGGTCAATCACCCGCACCGCGCGGTCGATGTCCTCAGCGCTGATGACCAGCGGCGGGGTGATCTCCAGGACGTTCTGGCCCACGGAGAAGACCAGCACCCCCAGCTGCCAGATGCGGTAGACCAGCTTTCGAGTGAAATCTGCCGCCACGCCGTTGCTCTGTCGATCGGTGACCAGCTCCAGTCCAATGCACAGCCCGTGACCGCGCACGTCGCCGATGTGCCGCGCACTGCGTCCGCCCTGGACGCCTTCGCCTCTCTGCAACGCCCGAAGACCTGCCAGGAAGTGCTCGCCCAGCTCCTGGCACCGCACCGGATAGTCGCCGTCGATCAGTTCGTCCAGCGTGGCCAGCGCGGCGGCGGCGCAGATCGGGTTGCCGGCCATGGTCAGCAACGCGGAGGCGGGGGGCTCGTCCAGCACCCATGCCGGGCCGACGGTTGCGCCGATGGGCAGGCCGCCGCCCAGCGACTTGCCCAGGCAGACGATGTCCGGCGTGATGCCTTCCAGCTCGTAGGTGAGCATGCGGCCGGGACGCCCCAGCCCCATCTTGACTTCGTCCACCATCAGCAGGGTGTCGTAGCGCTTCACCAGCTCGGCGAGCCGGGCCAGGAAGCCCCGCGGGGGCACCACGAAGCCACCATCCGAGAGGATGGGTTCGACGGCGACCACGGCCACGTCGCCGCCCTTGAGCACCGTCTCCACCTGGGCCAGGGAGTCGTCGACGGATTCCTCGATGGTTCCGGCATGCGGGCGGAACGGGTTGGGGTAGGGGACGAAGACAGCGTTCGGATAAGGGTCGGCGCCACCCTCGACGAGGACACCGGAGACTTGCTGGGCCAGCCCGAAGCCGCCGTGGTACGAGTGCTGGAAGGCGACGATGGTCTGCTTGCCGGTGGCCGCCCGGGCGGCCCGCAGCGCGACGTCGCAGGCGTCCGAGCCTGCGTGGCCGAGGTAGACGCGTCGCTCACCGGTGCCGGGCACGAGCTCGAGCAGCCGCTCGGCCAACTCGACAGCGCTGAAGTGCATGATCGACAGGCCCGCGCTGGGCGGGGCCTCGAAGGCCTTCGCGACGGCCTTGGCCACGCGCGGGTGCCCGTAGCCGAGCCCGGCCGCCGTCCACGTCGAGGTGAGGTCGACGTAGTCGCGACCGTCGACAGACGTCAGATGGGCACCCTTGCCGGACGCCATCGTCGCGGGAAAGAAGCGGAGCTTCTCGACGCCGGCGACACTCGCGGCGTCTCGGTCGATCAGCTCCTGGGTGCGGTCAGCCACGAGTGGCTCCTTTCTGCAGGACTGGGCGGTGTGGAAACTGACGGGGCGGGCGGGAATCACCCCACCCGCCCCTGTCGCTCAGTGATTGGGCCGTTCCTCGGGCGATGCGGGCCGCGGCACCTGTTCGATGAACTTGGTGGCGATGTCGATGCGTCGCATGAAGACGACGCCCTCCTGCTCCTTGGCCCACTCGATGAACTCGACCAGACCGTTCATGCGGGTGGGGTTTCCGGTGATGCGAGGATGGATGCCGATCGACATCATGCGGCCGCAGTCATCGCCGTCGTCCAGCAGCTGCAGCACGCAGCGCTTGGCGACGTCGACGAAGTCGGACGGTGAGCCGAAGCCGGTGCCCATGATGTAACGGCAGTCGTTGATGACGAGCGAATACGGCACCACCAGGTGGGACTTGCCGTTGGTGAAGGTCCAGTAGGGCAGGTCGTCGCCGTAGTAGTCGGAGTCGTAGAGGAAGCGTCCGTCTTCAACCAGCAACTCGCGGGTGTTCACCGACATCTCGCGGCAGTACCAGCCCTGAGGTTTCAGGCCCAGCTTCTCGAAGGAATCCATCGCCATACCGATGAGTTCCTTCTCCTCTTCACGCGAGTAGTGGTAGTGGTCGATCCAGCGGTAGCCGTGGCCGACCAACTCGTCGCCGCGTTCGATGATCTTGCGGGCCACCTCGGGGTTGCGTTCCAGTGCGACAGCTGAGCCGAAGACGGTGATCGGCACATCCAGGCGGTCGAACTGGCGGAACATTCGCCAGATGCCGGCGCGTGAGCCGTACTCGTACATCGACTCCTTGGCCAGGTCGCGTTGGTCGTCCACCTCGAAGGGCAGCTCATACATGCCGTCATTCTTGTTGTCGCCCATTGCGAAGGTCAGCTCTGAGCCTTCTTCGTAGTTGATGACGATGTTGATGGCGACCTTGGCGTTGCCTTCCCAGCGAATCACCGGAGGCTTTTCGCCATAGCCGCGAATCTCGCGGTCAGGGCCCGCCACGCCGGGGATGTCGTCATTGCGATACCAGTGGTTCTTGGCCACCTGTGCCGGATCTGGCATGTGTGCGCTCCTTTACGCTTCGCGGATCTCATCAGACGCGATCTGCGGCACAGCCTAGCGGTCCCGGTCTTGCGTCTGGGGGCATGATTCCACGGCTCGCCACATTCTGCCGAAATGCGGAGTGCCATTAGGTTCTGAGCATGGGCAATTTCCTGGTGACGGGTGGCGCGGGTTTCATCGGCTCGAACTTCGTGCGTCAGGTGTTGAGCGGCACCGACCATTCGGTGACGGTGCTGGACGCACTCACCTACGCGGGCAACCTCGACTCACTCGACGGGCTGCCGGCGGACCGGTTCACGTTCGTGCAGGGGGATGTGGCGGACGAGGAGGTGGTGGACGGCCTGGTCGGCCAGGCCGACGTGGTGGTGCACTTCGCGGCTGAATCCCACAACGACAACTCGTTGCGCGACCCGTCCCCCTTCATCCGTACGAACCTGGTGGGTACGTTCACGCTGCTGGAGGCCGCGCGGCGCCACCACGTGCGGTTCCACCACATCTCGACCGATGAGGTGTACGGCGACCTCGAGCTGGACGACCCGAACAGGTTCACCCCCGACACCTGCTACCGGCCGTCCAGCCCGTACTCGGCGTCCAAGGCCGGCTCGGATCACCTGGTGCGCGCCTGGGCGCGATCGTTCGGGCTGGAGGCAACGCTGAGCAACTGCTCCAACAACTACGGCCCCTACCAGCACATCGAGAAGTTCATCCCGCGCCAGATCACCAACGTGATCGACGGCCGCCGGCCCAAGCTGTACGGCGCCGGCCGCAACGTCCGCGACTGGATCCACGTCGAGGACCACAACTCGGCAGTGCTGGCCGTCATCGAACGCGGCCGGGTGGGGGAGACCTACCTGATCGGCGCGGATGGCGAGTGCAACAACAAAGCGGTGATCGAGACGATCCTTGGGCTGATGGGCCAGCCCGCCGACGCCTACGACCACGTCAACGACCGCCCAGGCCACGACCTGCGATACGCGATCGACGCGTCGAAGCTGCGCGCCGAGCTTGGCTGGGAGCCGCGCTACCGCGACTTCGAGTCGGGCCTGGCCGCCACCATCGACTGGTACCGGGAGAACGAGGCGTGGTGGCGGCCGCAGAAGGCCGCCGTCGAGGCCCGCTACGCGGCGCAGGGGCAGTGACCATGGCTGAGCTGACGGTGCGCCAGACCGCGATCCCCGGCCTGCTGGTGCTGGACCTGCCCGTGCACGGAGACTCCCGCGGCTGGTTCAAGGAGAACTGGCAGCGCGCCAAGATGACCGCGCTCGGCTTGCCCGATTTCGGGCCGGTGCAGCACAACGTCGCGCTCAACGCGACGACCGGGGTGGCCCGGGGCATGCACGCCGAGCCCTGGGACAAGCTGGTTTCGGTGCTGACCGGGCGGGTGTTCGGCGCCTGGGTCGACCTGCGACCCGGTGCCACCTTCGGCGCCGTCGTGAGCCTGGAGCTGGGCCCGCAGACGGCGGTGTTCGTGCCGCGCGGGGTCGCCAACGGCTACCAGACCCTGGAACCAGGCACGGCCTATTCCTACCTGGTCAACGAGCACTGGAGCCCGCAGGCCAAGGCGTCCTACACCTTCGTCAACCTGGCCGACCCGCAGCTCGCGATCAGCTGGCCGATCCCGCTCGACCAGTCCGAGATCTCCGAGGCCGACCGGAACCATCCGTTGCTCGCAGACGTGACACCGATGGCGCCCAGACGCACGGTCATCGTCGGCGCCAACGGCCAGCTCGGGCGGGCCCTGGTGCAGCGCTTTCCCGACGCCATCGCCCTGCAGTATCCCGAATTCGACGTGACCCGGCCGGACGACCTTGCCCGGGTGCCCTGGGAGCAGGTCGGCACGATCCTCAACGCCTCGGCGTTCACGGCGGTCGACGCGGCAGAAACTGCCGAGGGCCGGCGTGCCGCCTGGGCGGTCAACGTGGCGGGCGTGGCTCAGCTGGCCCGCATCGCAACCGAGCACCGCGCCACGCTGGTGCACGTCTCCTCGGACTACGTGTTCGACGGCAGCGCCGAGCTGCACACCGAGGACGAGCCGTTCGCGCCGTTGGGTGTCTACGGGCAGACGAAGGCTGCCGGCGACACCGTCGTCGCCACGGTGCCGCGGCACTACATCGTGCGCACCTCCTGGGTGATCGGTGAGGGCAGGAACTTCGTCGCGACGATGGCCGCGCTGGCGGCCAGGGACGTTGCACCGTCGGTCGTCGACGACCAGTTCGGGCGGCTCACCTTCACCGACGACCTGGCCCGGGCCATCTGTCACCTCGTCGACAGTGCTGCGCCCTTCGGTGTCTACAACGTGACGGGCGACGGCCCGGTGCAGTCGTGGGCCGGGATCGCCGCCGACGTGTTCCAGCTCTGCGGGCGTGACCGGGCAGGCGTCGTCCCGATCAGCACCGACGAGTACGGCCGCGGCAAGCAGCTTGCGCCCCGGCCGGTGCACAGCGCCCTGGCCCTGGACAAGATCAAGGCCACCGGTTTCCGGCCGGCACCTGTTGCGGAGTCGCTGGCGGCCTACCTGGCTGCCCACCCAGCCTGACAAGCGGTTGGGTTTCTGGCGGTTCAGGTTCCTGGGGCGGCGGACGTTTGGGCTGGTGGGTGCCGGTGTGTCACGCTCATTGCATGCGCGGAATCATCCTGGCCGGGGGGTCCGGGACTCGGCTGAACCCCATCACGCTCGGCACCAGCAAACAGTTGGTGCCCGTGTACGACAAGCCGATGGTCTACTACCCGTTGTCGACCCTGATCCTCGCCGGGATCCGCGACATCCTGGTCATCACCACCCCGCACGACATGCCCGCCTTCCAGCGGCTGCTCGGCGACGGGTCGGCGTTCGGGATCTCGCTGACCTACGCGGTGCAACCCCAGCCCAACGGGCTGGCCCAGGCGTTCACCATCGGGGCCGACTTCATCGGGAATGACTCCGTTTCGCTGGTGCTGGGCGACAACATCTTCTACGGGCCCGGCCTGGGCACCCGGCTGCGGCGTTTTGAACTGCTCGACGGTGCTGCGGTCTTCGCCTACTGGGTGGCCAACCCGTCCGACTACGGCGTGGTGGAGTTGGACGGCGCCGGGCACGCGCGGTCGTTGGAGGAGAAGCCGGCGCGCCCGAAATCCAATTACGCGGTGCCGGGGCTGTACTTCTACGACAACGACGTCGTCGAGATTGCCCAGGGGCTGGCGCCGTCGGCCCGCGGCGAGTACGAGATCACCGACGTGAACCTGGCCTACCTGCGCGCCGGCAAGCTCCAGGTTGAGGTGTTGCCGCGTGGCACCGCCTGGCTCGACACCGGGACCTTCGACTCGCTGCTGGACGCCGGCAACTACATCCACACCCTGCAGAAGCGGCAGGGGCTGCAGGTTGGTTGCCCCGAAGAGGCTGCCTGGCGGATGGGTTTCCTCACTGACGACGAGCTGCGCCAACGGGCCGAGCCGCTCGTCAAGTCCGGGTACGGCAGCTACCTGCTCGATCAGCTGAGCCGGCCGCACTGAGTCATTGGGTCAGCTCGCCCGCAGCAGCGGCTCGAACCACCGCAACAACGGCGTGACCGCGTCCCACAAACCTGCGATCTCGGCCGTCGCCTGCTGCGTTCCCGCCGACGCCGGGCTGACCTCGTGCAGAAGGTACAGCGACTTGTGGCGCAGCAGCCGAATCCGGGGGTGGTCGACCGGGTAGCCGCGAGGGGCCGTCCTGAGCTGGTCGCCGAGCAACTGCCAGCCGTCCTTCTCCAGACCCGCGACGATCCGCGCCAGCCTGGTTCCGGTCAGCTCGTCGTCGACGGCCGCGCGGTAGGCGGCCAGCGTCTGGCGCTCGGCGTGGTACCAACCGCCGCCGGCGACGAAGTCGTCCGCGTTCACCTCGAAGTACCAGCCGCAGGCCGGGCCGGTCGACACCTGCGCACCCTGGTGGGTCTTGTACGGCGTCTTGTCGGCGCTGAACCGCAGGTCGCGGTGGGGGCGGTACACCTTGGCCGCACCGAATTTGTCGGCCAACCCGGCGGCAATCGCCTCGACCGGGGCGCGGACCTGCGCCTCGTAGCGCGCCTTGTTTGCTTGCCAGAACTCGCGAGTGTTGTCCAGCCGCAGTTCGGCGTAGAACGCCATGGCATCGTCCGGAAAGGTCATGATCCTCCTCGTTGCTGCCTCAGACCACACCAACACGGTACCCAGCAGCACCGCCCTCACCAGTTCTGGTGCTGGGCGGGCCGGATAGCATCCAAGCATGAGCAAACGCGAGCCCAGCAACGACCAGATCGAGGTCACGAGCAACCCCAACCGGTCCTGCTACGAGGTGCGGGTGAACGGTGAATTCGCGGGCGTGTGCGAGTACCAGCTGACCGACGACGTGATGGCCTTCACCCACACCGAGATCGACCCGGCGTTCGAAGGACGCGGCGTGGGATCGCAGCTGGTTCGCCAGGTGCTGGACGACGTCCGCGCCACAGGCGAGCGCAGAGTCCTTCCGGTCTGCCCGTTCGTCAAGCGCTGGATCCAGCGTCACCCCGATTACCAGGACCTTCTGCACAGCTGAGGGGCCTGCTTTCCGGGCGGCGTCATCAGGCCTGCTCGACCAGCTCCTCCAGTGAAATCCCGGTGTCGCTGAGGCGCCCCGGTTCGATCCGGGCGCCGACGAGCTTGCGCAGTGTGGAGTTGACCTTGGCGATGTTCACATTCATCGCCGCGGTGACGCGCCCGGCTTCCAGCCAGAAGGCGATGAACGAGCCGTCGTCCACATTCCCGCGCAGCACCACCTCGGCGCCGCGCCCGGCGTTGCCGACGTACTCCATGCTCAGGTCGTACTGGTCGGTGTAGAAGTACGGCTGCCAGTCGTATGTCTTCGGCTGTCCCAGGATGCTGAGCGCGGCCAGGCGCCCCTGCCGACGGGCGTTGTCCCAGTGCTCCACCCGCAGCCGGCGTCCGAGCAACGTGTTGTACGCGTTCGCGATGTCCCCGGCCGCCAGCACCGCAGGGTTGGCGGTGCGCAGGTGCTCGTCGACCTGGATGCCGTTGTCAACGGACAGTCCGGCGGCCTCGGCCAGGCCCGTGTTCGGGATGGCTCCCACGCCGACGAGCACCACGTCGGCGGGCAGCACCTCGTCGCCCACCCGCACCCCGGTGACCTGCCCGTCGGCACCCTCGAACCCGCTCACGGCGACCTCGGTGCGGATGACGACGCCGTGATCGGTGTGCAGCCTCGCGAAATGCGCGGCGATGGTCTCGCCCAGGACGTTCAGCAGCGGCAGCTTGCCCATCTCGAGCACCGTCACCGAGCAGCCGGCCAGACGTGCCGCGGCAGCCACCTCCAGACCGATCCAGCCGCCGCCCACCAGCACCAGCCGCCGCCCGGGCAGCAGGTTCGACCTCAGGGCGAGGCAGTCCTCCATGGTGCGTAGCGTCAGAATCCCGTTCAGGTTGGCTCCGGGCAGATCGACCGTGCGCGCGCGGGAGCCGGTGGCGATCACCAGCTGGTCGAACGGCACCGTCAGGCCCGATGCCAGCTGGACCCGGCGCCCCGTCAGGTCAAGCGCTGTGGCGGCATCCCCAAAGTGGGTGACGACGCCCGCGTCCTGGTAGTACTCCAGCGGGTGGACGATCAGCGACTCGGCCTCGGCCTTGCCCTGCAGCACCTCCTTGGACAGGCCGATCCGCTCGTACGGAGGATACTGCTCGGCCCCGATCAAGGTCAGTGAGCCGTCGAACCCCTCTTTGAGGAGCGTTTCGACCACCTTTGCGCTCGTCAGACCGGCGCCGACAACCACCACTGCGTCACTCATGTCAGGTCCTTCCCCGGGTCGGGTCCTGCTGCCTGATGCGGCACGTCACAGAGGGATCCTGCGATCCTACCGTCGACGTCGGGTGGCTGGGCCTGAGATGATGAGCGGGCATCGCGGAGGGAGGATTCCATGGCCAGGCAACAGCATGCTTCGCCGGCGCAGCCCGCCAGGTTGGTCCGCGACCAGTACCACGCGAATGCCTGGATCGTGCGATTCAACGGCACCGACCAGAGCTTCATCGACCTGGACGACCCCACCCATCTGGAGTTCGACTACGTCCAGCAGATCGGCCACCACCTCGACCTGCACGCGCCCCCAGGGCGCCGGATGGGAGTCGTGCACGTCGGGGGAGCGGGCATGACGCTGGCCCGCTATGTGGCAGCCACCCGCCCGCATTCGCCGCAGATCGTGCTCGAGCCGGACGTGGCGCTGACTGCCGAGGTGCGCGACACGGCCCCGCTGCCGCGCAACAGCGGCATCAAGGTGCGCCCCGTCGACGGCCGCTCCGGCCTCGCCGCGCTGCCCGACGACTACACGGACGTGGTGATCGTGGACGCGTTCGACGGCTCCAGCGTGCCGGGGGAGTTGGTGACCGTCGAGTGTTTCAGGGAGATCTCCCGCGTCCTGCACGGGGACGGGCTGCTGGTGCTCAACCTCGCCGACCAGGAACTGGGTTGGACGAAGGCCGTGATGGCAGGGTTGCAAGAGGTCTTCGGGCACACCAGCCTGAGCGCTGAACCCCGCACCTTCAAGGCCCGGCGCTACGGCAACCTGATCGCCGGGGCGTCTGCGGCCGCGCTACCCCTGGACGAGCTGATCCGCCGGGCAGCCAGGTCCGCGTTCCCCTACCGGTTGCTGTCCGGTGCCGAGCTGCGCCGGTTCCTGGCCGGTGCCCGGCCGCACGCCGACGAGGCGCCGGTGTCCTCGCCCCGGCCCGAGCAGACCCTCACCTGGTACGGGTGAATCGGTCGCCCCGGTGTGGCACGCTGGACGAGGTCCGAGCCAGGCAGGAGGCACCATGGGGGAACAGCCACGAAAGCGTCGTCCGAGCGTCTTCGGGGTGACGGTGCTGGTGCTGGTGGTGGCCCTGTTTGCCGCGGCGGCGGTCGTGGCCTGGCAGCTGGTCGTGACACCGAGCCTCGCCCGGCCCAGGCAGGCCGCAGCGGTGGCGAGCTTCAACCAGGCCTGCGCCGTCGCGCAGCACTCCGGCTCCGGCGCCGGGACGGAGACGACGCCGCCCCCGGACGGCACCCCGATCGCGCTGCTGACCATGCCCTCGCTGGGTGTCACCGACCTGCCGGTGCTGGCGGGCACCCAGGCGCCGTCCCTGGGCAGCGGCGTCGGCTGGTACCCACAGGGTGCGCTGCCCGGCCAAGCCGGCAACTTCGCCGTCGCCGGCTACTCCGTCACCAACGGTGCACCGTTCGCGGACCTGCTGCTGCTCAACGAGGGCGACCAGGTGTTGGTGCGCACCTGCGACACCACGTTCATCTACCAGATCGACGTGGCGCCGCGGGAACTGACCGTGCGCGCCGACGACGGCTGGGTGCTGGACGCAGTGCCCGGTCAGCCTGGTCGGCTGGCCTCCACCGCACTGATCACCCTGACCACCAGCCAGGACAAGCTACCCACCGGTGACCTGGCCGTCGGCTTCGGGCATCTGGTGCAGCAGACCGCCGCCCGCTGAGCTGGGACGCGCCGACGCGTGCCAGTAGGGTGAGCCCATGTCCGATCGTGAAGAGCTTTGCGAACTCATCAAGGAGCTCGCCGTCCAGCACGGCGACTTCACCCTGGCCAGCGGCAAGCGCGCCAGCTACTACGTCGACCTGCGCGCCGTCACCCTGGACGGGCGAGCTGCCCCGCTGATCGGACGCGTGATGCGCGACCTGACCAAGGATCTGGATTACGACGCCGTCGGTGGCCTGACGATGGGCGCCGATCCGGTGGCGTTGGCCATGGTGCACGCGGCTGCCGCTGCAGGTGAGCGGTTGGACGGGTTCGTGGTGCGCAAGGAGGCCAAGGACCACGGCACCGGCCGTCAGGTCGAGGGCCCCAGTGTGGCGGGACGCAAGGTCCTGGTCGTCGAGGACACCAGCACCACCGGCGGTTCCCCGCTGCGGGCGGTGGAGGCGGTCCGCAGGGCAGGTGCCGAGGTGGTTGCGGTCGCCGTCGTCGTGGACCGGTCTGCAGGGGCCGCCGAGGTCATCCGAGACGCCGGGCTCGACTATCACTACGCATACGGCCTGCAGGATCTGGGTTTGGACGAGCAGTAGCCCCTGTCCACTTGTCGGGGCACGCGGCTAGGCTGAAGGCACGGGTTCACCCCGCCCGGCCGCGCCTCAGTACCTCGCAGTGGTCGGTCCCAGAGCCGTTAGGAGACCCCCATGGGTTGGATCATTGGCACTCTCGTCGTCGTCCTGGCGCTGGTGTGGTTCCTGCTGATCGGGCCGCACAACCAGCTGGTGCGCCAGCGCAACACCGTCCAGGAGGCTTGGCGTCAGGTGGATGTCGAGCTGAACCGTCGCAGCGATCTCATCCCGAATCTGGTCAACACCGTCAAGGGCTATGCAACCCACGAGCACAACACGCTTGAGGACATCGTCGCCCTGCGCAACCAGGCCCGGTCGCTGAGCACCACCAACGGCGTGCCCAGTCAGGCCCGCGCGGATGTCGAGCAGCAGCTGTCCGCCGCCGTCAGCCAGTTCCTGGTCACCGTCGAGGCGTATCCCGAGCTGAAGGCCAACGTCAACTTCCAGGAGCTGCAGCGCGAGCTCGTCGAAACCGAGGACCGCATCAGCAACGGTCGGCGTTACTACAACGCGGTGGTCTCCGACTACAACACCCGAGTCGAGAGCTTCCCGTCCAACCTGGTCGCCAACATGTTCGGGTTCCAGCGCGCCGGGTTCTTCGAGGTCACCGACCCCGCAGTGCTGGCCAGCCCGAAGGTGTCCTTCGACCAGATCGACTACCGCGGTTCGGCTCCCCAAGACGTGACTCCCGACCAGCCGCCCGCTGTCACCCAGGGCGGGGTCGACAACCCCGTCACTTGGCAGCAGCCGACCCCGCAGCCCGAGCAGGCACCCGCTGTGCGTCCCGACCAGCAGTTCGGTGGCCAGACCAATCCTGGTCAGGGTGGTACAACTCAGGTCTGATTTCTTGTGGGAATCCCGCAGACGATTTCGTCGGGCTCCAGCGTCGGTTGCATGCTGGAGCCCGACGTCTGTTTGGCGTCACAGCCTTTTTGTCAGAAGGAATACATGAGCGAACGAGAACAGAAGACCGCGACCGTCACTGGTGGGGAGGGGCTGGGCGCGCGCCACGGCGCCGGCGACCCGGTGCTTCGCCCCGACAGCCCCAAGGCCTGGTTCGTGCGGCTGCTGAAGGGCATCGCCGTCGGTATCGGGTTCATCCTGCCGGGCCTGTCGGGCGGTGTGCTCGCTGTCATCTTCAACATCTATGACGAGATCATTCGTTTCCTGGCTGATGTCCGGAAGAACTTCGTCGCCAATGTCAAGTACTTCATTCCGGTGGGGATCGGTGGCGTCATCGGCGTCGTGCTGTTCGCGGTTGTCGTCGACGCCGCCTTCGGCAAGTACGCGGCGCAGTTCACCTGCCTGTTCATCGGCTTCGTGATCGGGACCTTCCCGTCGTTGTACCGCAAGGCAGGGGTGCAGGGCCGCAGGTCCAGCCATGGCGTCATCATGGTGGCGTCCGCCATCCTGATCGCCGCGGTGATGGTCGTCGGCGGGCAGAGCCTCCTGCAGATTCCCCCGAGCATCCCGGTGTGGTTCGGGTCCGGCGCGCTGATCGGCCTGGGCGTGATCGTGCCCGGCATGAGCCCCAGCAACTTCCTGATCTACTTCGGCCTCTACGACAAGATGGCCGAGGGCATCAAGAACTTCGACGCGTCGGTGTACCTGCCGTTGGCGCTTGGCCTGGTGGTCTGTGTGCTGGCCTTCGCCAAGGCAGCCAACTGGGCGTTCAACAACTACTACGCCGGCATGTACCACTTCATCCTCGGCATGGTGATCGGCTCCTCGCTGGCCATCTTCCCGACTGTCGTGTTCCCGGCTTTCAGCCCGCAGGGCCTGGCCGCCTCCGGCCTCAGCATGGTGGGCGCGGTGAGCTTTGCCGCAGCGCTGCTGGTCATCGGCATCGTCCTCTCGTACCTGTTCAGCAAGGTGGAGGACAGGGTCGAAGGCGACCAGGAGGAACCCGAACTGCAGCTGGCCGAAGCGGTGGCCGAGGCCGAAGATGCCGCCCTTCAGGAAGGCACCCTGAGCCGGGTCGATGAGCAGCACTGACGACGCCGACGAGCTCGACGTCTCCGTCGCCGTGCCGCGGGCGGCTCGCCCCGGAGCGGCGACGGGCGCCCCGGCGACCGAGCCCGCCGTCGGCGTCGGTCCACACCCTCTGCCGTGGCCGGACGACCCGCGGCTGGACCCGGAGTTGTTGCGCGACGGTGACCATCGCAACGTGGTCGACCAGTACCGCTACTGGTTCGTTGAGGCGATCGTCGCCGACCTGGACACCCGACGGGCCCCGCTGCACGTCGCCATCCAGAACTGGGAGCACGACTTCAACATCGGCTCCATCGTGCGCACCGCCAATGCCTTCAACGTGGCCGGGGTGCACATCGTCGGCAGACGCCGCTGGAACCGGCGCGGCGCGATGGTCACCGACCGCTACCTGAGCGTGTACCACCACCCCACGGTGGCGTCTCTGGTCGACTTCTGCACCGGCCACGGGCTGAGCCTGGTGGGGGTCGACAACATGCCCGGTTTCGTGCCGCTGGAGCGGGCGATCCTGCCCGAGCAGTGCTGTCTGGCGTTCGGTTCGGAGGGCCCTGGCCTGACCGACGAGCTGGTGGCGGCCTGCCAGCTGCGGGTCGCGATCACCCAGTACGGGTCGACGCGCTCGCTGAACGCGGGCGCGGCTGCCGCCATCGCCATGTACCAGTGGAGCCTCCAGCACCGGTGACGCGGGCGCGGCTCGAGCCCGCGCACTGGTGACTCGCGGCACCCGATAGCGGCCAGGCGCTTCACCAACTTGTGTCCATACGGTCGGGAATGCCCGTATTTCGCCTTGCCGACCGTATGGACACAAGTTGGTAACCTGCTTGCGTTCCAGACGCCGGAGTGCGCGGCATGATGGGACCCGTGACCGAGACTGCTGAACAGTTTGCCGCCCGCATGGATGCCACCACCGTCGACGACCTGGTGGCCCGAGGCAGCATGAAGTGGACCTCCCACCCCGGCTGCCTCGGTGCCTGGGTGGCGGAGATGGACTTCGGCCTGGCGACGGTCATCAGGGGCGAACTGGAGCGAGTGCTCAGCCTGGAGATGTCGGGCTACGAGCCGTGGGACCTGCGGCGTGACATCAAGGTGGCAACGGCCGAGTTCCAGCAGCAGAGCTACGGCTGGCAGATCGACCCGGCGCAGGTGTTCGTGGTGGCTGACGTGCTGAGCGTCCTGGGCATCACCCTGACCCATCACGTCGAGCCCGGCGGCAAGGTGGCGGTGATGACCCCGGCTTACATGCCGTTCATCGACATTCCGCGGGCTTGGGGTCGCGAGCGTGTCGACGTGCCGATGATCCGGTCGGACGGCCAGTGGCTGGTCGACTACGACGCGCTCGACGCGGCTTTCGGCAACGGCGTGCGGCTGTTGGTGCTGTGCAACCCGCACAACCCGATCGGCAAGGTCTACACCCGCGAGGAACTCGAGCGGATCGCCGGGATCGTCGAGCGCCACGGCGGCCGTGTCTTCAGCGACGAGATCCACGCCCCGCTGACCTTTTCCGAAGCAACGCACCTGCCCTACGCCAGCATCAACGAGGTCGCCGCCGGGCACACCATCAGCGCGGTGTCCTGCTCGAAGGCCTGGAACACCGCCGGGCTGAAGTGCGCCCAGATGGTCCTGACCAACGAGGACGACCGGCAACGCTGGGTGGGTTTCGGCGGGGGAGTGCCGTACCAGGGCAGCCTGCCCGGCTCCTTCGCCACGGTGGCTGCCTACCGCCAGGGACGGCCCTGGCTCGACAACGTGCTGGCCTATCTGGACACCAACCGGCGGGTGCTGGCAGAGCAGGTGGCCGCCCAGCTGCCGGGCGTCCCGACGGTTCTTCCGCAGGCCACCTACCTGGCCTGGCTGGACGTCCGCGGGCTCGGCCTGCCCGACGACCTCGCGGCCTTCTTCCGCACCCACGCCAAGGTGGCCGTCAACGACGGAGCCCACTGCGGTGACGCTGGACGCGGCTTCATCCGGCTGAACTTCGCCACCCCGACGCCAATCCTGCGCCGGATGATCGATCAGCTGGCGACGGCAGTCGCCCGGCGCTGAGATCAGCGGCGAGGGGGGAGCTGCTGCAGGAACTCGAGGGTCAGATCGTCCAGCGAGTGGACCACCGCGTCGCAGGCAGCCAGCACGTCGGCGGCCGGCGGATGGAAATGCGGGGGCACCGCCACGGTGGTCATGCCGGCGGCCATGGCCGAACGCAACCCGTTGGTGGCGTCCTCGACAGCGACGCATCGGGCCGGGTCGGCGCCCAGCAGCCGTGCGCACTCCAGGAACCCGTCCGGGGCCGGCTTGCCGCGCGCGACTTCCTCGGTCGAGACCGTGGCGGTGAACAGGTCGTCCCAGCCCATCTCGCTGAGCACGGTGTCGATCAACTGCCGCGGTGAGGACGAGTTGAGCCCCAGCGGCAACGCTGCCGCCAACCGCGGCACCGCGTCGCGGGCGCCGGGCAGCAGCGGGACGCCGCGCTCCCGGTAGCGGGCAGCCATCGCGTCGATGGTGCGCCGCGCCGACTGCTCAGGCGTGGACGACAGACCCACCGTCCCGCTCAGGTAGGTGGCCCACTCAGGGGTGCTCATGCCCATCATGTCGGTGGTGGCGGTGGGCGGCCACGCCACGCCGTCCTCCGCGGCCAAACCGCGCCGCACCTCGTCCCACCAGGACTCGGAGTCAGTCAGAGTGCCGTCCATGTCGAACACGAGGGCCGCGAAAGGCAAGGTCATGACTCTCATTGTGTCTCAAGAACCGGCGTCCGGAACGGGCGACCCACGCAGCATCAGGCGACGTCGGCCGCGACCGTCTGGGCGATGGCCTCGTTGGGGACGGCGACCGTGGTCGCCGAGGTGGTGAGGCCCGGTTCGCTGTAGCCGGTGCTCACGATCAGGATGTTGGCCACCCGCGACAGGATCACGATCTGCGCCGAGTCGCTCGCCTCGCTGACGTAAGCGGTCACCGACGTGGCAGCAGGGACCAACACGTCGATCGCCCGCGCCTGCACCGTCACCTGCTCGCCGTCGACCGTGTAGGTCGCGGTGCTGCAGGCTGCGGTCTGGGCCGCCGCGGCGTCCAGCACGCCCTGTGCCTCGGCGACACCCGGATAGGCACGGATGCTCACCATGATCTCGCCACTGGTTCCCACGGCGACGGCGCTCGATTCGGTCTCCTTCTGCAGGGCCGTGCGCATTGCTGCCTGGCAGGTGGCCGGCTCGATCACCAGATCGTCGAGCGACTTGTTGAAGCTCTCGTTGATCTCAGCAGCGGATTCGGGCGTGGCGGTCCCGACGGCAGCGCCGTCCACCGACACGCTGCCCAGCAGCGCACCCAAGGATTCGTTGGTGTACTCCCTGGTGCGCTCGGCGCCGGCGGGCCCGGGGCTGCCGGCCGCCCTGCTCGCGCTGCTGCTGGTGCTGGTTACGACGCCGCCAGGCCCCTTGGCGCAGCCGGTGAGCGCGAGGACGGCCACCCAGGCAAGGGCCGCCGAACGCAGCAGTGGTGAGCTGGACATGATCTTCCGTTCGGTTGAGGCGTTGTTTCCCACAGTAGCCGGGCGGTCCAGGTGTCGCCCGGCGATGCCCGCTGCAGGAATTGTCGGTGCCGTCTGGGAGGCTGATGCCATGCCGGACCCCCGCTGGGACGAACCACCTCCCGACTTCGACGAGCTGCCGCCCGACCCACTGGACGAGCGGCCCGCCGACGCGTGGCCCGTCGCCGCGGTGCCGCCGGCCTTGAGCCCCGAGGCCGTGGCCAGGGATTCGCTGGCCTTGTTGCGGACCCTCACCGGAAACCCCGAGGCGGCTTTCCGAGAGGGTCAGCTGGAGGCGATCCAGGCTCTGGTCGTCGACCGTCGCCGCGCACTGGTGGTGCAGCGCACCGGTTGGGGCAAGTCGGCGGTCTACTTCATCGCCGCCCTGTTGCAGCGCCGGGCTGGTGGTGGGCCGGCGTTGATCGTGTCACCGTTGCTGGCGTTGATGCGCGACCAGGTCGCTGCGGCCGAACGGGCCGGGGTGCGCGCAGCGGCAATCAACTCGGCCAACGTCACGCAGTGGCACCAAATTGAGCGCCAGCTCGACGACGATGCCCTGGACGTCCTGCTCGTCAGCCCGGAACGCCTTGTCAACCCGCGGTTCCGCGCTGAACAGCTGCCCCGCATCGTTGATCGCTGCGGTTTGCTGGTCATCGACGAGGCACACTGCATCAGTGACTGGGGCCACGACTTCAGGCCTGACTATCGCCGCATCCGCGACCTGATCGCCGATCTGCCTGCGGGGGTGCCGGTGCTGGCCACCACAGCGACGGCAAACTCGCGGGTGGTGACCGACATCGAGGAGCAGTTGCGCGGCGCCGCCGGGGTCGAGGTCTTCACGTTGCGAGGCCCGCTGGCTCGCACCTCACTGCGGCTGGGGGTGCTGCAGCTGGAGACAGACGGCCGTCGGCTCGCCTGGCTCGCCGAGCACCTGGGCGAGCTGCCAGGCTCGGGCATCGTCTACTGCCTGACGGTGTCGGCGGCCGAAGACACCGCCGCACTGCTTCGCCAGGCCGGCCATCACGTGCGCGCTTACACCGGCCGTACCGAGGCAGCCGAGCGGCAATTGGCAGAGGAGGCCCTCAAAGCCAACGAGGTGAAGGCGCTGATCGCCACCAGCGCCCTGGGAATGGGCTTTGACAAGCCCGATCTCGGGTTCGTCGTCCACCTGGGCGCGCCGGGTTCCCCGGTCGCCTACTACCAGCAGGTGGGTCGCGCCGGCCGCGCCACCGCCAGCGCCGACGTGCTGCTGCTGCCGGGTGTCGAGGACCGCAACATCTGGCACTACTTCGCCACCAACGCGATGCCGACCCAGGCCAAGGCCGACCGGGTTCTGGGGGCGCTGGCCGAAGCCGGGGAGCCGCTCTCGGTGGCGGCCCTGGAGGCGCGCGTCGACATCAGACGAAGCCCCCTGGAGCTGTTGCTCAAGGTGCTGGCTGTCGACGGGGCAGTCGAGTCGGTGCCGGGTGGGTGGCGCTCGACGGGGCAGCCGTGGGCCTACGACGCGCTTCGTTACGAGCGGGTGGCCGAGGCTCGCCAGGGGGAGCAGCAGGCCATGCTCGCCTACGAGCGAGGCGATCGGTGCCGGATGGAGTTCCTCACCGACGCGCTCGACGACCCCGACTCCCGTCCCTGTGGGCGGTGCGACGTGTGCACCGGTCCCTGGTACCCGACCGGTGTGGGGGAAAGCTCGGTTCGGCAGGCCGCGCAGGTGCTCGACCGGGTCGGGGTGGTCCTGGAGCCACGCAAGCTGTGGCCTGCGGGGCTCGACCAGTTGCGCGTCAGTGCTGACGGCGCCGCGGTCAAGGGCAAGATCAGCCTCGACGAGCAGACCGAGCCCGGCCGTGCGCTCGCCCGGCTCAGCGATCTCGGGTGGGGTGGGGCGCTGCGCGACCTGTTCGCGACCGACCACCACGGCCGGCCGCTTGATACGCAGGTGCCCGCGGGCCTGGCGAAGGCCTGTGTGCGGGTGCTGGCCGATTGGGGCTGGGAGCAGCGTCCGGCGGCCGTGCTGGCCATCCCGTCGCTGGGCCGGCCGCTTCTGGTGGAGTCGTTGGCGCGGGGTATTGCGACCGTCGGCCGCCTGCCCTGGCTGGGGTCGCTGGGGCTGGCACCCGACGCCGGTCCGTTGTCGTCCGACGTGAACAGCGCTTTTCGGGTGGCGGGAGTATGGGATCGGTTCGTGGTGCCACCGGAGTTGCGTCTCGCCGTGGCTGGCCTGGGTGGCGCTCCCGTGCTGCTGGTGGACGATTCCGTCGAGTCACGCTGGACGATGACGGTGGCCGGTCGGCTGCTCAGAAGGGCCGGGTCCGGCCCCGTGCTGCCCTTCGTGCTGGGGGTGAGGGGCTGACCGGCCCAGCGCCAGGCCAGCAGCAGCGACACCCAAGGCAGAAGGTGTCCACAGATATGACCCTGGGGCCGTTGCGCCACACGGTGGAGGACACCATCATCGACTGCGCTCCGGAGCTGACGGACGATGCCCTTGTGGCGCTGCTGTCGGACGCGTTCCACGATCACAAGACGAAGCAGGATCGTATGCTCGCGGCCTTGTCCCGGCGGGGACGCTGCGCCAAGCGACGGTTGCTGACGGAGCTTGCGGGGGATGTGGGCTCAGGCGCCTGCAGTCCCCTGGAAAGGCGCTACCTGCGCGATGTCGAGCGTGCCCATGGGCTCCCCAAGGCCAAACGTCAAGCCGGCCCCAGTGGAGCCTGCACCGACAACTGGTACGAGGACTACGGGCTGATCGTTGAACTGGACGGTCGGGCCAACCATGAGGGATCCAATCGAGCGCGCGACATGGCGCGCGACAACCTGCATCGGCTGCGTCAGGTGGTGACACTCCGGTACGGCTGGGGGAATGTGGTGGGCGCTCCCTGTCTCGTCGCATCCGAGGTCGCGCTGGCCCTGATCGACGGTGGCTGGGGTGGCACACCCCACAGCTGCACCCACTGTCGAGAGGCCTGGGCTGCCTGATCCCTGGTGCAGTCCTGTCCAGACGCCTCGGGCTGCCGGTGGACCCATCCCTGACCGTGCGCCCACTTCATCGCCTGCAGTTGACCGGTGGCGCTTGTGCGCAGTCGCCGAATGGCCACCGGTCAAGCGGCGGTGTGGCGAGTTTGGGACCAGCGTCCTGGCTCAGAGCACGGCGTCGAGGTGAGCCTCCACACAACGCGTGGTCTGGGGGCCCCAGTCGCCGTCCACGTCGGCTCCGACAAGCTGTTGCAGTTGGCGGACGGTCGTCTCGTCGATGCGACCCGTCTGGGGGGCGCCCACCCTGGCCTGGAGCGCGCGGCTGGTCCGCGGGCCGATGATGCCGTCGGCGTCGGCCCCGACCCACTCCTGCAGCAAACGGATGGTTGACAGGCTCATGTTGGCGTCCGGTCCCGGCTCGTCCGCGACCCGCACCACACTCGTCGGCGAGGTGCCTGTGGCGACGGTGCGGACGCCGGATCGGCTGATGCCATCCGGGACCGCGTTCGCGTCTGCCCCACCGTTGGTCTTGTTGAGCCCTGCCTTCACCGAGCAGACCGGCCAGGCTCCCGGGCCCTGGATCTCCAGCACCCGACGGGCGATGGCGATCTGCTCGTCCTTTGTCGCCAGGTCGGCGCGGGTGGCGTACTCGGCGCCACCGAACCCGGCCCAGGTGGACGGGGTGAACTGCAGCCCGCCGTGGAAGCCGTTGCCGGTGTTGATCGACCAGTTTCCGCTGGCCTCGCACAACGCGACGCGGTCCCAGACGGCGGTGTCCCACGCCTGAGCCGGCCCGGGGATCACCATGGCGGCGAAGGTGAAGACACCCGTGAGCATGCCGACCGCGGTGATTCGTGCTGGTGTGCTGAAAGCCATCTCGGTGCCTCTCCCGGTGCTGGGCGGCCCCCCCGCTCTGGACGGCGCGCCGAGCCTGAAGGTAGGCAGTCCTGCGGAAGCCGGCAATCGCGATGAGGACCCTGATTGAGGGTTGGCGCCGCAGCACGCGCTGACCAAGCCTGAACTCTCGACGGTCACCTCAGGGTCGGGTCGGGCGCGGGGGTCGTCGTCCCTTCCTGACCGGTGGCCATTCGTCGTAGTCGCGGAATGGCCACCGGTCAACGGGGACCGGGTGGCCGATTGACCCGCAGCCGTCCCCGGTAGGCTTGGTCCATGAACCCGGACGCCTTCGCTTTCCAGGCGAACTTCACGCCTGTCCAGTTGGCGAGCCAGGCCGCCCGGTACAGCTCCGGGCTCAAGCGCAACCTCTGGACGCTGGTGGTCGCCGGGCTCATCTTCGCGGTGCTCTATTTCGTCCAGAAGCCGATGAACGAACTGGCCCGGTCACTGCTGACGTGGTTCATCGGGTTCAGCGCCGTGCTTGCTGTCGTCTCGGGCGTGCAGCTCGCCTGGGCCAGGCGTCTGTTGGGCAGACTGGGGCAGGGGATGGCGATCCGGATCGACCCTGCCGGGATCGCGTTGGCCACCGACGACGGGCTGGTGGGCGTTCCCTGGTCGCAGATCAGCGCGGTCGGTGCCAAGAACCACCAGAAGCTGCCCGGCCCCGAGTTGGTGGTGCGTGGTTTGGAAAAGGGTCAGCAGTGGAAGGTGCCGTTCAGTTATCTGGACGTCATGCCGGGCAGCATCGACAGTGCGGTGCGTGCCCACACCCAAGGGCGGCTGCAGCTTGACCTGAGCGCCCTCGACCGGGTCTGGTGAGCTGGTTACATCCCCGGTCTGGCCGCCTGACCGGTGCCGGGAGTGAGAGACTGGGTGTGAATCTGTACTGAGCAACGAAGCCACCGGAAGGGGAACCAGAGAAATGCCAATTGCCACACCTGAGGTTTACGCGGAGATGCTCGACCGCGCCAAGGCCGGCCACTTCGCCTACCCGGCCATCAACGTCACGTCCTCCCAGTCGCTGAATGCGGCGCTGCAGGGCTTCGCCGAGGCCGGCTCGGACGGCATCGTGCAGGTTTCGACCGGCGGAGCCCAGTTCCTCAGCGGCCAAGCCGTCAAGGACATGGTGACTGGCGCGCATGCCTTGGCCGAGTTCGCCCACGTCGTCGCCAAGAAGTACCCGATCAACATCGCGCTGCACACCGACCACTGCCCCAAGGACAAGCTGGACACCCTTGTGCGTCCGCTGATCGCCATCAGCCAGGAGCGCGTCAACCGCGGCCAGGATCCGCTGTTCCAGTCGCACATGTGGGACGGCTCGGCCGTGTCGCTGGCTGAGAACCTCGAGCTCGCCGAAGAACTGCTCGCCCAGGCTGTCGCCGCCCACATCATCCTTGAGGTCGAGATCGGCGTCGTCGGTGGCGAAGAGGACGGCGTTGTCGGCGAGATCAACGACAAGCTCTACACGACCCCTGAGGATGCCCTCCAGACCGTCGAGGCCCTGGGTCTCGGTGAGAAGGGCCGCTATCTGACGGCGCTCACCTTCGGCAACGTGCACGGTGTGTACAAGCCGGGTGCCGTGAAGCTGCGTCCCGAGATCCTGAAGGAGTGCCAGGACGCCATCGAGGCCAAGTACGGCAAGGAGCGCGCCCTCGACCTCGTCTTCCACGGCGGTTCGGGCTCGTCGCCGCAGGAGATTGCAGACGCTGTCGACTACGGCGTCATCAAGATGAACGTCGACACCGACACCCAGTACGCCTTCACCCGGCCGGTCGTGGAGCACATGTTCAGGAACTACGACGGCGTCCTGAAGATTGACGGCGAAGTCGGCAACAAGAAGCTGTACGACCCGCGCAGCTGGGGCAAGTCAGCAGAGGACGGGATGGCTGCCCGCATCGTGCAGGCCTGCCAGGATCTGCGTTCGGCCGGCACCCACCAAGGCTGAGCGACGTAACCTTGGGCCTGCAGGCGCTCATCGCCTGACAGACGCAAGTGAGGGGCTGGCCGTCGGGGAAGCGGCCAGCCCCTCATTGTGTGTCTGCGCACCCCAGGTGCCTTGGGTCAGAGCTGGATGCGGGCAGCGCCCTTGTCAGCTGACTGGGCCAGCGATGCGTAGATCTTCAGGGCGTTGGACACCTGGCGGTCCCGGGCGCGGGGCTGCCAGCCGTGCTCGTCCTGCTCGCGTCGGCGCTGCGCCAGTTCCTCGTCCGACAACCGGACATTCAGGGCACGGTCGGGGATCGAGATCTCGACGATGTCGCCGTCGCGGATCAGACCGATTGCTCCGCCGGAAGCGGCTTCGGGGCTGATGTGGCCCAGTGACAGGCCGGACGACCCGCCGGAGAACCGGCCGTCGGTGATCAGCGCGCACTTGGGGCCAAGCCCGACGCCCTTGAGGTAGCTGGTGGGGTACAGCATCTCCTGCATGCCGGGGCCGCCCTTGGGGCCCTCGTAGCGGACCACCACGACGTCGCCGGCCTGGATCTTGCCGCCCAGGATCATCTCGACGGCCTCCTCCTGGCTTTCGGCCACTTTCGCCGGGCCGGCGAAGACCCACTGGTCTTCCGGTACACCGGCCGTCTTGACGACCGCCCCGTCAACCGCGATGTTGCCCTTCAGCACACCGAGCCCGCCGTCGGCGGTGAACGCGTGGGCCACTGCACGGATGGCGCCGTGCTCGGCGTCGGTGTCGGGCGACGTGAAGAGGTTGGCGGTGGAGAATGCCTTGGTGGTGCGCACCCCGCCGGGTGCCGCCAGGAACAGTTGCTGGGCGAGATGACTTGCCTTGCCGCCACGGATGTCCCAGTCGTCCATCCACTGCTCCAGGCTCACCGAATGCACCGCGTGCACGTTGGTGTGCAGCAACCCGCCACGGTTGAGTTCGCCCAGGATGGCCGGGATGCCACCAGCCCGGTGCACGTCCTCGACGTAGACGTCGTGGGTGTTGGGGGCGACCTTGCAGATGCACGGCACCTGGCGGGACAGCCGGTCGATGTCGTCCATCAGGAAATCGACGCCCGCCTCCTGAGCCGCGGCCAGCAGGTGCAGCACCGTGTTGGTCGAGCCGCCCATCGAGATGTCGAGCGTCATGGCGTTCTCGAACGCCTCCTTGGTGGCGATGCTGCGCGGCAGCACCGACTCGTCGTCCTCGGAGTAGTAACGGTGACACAGCTCGACGGCCAGCCGGCCGGCGTCCTGGAACAGGGCCTTGCGCGCCACCTGGGTGGCCAGGGTGGTGCCGTTGCCCGGCAGCCCCAGCCCGAGCGCTTCGATGAGACAGTTCATCGAGTTGGCCGTGAACATGCCGGAGCAGGATCCGCAGGTGGGGCAGGCGTTGTTCTCGATGGTGTCCAACTCGGCGTCGTCGATGTCCGGGTTGACGGCCTGCACCATGGCGTCGATCAGGTCGAGCCGGGTGACCTTGCCGGTCTTGGGGTCGAGCACTGCGGCGCCAGACTCCATCGGCCCGCCGGACACGAACACGGTGGGCAGGTTGAGGCGGAACGCCGCCAGCAGCATGCCGGGAGTGATCTTGTCGCAGTTGCTGATGCACACCAGGGCGTCGGCCTGGTGCGCGTTCACCATGTACTCGACCGAATCGGCGATGATCTCGCGGCTGGGTAGTGAATACAGCATGCCGCTGTGGCCCATGGCGATGCCGTCGTCCACGGCGATGGTGTTGAACTCGCGACCGATGCCGCCGGCCTCGTAGATGGCTTCGGCCACGAGTTGGCCGATGTCGCGCAGGTGAATGTGGCCGGGTACGAACTCGGTGAAGCTGTTGGCGATCGCAATGATCGGTTTGCGTTGCCGGATGTCGTCGTTGGTGAGGCCGAGTGCGCGCCACAGGGCGCGGGCGCCGGCCATGGCGCGGCCATCCAGGGTGGTACGTGATCGCAGTTCAGGCATGGGGACAGGTTAGTCGGAGGCCCCAGCTGCGGTTGTCGGGTCTTTGTATCCGGCCGCCTCGGCGCGCCTGTCGCAGCCCACGCCGGGGCCGGATGGCGCTGAGTGGTGCGCTGCGGGAACGCGTGACACAATCGCGCTCATGAGTCCCCGCGAGAATCCTGCTGCAGAGCCCCGCGAGATCGGCATCACCGAGCTGGTCCTGCGCGATGGCCATCAGAGCCTGTTGGCCACCCGCATGTCCACCGAGGACATGGTTGACGCCTGTGCGGACATCGACGCCGCCGGCTTCTGGTCCGTCGAGTGCTGGGGTGGCGCCACCTACGATTCGGCGATCCGGTTCCTGAACGAGGACCCGTGGGAGCGCCTCCGTACCTTCCGCAGACTGATGCCGAACACGCGGCTCCAGATGTTGCTGCGTGGCCAGAACCTGCTCGGCTACCGGCACTACGAGGACGAGGTGGTTGACCGGTTCGTCGACAAGTCCGCAGAGAACGGCGTGGACGTGTTCCGCGTCTTCGACGCCATGAACGATCCGCGCAACCTCGAGCACGCCATGGCCGCCGTCAAGAAGGCCGGCAAGCATGCTCAGGGCGCCATCAGCTACACGATCAGCCCGGTGCACGACACGGACGCCTTCATCCAGCTGGCTGGTCGGTTGCTGGACATGGGTGCCGACTCGATCGCGTTGAAGGACATGGCGGCACTGCTCAAGCCGCAGCCCGCCTACGACATCGTGCGTGGCATCAAGCAGGCCTACGGCGAGGACGTGCACGTGCAGGTGCACGTGCACGCCACCACCGGTGTCACCCAGGTGAGCCTGATGAAGGCCATCGAGGCCGGCGCTGACGTGGTCGACAGCTCCATCAGCTCGATGTCGCTCGGCCCGGGTCACAACCCCACCGAGTCGGTCGTCCAGATGCTCGAGGGCACCGATTACACCACCCGCGTCGACTTCGAACGGCTGCTCCGCATTCGCGACCACTTCGCCAGGATTCGCCCCAAGTACGCCGAGTTCGAGTCGAAGACTCTGATCGACACCAACATCTTCAAGTCGCAGATCCCAGGCGGGATGTTGTCCAACATGGAAAGCCAGCTGCGCGAGATGGGTGCAGAGGACCAGATCGACGATGTGATGCGCGAGGTGCCGAAGGTGCGCAAGGCCACCGGCTACGTGCCGCTGGTGACCCCCACCAGCCAGATCGTCGGCACCCAGGCCGTGTTCAACGTCATGATGGGCCCGTACCAGAACATCACGGGTGAGTTCGCCGATCTGATGCTGGGTTACTACGGCGCGTCCCCGGCTGAGCGCGATCCCGAGATTGTCGAGATCTGCCACAACTGGGTCAAGAAGGACCCGATCGACGTCCGCCCGGCCGACCTGCTGCCCCCGGAGTGGGCCAAGCTGGAGTCCGAGGCCGCAGCGATCGAGGGCTTTGACGGCAGCGAGGCCGACGTGCTCACCTACGCCATGTTCCCGAAGGTTGCCGAGAAGTTCTTCACCACCCGCGCTGAAGGCCCGAAGAGCGTCGCGAAGGACCCCACCGCGAAGGCTGAGCTGGCTGCCCCGGCGGCCGCTCCGGCGGAGCCGTCCGGATCGGTGACCTACAACGTCCAGCTGAACGGCAAGCAGTCCACGGTTGTGGTCACGCGTTCCTGACGTACCCGAGCGGGTTCGACAGCACGGGGTTGGGCCGGGTTGACCGGCCCAACCCCGTTTCTGTTGTCAGCTGTCCTGCACCTCGGTGCCCTGACGGAACAACGCGTGCCAGCCCTTCTCCTCGTTCTTGCGCCAGATGGTCGTCCGGCGTGTCACGCGGCCCTTGGCCTTCAGCGTGTAGGTGACCAGATACGTGTCCGCGCCGAGCTGGCGGATCCGCCAGCCGTCCAGCTGGTCGTCTGCGCTGCTGCCCACGGGACGCTGTAGCGCAAGCATCCGGAGGAAGGGGCGTCCGTAGATCGCGCCCGAGGCGCCGATCTCGAAGAAATTGTCGTCGGTCTCGGCGTCAAAAGCCTCTTCCGTGTACACCGTTTGGCTGTGGTGGAAGAGCGGTTCGCGCGCCTTGAGCTCCTCGAGCACAGAAGTGAGATCCTCAGTCATGTCTGGAGCCTAGGGGACGTGGGCCCACCATGTGTAGGGGGTCCGCCGCTTCACGCGAGCGAGCCACGCACTCACCTGGGGGTGTAGGGGTCCTCCCCTTCACGCGGGCGAGCGCCAGCGAGCCACGCACTACGTGGTTGGCCAGTCCTCCCCGACGGGCAGTTCGCCGGTCATCATGTAGATGACCCGTCCGGCCATGGCCACCGCGTGATCGGCGATCCTTTCGTAGTAGCGGCCGAGCAGGGCGACGTCGACCGCCTTTTCGACGCCTTCTGCCCAGTCATCGCCCAGGAGCACGCGGAACTGGGTGTTTCGGAGCTCGTCCATCACGGTGTCGTCGGCGGCCATCTTCTCGGCGGCAGCGACGTTGCGTTCGGCCAACGTCCTGCCTGCCTCCGCCACCATGTCCTGCGCAATCTGCGACATCTGGACAAAGTTCTCACGCAGGCGATCCGGCACGGCGTGCTCCGGGTAGCGCATCCGGGCGATCTCGGCGACGTGGGCGGCCAGGTCGCCCATCCTGCCGAGGTCGGCGGTCATCCTCATGGCGGCCACCAGGATGCGCAGCTCCCCGGCCACGGGCGCCTGGCGCGCCAACAGGCTGAAGGACTTCCGTTCGAGGGCATCGTGCATGGCGTCCAGGCGCATGTCCCCGCTGATGACGCGCTCGGCGAGCGTGAGGTCGGCCTCCAGAAGGCTCCTGGTCGCATCGCGGACGGCGATCTGGACGCTGTCGGACATGATGACGAGCTCGTTGACGATTTCCTCGAGTTCGCTGTGGTAGTACTCGCGCATGTGTCTTCCTCGCTGACTGAGGGGTTGGGGGGTGGCCCAAGGTGCAGGCCTCATCCTTGTCGCCTGCGGCCGAGCAATCAATGTCCCCCCAGCATGCGGGATGGATCGGTAGCTGCGGCTAGAGCTGCGAAAACTCCATGCCAACCGCAGCTGAACTCTTGGTGACGGCGGCTGTCGACGGCCCGTCGTGGTTGCCGGCGACTTGTGCCCTGTTCATGTTCGGACGCCTAGACTCGCACTGTGAGCTCAACGGTGGCTGCCCTGCTGGGGATGTTTCTGGGCGTTGTTCTTGCACTGGTGCCGACGCTGGCGATTTGCTATCGACGCACCCGTGAGTTGGCCCGGGTCGTCGCGGAGCGCCCTCTGGTGCCGCCGGAGACGTACGCGGCGCTCGACGTGCTGCGTTCGGCTGCCATCGTGGTTGGCCCTCATGACGAGATCCTGCACTCCACGGCCCCCGCCCGGACGACCGGTCTGGTGCGCGGCACCCGCATCGGGATCGGCGCCCTGCTCGACGCAGTTCGCTCGGCGCGCCTGCGAGGCCAGCCGTCGGGCCTCGACATGCGGTTGTCCCAAGGCCCCGGCACGCCGCCACGCGAGCTCACCGTCCGCGTTGCTCCGCTGGGCAGGCAAGTGGTGCTGGTGGTGGCCGACGACCGCAGCGCCGAAGTGCGCGTGGAGTCCACGAAACGCGACCTGGTGGCCAACATCAGTCACGAGCTCAAGACCCCCGTCGGGGCGCTGCGGGTGCTGGCCGAGGCGATGGAGCAGGCAGCCGAGGACCCGGTGGCCGTCAAGCATTTCGCCGGCCGGATGAACCAGGAGGCTGAGCGTCTGGGTGATCTGGTCGGGCAGATCATCACGCTGTCGCGGTTGCAGTCCGACGACCCGATGCTGCGCGCCCAGTTGGTGGACATGAACGACGTGGTCCGTGAAGTTGTCGCCAACACCCAGGTGATGAGTGAAGCCCGGCGGGTCAGCCTTTCGGCCGCCTTGGGTGAGGGCGTCTTTGTGGTGGGCGAACGCGAGCAGCTGGTGAGCGCCATCACCAACCTGGTGCAGAACGGGATCGCCTATTCCAACGAGAAGGGCCGGGTGGCGGTCTCGACGAAGCGGATGACCGACCAGGACGACGAATTCGTCGAGGTCGTCGTCGCCGACAATGGCATCGGCATCAAGCCCGACGACCTGGACCGGGTCTTCGAGCGCTTCTACCGGGCCGACTATGCGCGCAACAGGGCGACCGGCGGTACCGGGCTTGGGCTTTCGATCGTCAAGCACATCGTGGCCGCCCATGGCGGGACGGTGGACGTGTGGAGCAAGGTGGGTCAGGGTTCCACGTTCACCGTCCGGCTGCCGGCGGCCGTCTCAAGCCCCGGAGATCAGGCCCTGAGCTTCCCGTTTGCCGGATCGGCCGTGCACTCCGGGGGAGCCCCGCTGCTGGGGGCAGGAAGGCTCGCATGACACGCATCCTGTACATCGAGGACGAGGCCAGCTATCGCGAGGCAACCGCCTACATGCTCCAGAAGGAGGGCTTCGACGTCGCGCAAGCCGAGGACGGCGTCTCCGGGTTGGCGGAGTACGACCGCAACGGCGCGGACCTGGTGCTGCTGGACCTGATGATGCCCGGCATGGCCGGCACCGAGGTGTGTCGGGAACTGCGGCAGCGCGGTGGCGTCCCGGTGATCATGGTGACGGCCCGCGACTCCGAGGTCGACAAGGTGGTGGGGCTGGAGCTGGGTGCCGACGACTACGTGACCAAGCCTTTCAGCCATCGCGAGCTGGTGGCCCGTATTCGTGCGGTGCTGCGGCGGGGCCGCGACACCGAGCTGCTGCCGCCGGTGATCGAGGTGGGCGAGATCCGGATGGACGTCGACCGCCACGAGGTCACCGTGCGCAACGAGCAGGTGCGATTGGCGCTGAAGGAGTTCGAGTTGCTGGAGCTGTTGTTGCGCAACGCCGGCCGCGTGATGACCCGCGGGCAGCTCATCGACCGGGTCTGGGGCGCCGATTACGTCGGGGACACCAAGACCCTCGACGTGCACATCAAGCGGCTCCGGTCGAAGATCGAGGCTGAGCCCGCGCGCCCGACCAGGCTGGTGACCGTGCGTGGGCTCGGCTACAAGTGTGAGGGCTGACCGTCCCGGGGATCCGGGCATGCAGCCGAGCTTCCGGTCTGTTTCCTGCCGGGCCTTCCAGCCGGTTCTGTCGAAAGCGAGGAACATCGTCCTGACTAGGTGATTTACGATTTCAGGCGCTTGTCGATCCGTGATATGATCGAGACTGGCGAGAGAAGGGTTTCATTTCATGAGCTATGCGGTCGGTGAGACAGTCGTCTATCCAAACCACGGGGCTGCTGTGATCGAGGACAAAGAGACCCGGACCATCAAGGGCAAGGCCATTGAGTATCTGGTGTTGCGTATTCTTGATCAGGGTGACCTGATCGTTCGGGTGCCGGCCGACAATCTCGATCTGGTCGGGGTCCGCGACGTGGTGGATGCGGCGGGTCTGGCAGCCGTTTTCGATGTGCTGCGCAATCCGCACGCCGAGGAGCCCACGAACTGGTCGCGCCGGTACAAGGCCAATCTCGAGAAACTGCACTCCGGCAGCGTGTTGAAGGTCTCCGAGGTCGTCCGAGACCTGTGGCGTCGAGATCAGGATCGTGGCCTTTCCGCAGGTGAGAAGCGGATGCTGGCCAAGGCGCGTCAGATCCTGGTGTCAGAGCTGGCCCTGGCAGAAAAGGTCGAAGAGGGCCGCGCAGCGGTCATGCTCGACGAGGTGCTGGCCTCCTGATCGCAGGGTGCGTGGGTTGTCCGTCAGGATCCCTATAGTGAACGACATGTCCGAACCGGTCGTCGCCATCGTGGTGGCGGCCGGTTCCGGCGTCCGGCTGGGGGGCGCAGTCGTCAAGGCGCTGCGTGACCTGGCCGGTCAGACGCTGGTCGCGAGGTCGGTTGCTTCGTTGGCCAGCGGCGGCTGCAGTCACGCCGTGGTGGTCATTCCGCAGGGCTTGCGGGACGAGTTCGCGGCCGCGCTGGCCGGGGCACCGATCCCGGTGCGGCTGGTGTACGGCGGTGCCCGACGTCAGGACTCCGTAGTCAACGGGCTGGCCGTCGTGGAGTCCTTCGCGCCGGGGGCCCAGGTGGTCCTCGTCCACGACGCTGCGCGCCCGCTCGTGCCGGCGCCGGTGACCCGCAGTGTGATTGCCGCCGTGCGGGCCGGTGAGGACGCTGTGGTGCCGGTGATCCCGGTGATCGATTCGGTCCGTGCCCTGGCAGCAACGGGCTCCCGGGTGGTCGACCGCGACACCCTCAGGGCCGTGCAAACCCCGCAGGGTTTCCGGCGGTCGAGTCTGGTGGCGGCCCATGAGCTGATCGCCCGACGCGGGCTCGAGGTGACCGACGACGCTGCCGCGTGCGAACAGGCCGGGTGTCGCGTCGCACTGGTGGAGGGCTCCCGCGACTCTCTCAAGATCACTGAACCCATCGACCTGCTGATCGCAGCCGACGTGCTGGCGCGTCGTAGCGACCACGACTGACCCCAGCTACGGCGTCGGTGACGCCTGCAAGGAGAACGGCATGTTCCACACCGGCATCGGCTTCGACGTTCACCGGCTGACCGTAGGCGTCCCCATGCGATTGGCCGGGCTGGCCTTCCCGGACGAGCAGTGCGGGCTGGCTGGGCATTCCGATGGTGACGTCGCGTGCCACGCCCTGTGCGACGCACTGCTCGCTGCGGCCGGACTGGGTGACCTCGGCTCCAACTTCGGTACCAGTGACCCGGCCTGGGCCGGTGCCAGCGGGGTCAGCTTCATTCAGGAGACGGCGCGCCGGGTGCAGGCCGGCGGCTGGCAGATCGAGAATGCCGCCGTGCAGATCATCGGCAATCGGCCGCGAATTGCCAGCCGGCGGGGGGAAGCTGAAGCGCTCCTCAGCGAGGCCATGGGCGCACCCGTGTCGGTGGCGGCCACCACCACGGACGGTCTGGGCCTGACCGGGCGCGGTGAGGGCGTCGCCGCGATCGCCAGCGCACTGATCAGCAAGGCGTAGCCGGGGAGCGTCAGTGGTCAGCGGACGGTCTGTGGCTCTGCGGTGAAGGAGTTGCAGGCACCCATGCTGGTGTTCGCCAAGCCGGTCTGGTACCAGGTGATGCGGCTCTCGCCGCGACCGTGATTGCCTACCACGTTGGGGTCACCCGTCAGTTGGTCGTCACCGATCGAGTAGAACAGCAACCCGATCCGGGACTTCTCGTTGTCACCCACGCCCACCGCGTCGCCCACCGAGTTGATGAACTGCCCGGCGAAACAGTCTGCCTGCACCTCGGTGCGGCGGCTGATCTCCAGCGCCGCCGCCTCGTCGTTGCGTTCCGTGTACGCCTGTTGCCAGGCCGCTTCGGAGATCAGGATGCCGGTCCGACCCTGGATGGCGTGGCCGAACTCGTGGGCGATGACGCTCTCCACCACGTAGGGGGTGGTTCGCAGATCGGACGGGACGATCGACGGCAGGTCGGCGGCGTAGTAGACCTGCTGATCGGCCGAGCAGTAGGCCGCGTTCCGCAGGGGCATCTTGCCGCACGGCGTCTGGATCTGGGTCGAGTAGACCGTGACCGTTGGGCGCACTGCGATGAAGTTGGCCTGCTCCAGGGCGGGGCCGAACGTGCGCATCAGGCATCCGGTCAGCTCGTTGAAATGGTCCTGCAGCTCTCTCCGGGAGGCGTTGACGAGGTCGATCGGCGCCGCGTCGCAGCCGATCGGTGCCGGTGCGATCTGGTCGTAGATGGGGTTGTTCGTCATCCACTCCCGCGCATCACCGTAGGTCTCGGGCATCGGCAGCTCGGGCGGGGCGGTGTCGGCAGGTGGCACCCGGTATTGCTCGTTCTCGTACTGGCCGGTTGACTGCGGCGGTGGATTCGGGTCGTTGATGTCGGCGAGGGCACCCAGGATCGTCAACGCCGCAAAGAAGACGATGGGGACCATGACCAGGGTCAGCAGGAACTTGCCGAAGCCACCGCGACGCTGCGGCGGCCGGCGCGGCGTGAAACCGGGCTGCTGCCAAGGGGCAGCAGGGGCTGGCATCCGCCCGGCAGGAGCTGTTCCCCAGCCCTGCGGCTGGGGATACTGAGGCCATTGTGGCTGCGACTGCGGCCAAGGCTGGTTCTGTCCCCACTGACTCACACCCTCAGCCTAGACGGTATGTGCAGTCCCTCGCGTGAGGGGTTGCGGGCCGGGGCCTCACTCACAGAGATTCGTGGGTTACCGAGTAGGAGGCGCCTGCTCGGCCTATCCGACAGTTGTGGGAGGCCCCGGTGTTCACAGAGCGTACGAGTGTTGGTCTGGACGTGCACGCCCGATCGGTTGTAGCGGCAGCGATCGACGGCGTGACCGGTGAGGTGTTTGAGGCGAGGCTGACCCCTTCGCATGAGGATGTGCGTCGCTGGATCGGTGGGTTGCCAGGACCGGTGGCGGTCACCTATGAGGCCGGCCCGACAGGCTTCGGCCTTTGCCGGGCCCTGATCGCGGCCGGGATCCGGTGCGAGGTGGCCGCTCCGAGCAAGCTGCAGCGACCCAGCGGGGATCGGGTCAAGACCGATGCCCGGGACGCGATGCACCTGGCCCGACTGCTGCGGATGGACGAGATCACCGCAGTGTCGATCCCCTCAGTCGGGCAGGAAGCTGCTCGTGACGTGGTCCGCGCCCGTGAGGACTGCCGCGGTGACCTGATGCGGGCCCGACACCGGTTGAGCAAGCTCCTGCTCCGCCACGGTCTGGTCTACTCCGGCGGGCAGGCCTGGACCGGTGTCCACGATGTGTGGCTGCGTCAGCAGCGATCCGAGCTGACCGGTCACTCGACCCGGATCGCGTTCGACACCGCCTATGAGACGGTGTTGATGGTCAAGGCCCGCCGTGACCGACTTGACCAAGCCATCGAAGAACTGGCTGCCGACAGCGAGTTCACCCCACTCGTGCGACGGTTGGGATGCCTTCGGGGAGTATCCACCCTGACCGGGTTCGCGCTTGCGGTCGAGATCGGTGACTGGCACCGGTTCACCGGCAACACAATCGGCGCGTTCGTCGGCCTCACTCCAACCGAGTACTCATCCGGCAACAGCCGCGTCCAGGGGTCGATCACCAAGACCGGCAACGGTCACGCTCGCCGACTGCTCGTCGAAGCCGCCTGGCACCACCGCCCCCAGTACACGGTCGGCAAGACCATGCGTGACCGCTGGGAGCGAGCCACGCCTGCGGCACGGGCTCGCGGTGATGAGGGCAACCGACGGCTACACCGCCGCTGGGTGACGTTCATCGCGCGCCGCAAGCGTCACACGATCGCCACCGTCGCCATCGCCCGCGAGCTGGCTGGCTGGTGCTGGTCCCTGGCCGTGCTGGAGGAGTAACACCCCACAAGCGGCTTCGTCGCCGAACCCGTGCTGGTGGCAGCGCGTGGAGTGACCCGCGCAACGACTATGAGCAGACCCTGAAACGTGTCGACGCTCGACTCTAGACAAGCGGACGCACTCCAGCCGAACCACCGTCCTGCGGTACCCAACCCGCGCATATCAGTCTGACCGCGCGTCGCCCAACGACACGCTCACCAGCCACGACCACGACGAAGCAGAGCCGCCCGTCCCCCTTGATCCCGGGGACGGGCGGCTCACCATGCCCCTTGACAACTGGGCACTACATATCAGTCGTAGCAGCGACTGGGGGCAGGTCGATTCAGGTGCCGGGGGCGAGGCGACCACTTGTGGGATAGGTTTCACCACGAGCCTCGGAATCCGACAGTGCTCGTCGGGGCGCGATTCTGCCTGCCGCAACCCCGTGGTTGCAGGCAGAATTGGAGCAGTCAGTGAACACCTCTGGTCGAGGAGGCGCCTTGTGAACAAGCACAGCCGGCAGACGATCCTGGGACGTCTGGGGACGGCGGCCTCTGCTGCCCTGATAGCGGTCGCTGCATTGCTGGTCGCCCCCGTCGGCCCGGCTCACGCCCAGGACATGGCGGACAGCTTCGCGGTGCAGGGCACCGTCGACCGCGAGGGCGTGCTGAGGCTGAGCACCACACTCACTTTTCGCGACTCGGCTCCCGCGACCCTGACCCAGCGCATCGAGACCAAGCGCGACACCATGGACTTCACCAGCTACCGCTTCGACGTCTCGGACGTCACCGCCAAGGCCGGCGACCTCGATCTGGCTCCCCAGGTTTCGACGGATGGTGACTACAAGGTCATCACCATCGACGGCGCCAAGGCAGGCAGCACCCCGATCACCATCGGCTACACGGTTCGGGGCGCGGCACACCAGGGCGCCGAAGTGGCCGGCCGCGAACGAATCACCACGGTCGACTGGCGCGTCCTGCAGGGCTTGTCGGTCGGTGTGCGGTCAGCCAGCGGGACCATCGTGGTCCCCACCAGGATCACCAGCGTGGACTGCCGTTCCGGTGCACCGGCAGACCCGCAACCCTGCTCGCTGTGGGCCGGCGGCACCCACGATGCACCCAACCCCTACTTCGAGGACGGCGCCCGAGGCCCGGGTGAGGTGATCTGGCTCAGCTTCGGTGCGTCGTCAAGTGCCATCGCAGCCAACGAGCAACTCGAGCTGAAATGGACCCTGGACCGGGCCTTCAGCACGGATCCGCTGCCCCTCGGTGCGGGGCTGGGTGCGCTGTTGCTGGGCGGTCTGGGCTTGTACGGGCTGCATCGCACCAAGGGCAAGGACCAGCTTGAGAAGGCCGAGCCGACCCTGGCGGCAGATTTCGTCCCCACGGGCGCCGGCGAGTCCGAGTTCGTCACCTACGACGCCGTCCGCCCCGGCCAGGTGGGCACGCTGCTCGACGAACGCGTCGACCCGGTCGACGTCGCCGCCACCGTCCTGGATCTCGCAGTCGGTGGCCACCTGGTGATCACCGAGCTGGACACCCCGCCCCGGGCGCCGCTCGACTGGACGTTCCAACGCACCGACGCCGACCATTCGGGGCTGCGTCCCTACGAGAGGACCCTGCTGGACGCCATCGCGCCGGTGGACGGGACGACGGTCACGGTCTCCCAGATCAGCAAGCCGATCATGGACGTCATCCCCGATGTGCAGGACGAGCTGTACGGCGATGCGGTCGCCAAGGGCTGGTTCGTGGCACGCCCCGATGACACCAGGGACCGCTGGGGTCTGGCGGGTTGGGTCGCGCTGGGTGTCGCGCTGGTGGCCCTTGGACTGCTGGTGGCCTTCAGCCACTTCGGCCTGCTCGGCCTTTCGCTGGTCGCACTGGCGCTTGGTCTGGTCTACATCGCGCAGCGGATGCCACGGCGCACGGCAGCCGGCGCCTCCCTGTATCAGGGGCTGCAGGTGCTGGCCATGAGCCTGCGGACCCAGCCGGTGGCCGAGATCTCCAAGGACAAGGCCTACCAGCAGATCAGCAAGGTGCTGCCCTTCGCGGTCGTGCTGGGCGGTTCAGAACGCTGGCTGGACGCGATGGTGGCGGCAGACGACGACCATGCCACCCCCGACCCCACCGACCTGAGCTGGTACCGGGCGCCGGGCGACTGGCATCTGGCCGACCTGCCGCGGTCACTCAAGGCACTCGTGACCACCATCGAGGGGGAGCTCTACGGTCGGCGGTGAGCCCGCGAACGCGCCGGCCGGAAAACCAGGGCCGCTCCGGGGTTCTGGAGCCCGAAGCGGCAACGACAATGGACTCAGCGAACCTGCTGACCCGAAACGAGGAGGCCCAAATGGCTGACAACACCTTGAAGGACATTGGCGACAACGTCAGGCGTCAGATCGACAAGCACCCGTCAGTTGCCGGCGGTGTGGTGCTCGGTGCCATCGCAGGTGCCGTACTGCCCGGCAGCTTCCTGCTGTGGTCGGCCGCTGGTGCCGCGCTCGGTGTCTACCGGGAGTCCCAGCGGAAGAAGTAGCGCAAGACCTGAGCACGGCAGCGCCCCGCGTCCGGTTGTGGATGCGGGGCGCTGCGGTGTCTGTGGCGAGCGCTGCTCAGACCCCGAGGCCGGGGTAGAGCGGACGACCGGCCAGCAGTTCGTCCGCTGCGGAATGCACCCGATCGGCGACGCCGGCCTCGATCTGGTACTTGGCCTTGCCTGGCTTGCCGGTGGACGCGGTGACCGGTGTGGTGGCCTTGAGGGCCTGCACGATCAGTGCGGCGACGCGGTCGAAGTCGCTGGCATCCAAACCACGGGTGGTCAGCGCCGGGGTGCCGATGCGGATGCCGGAGCTGTACCAGGCACCGTTCGGGTCGCGGGGGATCGAGTTGCGGTTGGTGACGATGCCCGAGTCCAGCAGAGCACTCTCGGCCTGGCGGCCGGTCAGCCCGAACGAGGTGTACACGTCGAGCAGGCACAGGTGGTTGTCGGTGCCGTCGGTGATCAGCTTGACCCCGCGCTTCATCAGACCCTCGGCCAGGGCCTTTGCGTTGTCGGCCACGGTCTGCGCGTAGGACTGGAAATCGGGCGTGCTGGCCTCAGCCAGGCACAGGGCCTTGGCGGCCATCATGTGGCCGAGCGGACCACCGAGCACCATCGGGCAGCCCTTGTCGACGTACTCCGCGTAGTCCTTGGTGGCCAGCACCATGCCGCCGCGCGGGCCGCGCAGCGACTTGTGGGTGGTGGTGGTCACGACGTCGGCGAAAGCGACCGGATCCTCCTCCCCGGTGAACACCTTGCCGGCCACCAGACCCGCGAAGTGCGCCATGTCGACCAACAGGGTGGCCCCCACCGAATCGGCGATCTCGCGCATCCGGGCGAAGTTCACGCGGCGCGGGTAGGCCGAGTAGCCCGCCACCAGAATCGCCGGCTTGAACTCCCGCACCTGCGCGGCCAGCGCGTCGTAGTCGATCAGGCCGGTCTGGGGGTCGGTGCCGTAGCTGCGCTGATCGAACATCTTGCCGGAGATGTTGTGGCGGAAGCCGTGCGTCAGGTGGCCGCCGGCGTCCAGGCTCATGCCCATCAGACGCTGGTTGCCGAGCTCGGCGCGCAGGGTGTCCCAGTCTTGCTGGCTGAGGTCGTTGACGGTCTTGGCGCCGAGCTTCTCCAGCGACGGGGCCTCGACGCGCTTGGCGAGGATGGCCCAGTAGGCCACGAGGTTGGCGTCGATTCCGGAGTGTGGCTGCACGTAGGCGTACTGGGCACCGAACAGCTCCCGGGCACGCTCGGCCGCGATGGCTTCGACGGTGTCGATGTTGCGGCAGCCGGCGTAGAAGCGGTGCCCGATGGTGCCCTCGGCGTACTTGTCCGACAACCAGGTGCCCATGCTCAACAGGGTGGGTAGTGAGGCGTAGTTCTCCGAGGCGATCAGCTTCAGCGAGGCGCGCTGGTCTGTCAGTTCCTGACGGATGGCGTCGGCGATGCGCGGTTCAATGGTCTCGATGAGGCTCAACATCGCCTGGTAGGCGGTGCTGGCAGTGGACGCGACATCAGTCACGAGGATCCTCCAACGATTCGAAGATGAGTCAACTCATAGGCTAACCGCTGGTCCGCCAAGCGACACTGCGCGTCCGGTTGGGTTGGGCGCGCACGGGCTGGGTTGCCCACCGGAAGTGGGGCATGATGGTCGCCATGCTCATCGAGGTCTGGACCGACATCGTCTGCCCTTTCTGCTACATCGGCAAGCACGCCCTGGCCCAAGCGCTGCAAGATTTCGAGCACGCTGACGAGGTGCAGGTGCTGGGCCACGGTTACGAGCTGGACCCCAGCGCGGACAACACGCCCCAGCTGCCACTGGACCAGTTGATTGCCGCCAAGTACGGAATCAGTCGTCAGCAGGCGGGCGAGCAGTGTGACGACGTGGCCGCCACCGCAGCAGAGTTGGGCCTGACCTTCAACTGGCGGGAGGCCAAGCACTCGGGAACACGCGACGCGCACCGGCTGCTGGCCTTGGCCGCGACGATGGGCAAACGGGCTGAGGCCGAGGAGCGGTTCATGCGGGCATATTTCACCGAGGGCCTTTGCCCCGGTGACCAGGAGGTGCTGCGACAACTCTCCGCCGAGGTCGGGCTGGACTCCGAACGTGTCGACGAGGTGTTGTTCTCCGACGAGTTCACCGACGATGTCCTGGTGAGTGATCACCGGGCGGCCCATCTCGGGGCCCGCGGAGTGCCGTTCTTCCTGATCGACGGCCAGTACACGTTCAGCGGTGCGCTGCCGGTGCCGGCGATGCGCAACGCCTTGGAACGCGCCTGGGCCCTGCGGCACGACCAGCTCTCCACGACCGAGGGGGTCACCCAATCGGCCCGGCCTGCCGGCTGACGCCAGCCGACGAGCCGCCTCAGGAGCTCAAGGAACCCCGGCACCGACCGATCTCGTACAGGGCCACCGACGTGGCGACGGAGGCGTTCAGGCTCTCCACTGCAGAACTGATCGGAATCCGGGCAAGCACGTCGCAGTGCGTCCGCACCAGCCGCGACAGCCCTTCGCCCTCGCTGCCGACCACGACCAGCACCGGACCATTGACACCGGGCACCCCGGAGATGTCGACGTCGCCCTCCCCGGCCAGGCCGATGATGGTGTAGCCCGCCTTGGCGTAGTCCTCCAGTGTCCGGTTCAGGTTCTTGCACATGGCCACCGGGAGCCGGGCAGCGGCGCCCGCAGAGCTCTTCCAGGCCGCCGCCGTCATCGACGCCGAGCGTCGTTCCGGGATGATCACGCCGTGGGCACCGAAGGCCGCCGCCGACCGGATGATGGCGCCCAGGTTGTGTGGATCGGTGATGGAGTCCAGCGCCACCACCAGGGCCTGGTGCTCCCCGTCCTGCAGCGCGTCGGCCAACAGGTCCTGGGGATCGGCGTACTCAAAGGCCGGCAGCCGCAGCGCGACGCCCTGGTGCACCGCGCCACCGGTCATCCGGTCCAGCTCCAGCCGGGTCACCTGCAGCAGCGGAACCGAGTGCTGTGCACACCACTTGAGGATGTCCCGCAGCCGGTCGTCACGCTCCGCAGCCTCGTACACGTAGGCCGACTTGATCGGGATCCCGGCCTGCAAGGCCTCGAACACCGGGTTGCGCCCCACCACCATGTCGATGGCGGTGCCGCCACCGCCCGTCTTGGGTCGGGCCGCCTGGTTCCCGGGCCGGCGTGAGCTGTTGCCGGCCGGCGCCTTGGCCCCCTTGTAAGCCTTGTGGTAGACGCGGTCCTCCGCCTTGGGTGTGGGGCCCCGCCCCCGCAAGCCGCGCTTGTGTCCGCCGCTGCCTACCTGCTTCTTGCTGCCAGTGCCTGCCATCAGTTCTCCATCTCAGAGGATGCACCGTCGGCGGTGCATCCCAACCGGGCACCGTCGGCGGTGCGCCTCCAGCGGGCACCGTCTGCGGTGTCCTCGATTGCGAGCCCGATCTGGCCCAGCGTGTCCCGAATCTGGTCTGCCGTGGCCCAGTCCTTGCGGGCCCGCGCCTGCTGGCGTTGGTCGAGCACGATCCGCACCAGGCCGTCGACGACGACCTCCAGATCCTGCCCGCCGCGCTGATCCGCCCACTCCGCGTCGAAGGGGTCCAGCCCGAGCACGTGCAACATGGCCCGCAGCTCGCGCAGGGCCTTGCCGGCACCGGCCTGGTCCTTGTGGTCCAGCGCGGTGTTGCCTTCGCGGACGGCGCCGAACACGGCCGCGAAGGCGGCGGGGGTGGCCAGGTCGTCGTCCATCGCGGCGCGGAAAGACTCGGGCAGGTCAGCGACGTCGAAGGTGATCGGCCCGTTCGCGCCGGCCCGTTTGAGGAACGAGTCGAGGCGCTCCAGCTGCGCGGTGGCCTCGGTCAGCGAATCAGGGCTGTACTCGATGGTGGAGCGGTAGTGCGGCTGGGCAAGGTAGAGCCGCACCGCCCGCGCCGGGAAATGCCTGGTCACTTCGGTGACGATGGTGCCGTTGCCCAGCGATTTGCTCATCTTCTCGCCCGCCATCGTGACGAACGCGTTGTGCATCCAGTACTTGGCAAACGAATAACCGGCGGCCCGGGACTGGGCCAGCTCGTTCTCATGGTGCGGGAACCTGAGGTCGAGGCCGCCGCCGTGGATGTCGAAGCTCTCGCCCAGGTACTTCAGGCTCATCGCCGAGCACTCCAAATGCCAGCCGGGGCGTCCGCGTCCCCACGGCGAGTTCCAGGCCGCACTCTCGGGCTCACCTGCCTTGAAACCCTTCCACAGGGCGAAGTCGCGGGGGTCGCGCTTGCCGCGCGGGTCCGCGTCCTCGGCGTCCACCATGTCGTCGACGCGCTGGTTGCTCAACTCGCCGTAGCTGGGCCAGCTCTTGACGTCGAAGTACACGTCGCCGGAATCGTCCGACGCAGGGTAGGCGTGCCCGCGGTCGATCAGTCGCTGGATCAGCTCGATCTGTTCGGGGATGGTGCCGGTGGCGCGAGGCTCGTAGCTCGGCGGCAGGCAGCCCAGCGCGGCGTAGGCCTTGTGCAGCTCCAGCTCGACGGCGTACGCGAGCTCGTACCATTCGATGCCCTGGGCCTGGGCGTTGGCGAAGATCTTCTCGTTGATGTCGGTCACGTTCGCGACGATCGTCACCCGGTGGCCAGTGGCAGTCAGCCAGCGTCGCAGCAGGTCGAAGACCACCTCTTTGCGGATGTGGCCCAGGTGTGGGGCTGACTGCACGGTCAGGCCGCAGTGGTAGATCGACACCTTTCCGGGCACGAGGGGCTGGAACTCGACCACGCGGCCGGATTGCTCGTCATAGAGATGGAACGTCACCGCGACAGTGTAACCCCGTTGGCGGTGGCCCCATGATGGGCCGCCGGCGAGGGGTTTGTCGCTGGCTGGGTCGGCCCATACCATTCCCCCATGGCGGAGATTCGCAAGCATGACCCCAAGATGAGCCTGATCGGTGAGCTCGTCAGGGCCGCAGCTGGCGAGCCGCTGCGACCCGTGGAGCCCGGGCAAACACCCGGTGCCGGCCCGGCCGCCCTGCCCGCAGCTGCGGACTCCGGCGTCGTGTCGGCCGCCGGCGGGCCCCTGATCGGCATGGCGCCCAACGCGGTGTCGAGCTGGCTGGTGATGAAGCCCAGACAGGACGCGCCCGAAACCGACGCGGGCGACGAGCAGGGCTGACAAGAGGCCGCTGCGCTAGTCGATCCCCGCGGCTTCGGCGATCTCCTCGTCGGGGAGGGTGCTCAGGACGTCCCGGAGGTACCCCTGCACGGCCTCAGCGGTGGGCACATCCCGTTTTTCCCGCTCTGACTGGAACCAGCGGTACTCGAGCAACTCGTGGTAGAGCTGCGCCGGGTCACGCTTGCCGCGCAGTTGCTTCGGAATGGCGCTGACCACCGGCTCGAAGCAGTCGCGCAGCCACTGATGGGCCACCACGGACTCGTCCACCTGCTGCTGGTTGGTCCGCATCCGGAAGGTGTCCAGGTCGTTCAGCAGCCGCTGTGCCTGGTGCTCCTCGACGTCCAGACCGGTGAGTCGCATCATCCGGCGCGAGTGGTGGCCGGCGTCCACCACCATGGGCTGGATCGAGATGCGTTGCCCATCGGGGGAGGTGTGGATGTCCAGCTCGGCGACGTCGAAACCGAGCGCGTTCAGCCGGCGTACCCTGCCCTCGATGCGCTGCGATTCCGAGCCGGGGAACTCCTCGACCCCGGTCAGTTCGTCCCACAGCTCCTGGTAACGCTGATCGATGGTCTTGACCAGGTGCAGTGGGTCCAGCGACTCGTCCAACAGGCCGCCGGCCTGCAGGTCGCAGAAGTCACCGAAGATGTTGGTGCGCGCGACCGTCAGGTCGTACTCCCGTTGGCCGTCGCTCAGTTTCTCGTGCAGCTCGCCGGTCTCGGCATCGACCAGGTAGGCGCTGAAGCTGTCGGCATCGCGCCGGAACAAGATGTTGGACAGCGACGCGTCGCCCCACATGAATCCGATCAGGTGCAGGCGCGCGATCAGCACCACCATTGCGTCGAGCAGCCGCAGCACGGTGTCACGCCGGACACCGGAGGTGAACAGGGACCGATAGGGCAGGGCGAACTCCAGGTGCCGAGTCAGCAACACAGCGTCGAGGGGCGTGCCATGGCGCTGACGGCGCTCCAGGACGACGCCGGCCGCCTCCACCGAGGGCGTCCCCAGCCGCGTCAGATCCTGCAGGAGTCGGTACTCGTGCAGGGCCAGCTCGGAGTTCACCTCCTTGGCGGCGAGGACTTCCTTGCCGACCCTGATGAACCTCACGACGTGGCGGGACAGGCCCTGGGGCAGCGCGACAAGATGTTCCGCTGGCCACTGCGCGAGCGGAAGCTCCCACGGCAGGGGCAGCAGTTGGGCTGCTGGTTGGGCTGACAGGAAACGAGGCACCTGACCAGTGTCCCACCCGTCCTCAGCCGCCGGTCACCATGACAAGCGCAGACCCGTGTGGCCGTCGAAGACGTGGATGCGGGCGTTTTCCACCGAGAGCCGCACCCGGTCGCCCCGGCGCGGCGGACTGGGCGTCGTGACGCGGGCAACGACCTGGCGGTTCTCGTTCAGCGAGGTGTCGTGCGCATCCGCGGCCAGGGTGCCGTACAGGTATGAATCGGCGCCGATCTGCTCGACCAGGGCGATGTCCATGGGGACGCCCCGGTCTGCCGTGACGGTGATGGCCTCGGGGCGGATGCCGACCGTGACGGTGTTGCCGCTGGCCTGGTCGAGCGCGGCGCGCGGCACCGGGATGAACTGTTCATGGACCTCGACGCCGCCGTCGACGATCCGGCCCGACATCAGGTTCATGGCGGGTGAGCCGATGAAACCGGCGACGAAGACGTTGCTGGGCGAGTCGTAGAGCGCCAGCGGGGCGTCCACCTGCTGCAGCACGCCTGCCTTGAGCACGGCCACCCGGTCGCCCATCGTCATGGCCTCGACCTGGTCGTGGGTCACATAGACGGTGGTGACGCCGAGCCGACGCTGCAGCTCCGCGATCTGGGTGCGAGTCTGGACGCGCAGCTTCGCATCGAGGTTGGACAGCGGTTCGTCCATCAGGAAGACCTCGGGGTCACGCACGATTGCCCGGCCCATCGCGACCCGCTGCCGCTGGCCCCCGGACAGTGCCTTGGGTTTGCGATGGAGCAGCTCCTCCAGGCCCAGGAGTCCGGCCGCCTCGAACACCCGGGCGGCGCGCTCCTCCTTGCTGACACCCTGCATCTTGAGCGCGAAGCCCATGTTCTCCGCCACTGTCATGTGGGGGTAGAGCGCGTAGTTCTGGAAAACCATCGCGATGTCGCGATCCTTCAGCGGCAGGTGGGTCACGTCACGATCACCGATCCAGACCGAGCCGCTGTCGATTTCCTCCAGGCCCGCCAGCATTCGCAACGACGTCGATTTGCCGCAGCCAGAAGGGCCGACGAGCACCATGAACTCGCCGTCGCTAATCTCCAGATTCAGCCTGTCGACTGCGGGGTGGTCGCTTCCGGGATAGCTGCAGGTGGCATCCCTGAACGAGACGGTGGCCATGCGGCTTCCCTTCCACGGGCAGGAACCTGCCCGACGATCCGGGGGCAGGCGGATGGGGAGTGCTTGCTCATCCCGTTCCAGACTACCGCCCGCGTTGGCGGTTCGTGCCTGGCTGACCTTGCCTTCGGTGCCACCCTCGGTGCAGGACGGAAATGCAACTTGTGCCTATTTGGTCGGGAAGGCCCATATGAGGGTTTCCCGACCAAAGAGGCACAAGTTAGTTTCGTGCCTGGGTCCTCCCCATCAGGCGGGCGAGCGTCAGCGAGCGACGCACGGGGTTTGTGGGGGTGTTGGGGTCCTCCCCATCAGGCGGGCGAGCGTCAGCGAGCCACGCACGGGGTTGGTGGGGGTGTTGGGGTCCTCCTCATCAGGCGGGCGAGCGTCAGCGAGCCACGCACATGGCCGCCTGGCGCGCGGAAGGTAGGCTCGTCGGCGTGAGCAGCACTGATCCTCTGGACGCGAACCGTCGCCCTGCCGAGCCCGACGCCCACCCGGACGCCGGCCCCGCCGGCGTGCAGACGCGTGCTGACGACCAGGTGGACGAGGCCGCACAGGCGACTGGCCCGGTCGGTGACACTGCGGATCGGGAGCCCGAGTGGTGGGAGGACCCGTCCCTGCCTTGGCAGCACAAGCCGGGACGCAGCGACGTCGCCTGTCTGACCTGGATCGGTGTGTTCGGGCTGTTCAGCCTCGCCATGCTGCCACTCAAGGGCTGGATGATGGGTCATTCGGTGCCGGCGCTGGTGGCACTGACCGGTGGGCGCACTGCGACTGCCGGGCTCGGTTCGCTGGTGCGGGTGGGGGAATACGTCGAGTGGTGGTGGCCGCTGCTGGCGGGCACGTTGATGAGCATCAAGTTCGACTGGGTCTACTGGTGGGCCGGGAAGTTGTGGGGGCGTGGGCTGATCTCGGTGTGGTCCGGACAGTCGGAGCGGGCGTCCCGCAACTACGCCAAAGCCGAACGCTGGGCGTTGAAGCTCGGCGCGTTGGGCATGTTCGTCGCCTACGTGCCGATTCCGCTGCCGATCATGGCCGTGGTGTTCGTGCTGGCTGGTGCGTCCGGGATGAGCCTGAAGCGGTTCATCGCCCTGGACGCCGCGAGTTGCCTGGTCTGGTTGCTCGGCTACTTCGCACTCGGCTACGCCGTGGGTGAGCCGGCCGTCTACCTGCTCACCCAGTACGCCAGGATTGCCAACTACGTCGCCCTTGGCCTGGTCGTCGCGATCGTGGTGGGCAGCGTGGTCAACTCCTCCCGCAAGGAGAAGGAGTCGACGGCCCGCAGGCAGGCCCTCGCCAGGGCATCGCTGGAAGTGGACTGAGCTGGTTCCTGCAGGGTCGGGGGCGACGTCGCCCCGCCAGGTCTCGATCTGCCTCAGGCCACCAGCTTGAGGCCGACGACGCAGCTGACCAGTCCGAGGAGCAGCAGCAGTTTGATGATGGTGAAGGCCTCGGCGCCAGTGACCATGGCGTACGCCACGGTGGTCGCGGCACCGATGCCCGTCCACACCGCGTAGGCGGTGCCCACCGGGATCTGCTTGAGTGCCATCCCCAACCCGAAGACGCTGATGACGCTGGCCACCAGGAAGACGGCAACCGGTAACGGTCTCGTGAAGCCCTCCGAACGGTCGAGGGCGGTGGCCCAGACGGCCTCCAACAGGCCGGAAACGATCAGTATCACCCAGCTCATGACTCACTCCTGAGGTCGTCCGGTCGCCTTTCGGGTACGACCCCACTCGTCCGGGAGCCCATGACGGGCCCGGGCCGATCCTAGCGGGCGACACGGCGCTGGCGGTCCACCCTGCTGAGGCAGGCCGGGCTGCTCGACGGCGGGTTTTTCAACTGGCGTCATCAGCGGGCACAATAGGCAACGCTGACCCGCCGGCTTCGGCTGGGCGGGGTCAGGCCTCCGTAGCTCAGCGGCCAGAGCACCCGCCTTGTAAGCGGGTGGCCGAGGGTTCGACTCCCTCCGGGGGCTCAGCAGCCGTGTTTGCGTGGTCCGGGGCCCTTGGCCCGGGCGTACCGTCAGGCGTCGGCGGAAGCCAGGAACGCCACACCGTCGCCAGTGGCCACAACCGTTTCACCGGCGGGGATGAAAACGGCCCCGCCCCGCGTGACATCGAGCGAACCGCCCTTGTCGTCGGACGCGCTCAGCTGGCCGTCGACCACCAGGAGAATGCGTCCCCGCCCAGCGCCGGGCAGTTCGCGCAGCACACCGGGCCGCAATTCGATGCGCCACAGCGAGAAGCTGCCGTTGGGCTCGTGGTAGCGCGAAAAGGTGGCGTCCTCCCGTTCCGGGCGCAGGATTTCCACGGGTCTGGGGGTGAAGTCGACAATCTGCACCAGGGCGGGGACGTCGATGTGCTTGTGGGTCAGCCCGCCGCGAGCGACGTTGTCGCTGGCAGTCTGCAGCTCGATCATCAGACCGCACTGATAGGCGTGCATGGTGCCTGCCGGCAGGTAGTACGCCTCGCCCGGCTCGAGGTGGACGTTGTTGAGCAGCAGTGCGGAGATCAGACTCGAGTCGCCGGGGTAGAACTGATCCAGTTGGACGGCGGTGCGCGCGAAGACGCCCAGCGCCCCCTGATCGTTTTCGTGCCGGACTGCTGCGGCCAGGATCTCGTCGAGCACGTGGTGACGCTCCCGGGGCAGCCCGAGCGCGTCGAGGAACACCTCGGCCACTCCGGCCGCGCCGCCGCGGTAGTTCAGGGGGCCCAGCACCGGTTGCAGAAGGGCGTCGGACAGCCCCAGCCCAGCAAACAGCCGCAGCGTCTCGGCCGCGTCGCGGAAACCCACCAGGGCGTCGACAGGTTCCAGGGCCACGATCATCTCGGCCTTGGGGTAGGGGTCCTTGAACGTTCGGGTCAGGTCGTCGATCGGCACCCCGGCCTCTTCTTCGCGTCGGTAGCCTTCCTGGGCCTGCTCCGCGTTGGGGTGCGCCTGCAGACTCAGCGGCTGGGCGGCAGCCAGCACCTTCAGCATGAAAGGCAACCGATCATTGGGGCTTCCCGGGAGACTGCCCAGGTACTCGGGGTGTGCCGTCAGCAGCTTGTCGAGCGTGGTGCCGCCCACTCGGGCAGGACCCGATGGGTGGGCGCCCAACCAGTACTCCGCCTGTGGCAGGCCGTCCTCCGCAACGCCCAGCAGACGCGGGATGGCGCTGGGAGAGCCCCACTCGTAGTTCTTGATGACGCCGGTTACCGGCTCCATACTGGTTGACCCTTTCGTTGGACGCTCCATCGTCCCAGACGACTGGGCCTTTTGCCATTTCTGCGCACCTTGGTGCCGCTCCCCAGGCGAATGACAGCCGTGTGATTCGTGGCCTAGAATTGCGTCATGGCCGAATCTGCGCACGCCCTGGAGGCGTCCGCTCTGAGCGAGCGGGACGCCCGGATTCTCGACTTCGAGAAGTCCTGGTGGCAGGCTCGCGCTTCCAAGGAGCAGGTGATCCGCGACCGCTTCGACATGTCAGCCTCGCGTTACTACCAGTTGCTGAACGCGTTGATCGATCGCCCGGAGGCCCTTGAGCACGACCCGATGCTCGTGCGGCGGCTGCGCCGGATGCGAGAGCAGCGGCAACGCCAGCGCAGTGCCCAGCGGCTCAGTCTCGGCAACTGAATCCGGGGTCTGCCGCCAGCACCTGGTCCAGCGGCCTGCTCGTCGTGCCCGGTACGTCTCGCACAGCGCCCCCAAACTGTTTGCACTCTCTGGTGTCGAGTGCTAAGAATGGTTTAGCACTCCGCAGTCGGGAGTGCCACCGTTGCACCATGGTGAGGCCGGTTTACGGTCGTCCGTCGCGGGCACCGTGCGTGTGATGTCACTGCCGCAGTCTGTTGGCTGTGGTGAACGAACGCAGACACCAAAGTTTGGGGCCCTGAGCCCCTGATAGCCGGAGGTTTCCCGGAACACCATGACAAAGCTCATCAGATTCGACAGCGAGGCCCGCCGCGGGCTCGAAGCGGGCATGAACATCTTGGCCGACGCGGTCAAGGTCACCTTGGGGCCGAAGGGGCGCAACGTCGTCCTGGAGAAGTCCTACGGCGCGCCCACCATCACCAACGACGGCGTCTCGATCGCCAAGGAGATCGACCTGTCCGATCCCTTCGAGAAGATCGGCGCCAACCTGGTCAAGGAGGTGGCCCAGAAGACGGACGACGTCGCTGGCGACGGCACCACCACGGCCACGGTCATCGCCCAGACGCTCGTCCACGAGGGCCTGCGCAACGTGACCGCCGGCGCGAACCCGATCGAACTCAAGCGAGGCATCGAGGTCGCCGTCAAGGCCATCAGCGAAGCGCTCGGTGCAGCAGCCATCGACGTCGAGACCAGGGACCAGATCGCCCAGACCGCGTCCATCTCGGCCGCCGACACCACGGTCGGCGAGTCCATCGCCGAGGCCATGGACAAGGTGGGCAAGGAAGGCGTCATCACCGTCGAGGAGTCGAACACCTTCGGCCTGGAGCTCGAGCTCACCGAGGGCATGCGGTTCGCCCGCGGCTACATCAGCCCGTACTTCGTCACCGACACCGAGCGCATGGAGTCCGTCCTGGACGACCCGTACGTGCTGGTGGTCGACGGCAAGGTCTCCAACCTGAAGGACCTGATGCCGGTGCTCGAGCGGGTGCAGCAGAGCGGCAAGCCGCTGCTGGTCATCGCCGAGGATGTCGACGGCGAGGCCCTGGCCGGCCTGATCGTGAACAAGATCCGTGGCACCTTCAAGTCCGTCGCCGTCAAGGCCCCGGGCTTCGGTGACCGTCGCAAGGCGCAGCTCGCCGACATGGCCATCCTCACGGGCGGCCAGGTGGTCAGCGAAGAGGTCGGCCTCACCCTGGAGCAGGTGGACCTCACCATGCTCGGCCGGGCGCGTTCGGTCATCGTCACCAAGGACGACACCACCATCGTGGAGGGTGCGGGCGAGAAGGAGCAGATCGAGGGCCGGATCCGCCAGATCCGTACCGAGATCGAGCGCAGCGACTCCGACTACGATCGCGAGAAGCTGCAGGAGCGGCTGGCCAAGCTGTCCGGTGGCGTAGCCGTCATCAAGGTCGGCGCAGCCACCGAGGTGGAGCTGAAGGAGCGCAAGCACCGCATCGAGGACGCCGTTCGCAACGCGAAGGCTGCCGTCGAGGAGGGCATCCTGCCCGGCGGCGGTGTTGCCCTGATTCAGGCCGCCCAGGACGCCAAGATCGAGGGCCTGACCGGTGACGAACTGGTCGGCGCGCAGATCGTTTTCGCCGCTGCCGAAGCCCCGCTTCGCCAGATCGCCATCAACGCCGGCTACGAGGGTGGTGTCGTGGCCGAGAAGGTCAAGGGCCTGCCCAGGGGTCAGGGTCTGGATGCGGCCACCGGCGAGTACGTCGACATGGTCAAGGCAGGCATCATCGATCCGGCCAAGGTGACGCGCAGCGCGCTGCACAATGCCGCCTCGATCGCCGGCCTGTTCCTCACCACCGAGGCCGTCATCGCCGACAAGCCGGAGCCTGCTCCGGCCCCGGGTGCCGGCGCAGAAGCGCCTGACATGTACTGATCGTGCCGGCTCCTTGAGTCGTACCGAATCACACCACGACAGGGGCGGTGCCTACGGGCACCGCCCCTGTCGTCGTCTGCTGATGGGTGTGGCGTCGCGGGGCCCACTGGCCCAGCCCTGACAATGGCGGTGTGAGTGCACTGCTGGAAGTGGTCGTGCTGCACGAGGCGGACGCCGCCCGGGCCGAGGAGGGCGGCGCGGATCGCGTCATGCTCTCGGGCGAACTTGTTGGCGACGGGCGTTCCCCCGAGCCGGGGTTGGTGGCGCGGGTGCGCCAGGCGACCTCCGTCCAGCTGCGAACCCTGGTGCGGTTGCGTGATGGTTTCAGCACCGATGGTGGTGAGGTCGTGCGGCTGCGTGGGTTGATTGCCAGCCATCTGGACGCGGGAGCTGACGGCGTCGTGCTCGGGTTCCTCAACGGCCTGTCGCTACCGGACTGTGAGGTGGTGCACCGGCTGGTGGATGACGGCCGCTTCCCCTACACGTTCGACCACGCCATCGACCGCTGCCTCTCGCAGGACGACGCCTGGGCCGAGCTGCTCACGCTGCCCCGGCTCGACCAGGTGCTCACCGCCGGGTCAACCCGCGGGGTCGCGCACGGCCTGGACGAGCTGGTGGCCCGAGCCGGCAGCGACCAGCGGATGGCACGACTGATCATGGCCGGCGGCGGGCTCAGCAGCGAGCACGTGCCGTGGCTGATCCGTGCCGGCGTGCGAGCTTTCCAGATCGGCCCGCAGGCCCGTCCCCAGGGCTCCATCAGGGCCCAGGTGGACGCGCCGCTGGTGCACTCCTGGCGACGCCTGCTCGACGACACCACAGCTCATGTGAGCCGGGGGGCGCCTGCGGCCCCCCTCTGACCCCCAGCTGCCCTCGCGCGCTCCAGTCGCTTCGCTCCTTGCGCTCGGGGGCGTGGCAGAGCCGGGGGGCGCCTAGAGTGCAGCTCATGTCCTTTCGGCTGCGCAGCGGAATGGTCGTCCCGCCGGAACAGAGACCCTGGCGGCATCGGCAGACTGCCCGCGTGGTGGTGCGGGCCGGCGGCGCCGTGCTGTTGCTGCACGACACCGACCCTGGCGTCCCCGGCTCGGGTTGGTGGGTGACGCCGGGCGGCGGCGTCGAGCCCACCGAGAGCCCGCGTCAGGCGGCGGCCCGTGAGCTGGCGGAGGAGACCGGATTGCTACTGGACGAGGACCAGCTGCTGGGGCCCATTGCGCACCGGGTGGTGATCCACGGCTACTCCGACCAGGTGCTCGTGGCCGACGAGACCTTTTTCGCCGTGGACGTCGAGCTCTTCGAGCCCAGCTCGGCTGGTTTCACCGAATCCGAGAGAAGCCGGATCGGCGAACATCGTTGGCTGACCATGGCGGACGCGCGCTCCGCCACCGTCTGGCCCGGGGTGCTGCCACTGCTGTTCGCCGCTGACGGTTCCCGGTTGCTGGAGCTGGGCCGGATGGAGGAGTCGGTCGTCCCGGTGACCGATTCTTGCCCACGCTGATCAACGGGGCCGGTCAGTCGGCCGCTCCGGGGCCTCGTCCGCTATCTGCTCGGCGTCGATGATCCGGTAGGAGTAGCCCTGTTCGGTCAGGAAACGCTGCCGGTGCTGGGCGAAATCGGCGTCGGCCGTCTCGGCGGCCACCACCGCGTAGAAGTGCGCCGTGCGACCGTCCTTGGGACGCAGCAGCCGCCCCAGTCGCTGGGCCTCCTCCTGCCGGCTGCCGAAGGTGCCGGACACCTGGATGGCCACCCGGGCAGCGGGCAGGTCGATCGAGAAGTTCGCCACCTTGCTGACCACCAACAGGTCGATCTCGCCGGTGCGGAACTGGCGGTAGAGCCGTTCGCGCTCACCCTGGGCGGTGTCGCCGGTGATCAGGGGGCAGCCGAGTCTGGTGGCGAGCTCTTCCAGCTGGTCGAGGTATTGACCGATGACCAGCGTCGGCAGGCCGCGCACCTGCTCGACCAGCTCGATCACCGCGTCACGCTTGCTCTCCGAGCTGGCTGCCAGCCGGTAACGCACGTCGTGGTCTGCGGTGGCGTAGCTCATCCGTTCGTCCGGTGTCAGTGTGACGCGCACCTCGACACAATCGGCCGGGGCGATCCAGCCCTCGGCCTCGATACGGCGCCACGGCGCGTCGTAGCGTTTCGGGCCGATCAGGCTGAACACGTCGGCCTCGTGGCCGTCCTCGCGAACCAGGGTGGCGGTGAGCCCCAGCCGGCGTCGCGCCTGCAGGTCGGCGGTCATCCGGAAGACCGGGGCGGGCAGCAGGTGCACCTCGTCGTAGATGACGAGCCCCCAGTCGCGGGCGCTGAACAGCTCAAGGTTGGAGTGGACACCGCGACGCTTGGTGGTGAGCACCTGGTAGGTGGCGATGGTCACTGGCCGGATCTGCTTGCGGGAGCCGGAGTATTCGCCGATCTCGTCGGGGGTCAGGCAGGTGCGGGCCAGCAGCTCGTCGCGCCACTGCCTGGCGGCGATCGTGTTGGTGCACAGGATCAGCGTGGTGGCCTGGGCCATGCTCATTGCCGCCGCCCCGACGAGGGTCTTGCCGGCACCACACGGCAACACCACAACGCCCGAGCCGCCGCGCCAGAACGCCTCGGCGGCCTCCTGCTGGTAGTCGCGCAGCGCCCAGCCGTCCTCGTTGAGCTTGATCGGGTGGGCCTCGCCGTCGACGTAGCCCGCGGTGTCCTCGGCCGGCCAGCCGAGCTTCAGCAGCACCTGTTTGAGCTGGCCCCGTTCGCTGGGATGAACCAGCACCATGGTGGGGTCAATCTGCTCGCCAAGCAGGTGTTTCACCTTGTCGGAACGCATCACTTCGTGCAACACCGACGCCTCGCTGCTGGCCAGCACCAGTCCGTGTGCCGGGTCCTTGTCGATGTGCAGTCGGCCGTAGCGTCCCATGGTGTCGGCCACGTCGATCAGCAGGCTGCTGGGCACCGGGTAACGGCTCCAGGTCAGCAGCGCGTGCACCACTTGTTCGGCGTCGTGCCCTGCCGCCCGGGCGTTCCACAGCCCCAGGGGCGTCAGCCGGTAGGTGTGCACATGCTCGGGCGCACGCTCCAGCTCCGCGAACGGTGCAATGGCGGCGCGGCACGCGTCGGCGTCCGGGTGATCCACCTCGAGCAGCAAGGTGCGGTCACTCTGCACGATCAGGGGTCCTGGAGTGGTCATCCCACCCAGTGTCCTCCCTGAGGCAAAGGGGACTGCGCGCCGGAGATGTGGCGCAGGCTCAGTCGGCGGGGCGGATCGCAAGGATCCGTCGGGTGGGGACGGCGAAGCGTCCGGCGGCGCGCTTGACCAGGGTGGCGACTCCGGCGCCGACGGACAGCACCCGCACCAGCACCTGTTCGGGGACGCCGTCGCTGTTGACGTAGTCGAGGGTCCACCAGTCATCGGTGCGGCTGGCTGCCACCAGCTTGGGCAGCAGCTGTGCGAGCACGTCGGAGTCCTGGGCTGCCTCGGACCTGGCGATCAGGCTCTTGGCGGTCGCGCGTGGCTCCGGCAGAGGTTGGCGGGCCGGCGACGGGGCCAGCGGGGCGCGTCTGGCCGGGGGAGTGGTGTAGCGCAGGCCGTGCTGGTCCTGCGCCACTGGGGCGAATCCCAGGGAACGCAGGAATTCGACCAGTTCATCAGGCTCGGCGGCCGAGCCCAACACCCCGGGCCCCAGCCGGCGCAGGGCGTACCCGGACGCCTGCGGATGGCGCAGGATGACCTCCATGGTGCTCGCGTCGTCGACCATCACCACGGAGGCGGTGGCGACCACCTGCAGCTGCCCGTGTTGGGCGGCCACGTCGTCGATCAACCTCAGCACCGGGTCGGGAATGCGCATCGGTGAGTGCGTTCGCAGCCAGCCCTTGATGGCGTCAGCGGTCCAACCGGCGTCCAGACCCCGGCGGATCGCGTTGGCACTGAAGCGGAACACGCCGGCTGCACCGTGGGACACCCGATCGGCAAGCAGTGTCATGGTCTGGGCCGTCGCGCGGTCCAGTGGGCCTGTCGCGACTGCCGTCAGGTCGCTCTGGACAAGCAGTTCGCTACCGGACGGCGCGAAGCCCGGGTCCTGGTCGGCCGTCAACAGCCGGGTGCTGCGTCCGAAGGCCAGCAGGCCCAACCAGCTGGCTTCCTGGGTGAGCTGATCGGCGCGCATGGCCAGGTCGAGGCGGGCCCACCCCGGGTGCCGCCACGCCAGCCGGTTGGCCAGGGCCATGGCTGTGACGTCCTGCCCGGGCTCGGCGGTGCCCAGCTCGCGCAGCGTGGCGCGTCGCAACGCTGCGAGCAGCGCCTGCCCGGTGTCGTCGTCGCCGGTGCCGCGTGGTGGTGGTGTCTGCCAGGCAGCCACCAGCTGCTGCCATCGTGTCCAGGGACCCTGGTCCAGCCACTGGTCGTAGCCGGTGGTGGCCAGCCAGACGTCCTGGGCCACCAGCAGCCGGGCTGCTTGCGCCACCTCGAGCAGACAGCGCGCCAGAGCCTCGCCGCCCACCAGGTTTCCCAGCACGGTCAGCTCGCGTTTGGGCATGCCGCCGTTGGCCAGCGACTTGGGGCCACGGTCGGCCACGGCGTCCACCAGAGCCTCCAGGTGGCTGACGAACTCCTGGGCGCTCCCGATGGCCGCCCGGTCGACCAGCTCCACCCCAAGACCGGACCCGGTGCGCGGCGAGGGGGGTGGCTGCCAGCCGGGCACCACCTCAGGCACCGCGTCGGCGAAGAAACGGGCTTGTCGCAGCGCCAGACTCACTTCGCGCGGCAGGATCACGGCGTCGCTGCCGGTGGGCCTGAGCAGGCCCCAGGCCAGCAGCTGATCGAGGGGGCTGTCCGCGTCGTCGCGACTCACCGAGCGCTCGGCATTCCTGACCGCTCCGGTGGGCGGGCCCCAGACGAGCCGCTCAAGCACGGTGCGTCCGGCGTCGCCGACAGCGCTCAGCGCTTCCTGGATCGCGGCGTCGTCCAGCGGAACGACGGATTCCGGCGCCAGACCGGCAGGGTGGGGGCCGAAGGCCGCCCGCGCCGCGTGGGTCAGGTGGGCAGCGGCATCGCCGGCGTCGTCGTCGATCCACACCAGAGCACGGACGGACAACTCGTCCAGGCCGCGCCGCACCGCCTCGGTGCTGGTGCTCAGGGCATCCGCGAGCGTGGCAGGGGGCACGCCGTCGGGAAGGGCGGCCAGCAGGTTCGCGACGCGCAGCGCCCAGGCGTCCAGGCCCTCCAGGGCGCGCTGGGTGCTGGGCCGGCTGGAAGCCCGCTCAGTCAGGTCCTTCAGGTCAAGTGGCGGGGGCACAGTGAGGTCGGGCCTCAGTTGGAGAAGCCTGGTCAGTGCGGATTCGTCCAGTGACCGGATGCTGTCGGCCAGCGATCGGCGGGTGCTCACTGGTCAGGGTGCCGCATCGGACGACGGGTCCGGACCAGGGTGCCGACGGGCAGTGCCACGAGCAGCAACAGGCAACCCCAGCGCGACCAGAGTTGGGCGTCGGGGTACGGGGTGTAGGAGCCGTTGAGCGTCATCAGGGCGGTCAACGCCACCACGGCGACGACCACCAGCCGGAAGAGCCACCGGATCCACCCCTGCGGCACGCGGGCCTGGGTGCTGAACAGCCAGGCACAGACCAGCAGCGTCGGCGCCAGCGGTTCCAGCAGCGCCCCCGCGGTGAGACAGGCGAGCATCGGCCAGCCGAGTGCGTTGAGCAGCTGGCCGAAGTAGCCGAGACTCAGCGGGGTGGCGGGCAGCGGAGCCCACTGTGTCGTGGGTCCGGGCATGCCGGTGGAGGCCTGCCAGCGTTGCGACGGTGGCGCGCCCGCCGGTGCTGCTTGGCCTGGTGGGCCGCTCTCGACCAGGGCTCGTTGCGCGACGTGCCGTTCGGCCGCCTGTTGCAGGGGCAGAGTCGGGCTGCGCCGGGCTGGGAGTGCGCCAGGCCCGGCGGGTTCACCACTGGGGGGAGGGAATGCGCCCGGGGCTCCAGGCTGTCCCACGAAGGACGGGGACGGATCGTCGTTGGCAGTTCCCCAACCAGAACCGGGCAGGTTGCGCGACGCGGTGCTGAACGGCTGGGTGGGGTCGAAGGGCTCCTCGACCACATGGTGGCGGGCTTCGAAGGGCTCGCGCGGGTTGCGCGGCAGGTGCGCGGCCGGCTGCAGCCCCGCCAGGTCGGGGCCCCGGTGTGCCGGCGGCTCGAAGGTGGCAGGTGGCGACAGGGGGACCGGGTCGACGACCGTGGCCGCCACCGCGGTGCGCAACGGTTCGACGCGCGGCGTCGCGAAGCCTGCGGGTGCCTCCCGGGGGGCGTACTCAGACCCGTCCTGCCAACCTGCCATGAGTTTCAGTCTAGATGGCGGGCGGACATCCACTCGGGCTGGCACCTGTCTGACGGGGCTACTAGGCTTGCCAAACCGGGAGGATTCCGCGTCCCAGTGGAGAGCCGGCCAGAGTCGTCCCCGCCCTACCCGAGGAAAGAGGTCACAGTGCCAAGCGGCAAGGTGCGTTTTTACGACGCAGAGAAGGGCTTCGGCTTCATCGCCAAGGATGATGGCGGTGACGTCTACGTACGCTCCAGTGTGTTGCCAGCTGGGGTCACGTCGCTCAAGCCCGGTCAGCGCGTCGAGTTCGGAGTCATTGAGGGGCGTCGTGGTGAGCAGGCGTTGTCCGTCGAGCTGGTGGAGCCGCCGGTTTCGCTGTCCAAGGCCGCACGCAAGAAGCCTGAGCAGCTGGCGGTTGTCTTCGAGGACCTGATCAAACTGATGGATCAGCTGGCAGGCTCCTACCGGCGCGGACGGCACCCGGACGCGAAGCAGTCCGCCAAACTGGCGGGCATGTTGCGCGCCGTGGCCGACGAGCTGGAACTGTGACCGGCGAACACGACGTGACTGTGGGGGAAAACGCTGCCAGTGCAGCCCAGACGGCCCAGCCAGAAGGAGATTCCATGGCGCGAACGGTGTGGCCCGAGCAGAGCGAAGGCGCCTTTGAAACGGTGGGCGCCCAGCCTCAGGAAGCGGCCGGGCGCTCGACGTTCGTCGGGCCCCCGGTGGCCTCCGGCCAGCCCGCGAGGCGACGTCCGGCCAAACTGGACGAGCTGGTCGCTGGCGCTGTCGACGAGGCACGGGCGGCCGCTGAGGAGACCGCGAGCGACTTCGGCGTCGGCGAGCACCTGGGTGTGGTCAACGAGGGCGAACGCGTCGTCACCCACCTGTTTGAGTGTGAACATCCGGGCTACCCCGGTTGGCGATGGGCCGTCACCCTGGTGCGGGCCTCCCGGGCCCGTCGCGCCACCGTCAGCGAGGTGAGCCTGGTGCCCGGGGACGGCTCACTACTGGCTCCGGCCTGGGTGCCTTGGCGCGACCGAATCCTGGCTGGCGATGTCGCCCCCGGGACGCTGCTGCCGACCGCTGACAACGATCCTCGCCTGGAGCCCGGCTACACCGGTGGCGAGCTGGCTGCTGACCAGGATCCCGCCGAGTGGGTTCAGACCCGTGCCCTGGTGGCCGAGCTCGGTCTGGGGCGGGAACGGGTGCTGTCGCAAACCGGTCGCTCCGAAACTGCCGAGCGCTGGATGGCGGGGGAGTCTGGCCCCGGCGACCAGTCGTCCAAGCTGGCGCCGGCCAGCTGCCTGTCCTGCGCCTACTTCGTGCGGCTGGCCGGCCAGCTGGGGGGCCTGTTCGGTGCTTGCACCAACCAGTACTCGCCCTTCGACGCCCGGGTGGTCAGCTACCACCACGGCTGCGGTGGGCATTCCGACGTCGTCGCGGACGAGCGCGGCGTCGAGTTGCCCGAGCCGGTGTTCGACACGATCACCGTTGACGGGCTGCTGTTCGACTGATTTTCGTCGGGCGGTGGCGTCAGCCCTCGGCACGCTTGCTGGCCGGGGGCCGGCGCCACCGACAGTAGCCCCAGCCGGTCAGCCCGATCCCCACCCCAGTGGCGCAGGCCCACAGCGCTGTGCGTCCAGGGCCAGACCAGGAGTCGGGGCCGGCCCAGACCACGACCAGGGCCACGGCGAACAGCAGCGTGCCGACCAGGAAAGCGCGGACTCCGTCATCGGAAACCGGCGCCACCGGAACCTGCCCTATTCGGAGGCGCTTGTTGACGGAATCACGCTGCATAGCGCCATCGTAGGCCCGGACTCGTCCGTACCAGCCACCGTGGACACAGTGCACCGTGGGGCTCGCGGCAAAATTAGGATGCGGTCATGTCTTCCACAACGACGGTGCCCGGTGGCGCCGCAACCGAAAATCCATCCAGACTCGACCAATGGTTTGGCATCTCACGGCGCGGCTCCTCGATCGCCGGCGAAGTGCGGGGCGGTCTGGTCACCTTCTTCACCATGGCCTACATCCTGGCCCTCAACCCACTGATCATCGGGACCGGTGCGGACTCCAAGGGCAACCTGGTCTCGGGTGCCCCCAAGTACCTGGACGCAGCAGCCACCCAGGTGGACGCAGCAGCGGTCGGGCAGTCCATCGCCATGGTTGCTGCAGCCACCGCGCTGATCGCCGGGCTGCTGACCATCCTGATGGGCGTGGTCGGCCGCTACCCGATGGCGCTGGCCGCAGGTCTCGGCCTGAACGCGATGGTCGCCTACGTCATTGCACCGATGAGCACCTGGCCGCAGGCCATGGGGTTCATCTTCTGGGAGGGTGTCATCATCACCATCCTGGTGCTGACCGGTTTCCGGGACGCCGTGTTCAGGGCGGTGCCGAAGGGCCTGCGCACCGCCATCTCGGTGGGCATCGGTCTGTTCATCGCTCTGGTGGGCCTGGTCGACGGCAAGATCGTGAACACCGGAGCGACCATCGTTTCCCTGGGCAAGAGCGGCACCCTGAGCGGCTGGCCTGTCTTCGTGTTCGTCTTCGGCCTGTTTCTGGCCATCGCCCTGCACGCCCGCAAGGTCAAGGGATCCTTCCTGATCTCCATCCTGATCACCACGGTCCTCGCGGTGATCGTCGAGGCTGTCGGCAAGTTCGGTCCGTTCAACGCTGCCACTGGCACCGGTTGGGCCCTCAACGTGCCGGCTCTGCCCAAGGCCGAGTCGCTCACTGCGCCCGATCTTGGCCTGCTCGGCAGGGTTGACATCTTCGGGGCATTCGCCATCGGCGGCAGTCTCACCGCAGCGTCGGTGCTGACTGCGGTGCTGCTGATCTTCAGCCTGCTGCTGGCCGACTTCTTCGACACCATGGGCACCATGGTCGCCATCGGCACCGAGGGCAACCTGCTCGACGAGCAGGGCGAGCCCGAGCACATGCGCGAGATCCTGCTCGTCGACTCGATCGGAGCCCTGGCCGGCGGTCTGGCCTCCACCTCGTCCAACACCAGCTACGTCGAGTCCACTGCGGGTGTTGCGGACGGTGCCCGCACCGGTCTGGCGTCAGTGGTCACCGGTGTCGTGTTCCTGATCGCCATCTTCATCACACCATTCGTCAACATGGTGCCCTCCGAGGCGGTTGCCCCTGTGCTCGTGATGGTTGGCTTCCTGATGATGACTCAGGTGAAGGACATCGACTGGGTCGACGTCGAGCTGGCGCTGCCAGCCTTCATGACCATCATCATGATGCCGTTCAGCTACTCGATCACCAACGGCATCGGTATCGGCTTCATCACCTACGTGTTCGTCAAGTTGGTGCGAGGCAAGGCCAGGGAGATCCATCTGCTGATGTGGGTTGTCGCCGCGCTGTTCGTCGTCTATTTCGTGCAGGGCATCCTGGCGGGCTGGATCGCCGCAATCTGAGTCCAGCAGTCCAGATCCTGGCTGTCGGCCCGGGAGCCCTGCTCCCGGGCCGACACCGTTTCAGGGACCCGTTTCCTCGGTGTTCCAGCACAGTCCGAACAGGTCCGGCTGCGGGCGCCCCTGCTCGGACGCCTGCCGATCCCAGTCGGGAAAACTCTCCAGGAAGCCCAGCAACGCCTCGGCGAAGGGCCGGGTGGCGGGCAGCACCTGATCCATCGCGCCTCTGAGGGCCGCACCGGTGCTGGTCACGTGGTCGAAGCCCGAGTAGCCCACGGTCAGGCCTGCGGCCGGCCGCAGCGGCACCTGGGGATCGCGGCCCATCAGCCGGACGAGGTCGAACTGGCTGGAGATCCCGGCTCGCGTGAAGTCGAAGTTCGCGTTCTGCAGCTGGACACGGGTGGCCTCCTGGCGGAAGTCGCCCCAACTTTCGTCCCCCAGCCAGCCCTCCACCAGTTGCCAGCATTGCCGAATCCGGTCGGGAGCCACGTAGCGGCCGGCAAGGATGTTCTCGATGTCTCCGGGAGCTGGGCCGTCCGGCAGCGCTGGAGCCGGCTCGATCGAGTGCCGGAACAGGGGCCCGACCCGGGCCAGCAGACTCGGCTGCTGCAGCACCGGCTGATTCGCAACCGCTACCCGGTTCGCTGCTGAGGTCCGCAGGCGGGCGGCCAGTTCCGGGCTGGCGCGGAAGAAGTCGCGCACCTCGTCGATCCCGATCGCGAACAGGTGCAGCGTGCCCATGCGCTCACGGTAGTAGGTTTCTTCCCAACCGACACGGCCCGTGGGCACGCCTGCGCCCCGGCAGCCGATCACCGAGACCGGGCAAGGAGACCCCCAATGCACTCAGCGAAAGCCGCCCGGCTCGCGATCGCCGGGTTGGTCAGCGGGCTGGGCTTGCTGACCAGCGTGACGCTGTCGCCTGCTGCGGCCGCACCCTCCCCGTACCCGGCTCAGGAGAGCTTCGCCTCCCAGCCTGGCGTCGCGGCTGCGGGCCGTGTCGTCCCGCAGGCGAGCAGCTCACCAACCGCCGACACCGCGCCGTCCGACAGCGCACCCACGGCCGACGCCACCCCGGCACCGACGACGGCCAGCAGTGCCCCGGCAGTTCGGCCTGACAAGCCCAGCAACACCTTGACGGTGGTGGCCATCGTGTTGGCCGTGATGATTTCGCTGGGTGCCGCCACGATCGCCCTGTTCCGTCGCTGAGCCGCCCGAGCGCCCCTCGGGCTCGCCCGCGGGCTATCGTGCGATCCGCTCCATCGCCCACTCCAGGCACCCGATGAGTTGCGCCACGTCGTCCGGGTCAACGCTGACGAAGGCGCCCACCCGGATCTGGTTGCGTCCCAGGCTGCGGTAGGGGGCGATGTCGACGATGCCGTTGGCGCGCAACACGGCCTGCAGTTCCTTGGTGGCGACGCGCTCGTCGAGGTCGATGGTCACGACCACCGGGCTGCGGAAGGCGGGGTCGGTGACAAAGGGAGCGGCCAGCTCGTGGCGCTCCGCCCAGGCGTAGAGCATCCCGCTGGACTCGGCGGTGCGCTTGGTGGCGAACTGCATGCCGCCGTTGTCCAGCAGCCACTCCAGCTGGTTCTCCAGCAGCAGCAGCGTCGCAATGGCCGGGGTGTTCAGGGTTTGGTGTTTCGCCGAGTTGCTGGCCGCCGTCAGCAGGCTCAGAGACTGCGGGATCCAGCGGCCGGATGCCGCGATCTCCTCGGCGCGGGCCAGGGCTGCCGGGCTGGCGAAGGCGAGCCACAGCCCACCGTCGGACGAGAAGTTCTTCTGCGGGGAGAAGTAGTAGGCGTCGGTCTGGCTGATGTCGGCGTCCATGCCGCCCGCGGCGCTGGTGGCGTCGATGACCACCAGCGCACCATCGTCGGCGCCGGCCACGCGACGCACCGGGGCGGCGGCACCGGTGGATGTCTCGTTCTGCGCCCAGCCGTAGACATCGACGCCTTCATGAGCCGTGGGCAGCACCACCGAACCGGGCTCGGCGCGTTCCAGGACTGGTTCACCGAGGAACGGTGCCCCCTTGGACTCGTCGTAGAACTTCTTGCTGAACTCGCCGTAGACGCCGTGTGCGCTGCGCTCCCGGACGAGGCTGAAGACGGCCTGATCCCAGAACAGCGTCGCGCCGCCGTTGCCGAGCAGCACCTGGTAGCCGTCGGGCAACCGGTAGAGGTCAGCCAACATCTCCTGCACGTGCTGGACGACGTTTCGCACCGGCGCCTGACGGTGCGAGGTGCCCATGATGTCGCTGCGCTCGCTCAGCGCTCGTAGCGCCTCCGGGCGGACCTTGGCCGGGCCGCACCCGAAACGTCCGTCGGCGGGAAGTAGCTCTTTGGGGATCAGCAGTTCGTCCATCCCCAGATTGTGGCACTGCCCGTCGCGGCTGCAGCGCGGGGCCCGCAGTCTGACCGCGCGACGGGCGGATTCTTCGGCGCGAGGCGATCCAGGGCGATGGCCAACCGTTGGGGCCTAACCTTGGGGCATGCCGATTCCCACACCCCGTCCGACCCCAGCAGCAAAAGCCGTCGAATTGACGGCGCGGTGGGCGGATTACCTCGACGGTTTCCACACCCATCGTGCGGGCGTGCACGAGCAGGTGCTGTGCCGGTCGCTGTCGGCCGGTGGCCAGACCCCCTACGAGTGGCTGGCCAGGGCCGTCGCCACGCCGGTGTCGCGGGTGCTCGACATTGGGTGCGGTTCGGGCGCCATGACCGAGGAACTCGCCCAACCGGGTCGAGTGGTCGTCGGCGTCGACCTGTCGCGCGAAGAGTTGCTGATGGCAGCTCAACGCAGCCCCGGGCCCTGGATCCGGGGCAACGCGCTGCACCTGCCCATCGCGGATGCCGCCTGCGACGCCGTCGTCTCCGTGATGGGACTTGCCGTGATCCATCCTTTGGCCCGTCTGTTGTCCGAGGTGACGCGGGTGCTGCGGCCCGGGGGTGTGTTCGCCGCCTTGATGCCGACCACCCGTCCGCTGCAGCGCGCCGATTTCGCCGTGGCTGGGCAGATCACCCGCATCCTGCGCACCACGCCCCGATTCCCGGGGGCGCTGGAGCCGCGCCTGGACGCGCTGTTCCTGGCACACGGGCTGCGTCGGGTCGAAACCGCTCGCGAACGCTACCGGTTCACCGTTGCCAGCCGCGAGGACGCCAGCGAGCTGATGCAGGCCATGTATCTGCCGTTGACCGAGCCGGCTCGCGTGCAACGCGCCGTCGAGTGGCTGGCCGAGGAGGCTGCCGTGAAGGGCAGCGTTGAGGTGCCCATCCCGATGCGCCGGATCGTGGTCATCAAGTAGCCTCGCATCCTGTGCCGGGAATACCCCGGGTCGTATCGCGGTTGATGCAGGGCAACGATCCAGACCGGAGTGAGGAAACATCACATGGCAACAACGCAACTGACGAAGGACAACTTCGCGGACATCATCAAGGCGGCTGACGTCGCTCTCGTCGATTTTTGGGCGAGTTGGTGCGGGCCGTGCCAGCGTTTCGGTCCGATCTTCGAGGACGCCTCCACCCGCCATGAGCAGGTCACCTTCGGCAAGCTGGACACCGAGGCTGAGCAGGAACTCGCCAGTGTCCTGCAGATCCAGGCCATTCCGACGCTGATGGCGTTCAAGCAGGGCCAGCTCGTCTTCCGCCACGCCGGCTTGCTCAGCGGCGCACAGCTGGACGACCTGATCAGCCAGGTGGAGGCCTTCGATCCGAACGCACAGGAGCAGGATCAGGGAGAGCAGGAAGGTTCTGATGGCAACAATTGATCTCAGGGATGACAACTTCGCGGAGACCACCAGGGCGGCCGACATCGCGCTCGTCGACTTCTGGGCGAGTTGGTGCGGGCCTTGTCTGGGCTTTGCCCCCGTGTTCGAGGAAGCCTCGAACCGCCATGGCGATGTCCTGTTCGGCAAGCTGAACATTGAGACCGAAGAAGCGATCTCCGCGAATTACCAGATTCAGGCCATCCCGACGCTGATGGCCTTCAAGCAGGGCAAGCTGATCTTCCGCCAAGCCGGCCTGTTCATGGGCTTCGAGCTGGATGACCTGATCAAGGACCTCCGGGCCCTTGACCTGAACGCGTTGGCGGAGGGCGACAATCCCGCTTAGGCTGCCTGGCGTGAAGGGCAGGAACATGTGGAGGGCTTGCTGGCGGCTCTCGTCGCTGGCGGCGCTGCTGGCAGCCGTGCTGTCGGCTGGGTGCGCCCAACAACCCGCCCAGTCCTCAACAGGGGTCCCGGCCCCGACCGTGGACCCGTCCCCGTCCCCGTCCCTGTCCGTGGGTACATCCGACGTTGCCACTGCGGCCCCCACCTTCCAGCAGCGGGCCCGGCTGGACTGCTCGGCGGAACCACCGCCGACGTTCTTGCCCGAGGGTGCAGCGATGCGCGACATCGAGCCAGGTGTTGCGACCGGCCTGCTGCAACGGGGCGCCAACCACAGCCCGGAGGCTGCGGCCTGGGCGTACCCGGCCAGGGACGTGCAGCAGTGGCTGCGGCAGCCCGACACCCAGCCGCAGGGTCTCCGGATCGCCTTCCTCACCTTCGACGACGGCCCGAGCGCCACGACGGCCCAGGTGCTTGAAGTCCTGCGCGACAAGGGTGTGCATGCCACCTTCTTCGTCAACGCTCCCCAGCTGAGCACCGTGGATCCTGTCCTGGTGCAGACCGTCATCAGAGACGGCAACGCCATCGCGCTGCACACCTGGTCGCACAATTACCGTTACCTGTACCCAGGACGAGTGGCCAACACGACGCACGTGCTGTGTGACGTCCAGCGAACCGATGACGGCGTCGCCGAGTTGCTGGGCGGCGGTTACCGCACCACTGCGTACCGGTACCCGGGCGGTCACATGTCCTGGCAGGGGCTCGCTGAGGCAGATGCCGGGCTCGCCGAGCGTGACCTGTGGTGGATCGACTGGAACGCCATGTCCGGTGACAGCGAACCCAAGGGCGTCGCCCCCACGACCGAGCAGGCGATGGTGGCATTCCTCGAACGGCAAGTGGCCCAGAATCCGCCCGGCACCGCAAACGTGCTGGTGGTGCTCAACCACGACTCCACACACGAGCAGCTGACGGCCGAGAGCCTGCCCGCAATGATCGATTATCTGCGCGGCCAGGGGTACGAATTCGGCATCATCGAGTAGCCGTGTGAGGATGCCCGGCCCGCCGGGCGGGACGATGCGAGGGCACGGGAAAGCGGTGCTCTCGAGGGGCCGAAGCCCGTCTACCCACCCCCAGGAGACATGCGACGAGGAGCACCGCTTTCGTCGCCAACCTTAGCCCGTCCGTTCCATTCAGCAAAGCGTGAACGGCCCACGTTCGGGGCTGTTGGACGGGAGGGGCGTTTTGGGCTGGACGCCGCTCAGTAACTAGGCTGGTGGCTTGGAATTGGCCCCGTAGCTCAGGGGATAGAGCAGTGGTTTCCTAAACCATGTGTCGTAGGTTCGAATCCTATCGGGGCCGCCAATGGCGAATCTGCGCCCACTGTCCGCTGTGCCTGGGTGACGCTGCCGAATGCCGCGGCCGCACTGGTCGGCTCGACTGGTCCGTTAGCCTTGGCCCATGAGTACTGAAGGCCTTGCGGCAGCGCAGCGAAAGATGCAGGCGGCGGGCGTCGGCCAGACTGCCATCGACGTTTTCACCCGCTACTACCAGCAACTTGAGTCGGGCAACACGGGCTTGATCGACGAGAACCAGATCGAGCCGTTGCCGGACCCGGAGGCGCTGGCGGACGTGGCGGTCAGCGACGCCGATGCGCAGCAGGCTTTCGCCAGGACGGTCATCGTGAAGCTCAACGGTGGCCTGGGCACGTCAATGGGTCTGGCCCGGGCGAAGTCGCTGCTGCCGGTGCGTGACGGCGCCACTTTCCTGGACCTGATCGTTCGGCAGGTGCTCGCGGCCCGTGCGGCCCACGGCGTGCGGCTGCCGTTGGTGCTGATGGATTCGTTCAGCACCCATGACGACACGCTGGCTGCCCTGGCGAGATACCCCGAACTGCCCGTGGCCGGCTTGCCGTTGGACTTTGTGCAGAGCCAGGAGCCCAAGCTGACGGCCGACAGCCTCGAACCGGTCCAGTGGCCCGCCGATCCCGATCTCGAATGGTGCCCGCCCGGGCACGGTGACATCTATCCCGCGCTGCGCGACTCAGGCACCCTGGACGCCCTGTTGGACGCTGGTTTCCGCTATGCCGCCGTCAGCAACGCCGACAACCTGGGCGCTGCGCCGGATGCCACGCTGGCGGGCTGGTTTGCCCGTAGTGGTGCTGGCTTCGCCATCGAGGTGTGCCGGCGCACTGCCAACGACGTCAAGGGCGGTCACCTGGCGCTGCGCAAGTCCGATGGCCGGATCATCCTGCGGGAAAGGGCCCAGTGCCCAGCCGAGGCCGAGCAGTACTTCACCGACCGCCACCGCCACGCCTGGTTCAACACCAACAACCTGTGGTTCGACCTGAAAGCGCTCAAGGAGGCACTCGACGACCACGGCGGTGTGCTGGGGCTGCCGCTGATCGTCAACCACAAGACCGTCGACCCCAAGGACGAGGCAAGCCCCGCAGTGATCCAGATCGAGAGCGCCATGGGGGCAGCCATCGAGGTGTTCGGCAACTCGCAGGTCATCGCCGTCGAGCGTGACCGCTTCGTCCCGGTCAAGAAGACCAACGAGTTGCTGCTGCTGCGCTCCGATGTCTACGAGATCGGCGAGGACGGACGGCTCCGGGCGACGGTCAAGGAGATCCCGGCCATCGATCTGGATTCGCAGTTCTACGGGAAGATCGATGCGTTCGAGCAGCGGATCCCTGAGCCGCCCTCGCTGCGCGGGGCGACCTCGCTGAAGGTGGTGGGTGACCACGTGTTCGGGCGTGGTGTCACGGTGACAGGGGCAGCAGTGGTCGCGGAGGGTGCGGGCCCGATCGAGGACGGTGCCGAGCTGGGTGGCTTGGCCTGATGGATCCTGACCGGGTGTTCCGTGCCGTGGCCTTCGCGTTGACCGGGCAGCGCCTGGAACCACCAGCGGCCCTGGCCGCGCAGGGTCCGGACGATCTGTTGGCAGCGCTCGCGTCCCAGGGTTTCGACGCCGACCGCCTCGGCCAGCTGCGCACCGGGCGGATGGCCGATGCGCAGCCGTGGCCGTGCCCGGTGCCCGCCGAGCTGCGCCAGGGGCTGGGGGCGGCCCAGCTCCAAGCGATCATCCAGACGTGTCAGCAGAGCCTGGGGCTTCGACAGCAACAGGCCAGGGTACGCAATGCGTCCGCCCCGCTGGATCGGGACGACCGTCGATTGCTGGCGGAGTTGCCGCCACACCACGGGCTGGTGGGGTGATGGCCGGCGAGCGGTAGCCGGCAGGAAACACGGAAGTCCCCGCCGATCGGCGGGGACTTCCGTGTTGTTGGCTTGTGCTGCGGTGCAGGCTCAGGCCTTGGAGGCCTTCTGCTGCTCGGCCAGCAAAGCGCGGATCTCGGAGAGCACGGAGAGCTCGGTCTCGGCAGCCTCCTCCTCCTGGACGCCCTTGCGGTCCTTGAGCATTTGCATCGGCTTGACGATGGCGAAGTAGATCACCGTGGCGAGAATCAGGAACGAGAACAGTGCGGTCAGGAAGGGGCCGACCGAAATGCCCGCGATGCTCGTGGAACCGAAATCGGGCATACCGAAGAACTTGCCGATCACGTCCAGGATCAGTGCGGTGAAAGCTGTGGTCACGGCCGCGAAGGCGGTGCCGATGATGAATGCGACGGCCGTGTCGATCAGGCTGCCGCGCATGATGAAGTCTTTGAAGCCCTTCATGAAGTTGTCCAACTCCTTTGATGTCTTGGGAAAGTGGCGTCTGGCGGGAAATGGCCAGAGGCCGAAACGGGTCATTCAAGCAGGTGACAACGGTCAGCGCCAAAATACCCCGGGGGGATTCCCTGGCACTCAACCGAGAACGACACCGAGTGAGCCAAGCTGGGCGCCCATCACAGCGATGTTCTTCGCTTCGGGCGAGGACGTGGCCACCACGACGCGGATGGCGCCCGGGTCGGCGCCATCACGGCCGGGACGTGACTGCGGCAGGGCGGCAATCCGTACGTGGGCGGCTACTGTAATGGCGCCCCCGGCGCCGTCGGTGGCCACCACACTGATGTGGTCCCCGACGTTCAGCAGGCCTGCCCACGAGCCGGCGGTGACCGTGAACGAAGCCAGGGACTCGTCAGGCCCGGCGAGCAGGGAAGTGGTGGCGAGCGCCTCCTCGGTGACGATCGAGCCTGCGGACAGGGCGACTGCTGCGCTTCGCCCCACCAATTCAGGAACGCTGCCGACGGCCCCGTCGGGAGCGATGTCGGCGGGCACCTGGCGCACCGTGAGGTCGGAGTCCGTGAACACGGTGCTGGCCGACACCGCACGGGCGCAGGTGACCACCTGGACGGTCGGCGGTGCAGCGGGAGTGAGGGCTGCAATGGTGGCCAGCACGCAGATGGCGGCGGCAATCATCCCCAGGGAGCGCCGGTGCCAGCGGGCGGCGCGGAGCAGTGCGGACAACGTCGCGGTCAGGTTCACGCGTCCACTGTCCCGGCTGGGGCCCGGAATGTTCAGTTGTGCACAGGCCTAGGTGGTGGTCGCCGAGCCTGTGGACGACGAGGCCGCCTTGGGGGCGCTTGGTGCCGCGGTGTCGCTCTTCGAGCCACTCGTCATGGACACTCGACTGGTCTCGCTGGTGCTGGGGCCGGCCTCACTGGGCACGGCACTGGGCTCGTCGCGCGTCGGCCGGCCCGCGGTGCGCTTGTTGTTGTCGGTGGAGTAGAAGCCCGAGCCCTTGAAAACGACGCCCACCGAGCTGAACACCTTGCGGAGCTGACCGGTGCAGTTGGGGCAGTCCTGCAGTGACGCGTCCGTGAACTTCTGGAACACCTCGAGGTCCTGCGAACACTCGGTGCAACGGTACTGGTATACGGGCATGACTCTGCTTTCCGGTCGGGCGACCCCTGGTTGGTGCTGCATGACTGAACCGCTGACTGGTACTGACGTACCATTCTACGCCTCCGGCCGGGAGACTCCAGCTTCGGTGGCGATGGCGTCGACGCGACGGTCGTGGGCGGCGACAGGGACCGTGGGCAGCACGTCGTCGCCGAACAGCACCGCCACCACACAGGCGTCGCGGCGCGCGTGGGTCAGTGCCTCGTCGAACCAGCCGTTGCCCATGCCGAGCCGGGTGCCGTCGCGCCCAACGGCCAATGCCGACACCAACACCAGGTCGGCCTCTCGCAGGGTGTCCGCCGGCAGCGTTTCGGCTTGTGGCTCCAGGATGCCGAACAGGCCTTCTGCCAGCTCGTCGCGCCCCCGGTACCAGGCCCAACTCGGCAACCGCCGGTTGTCGCGCCGCGGAGCAGCAGCTAGCACCGGAACCAGCACCCGTTGGCCGGCAGCCAACAGGGCGTCGACCAAGGCCAGGGTGTCCGGCTCGGGTGGTTTGGACAGGTAGCAGGCGACCACCGCTGGACGCCGAGCCTGGATCCACTCCAGCAGGGCAGCCGTGCGCCGTTCATCCAGGGCAGCACACTGTTGGGGGCTGCGTGCCGCACGGCTGGCAAGCCGCTGGCGACGCAGCTGCTGCTTCGCGGCGGCGGTCGCGGCCGGCTGGGAGAGTCGGCCCGAGGCGTCCGGGATCACTCGCCTAGGGTAAGTGGCATGGGTCTGTTCGGTCGAAAGAAGTCGGTTGCTGAGGCAAGGGTCTCGGAGCCCCCGCAGGAACAGGGGCTGCCGAAGCCGCCCGCTGCAAACGCCGACGGTCTGCGTTCGATGACAGATCACCGCGACTACGTGCTCAGCCTCGTCCAGCCCCTTCGCCCCTATGGCATGAACCTGCTGGACGCAGGGGGTCTGGCCCTGTGCGAGGACATCAGGGCCACCGAGAACCTGCCTGCCTTCGATTGCGCCGAGCTGGATGGCTTCGCGCTGCGGGCTGAGGACGTGGCGGGCTGCCACGAGGCCGCCCGCGGCACACTGCGCATCAAGGAGCCCGGGGTCGGCGAGGTGAAGGTGGGCGCCTGTGTGCGGGTCGGCGCAGCTGATCCGATCCCGCTTGGCGCTGACGCCGTCATCCCGCTCTACCGCGCCGACGTGCACGCAGACACCATCACCGTCCGCCACCGGATCAGGCCGGGGGATCACATCCGCCCGCTGGGCAGCGATGTCCGCGACGGCGAGGCGCTGCTGCAGACCGGTGACGTGGTGGGGCCCCGCCAGGCAGCTCTGCTGGCCGCAGCAGGTTTCGACAGGGTGATCGCTCGCCCGCGGCCCCGGGTGGTCGTGGTGAGCCTGGGCGGTTCCCTGACTCAGACCGGGCGTCGCCTGGATCGACATGGCCAGGTGCATGACGTGAACTCGCACCTGCTGGCTGCTGCGGCTCGTGCCGCGGGGGCCACGGTCTGGCGCGTCGGTGCCCCCGACGACGACGAGGCGTGCACCCGTACGGCGGTCAGTGATCAGCTGATCCGGGCCGATCTGATCATCGCCGTCGGGGGAGTCAGCGCCGAGGCGATCGCCCGTGGCGAACGGATCCTGGCACCGCTTGGCAGGACCGACTTCGCTGAACTGGCCATGGAGCCAGGCCATCAGCAGGGCTTCGGGCTGCTCGGCGAGGACGAGATCCCGCTGCTGGTGTTCCCCGGCGACCCGATCGGCGCCTACGTCTCGTATCAGGCGTTCGGGCTGCCGGTGATCCGTCGACTGATGGGCATGGAACCGGCGATCAACGAGTCGGTGCCCGTCGTGCTGGATTCGGACATCGACGCCGACCCTTCGACCCTGGAAGTGCAGTTGGCCACCATCAGTCGTCGGGATGGCATGAATGTGGCCACCGTCGTCGCTGACCCTCAGCATCGGTTGGGTTCGTTGGGGGCAGCGCAGGCGTTGTTGCTGCTGCCGGAAGGCAGGGGCCGGATGAAGGCCGGGGAAACAGCGATGTGCTGGCTGCTTCCGCAGGGCGCATTCCGCCCGTGACGGCTCAGTCTGGCGCGCAGCCGCAGTGGCCGGGCGGTGTTCGGCTGCCTGACCAGCCCGGCTGGCCGGTCGTGCTGCGGGCAGGCGCACTGGTGTTGCGGCCGCTGCGCTACACGGAGGGCGCCACCTGGGAGCGGCTGCGGCTCGAGAACCGGCGTTGGACGAGTCCGTGGGATGCGACTTTCCCGCCGGAGGCCCCCAGGACTGATCACGGATTCGTCCACATGGTGCACAGCAACAATGTCCAGGCGCGGCGCGGCGAACTGCTGCCTTTCGCGATGGCCTGGGACCCCGGCTGGCCGGATGCTCCCACGCCGCAGCGGCGCACCGAACTGATCGGTCAGGTGACTGTCTCCGGAATCATCTACGGGGCAGCCCGGCTGGGCTCCATCGGCTATTGGGTCAGCCAGCGCCACGCCGGGCGTGGATTGGTCCCGCTCGGGGTCGCACTGGTGGCCGACTACTGCTGGCAGGTCATGCAGCTGCACCGACTCGAGGTGAGCATCCGCCCGGAGAACACACCCAGCCTGCGCGTGGTGGCCAAGCTCGGCTTCCGTGAGGAGGGGTTCAAGCCCGGCTACCTCAACATCAACGGACACTGGGCGGATCACCGCTGCTTCGGGCTGAACCGGGAGGACGTGCCCGAGGGCATGCTGAACCGCTACCTGTCAGGACGGGCCCTGCCCGGGGCCGGGTGAGGCGGCCGGCCCCGCGGTTCTGGTCAAAGCCCGACACTCCGACGCCTCTGCACGGATGTTTCCCCACCCAGCCCTAACCTTTGGCACGTGGGTATGACTGGGTTGATCTTCGGGGTGATCGTGATCGCTTGGCTTGCCTATTTGCTGCCCTGGACATTGAACAGTCGCAGCCACTCCCCGCTGGCCGACGAGGTGCCCTTCTTCGGGCTCGCCTCGTCCATGAAGATCATTCGTCGCAGCTCGGACCCGTTCGGTGACCAGAACGATCCAGAGCTGGAGTTGTCCACGCCGCTGCAGCGCGACGCGGCTCGGCGCGAGATCAGAAGAGCTGCCCGGACGGCCGCGCGTCGTCGACGGGCCGGTCTGCTCGTGCACTTCGCGGCCGCCTTGCTCGGTCCTGTCGCGTTCTTCGTCTGGCGCACCCCGCTGTTGTGGTCCGTCGTGTTGCCGAGCGCACTGCTGATCGGTTTTCTGGCGTTGGCGCGGGTCAGTGTCCGCACCCTGAACCGCGCACTGGACGAGAAGCAGGCCTGGATCTGCGCAGGCGATCAGGAGGACACGGTCAGCGTCCTGGTGCTGAGCCCCAGCCAAGGGTCCGCGGAGCTGTCCGTGGAGCTCAGTGTGCCGCTCGACGAGGGCATCGGTTCGTTGTGGGAGCCGATCCCGGTGACGCCGGCCACCTACGTCAGCAAGCCGATGCTGCCGCGCTCCGTGCGCACCATCGACCTCTCGACCCCGGTGGCACCGGCCGGAACTCCGGCCCTGCCGCCCACCGCGGAGGCCCCGCAGCCCCGTCCGGTTGACGGCGAGCACGACACGGTGAACGGAGCAGACGAGCCGCGGTGGCAGAAGGCAGTCGGGGAGTAGCGGTTTCGACCGGGGGGCGTTCGCCGTGCTAGGCTGCGTGTCGCTTCCAATGAAGCTCTGGGGCTATGGCGCAGTTGGTAGCGCGCTTCGTTCGCAACGAAGAGGCCGCGGGTTCGAATCCCGCTAGCTCCACGGTGTGCACTCGCGGCTACGCCGCTCTGCTTGATGGGGAGTACCCCAACACCCCCACGATGTGCACTCGCGGCTACGCCGCTCTGCTTGATGGGGAGTACCCCAACACCCCCACGATGTGCACTCGCGGCTACGCCGCTCTGCTTGATGGGGAGTACCCCAACACCCCCACGATGTGCACTCGCGGCTACGCCGCTCTGCTTGATGGGGAGAACCCCAACACCCCCACGATGTGCACTCGCGGCTACGCCGCTCTGCTTGATGGGGAGCACCCCAACACCCCCACGATGTGCACTCGCGGCTACGCCGCTCTGCTTGATGGGGAGCACCCCAACACCCCCACGATGTGCACTCGCGGCTACGCCGCTCTGCTTGATGGGGAGCACCCCAACACCCCCACGATGTGCACTCGCGGCTACGCCGCTCTGCTTGATGGGGAGCACCCCAACACCCCCACGATGTGCACTCGCGGCTACGCCGCTCTGCTTGATGGGGAGCACCCCAACACCCCCACGATGTGCACTCGCGGCTACGCCGCTGCCCGTGATGGGGAGCCCCACGTTGGCGCGTCCACACCCACGGCTTTCATCATCGCGAGGGCCATCACGGGGCCGACATGCTGGAACCCGCGTCTCTTGAGCGCCTTGGCCAGCGCCACTGATTCCGGAGAGGCCGCAGTATGACGGTCGCCACAGTCCGGCCCGGCGCGGCATGGCCGAACGGGTCTGGGGGTCAGGATTCCCGGTTACTGCCGCGCTCACCAGGTGCCGGATGCGGGTCGACGCCGTAGCTGTCCTCGACCTCGTGGGAACCGGCCGGGTTGTAGACCAGACTCGCCCCCTCCGCCGGCGCCATGCCCTTCGGTGCGACCGCCCGCCCCAGGTGGTACATCACCACTGTGACGATGGAGCCCAGGGCGATGCCACTCAGGGTGAAGGTGTCGCTGAACTTCAACGAGACGTCGCCGACGCCGATGATGATGCCGGCAGCCAGCGGCACCAGGTTGTTCGGGTGGCCGAAGTCGACGCCGTTCTCCTTCCAGATCCGTGCGCCGAGCAGGCCGATCATGCCGTACAACACGACCGTGATGCCGCCCAGCACGCCGCCCGGGGTGGCCGAGATGATGGCGCCGAACTTGGGGCTGAACCCGAACACGATCGCCACCACCGCGGCCACGGTGTAGGCGGCGGTGGAGTAGACGCGGGTGGCGGCCATCACGCCGATGTTCTCCGCGTAAGTGGTGGTGGGGCCCGCCCCCACGCCGGTTGCCAGCATCGACGTCAAGCCGTCGGCGGCCAGTGCCCGGCCCATGGAATCGTCCAGGTCGTCGCCGGTCATCTCGGCCACCGCCTTGACGTGGCCGGTGTTCTCGGCGATCAGGGCGATCACGACCGGCATGGCGATCAGGGCGAACTGCAGCGAGAAGCTGGGCAGGTGAAACCCCACCACATTGGTGGAGGAGCCGTACACCCAGTTGGCAAGGTCGGTGACCGGGGGCAACCCGAACCAGTCCGCCGCCCGAACCTGGGTCCAGTCGACGCGCAGGACCTGGCTGGCGCTGCCATCCGCCGCCACCCTGGTCAGCGGGCCCAGCGTCACGTCCTGCAGCCAGCTGAGCAGGTAGCCGAACAGCAACGACAGGAAGATGGCGATGCGGCCGGCGAATCCCCGTAGCCCGACAGACAGCAGGATCACCACGATCATCACGATGAAGGCCGTCCACTGATCCTGTGGCCAGTAGGTCTTTGCCACCACCGGTGCCAGGTTGAAGCCGATCAGCATGACCACAGCACCGGTGACTGCCGGCGGCAGCACCTTGTGCACCATCCTGGAGCCGGCGAAGTGGATCATGATTCCCACCAGGAACAACAACAGGCCGGCCCAGAACATGGCGCCCGAGACGTGACTGGGGTTGCCGCCTGCTGCGTAGATGGCGGTTGCGATGCCCACGAAGGACGCCGACGAGCCCAGGTAGCTGGGCACCCGGTTCTTGACGATCACCAGGAAGATCAGGGTGGCGATGCCGCTCATCATCACCGCCAGTTGCGGGTTGAGGCCCATCAGCAGCGGGAACACGAAGGTGGCGCCGAACATGGCCACCACATGCTGGGCGCCCAGGCCGATCGTCTTGCCCCAGCTCAGGCGCTCATTCGGGGCCACCACCTCACCGGGGTTCAGGATGCCGTTGTTGTGCAGTTTCCAGATCATGGCTGTCCTCTCCGAGTGACGAGCATAGGGCTCCGTCCACTCGCGTCACGCCACGGTCCGCAGCCGACGGGTCAGTCCGCCACCGTGACGACCACCGGGGCGTGATCGGAGGCCCCCTGGCCGGCCCGCTCGTCGCGGTCGATGAAGGCGCCGGTCACCCGGTTCGCCAGCGACGGGCTGCCCAGCACGAAATCGATCCGCATGCCCCGGTTGCGTTCAAAACGCTGCCGGTAGTAGTCCCAGTAGGTGAAGGTGTCGGGCCCGGGGCAGTGCGGACGTGCCACGTCGGCGAAGCCGTCGTCGAGGAACCCCTGGAAGGCCGCGCGTTCCCGCGGCGTCACATGGGTGTCCTTCGCGAACGCCGCCATGTCGTAGACGTCGTCGTCGGTCGGGGCGATGTTCCAGTCACCGGTCAACGCGGTCGGCGAGTCCAGCCAGGCGTGCGCTTCGGCGCGCAACGCGGCCAGCCACTCCAGCTTGTACCGATAGTGCGGGTCGTCCACCTTGCGCCCGTTGGGCACGTACAGCGACCAGCACCGCACCCCGCCACAGGTGGCGGCGATGGCACGGGACTCGGGCGACGCCTTGTCGCCCCAGACAGGTTGACTGGGGAAGCCGATCTGGACGTCGTCCAGACCCACCCGGCTGATGATGGCGACACCATTCCACTGGTCGGTGCCGGAGGCAGCCACCTGGTAGCCCAGCGCTTCCAGCCCGAGCAGCGGCAACTGGTCCGGGCGGCCCTTGGTCTCCTGAACGGCCAGCACGTCGATGTCGTGGCGTTGCAGGAACTGCTCCACTCGTCCTATTCGGGCGCGCAGCGAGTTGACGTTCCAGGTAGCGATTCGCACGAGCCACAGGCTAGCCGCCAGCGTCCAGGCGTCACTCTCAGATCCAGCTGCGGAACCACATCCGCAGCTGCCAGGCAGTCCGGCTGATCAGGGTGTCGGTGAGGATCGGGTAGATGAACCAGAAGTTCAGCGCGATCAAGCCCACGCACACACCCACCACCCTGGCGCCGAGCCGACGTCGGGAGCTGCGCTGCGCAGGCCCCAGGATCTTGCCGAAACACATCGCCAGCACCGTCGCGGTGAACGGGATGATCATGATCGCGTAGAAGAAGAACAGCGGCCGGTCGGCGTTGGGGAACCACATGATCCAGGTGGCCAGGCCGCCGATGACAGGAATGGCGAACCGCCAGTCCCGGCCCAGGATCCAGAACCCGAGCCCCGCCACCAACCCGATCGCGGCCATCCACCACAACATCGGTGTGCCCATGCCGGAGATGACGCGAAGGCAGGTCTCGCCGGCGTCCACCGTGCAGCCCTCGGTGCCCGGCTTGATGTCGTTGACGGCGTCAATTCCGATCACCCGCCCGAGCACCAGCCAGCCGGCCGGATGGGCCTCGTAGATGTGGGTCTGCTGCGCAATCCAGTCGCCGGTGTGGAAGTTGTAGATGTCGACGTGGTAGTGCCACAGCGACGCCAACGGCGCCCCGAACAGCCTGACCGACAGCTCCTCCGGGTTGGCGGCTCCCCAGCCGCGACCGTAGCCACCCAGCGTGTGCAGCCAACTGGCCCAGGTGCCGACGTAGACGGCCAGCGCCGTGGGCACCAGATGCAGGAACGCGAGCGGTGCGTCCAGGTAGACGGATTTCCAGGCGGCACCGCCGGCGCCGGCGACGCTGCGCGCCCGGTGATCCAGGATGACCGAAACGATCCCCATGGCCGCCAGCACATAGACGGCGTTCCACTTGCAGCCGATGGCCAGCCCGAACATGATGCCTGCCACCAGCCGCCAAGGCCGGAACCAGACCCTGGGGCCGAAGGCGCCGCCGAGACTGGCCAGTCCGTTGGCGCGCAGGTGGGCGGCAAGTTTGCGTCTGAACCAGTCGCGATCGGCCACCACTGCCGCCACCGCCGTCACCGTGAAGAACGCCTCGAAGATGTCGAGCAGGGCGATCCGGCTCATCATGAAGGACAGTCCGTCCAGCACCAGCAGCAGCCCGGCGAGCGCGCCGACCATGGTGCTGCGCGACAGGCGGCGCGCCATGCGCACCGTGGCGCCGACCAGCAGGCACCCGAACACCAGCGCGGAGAACCTCCAGCCCAACGAGTTCATCCCGAACAGCTGCTCCCCGACCGCGATCAGCCACTTGCCGAGCTGCGGGTGGACGACGAACGAGGGGCTGGCATTCCATCCGTCCACGTTGCCGGCCGCGATCGTGTCGTCGGCCCCGGCCGCCCAGCTGCCCTCGTAGCCCAGCTGCAGCAGTGTCCAGGCGTCCTTGGCGTAGTAGGTCTCGTCGAAGACGACGTGTCCGGGGAAACTGATGCCGGGCCCTCGCACCAGGAAGGCGAGCACGACCAGTGCCAACGTGACCAACCAGCTGCGCCGTTCGTCCGCCCGCAAGGCCAGGTCATCCTCGAGACGCTCGATGGTCGACCGCAGCCGGTGACGGTGAGGGGCCGGCGACTCCGGCGCCGTGTCCGAGGCGACCGGTTCGGCACCCGGGCAGTCATCCGCAGGCGCGGCCACGTCCGTGCCGCTCACCGGGGTCGGCTGGTCAGATGTCACCTGACCATTCTAGAAGCACGCAAATGACTGACCGCCGGGGGCCGGCGGGCGCCGGCAGGGTGGCAGGATTGCGCCGTGACCTACCTGGAACCCCCGAAGGGCGACGTGCGCGGTGTGCTGGTGCTGGCCGGGACGCCGATCGGCGACTCGCGGGACGCTTCGCAGGCGCTGAAGCAGACCATCGAGACCGCCGACGTCATCGCAGCCGAGGACACCCGTCGGCTGCGGCTGCTGCTGCTGCGCCTCGGTGTGGCGACCGGGGCGCAGGTCGTCAGCTACTTCGACGGCAACGAGGCCGAGCGCACGCCGGGTCTGATCGCGGCGCTGCAGGGTGGGCAGACCGTGGTCGTCATCACCGACGCGGGGATGCCCTCGGTGAGTGACCCCGGCTACCGGCTGGTGACTGCCGCCATTGATGCCGGGATCCGGGTGACGGCAGTGCCCGGCCCGAGTGCGGTGTTGACAGCGCTGGCGGTCTCGGGGCTGGCGGTCGACCGGTTCACCTTCGAGGGCTTCCTGCCCCGCAAGGCGGGGGAGCGTCGCAGACGCCTCGACGAGCTTCGCGCCGAGCCGCGCACCATGGTCTTCTTCGAGGCACCGCACCGGCTGGCCGACTTCCTCGGCGATGCCGGACGCGCGCTGGGGGTGGATCGTCCGGCCGCAGTGTGCCGGGAGCTGACCAAACCGCACGAGGAGGTGGTGCGGGGCGGGTTGGCGGACCTGGCCGAGTGGGCCGGCGAACACGCCCGCGGCGAGGTCACCGTCGTCATCTCCGGCGCCCCGGCGCTGGAGGAAGGCCCTGAGCAGGCGCTGGCCATGGTGCAGCGGCGGATGGCCGACGGCGAGAAGCTGAGTGCCGCCGTGGCCGAGGTCGCCCAGGTCACCGGCATGCGACGCAAGGACCTGTACCAGGCGGCGCTGGCGGGGCTTCGGCAGGGAGCTGCGGCCGTCGACGGCCAGACCGGCGATGCGGGTCGTCCCTGATAGGTTCGGGCGCAGACAGCGGGACACCGGCACACAGCGCAAGGAAGAATGACCGTGAACACAACACCCGAAGCGCCCCCGCGCAGCCGAGGCCGCGAGGCCATCGAACTTCTCGGGTTGCCGCCGCTGCCCGAGCCGCTGCCCGCTGCCGTGATCGACTCACACACCCATCTGGACGGCACCAAGCTCAAGAGCGGGCTTCGGGTCAGTGACAGCCTGTCAGCTGCGGCGGCGGTCGGCGTCACGAAGGTGGTGCAGGCCTCCGACAGCGTCCAGGAGAGCGAGTGGGCGGTCGGGTTGGCCAGCACCCATCCCAACGTGGTGGCCTGCGTCGCAGTGCATCCCAACGTGGCCGCCCGCTGCACCGACGAGGCACTGGACGAGCAGCTGCAGGCCATCGATGCGCTGGCCGGGGCGGGGCGGCACGTGCGGGCCATCGGTGAAACCGGTCTGGACTACTACCGCGTGCGTGACGAAGCCGAACGCTCGCGGCAGCGGCGCAGCTTCGCGGCCCACATCGGCCTGGCCAAGGCGCACGACCTGACCCTGGTGATCCATGACCGCGACGCCCACGACGACATCGCGGACATGCTGGACAGTGAGGGGTGGCCGCCGCGGGTCGTCATGCACTGTTTCAGCGGCGACGCCGGCTTCGCCGAGCGCTGCCTCGCGGCCGGCGCCTGGCTCAGCTTCGCCGGCACCATCACTTTCAGGAACAGCGATGCGCTGCGGCTGGCGCTGGCGGTCACGCCCGACGACCGGTTGCTGGTCGAGACCGATGCGCCCTACCTGACGCCGATGCCGTTGCGGGGGCGTCCCAACGCTCCTTACCTGTTGGCGCACACGGTGCGTTTCATCGGCGAGGAGCTGGCCCGCTGCGGCCGGGCGATGCCGCTGGACGAGTTGTGTGACCGGATCGTGGCGAATACCGATACAGCCTTCGGTGGGCCCTGGGGCGCGGCCTGATGGGCGCGCTGCTCGACCCGCGCACGGTCCGCGAGCTTGCCGCCAGCATCGATCTGCGGCCCACCAAGCAACGAGGCCAGAACTTCGTGGTCGACCCCAACACCATCCGCCGGATCGTCAACCTGTCAGGCGTCGACGCCCACGACGAGGTGCTGGAGATCGGCCCCGGCCTGGGATCGTTGACGCTGGGCCTGCTGGAGACCGGCGCCCGGGTGACAGCGATCGAGATCGAGTCCGCGCTTGCCCAGCTGTTGGGGTCCACCGTGGCCCGCCACCAGCCGGAGCACGCCGGCAACCTGACCGTCATCGAGTCGGATGCCCTGGCCATCACCCAGCTGCCCACCGCACCCACTGCTGTGGTCGCCAATCTCCCCTACAACGTTGCCGTCCCGGTGCTGTTGCACATGTTGGCGCACTTCGACACCTGGACCAAGGGTCTGGTGATGGTGCAACTGGAGGTGGCCGACCGGCTGGTGGCCGGCCCTGGGTCCAGGGTCTACGGGGTGCCGAGCGCCAAACTGGCCTGGTACGCCAGCGCCGCCAGGGTGGGCACAGTGCCCCCGACGGTGTTCTGGCCGATGCCCAACGTCGACTCCGGCCTGGTCCGGATCAGCCGTCGTGAGCCCCCCGAGACCTCCGCCAGCCGGGAACGCGTGTTCGCCGTCATCGACGCCGCCTTCGGGCAACGACGCAAGATGCTGCGGGCCGCGCTCAAGGGTCTTTGTGGCTCGTCGGAGGCTGCGTCGGCCGCCATCACAGCTGCCGGAATCGATCCGGCGGTGCGTGGCGAGATGATCGACGTGGCCGGTTTCGCACGCATCGCCGAACACATCGGCTGACCCGGGGCAGCTCGGCCGTCTGCCGTGGCAGGTCAGTCGGACCGGACCGTGGCGTTCCCTGCCCCGGCACGGCGAAAGTCGCTACGTTGAACCGGTGACCCAGCCGACATCGACAGCAAGCCACGACACGACGCCAGTTCGGGTACGAGTCCCGGCCAAGGTCAATCTGTCTTTGGCGGTGGGGGCGCGTCACGACGACGGCTACCACGACCTGCTGACCGTGTTCATGGCGCTGTCGCTCTTCGACGAGGTGACCGCCACCATGGCCGACGGTGGCGTGATCGACCTGCTGCTGTCCGGGCCCGGGACCCGGCACGTGCCCCGCGACGACCGCAACCTCGCCGTCCGAGCCGCGAAGTTGTTGCGCGACCGCTACGGGCACCCCGACCTGGGGGCCGGTCTGGAGTTGAAGAAGGCCATTCCCGTCGCCGGCGGCATGGCCGGTGGCTCCGCGGACGCGGCCGCCACCCTGTTGGCCTGCTCGATGCTGTGGGACCTCGACACCACGCCGGACGACCTGCAGGCGCTGGGGGCGGCGTTGGGCGCCGACGTGCCGTTCGGGCTGGTCGGAAACTGCGCCCTCGGCAGTGGACGCGGCGACAAGCTGGTCCCCGTGCTGTGCCGGGGCACCTACCACTGGGTGTTGGCGGTGGCGCCGCGAGGGCTGTCGACGCCGACGGTGTTCCACCGTTTCGACGAGCTGGCAGACGTCCACGCCGCCACCGACCTGGAGTTGCCCACTGCACTGATCAATGCGTTGACCAGCGGTGATGTGCGGGCGCTGGCAGCCAACCTGCGCAACGACCTGCAGGACGCAGCGCTTGATCTGTATCCCCAACTGGCCGACACGCTGGCCGCCGGGCGACGGGCCGGGGCGCTGGCCGGCATCGTTTCCGGATCGGGTCCCACCTGCGCCTTCCTGTGCGCCGACGAATCGAACGCTCTCGAGGTGGCCGCTGCCTTGGTCGGGAACCCGGCCGTGCGCGCCGTCAAGCGGGCCTACGGCCCGGTGCCGGGGGCCCAGCTGTTGGTGTGAACCCGGTTCAGCGGGTCAGTGCTGCTGGGTGAGCAGGCTCGGATCGTGTTCCAGGGTGCGCAGCCCGTTCCACAGCAGGTTGACCAGTTGGGCTGCCACGACCTCTTTCGCGGGCTCGCGCGTCTCGACCCAGCTCATGCCGGCACCCGCGATGGCCCCGACCAGCGCGCGGGCGTACAGCGTGCTCAGCGTTGGATCGAACCCGTGGCGCACCAACGGTCTGGCGAGCAACCGCCCCACCATCGTCTGGGTGTCGTTCAGGACACCGGTGATCGATGAACCGTCCCGCTGCAGGATGCGAAATCCGTCGGGGTGGGCGTCGATGTAGTCGAGCAAGGCGAGCGTGCCGAGCTCGATGACCTCGCGGTAGGTGGCGCGCGGGGTGGTCAGTGCCCTGGTCAGGCTCTCGTGCAGGACGGCGATCTCGGAGTCGACGACCGCCGTGTACAGGCCCTCCTTGCCGCCGAAGTGCTCGTACAACACCGGCTTGCTGATGCCGGCCAGCCCGGCGAGTTCTTCCATGGAAGTACCGTCCAGCCCCTTGTCGGCGAAGGTGGCGCGTCCGATGACCATCAGCTGGGCGCGCCGCTCCGCCCGGGTCATGCGCGTCCGGCCTCGCCTGGCCCGCAGGGATGGTTTCTGGTCCACCTTGCCCATTTTGGCCGACGAAGCCGGCTTCACCGCAATCGGCTGACCTGCCGCCGCCACCACCGGGTTTGGCAACGACCGCTCGTGTGGACCTAAGGTAGGACTCGCCGCAGGCGCTCTGCGCCGATCCCCGGTTGGTCTGCCGGTAGGGCCCGCCTGACTTTGAATCAGGATTAGCGACGCAGGTTCGACTCCTGCCCGGGGAGCAAGATCACGACTTTTCGGCGCTGCCGCAGGGGTGCGCTGTCGTGTCCCGAGTGGAGGAATCATGAGCACGTCGCAGCCCGACCGCGTAGCGCTGGACCCGCCAGTCGCTGCCGTCGTTGTGCTGGCCGCCGGCGGCGGCACGCGAATGAAGTCCACCACCAGCAAGCTGTTGCACCAGGTCGGTGGCCACAGTCTGTTGAGCTACGCGGTGCAGGCGGCCGAGGAGCTCGCGCCGGAGCACCTCGTGGTGGTCGTCGGCCACGAGCGCGAGCAGGTGACTGCCCATCTTGCCGAGATCGCGCCACGTGTCACCACGGCGGTTCAGGAACAGCAGCTCGGCACCGGCGACGCCGTGCGCTGCGGCCTGGACGTGCTGGACGACATCAAGGGTGACGTCGTGGTCACCTACGGCGATGTTCCGTTGCTGACCGGGGAAACGCTGATTGCTCTGGTGGCCGAGCACCGTGCCCATGCTGACGCCGTGACCGTGTTGACTGCTCACGTCGAGAACCCGGCGGGCTACGGCAGGATCATCCGCGACGGCGACCAGGTGGCCCGGATCGTGGAACACAAGGACTGCTCCGACGACGAGCGAGCTGTCGACGAGATCAACTCCGGCATCTACGTTTTCGACGCCGGCACGCTGCGCGACGGCCTTGCCTCCCTGACCGCCGAGAACGTCCAGGGTGAGCTCTACCTCACCGACGTGATCGCGTTCGCCCGCAGCCGTGGCGAGCGGGTCGGTGCCTTCGAGTGCGATGACGTCTGGCAGACCGAGGGGGTCAACGACCGTGCCCAGCTGGCGACACTGAATGCTGAGGCCAACCGCCGCATCGTCACCCGCTGGATGACGGAGGGCGTCACCATCGCTGATCCGGCCGGCACCTGGATCGAGGCGGGTGTTGATCTGGCAACTGATGTGACCCTGCTGCCCGGCGTCCGGCTGCAGGGCGCCACTTCGATCGCCGCCGGGGCCTTGGTGGGCCCGGACTCCACGTTGCGCAGCGTCGAGGTGGGTGTCGGCGCCACCGTCTCCTACACCTGTGCCGAGCTCGCCGTGGTGGCCGAAGGTGCCGAGGTCGGTCCGTTCGCCAGGCTGCGGCCGGGCGCCGAGATCGGCGCCGGGGCCACGGTGGGCAGCTTCGTCGAGATCCGCAATGCGGTCGTTGGTGAAGGGGCCGTGATTGGCGCCAACAGCGTGATTGCCGCCGACGTGGCAGCCGGCGTCAGGATCAAGCCCGGGACCGTGCTGGCTCCGCGGCAGGTATGACAAGCGTGAACGTCTCAAATCTAACGAGGGAGCTCGACGCGTGAGCGGAGTCAAGAGGCCAACCGACAAGCACCTGATGCTGTTCTCCGGGCGCGCCTACCCTGATCTCGCGCGCGAGGTGGCGGAGCTGATGGGTGTGGAGCTGGTGCCCAGCCGCCTGATCTCCTACGCCAACTCCGAGATCTACGTGCGCTACGAGGAGTCGGTTCGCGGCTCGGACGCCTTCGTCATCCAGAGTCATTCGGCGCCGGTGAACGAGGCGCTGATGGAACAGCTGATCATGGTGGACGCGCTGAAGCGGGCTTCGGCAAAGCGCATCACGGTGATCGCGCCGTTCTATCCCTACGCCCGTCAGGACAAGAAGCACATGGGCCGCGAGCCGATCTCGGCGCGGCTGGTGGCCGACCTGTACCGCGCCGCCGGTGCCGACCGCATCATGTCGGTCGACCTGCACGCCTCGCAGATCCAGGGTTTCTTCGACGGGCCGGTCGATCACCTGTCCGGCCTGCCGGTGCTGTGCGACTACGTCACGCAGCGCTACGCCAGCGACAACGTGACGGTGGTGTCCCCTGATGCCGGCCGGGTGCGGCTCGCCGACGTCTGGTCCGACACGTTGCGCGCGCCGCTGGCCATCATCCACAAGCGCCACGATCCGCGCAAGGCCAACCAGGTGCAGGTGCGCGAAGTGGTCGGCGACGTCGAGGGGCGCGTCTGCCTGCTGGTCGACGACATGATCGACACCGCCGGCACGATCTGCCAGGCCGCTGCCGCGCTGTCCGAACGGGGCGCGGCCAAGGTGATCGCCGCCTGCACGCACGCCGTGTTCTCCGGGCCCGCAGTGGAACGCCTGAACGCCGCACCCTTCGAGGAGATCATCGTCACCAACACGCTGCCGACCCCTACCCGGGATCAGGTCGACAAGCTGACGGTGCTGTCCATCGCGCCCCTGTTGGCACGAGCCATCCACGAGGTCTTCGAGGACGGGTCGGTGACGAGTCTGTTCCCCGAAGCCTTCTGACCGAAACGGTCGAGTCGGACCGGCCCCGATTGGGGGATCCTGCGCCCTGCTGGCTAGAATCGTGAGGCTGCCTGGCGAGGGATCGGCATCAAAGCCGTCCGTTATCGACTAGCTGAGTGGGCTGCCGCACGCAGACCCTCCCTCACGAGGCGCGACATGCATCGCAGCCTTGGCTGCATGTCGGGCACCAGCCCGAAAACCCGGAGCCTGATGCCGGGTTCATCGCATTGAGGTTTGAGGAGAACAGCCCACCATGGCAGAGATCAAGCTGATCGCAGAAGCTCGCGACGAGTTCGGCAAGGGCGCTGCCCGCCGAATCCGTCGCGCGAACCAGGTGCCCGCCGTGCTGTACGGCAAGGGCGCCGATCCCATCCACGTCACGCTGCCCGGCCACGAGACGTTGCTGGCGCTGCGCCAGGCCAACGTCCTGCTGAGCATCCAGCTGCCCACCGGCAAGGCGCAGCTGGCACTGCCCAAGCAGGTGCAGCGTGATCCGCTGCGCGGCACGATCGAACATGTCGACCTGATCATCGTCAAGCGCGGCGAGAAGGTCGTCGTCGAGGTGCCGCTGACGGTGGTGGGTGAGGCCGCTTCCGACACCATGGTCAGCGTCGAGCGCACCTTCATCACCATCCAGGCCGACCCGACCAACATCCCCAACGAGATCGAGGTCTCCGTCGAGGGATTGCCCGCCGGCAGCCAGATCATGCTGGGTGACGTCAAGCTGCCCGAGGGCAGCGAGCTGCACGAGGCCGATGACATCCTCGCGGTCCACATCGGGCGTGGGATGAGCGAGGCCCAGCTCGAGGCCCAGCTGGCCGGCGGCGCCGAAGCCACGGACGAGGAGAGCTCGGCAACGGCTGAACAGGAGTGACCTGGCTGGTGGTCGGGCTCGGCAACCCGGGCCCGACCTACGCCCACACCCGCCACAACGTCGGGTTCATGGCCGCAGACGTGCTGGCTGCCCGCGCGCAGGCGCGGTTCAGCCTGCCGCGAGGAATGCGGGCAGAGGTGGCCGAGACGCGGCTGTCCGCCGGGGGTTTCGGTGCCCCTGGCGCTGGGGCGCAGAAGGTCGTGCTGGCCAAGCCCCTCACCTTCATGAACGAGTCGGGCCAGGCCGTGCGCAAACTGACCGACTTCTTCAGGATCGAACCGGCTCAGGTGATCGCCATCCATGACGAACTCGACCTGGAGTTCGGCCAGCTGCGCCTCAAAGTGGGCGGCGGCGACAACGGCCACAACGGCCTGAAATCGATGCGCGCCCACCTCGGTAGCGGCGACTTCTACCGGGTACGGATCGGGATCGGTCGACCGCCCGGCCGTCAGGATGCCGCCGACTACGTGTTGTCTCCGATCCCCAAAAAGCTGGACGAGGAACTGGCGCTGAGCATCGGCAACGCTGCCGACGCGGTTGAAGCATTGATGATGCAGGGCCTGGCTGCGGCCCAGAATCACTTCAACACCTGAAGCCGGCACCGGGCTGGTCAGGCCGCATTGGTGGGTCGCACTAGAATTGCCCGGTGACTTTACGTGGACTCGTCGAGGTGCTCGCCCACGAGCCCAGCGTTGCCAGGGCCGTGCGGCTGGCCCGGGCCAAGGCGCCGTCGATCGACTTGGCAGCACCGGCTGCCGCGCGGCCTGTGCTGGCAGCGACCCTGGGTGTGCAGAGCCGTCGGACCCTGCTGGTGGTCACCAGCACCTTCCGCGAGGCGGAGCTGGTGACGAGCGCCTTGGGTGCGGTGCTGGGTGAGGACCACGTCTGCTACTACCCAGCCTGGGAAACCCTGCCGCACGAGCGGCTCAGTCCCCGCGCCGACACGGTTGGACGTCGACTGAAGGTGTTGCGCCGGTTGGGCGGCACCGATGACCAGCCGCCGCCGGACGTGGTGGTGGCGCCGATCAGGTCGATGCTGCAACCCCAGGTGAAGGGGCTCAGCGCCATCCGGCCGGTGCAACTGCGCCAGGGCCAGGAATACGACCAGCGCGCGCTGGTGGCGGACCTGGTGGCGGCTGCCTACTCGAGGGTCGACCTGGTGGAACGCCGTGGCGAGTTCGCCGTTCGCGGTGGCATCGTCGACATCTTCCCGCCGACCGAGCAGCATCCCGTGCGGGTGGACTTCTTCGGCGACGAGATCGACGAGATGCGCTACTTCACCGTGGCCGACCAGCGCTCCACGGACACCGTACTGACCGAGGTTGAGGCTGCCCCCTGCCGGGAACTGCTGCTCACCGAGCAGGTGCGCTCCCGGGCGGCGTCCCTGGTGGACGCGCATCCCGAGCTCTCGGAGATGCTGGAGAAGATCGCCCAGGGCCACACGGTGGAGGGCATGGAGGCCCTCACCCCGGCCCTGGTGGACGAGCTCGAGATGCTGGTGGACGTGTTGCCGGACGACACACTGGTGATCGTCTCCGATCCTGAGCTGGTACGCGGCCGGGCTGCCGACCTGGTGCGAACCAGCCAGGAATTCCTGCACGCGGGGTGGGCCGCCGCCGCAACGGGCGGGAAGGCCCCCATCGACCTGGGCGCGTCCGCCTACTGGGAGTTCGCCGACGTCCGTGCCCGTGCCCTGGCCAGGGGGATGAGCTGGTGGAGCTTCAGCCAGTTCGCCGCCAGCCCCGACGCCGGCCACGCCGCCGACGACGAGCCTTCGGGCCTGCCCGCCATCGAGCTGGCCGGCGTCGAGACCTTCACACTGGATCTGGAGACCAACCCCAGCTTCAAGGGCGACGCGAATGCGGCGGTCGACGCCATGAAGCGCGACTGGGCGGCCGGCTGGCGGGTGGTGCTGGCCACCCAGGGCAAGGGCATCGCTGAGCGCATGGTGGAGGTGCTGGGCGACAACGACGTGCCCGCCCGCGTGCTGGACGAGCTGCCGGCAGGCCCGGATCCCAGCGTCGTCACCGTGGTCACCAGCGACCTGCCGCACGGCTTCCGGGCGCCGCAGATCAAGCTGGTGGTGCACACCAATGCCGACATCGCCGGCCAGCAGGTGGCCGAGCGCAGCCGCAAGATGCCCACCAAGCGCCGCAACCAGGTGGCGCCGCTGGAGCTGAAGCCCGGCGACGTCCTGGTGCATGAGCAGCACGGCGTCGGCAAGTTCGTCGAGATGGTGCAGCGCACCGTCGCCGGTCACACCCGCGAGTATCTGGTGCTGGAGTATGCCCCCAGCAAGCGCGGCCACCCCGGTGACCGGCTGTACGTGCCGATGGACCAGCTGGACGAGGTGACCCGCTACGTCGGCGGTGAGAGCCCCAGCCTGGACCGCATGGGTGGCGCCGACTGGAAGGCGCGCAAGTCCAAGGCCCGCAAGGCGGTCAGGGAGATCGCTGCCGGCTTGATCAAGCTGTACGCCGCCCGTCGAGCCACCAAGGGCTTCGCCTTCAGCGCCGACACGCCCTGGCAACGCGAGATGGAGGACGCCTTCAACTACACCGAGACCCCCGATCAGCTCAGCTGCATCGAGGACGTCAAACGTGACATGGAGCAGATCGTCCCGATGGACCGGCTGGTGTGCGGTGACGTGGGCTTCGGCAAGACGGAGATCGCGGTGCGGGCCGCCTTCAAGGCGGTTCAGGACGGCAAGCAGGTGGCTGTCCTGGTGCCCACCACACTGCTCGTCCAGCAGCACTTCGAGACTTTCGCGGAGCGGTACGCAGGGTTTCCTGTCGTGCTGCGGGCGCTGTCCCGTTTCCAGTCCGACAAGGAAATGGCCGACACCGTCGAGGGGCTGGCTGCCGGGCGGGTGGACGTGGTGATCGGCACCCACCGCCTGCTCAGCGACCAGATCAAGTACAAGGACCTGGGGCTGGTGATCATCGACGAGGAACAACGCTTCGGCGTCGAGCACAAGGAGAAGCTCAAGCAGCTGCGGGTGAACGTCGACGTGCTGGCCATGAGTGCCACCCCGATTCCGCGCACGCTGGAAATGGCGGTCACCGGCATCCGTGAGATGAGCACCATCGACACACCCCCCGAGGAACGCCACCCGGTGCTCACGTTCGCCGGCCCCCGCGACGACGGGCAGATCGTCGCCGCGATCCGCCGCGAGCTGGCCCGGGAAGGTCAGGCCTACTACGTCTACAACCGGGTCCGAAGCATCGACGGTATCGCTGCCCGTCTGCAGGAGCTGATCCCCGAGGCGCGGATCATGATCGCCCACGGGCAGATGGGAGAGAAGCGCCTGGAGCAGGTGATGCAGGACTTCTGGGAACGCAAGGCCGATGTGCTGGTCTGCACCACCATCGTGGAGGCGGGCCTGGACATCTCCACAGCCAACACGCTGATCGTCGACGGAGCCGACAAGATGGGTCTCTCGCAGCTGCACCAGCTGCGCGGCCGGGTGGGGCGCGGCCGCGAGCGCGGCTACGCCTACTTCTTGTATCCGCCCGACAAGCCGCTCACCCAGACCGCGCACGACCGGCTGGCGGCACTGGCCACCAACAACGATCTGGGCTCGGGCACCGCGATTGCCATGAAGGACCTCGAGATCCGCGGAGCCGGCAACATGCTGGGCGACGAACAGTCCGGCCACATCGCCGACGTCGGCTTCGACCTGTACATCAGGCTGGTGGGGGAGGCCGTGGCCGATTATCGCGGCGAGGACGTCGAGGTGGAGCAGGCGATGCGCATCGAGCTGCCGGTGGACGCCAAACTGCCCGCCGACTACGTCGAGAGCGAACGGTTGCGCCTCGAGATGTACAAGCGGCTGGCCGAAGTGCGAAGCGAGCACGACATCGCGGAGCTCAGCGCTGAACTGGTCGACCGGTACGGCCCGATCCCGCCGGCCACCCAGTCGCTCATCGAGGTCGCCAGGTTCCGGCTGCTGTGCCGTTCGGTGGGGCTCACCGAAGTGGTCACCCAGGGGCGTTACGTCCGGTTCTCCCCGGTGATCACCGATGGGTCCGCGCCGGGCGCTGTTGGCGCGGTGCTGCGCGAGAGCCGCCAGATTCGCCTTGACCGGCTCTACCCGGGGTCCGTGCGCAAGAACGCCGCCAACCTGGTGCTGGTGCCGCAGCCGACCACGGCCCCGGTGACCGGTGCTGCGGTGACGGACCTTGCGGTGCTGGAATGGGCCAGTCAGTTCGTCAAGGACATCTTCGCTGACTGAGGCGCAATGGTTGTTCCCGCGCTGAGCAGCGCGGGATACCATCGGGATGGCGCCCGAACCTGGGCGTGCGTCACTGATCTGGGGGCTTGCATGAAGAAGACCTGGCGTCTGGCCGTTCCGCTGGCTGCGCTGGCACTGCTGAGTGGCTGCGTGCCGTGGGGCGGAACTGCATTCACCGTTGACGGCAGCCCGGTCAGCTCACGTGCTGTTGACGCCGCGGTCAGTGGCTGCGCCGCCGCTTTCAAAGCCGAGGCATCCTCCGATCTGCGGCTCACCATGGTCAGCTGGATGATTGCCGGCAAGGTGGCTGACACAGTCGCCAGCAAGACCAACCAGACGATCACCGACGCCGAACGGCAGCAGTTCCTGAACGCCAGCGCCCAGGGGCAGGCCACCCTGACCGATCCCGAATGCGCCAAGGTGGGCAGTGGGCTGGCCACCTACGGCATCCTGGGTCAGCGCCTCGCCCAGCAGGGTGGCCAGGCAGCCTACGTCGCCGAGGTGCAGAAGATCAGCGTGCAGGTGAACCCACGCTACGGCTCCTGGGACAGCAGTAAGGGGCAGTTGGTCGTGGGCACCGGGTCACTGTCCAGCCCCGCTCCGACCCAGACCGCCAACCCCTGACGTTGACGCCAGCCGAACGGGGTCCAGGAGAGCCCCCGGTCAACCCCGCCGACGCCGGCCATGAGCCGGGCGCCGGGCTGCTGCGTCTGGTCCAGGTGATGGCCCGGATCCGCGTCGATTGCCCCTGGGACGCCCGTCAAACCCATCACAGCTTGGTGAAACACCTGATCGAGGAGACCGCGGAGGTCGTCGACGCCATCGAGGCCGGCAGTGACGACGACCTGCGCGAGGAGCTGGGCGACCTGCTGCTGCAGGTGGTGTTCCACGCCGAGATCGCCCGCGGGCAGGACCGGTTCGACATCGACGCGGTGGCGCAGGGGATTGCCGACAAACTGGTGCATCGGCACCCCTACGTGTTCGCCGGCCAGGACACCCCCGACGACTTGTCTGCCAGTTGGGAGTCGGCCAAGCAGGTTGAGAAGCAGCGTTCCTCGGCGCTGGACGGTGTGCCCGACGCCCTGAACTCGCTGGCTCGTGCCGCCAAGGTGGTCTCTCGCATCCGGACCCGCCAGTTGCCCGTTTCGCTGCCGTCCCAGCCGATCACGGCTGAAGAGGCCGGTGAGCAGATCCTTTCCGTCGTCGCCAGGGCGCAGGCCTGCGGGATCGATGCCGACCAGGCCACCCGCGAGGCCGTCCGGTTGCTGGAGGCCCGGGCGCGGAGCGCCGAGTAGTAGTAGTAGGGCGCGGAGCGCCGAGTAGTAGTAGTGGGGCGCGGAGCTGCACCGGGTGTTCATTGCGTCCACGAGGCAATGAGCACCCGGTGCACCTTGTTAGGCTGTGACTGGAACTTCCACCCATTCAAGCTCCCCAGGTTTCCCTGCGGGGGAAAGGTCGGTCACTGTGGCAGCCATTGAATTCATTGACGCTCGCGAGATTCTCGATTCCCGCGGGAATCCCACCATCGAGGTCGAGGTCATGCTCGAAGACGGGTCGCAGGCCCGCGCGGCCGTGCCCTCCGGCGCTTCCACGGGAGCTTTCGAGGCCGCCGAGTTGCGCGACGGTGACAAGGGCCGTTACGCGGGCAAGGGTGTGTTGAAGGCCGTCGAGAACGTCGTCGAGTTCATCGCCCCCGAAGTGCTCGGGTTCGACGCCACCGAGCAGCGCGCCCTGGATCAGGCCATGTGCGAGCTGGACGGGACCGACAACAAGGGCAAGCTGGGCGCCAACGCCATCCTGGGTGTCTCCCTGGCTGTGGCTCGCGCTGCCGCAGAGTCGGCCGAGTTGCCGCTGTACAAGTACCTCGGTGGCCCGACCGCCAGCCTGCTGCCGGTTCCGATGATGAACATCCTCAACGGCGGTTCCCATGCCGACTCCAACGTCGACATCCAGGAGTTCATGATCGCCCCGATCGGCGCCGACTCCTTCGCCGAGGCCACCAGAATTGGCGCCGAGGTGTATCACGCTCTCAAGGCTGTGTTGAAGAGCAGGGGGCTGGGCACCGGGCTCGGCGACGAGGGCGGTTTCGCACCCAACCTGGCCAGCAACCGTGAGGCGCTCGACCTGATCGAAGAGGCCATCAAGAAGGCCGGTTACAAGCCCGGTCGTGACGTCGCCCTGGCTCTGGACGTGGCCGCCAGCGAGTTCTACGACAACGGCAAGTACAAGTTCGAGGGCAAGGAGATCTCCAGCGCCGAGCTGATCGAGTACTACGAGAAGCTCGTCGACGATTACCCCTTGGTCAGCATCGAGGATCCGCTGAACGAGGACGACTGGGAGGGTTGGGCCGCCATCACCGACAAGCTGGGCGACAAGGTACAGATCGTCGGCGACGACCTGTTCGTCACCAACGTCGAGCGCCTCCAGCGCGGCATCGACACCAACAGCGCCAATGCACTGCTGGTCAAGGTGAACCAGATCGGCACCCTCACCGAGACGATCGACGCCGTCACGCTCGCCCACCGCAACGGGTACCGCACCATGATGAGCCACCGCTCCGGTGAGACCGAGGACACCACGATCGCCGACCTTGCAGTGGCTCTGGGTTGCGGCCAGATCAAGTCGGGCGCTCCGGCTCGTGGCGAGCGGGTGGCCAAGTACAACGAGCTGATCCGCATCGAGGAAGACCTCGACGACGCCGCGGAGTATGCGGGTGACGCCGCCTTCCCGCGGTTCGACGTGACCGCTTGGTGACCCTGCGCGACAATTGCCCCTGTGGCTCGTAACAACCAGCCCCGTCGGGGCAGCAGCGGTCCGGGACGCGAAACTCCGCGTTCCCGGACCGCTGCGCGTCCCGTGCAACGAGCCAGCCGCCAGCGCAGCGCCCACACCCGGGTGCAGCCCGAGCAGTCCGTCGCGGCAAAGGTCGAGTCGAGGATCCCCTCGCTCACCGAGGGGCTGACGGCCACCCGGCGAATCATCGCTGTTCTGGTGGTGGCCGCCATCCTGATCTTCTCCTACGCCTCCAGCTTGCGCGTCTGGGTCGCCCAGGAGCGGCAGTTGGCCGAGACCCGCCAGCAGATCGCCGCCCGCACGCAACACATCGGCGACCTGCAGGACGAGCTGCGACGGTGGCAGGACTCCGCATACGTGAAGGCCCAGGCGCGCGTCAGGCTGGGTTGGGTCTTGCCTGGCGAGACCGGGTACCGCGTGGTGGACGCAAACGGACAGCCGCTCGGCGGTGGCGCCCAGATTGATCGCGAAGGGGCCCTGCCGGGGGACGAGCACCGAAGCACCTGGTGGGAGCGCATGTGGGGCACGGTGCGCACCGCTGATGATCCAGTCCCGGCTGCGAACACCAGGACGATCACCCCGCCGTAGGGCGGCCCCCACGGCGCGCGTGCCAGAATGGAACAATGCCTGTGACTCCCGCTGATGAGAACGACCTGCGTGTCATCGCAGCGCAGCTGGGCCGAGAGCCCCGCGGAGTGGTCGGCGTCGCCTGGCGATGCCCGTGCGGTCGTCCCGGTGTGGTGGCCACCGAGCCTCGGCTGCCGGATGGTTCGCCCTTCCCCACCACGTTCTATCTGAGCTGTCAGCGGGCCGTCACCGAGGTGAGCCGGCTGGAGGCCAGCGGCTTGATGACGCAGCTGACGCAGCGGCTGGCCGACGACGCCGAGCTGGCCGAGCGGTACCGCCAGGCGCACGCCGCCTACATCGCCGCCCGGGACAAGCTGGGGAGGGTGCCCGAGCTGGCCGACGTCAGCGCCGGTGGCATGCCGGACCGGGTGAAATGCCTGCACGCCCTGGTCGGCCACGCGCTCGCCGCAGGGCGTGGGGTCAACCCCGTCGGCGACGAGGCCCTCGATCTGATCGGTGATTTCTGGACACGGCCCTGCGGAGCTGAGGGGGCCGCTGGCGACCCAGGTCAGGGGCAGTGATGACAAGGGGAGGCAAGGCATGAGGAAAGTGGCGGCCGTGGATTGCGGCACCAACACGCTGCGACTGCTCATCGCGTCGCTGGCGGAGGACGGCACGCTCGTCGAGCACGCCCGGCGGCTGACCTTCGTCGGGCTCGGGCAGGGTGTTGATGCCACCAGGCGGCTCCACCCGGAAGCGATGGGGCGGGCGTTGCGGGCCTGTGAAGAGTACGACCACATCATCAGGCAACAGCAGGTGGACGCGATCAGGTTCGTCGCCACCTCCGCCGCCCGGGACGCCCTCAACCGCGACGAGTTCTTCTCCGGGGTGCAAACCAGGCTGGGTGTGGAGCCGGAGTTGATCAGTGGCGACGAGGAGTCGCAGCTGTCGTTCAGCGGGGCGCTGTCCGGAGTGCCCGTGGAACACGACCCGGTGCTGGTGATGGACTCCGGTGGTGGCTCCACCGAGCTGGTGCTGGGCACCAGGGACGGCAGGATCACCCAGAGCGTCAGTCTGGACGTGGGCTCGCGGCGGGTGCGGGAGCGCTTCCTGCACGCCGACCCTCCCACCGAGGACGAGATCTCAGCGGCTCGTGCCTTCGTCCGGCGGTTGCTCAGCGACTCCGGCCTCGATCTGGAGGCGGTGCGCACGTTCATCGGCGTCGCTGGCACCATCACGTCCCTGTCGGCCGTTGCCCAGGGGTTGGCGAGCTATGACCGCGCCAAGGTGCATCGCTCCACCATGGACCGCGAGACGATCGAGCGCCTGGCCGACCGGTTGCTGTCCATGACCGAGGGCGAGGTGGCGGCGCTGGGGCCCGTCTCAGACGAGCGCGCCCACGTGTTGTGCGCGGGGGCGTTGATCGTCGACATGGTGGCCCGCCAAGTGGGCAGCTCCACGCTGATCGTCAGCGAGTCGGACATCCTGGACGGCATCGCCCTGGGGATGCTCGGCAGCTGAGGCCGGGCGTGGTACCCCCAGCGGGATTCGAACCCGCACTGGAGCGGGTTTAAGCCGCTTGCCTCTGCCGTTGGGCCATGGGGGCATCGGCAAACAGTTTAGGGGCCCGGGGGCGCTCCGGACGGCGTCACCAGCTGGGCCGGACGTCGTCCAGATGCCGGTCGAGCAAAGACCTGGCCCCAGCAGTCCAGGGCAGGCTGCGCCACCGGCGCAGGGGCACCCAACGCGCCACCGCTGTGGTGCCGCCGACGTCGAGCACGGTCGGTGTGGTGGGCTCGGGGCAGGTGGCGCTGTAGATGATGCGCAGGGCGTGGAAGTCTTCAAGAACGCCACTGGGTGCCCTGCCGATCCAGTGATCGGACTGCACGTCGATCAGTCGCCCGATCCGCATCTGCTGGCCGGTCTCCTCGTTGACCTCACGAACCACCGCTGCGCTGGGGGTCTCGCCGACCTCGAGCCCGCCGCCGGGCAGCTGCCAACTTCCCGGCACCGCGGTGCGGGTGGAACACATCGTGCCCAGCAAGCCACGAGGTGAGCGGACGATGGCGTAGGCGGCCAGCCGCTGGCGGGTTGCCGGCACCTCGTCCTGAGACACCACGAGATGGCGGACTGGCCCCTTCGACCTGAATCGCGGCGGGTGTGAGGCAGCGGAGCGGGGGCCGACGTGGGTGGTGATCACGATTTCGCCCGAGTCGTCGCGTCTGGCAGAGAGGAACCCGGTGACAACCCAGCCTCGACGCCACAGCAGCCACCGCGGATCGTCGCCGTGACCCACCGTCACGTCGACAGTCTCCGGCCCACCTGGGGTCGCAAGTCCGATGATCCGCACCAGACCATCATCCCACCGCCTGCAAGAGGCCAGCGCGCCGCCGCCGGGCTACTTGAGCTGCTCGGTGAGGTCGTTGCCGGCCAGATCGGTGATCACCGTGGTGCCCGCCGCGTTGAACGTGATCACCGGCACACCCAGCTTTTTGGGGTCCACGGCGATCGTGAACAGCACCGATGCGTCCGGCTCGGCCTGCGGCAAGGTGCGCAGCGAGGTGGTCTGCTGGGTGATCGCTGCGGCTGAGATCAGCGTCGGGTCGAAGGTGAGGGCAGCTGTGGTGGGCTGCTTGCGTCTGGAGCTGAACATGGGCAAAGCCGCCTGCCTGATTCGTCGCTCCACGACGCCCTCCTCGGCGATGACGTCCACGAACAACCCGCCATTGTCCGCCAGCAAGCCGACGGCGATGACGTGCGGGGCGCCGTCCACCGCGTCCCGCAGCCCCTCGCCGAGGCCCTGCTCGGTGCTGAAGTCAAGCCGTGAGATCAGCGACGCATCGTGGCGGAAGAACACCGTGCTGGTTTCGGGGTTGGTGGTGACTGTCATCAGCACGCGGCCCTGGTTGTACTCGTTGATCTGCAGCTCCTGCTGCGAGCTGGAGCCGCTGACGGCGGCCGCATCCCGGAACATCCGGGCGACGGCTTCCAGGTTGTAGTCGGCCGGGCTGAACGTCGTCTGCTGGATGTACGCCACGTCGGAGTCCAGTTCCTCGATGACGCCGCCCACCCAGCCCAGGCTCACGGCCTGGAAGTCTGTCGCGGCAGCCGGTGAAGGTGTCTTCAGCGGCAGGGGCGTGTCTTTGGGTTCCAGGTAGGTCAGTGTTGCCTCGAAGGCGTTGACCGTCACCCTGATGACGGGTCCGTCCCCGGCGCGAGCGGCGAGCTCGTCGACTGCCCGCCGGGCATTGCCGTCCTGGGTGAGGTCGATGACGGGAGTCCGGGTGGGACTGACTGCAGCCGTGGGCAGGGCGGAGGGTGCCGCGGGGGTGGGGGATGCGCAAGCCGTCAGCAGCACTGCACTGCCCAGCAGTGCACCGACCCGCACAGCGCCCCTCGTCAGGGCGCCGATCCTCTCCGCCAGCGAACGCCCGACTCGGCACCGGGACTGCAACTCCATGGGTCGAGATTACTCGGCGGTGGCGCCGGAGCTGTGCCTGCAAGCAGGCAGAGGGGCGCCCAGACGCGAAGTTGTGCACACAACAGGTGGAAGTGGCTTCCACCGTCGGCGAGGCAAGGCTAGGGTTTCATCAAGTCCAACCCAATTTGGGTGAGACGGTCACCCACACAAGATTCAACGCGGGTCCACCCAGAAATGAGGTCCTCATGGCAGAGCAGAACAGCAGCGAGGCGCTTGGCGAGAACAAGGACACCTCCGTCACTGTCAGCCGGACGGTGTCCTTCCCAGTCAAGCGCGTTTGGCAAGTTCTGGTCACAGACGAGGGCGCCGAGGCCCTGTTGGGGCCGGGCAGCCACTTCGGTGACAAGGGTCACACCTGGAGCGCCGTGGACGGGCGCACCGGCGTGATCCGTACCTTCCACCCGCTCGAGGAGATCCGCTTCTCGTGGCGCAAGGACGAGTACGGCAAGCCGAGCATGGTCGAGTTGCGCCTGGAAGATCAGGGCGATCAGACCACGATGCGCGTCAAGCACACCAACCTGACCGACACCAGCGACCTTGAGGGGCTGCGGGCCAGATGGAGCGATGCGCTGGAGCGCATCGAGTCGGATTGCCTCTGAACCACCCCGATCGGCACAACCGTGGCGCGGCCCCCACTCAGTGAGGAGCCGCGCCGCTCTCGTTTGGCCGGTGGCCACGATATATTGTGCCGCCGGGGACATACTGTGCCGCCGAGGATCATCGTCGGGTCAGAACACGGGCCCGCAGAGGAAGGAAAACCCATGAAAACGTTGGCACGACTGGTTGCCGCAGTTGCTTCGGTGGCGCTGGCCGGCACCCTGGCGGCCTGCGGCGCGGGCAGCACCCCCACGGCCGACGCCAGATCATCGACCGCGCCCACCACGGTGAACACCGCGGCCCAGCTCTACAACGAGTTGCCGCAACGGATCAAGGACCAAGGGTTGATCACCGTCGGTTCCTCGATCGAGTACGCGCCGATGGAGTACTACGACACCGACGGCAAGACGGTGCTGGGCTTCGACAAGGAGTTCGGCGACCTGCTCTCCCAGCAGCTGGGCGTTCCCCTCGACTGGAACAACTCGAAGTTCGACGGCCTGATCACCCAGCTCAACTCGGGTCGCTTCGACATGCTCAGCTCCGCGATGACTGACAACCCGGAGCGCCAGCAGTCGGTCGACTTCGTCGACTACTACCAGGCCGGCATGGTGCTGATCGTACAGAAGGGCAACCCGAAGGCGATCGCGTCGGTGGACGACCTGTGCGGCAAGACCGTGGCAGTGATGCGGGGTTCTTCCCAGGACCAGTACATGCAGACCACCCTCCAGCCGAAGTGCCTGGCGGCCGGGTCCACGATCGAGTTGCTGGCTTTCGACGGTGAGTCCGAGGCGCTGCTGCAGGTCAAGCAGGGCCGCGCCGCTGCCGGCATGCAGGACTATCCGGTGGCCGTCTACAACGTCCAGCAGTCCGGCGGGGCCTACGAGACCGTGGGTGAACAGGTGATCGCCAACCCGCTCGGACTCGCCGTCCGCAAGGACGACACGCAGTTGCGTGACGTTCTGCTCAAGGCGGTACAGGCCACCATGGACGACGGCTCCTACGCCAAGCTGATCGAGAAGTACCAGACCCCGCAGGGTGCCATCGACAAGGCGACCATCAACGCGGGCAAGTAGTCCCGATGGCCACGACATCTGCGACGTCGGGCGCCGGTCCCGCCCGGGAGCGGCCCTCGGACGACATCGTCGCCGTCCCGGTGCCCCATCCCTGGCGTTGGGTCGGAGCCGGCGTCGTGCTGGCCATGATGGTCATGCTGGTCATGGCGTTCTCCCAGGCCAACATCGACTGGTCGGTGCCGCCGAGGTACTTCCTGCAGGAGCAGGTGCTGGTTGGCATGCGCAACACGCTGCTGATCAGTGTGCTCGCCCAGGTGGTCGGGGTGGTCCTGGGTGTCGTGGTCGCGGTGATGCGCCAGTCGGACAACTGGGTGATGCGCGGGGTGTCCGAGTTCTACATCTGGCTGTTCCGGGGCACTCCCGTGTTGGTGCAGCTGATGATCTGGTACAACCTGTCCCTGGTCTTTCCGACCATCCCCGGCACCGACATCGCGATGAACGCGGTGATGACCCCCTTCACTGCGGCGCTGCTCGGCCTGGGGATCAACGAGGGTGCCTACATGGCCGAGATCGTCCGGTCCGGCATCCAGTCGGTCGACAAGGGTCAGACCGAGGCGGCGGGCGCGCTGGGCATGTCGCGTGGCCACACGATGCGCCGGATCGTGTTGCCGCAGGCGATGCGGGTGATCATCCCGCCGACCGGCAACGAGTTCATCAACATGCTGAAGACCTCGTCGCTGGCGTACTCGATCCAGTACCTCGAACTGCTGCAGGCCGCGGTGCGGATCTATTCCAACACCCTGCAGGTGATCGAGATGCTGATCACAGTCTCCGCCTGGTACCTGATCCTGACCACGGTGTTCTCGATCGCGCAGTATTACCTGGAGCGGCACTACAACCGGGCGGACCAGGAGATCGGTCAGGACACCGGTCCGCTGGCACGGGTGCGGCGCAATCTGAGGATCGGCAGGCAGGAATGAGCATGCACGACGACCAGGCGTCCGCCGGCGTTCCCGCGACCGGGGAGATCATCGTCGAGGCGCGCCGGGTGAAGAAGCGTTTCGGTAGCCTTGAGGTGCTCAAGGGCATCACCATGAACGTCCGACGCGGCGAGGTGGCGGTGCTGATCGGCCCGTCCGGCTCGGGCAAGTCGACCTTCCTGCGCTGCATCAACCACCTGGAGCGGATCAACGCGGGCACCCTGCGGGTGCGCGGCAACCTGGTCGGCTACCGGGAACACGGCGGCAAGCTGCATGAACTGCGCGAGTCCGAGATCGCCGCCCAGCGCCGCGGCATCGGCATGGTGTTCCAACGCTTCAACCTGTTCCCGCACATGACGGTGATGGAGAACATCACCGAGGCCCCGATCCATGTTGCCGGGGTCTCGCCCGCGAAAGCCCGCGCTGCCGCGCAGGGCCTGCTCGAGCGGGTCGGGCTGCCGGAGAAGGCGAACGCCTACCCGGGCAAGCTCTCCGGTGGCCAACAGCAGCGGGTGGCGATCGCCCGCGCGTTGGCGATGAACCCCGAGCTGATGCTCTTCGACGAGCCGACCTCAGCGCTGGATCCCGAGCTCGTCGGTGACGTGCTCGGGGTGATGAAGCAGCTCGCCGAGGACGGCATGACGATGGTGGTGGTGACCCACGAGATGGGCTTCGCCCGTGAGGTCGGGGATTACCTGGCCTTCATGGACGAAGGTGTGATCGTGGAGGAGGGCCGTCCGGCGGATGTGCTGGCCAATCCCCGGGAGCGTCGGACCCAGGCGTTCCTGTCCAAGGTTCTCTGAGCCTGCCTCCCCATGGAGTCTCGTGGCCACGGTGCCTACCTGTAGTCTTCCAACCTGCAGCGCCGGAGGAGCCGGCTGCGCGAAAGGACCATCAATGAAGACCACGACCCGAGTTATCGCCTCGCTGGCGGCGTTGGTGCTGGCCGGCGGTCTGTCCGCCTGTGCCGGCTCCGACCAGACCACCGCCAGCTCCGCCGCCCCGACGACGGTCAACACGTCCGCTCCGTTGTACGCACAGCTTCCCCAGTCCGTGAAGGACAAGGGGTCGATCCAGGTCGGCAGCGACATCGCCTACGCCCCGATGGAGTACTACGACACCGATGGCAAGACGGTGCTCGGCTTCGACAAGGAGCTCGGCGACCTGCTCGCAACCGAGCTGGGCGTCCCGCTGGTGTTCAACAACGCCACCTTCGACGGCCTCATCACCCAACTCGATTCGAACCGCTTCGACCTCGCCATCTCCTCGATGAGCGACACTGTGGAGCGCCAGCAGAAGGTCGACTTCGTCGACTACTACATCTCCGGGTCGATCATGTTCGTCAAGGCCGGCAACCCGCACGGGTTCAGCACCGTCGACGACCTGTGTGGCCGGACGATCTCGCTGCAGCGTGGCACAGTCCAGGAGGATTACGTCGCCACCACGCTCTCCCCGCGCTGTGTGGCCAACGGGAAGGGAGCGGTCGAGGTGATGGCCTTCGACCGCGAGTCCGAGGCGATGCTGCAGATCGAGCAGGACCGCGCCGTCGCAGGCATCCAGGAGTACCCGGTCGCGGTCTACAACACCCAGCAGTCGAACGGCAAGTTCGAGACCGTCGGCGAGCAGGTGGTCGCAGGACCGCTCGGGATCGCTGTGGCCAAGGACAACACGGCGCTGCGGGACGCGATCCAGGCGTCGCTGCAGATGAACATCGATGACGGGGACTACCTGAAGTTGATCGAGCGGTACAAGACCCCGCAGAGCGCGGTCAAGGAAGCAACGATCAACGCCGGGCGTTAGTGTGCAGACATGCTCAAGTTCTTGAAGGGCCTGCTCGCTGTGCTGGGTGTGCTGCTGCTCGTCGTGGCGGCCGTGCTCGCAGTGCGCAACACCTGGGATCTCCGCGAGATTGTCGGTGTCGCCAACGCCAACACCAGCACAGTGCGTTACGACGCAGGCGTGGTTCGCAACCAGGTGCTGATCATGGGCGCCGGCGCGCTGCTCGGTGGTCTGTTGCTCGGGTTGTCCATCGCACTGCCCAGCCGGACCTTCAAACAGCAGGTGGAGGCTCGACAGAAGGCCGACAGCGCCCGCGCCGCCGGGCAGAGCGACACCCCATTGCCTGCGGACAACGAACCAGCCCGTGGCAACGAAGAGGCCGGGACCAACTAGGTCTCTCGACCCCGCTCTTCCCAGGAGAAGCACGTGAATCTCGAAAAGGTCATCTTCGGTTTCTTCATCACTTTTGCCTGCTCACTCAACTTCGGGTTTGTCACTGGCGACATCGGTGATCCGGAGCTGCACAACACTGCCGAGTTGGTTGCTGCCCTCATCGTCAGCCTGGTGGCCACCGTGCTGAAGTTCGGCGACCGCACCCAGCTCGGCGCTGTTCACCTCGCCACCAGCCTGGTGGCCGACCTGCAGCTGGTGGCGGCCTGCACGGTTTACGTGTGGGCGGTGCAGGTGTCGGCCCTGGGCATGACCCGGGGCCACATGTCACTGGTGGTTTCGTTGTCCTCAGGTGCGCTGCTGGCCAACGTCGTCTCGGTCGTGTTGATGGTCGGCGAGATCCTCCAACAGAAGCGCTGAGGCCCACAGATGGAGTGGGGCGTTCCAACCACCCGGGCTGCGGCGCGGTCCGACGTCGTGTACATCGTGCTGCGTCGGATGCGGGCGCCGCTGTTGGTGCTCATTGCGATCTTCAGCTTCTGCACGATCGGTCTGAGCCTGGTGCCCGGGGTGGACGCGAACGGCAACAGAGCTGCGCCCATGACACTGTTCGAGGCCTTCTACGTGATCAGTTACACGGGGCTGACCATCGGCTTCGGTGAGATCCCGCAGCCCTACAGCACCCAGCAGCGGATGTGGATGGTGGTCACGATCTACCTGACTGTCGTCGGCTGGTCGTACGCCGGCGTCAACCTGATCGCACTGGTGACAGAAAGAGGCTTCCAGAACGCGATGCGGATCAACCGGTTCTCGCGTCGGATCTATCATCTGCGGGAGCCCTTCTACATCGTCTGTGGCGCTGGTGAGACTGGCGCGTTGGTCTGCCACGGCCTGGATCGGCTGAACTACCGGTTCGTCGTGGTGGAGATCTCTGATGAACGGCTGCAGCGGATGCGGCTGGAGGATTTCCACGCCGACGCACCCATGATCGTGGCGGACGCCAGTCAGCCGGCGGTGTTGCAGGAAGCCGGTCTGATGTCCGAACACTGCAAGGGTGTGGTGGCCCTTGCCGACGATGACAGAGCCAACCAGGCAATCGCGGTCACTGTTCGGCTGCTCCGGCAGCGGGCGGTGCGGGTCCTGGCACGCATCCGGGACGCCGAAATCGAGACGGATGTCGGTGTGTTCGGTGGTGACATCGTGATCAACCCCTTTGACCGCTTCGCCGAGCATCTGGGCGACGCGGTGGCCCAGCCGCAGCATTATCGGCTGCGTGAAATCCTCTACGGTCTTGCCGGCGAGCCGCTGCCCGAGGAACATCGTCCCCCACAGGGCCATTGGATCGTGTGCGGCTACGGCCGGTTCGGTCGGGCGGTCGTCGAGAAGCTGCGCGAGGGCGGGAACACGGTGGCGGTTGTTGATGTGAAGTACTTCGACGAGGGTGGCGTCGATGTCCGAGGCACCGGGACGGACTCCGAATCGCTGACCCAGGCCGGCATCGACCATGCCGTGGGCATCGTGGCCGGCAACGTCTCCGACACCAAGAACCTGGCCATCGCGGTCACGGCAAGGGACATGAGAGGCGACCTGTTCATCGTCACCCGGATGAACCAGTCGTCCAATGCGCCCCTGTTCGATGCCTTCCAGGACGACCTTGCCATGGTGCCCAGCAGGATCGTCGCTCAGGAGTTCCTGTCGCTCATCACCACACCGCTGCTTGCCAAGTACCTGGAGACCCTCCCGTTCCATTCCGAGGAACAGTGCCGTCAGTTGTCCGATCTGCTGGCTGACCTCAACGGCGGCCGGATTCCCGAGCTCTTCAACGTCACCATCAATGACAAGCAGACCAGGGCTGCCTGCACCTTGCTCGAAGCTGACGAAGTGCTCACCCTGGGCCAGATCATGCGCGACCCCTACGACCGAAGCCGCCGCATCCCGGCCACCGCGCTGCTCGTCCTGCGTCACCGCGAGGTGATCAGCGACTACCTGCTCACTGACACCTTCGTCATCAAGAAAGGCGATCAGCTGTTGATCGCCGGCTCGGTGGAGGCGAGGTCCCTGGTCCAGCTGACATTGCAGAACCCCAACTCGTTGGACTACGTGCGCACGGGCGCTGAGAGCAGCGGGCTGCTGTGGCGCTGGCTGAGATCCAAGTGGGCCGCCCATCGCCCGCGGACCAGGCCAGTGCATGCCGAGACAGTCGAACGCTTCACGGAAGACAACCCGGCACCCGAGTCTTCAAAACTTCCCGCAGGGGATTGAGATCAAACCGTGCCCTCCCGCTCAGGGAGTCTGCTGCGTTTCGACTCCGAGGGGATGTGTCTGGGCGGCAACCACGTGATCCCGACCAAACTGAACCACTGCACCATCCAGCATGACGTCGACAAGCTGGTGCCGAACTCGTCACGCAGCACAAGAGCGAGCATGACCCCGGACGTGCATGCCCTCGTCGGGTGTCCTCGCCGAGCGTGTACCGGAGTACGCAGCGGCGGCGATCGAGCGTCTGGCGCAACTGTAGGCCGGTGGATCGGGAGAGCGGCCTCAGTCGATGGTTTCCACCGTGGAGTCGCTGCGCACGACGAGCACCGGGCAGTGCGCGCTGCGCACCAGGCGGCGGCTGGTGGAGCCCAGGAGCAGGCCGGCGAAGCCACCGCGTCCGCGGCTGCCCACGATGGCGAGACGGGCCCCTTCGGTGGCCTTGGCCAGCTCCTCGGCGGGCTTGCCAACCACGACATGCACGGTCAGGTCGAGATCCGTCAGGCTGTCGGTGCGCGCCTCGAGAGACCTGGTGAGGTTCTTCTTGAGCTCGGATTCCAGCTTGGTGCGGGCTGTGTCGTGGTCTTCGTCGTGCATGTAGTCCATCAGCAGGGCGCGTTCGATGACCTGAACCGCGACCAGGGGTGCACCGCTGCGGTGTGCCTCGGCCACAGCGAACCGTAGGGCGGCGCCTGCCTGGGTTGAGGAGTCTGTGCCGACCACGATCGGGCCGCTGAGGTCGGGGTCTGCCGATTCGGGAATGACGGCCAGGTTGCCTTTGGCGTTGGTCACCACGTTGTCGGCGACGCCGCCCAACAGGACCCCCTTGACCGCTCCCAGGCCCCGGGTTCCGATGACCACCAACTGGGCGTCGCGGGAAGCGGTCACCAGGATGCCGGCTGCGTCTCCCTCGACGGTCTGACCGATCACGTCCAGGCCGGGGTAGGCCGCCACGGCTGCCTTCATCGCAGCACGGACGTGGCGTTGCGCAGTCTCTTTCGCGGCCGCGAAGGCGGGGTCGATCAGCGATGCGTAGGCGACGCCGTCCGCGTAGATCATCAAGTCGGGCTGGATCCCCACGACGGTCAGACCAGCCTGGTGTGCATGCGCCCAGGAGGCTGCCCAGTCGACCGCCACGGAGGCCTGGTTCGAGCCGTCGGTTCCGACGACGACCCGACCTGTTGTTGCGAACTGGGACATCACGCACTCCTTCCGCGCAGCGGAAGCGACGGCGGCTGCTACTGCACCGCAGTGGTCGCCCAAGCTGCTCCTGGTACAACGAGGTCAATCCTGGTACAACATTGTGCTACCTCGGGCTGCCGATCGTCACGGCCTTCGGACAATGTCAGCTGGATGCGTCGGCGTCAGCCTGCTGCAGCTGGCGCAACTTCTCGGCCAGATAGTTGTGGAAACCAACCAGCTCGCCATAGGCAATGGCGGTGCGCGTCACCTGCTCGCGACGGTAGCGGCGGCCGTACATGGGCGGCGAGCTGGTGATGCCCTGGCCCAGTGGCAACGCGCTCACCTCGGTCTCCCAGCCCAGCCATCGCTGTTCGAACCACAACTCGGCCAGGTCACCGGCCAGCGCAGCCGCCACGAAGTCGCAGTAGCTCATCCGCAGGGTCTCCCAAGCCAGGGTGTCGGGCGCGAAGTAGCACATGGTGCCCGGCGACTCGAACAGGCCGCCGCCATCGATGGCGTACTGCCCGCCGACCACGTCAAGGGCGACCACCAGCGCAGGCAGGGCGGCCTCGCCATTGGGCTCAGGCAGGTTGTTGACGGTGGCGATGCTCGGCAGTTCCTCGAAGCCGGCGCCCAGCAGCCGCAACCAGCCGTGGTCGATGACCATGCCACCGCAGTGCAGCGCGATCGCGCCGAGGCAGGTCCCCACGGCGACCTGCAAGCGGTTCAGCACGTCGAAGGCGGTGGACGGATCAGCCGGCAGCAGCCGCACCGGGACCCGCGCGTCATTGACCAGCCGCAGCACGTCGGGCCAGGCAGAGTCGTGCGCAACCGTCAGCTGGTCGACGCTGCGCACGTTCCTCATGCTCAGAGTATGCCGCCCCAGCGGCGTTCCAGGGGCGGCGTCAGGCGGATTCTTCGGCTGAGCCTGCGCACGCGGCTACAGGTCGCATCGCACCCCGGTGGCGTGTACCGGGCAGTAGCCGTGCGGGACGCGGTCGAGGTACTGCTGGTGGTAGTCCTCAGCCAGCCAGAACCTGGGTGCGGGTGCGATCGTGGTGGCCACCGGCCCGTAACCCCGGGCAGCGAGGGCCTTCGTGTACTGGTCGCGAACCTGCTCGGCTGCCGCTGCCTGTTCGGGCGTGGTGGTCCAGATCGCAGTGCGGTACTGGTCGCCGACGTCGTTGCCCTGACGATCAACCTGAGTGGGGTCGTGGTTCTCGAAGAACACCTTCAGCAGCGTCTGGTAGCTGATCACCGCCGGGTCGTGGACGACCCGCACGGTCTCGGCGTGGCCGGTGCTGCGGCCACACACCTGTTCGTAGCTGGGGTTGCTGGTGTGGCCGCCCTGGTAGCCGACGGCGGTGGACAACACGCCGGGCAGGGACCAGAACAGCTTCTCGGCTCCCCAGAAACAGCCCATCGAGAAGTAGGCAGTTTCGGACCCTGGGAACTCCCGGTCGAGCGGATCGCCGGTGATGCGGTGTTTGAAGGAACCAGCCATGGCCCGAGCGTAGTTGCGACTTCTCCTGCAGCGAGCCGTGTTCGCCGTCGGCTGCGTTGCCCGGCGCCGCCGCCTTGGTTCAGCGCTGATTGAGATCCCAGTCGATGGGGTCCGCGTCCTGTGCCCGGAGCAGTTCGTTGACGCCGCTGAACGGCCGGGACCCGAAGAAGCCGGCATGTGCCGACAGTGGCGACGGGTGCGGGCTGGCGACGAACGGCACCCCGGCCTGTTGCAGCAGCGGCTCCAGGGTGCGCGCGTCGCGGCCCCACAGGATGGCGACCAGTGGGCCGCCGCGGTCAACCAGGGCTTCGATGGCGGCCTGGGTCACCGCTTCCCAGCCCTTGCCGCGGTGCGAGGCCGGTTTGCCCGGCTGGACGGTGAGGCAGCGGTTCAGCAGCAGCACGCCCTGTTCGAACCAGCCAGTCAGATCCCCGTGCGGACAAGGCTCGATGCCCAGGTCGGCCGCCAACTCGCGGTAGATGTTGACCAGACTCTTCGGTAGCGGCCGCACATGCCCGTCGACGGCGAAGGACAGCCCGATCGCGTGGCCCGGGGTGGGGTAGGGATCCTGGCCGACGATGAGCACCCGGACTTGCGACATCGGACGGGTGAAGGCACGCAGCACGTTTCGTCCGTCCGGCAGGTACTGGCGTCCTGCTGCCAGCTCCCCACGCAGGAACACCCCCATCTGGTGAATGTGGGCTTCCTGGGGGGCCAGCGCAGCTGCCCAGTCGGGAGCGATCAGCTCGCTGATCGGGCGCGGATTCATCGCGGGTTCTCCTGGGTGAAGTTGGGGAGGGTTTCGGGCATGCGCAGTGAGTACAGGGTGGCGACGCCGATCAGGGCAGCTCCGACCAGGAACGCCGAGCCGATACCCAGATGGTCGGCGATCAGCCCAGCTGCGAGCGGGCCGGCGATGGAGCCGAGGTCGCTCATCATCTGGAAGGCGGCGATCGGCGTGCCACTGCGGGCTCCGGCCACGTCGCCGACGATGGCGGTGGGAGCGTTGGTGGCCATACTGGCGCCGACGCCGTAGCAGGCCAGCAGCGCGGTCAAGGCCCAGATGTTGGGCGCGAAGGCGATCCCGACAGCCCCCACGGTGCAGATCAGGCCGCCTGCCAGCAGCAGCGGTCGGCGTCCGACCGTGTCAACCGCGCGTCCGATCGGCCCCAACGCCAAGCCCTGGGTGACTGCCGCCACAGCGAACGCCCAGCCGGTCCAGGAGGGCTGACCGTGCATCACCTCGGTGACCAGCAACGGCACCAGCGAGTTGCGCACACCGTGCGATTGCCAGCCCTGGGAGAAGTTCATCAGGCAGGCTGCCTGGTAGCGCACGTCGCGGGCGAGCTGCCGGAGCGTGACCGCCGGTTCCTTCGCCGCCCGCGCGGCACTGCTGGTGGACTGCTTGCGGCTCAACAGGGTGAGTGCGACACTGCCGGCCAGCACCAGGGTGATGGAGTAGAAGTAGAACGGGGCCGTCACCGAAATGGTCGCCACCAGACCCCCGACGGCAGGGCCGGCCATGTTGCCGAGCAGGAACCCGCCCGAGTAGAGCGCGGTCGCCCGGCCGCGGTGCCCGGCGTCCACGGCTCGCAGCAACAGCGTGGTGGCCGCGACCGTGAACATCGCGGAGCCGACGCCGCCGAGCCCGCGCATCACCAGCAGTTGCCAGTAGCCACCAGCCATCCCGGCGAGTGCCGTCGAGATGGCCACGATGTACATGCCGATGCCCAGGGCGGTGCGTTCCCCGATCCAGGCGTTCAGCCGTCCGCACACCGGTGCGGTGACCAGCCGCATCAGGGCGAAAGCGCTGATCACCGCGCCGACCATGAAACCTGACACGTGGAAGCTGCGGGCGAACACCGGCAGCACGGGCACCATGACGCCGAACCCCACCGCCACCAGGAAGGCAATCAGGGTCAGCACGAAGACGTCGCGGGGCATGCCACTACGACGTCGGGTGTCGGGCAGAGCCGGCGGGTGCACGCCACCACGGTAGCCGCACCGGTCTGGCCCGTTGACTAACGTTGCCTGTGCTGGCCGCGCGGGAGGCGGCCAAGTCGCGGGAGGAGTGGTCATGGCGCGGGGCACGTGGGACCAGCTGCGACGCAGCAGTCGAAGGCGACTGACGGAACTGAGAAGAGCCGCCGCCGGGGAGCGGGAACCCGAGCCACCGGTTGCCGGCTCTGAACTGGTGGAAGACCAGGAACGAGCTGCCGACGCTGACCTGGTGCCGCAGAGCGTGCGTGCTGCAGCTGCCTGGTCCTGGCGCCTGCTGCTGGTTGCGGCACTGGTCGCTCTGGTTGGTTGGGCGGCCGGTCACCTGTCGGAAGTTGTCGTCCCATTGCTCACCGCGGTGCTCTTCACGGCAGCCCTCACCGCGGTCAACGGGTTCCTTCGCCGGCATCGGTGGCCGCCGTGGGCCGCGGCGCTGACGTCGATGCTGCTGCTCATCTTGGTGGTGGGCGGTCTGCTGACGCTGGTGGGCGCACAGATCGCACTCCAGTGGTCAGTGCTGACGGTCGAAGCCCGCAACGGTTTCCGGGAGGTGATCCTGTGGCTGGGGGCCGGGCCACTGCACATCAGCACGGACCAACTGAACGCCTGGTTCAACCAAGTGGTGGCGGCGTTGCAGGAGTCCCGGACCACAATCGCGTCCAGAGTCGCTGCTGCGGGGGTCAGCATCGGCAGGTTCCTGGCCGGGGCACTGATGTGTATCTTCGCCACCTTCTTCTTCCTCAAGGATGGCGCCAAGATCGTGAGTGCTCTGCTGCGACCAGTGCCGTTCGCCAATCGGCGCCTCGTGGAACGGGTTGCAGGCGCGGGCTGGGGATCGCTGTTTGCCTACGTCCGGGCGGCGATCACCGTGGCAGCTGTCGACGGGGTCGGCGCTGGTATCGGTGCGTTTGCCCTGGGGTCCGAGCTTTGGCTTGCGATCATGTCGCTGACCTTCGTCTGCGCCTTCGTGCCTGTGTTGGGCGCCATGGTGGCGGGGTCTGTCGGAGTGCTGGTGGTGCTCGTGACGCTGGGCCCCGTCAAAGCCTTCATCATGTTCGGAGTGTTCGTGGCGGTGCTCGCGATTGAGGCCCACATACTGCAGCCGGTGTTGCTGGGGCACGCGGTTTCGATCCATCCGTTGATGGTGCTGGTTGGCATCAGTGTTGGTGTCATCGTCGCAGGCATCGAGGGTGCGGTGTTCGCGATCCCCCTGATGGCCTTCCTGGGTGGCATGCTGCGGGCTGGATCAGCCGGCAGGGCGCAGCAGGGCCAGACTCCTGACCAGTTGCCGCCGGACGTCAGTGTGCCCACAGTGGGGGGCTCGACGAACTCGGTTGGCTCCGAGGCCGAATCGGTGCTGGCCGGGGGGTCGAACGTTGTCGAGGACTCCGCCGCCGTCACCCAAGATCCATCCCCCGAACGATGAGTGTGCCCTGACTTCCCACCCAGAATCTAAGACCTGCTTCGCTCCGTCACAGCCCGAACCTAGATTTGGCCCATGAGCGCATCACCCGATTTGAACTCGATCCTGCAGGATCTCGCAGCCGGAAGAATCGACGCCGACGAGGCCGAACGGCGAATCAGCGCCCAGGGCGAATCGATCGGGGAGTCCAAGCCTGCGCGTCATGGCGCCACCGGGACGGGTTGGGTCCCCGCAGACCCCCTCGCCCGCGACGATGACACCGGCTACCAGACGACTGAACCCAAGCGCGTCGCCGAGGAGCCGGGCACACCTGAGGAACCCGCTGGCCCGACGGCCGGGGAGCAGCCGGCGGCGCCACGCCCGCCGGGGTTCGACGCCGCCGAGGTTCTCGGCAAGCTTCGGGACCGGGTGGTCGACCCGATGCTCCAGGCGGCCAGCAACGCGGCCTCGAACGCAGCGCAGGCGGCCAGTCGTGCGGCAGCCTCGATGGCGAAGCAAACCGCCGAACAGTCGGTCCCCGGGGTCGATCGGGTGGTCGTGCGCGCGATCGGTCGCCGGGTGCGCATCATCGGTGACCCCGCTGTGGCCACGGTCACCGTCTCCGGTCCGCATGAGCTTCGGCGCAACGGCTCCGTGCTGGAGATCAGCAGTGACGGCAGCCTGGCCCCGTCACTGGACGGCTTCAGCGTGGTCCGGCCGCCCCGCAGCCTCGCCGATCTGGGCAAGCTGGGGCTGGGGAAGGTGCTGCACGTCAGGGTCAACCCGGCCATCGTGGTGGACGCGGAGGTGACTGGTGGCGGACTGACGACGGAGGGCGTGCCGCACCTCAACAAGATCCGGGTGACCGCCGGCGGCGCCACGCTCAAGGATGTCGTCCAGATCGAGGACGCCCTGGTGCAGATGGGCAACGCCACACTGCGGGGCCCCGTCTCCCAGGGCCGGTCCAGAGTCCGTGTCGAGTCCGGCAACCTGACGGTGCAGCTGGAGCAGAACTCGAACGTCGTCATCCGCACCGAGTCTTCACTCGGCATGATTTCGTGGCCCGGTGAGCATTCCGAGAAGCTCGATGAGTACGTCATGGGGGAAGGCGCCGCCCGGCTGGACATCGGTGTGGTGATGGGCCATGCCGGAGTGCGGGTGGAGGCCGTCGGGCCCGAGAAATAGCGGCCGACAAGCGTCAGGGCAAGACGGGGGCGGGCCTGCAACCTGGTGGTTGCAGGCCCGCCCCTTTTCATCCGTAGTCTCAGGCAGCTTGCCTGCGGACCGTCGTCAGTCGTGGGCCTCGACAGCGACGATCGTCACCTTGATGGTTTTGCCGTTGGGCGCCACGTAGGACACCAGGTCGCCCTTGCAGGCGCCAAGCACCGCCTCGCCGAGCGGTGACTGCGGGCTGAAGACCTGGCTGTCCAGGGACTCGTCGGCGCCCAGCATCTCTCGGGACCCCAGCAGGAAGGTGTCGGTGTCGTCCGGGTCACCAAAGTAGGCGATCGTCACGCGAGTGCCGACGGCGACCTCATCAGGGTTCTTGGGCGCATCGCCGACCTGTGCATGGCGCAGCATTTCCTCGAGCTGGACGATCCGGCTCTCCATGTGTCCCTGCTCCTCGCGCGCGGCGTGGTAGCCGCCGTTCTCGCTGAGGTCACCCTCGGAGCGGGCGGATGCGATCTTCGCGGTCACCTGGGCGCGACCCTCGGTCTTCAAGAAGTCCAGCTCTTGTCCGAGCTTGTCGAAGGCTCCCTGGGTGAGCCAAATGGTCTGTCTGTCTTCGGCCATCGAAGCAGCCTAGCTGATTCATCCGCCGCCCGGAGTCGGTCGCTGCGCGCATCTGGTGGTAGTCAGTTGGGCATTGGCTTGCTGTGGCGTTCAGAATGGACGTCATGCCAGAACCTGTCCGTCCTGCTGCCGAGCGCGTCGACGATGCGTGCGGTGCTGGGCTCCGTCTGTTGCACGTGCATGCCCATCCTGACGACGAGTCGAGCAAGGGTGCTGCCACCACGGTCAAGTACGTGCGCGAAGGGGCCCGGGTGATGGTGGCGACGTGCACCGGCGGCGAGCTCGGCGATGTGTTGAACCCGAAGATGGATCGCCCCGAGGTGTGGGCCAACATCACCGAGGTGCGTCGCCAGGAGATGGCCAGGGCCCGCGACATCCTGGGCATCGAACAGGCGTACCTCGGGTTTCACGACTCCGGGTTGCCGCAGGGCGATCCGCTGCCTCCGCTGCCGGCGGGGTGTTTCGCGACGCTCGACCCCGTCGTTGCCGCGAAACCACTGGTCGAACTGATCCGGCAGTTCCGACCGCAGGTGATGACCACCTACGACGAGCACGGAGGCTATCCACACCCCGACCACGTGCAGTGCCACCGGGTGAGCATGGAAGCCTTCAAACAGGCCGCGGACCCGAACGTCCACCCGGAGCTGGGGGAGCCCTGGCAGGTGAGCAAGCTGTACTACCAGATGAGCTTTCACGGGCGGCGTGCCCAGGCTCTGGAACGAGGCATGCACGAACACGGGTTGGCGACGCCCGAGGGTGGCTACCCCGGCTCGCGCGACCGGTTCGATTTCGCCAACCGCCTGACAACCTTCGTCCAGTGCGCCGACTACTTTCCCGTCCGGGACGAGGCGTTGAAGGCGCACGCCACGCAGGTGGACCCGGATGGGCTCTGGTTCGCCATTCCCACGCCGGTGCAGCGGCAGGCCTGGCCCACCGAGGACTGGCAACTCGTCTTCAGCCAGGTGCCCACGTTCTTCCCCGAGGACGACCTGTTCGCGGGCCTGCGGGGAACCCCGCCCGAGACGTACGATCCCACCGACGCCTGGATGATCTGAGCGGTCGACCCGGCTGGTGCCAAACGGCGCGGAAGCCCCCGCCGTTTGGATATCGCCTCTGAGGTTAAAACTTGTTACGCTTGTCCGGACGAGCTGTGGGCGGCAGCGCGCAGCCTCAGGCAGGAGATCAGATGAGCACACCGACGACCCCGCAAGGCAGTCTCCCCACCAGAGCCGAGCGCCTGAACCAGCTGCCCTTCAACCGCGAGCACGGCAAGCTGCTCGTCGGTTCCGGCATCGGCTGGGCACTGGACGCCATGGACGTCGGTCTGATCAGTTACGTGATCGCAGTCCTGGCCAAACAGTGGACCCTGAACAACTCCCAGGTGAGCATGATCGTCTCCATCGGCTTCGTCGGCATGATGATCGGCGCCAGCGTGGGTGGTTTGCTGGCCGACCGAATCGGGCGCCGCAACGTGTTCGCCCTCACCCTGCTGGTCTATGGCCTCGCCACCGGCGCTGCTGCGCTGTCCACCGGAGTCGCGATGCTGATGGTGCTGCGATTCATCATCGGCCTGGGCCTGGGTGCCGAGCTCCCGGTGGCCTCGACCCTGGTCAGCGAGTTCGCGCCGCAGCGCATCCGGGGTCGCATGGTGGTGTTGCTGGAGGCCTTCTGGGCAGTCGGGTGGATCATGGCAGCCCTGCTCGGCTACTTCCTGGTGCCGTCCAACCCCAACGGGTGGCGCTGGGCGCTGGCGGTGGGGATGGTGCCGGCCCTCTACGCGCTGGTCGTGCGGGTCGGCCTGCCCGAGTCGGTGCGCTTCCTGGAGGCCAAGGGCCGCCATCAGGAAGCGGAAGTCTCGGTGCGCAAGTTCGAGGAGAGCTCCGGCGTCGTTGCAGAGGTTTCGCTTGAGCAGGCGCTCGCCGAAACGCCGCCCAGCGTGGATGCCACCGAGAAGACCGAGTCGATCTGGTCGACGCGGCTGCGCCAACGGACGGTCGCACTGTGGGTGGTCTGGTTCTTCGTCAATCTCAGTTACTACGGCGCCTTCACGTGGATCCCCACGCTGCTCTTCCAGCAGGGGCACTCGCTGGTGAAGAGTTTCCAGTACACCCTGATCATCACGCTCGCCCAGTTGCCCGGTTACCTGGTCGCCGCCTACCTGATCGAGAAGATCGGGCGTCGCGTCACCCTGGCCAGCTTCCTGCTGATGTCGGCGGTCTCGGCCGGCTGCTACGGCATGCAGACCGACCCCACCGGCATCATCATCGCCGGCTCCGCACTGAGCTTCTTCAACCTCGGCGCGTGGGGTGCCCTGTATGCCATCGGGCCGGAGATCTACCCGACGTCGGTGCGTGGCACCGGAACTGGTGCCGCCGCTGCCGCGGGCCGCGTGGCTGCCATCCTGGCCCCGCTGCTGGTGCCTGTGCTGTTGACCAGGGGCGGCGCGCCGCTGGTCTTCGGAGTGTTCGCCGCCTCGTTCGCCATCGCAAGCGCCGCGGCACTGGTGCTGCCGGAGCGTCGCGCAGCCAGCATGGTCGAGTAGCGGCCGGCCCCGGCGTCGGCTCCGGTTCGCGCCACCAGCCGGTCGCGCGGTCAGCGACCGAAGCGGCGCTCACGCTGCGCGTAGGAGCGCAGGGCGCGGTAGAAATCGACTCTGCGGAAATCGGGCCACAGGGCTTCGCAGAAGTAGAACTCGCTGTGCGCGCTCTGCCAGATCAGGAAACCGGAGAGTCGTTGCTCCCCGGAGGTGCGAATGACCAGGTCGGGGTCGGGTTGGCCGGCGGTGTAGAGGTGATCGCTGATCTGGTCCATCTCGAGGGTCCGGGACAACTCCTCCAGCGAGGTGCCCTTCCTGGCCTCCTCGGCCAGCAGATCGCGCACGGCATCGCGCAGCTCGTGCCTGCCTCCGTAGGCGACGGCGACGTTGATGTGGGTTCCCGTGTTGCCCGCGGTTGTCTGCTCCGCCTGGCGGAAATGCTCGGCAAGATCAGGGGGCAACAGTTCCAGGTCGCCCACCGTCATCACCCGGTACTTGCCGGTTCGGGCGAGCTTCTGCACCAACTGGTCGATGACCTGGAGCAGTGGTTGGAGCTCGTCGGCTTTCGAACGCTGCAGGTTGTCCGTGCTGAGAACCCAGAGCGTGACGATCGGGATGTCCAGTTCGTCGCACCAGCCGACGAATTCACACAACTTGTCGGCGCCCGCCTGATAGCCGGCCACCAGCGGCTGACCGGGGGCGTTGGTGCGCGCCCAGCGGCGGTTGCCGTCGGCCATCACCGCTATGTGGCGGGGCATGGCTGCCGGATCCAGCCCGGCCCGCAGCCGCGACACGTAGGCGTTGTACAGCAGTTCGCTCGGGCTCACCCTTGCGCAAGGATCCGGGCGTTTCCCCATCAAATCCTCCAACCTCGGGGCACGGCGACGTTGCGGAGCCTCCGGGGTCAGCCTACCCGCCCGGGTTGGGGTTTCGGTCTGCGAGCACCCTCAGAACCTGTGCAGCTACCAGATCCTGGCCACCGTGTGCAGCTACAGAACCCTGTGCACCTTGTGTACGGCGGCCTGGGCCAGTGGCTTGAGGACCATCAGATCAATGTTCACGTGGTGTGGCCTGGTCAACGCCCAGGCGATGGCGTCGGCAACATCGTCTGCTTGCAGCGGGGCCTCGACTCCTGCGTAGACGGCATCGGCGCGCTCCTGGTCGCCAAGCCTGCGCAGCGAGAACTCCTCGGTCTTGACCATTCCGGGCGCGATCTCGATCACCCGGACAGGCTGCCCGCTGAGTTCCAGTCGCAGGGTCTGGGCCACGACGCGCTCGGCGCTCTTGGCCGCGCAATACCCGCCACCGCCCTCGTAGGCGACATGACCAGCGATCGAGGTGACGAACAGGACGTCCGCGCGGCCGGTCGGAATCATCACCGGCAGCAGTGCCTTGGTGAGCCGGACCGTGCCCAGCACATTCACCTGGTACATCCACTCGTAGCTGTCGAGATCGGCCTCGGCGACGGGGTCCACGCCGCGGGCCCCGCCGGCGTTGTTGACGAGGGCGTGGGTGGGGCCGGCTGCCGCGACAATCGCAGCCACGTCGTCAGCGTTGGTGATGTCAGCTGCCTGGTAGTCGCAGCCGGTCTCGGCGGCCAGCTCGGCAAGCCGGCCGGCGCGCCGGGCCACAGCCAGCACGGACCAGCCCTCGGCGACCAGCCGCCGGACGGTGGCCGCCCCGATGCCTGTGCTGGCGCCGGTCACCACAGCGCGGCGCTGAGGGGTTTTCGTCTGATGGGGGACTTTGGTTTCGCTCATGGGTCCATTTCAGGGCGTCGCAGGTGTGGAGTCCAGTCTGAGCGCTTCGTTGCCGGCAGCTACGCTCGACGCTGACCCGTGAAGGAGGGCCCGTGATCGAGGTGGTCGGCGCCGTCATCGTCCGCGACGGTGCGGTGCTCGCGTGCCGGCGTGCCGCTCACAAGTCCGAGGCCGGGCTGTGGGAGTTTCCGGGCGGGAAGGTGACGCCGGGGGAGTCGCCAGAGCTGGCGCTGGTGCGAGAGATCCGGGAAGAACTGGGCGTGGCCATCACTGTCGGGGGCAGGCTTGCCCGCTCGGTCCGGACTGTGGGGCCGGCCACGATCGCCCTCACCACCTATTGGGCCGCCCTGGTCGGGGAGGTGCCGATCGTCAGCAGTGATCATGACCGGTTGGTTTGGCTGCGGCCTGACGCGCTTGGGCAGCTGGATTGGTGCCGCCCGGACCTGGCGACAGTGGACTCGATCCTGGGGGTGGGCTCCACGCGGGGTGCCGGTTTGGCCTAACGGCCAGACAGTGCGCTATCGTTGTCGCGCTGAAGGAAGCGGGTTCGTTTCCCAAGCATGGCAGGTTGCCCGAGTGGCCAAAGGGAGCGGTCTGTAAAACCGTCGGCGACGCCTTCGAAGGTTCGAATCCTTCACCTGCCACAAAGGCCCCGTTTCGGATGGAAGCGGGGCCTTTTCCATGCCTCGTTGTCTCCAGCCGGACGTCCGCGAACGCGATTTGTTCTGCGACCAGCGGGAATAGACTCGGGGGGACCCCGGTTGATCCGGGTGTCCAGCTGCTTACGTATCCGAAAGGGTTCACTGTGTCGCTCATCAACACCGAGATTCTGCCGTTCAAGGCCAACGCCTACTACCAGGGCAAGTTCGTCGAGGTCACCGACCAAGACCTCAAGGGCAAGTGGGCCGTGGTCTTCTTCTACCCCGGCGACTTCACCTTCGTCTGCCCCACCGAACTCGGCGACCTCGCTGACCACTACGCAGAGCTGAAGGGCATGGGGGTCGAGGTCTACTCGGTTTCCACCGACAGCCACTTCGTGCACAAGGCGTGGCACGACGACTCCTCCGAGGTCGGCAAGGTCCAGTACTACATGCTGGGCGACTCCAACGGCCAGATCACTGCCAACTTCCAGAACACCCGTCTCGGTGACCCCGACGCTAACGGTGAGCGCCACCCGGTTGGCCAGTCCGACCGCGCCACCTACCTCGTCGACCCCCAAGGCGTCATCCAGTACATCGAGTACACCGCTGAAGGCATCGGCCGCAGCGCCGCCGAGTTGCTCCGCAAGATCAAGGCCGCGCAGTACGTGGCGTCGCACCCCGGCGAGGTGTGCCCCGCCAAGTGGGAACAGGGTGAGGCGACCCTTACCCCCGGCATCGACCTGGTCGGCAAGATCTGACCCGCGCCCCGCGCAGTCAAGTCATTCCTGGCGGGGCGCCTAGGCGCCCCGCCTTTTTTCTCTGCTCCCTCCCAATTCATCCGAAAGGTGACCCGCCATGCTCGACGCGAGCCTGATCGAACAGTTGAAGTCCTTGATGCCCCGGGTGGTCGAGCCCGTTGAGCTGGTTGTCTCCTTGGACGGCAGTCCGAAGTCGACCGAGATGGCGACGATGCTGGAGCAGATCGCCGCGCTTTCCGACAAGATCGCCGTGCGCCGTGACGATGACGCCTCCGAGCGCAAGCCTGCTTTCGCCATCACCAGGCCCGGCACCGACATCCTGATCCGGTTCGCAGGCCTGCCGCTCGGTCACGAGTTCACGTCACTGGTGCTGGCGCTGCTCCAGGTGGGTGGCAACCCGATCAAGGAGGAGCAGGAGGTCATCGATGCCGTCCAGGCGCTGGATGGCGACTACGACTTCGTCACGTACATGTCCCTGACCTGCCAGAACTGCCCGACGGTCGTGCAGGCTCTGAACACCATGGCCGTGCTCAACCCGCGCATCAAGCACACCGCGGTCGAGGGGTCGCTCTTCCAGGACGAGATCGCCGAGAAGAACATCCTGGCGGTGCCGACGATCTACCTGAACGGTGCGGTGTTCGGGCAGGGCAGGACCGATATTCAGGAGTTCGTGAAGAAGCTCGACGCGGGTTCGGGTGAGCGGGAGGCAGCCAAGCTCAACGCCAGGAAGCCCTATGAGGTGCTGGTGCTGGGGCAGGGCCCCGCCGGCGCGGCCGCGGCCATCTACCTGGCGCGCAAGGCCGTCAACACCGGGCTGGTCGGGGACCGTTTCGGTGGCCAGGTCAACGACACCATGAGCATCGAGAACTTCATCTCAGTGACCAAGACCACCGGGCCCGAGTTGGCGGCGAGGCTGGAACGCCACGTCAAGGACTACGAGGTCGACGTCATCAAGGGGCCGTTGGCCACCGGGCTGGTGCCCGCAGTGGAGCCGAACGGCTTGATCACCGTCAAGTTCGGTGCGGACGCCTCGCTGCAGGCACGTTCAGTGGTGATCGCCACAGGTGCGCGTTGGCGCTACATGAACGTGCCCGGTGAGACCGACTACCTGAACAAGGGTGTCACCTTCTGCCCGCACTGTGACGGACCGCTGTTCAAGGGCAAGGACGTCGCCGTGATCGGCGGCGGGAACTCCGGAATCGAGGCTGCCATTGACCTGGCCGGAGTGGTGCGCCACGTGACTGTGCTGGAGTTCATGCCCGAGTGCCGTGCCGACAACGTCCTGATGGAGAAACTGCGCAGCATGCCCAACGTGGACGTCATCACCAATGCGGCCACCACCGAGGTGGTTGGCGATGGCCAGCAGGTCACGGCACTGCGGTACGACGAGCGTGAAACCGGGGAGCACAAGGAGCTGGCGTTGAGCGGCATCTTCGTGCAGATCGGCCTGGTGCCCAACACGGAGTGGCTGAAGGGCGTCGTGGAACTCGATCCTCGCGGCCAGGTGCTGGTGGACGCCGAGGGTGCCACCTCGGTGCCCGGTGTCTTCGGTGCCGGTGACTGCACCGACGTTCCCTACAAGCAGATCGTGGTCGCCCAGGGCGCAGGCGCCACCGCCGGCCTGAGCGCCTGGAGTTACCTCATCCGTCACGACGCGCCCTGAACAGCGCACCCGTAGGCGCGTCTTCAACGCGTCAGGCGAACAGGCCTGCCAGGGCAACGTCGACCGCGTCGGCGAACAACGTCTCGCGTTCGGCGCTGCTCAGGTCGGCAGCTCCGCCCGACAGCTGGTCGCTGATGGTGCACACAGCCAACGCTTCGGCGCCCTCTTGCAGGGCGCAGGAGTAGAGGCCGGCTGCTTCCATCTCGACCGCGAGGGTGCCCAGCGCCGCGAGTGCGTTGATGACCGGTGCCGGCGAAAGGTAGAAGAAGTCGGAGGAGAACAGCGCTCCGACGTGGGCCTTGGCTCCACCCCTGAGCTCTTTCGAGCGCGCCCGCTCGACCGCGCCGCGCAGCATGTCGAACGATGCTGCAAGCGACATCGTCACGTCGGGCACCAGCAGCTGGGAGATCCGGTTGTTGGTGTGGGCGGTGGCACCAACCACGATGTCGCGGATGCGGACGTCCTCACAGAGGCCTCCCGCAGTGCCGACCCGGCAGATGCGCTGCACCCCGTAGCAGCGGTAGAGCTCGGTGGCATAGATCGAGATGGACGGAAGGCCCATGCCTGACGCCATCGTGGTGATCGGCGTTCCCTGGTAGGCGCCGGTCCAGACGCCGATGCCGCGCACGTCGCTGACCAACCGGACTCCGGAGAAGTACTCGGCTGCGATGCGCTCGGCGCGCTTGGGGTCTCCCGGCATCAGCACCAGGGGAGCGATCTGACCGGGTTCCGCGGCGATGTGGGGGGTGGCCATGGTGATCCTTCGGGTGAGCGGGGCTGCTGGCTGCCATTGTGCCCGGTGGTCCGGATGCTGGGCTCCATGGCGCGCGATGTGCCGTATCGACGGAATTCGGCTTAGACTCAGGACCTGTCATCCATGACTTTCGGGTCGTGGCGGCGGGTGCAGAGCGGTTCGATTTGAGCATCCGTCCCGCATCCAGTAGCATGATGCGTCGGTTGCCCTCGTAGCTCAGTTGGTAGAGCGCGTCCTTGGTAAGGACGAGGTCCGCGGTTCGAATCCGCGCGTGGGCTCTGTTGGGTGTCTCGTCCGCCAACCGCGTGGACGCCGGGTGACCGGAGCGGACAGCCGACTTTCTTCGTGGTGGTCCGCTTGAAGGGTTGCCGCAACGGAAATGGCGGGATAGCTCAGGCGGTAGAGCAAGCGGCTCATAATCGCTGTGTCGCGGGTTCGAGTCCCGCTCCCGCTACCACGACCTGTGCACCACGAGAGCTGTTGAAGCCGCCGGTGCGCGGGTCCACAGTCGGGTTCTCCCGGCAGCAGAATGCTCGTTCGATGAGCCAGCCACCCGGTTGGTTCGGGGATGGCGAACCTAGGACACGAAGAGGACATCATGGCCAAGAAGGCGGGGGAAGTTCGCCCGAAGATCACGCTTGCCTGCACTGAGTGCAAGGAGCGCAACTACATCACCAAGAAGAACCGCCGCAACACGCCGGATCGCGTCGAGCTGAGCAAGTTCTGCCCCAGCTGTGGCAAGCACACTGCCCACCGCGAGACCCGCTGACACCAGTCAATCGCTTCGCAGCAGGCCGCCCGGTCACCGGGCGGCCTGCTGCGTTCTCGGCACCAGATGGGCGGGTGCGCCTCTCGCGCAGCGCTGGGGGCAATCCGTCCCACCTCGCCTTGCACCCGGTAGCGTGGTGGGGTGCCCATCAGCGTTGACCATGTCGGACGAAGCTACCCGTCCACCAAGCCCTATGAGATCAGCAGAGCGAAGATCGCCGAGTTCGCCGCCGCGCTGGGCGATGGCAATCCTGCCTACCACGGGGACGCCCCGGTGGCCCCGCCCACCTTCGCTGCAGTGATCGCGGCCCAGGCGTGGGGTGCCATGTTCGACGACCCCGAGCTGGGTCTGGCACTGCAACGAACCATGCACGCCGATCAGCGGTTCGATTTCGCGCGGCCGCTGCAGCCCGGCGACCAGGTGGTGGCCACCTTGACCATCAGCAAGGTACGCAACCGCGGCAACGTCGACATGGTGACGGTGGAGGTGGACATGTCGAGCGTGGCGGGCGAGCAGCTGTGCACCGCGACGTCGCAGTTGTTGCACACCCGCCCCGACCCCGAAGGAGACCAACAATGAGCGTCCCGTCGAGTGTCGCAGTCGGCGACGAGCTCCCCGGTCTGTCGATCCCGGTGACCCGGCAACGGGTGGTGCAGTACTCCGGCGCATCCACCGACTTCAATCCGATCCACTTCAACGACCGCTCCGCCCAGGCCATCGGGTTGGGCGGCGTCGTCGCCCACGGCATGTGGACGATGGGGTCCGCGTTGCGGATCGTCACCGACTGGGTGGGTGATCCGGGGCTGATCGCGAGCTACTTCACGCGGTTCGTGCATCCGGTCCAGGTGCCCGACACCGATGCGGGCACCACCGTGCAGGTCGCGGCGAAGGTCACGGCCGTCACTGACGACCTGGTCACAGTGGCGATCGAGGCCACCACGGATGGCGAGAAGGTGCTGGGAGCGGCCAAGGTCGAGGTGCGTCGTGACCGCTGAACAGGTATTCAGGACGGCCGGCCGTCCGGTCAAGGGTCCAGAATCGCCGGTGCTGGCTCGGCACACCACGTTCGGCGTCGGCGGCCCCGCTGCCAAATTCGTGACGGCCTCGTCGGTGACGCAGCTTGTCGAGACCGTCAAGCATGCTGATCAGGCCGGTGAACCCCTGCTCGTGCTGGCCGGCGGCTCCAACCTGCTGATCAGTGACCTGGGTTTCGACGGCACCGTCGTGCACGTGGCCACCAAGGGCGTCGAGGCGCGTGTGTCAGGGGGTGCCGTGCTGGTCACGGTCCAGGCGGGGGAGGTGTGGGAAGACCTCGTGGCCTGGGCAGTGGAGCAACAGTGGTCGGGTGTCGAGACACTCGCCGGCATCCCGGGCCTGGTCGGCGCGACTCCGATCCAGAACGTCGGGGCCTACGGCTGCGACGTGTCCGCGACGATCCACCAGGTGCGCACCTTCGATCGCGCCACCGGCAGCATCAAGACGTTCAGCACCGCGGACTGCCAGTTCGGTTATCGTGATTCGATCTTCAAACGCACCCGCTTCGCCGGGGTGATGCTGGGGACCGAGAAGCACGGTTTCCGCGAGGGTGACCCCACCGAGCTCCCGCGGATCAGCTCGCCGACCGGGCGATACCTGGTTCTTGAGGTCACGTTCCGCCTGCTGGTCAGCCCGCTGAGCGTGCCGATCGGCTACGCCGAGCTGGCCAGGCAGCTGGGCGTGCAGCAAGGCGATCGGGTGCCAACCGCACGAGCCCGCGATACTGTGCTCGAACTGCGCCGCAGCAAGGGCATGGTCTACGACCCGACCGACCACGATTCCTGGAGCGCGGGATCCTTCTTCACCAACCCGTTCCTGCAGCCCGAGCAGGCAGCGACGCTGCCCGACGACGCGCCCAGGTTCCCTCAGCCCGATGGCCGGGTCAAGACTTCGGCAGCCTGGCTGATCGAGCGATCCGGGTTCGGCAAGGGTTACGGTGGCACAGCGGCGACGCTCAGCAACAAGCACACGCTGGCGCTGACCAACCGGGGCCAGGCCACAGCACAAGACATCGTGGCACTCGCCAGGCAGGTGCGCGATGGCGTCGAGGCCCGCTTCGGGGTGCGCCTGGTGCCCGAGCCGGTACTGGTGGGATTGGAGGTCTGAGGTGGAGCCGAACGAGATCAGGGATGCGGTGGAACTGCTGGTCGACGAACTGCTGGACGTTGCCGGGCTGGGCCGCAACGACCTGCTGGTGGTCGGTTGCTCGTCGAGCGAGATCCTCGGCGAGCGAATGGGGACGCACTCCTCGGAGGTGGTCGGGCAGGCTGTGTTCGAAGGCCTCCAGAACGTGCTGGTCGCCCGCGGCATCGACCTGGCCGCCCAGTGCTGCGAGCACTTGAACCGTGCCCTGGTGATCGAGCGGGATGCCGTCGGGGGAGCCGACATCGTCAACGCGGTGCCTCAGCCGAAGGCGGGTGGCTCGTTCGCCACCGCGGCCTACCGGGGTTTCCGGCACCCGGTGCTGGTCGAGGCAGTCCGCGCTGACGCCGGCCTGGACATCGGCGGCACGCTGATCGGGATGCACCTGCGGCCGGTGGCAGTGCCGGTGCGCCTCGCCGCCCAGACGCTGGGTGCGGCGCGGGTCACTGCGGCGCGAACCCGCCCCAAGTTCATCGGTGGGCAGCGCGCCGTTTACGACCAGCAGTTGGCCGGCGGAACGCGCTGACCCAACGCAGCTGTGGCCCACTGGGCGACCAGCGGGGCGCGATTGCGCATCCCGCACCCGGTGCTGTCGGGATCCCGGTTCGCGTCCAGCGGCCACAATGGGTACACTCTTCTTCTTGGTGGCACTCCACCGCAGTCGTGGTCCCGTCCAACGGCTGAAGGGCAATAGCTCAACTGGCAGAGCACCGGTCTCCAAAACCGGATGTTGGGGGTTCGAGTCCCTCTTGCCCTGCGGCGCAGGTGTGTCGCCGTGACGCCTTCGTGGCACGTCCTCGTCGGTGTGCGGTGCTTGCCAGCGACAACTCATCCCGGCGCCTTGGGCACCGGGCCAGGCCGCCGAGAGGCACCGACCCAGAAGGAACAAAGTGGCTGACGACAACTCGCGTGCGTCAGGGACACTCGGGGATCCCGACGAAGTCCCGGTGGGCGATGCTGTCGAAGGCGACCTGCCTGGCGAGCAGCTTGGTGGCGAGCTGCTCGAGGCTCCCGCATACGAGGTCGCTGCTGACGAGTTGGAGGCCGAGGAACTGGCGGCCGGTGACGTCGAGGACGACACGCCCGACAAGGGTGACCCGGAAGACGTCGAGATCGATGACGTTGAGCAACTGACGGATGCCGAGTTGGTGGCCAGCAATGCACCGTCGACGCGTCCTGTGAAGCGCAACTTGACGGTTGCCCCAACGAAGAAGGTTTCGCCGACCCCCAAGCAGCAGGACGCCAAGGTCAAAGCGGTCCAGCAGCGCACGACGCCGGTCATGTTCGCCAAGCAGTCGGCTGGTGAGCTGAAGAAGGTCAAGTGGCCGAGCAGTGACCAGCTGTGGCAGTACTTCGTGGTCGTGCTGGTTTTCGTGTTGCTCATCATGACCGTTGTGAGTCTCTTGGACCTGCTTTTCGGCACTCTGCTGCTGAAGTGGCTCGGCTGAGCGGATACAGGAGGACATACAGTGACCCAGACCCCTGACTACCAGTCCGAGCAGGTCGAGGAGGACTTCGGTCTCAACTTCGACCTTGCTGAAGACACCGACGAACTCGTTGACGACATCGAGATCAACCTGGCCTTCGATGCTGACGAGGCCGAGGAAGCCGAGGACGAGACACCGCTCAACCTTGACCTCACCGATGATGACGAGGCCGACGAGGCTGAGCCCGGCGAGGAGAGCCCGGCAGTTGCCGAGGCTGACGCTGAGGCGGAAGAGGCTCTTGCGGAGCTGCGCGAGGAATTGCTCACCAAAGTGGGCGACTGGTACGTCGTGCACACCTATTCGGGCATGGAAAACCGGGTCAAGCAGAACATCGACTCCCGGGTGAAGACCCTCAACATGGAGGACTTCATCTTCGAGACCGTGGTGCCCACCGAGGACGCCGTCGAGATGCGCAATGGCCAGAAGAAGAACGTGACGCGCACCTACCTGCCCGGCTACATCCTGGTCCGCATGGACATGAATGAGGACTCCTGGGGCGCCATTCGGCACACCCCGTCGGTGACAGGCTTCGTAGGCCATCACGCCAACGAACCGGTGCCGCTCAGCCTTGCCGAGGTGGAGCAGATGCTCACCCCGTCGGTGATGTCGCGGTTGGCCGCCCAGCACAAGGACCGTCCCGCCCGCACTCCCATGAAGGTGGACGTCATGGACTACCGGGTGGGCGACCAGGTGATGGTGGTCGAGGGTCCGTTCGCAGGCATCCACGCGACCGTCACCGAGATCAACACCCACAACCAGCGCTTGAGGGCCAACGTCGAGATCCTGGGCCGCGAGACCCCGGTCGACCTGACTTTCCAGCAGATCCAGAAAGTCGTCTAGACTTCCGGGCCTGTTGTCGGGCCGCGCAGCCAGCGCGGTCCATCCACCCATCAATTCCGAAGGACCCAAAATGCCCAGCAAGAAGAAGGTTGCGGCGATCGTCAAGATCGCCATTCCTGCGGGTTCCGCGACTCCTGCGCCTCCCGTCGGCACCGCCCTCGGCCCGCACGGTGTCAACATCATGGAGTTCGTCAAGGCCTACAACGCCAGGACCGAAAGCCAGCGCGGAACCATCGTCCCCGCCGAGATCACGATCTACGAGGACCGCTCGTTCACGTTCATCATCAAGACCCCGCCGGCCGCCGAGCTGATCAAGAAGGCTGCTGGAACCCAGAAGGGCTCGGGCGTCCCGAACAAGACCACGGTGGGCACCATCACCAAGGACCAGGTTCGCGAGATCGCCACCACGAAACTGCCCGACCTCAACGCCAACGACGTCGAGGCCGCCATGAAGATCGTCGAGGGCACTGCCCGTTCGATGGGCGTCACCGTTTCGTAACTCTCGTCCGACGAGACCAAATACACACGACTGGAGGGGCCGGTGCGGCCCGGACCAGTAACTGGTGGATCAACCTGCGAGGTTGACGGAAAGGAACCAGCCATGAAGCACAGCAAGCGATACAACTCTGCAGCTGAGTTGCGCGATGCGCAGCAGCTCTACTCACCTGAGGAGGCCATCGCGATCCTCAAGAAGTTCCCCGCCGGCAAGTTCGACGAGGCAGTGGATGTGGCGATGCGGCTCGGGGTCGACCCCCGCAAGGCGGACCAGATGGTTCGCGGCACGGTCAACCTTCCCCACGGCACCGGCAAGACGGCGAGGGTCCTCGTCTTCGCCCAGGGGCCCAAGGCGAAGGAAGCACTGGACGCCGGCGCCGACGAGGTCGGCTCTGATGAGCTGATCGAGAAGGTGCAGGGCGGCTACCTCGATTTCGACTCTGTCGTGGCCACCCCGGACATGATGGGCAAGGTGGGCAAGCTCGGTCGGGTGCTCGGCCCGCGCGGCCTGATGCCGAACCCCAAGACCGGCACCGTGACCATGGACGTGGCCAAGGCCGTCACCGACATCAAGGGCGGCAAGATCGAGTTCCGTGTCGACCGGCACGCGAACCTGCAGTTCCTGATCGGCAAGGCGTCCTTCACCGAGGAGCAGTTGCTCGACAACTACCGCTCCGTCATGGAGGAAGTCTCGCGTTTGAAGCCCAGCACCGCCAAGGGCCGCTACGTGCGCAAGATCGCCATGTCGACCACGATGAGCCCCAGCATCCAGCTGGATCCCGTGATGAGCAAGCCGAAGGTTGGCAACGAGTAGTCTCGTGAAGTCTTCGACAGGCCCCGCAGTTCATGACTGCGGGGCCTGTCGTTCGTTGTGGGCTGCCCCGGATTTGGCAAGCCACCCGGGGCCCACGTAGAGTCGGGCATTGCCGTAGACCGCCGGTAGTCACCACTTCAAAGTCTCCAAGGCCAGTTCGCTGGTCGCGGGACGCCTGCGCAGGATGACCGTCATTTCCGCGACCTCGTCGTGGCCGTGCCCCGGGCCTCTTGCGTCCCGGGGCTTTGTTGTCTCTCCGGGGAAGTGATGATCTCCGACGGGCGCGGCTGATGGGAGCAGCCCAGCTGCCCCCTGAATCAAAGCGTGTCCGCCCTTGTGGTGGGCCGCGCACGAGAAGTGGGAAGGAGACCCAATGGCGAGGCCTGACAAGGCAGCCGAGGTGGCAGCTCTGCAGCAGAAGTTCGCAGAGTCCAATGCCGCCGTGCTGACCGAGTATCGCGGACTCACTGTTGCCAGGCTGCAGGAGCTGCGCCGGGCGATGAGTGGGGACGCCACCTACGCCGTTGCGAAGAACACCCTGACCAAGATCGCAGCCAAGAACGCCGGGATCGAGGGGCTGGACGACCAGCTCGTCGGCCCGACCGCCATCGCCTTCATCAAGGGCGATGTTGCCAGCGCTGCAAAGGGTCTGCGTGACTTCGCAAAGGCCAATCCGCTTCTGGTCATCAAGGGCGGCGTCATGGATGGCAAGATCCTGGACGCCGAGAGCGTGCGGAAGCTCGCCGACCTCGAGTCGCGTGAGGTTCTGCTGTCCAAGCTGGCCGGTGCCATGAAGGGCACTGCCCAGAAGGCTGTCTCCCTGTTCGCCGCTCCGCTCACCCAGGCAGCTCAGCTGTTCGGTGCGTTGGAGGCCAAGGCCCAGGAAGATCCCTCGGTCATCGGTGGCGCGGGCTCCGTTGCCGCCGTTGACACCCAGAAGCAGGACAGCGAGGCGGCGGATGCCGCTGCCGACGTTGTCGCCCCCGAGGCCGTACCGGCCGACGAGGGCAGCGCCGCAGATGCGGCACCCGAAGCAGCCGATGCTGCCGAGGCCACCACAGACGCGGCTGACGCTGCATCGAATGAATAAGGAAGGCGCCCACATCATGGCGAAGCTCAGCACTGAAGAGCTCCTTGACGCGTTCAAGGAAATGACCCTCATCGAACTCTCGGATTTCGTGAAGCTGTTCGAGGAAACCTTCGACGTGAAGGCAGCGGCCCCGGTGGCTGTTGCTGCTCCTGCCGCCGGTGGTGCCGGTGAGGCCGCCGCCGCCGAGGAGGAAGAGGACCGCGACGTCGACGTCGTCCTCGAGGCTGCCGGCGAGAAGAAGATCCAGGTCATCAAGGAGGTCCGTGCGCTCACCTCCCTCGGCCTCAAGGAAGCCAAGGATCTGGTCGAGGCCGCCCCCAAGGCGATTCTGGAGAAGGTCAAGAAGGACGTCGCCGAGAAGGCCAAGGCCCAGCTCGAGGCGGCTGGCGCCACCGTCGTCATCAAGTAGCAACCAGCCGGCGGGAGTTTCCCGCTTGCGGTGGGGGTACCGAGTCTTCGGTGCCCCCACCAGTGCTTTTCCGGGCGGGTCTCCTGGTTTGGCGGCTGGGGCTGTGCCATCATGACTCGCATGACCGGGGTGGGGCCTTCGGTCGGTGGGGCTTGATTTGCGGTGCTGGTGGTTCGGGGGTAATGTCAATCCTTGCCCCATTGCCAAAAGAGGACCCGTCGCTTGACGCGGGTCGTTCTGCATGCAAAGAACCTGACGAGGTTCTTGAAAGGACCAGATCTTGGCCGCCTCCCGCACTGCGTTGAAGAACAAGAATGTCGTCTCACGAAGTGGACGTGTCTCGTTCGCTAAGATCCACGAACCACTTGAGATTCCCAACCTGCTGGATCTGCAGATCAAATCCTTCAACTGGCTGATCGGCAACGACGCTTGGCGTGCTGACGTCGACGCGGCACTTGCGGCCGGACGGACCGACTTGAACCCCAAGTCGGGGCTGGAGGAAATCTTCGAGGAGATCTCCCCCATCGAGGACTTCTCGCAGACGATGTCGCTGAGCTTCCGCGACCATCGTTTTGAGGATCCCAAGCACTCGATCGAGGAGTGCAAGGACCGCGACGTCACGTACGGGGCCCCGCTGTTCGTCACGGCGGAGTTCATGAACAACGAGACTGGTGAGATCAAGAGCCAGACCGTGTTCGTGGGCGATTTCCCGCTGATGACCGACAAGGGCACCTTCATCATCACCGGCACCGAGCGGGTCGTGGTGAGCCAGCTGGTGCGTTCCCCGGGCGTCTACTTCGAACAGACCCCGGACAAGACTTCCGACAAGGACATCTTCACCTGCAAGGTGATCCCGTCGCGGGGTGCCTGGCTGGAGTTCGAGATCGACAAGCGTGACCTTGTGGGCGTGCGGCTGGACCGCAAGCGCAAGCAGAACGTCACCGTGCTGCTCAAGGCCCTGGGTTGGACCGAGGAGCGCATCCTCGAGGAGTTCGGCCAGTACGAATCCATGCGGATGACCCTCGAGAAGGACCACGTCACGACCCAGGACGAGGCACTGCTCGACATCTATCGCAAGCTGCGCCCAGGTGAGCCGCCGTCGCGCGACGCCGCCGAGCAGCTGTTGAAGAACTACTACTTCAACGAGAAGCGCTACGACACCGCCAAGGTGGGCCGCTACAAGATCAACAAGAAGCTCGGCCTGGATCTGCCGTTCGACACGCAGGTGCTGACCGAGGACGACGTCGTCGCCGCGATCCAGTACATCTGCGCGCTGCACGAAGGCAAGTCGGAGTACACCAACAGCCGTGGTGTTGAGCTGATCGTCGAGCCCGACGACATCGACCACTTCGGCAACCGCCGGCTGCGCACCGTGGGCGAGCTGGTGCAGAACCAGCTGCGCACTGGTCTGGGCCGGATGGAGCGGGTCGTCCGCGACAGGATGACCACCCAGGACATCGAGGCCATCACGCCGCAGTCGCTGATCAACATCCGGCCAGTAACGGCGGCACTGAAGGAGTTCTTCGGAACCAGCCAGCTGTCGCAGTTCATGGACCAGAACAATCCGCTGGCCGAGCTCACCCACAAGCGACGCCTGTCGGCGCTGGGGCCGGGCGGTCTGTCCCGTGACCGGGCCGGCATGGAGGTCCGCGACGTGCACCCGAGCCACTACGGCCGGATGTGCCCCATCGAGACCCCGGAAGGTCCCAACATCGGCCTGATCGGCTCGTTGGCGTCCTTCGCCCGGGTCAACGCCTTCGGTTTCATCGAGACGCCTTATCGCCGCGTGGTCGATGCCCAGGTCACCGATGCCGTGGAGTACCTGACCGCCGACGAGGAGGACCGGTACGTCATCGCTCAGGCCAACGCAGCTGTGGACGAGGACGGCAGGTTCACCGAGGACCGCGTGCTGGTACGGCTGCGTCACGGCGACATCGACACGGTGCCGGCCGCTGAGGTCGACTACATGGACGTTTCGCCACGCCAGATGGTGTCGGTGGCCACGGCCCTGATTCCGTTCCTGGAGCACGACGACGCCTCCCGTGCCCTGATGGGCGCGAACATGCAGCGGCAGGCAGTGCCGTTGCTGCGCAACGAGGCCCCGTTCGTGGGCACCGGTATGGAGTACCGCGCCGCGGTGGACGTGGGCGACGTGACATTGGCCACCAAGCCCGGGGTCGTCACCTCGGTGTCTGCAGATCTGATCGAAGAGACCTGTGACGACGGTACGTACCAGACGTTCCGCCTGGACAAGTTCGTGCGCAGCAATGCCGGGACCTGTGTCAACCAGCGGCCCATCGTCGCGGTCGGCGACCGCGTCGAGGTGGGTTCGCCGCTGGCTGACGGCCCCTGCACAGATCTGGGTGAGCTCGCCCTGGGGCGCAACCTGTTGGTGGCGTTCATGCCCTGGGAGGGACGCAACTACGAGGACGCGATCATCCTCAGCCAGCGCATCGTCAGCGAGGACCTGCTCACCTCGATCCACATCGAGGAGCACGAGGTCGACACCCGGGACACCAAGCTGGGCCCCGAGGAGATCACTCGCGACATCCCCAATGTGAGCGACGACATGCTCGGCAACCTCGATGACCGCGGCATCATTCGCATCGGCGCCGAGGTGGTGCCTGGTGACATCCTGGTCGGCAAGGTCACCCCCAAGGGCGAGACCGAGCTGACCCCCGAAGAACGCCTGTTGCGGGCCATCTTCGGTGAGAAGGCCCGGGAGGTCCGCGACACCTCGATGAAGGTGCCGCACGGCGAGGAAGGCACCGTCATAGGTGTGCGCGTCTTCGACCGTGACGAAGGTGACGAGCTGCCTCCTGGTGTCAACCAGATGGTCCGCGTCTACGTTGCCCAGAAGCGCAAGGTGCAGGTCGGCGACAAACTGGCCGGCCGGCACGGCAACAAGGGCGTCATCTCGACCATCCTGCCTCAGGAAGACATGCCGTTCCTCGAGGACGGCACCCCGGTGGACATCATCCTGAACCCGCTGGGCGTCCCCTCCCGAATGAACCTGGGTCAGGTGCTCGAGATGCACCTGGGCTGGATCGCCCACTCGGGCTGGGACGTGGGCGATTCCGACGAGCCGTGGGCCGAGCGTCTGCGCGAGGTCGGGCTGGGCCACGTCGATCCTGCGTCGCAAGTGGCGACGCCGGTCTTCGACGGGGCGAGCCTCGAAGAGATCGACGGGTTGCTCGCCCACCCGCTGCCTGATCGTGACGGCGACATCATGGTGGACGCCGATGGCAAGGCCCAGCTGCTCGACGGCCGCAGTGGCGAACCGTTCCCGACGCGCGCCGGTGTGGGCTACGTCTACATGCTGAAGCTGCACCACCTGGTCGACGACAAGATCCACGCTCGTTCCACCGGTCCCTACTCGATGATCACGCAGCAGCCGTTGGGCGGCAAGGCCCAGTTCGGTGGCCAGCGTTTCGGCGAGATGGAGGTCTGGGCGCTCGAGGCCTACGGTGCCGCCTGGGCCCTGCAGGAGATGCTCACGATCAAGTCCGACGACGTGTCGGGGCGGGTCAAGACCTACGAAGCGATCGTCAAGGGCGAGAACATCCCGGAGTCGGGTATTCCCGAGAGCTTCAAGGTGCTCGTCAAGGAGATGAAGAGCCTCTGCCTGAACGTCGAGGTGCTCTCCAGCGACGGTTCCATCATCGACCTTCGTGATTCCGAGGACGACTACCGCCAGGCCGAGGACTTCGGCATTGACATCGGTCGTCGCCCCGGCAGTGACTCGTTCGCTGCCGTCGATGAAGTCTGAGTCCGTGTTGCCGGCGGGCGATGGCCCGCCGGCGATCGACCAGTCCATTTCGACTAACTCAGACAAGAATTGACACCACTTGCCTGCTGGCAGGGGAAAGAGAAGAAACGTGCTGGACACCAACGCATACGACGAACTCCGCATCGGCCTGGCGACCGCAGACCAGATTCGCGAGTGGTCGCACGGTGAGGTCAAGAAGCCGGAAACGATCAACTACCGCACGCTCAAGCCTGAGCGGGACGGACTCTTCTGCGAGAAGGTGTTCGGTCCCACCCGGGACTGGGAGTGCTACTGCGGCAAGTACAAGCGGGTGCGCTTCAAGGGCATCATCTGCGAGCGCTGTGGCGTCGAGGTCACACGCTCGAACGTGCGCCGGGAACGCATGGGCCACATCGAGCTGGCTGCCCCGGTCACCCATATCTGGTACTTCAAGGGCGTGCCGAGCCGTTTGGGCTACCTGCTCGACATCGCCCCGAAGGACCTCGAGAAGGTCATCTACTTCGCGGCCTACATGATCACCGAGGTGGACGACGAGGCCCGCCACCGCGACCTGCCGAGCCTGGAGGCCAAGGTGGAGGCCGAGCGCAAGCAGATCGCCAAGCTGGGCGAGTCTGCTCTGGCCAAGCGCACCACCAAGCTGGAGGAGGACCTCGCCAAGCTGGAGGAGGAGGGCTCGGCACTCGACGTCACCAAGCGGGTCCGGGCCGGCGCGGACAAGGAGCTGCGGGCTCTGCGCAGCCGTACTGCTCGCGAGCTCGACCGCCTCGACGCGGTCTGGAGCCGCTTCAAGACCCTCAAGGTGCAGGACCTCGAAGGCGACGAGGTGCTTTACCGCGAGATGAAGAGCCGCTTCGGCAAGTATTTCAAGGGCTACATGGGTGCCGAGGCGATCAAGCATCGCCTGGAAACCTTCGACGTCACGGCAGAGTCCGAAAACCTGCGCAACACGATCCAGACCGGTAAGGGTCAGCGCAAGACGCGCGCCCTCAAGCGCCTCAAGGTCGTCTCTGCGTTCCTGGACGGCACCAACTCGCCGATGGGCATGGTGCTGGATTGCTGCCCGGTCATCCCCCCGGACCTGCGTCCCATGGTGCAGCTGGACGGCGGTCGCTTCGCGACGTCCGACCTCAACGACCTGTACCGGCGCGTCATCAATCGCAACAACCGGCTCAAGCGGCTGCTTGACCTCGGCGCACCCGAGATCATCGTCAACAACGAGAAGCGCATGCTGCAGGAGTCGGTTGACTCGTTGTTCGACAATGGACGCCGCGGGCGCCCGGTGACGGGCCCGGGCAACCGGCCGCTGAAGTCGTTGAGCGACATGCTCAAGGGCAAGCAGGGTCGTTTCCGCCAGAACCTGCTCGGCAAGCGCGTCGACTACTCCGGCCGTTCGGTGATCGTCGTCGGCCCCCAGCTCAAACTGCATCAGTGCGGCCTGCCCAAGCAGATGGCCCTGGAGCTGTTCAAGCCGTTCGTGATGAAGCGGCTGACCGATTTGGGTCTGGCGCAGAACATCAAGGCCGCCAAGCGCATGGTGGAGCGCCAGAAGTCGGCAGTGTGGGACGTCCTCGAAGAGGTCATCAAGGAGCACCCGGTGCTGCTGAACCGTGCTCCCACCCTGCACCGCCTCGGCATCCAGGCTTTCGAGCCGCAGCTCATCGAGGGCAAGGCCATCCAGCTGCATCCGCTGGTGTGCGCGGCCTTCAACGCCGACTTCGATGGCGACCAGATGGCTGTCCATCTGCCGCTGAGTGCCGAAGCGCAGGCCGAGGCGCGTTTGCTGATGCTGTCCAGCAACAACATCCTCAAGCCCGCTGACGGTCACCCCGTCACCCTGCCGAGTCACGAGATGATCATCGGCATGTACTTCCTCACCCAGGAGTTGCATGGGTTGAAGGGGGAGGGGCAGACCTTCAGCAGCCCGGCCGAGGCCATCATGGCCTTCGACCAGGGTGACCTGGATCTGCGCGCCCGCTGCCGGATCAAGATGACCGACATCGTGGCGCCGCGGAATCTCGTCGAGCCTCGCCTGGAGACTGACGGTGCCATCGTGCTGGACACCACGTTGGGGCAGGTCGTCTTCAACGAGGCCCTGCCTGAGGACTACCCCTTCATCAACTTCCACGTGGGCAAGAAGCAGGTCGGTGCGCTGATCAACGATCTGGCCGCACACTGGCCACGCCCGGTCACCATCCAGACGCTCGACAACCTGAAAGACCTGGGCTTCCACTGGGGCACCCGTTCCGGGGTCACTGTCTCCATCGGTGACGTCCAGACTCCGTCCAACAAGCCGGAGCTGATGTTGGCCTACGAAGCCAAGGCAGCCAAGATCGACAAGTTGTACGACCGCGGTGCCGTGACCGAGGAGGAACGCCGTCAGGAGTTGATCCAGATCTGGACCGACGCCACGGCCGAGCTGACCGACGCCATGGAGAAGAACTTCACCAAGACCAACCCGATCTACATGATGGTGAACTCGGGAGCCCGCGGAAACATGACGCAGATGCGTCAGATTGCCGCCATGCGTGGCCTGGTGGCCAACCCGAAGGGTGAGATCATCGCCCGTCCCATCAAGTCGAACTTCAAGGAGGGTCTGACCGTTCTGGAGTACTTCATCTCGACGCACGGTGGGCGTAAGGGGCAGGCTGACACAGCACTGCGTACGGCCGACTCGGGCTACCTGACCCGCCGTCTGGTCGACGTCTCACAGGACGTGATCATCCGTGAAGAGGATTGCGGTACCGAGCGCGGGCTGCTCAAGGCACTGGCTCGTCCGAACGCAGATGGCGAACTGGTGATGGCTGACAATGTCGAGTCCAGCGTCTACAGCCGCTATCTCGCCGTCGACGCGGTGGATGAGCAGGGCGAAGTGATCGCCGAGGCCGGCTCGGTGATCAGCCCGTCGGTGGCGCGGCGCATGCTGGCCGCCGGCATCCGTCAGGTCAAGGTTCGTTCGGTGCTGACCTGCGAGTCGATCACCGGGGCGTGCGCGAAGTGCTACGGCCACTCACTGGCCACCGGCAAGCAGGTGGACGTGGGCGAGGCCGTGGGCATCCAGGCCGCCCAGTCGATCGGTGAGCCCGGCACTCAGCTCACGATGCGTACCTTCCACACCGGTGGTGTGGCTGGTGACGACATCACGCAGGGCCTGCCGCGCGTGGTCGAGCTCTTCGAGGCCCGGGTCCCGAAGGGCAAGGCGCCGATCGCGGAGGCTGACGGGCGTATCAAGATCGAGGACTCCGACAAGGGCCGCAAGCTGACGATCGTCCGCGACGATGGCCAGCCCGACGTCGAGTACATCATTCCGCGCCGGGCGCGCCTGGAGTTCGAGGATTCCAAACGTGTTCGGCACTCGATCAGGGATGGCGACCAGGTGAAGCTGGGCAGCCAGCTCACTGCTGGGACCATCGATCCACACGACGTGCTGCGCGTGCAGGGTGTCCGCAAGGTGCAGGAGCACCTTGTCTACGAGGTGCAGAAGGTTTACGCCACCCAGGGTGCCCCGATCCATGACAAACACATCGAGATCATCATCCGCCAGATGCTGCGCCGGGTGACGGTGATCGAGTCCGGTGACACCACCATGATGCCGGGCGAGCTGGTGGATCGGCAGCGGTACGAGTCGTCGAACCGCAGTGCTGTCGAGTCCGGTGGGCGCGCCGCAGAGGGTCGTCCGGTTCTGATGGGCATCACGAAGGCTTCGCTGGCAACCGATTCGTGGTTGTCCGCGGCATCCTTCCAGGAGACCACCAAGGTGCTCACCGACGCCGCGATCCACGGCCGTTCCGACGTGTTGGTCGGCCTCAAGGAGAATGTCATCCTTGGCAAGCTGATCCCGGCAGGCACTGGCCTGGAGCGTTACCGCAACATCCGGGTGGAGCCGACTCCCGAGGCCAAGGCGAACGCCTACACCATGAGCTACGACCCGTACGACTACGACTTCGGGTCCGGCACTGGTGCTGCTGTTCCGCTGGACGATCTCGACTTCGGAGACATGCGCTGAGTAGTGCAGCCAAACGAGGGCGCCCCACTTCGGTGGGGCGCCCTCGTGCTTTCCGGGAGCCTGGCACGGCTGCTTTTGCGACCAGGGCGCCCAGTGGGTATGATCGCTGACTGTGTCCGGTCTGCCGGCGCGGCTGCGTCGCCGGGGTTGCTACCGGCTAGCAGTCTGGACACTGAGTGCGCACCCTGGCCTGCGGGCCCGGTCACCTAAACGTTGCGAGGTGACGGGTCCTCGTGCGGAGTTCGCACAGCGGTTCGCCGCTCCGGACGCGAGATATCGGTGGTTTCGCGACGCCCTGTTGAGTTGAAGAAGACGCGGGGTCGGCTGGAGGAGTGGACCGCGAGCCAGGGACAACCGATTCAGACAACGAAAGAGATACCAGCAGGTGCCTACAATCCAGCAGTTGGTCCGCAAGGGCCGCACTGACAAGGTCACTAAGACCAGTACTCCCGCGCTCAAGGGCTCGCCCCAGCGCCGCGGCGTTTGCACTCGTGTGTACACGACGACGCCGAAGAAGCCGAACTCGGCGCTGCGCAAGGTGGCCCGTGTTCGCCTCTCCTCCGGCGTCGAAGTGACGGCCTACATCCCGGGCGTCGGCCACAACCTGCAGGAGCACTCGATGGTGCTCGTGCGTGGTGGTCGTGTCAAGGACCTTCCCGGTGTCCGTTACAAGATCATCCGTGGTGCGCTCGACACCCAGGCCGTCAAGGGTCGCAAGCAGGCTCGCAGCCGCTACGGCGCGAAGAAGGAGAAGTAATGCCTCGCAAGGGTCCCGCCCCGAAGCGGCCGCTGGTCGCTGATCCCGTCTACAGCTCGACCGTCGTGTCGCAGCTGGTCAGCAAGATCCTGCTTGACGGCAAGAAGTCCGTCGCTCAGGACATCGTCTACACCGCCCTTGAGGGCACCCGCACCAAGACCGGGATCGATCCGGTACAGACTTTGAAGAAGGCCCTGGACAACATCCGTCCGGCCGTCGAGGTCAAGAGCCGTCGCGTCGGTGGCGCCACCTACCAGGTGCCCGTCGAGGTCAAGCCGGCCCGCGCCATGACACTGGCCATGCGCTGGCTGGTCAGCTTCAGCCGCCAGCGGCGTGAGAAGACCATGTCCGAGCGGCTCATGAACGAGATCCTGGATGCCAGCAACGGTCTGGGGGCTGCTGTGAAGCGCCGCGAGGACACCCACAAGATGGCCGAGGCGAACCGCGCCTTCGCGCACTACCGCTGGTAACCGCACCCGCCCCTCCGCAGTGAGGGGCGGTTTTGCGCCTTCTTCCGAAGGCGCCACCCCGAAGCCATTACTTCAAGGCAATAGATAGAGGTTCAAACTGTGGCCCTTGACCTGCAGACGGATCTGAGCAAGGTCCGCAACATCGGCATCATGGCGCACATCGACGCCGGAAAAACCACCACCACCGAACGCATCCTGTACTACACCGGAATCAGTCACAAGATCGGCGAGACCCACGACGGGTCCGCGACCATGGACTGGATGGAGCAGGAGCAGGAGCGTGGCATCACGATCACGTCGGCTGCCACCACGTGCTTCTGGCACAACTACCAGATCAACATCATCGACACCCCCGGGCACGTCGACTTCACGGTTGAGGTGGAGCGTTCGCTGCGCGTCCTCGACGGTGCGGTAGCGGTGTTCGACGGCGTCGCTGGTGTCGAGCCCCAGTCGATGACCGTGTGGCGCCAGGCAAACAAGTACAACGTGCCGCGGATCTGTTACGTCAACAAACTGGACCGGACCGGGGCCAGTTTTGAGCACGTCGTCAAGACGATCAGCCAGCGCCTCGGTGCCATTCCGTGCGTGCTGCAGCTGCCGATCGGCGCTGAGGCCCAGTTCGTGGGTGTCGTCGACCTGGTGGAGATGAACGCCAAGACCTGGCGTGGTGAGACCGAGCTCGGCGCTCACTTCGAAGTCGAAGAGATCCCGGCCGACATGAAGGACCAGGCTGAGGCCGCCCGTGCCGAGATGCTGGAGATCATCGCCGAAGGTGATGACGAGTTCATGGAGCTCTACCTGGAGGGTGTCGAGCCCACCAAGGAGCAGATCCAGGCTGCCATCCGGCGCGGCGTCATTGCGAACCGCTTCAATGCGGTGCTGTGCGGCACCTCCTTCAAGAACAAGGGCGTGCAGCCCCTGCTCGACGCGGTGGTCGACTACCTGCCGAGCCCGCTGGACGTGCCGGCGATCATTGGGTTCAAGCCCGGCGACGAATCCGTCGAGATCATTCGCAGGCCGGACAGCAGTGAACCGCTGGCGGCGCTGGCATTCAAGGTTGCCGCTGACCCGCACCTGGGCAGGCTGACCTACGTGCGCGTGTACTCCGGCGTGCTGAAGTCCGGTTCGCAGGTGCTCAACTCTGCCAAGGGCAAGAAGGAGCGCATCGGCAAGATCTACCAGATGCATGCCAACAAGCGGCAGGAAGTCGACGAGATGCCGGCCGGCATGATCTGCGCAGTGATGGGCCTGAAGGACACCACGACGGGTGAAACCCTGTGTGATCCCACCAACCCGGTCGTGCTGGAGTCCATGGTGTTCCCGGCCCCCGTGATCGAGCAGGCGATCGAGCCGCGCACCAAGTCCGACCAGGAAAAGCTTGGCTTGGCCATCCAACGGCTGGCTGAAGAGGATCCGACATTCCGCGTGCACACCGACGAGGAAACCGGTCAGACCATCATCGCCGGAATGGGCGAGTTGCACCTGGACGTGCTGATCGATCGGATGCGGCGCGAATTCCGTGTCGAGGCCAACATCGGCAAGCCGCAGGTTTCCTACCGGGAGACCCTGCGCAAGCCTGTCCAGAACCTCAGCTACGTCCACAAGAAGCAGTCGGGCGGCTCTGGCCAGTACGCCAAGGTGATCATCACCCTGGAGCCACAGAAGGCGGGCGAGGGCTACGAGTTCGTCAACGCCGTGACCGGTGGCAGGATCCCGAAGGAATACATTCCGGCGGTTGACGCCGGCGTCAAGAGCGCCTTGCAGTTCGGCGTGCTGGCCGGCTACCCGGTCGACGACGTCAAGGTGACACTGGTCGACGGTGCCTACCACGACGTTGACTCCTCCGAGATGGCATTCAAGATCGCCGGGTCGATTGCGTTCAAGGAGGCTGCTCGCAAGGCAGACCCGGCGCTGCTGGAGCCGCTGATGAAGGTCGACGTGACCACTCCCGAGGACTACCTGGGCACCGTGATCGGCGACCTGAACTCTCGTCGTGGCCATGTCAACTCCATGGACGAGCTGCACGGCGCCCGTGTGGTGAGCGCCTTCGTGCCGCTGAGTGAGATGTTCGGGTATGTGGGTGACCTGCGGTCGAAGACCAGCGGCCAGGCCTCCTACGTGATGGAGTTCTCGCATTACGCCGAAGTGCCCAAGAACATCGCCGACGAGATCGTGGCGAAGGCACGCGGCACCCAGTAAGCCGGTTCCGTCCCGGGTGGTTTGACTCTCGTGGACGGGTCAACCAAAATTGGTGAGGATCGAGCCCTTTGCGGGCCCGGTCCCTCACCAGGCAAAGAGACGTGTTGTGGGATCCGCCCGCAGCAGCACAGCAAGCGCCTCGCAACCAGCGCGGCGTCATCCCAGAAGGAGCCCAAGTGGCAAAGGCCAAGTTCGAGCGGACTAAGCCGCACTGTAACATCGGCACCATTGGACACATCGACCACGGCAAGACCACTTTGACCGCGGCGATCACCAAGGTGCTTGCTGAAAAGTACCCGCAGTGGAACTCGTTCTCCGCGTTCGAGAACATCGACAAGGCTCCCGAGGAGCGCCAGCGCGGCATCACGATCTCGATCTCGCACGTCGAGTACCAGACAGAGCTGCGCCACTACGCGCACGTTGACTGCCCTGGCCACGCCGACTATGTCAAGAACATGATCACCGGCGCTGCCCAGATGGACGGTGCGATCCTGGTGGTAGCCGCGACCGACGGCCCCATGCCCCAGACTCACGAGCACGTGCTGCTCGCCCGCCAGGTCGGCGTGCCCGCCATCGTGGTTGCCCTCAACAAGTGCGACATGGTCGACGACGATGAGCTCATCGAGCTCGTCGAGATGGAGACCCGCGAGCTGCTCTCCGCCCAGGAGTTCGATGGCGACGACTGCCCGGTTGTCCGGGTCTCTGCGCTGAAGGCCCTGGAAGGCGAAGAGAAGTGGGTCAACGCCATCCTCGAGCTGATGGACGCCGTCGACGCGTACATCCCGCAGCCCCCGCGCGAGCTGGAGAAGCCGTTCCTGATGCCCGTCGAGGACGTCTTCACGATCACCGGCCGTGGCACGGTTGTCACCGGCCGCATCGAGCGTGGCGTCGTCAACACCGGCGAGTCGGTTGAGATCGTCGGCCTCGAAGACACCCAGACCACCACGGTCACCGGCGTCGAGATGTTCCGCAAGATCCTTGACCGTGGCGAGGCCGGCGACAACGTCGGTCTGCTGCTGCGCGGCATCAAGAAGGAAGACGTGCAGCGCGGCATGGTTGTTGCCAAGCCCGGTTCGGTCAAGGCTCACACCGAGTTCGACGCCAACGTCTACGTGCTCACCAAGGACGAGGGTGGCCGTCACAAGCCGTTCTTCAGCAACTACAGCCCGCAGTTCTACTTCCGCACCACCGACGTGACCGGCACCGTCAACCTGCCGGAGGGCGTCGAGATGTGCATGCCTGGTGACAACACCGACATGGCTGTGTCGCTGCAGAAGCCGATCTCGATGGAGGTTGGCCTGAAGTTCGCCATCCGTGAGGGCGGCCACACCGTTGGTGCTGGTCGTGTGACCAAGATCAACAAGTAATCAGATTCGCCGGAGCCGAAGGCTCAGCAGTCCGATGCGGCCCGCCCCCCAGGGGGTGGGCCGCATTGCTTGTTCCTTGCGGTTGTGCGGTGCCTGCGCTGACGTGGCAGGCCCCGCGGTCAGAGATTGTTGAGGAATTCCTGGAGCTTGCGGGTTGTCTCATTGCCCCAGTCACCGTCGATTCCAGCGCCGACGAGCTCCTGCAGCTTCTTGATGGTCTGCGGGCCGATCTGGCCGTCTGGGGTGACGCCGAGCTTGCTTTGCAGCGCTCGCGCCGTGTCGGGGCCCATCAGGCCGTCAGCGTCGGCGCCAACCCAGCGCTGCAGTGCGGCGATGGTCAGCGGGCCGAGGAGCCCATCAACCTCCAGGCCGGCACCCTGTGGGGCAGCGGCTTCTTCGGCCTGCTGCTGCTCGGCTGCCTCCTCTGCCGCAGCAGCCTGCTCGGCGGCGGCCTGGGCCTGTTCCTCGGCCGCAGCCGCTGCGGCTGCCTGCTCAGCTGCCTGCGCGGCGACCACGCGAGCCTGGTCCTCGGCGGCCTGTTGCGCGGCTGACGCTTCCTCAGCTGCCTGCTTCGCGGCGGAGTCCGCGAAGCCCTCGGCCTTGGCCTGGGCGTCGGCTGCGGTCTTGGCGGCGGCATCGGCGGCCTTCTTGGCGGCGTCTGCCTGCTGCTGGGCCTTGGCTGCGCGCTCCTCGTCGTCGGTGGTCAGCCTGTCCTTGATGTTGTCGAAGAAACCCACGGCAGTTACCTCTTTCGTTGTCTTTCCGGCCCCACTGGCCGTCGTGATCGAGCCTATCGTTGCGTCTGCCGGCTCGCTCAGGGGGCAGCGGTACGCGCTCAGCTGATCAGCAAAGCAACCGGGTAGTCAGCAAACAGATCGCAGAGGAGCACTGTGCCTGCGTGCTGGCGAGCCGTGAACTGGTCTGTCCAGGTGCCGGCCGGGAGTGCGCAGGTCGTGGTTGCCCAGCCGCCGGCCCTGTGCAGAGTGAGCGGTAACAGGGTGACCACGGTGATGGCCGCACCACGGTTGAACCCCATCATGTGGCCAGCCATCGGGCCCTCAGCCGCCAGCGGCTGGTAGCCCCGAAACGCGTCGCGACGGGTGTGGCGGGCCTGGAGCGTGCGTGTCAGGAGCCACTGTTTGGCGGCTCCTGTTGCGTCGACGGCTGGTGGCGTTTCAGCGGCCGTCGTGCGACGCAGAAGGTAGTCGACCGGGCGACGATTGTCCGGGTCCACCAGCGCGATCTCCCAGCGCTCGGCGCCCTGGAAGGTGTCCGGCACCCCGGGCATGGTCAGCTGCACCAGCTTGCGACCCAGTCCGTTGCTCCAGCCAGGCCGCTCCAGCGTGGCCAGCAGCCGGGTCCACCGGGCAGAGACCGTGTGGTCATCGAAAGCGACGTCGATCGCCGCCTGGACTGCTACCTCGAACTGCGCGTCGGGGGCAGTCCATCGGGTGTGTCTGGCAGCCTCCCGCATCGCCTTGACGACGTAGTCGTGCAGCCGCGAGCGTTCGATCCGACCGACACCGGCCAGGGTCTGGGCGATGAGGGTGGTGACTGTGTGGTCGTCGAGGGCCACACGATCAGCGAACGGAGCGACGAAGGCGAGCCATTCGGGCTCCGGCAGCTCACTGAGCACGGCCAGCCGGGCCCGGACGTCATCGCTGCGTTTGGTGTCATGGGTGCTGAGCGCGGTCATCGACCAGGGTTGGGTGGCCAGCCGACGCTGTTGGGCGCGGTGGAACGCGGCCACACCGCTGCCCAGTTGCGCCGGATTGCCACCCACTTCGTTGAGGGCGATGAACCTGTTGTAACGGTAGTAGGCGGTGTCCTCGACCCCCTTGGCCATCACCGCCCCGGTGAGTTGCTGAAATCGCACACAGGCAGCATGGGCTGGGTCACCCAGCTGGGGCACTATCGCAAGGATCGTGCGCTCCAGCTCCGGATGGGCGGTCAGGCAGTCCGCGGCCGCCTGGTCCAGGTGTTCGCGTCCGAAGGGCAGGTAGCTGCGATACACCCCGAAGTGGGCCGCCAGCTGCGTCAGCGCCGCAGCGAGTTCGGATCGCAAGTCGGCCGGGACATCCAGCAGGCGGCTGATCCGCCGGATCTCGGGTTGGTACAGCTGGCGCGCCATCTCGATCTTGCCCTCGGTGGCCCAGTCGCCGAACGGACGGACGTCACCGCTCTGTTCCGTGAAATGGCGCGTGAGCCACGGCTCGCCGGTGGGGTCGATGAACAACGCGTCCACTTCGGCCATGGCGTCGTAGCCGGTGGTGCCCTGCACCGGCCAACTGCCAGGCAGTTCCTCGCCCGGCTCCAGGATCTTCTCGACGACGATCCAGGTGCTCTCGCCCACCTGTCTGCGCAGCCAGTGGAGGTAGCCGCCCGGGTCGGCCAAGCCGTCGGGGTGGTCAATGCGCAGCCCCTCGATGTGATCCTCTCGGACCCAACGCAGGATTCGCTCGTGGGTGGCCAGTGCCACGGCTTCGTCCTCGACACGCAGGCCGGCGAGGGTCGTGATGGCGAAGAAGCGGCGGTAGTTGAGCTGGTCGCCGGCGTCCCGCCACGGACACAGCCGGTAGTGCTGGCGTTCATGCACGTCGGTGGGGGAGTCGCCGGGTGAGCACGTGCCCGGTGCCACCGGGAAGCTCTCCTCGAAGTAGACCAACTCGCGGCGGTCCTGGCTCAGCGTCAGGTCGGCGAGTGCCCCGGCGTCGGCCAGCACAGGCACCGTGATGGGGCCCTGGTTCCAGTCGACGTCGAACCAGGACGCGTACGGCGAGGCCTGGCCGAGTTGCAGCACGCTCCACCAGGCTTCGTTGTGGCGCGGAGTGCCAATACCCATGTGGTTGGGAACGATGTCGACCACGATCTTGAGCCCCGCAGCACGGGCTGCCGTGACGAACCGTTGCCAGCCCGCCTCACCGCCACGCTGCGGATCGACCACGCGCCAGTCGACCCAGTCGTAGCCGTGTTCTGAACCCGGGGTCGACGTCAGCAGCGGCGACAGGTAGACCGCATCCACACCCAGCGCGGCCACGTAGTCGCACAGCTGCGCTGCGTCGTCGAGGGTGAAGGTCGGCGTGATCTGCAGGCGATAGGTGGACCGGGGAAAGGACTCTGGGGCTGCCACAGTTTCACCTTAGGGCCTGCGTTGCGTCCCCGCTCGGCCACCCCGGGCCGGCGCTACTTGCTCGCGCCGCGTTTCTGGATCGCGGCCCACTCGTCACGAAGCCCGACCGTGCGGTGGAAGTGCATCGGTTGCTCCGGGTCGAGCGCGAAGTAGCCCAGGCGTTCGAACTGCACCACTTCCCCCGCTGCCACCTCCGCGAGGGCGGCCTCCGCCTTGCAGCCGGTCGCCAGCTCGCGGGAGTTCGGGTTGAAGTCATCGAGGGGTTCACCGGTGGCCTCGCCGGGCACCTCCGCGTTGAACAGCCGGTCGTACAGGGCCACGGTCGCATCCACAGCGTGCCCGGCGCTCACCCAGTGCATGGTCGACTTCACCTTGCGTCCGTCTGGTGCGTCACCGCCGCGAGTGGACGGGTCGTAGCTGGCGTGCACCTCGGTGACCCGACCAGCAGCGTCCTTGACGACGTGGGTGGCCGTGACGAAGTAGGCGCCGCGCAGCCGCACCTCACGACCGGGGGAGAGCCGGAAGTACTTGGGCGGTGGCACCTCGGCGAAGTCATCCTGCTCGATGTAGAGCTCGCCGCTGAAAGCGACGCGTCGAGTGCCGGCTGCGGCGTCCTCCGGGTTGTTGACGACCTCGAAATACTCGACCACCGGATCGCCCTGCTCGTCCGTGGGCCAGTTGTCGATGATCAGCCGCAAGGGCCGCAACACGGCCATCCGGCGCTGGGCGGTGCGGTTGAGCTCCTTGCGGACGAACGACTCCAAAGCCTCGATGGACTGGCGGGCGTTGGTCTTGCTGACGCCGACGTCGGAGCAGAAATCCCGGATCGCGGCCGGTGGATAGCCGCGCCGACGCAGGCCCCGCAACGTGGGCATTCGTGGGTCATCCCAACCGTCCACGAGGCCCTCGTTGACCAGTTTCATGAGGCGGCGCTTGCTGGTGACGGTATGGGTGAACTCCAGGCGCGCGAACTCGTACTGGTGCGGCCTGTCGCCGGTCAGTGGCAGCTGTTCCAGGAACCAGTCGTAGAGCGGCCGGTGCGACTCGAACTCCAGTGTGCAGATCGAGTGCGTGACTCCCTCGATGGCGTCGCTCTGGCCGTGGGCCCAGTCGTAGTTCGGATAGATGCACCACTGGTCGCCGGTGTTGTGATGGGTGGCGTGCCTGATGCGGTACATCACTGGGTCACGCAAAGCCATGTTCTCGGCGTTCATGTCGATCCTGGCGCGCAGCACCCGGGTGCCGTCGGGGAACTCGCCCGCCCTCATCCGACGGAACAGATCAAGGTTCTGCTGGGGCGTCCGGCCGCGGTAGGGGCTGTCGATGCCGGGCTTGCCGTAGCCGCCGCGCTGGGTGCTGATGGTGTCGCCGTCCTGGTCGTCGACGTAGGCCTTGCCGGCGTTGATCAGGTGTTCGGCCCATTCATAGAGCTGACCGAAGTAGTCCGAGGCGTGCAGCACCTGGTTGGGGTGGAAACCCAACCACTCGATGTCCTCGATGATCGACTCGACGTACTCGCTCTCCTCGGTGTCGGGATTGGTGTCGTCGAGACGCAGGTTGCAGATGCCGCCGAACCGGTCGGCAATGCCGAAGTCGACGGTGATGGCCTTGGCGTGACCGATGTGCAGGTAGCCATTCGGCTCCGGTGGAAACCGCGTCTGCACGCGGCCCCCGTAGGTGCCCTGCTCGATGTCCTGCGCCACGATGTCGCGGATGAAATCGTTGGCACTGCTGGTCACGTCAGGGTCGCTCATGGGCGACAAGGTAGCACGCTGGTCGGCGGGCCCGGCGTCGGGTTTGAACTGATTCGGGGCTGACCGAGGTCCCCGGTAGGATTTGCGGATCATGACTGCTGACCTGACGCCCGCCCGCACCCGAGTTGCTCCTTCGCCGACCGGCGACCCCCACGTCGGTACCGCCTACCAGGCGCTTTTCGACCTGGCCTGGGCTCGCAAGACCGGGGGGCAGTTCATCCTGCGCATCGAGGACACCGACCAGAACCGGCAGGTGGCAGGCTCCGAGGAACAGATCTTCGAAACGCTGGCCTGGCTTGGGCTCAAGCACGACGAGGGGCCTGATGTGGACGGCCCGTACGGTCCGTACCGGCAGTCCGAGCGCCTCGACAGGTATCAACCTTATGTCGCCCAGTTGATCGAAGCCGGTCACGCCTATCACTGCTGGTGTTCCCAGGACCGCCTCAAGGACATGCGAGCCGAGCAGGAGCGCACCAAGCAGTCAGTGACCGGTTACGATCGCTGCTGCCACGGGCTCACCCAACAGGAGCGGGCCAAGCTGCCGGGGTTCACCGAAGCGCCGGTGGTCCGGATGTACATCCCGGATGACGTCGAGCTCACCTTCGCTGATCTGATCCGTGGCGAGGTCAGGGCCCCGCGCCCTGACGACCAGGTCATCCTGAAGGCGGATGGCTACCCGACCTATCACCTGGCTGTCGTCGTCGACGATCACCTGATGAACATCACCACTGCGGTCCGTGGCGAGGAGTGGATCAGCTCCACCCCCAAGCACCTGCTGCTGTACAAGTGGTTGGGTTGGGAGCCGCCCCAGTTCGCCCACATGCCGTTGCTGCGCAACACCGACAAGTCCAAGATCAGCAAGCGCAAGAATCCAGCCGCTCGTCTGCTGTGGTTCCGTGAACAGGGCTATCTGCCGGAAGCTGTTCGCAACTTCCTGCAGTTGCTCGCCTACCCCCCGGTCGATGATGAGCACGAAGTCGCCAGCTTCGATGACTTCGTCGAGCACTTCGACTGGGCCAAGGTGAACACGGTGGGCCCGGTGTTCGACATGTCCAAGCTCGACTGGCTCAACGGGCACTACATCCGCGAACTGGGCGATGACGAGTTGGGCGCCCGGATCGTCACCCATCTGGTGGTGAACGGGCAGTGGCCCGTCGACCCCGACGAGCGAGCGGTGTTGCTCGTGCGCAAGGCCACCGCCATGATCAAACCGCGCCTGGTGACACTGGCCGACGCGTTGCCCCAGATCCAGTTCCTCTTCGATCGTGATGAGGACATCGTGATCGAGGACGATGCCCGAGCTCAGTTGACGGACGGCGCCGGGGCGGTGTTGGACGCGGCCGCATCTGCGTTGACCGATCTGGACGAGTTCTCGGCGGAGTCCATCGAACGTGCACTGCGTGCTGCTCTGGTGGAGGGGCTGGGCCTCAAGCCCCGGTTCGCATTCAATCCTGTCAGGGTCGCCTTGAGCGGCAAACGGGTCTCGCCACCACTGTTCGAATCGATCGAGATCCTGGGCCGGGACGCCACGCTGACGCGTTTGGCCCGTCTGCGGGCCTCGTTGTCGGTCTGATCGATTTTGTGTGTTGCTGGATCCATGTCACAATAATTCGGTTGCTCCCTTGGGGCCGCCGCGGGTTCATCGATCAAGACCGAACGTCCTGGTCGTAGCGCCGGCAGGCAGGCAACAGGCAGGGCCAATGTGGTTGGGCAGGTCGCTCAGGAACTGAGTTGGCCGGTCGTGCTGCGTCGGGATGCGACATCCAGGCAGAGACTTGTCAGGGTGTCCGAACCGGGCACGCGACACGCGCGACCACGTGGGTCGAGGGAACATAGCTTTGACTAGCAAAGATACAGGGCCAAAAGGCCCGGATTCAGGTCCGGGTTCTGTAGCCCAAGAAGGTCCGGGCAGCCCAGCCGGACTACCGGACACTGTAGGGACGAGTAGAAGGAAGAACCGTGGCGGGACAAAAGATCCGCATCAGGCTCCGCGCCTATGACCACGAAGTCATCGACTCGTCGGCGCGCAAGATCGTCGACACCGTCACCCGTACGGGTGCAAAGGTCGCCGGCCCGGTGCCGCTGCCGACAGAGAAGAACGTGTGGTGCGTCATCCGTTCGCCCCACAAGTACAAGGACAGCCGCGAGCACTTCGAGATGCGCACCCACAAGCGGCTCATCGACATCCTCGAACCGACGCCCAAGACGGTTGACTCGCTGATGCGTCTCGACCTGCCGGCGGGTGTCGACATCGAGATCAAGCTACCGTGAGGCGCTGAACAGATATGACCAACGAACGCAAAGTGAAGGGACTGCTGGGCACCAAGCTCGGCATGACCCAGCTGTGGGACGAGAACAACCGCATCGTTCCGGTGACCGTGATCCAGGCCGGGCCGTGTGTCGTCACCCAGGTGCGCACTCCCGAGCTCGACGGCTACTCCGCCGTTCAGCTCGGCTACGGCGCCAAGAAGGCCCGCAAGACGACCAAGCCTGAGGCTGGTCACTTCGACAAGGCCGGCGTCACGCCGCGCCGCCACCTGGTCGAGGTGCGCACCAAGGACGCCGCAGAGTACTCGTTGGGTCAGGAACTGACCGCGGACACGTTCGCGCCGGCCGAGATCGTCGACGTCATCGGCGTCACCAAGGGCAAGGGCACCGCCGGTGTCATGAAGCGGCACGGTTTCCGTGGCCTGGGTGCAGGCCATGGCGTGCACCGCAAGCACCGTGCGCCCGGCTCGATCGGCAACTGCTCCACGCCTGGCCACGTGTTCCCCGGCATGAAGATGGCCGGCCGGATGGGCAATGTCCGCAAGACCGTTGAGAACCTGACCGTGCATTCGGTCGATGCCGAGAAGGGGCTGATCGTCGTTCGTGGCGCCATCCCCGGCAGCAAGGGCTCGCTCGTCGTGGTGCGCAGCGCGGCCAAGAAGGGTGAAGTCGCATGAACGAGGCCCAGAAGATTGACGTGCTGAGCGTCGAAGGCAAGAAGACCGGCTCCGTCGAGCTGCCCGGTGGGCTGTTCGACGTGCAGGCGAACGTTCCTTTGATGCACCAGGTCGTGGTCGCCCAGCAGGCGGCAGCGCGGCAGGGCACGCACTCCACCAAGACCCGTGGTGAGATCAGGGGCGGCGGCCGCAAGCCGTGGCGCCAGAAGGGCACCGGCCGTGCGCGGCAGGGCTCCAGTCGCGCCCCGCAGTTCACCGGCGGTGGTGTGGTGTTCGGTCCGCATCCGCGTAGCTACGCCCAGCGGACCCCGAAGAAGATGATCGCGGCAGCTCTGCGCGGTGCCTTGTCCGACCGCAATCGCGACGGGCGGCTGTTTGTCATCGACGGCTTCGCTGCGGGCGATGCACCCAGCACCAAGGCCGCTGTCAAGGCATTGGCCAGTGTGGGCGACTTCAAGCGCTACCTGGTGGCGCTTGAACGCAGTGACGCAGTCGGCTGGCTCAGCCTGCGCAACATCCCCGGCGTCCATGTGCTGGCCTACGACCAGCTGAACGCTTACGACGTGCTGATGTCCGATGCGGTGGTTTTCACCAAGGCTGCCCTGGACGCCTACGTTGCCGGCACCGCTCGCGGCAAGTCCACCGAGGAGGACGCGAAGTGAACACCCTCAAGATTCGCGACCCGCGCGACATCCTGCTGGCTCCGGTTGTGAGCGAGAAGAGCTACGGGCTCATCGACGAGAACAAGTACACCTTCGTCGTGGCACCGCATGCCAACAAGACCGAGATCAAGATCGCCGTTGAGCAGGTGTTCAACGTCACCGTGATCGGGGTCAACACCCTCAATCGTGTGGGCAAGCAGCGCCGCACCCGTGTGGGCGTCGGCAAACGCGCTGATCAGAAGCGTGCCATCGTGACCATCGCCGAGGGTCAGCGGATCGACATCTTCGGAGCTCCGGTCGCCTGACCGGGACGCGAAGCGCAGAGAAGAAGGAACGAAGAGACCTCATGGCTATTCGTAAGTACAAGCCGACCACGCCGGGCCGTCGTGGCTCCAGCGTCGCCGACTTCGCCGAACTGACTCGCTCGACGCCAGAGAAGTCGCTGCTGGCGCCCAAGCCGAAGACCGGTGGCCGCAACAACTCCGGCCGCATCACCACCCGTCACATTGGTGGGGGGCACAAGCAGGCCTACCGCATCATCGACTTCAAGCGCTACGACAAGGACGGTGTCCCGGCCAAGGTCGCTGAGATCGAGTATGACCCGAACCGCACCGCCCGGATCGCGCTGCTGCACTACGCCGATGGGGAGAAGCGCTACATCATCTGTCCCAGCGGTCTGCGCCAGGGCGCCATGATCGAGTCGGGCCCCGAGTCGGACATCAAGCCGGGCAACAACCTGCCGCTGCGCAACATCCCGGTGGGCACCACCGTGAACTCGGTCGAGATGCGCCCGGGTGGCGGCGCCAAGATGGGTCGCTCGGCTGGTGCATCCATCCAGCTGGTCGCCCGCGAAGGCCGCTACGCCACGCTACGGATGCCCTCCGGTGAGATGCGCATGGTCGACATCCGCTGCCGCGCCACTGTCGGCGGGGTGGGCAATGCCGAGCAGTCCAACATCAACTGGGGCAAGGCGGGCCGCAAGCGTTGGAAGGGTGTTCGCCCGTCCGTGCGTGGTGTTGTCATGAACCCGCACGACCACCCCCACGGTGGTGGCGAGGGTCGCACCTCGGGTGGTCGTCACCCGGTGAGCCCCTGGGGCAAGCCCGAGGGTCGCACCCGTGACAAGAACAAGGCCAGCAACAAGATGATCGTCCGTCGCCGCAAGACCGGCAAGAAGCGCTGATTGGGAGCCTGAAGAACATGCCACGCAGCCTGAAGAAGGGCCCGTTCGTCGATGGACACCTGCTGAAGAAGGTAAGTGTCCAGAACGAAGCGGGTACGAAGAACGTCATCAAGACCTGGTCGCGCCGTTCGATGGTGGTTCCCGACATGCTCGGTCACACCATCGCGGTGCACGACGGCCGCAAGCACGTCCCGGTGTTCGTCACCGAGTCGATGATCGGTCACAAGCTCGGCGAGTTCGCCCCGACGCGCACTTTCCGTGGACACGTGAAGGACGACAAGAAGGCCCGCCGGCGCTGAGCCTGCGAGAGAAGGAACTGATCAAACTATGAGCAAAAACAACGAGCGGCCCAGCCGTCGCCTTGCCCTGCTCGGGGATCGTCCTGGCTCGTACGCCATCGCGCGTCACGTCCGGATGAGCCCGACCAAGGTTCGGCGCGTGGTCGACCTGGTGCGTGGCATGGGTGTCAGCGACGCCCTGTCTGCACTGAAGTTCGCACCCCAGGCTGCCAGTGACCCTGTCTACAAGGTGGTCGCCTCCGCTGTGGCGAACGCCGAGTCGACCGAAGGGCTGCGGGCTGACGACCTCTACCTGTCGCAGGTGTTCGTGGATGAGGGCGTCACCATGCGCCGCATCCGCCCCCGCGCCAAGGGTTCGGCCAGCCGCGTGCTGAAGCGCAGCAGCCACATCACGGCGGTGGTGGAGCCTCGCGCAGCGAAGCCCGCGACCACCAAGTCCGAAAGCAAGAAGGGAGCCTGAGCGTGGGCCAAAAAGTAAACCCGAACGGCTTCCGTCTCGGTATCACGACTGACCACAAGGCCCGCTGGTACTCGGAGAAGCAGTACTCGCAGTTCGTGGGCGAGGACTCCAAGATCCGTAACTGGCTCACCAAGAGCCTCGATCGCGCGGGCGTCAGCTCCGTCGAGATCGAGCGTCGCGGTGAGCGGGTCACCATCTTCCTGTACGCCGCGCGGCCCGGCATCGTGATCGGACGCAACGGCGCCGAGGCGGAGCGGGTGCGCACTGAGCTGGAGAAGTTGACCGGCAAGCAGGTGCAGCTGAACATCCTCGAGGTCAAGAATCCCGAGATTGATGCCCAGCTGGTCGCCCAGGGCGTCGCCGAGCAGCTTGGCGCCCGCGTGGCGTTCCGCCGTGCGATGCGCAAGGCCCAGCAGACCGCAATGCGCGCCGGTGCGCAGGGCATCCGGATCAAGTGCTCCGGGCGTCTGGGAGGCGCCGAAATGAGCCGCTCCGAGGGCTACCGCGAAGGCCGGGTGCCGCTGCACACGTTGCGCGCCGACATCGACTACGGCTTCTACGAGGCCCGTACGACCTTCGGCCGCATCGGTGTCAAGGTTTGGATCTACAAGGGCGACGTCAGCGGTACCCGCGCTGAACGTGCCGCCCAGAAGGCCGCGCGCAACGCAGCCCCCGGAAGCCGTCGTCCGACGCGTCGTCCCGGTCGTCCGGAACGCCCCGAGCGGGGTGGCCGCCGTCGTGCCGAGGCCGCTGAGAACCCGGGTGCAGTCCAGGAGACCGCCCCCGTTGAAACCGCAGGAGCCTGAGCATGCTGATTCCTCGTCGAGTGAAGTTCCGCAAGCAGCACCGTCCCTCCCGTGATGGCATGGCCAAGGGTGGCACCAAGCTTGCTTTCGGTGAGTTCGGCATCCAGGCTCTGGAGCCAACGTATTTGACCAACCGTCAGATCGAGGCGGCCCGTATCGCCATGACCCGTCACATCAAGCGTGGTGGCAAGGTGTGGATCTGCGTCTACCCGGATCGTCCGCTCACCAAGCACCCCGCCGAGTCCCGAATGGGTTCAGGCAAGGGCACTCCGGAGTTCTGGGTCGCCAACATCAAGCCGGGGCGTGTGCTCTTCGAGCTGTCCGGTGTTGATGAGACCACAGCTCGTGAAGCCCTGCGCCTGGCAATTCACAAGCTCCCGATCAAGGCGCGTTTTATCAAGCGCGAAGCAGGTGAGATCTGACATGGCAAAGACCAAGAGCACGGCCGCGGAACTGCGCGGTCTCTCCCGGGTGGATTTGAACGCCCAGGTCGTCGCGCTGAAGGAAGAGCTGTTCGGCCTTCGTTTCCAGGCGGCCACCGGCCAACTGGCAGACCAGAGTCGTCTGCGTGAGGTCCGCAAGGACATCGCCCGCATCTACACCGTGATCCAGGAACGCAACCTGGGCATCGTGGCCGACCCCGATCTTGAAGAGAAAGCCTGAGCATGACTGAGAACACCAACACCGAGCACCGCCCGGGCCGCAAGGTCCGTGAGGGCTATGTGGTGAGCGACAAGATGGACAAGACGATCGTCGTCAAGGTCGAAGACCGGGTCAAGCACACGCTGTACGGCAAGGTCATGACCAAGAGCATCAGGTTGAAGGCCCACGACGACAACAACGAAGCCGGTGTTGGCGATCGCGTACGGATCATGGAGACCCGGCCGTTGTCCGCCACCAAGCGCTGGCGTCTGCTCGAGATCCTCGAGAAGGCAAAGTAGTAGTCCGCAGCTCGAGCACGAGCATCGCTCGCCTCTCAAGCAAACCAGCGTCGACCCGCCGGGCGTCGCTGTCCGCCCCCTGGCAAAATCCAGGGGTCAACAACAAGCTCCATCAGGCCTCCATGACAGTGGGGGAACCAGTGGGGCAGAGGAGAAGAAATGATCCAGCAGGAGACGCGACTAAGAATCGCCGACAACACTGGTGCCAAGGAAGTCCTGTGCATCCGTGTTCTCGGTGGTTCCATGCGTCGCTACGCCGGGCTCGGTGACACGATCGTGTGCACGGTCAAGGACGCCATTCCCGGTGGCAGCGTGAAGAAGGGCGACATCGTCAAGGCAGTGATCGTCCGTACCGCCAAGGAACACCGTCGTCCCGACGGTTCGTACATCAAGTTCGACGAGAACGCAGCCGTCATCATCCAGCCCAACGGCGAGCCCCGTGGTACCCGTATCTTCGGGCCGGTCGCCCGTGAGCTGCGCGAGAAGAAGTTCATGCGCATCGTTTCCCTTGCCCCGGAGGTGATCTGAGTGACGAAGCACCTGCGCGTCAAGAAGGGTGATCGAGTCAAGATCATCGCTGGCAAGGACAAGGGTGTCATCGGTGAAGTGCTCGCCGTTTTCCGCGAGGATGAGCGCGTCACCGTTCAGGGTGTGAACGTCGTGAAACGGCACACCAAGGATTCGGTCAACCCGACCACCGGCGCCCAGATCAAGGGCGGCGTCATCTCGTCCGAGAACCCGATCCATGTGTCCAACGTCCAGTTGGTCGTCAAGATCGATGGCAAGGACGTCGTGACTCGCACCGGCAAGAAGCGTGAGGAAGTCACCAAGGTGCGTCCCGATGGTTCGGAGTACCAGGGCACTCGGGGCAAGAGGATCGCCCGCAAGACCGGGGAGGAGATCTGATGGCCACGAAGACGAACACCACCGAAAGCCCCAAGGCTGACAAGAAGGCTGTCGAGAACCGCTCCAACGCTGCCGTGATGCCGCGGCTGAAGCAGCGGTACCGTGACGAAATCGTCCCGTCGCTGCAGCAGACGTTCAATTATGAGAATCCCATGCAGATCCCGGGGCTGGTCAAGATCGTGGTGAACATGGGTGTCGGCGACGCGTCGCACGATTCCAAGGTCATGGACGGGGCCATCAAGGACCTCGCTGCCATCACCGGTCAGAAGCCCCAGGTGACCAAGGCTCGCAAGTCGATCGCCCAGTTCAAGCTGCGTGAAGGCCAGGCCATCGGCTGCCACGTCACGCTGCGCGGTGACCGGATGTGGGAGTTCGCAGATCGGCTGTTGTCGCTCGCGCTGCCTCGTATCCGCGACTTCCGTGGTCTGAACTCCAACCAGTTCGACGGTCGCGGAAACTTCACCTTCGGCCTCAGCGAACAGGTCATGTTCCTCGAGATCGACCAGGACAAGATCGACCGGGTGCGTGGCATGGACATCACTTTCGTGACCTCCGCCGGGAACGATGCGGAGGGTCGGGAGCTGCTGGCTCAGCTGGGCTTCCCGTTCAAGGCTGTTGATGATCCCAAGGCGAAGCCGACTCGCCCCCGTTACACCGGCAAGAAGAGTAAGTGAGGCATTGACCCATGGCAAAGACCGCACTCAAGGTCAAGCAGTCCCGCAAGCCGAAGTTCGCCGTCCAGGGCTACACCCGCTGTCAGCGTTGTGGGCGTCCGCGCTCGGTTTACCGCAAGTTCGGGCTGTGCCGCGTCTGCATTCGTGAGCTCGCCCATCGCGGCGAACTGCCCGGCGTCGTCAAGTCGTCCTGGTGAGTCCGCTCACCATCCACCAGAAGTTCCCAACGCAGCAGGTCCGGGATGGCATCGGCGGTCAAACGCCTGAGCTACGGAAACCGCCGCGAGAAAGAGGCCACAAGCCATGACCATGACTGACCCGATCGCAGACATGCTGACCCGTCTGCGCAACGCCAATCAGGCGTTTCACGACTCCGCGAGCATGCCGAGCTCGAAGATCAAGGCGGGTATCGCCGAGATCCTCAAGCAGGAGGGCTACATCGCCGACTACCAGGTAAAGGATCCCGGTGAAGGCGAGGTGGGCAAGACCCTTACCGTCAAGCTCAAGTACGGCGACGCTCGCGAGCGGTCGATCGCCGGCCTGCGACGCATCAGCAAGCCTGGCCTGCGTGTTTACGCCAAGGCCACCAACCTGCCCAAGGTCCTGGGTGGGATGGGCATTGCGATCATTTCCACCTCGCAGGGTCTGCTCACTGACCGGCAGGCCCATGAGAAATCCGTTGGCGGCGAAGTGCTCGCCTTCGTCTGGTGACCCGACGAGACTGAAGAGGAGATAAACAGATGTCACGAATTGGCAGACTCCCGATCACCGTCCCGTCCGGTGTCGAGGTCACACTTGATGGCCAGGACGTCGCGGTGAAGGGTGCCAAGGGATCCCTGACCCTGAGCGTCAGAGAGCCCATCACAGTCAAGCGGAACGACGACGGCCAGCTGGTTGTCGAGCGTCCCAACGATGAGCGGTCGAACCGCTCATTGCATGGCCTGACGCGCACCCTGATCAACAACATGGTCGTGGGCGTGTCGGAGGGCTACACGAAGAAGCTGGAGATCGTCGGTGTTGGCTACCGCGTCATCCAGAAGTCGCCGACCCAGCTTGAGTTCAACCTGGGCTTCTCGCATCCGGTTGTCGTTGACGCCCCCGAGGGCATCACCTTCACCGTCGACAAGCCAACGGTGTTCAACATCCAGGGTATTGACAAGCAGGTCGTGGGAGAGATCGCGGCCAACATCCGCAAGATTCGTCCGCCCGAGCCTTACAAGGGCAAGGGTGTGCGTTACGAAGGCGAGCATGTGCGCCGCAAGGTCGGAAAGGCTGGTAAGTAGGCATGGGTATTTCTCTGGGTGTCCGTAAGGGACTCTCCAAGAAGACGGCCTCCCGCGCGCGTCGTCAGGCTCGTGGACGCAAGAAGGTGTTCGGTTACGCCGATCGTCCCCGGCTGGTGGTTACCAAGTCGAGCCGGCACACGCTTGTCCAGGTGATCGACGACGTGGCGGGCCGCACGCTGGCCAGCGCGTCGACGATGGAGCCCGAGCTGCGTGCCGGTGGCGGCGACAAGACCGACAAGGCGAAGCAGGTTGGCGCGCTGATCGCCAAGCGTGCCAAGGAAGCCGGCGTCGAACAGGTTGTGTTCGACCGCGCAGGCAACAAGTACCACGGTCGAATCGCCGCGCTGGCTGATGCAGCGCGCGAAGCCGGCCTTGGGCTCTGAGACACGACGGAAAGGTTGAACTAACGATGAGTGGATCCCAGCGCCGCGAAGGCGGCCAGGGTGGCGAGCGTCGTGGCCGTGACGACCGTCGTGGCGGCCAGCGCGAAGAACGCAACAAGAGCGAATACCTCGAGCGGGTTGTCGCCATCAACCGGGTGAGCAAGGTTGTGCGCGGCGGTCGTCGCTTCAGCTTCACGGCGCTCGTGGTTGTCGGTGACGGCCAGGGCACCGTGGGTGTGGGCTACGGCAAGGCCAAGGAGGTGCCGGCAGCCATCGCCAAGGGCGTTGAGGAAGCCAAGAAGCACTTCTTCAAGGTGCCGATGGTGCAGCGCACCATTCCGCATCCTGTTCAGGGTGAGAAGGCTGCCGGCGTCATGATGCTGCGGCCGGCTTCCCCCGGTACCGGTGTGATCGCCGGCGGCGCGGCTCGTGCGGTGCTGGAGTGCGCAGGCGTGCACGACGTGCTCGCCAAGTCGCTCGGCTCGCAGAATGCCCTCAACGTGGTGCATGCCACTGTGGAGGCGCTGCAGATGCTGGAGGCGCCGGAGACAGTCGCCATGCGCCGCGGCAAGACGGTTGAGGACGTCACTCCCGCTGCGATCCTGCGGGCACGCAGGGAAGGGGTGACGGTCTGATGGCAGTCCTGAGAGTGACCCAGCACAAGTCAAGCATCAGCGAGAAGCCCGCTGTCCGCGCGAGCCTTCGCGCCCTGGGGCTGAAGAGGATTGGTGACCAGGTGGAGCACCCGGATCGGCCCGAGATCAAGGGCATGATTCGTGCGGCTCGTCACCTGGTGACCGTGGAAGAGGTGAACTGACATGCCGATCAAGCTTCATGACTTGCGTCCGGCGCCAGGGGCGAAGAAAGCCAAGACCCGCGTCGGTCGTGGTGAGGGCGGCAAGGGTGGCAAGACGGCTGGCCGCGGCACCAAGGGAACTGGCGCTCGCAAGCGCGTTCCGGAGAGTTTCGAGGGCGGCCAGATGCCGCTGCACATGAGGATTCCCAAGCTGCGTGGCTTTCAGAATCCCTTCCGTCAGGAGTTCCAGGTCGTCAACATTGCGCGACTGTCCGAGCTCTACCCTGACGGCGGCACCGTGACCGTTGACGATCTGGTGGCCAAGGGTGCTGTTCGCGCCGGCCGCCCCGTCAAGGTCCTCGGCCAGGGCGATCTGGGCGTCAAACTCGACGTCACAGCCGACAAGTTCTCGGCCACGGCCAAGGACAAGATTGAGCAGGCCGGCGGAACAGCCACGGCGCTCTGATCAACTGCACAGCAGACGGTGGAGGACGGTTCATCAGAACCGTCCTCCACCGTTTTATTGTGTTGCCAGGCCGAAGTGACGCGTTGCACCGTTGAGCTGGAGTGCTTCGGACTGAATAGGGATGCGACGAGCGTCTTGCTAAGCTTCAAAGGCTGGTTTGGGCCGTCGGCCTGGCTGGTCAGGTCAGGCTGGGGTGTTTGGTCTGGCCCGTCATGTCTCGTCTAGAGAGGGTCCGGATGCTTTCCTCCTTCGCCGGCGTGTTCCGGACGCCGGAGCTTCGCAAGAAACTCTTGTTCACGCTGTTCATCCTGGTGCTCTTCCGGCTGGGCTCGGTGGGCGTGCCCGTGCCGAATGTGAACATTGCGGCAATTCGCGAGTGTGCGAACATCGCCAGCACCGGCTCCCAGGCCGGCCTGTACACCATGATCAACATGTTCAGCGGTGGGGCTCTGCTCCAACTGACCATCTTCGCGTTGGGCATCATGCCCTACATCACGAGTTCGATCATCATGCAATTGCTGACGGTGGTCATCCCGCGACTGGAAACCCTGAAGAAGGAGGGGGCGGCCGGTCAGCAGGAGATCACGAAGTACACCCGGTGGGTGACGATCGGGCTGGCCGTCATGCAGGCAACCTCGTTCACCATGTTGGCCGTGAACGGTCAGCTGTTCCAGGGCTGCGCGCAGTCTGTGGTCTATGACACCGGCCTGTTCGCCATCGTGGTGATGATCCTGACGATGACCGCCGGGACGTCGATCATCATGTGGTTCGGTGAGCTGATCACTGACCGGGGCATCGGCAACGGAATGTCGATCCTGATCTTCACGCAGATCGCGGCCCAGTTCCCGAGTGCCATGTGGTCCATCCGGACGGCCTCGCCGGGCAACAAGGGTCTGGTGGTGTTCATCCTGGTGCTGGCAGTGGGCCTGCTGGTGATGGCGGGTGTGGTCTTCGTGGAGCAGGCGCAGCGGCGCATCCCGGTGCAGTACGCGAAGCGCATGGTGGGGAATCGGCTGCTTGGTGGCAGCACGACCTACATTCCGTTGAAGGTCAACCAGGCTGGTGTCATTCCGGTCATCTTCGCGTCCTCGATCCTCTATCTGCCCGTGCTCTACACCATGTTCAACTCCCAGGGCAGGATCGCCGAGTGGATCACGATAAACCTGAGTGGTAGCGGCCAATCCGTCTGGTACAACGTCATCTACCTGACCTTGATCATCTTCTTCACGTATTTCTACGTCGCCATCACTTTTGACCCGGTCGAGGTGAGCGACAACATGAAGAAGTACGGCGGTTTCATTCCCGGGATCCGGGCCGGTAAACCGACAGAGGATTACCTCGCCTACGTGTTGTCCCGGTTGACCGCTCCTGGCGCCCTTTATCTGGCGCTGATCTCGCTGCTGCCCACTCTGGCGATGGTGTATCTGGGCGCCAACCAGAACTTCCCGTTCGGTGGCACCAGCATCCTGATCATCGTCGGGGTCGGTCTTGACACCGTGAAACAGATCGAGGGACAGCTGCAACAACGCAGCTACGAGGGTTTCCTCAAGTAAGTTGGTAGCACCGTGATGATCTTCAACGACGAAGGGACTGGATCATGAGGCTGTTGATCATGGGTGCGCCAGGAGCTGGCAAGGGGACCCAGGCAGTGGGCGTGGCCAACTATTTCGGTGTTCCGGCAATTTCCACGGGGAGCATCTTCCGGGACAATGTCGCCCGGAAGACGGCGCTGGGCCAGCAGGTGGAGGCCATCATGGCTGCCGGCGAGTTCGTTCCCGACCAGCTCACCGAGCAGTTGGTGGCTGATCGGCTGGGTCAACCTGACGCTGTTGATGGTTGGCTGCTGGACGGGTTCCCGCGCACCCTGCACCAGGTGGCGGCCTTGGACGAGTACCTGGGGGCGCATGGCCAGCAGTTGGACGCGGCCATTGCGCTTGAGGTGCCTGAGGCGTTGCTGACGGACCGGCTGCTGAAACGGGCTCAGATCGAAGGCCGCGCGGACGACAACGAGGAAGCCATCAGGCGTCGTTTTGAGATGTACCAGCAAGAGACGCAGCCGTTGCTGGCCGAGTACGACCGGCAGGGGCTGGTGCTACGCGTCGACGGCGTCGGTTCGCTGGAAGAGGTGCGCGACCGGATCGCTGCGGCGCTGGCCGAGAAGCAGCAGGGCTGAACATGGGTGGGGTCCAGATCAAGACCGCCGAGCAAATCAAGGCCATGCGCAGGGCAGGCTTGCTGACGGGCCGCATCCTCAAGGCACTGGGCGAGCGGATTGTGCCCGGTGTGACGACTCTGGAGCTGGACGCCCTGGCGCGGGAGTTGCTGGCTTCCGCCGGCGCGGCGTCCAGCTTCCTGCACTACGGCGCCGGCTGGGGAGTTCCGCCCTACCCGGCCGTGGCCTGTATCTCGGTGAACGACACCATCGTGCACGGCATCCCGTCCTCCGACATCGTGCTGGCAGAAGGAGACATCGTCAGCATCGACTTCGGGGCGCATGTCGACGGCTGGCACGGGGATGCGGCCCGGACATTCGCCGTGGGTGTGATCGACACCCCCTCCGTTGAACTGATCGAAGCCTCTCGGTTGGCGATGTGGGCCGGGGCAGCCGGGATGGGCGAGGGGTCGCGGGTCACTGACATCTCCAGCGCCATCCAGAAGTCCATTCGTTCGCACCGGCGCCGTTTCGGCATCATCCGCGAGTACACGGGCCACGGCATCGGCTCCGAGATGCATCAGGAGCCTGACGTGCCGAACCACGGTCGCCCCCATCGGGGGCCGAGGCTGCAGCCAGGCATGTGTCTGGCCATCGAACCGATGATCACCCTCGGTGGTGAGGGAACCAGAGTCCTCGACGACGAGTGGACGGTGCAGACCCTCGACGGTTCCCGCGCCGCGCACTGGGAGAACACCTTCGCCATCGTCGAAGGTGGGGTTTGGGTGCTCACCGAGGAGGACGGTGGCGAGACCGAGCTGCGGGCCCGTGGGGTGCCCTTCAGGCCCTTGGGCGACTGACTGCGCTCGGCTTCGAGACCAACGCCCGGATCGGCCGTCCGGTCTTAGTCTGTGCCCATGCGTGGAGCCATCTGGTACGGACCATACGACATTCGACTCACCCAGCGGCCGGACCCGGTGATCCAGGAGCCGACCGACGCGATCGTGCGGGTGACCGCAACCTGCGTCTGCGGTTCCGACCTGTGGGATTACCGCGGTGTCAACACGTTCACGGCGCCCGTGCCCATTGGTCACGAGTACTGTGGCGTGGTCGAGGCCGTGGGTCCGGCCGTCAAGGACGTCAGGGTCGGACAGTTCGTGGTGGGGCCCTTCTTCGCCTGCTGCAACCGGTGTCCAGCATGTCTGGCGGGCTTCCAGTCGGACTGCGCTCACCTTCAGTGGTATGACGGCTGCCAGGCGGAGTTGCTCCGGGTGCCAATGGCGGACGGTACCTTGGTGGCCACGCCCGAGCCGCCCGACGAGCACCTGATCCCCAGCCTGCTGGCCCTGTCCGACGTGATGGGCACCGGCTGGCATGCCGCGGTGTCTGCGCGGGTCGGGCCGGGTATGACGGCGGCGGTGGTCGGTGACGGCGCGGTCGGGCTGTGCGGGGTGCTGGCCTGCCGCGAACTGGGCGCGGAGCGGATCGTCGTGATGAGCCGGCACCCACGGCGCCAGGAATTGGCGCGAACGTTCGGAGCCACCGACATCGTCACCGAGCGCGGCGCCGAAGCAGTCGAACAGGTGCGTGCGTTGACAGCCGGAGTGGGGGCCGACGCGGTGCTGGAGTGCGTGGGCACCGATGCCGCGATGCGGCAGGCGGTCGGCTGCACCCGCAGTGGCAGCCTGGTGGGGTACGTCGGGCTGCCGCACGAGGTCCAGTTCGACGTCGAGGAGTTGTTCCGACGCAATGTGGGGGTGCATGGCGGCATGGCGCCCACTCGCGAGTACCTGCCGGGGCTGATGGGCAAGGTGCTGCACGGTGACATCGAGCCGGGTCGGGTGTTCGACCTCACCCTGCCGCTGTCCGAGGTGGCCGAAGGTTACCGGGCCATGGACGAGAGAAGGGCGATCAAGGCGCTGTTGCTGCCCTGAGCCAGGCCTGGGAGTCGCCGTGGCCCCGGCCCGAACGTCAAAGCGGCCCGCCCCGGTGGGGGACGGGCCGCTGACTTGTCGGAATACTCAGCAGGCGGGGATGACCTCGCCCTGGTACTTGTCCTGAATGTACTTCTGGGTCTCAGCGCTGCACAGCAGCTCGCCCAGCTTCTTGATTGCCGGCTTGTCCTTGTCCTCGGTGCGAGCCACCAGGACGTTGTTGTACGGGTTGTTCTCGGGGCTCTCGATCTGGATGGCGTCCTTGCTGGGGGTGAGGCCGGCGCCCAACGCGAAGTTGGAGTTGATGACGGCCGCATCAAGGTCGGGCAGCGACACAGGCAGCTGCGGAGCCTCCAACTCCTTGAACTGCAGGTTCTTCGGATTGGTGACGATGTCGATCGGGGTCGAGTTCAGGTTCGTCGGATCCTTGAGCGTGATCAGACCCTGCTGGGCGAAGATCAGCAGCGCGCGACCTTCATTCGTGGGGTCGTTGGGGATGCCCACCGAGGCGCCCTCGGGCAGGTCCGCCAGCTTGGAGACCTTCTTGGAGTAGACGCCCATCGGCTCCAGGTGCACCGTGGCGACCACGGAGAACTTGAAACCGTTCTCGGCGATCTGCTGATCGAGGTAGGGCTTGTGCTGGAAGTAGTTGGCGTCGAGCGAGCCGTCTGCCAGCGCCGAGTTCGGCTGCACGTAATCGCTGAACTCGATGATGTCGATCTTGATCCCGGCTGCCGCGGCCTGGGATTCGTTGACGAAACTGAGGATGTCGGAATGCGGCGTTGGGCTGGCGCCCACCTTGACGGTGGTGACAGCGGAACTGGAGTCACTGGCGGCGTTGCTGGAGCAGCCCGCCAGCGCCAGGGTTCCGAGCGCCAGTGCTGCCACGATCTTTCTGGTGATGGTCATGGAGATTCTCCTGAAGTTGCAATTGTGGTGAACAGTGCCGACCGGAGGTCGGCGGGACTTGTGCTGTCGGTTGGTGGGGACTGCCGGCGGATCGTTCCGCCACGATCATCGGTAGGACAACTTCCTGGCGAGCCGGTCGCCGAGCAGCTGCACCAGCTGGGTGAGCCCGACCAGCAGCACCACCGTCCAGAGCGTGACCTCCCAGACCTTCCGCTGATAGCCGTAACGAATGGCGACGTCCCCCAGACCGCCGCCGCCAATGGCGCCGGACATGGCTGAGTACCCGATCAGCGAGATGAAGGTGGTGGTGATCGCACTGATCAGGCCGGGCAGGGCTTCGGGCAACAGCACGTACTTCACCAGTTGCCAGGTGGTGGCTCCCATTGCCTCGACGGCTTCGATCTTGCCCGGCTGGATCTCGCGCAAGGAGGTCTCGACCAGGCGTGCCAGGAAGGGCGCCGCTGACAGGGTGAGGGGCACCACCGCGGCAGTCGCGCCGATCGTGGTGCCGGTGATCACCCGGGTCAGTGGGGCCACCACGACGAGCATGATGACGAAGGGCACCGAGCGGCCGACGTTGATGATCGCGCCCATGCCCTGATTGACCGCTTTGTGCGACTGGAGTCCGCCAGGTGCGGTCAGGTAGACGGCCACACCCAGAGGCAGACCCAACAGGACCGCGAACAAGGTGGACAGCACCACCATGTACAGCGTCTGCCCGCTGGCTTCTGCCAGTAGTCGGAACATCACGTCTGCGCTCACGGCGTCACCTGCTCCCCGCTGTCGGTTGTCTGGTTTGCTCGGTCGACGGTTTCCAGCTTCGCGATTCGGCCGTGTTCAATGGTGGCGATTGCGTCGGCCACCTGATTGATCACTTCCATCTGGTGGGTGATCAGCAGGGTGGTGAGGCCGAACTCGTCGGTCAAGCCACGCAGCAGCCGAATGATCGACTGGGTTGTCTCCGGGTCGAGCGCACTGGTCGCCTCGTCACTGACCAGCACATCGGGTTGACTGATCAAGGCGCGTGCGATCGCCACCCGCTGCTGCTGACCACCGGACAGCTGGGCCGGGTGTACGGACGCCTTGTCGCTCAGCCCCACGCGCTCCAGCAGCGCCTGGGCGCGTTCGCGGCGCTCCGCCTTGGGCACACCGATCAGTTGCAGTGGCAGTTCGACGTTTCCCATCGCGGTGCGTGAGTTGAGCAGGTTGAAGTCCTGGTAGATGACGCTGATCCGCCGGCGCTGGGTCCGCAACGCGTCGCCGGTCAGCGACGTCAGGTCCACGCCGTTCACCGAGATGGAGCCCGAACTGGGTTTCTCCAGCAACGTGAGGCACCGGCCGAGCGTTGTCTTGCCGGAGCCGGACGGGCCGATGATGCCCATCACCTGGCCACGATCGACGTGCAGTGTGACGTCGTTGAGAGCTGTTACTGGCGCATTGTCCCGGCTGGTGGCCGGATACACCTTGGTGAGGTGCGTTACGTCAATCACGGGTGAGTCCTGACTGGCAGGGCGTCCGGGGACGCCGGGGGACGTTGGGCATGCGCTGGGCAGCGCCAGCGAGGCGCCCGGCCGCGCTTGCTCGCCGTCCCCGGAGGAACCGACATGAATGTCAGAGCGCGCGGCGGGAAAGCCTCGCGCATCGCATTCGTGTCATCACGTCCTCTTCCTTCCGGCAGCCCGACAGTCGGGCGCAGCGAACTGGATCAGGCTGAATGTTAGTTGGTGTTGGAGGCTGTCGCGAAATTTGTCCATGGCCTGCCGAGGCAGTCAGGCCGGCTTCGTCGGCAGGGCTCGGTGCCCGGCGTGGACGCCAGCTAGAGTGGACGGCGTGAGTGGGCTGCCGATCGTTTCCAAGTTCCGTAACGATCCGCACCGTCCCGTCCAGGACGCGGATCGTGATGACCTCGCGTCTCGCCTCAACGAGGCCTACACCCGCGGCGACCTGGACACCGATCAGTATCAGAGCCTGCTGGACGGGCTGTTCAGCGCCACCACCCAGGGCCAGCTCGTCCCGGTGGCTGACCTGCTTCCTGCCCGGTTGGCCGTCAACACTCCCGCCGTTGCGGACGATGGCCGTTTTGCACCGCCGCCGGGGGTGGTTCCGATGGGGCAACGGCAGCCGGTCGCCAGCAGCTTCCAGCAGCTCAGGCCCTGGTACTACGTCGCCGGGGGCCTCTCCGTCGTCGTCGTACTGATCGTCCTGCTGCTCTTCCTTTGGCTCTGAAAGCCGCGCCTGCGCCGTAGTGATTTGGGGGAGGGTACTGCGCGCGCATATCATGGCATGTCGGTCCTTTCGGCTCAGCCTGCCCAGTGGCAGGCGTGATTCGGCGGTGACCGTGACTTGGCCCCAGAGGTTCCTCTGGGCAAGTCAGGATCGCCCATCCCGTCAACGGTGTGACACCGGTGCGGGTCCAGTCCTAAAGATTGAGAGTTGATGGCCAAGAAAGAGGGAGCCCTCGAGCTCGAGGGAACGGTTGTCGAAGCGCTGCCCAACGCGATGTTCCGCGTTGAGCTGGAGAATGGCCACCGCGTGCTCGCCACGATCAGCGGCAAGATGCGTCAGCACTACATCCGTATCCTGCCGCAGGACCGTGTCGTGATCGAGCTGTCCCCCTATGACCTGACGCGTGGTCGCATCGTCTACCGGCACAAGTGACCGCTGCCCCGAGGCAGCGGTCAACAGCTACAAGACGTGCCAGTCAATGGGCACGTCGCTCTGGAGGAGAGGCTCGATGAAGGTTCAGCCGAGCGTCAAGAAGATCTGCGACAACTGCAAGGTGATTCGTCGCCACGGGGTTGTCAGGGTCATCTGCACCAACCCGCGGCACAAACAGCGCCAGGGCTGAGCGCAACTGCTCAGTGCAGAACGGGCACCTCGTGTGCCCTCTTGACAACTGAATAGGCCGGCAAACCCGGCACACCTGGCAAGGTCAGGTGATCAACAGATTCGTCTGGCGCAGCCAGGCGACCAACAACGTGAGAGCAAGGCCGGCAGGACCGGTCGAACCCCCGGGCGAAGGCCGGGGCCCGCCTCCAGCAGCCAGATCGGCAAGACAGATCCGCGCGCACGAGGAACCACGGGAACGCTCCGCGCCTCAGACCTTCGCGGCATCGTGGGAACGGTGCCGGAATTGAAAGGTATTTGCCACATGGCACGTCTAGAAGGTGTGGACCTTCCGCGCGAGAAGCGCCTTGAGGTCGCACTGACCTACGTTTACGGGATCGGCAAGACCCGTGCAAGCAAGATCCTGGAAGCCACCGGCATCAGCGGTGACACGCGGGTGAAGGACCTCGACGAACAGCAACTCGTCGCCATGCGTGACTTCATCGATGCCAACTACGCGGTTGAGGGCGATCTGCGACGGGAAGTCGCCGCGGACATCCGTCGCAAGATCGAGATCGGCTCCTATCAGGGCCGTCGGCACCGTGCCGGCCTGCCCGTCCGCGGCCAGCGCACGCGTACCAACGCGCGCACCCGCAAGGGCAAGAAGAAGGCCGTCGCAGGTAAGAAGAAGGCCCGCTAGCCCTCGGCCGGCTGTCCATCACAACACCGACTTCCAGGAGAACAAGAAAACTTATGGCTACTGCAGGCCGCAAGGGCGCCGCTGCCGCCAAGACAAAGGTGCGTCGCAAGGAAAAAAAGAATGTTGTCGTCGGTCAGGCGCACATCAAGAGCACGTTCAACAACACGATCATCGCCATCACCGACACCACTGGTGCCGTGATCAGCTGGGCCTCGGCCGGCACTGTGGGCTTCAAGGGTTCCCGCAAGTCCACGCCGTTCGCTGCCCAGATGGCCGCTGAGGCTGCTGGGCGTCGTGCCATGGAACATGGCATGAAGCGCGTTGACGTCTTCGTCAAGGGCCCGGGCTCAGGTCGCGAGACTGCCATCCGGTCTCTGGGTGCAGTCGGGCTCGAGGTCGGGGCCATCTCCGACGTCACTCCCGCTCCCCACAATGGCTGCCGCCCCCCGAAGCGTCGTCGCGTCTAATCCACCCATGGACTGCTGACGGCAGATCGTGCCTCGCAGTCGAGCTCTCAGAAAAGGACTGATCAACCCATGGCCCGTTACACCGGCCCTTTGACCAAGAAGTCCCGTCGCTTGGGGACTGACCTGGTCGGCAACGACAAGGCCTTCGAGCGCCGTCCCTACCCCCCGGGTGTGCACGGTCGCGGCCGCACGAAGGACTCCGAGTACTCGCTGCAGCTCAAGGAGAAGCAGAAGGCTCGCTACGCCTATGGCGTGCTCGAGAAGCAGTTCCGCCACTATTACGAGGAAGCCAGCCGGCTGCCGGGCAAGACCGGTGACGTGCTGCTGCAGCTCCTCGAGTCGCGTCTCGACAACGTCGTCTACCGTGCTGGCTTTGCCAACACCCGTCGGCAGGCCCGCCAGATGGTCAGCCATGGCCATTTCCTGGTCAACGGCCGGAGGGTGAACATCCCCAGCTTCCAGGTCACTCCGCTCGACATCATCGACGTGCGCGAGAAGTCGCTGAACATGACGCCGTTCGTTATCGCCCGCGAGACCTGGGGCGATCGCGAGGTCCCGGCCTGGCTCACGGTCAAGCCCAACCGGATGCGCATCCTGGTCCACCAGTTGCCCGTTCGCGAGCAGATCGTGATCGACGTCAACGAACAGAACATCGTCGAGCTCTACTCCAAGTAGTCGCTGACCCCAAGTTCGACGCACTGGGGTGCGGGGGACTCCCGCACCCCAACTGTCTTCGCATCATCAAATAGTGGTTGGTGCGGAAAGGAATTCACATGCTCATTGCCCAGCGTCCCGCCCTCTCCGAAGAGGTCCTCAGCGAATGCCGTAGCCGGTTCGTTCTCGAGCCGCTCGAACCGGGGTTCGGTTACACCCTCGGCAACTCCTTGCGCCGCACGCTGCTGTCGTCCATTCCGGGCGCAGCAGTGACCAGCATCAAGGTGGACGGCGTCCAGCACGAGTTCAGCACCCTGCCGGGCGTCGTCGAGGACCTCACCGAGATCATCCTGAACCTCAAGAGCCTGGTCATCTCGTCCGAGGAGGACGAGCCGGTCGCCATGTACCTGCGCAAGGCGGGTGCCGGCGAGGTGACGGCTGCCGACATCGCACTGCCGGCAGGCGTGCAGGTGCACAATCCCGAGCTGCACCTGGCCACCCTGAATGAAGAGGGCGCCATCGACATGGAGTTGATTGTCGAGCGTGGCCGCGGCTACGTGTCGAGCGCGCTCAACAACAACCCCGATGCCGAAATCGGTCGCATCGCCGTGGACTCCATCTACTCGCCGGTCTACAAGGTCAGCTACAAGGTCGAGGCGACTCGCGTCGAGCAGCGCACCGACTTCGACAGGCTCATCGTCGAGGTCGAGACCAAGCCGTGCATGAAGCCGAGGGATGCCGTCGCGTCTGCGGGACGGACTCTGGTGGAGTTGTTCGGTCTGGCCCGTGAGCTCAACGTGGAAGCCGAGGGGATCGAAATCGGTCCGTCGCCGGTGGACGAGCAGCTCGCCGCGGACCTCGCATTGCCTGTGGAGGACCTGAACCTGACGGTTCGCTCCTACAACTGCCTCAAGCGGGAAGGCGTTCACACCGTTGGCGAGCTGGTGAGCCGCAGCGAACAGGATCTGCTCGACATCCGCAACTTCGGCTCCAAGTCGATTGACGAAGTGAAGCAGAAGCTGGCGGAAATGGGCCTGGGCCTCAAAGACAGCTCTCCCGGTTTCGATCCGCTGCTGGCAGCTGAACGATTCGGGAACGACGAGCAGGATTACGCCGAGACCGAGCAGTACTAGTCCGCAACGGTGGGGGCAACCTCGCCAACATCATCCGCGCTGTGGCCTCGTGGCCAGCAGCTACAAATTGGAGAACTGAGAAATGCCCAAGCCAATGAAGGGTCCCCGGATCGGCGGGAGCGCCGCCCACCAGCGGATCATGCTGAACAACCTGGCCAGCCAGCTTTTTGAGCACGGCCGGATCACGACCACCGAGACCCGAGCGAACAGCGTGCAGCCGCTTGCCGAGAAGCTCATCAGCAAGGCCAAGCGCGGCGACATCGCCTCGCGTCGGCTGGTGCTGCGTCGGGTCACCGACAAGTCCGTGGTGCATGAGTTGTTCACCGAAATCGCCCCCAAGATGGCTGGCCGGGACGGTGGCTACACGCGCATCACCAAGATCGGTCCGCGCAAGGGCGACAACGCCTCGATGGTGGTGCTCGAGCTGGTGCTCGAAGAGGTGAAGCCGAAGTCGAAGGCGAAGAAGGTTGCTCCGAAGCCTGTTGAGGCCCCGAAGGTCGAGGCGGCGCCCGCCGACGAGGCTCCTGCAGAGGAGCCGGTCGTCGTTGAGGAGTCCGTTTCCGCCCCGGCGGCAGCAGTCGAGGACGACGCCCCCGAGGCCGACGCCAAGGCCTGATCGACGGCGAGCCCCTGCACGTGGCTGGGTCCCTCACGGGACACCGCCGGTGCAGGGGTTCGCTGCGTCCAGGTACCTGTCGGCCCCTCGGCGCGCTGTTGCTAGAGTCGTTGCCACGGACTGACGGAGAACCATGACACAGCTGCGTATTGCTCAACTGGCGAACTTCGTCGGCCCCATCTCGGGCGGCATGAAGGTGGCCATCGAGTCGTTGGGCCGCGGCTATGTTGAAGCCGGCCATGAGCGGATCCTGGTGATCCCTGGTCCCAAGGACCAGGTTGACGAGACCGGAAACGGAATCGTCGTCCAGGTTGCTGCCCCCAGGATCTCGATGGCCTACCGGATGATCTTCAAGCCATGGCGCGTCTTCGAGGTACTGGAGCGGTTTCGTCCCACCAGTGTCGAGGTCAGCGACAAGTGGACGTTGTCGCCAGCGGCAGGCTGGGCCAGGCGACGCGGTGTCGGCTCTGTGCTCTTCAGTCACGAGCGTCTTGATGACATGCTCGGTGGCCTGCTGCGTCGCCAGTTCGGGGTGGCAGCCATCGTGGGGGTCTTGAACCGTCGGCTGGCCGGCGATTTCGACCGGGTGGTGGTGACATCTCGATACTCGGAAGGCGAGTTCGCCAACACCGGGGCCAAGCTCCGGTTGGTGCCACTGGGTGTTGATCTGGACACCTTCAACCCCGCGGTGGGCAGCCCCGTTGCAGACGGTCTGGTCAAGATCTGCTACGTCGGCCGGATGTCGCGTGAGAAGTACCCCCAGCTCGGCGTCCGAGCCGCAGTGGAATTGCACCGCCGTTCGGTCCCTGTCCAGCTGCACATGTACGGTGCCGGCCCGGACGCAGCGATGTTGGCTGAACAAGCTGGCGACGCCCCGGTGTTCTTCCACGGCTTTGTGGACGGTCGCGATGAGGTCGCTCGTTGTTATGCCCGCAGCGACATCAGCTTCTCGGTCTGCCCCACCGAGACTTTCGGGCTGTCGGTGCTCGAGGCGTTGGCTTGCGGCACCCCGGTTGTGACCAGCGACCGTGGCGGTGCCTACGAGCTCGTGGATGGCGGTTGCGGTGAATCCGGCAGTCCTGACCCGATTGGGTTGGCCGACGCCACGCAGCGCCTGATCGATCGGCTGTCGCCCGAACTGCGCCAAGCAGCGCGTGACCGCGCCGAGCAGTTCAGCTGGGCAGCGTCGGTGGCGAAGATGCTGGAGATCCATGCTGAGGTGGCCGCCAAGGGGTCTTGGGCGCCGGCGCGGAAGGCCTGGAAGAGCTAGTTCTTTTCGCCCGCAGGCATCCGGGCTTCCCGGTTCACGCAGAACCGGTGCCGAACTGGTTTGATGGCCAGTCCGACACCGGTTCGAGTTGCTCAAGCGGCGTTGTCGTTACGCTCAGCCAAGCTTGCCGCACGTCGGCCAGGCGCCGATGCCCTGGGTCCTCAGCACGTTCTCTGCTGCGGCGATCTGCTGTGCCTTGGTGGCCAGGTCGGCCCGGGAGGCGTAAGCAGTGCCTCCGTTGGCGGCCCAGGTGCCGGGGGTGAACTGGAGGCCGCCGTAGAAACCGTTGCCGGTGTTGATGGACCAGTTGCCGCCGGACTCGCACTGGGCGATGGCGTCCCAGTTGACCCCGGAAGTGGATGCCGGAGCAGCCGCGCCGGTGTTCGTCGACGTCTTGGTTCCGACCAGCACCACAGCGTTGACCGGCTCGGTGATGATCTCCTCGGAAAGCACCTTGCGGCTCTCCCGCTGACCGTCGACGGTCACGATCTGCAGCGAGACGAGCTTCTCGCCCTGACGTCCTTCGGTCTTGGTCTGGGTCTTGCCCTTGTCCAGGGTGGCCGAGTTGGTCTTCGTCGTCTTGAAGTCGACCGGCTGCTTCTCGGTCGTCTGGGTGACCTGCACGCGCTGCACGACGACGTTCAGGTCAGTCGTGATGGCGGTGTCCGGCGCCGGGTCGACCCGGTCGTTGTCACCCAGGACGATGCCCTTGTCGGCAAGCAGCTCAGCGACAGTGGCATGTGTGGATTCGGTGTTCAGGGTCTGACCGTCATGGCGAATGGTGACCGCCTTCGGCGTGACCGCCGTGAAGGTCAGGCCTTCACGGCCAAGGGCCAGCGAACGGTCTACGGAGACCTTGGAGTCGGACAGCAGCCCGAGCTCGGCAAGGGCCTGGTCGACGGTGTTGGCAGTCGTCCAGAACGTCTGGGTGGAGCCGTCGATGGTCGCCGTCACCTGGCGGCCGTAACGAACGGTGATCTGGGTGCCATCGCGCAGCGTGGTGTCGGCCGCCGGCAGGACGACGTCGTGCTCGCCGATGCTGACGTCCTGCTTGGCCAGCACGTCCTGGACGGTGGCAGCGGTGGTGCGCATGGACGTGGCGGCGCCGTCCACATTCAGCGAAATGTCCTTGGTGGCGGCCGCAGCGATCCCGGTGACCGAGACGCTGGCGACGACGACGCTGCCAGCGACGAGGGCGATGGTCGACTTCTTCACTCGTTACTCCCATTGGCTTGGTTGCGTTCCACTTCGGAACAGCCCCAATCCTAACAGAATCCTGAGAAATCCTTAAACCAGTGTGTGGTTTTCCTCAGGATCTCGTTCAGGGGGTGCGAGCGCTCAGCGACGACTTGACGAAAAGAGCCACCCCCCGCGCCCGTTGCGGGCTCGGGGGGTGGCTGAGGTTGTCTGCGTCAGCTGATCCCAGTGGGAGATGGGTCAGCAGCTGCACTTGGCGGCTGCGAGCCGCGCCGCGACGTCCGCCCAGTTGATGATGTGCCAGTAGGCATCGACGTAGTCAGCCTTGACGTTCTTGTACTGCAGGTAGAAGGCGTGCTCCCACATGTCCAGCATCAGCAGCGGCACAGCACCGAGCGGCAGGTTGGACTGGTGATCGTAGACCTGGAGGGTGAGCAGCTTCCCGCTGAGCGGCTCGTAGGCAAGAACTGCCCACCCGGAGCCCTGAATGCCCTTGGCCGACTCGTTCAGCTGCTTCTGGAAAGCCTCGAAGCTGCCGAAATCCTGATCGATCGCGGCCTTGAGATCGCCGTCGGGCTCGCCGCCGCCAGTGGGGCTCAGGTTCTTCCAGTAGATGGAGTGGTTGATGTGCCCCGCGAGGTTGAAGGCAAGATCCTTCTCAAGCTTGTTGATAGCAGTCTGGTCACCAGCGTCACGAGCAGCGGCCAGCTTCTCAAGGGCCGTGTTGGCGCCCGCAACATAGGCGGCGTGATGCTTGTCGTGGTGCAGAGTCACGATCGCCGCACTGATGTGCGGCTCCAGCGCGTCGTAGTCGTAATCCAGCTCGGGCAGCGTGTAAACAGCCATGTGTCCTCTTCCCTGGTGGGTGGTGGCTGCGGGCGGGCAACCACTCGATCGTCTCTCAGATAACATCACGCTCCGCGCCGATATTCCGGCAGCGGCTACGACTGGTCGGCGCGCGTCACCTTGAAGACCCGGAAGCCCTTGGCGGACGCGATGCGCTCGGTGGCCCAGCCCTGTGCGATCAGCCAGGCCTGCAGCGAGTCGGCGCCCAGGTTCCGGCCCACCACAAGCCAGGCCATGCCGTCCGGCTTGAGCCGTGGCAGCCAGGTTGCCAGTAGCTCGTGCAGGGCCGGCTTGCCGATCCGGATCGGGGGATTTGACCAGATCTCGTCGTACCGGGTGTCGGCAGCCACCTGGTCCGGCAGGAGCGCATGCACCCTTTCGCCGACCAGATGGGTTGCCGCATTCTCGGTGGTCAGCTGGAGGGCTCGCTCATTGGTGTCGACGGCGTCCACGTGAGCGTCGGGGACCTCGACAGCCAGCGCCACGGCGATCGGGCCAAACCCGCAGCCGAGGTCGAGCAACCGCTCCGCCTGGGCCGGCGGGACACACTCGCGCAGCAGCACTGAGGTTCCCAGGTCCAGCCGGCCCTGCGAGAAGACACCGCTCGCGGAGGTGAAGTCGTAGTCTCGTCCCCAGATGCGCGCATGCACAGAGTGACGCTTGATGGGGTCGCTGGGGGTCTCGAAGTAGTGGCTCATCGCTGGCCTGCCTCTCTGGGACGTTCGGGCTGCTGCGGGTCGGGCAGGGTTCGCAGGCTGCGAGCCTGTCTGGCCCTTGCGGCCAGTTGGTCATCGGCTGGGTAGCCCACCGCTTCCAGGGTGAGCCCTCCGGCCACCATCACCAGCACCTCGCTATGGCGTACCGGATGAGCCGCCACCCGATCGAGCCAGGCCTGGTCGCGTCGCCCGGTGCCCACGGCGGTGAGCGCCCCCACCAGGGACCGAACCATCGAATGGGTGAAAGCGTCGGCCTGCACGGTGAACACGACGGTGCCGCACTCGTCGTGGAGCCGGGCGGCGTGCAAAGCGGTGAGCTGACGGATGGTGGTGGCGCCCTCGCGGTGCTTGCTGAAGGGGGCGAAGTCGCGCAACCCGAGCAGGCTCGCCCCGGCAGCGTTGACGCTGGTCAGGTCGAGGGTGCCGCGGATGGTCGCCACGTCCCGCCGGCGGATCGGGTCCGGTTCCGAGCAGTCATCCCAGACCCGGTAGCAGTATCGACGCCACAGCGCACTGAAACGGGCGTCGAAGTCGTCGCCGACCGCCGTCACGGACCGCACCGCGACGTCATGCGGCAGCACCCGACGCAGCCGGGGTGCCAGATCAGCAGGAGACGGCTCGCAGTCCAGCGCAACATCCAGATGTGCCACCTGGGCCCTGGCATGCACGCCTGCATCGGTGCGCCCGGCAACGGTCAGCTGCACCGGGTCAGGGCGTCGCAGCAGCCTGGTCAGCCACCCCTCGAGCTCGCCCTGCACAGTGCGCAGGTTCGGCTGGCTTGCCCAGCCCCGAAAGTCGGTGCCGTCGTAGCCGATGTCCAGGCGCCAGCGCTGCGTGGCGGAGGTCACACCGGCACCCGCTGGTAGACGAGGTCGTGTACGGAGCGGCCGGCATGGATTCCTCTGAGTTCATACTTGGTGAGCGGACGAAGCGCGCACCGGGGTGCCCAGCCACTGCTGCCTGCGACGGCGTGGGGATTCACCAGATCAAGCCGGGCGTCCAGGACTTCCCTGATGGCCAGCGCGTAGTCGTCCCAGTCGGTTGCCAGCCGCCACACCCCGCCCGGCGCCAACCTGCTGGCCACCAGACCGGCGAACTCGTCGGTGACGAGGCGACGCTTGTGGTGACGTTTCTTGTGCCATGGGTCGGGAAAGAAGGTCCACAACTCCTGCAGGGCCCCTGGTGCCACCAGATGCTCCAGACCCTGGCGGCCGTCGGCCATCACCAGCCGCACATTGTCGATGCCCTCGGCCGCCAGCCGAATCATGGTGGCGGCAACCGAGCGTTCGTACACCTCGAACGCCAGCAGATTCCAGTCTGGGTGGGCACCGGCCATGGCCACCAGGTTCTCCCCGGCTCCCGAGCCGATCTCCACGGCCAGCGGAGCCCGGCGCCCCCACACCTGCTCAGCGTCCAGTGTTGGCTGGGGCAACAAGTCGGTGGTCACCTGGGCGTGTGGCAGGTCCAGGACGTAGCGCTCTCGCCAGCGTTGCCAGGCCTTCTGCTGCGACGCCGTCATGCGCGGGCTGCGACGCACGAACGAGGCCACCCTGCGGTGGCCTCGTTCGGCGGCAGCTGCTTCGTCCACGTGCATCCCCGCAGCCTAGTGGAACTCGGTGGCTGCTACTTGGACAGGTACTCCTGGGTCAGGTTGGTAGGCATCAGCTCGTAGCCGTGGAAACTGCGCGTGAACGAGCCTGTGCCGCGGGCCAGCCCGCGCAGGTCGATGGCGTAGTTGTTGAGCTCGTTGGCCGGAACCAACGCCTTCACGGTCGACTGACCAGAGCCCGTGGAGTCGGTGCCCTGTACCTGGCCGCGCCGGTTGCTGATGTCGGTCATCACGGCACCGACGTACTCGTCGTCGATGGTCACGGCCACCTCGTCGAACGGCTCCAGCAGGCCCACTGTCTTGAGGGTGGCCGCGTCCTTGATGGCTTGCGCGCCCGCCGACTGGAAGGCCATGTCGGATGAGTCGACCGAGTGCGCCTTGCCGTCGAACAGTGTGACCCGGACATCGGTCATCGGGAAGCCGGTGAGGGTGCCCTTCTCCAGCTGGGCGCGGACGCCCTTCTCGACGCTGGGAATGAACTGCCGCGGCACGGCCCCGCCCACAACCTGATCGACGAACTCGAAGCCGGTACCGCGGGGCAGCGGCTCGATGTCGACGTCGCAGACGGCGTACTGGCCATGGCCACCCGACTGCTTGACGTGGCGACCCTTGGCACGGGCAGGCGCGATGAAGGTTTCCAGCAACGGCACCGTCACTTCCTCGGTGGCCACGTTCACGCCGTAGCGCTCGTTGAGGCGCTCCATGACCAGATCGCGGTGCGCCTGACCCATGGTCCACAACAGCTGCTGGTCGGTGCCCTTGGCTCGCTCCAGCTTCACCGTGGCGTCCTCCACCAACAAACGCTGGAGCGCGCCGGGCAGCTTGTCCTCGTCGTTGTGGCTGGCCGCCTTGAAGGCGGTCGGCAACATCGGCTCGGGCAGCACCCACGGCTCCAGCAGTGCCGGGCGGTCCTTCGAGGCGATCGTGTCGGTGGTGTCCGCGTGGGCCAGCTTGGCCACGTAGACGATCTCACCGGCGATGGCGATGGTCTTGGGGCACAGGTCGACGCCGGAGGGCGCCGACAGTGGCCCGACCCGATCCTCGTCCTGGTGGGCCGGGTGTTGGGAGTTCGGCACGCCGCCGAACAGCTCCCGGTTGCCGGACACCACGACGGTGAGGTCAGGCTTGATGGTTCCCGAAAAGACCCGCACCATCGAAAGCCGGCCGGCGTAGGGGTCGGACGTGGTGCGGATCACCTGGGCGCGCAGCGGGGCATCCGGGTCGGCCGTGAAGGCCGGGAGTTGGCTGCCGTCAAAGGTGAAGGTGTCGGGCAGCGGACGCTGCAACGGCGACGGGAAGCCCCTGGTGATCAGCCCGATGAGCTCCTCGGTTCCGGGCCCCGTGGTCATCACGGGCAACACCGGGAAGAAACCACCGTGCGCCATCGCCTTCAGTACCTCTTCGACGACCTCCTCGGTGGCGAGCTCCTCGCCCTCGAGGTAGCGCTCCATCATGTCCTCGGACTCGGAGTAGGAAATGACGGACTCGATGTAGTCGGCCCGGTAGTGGTCGATCTGGATGTCCTCCACGCTGTCGGCCGGTCGACGCACCCGATCGCCTGACGAGTAGTCGTGCACCATCCGGCTGAGCAGTGACAGGTTGCCGATGATCTGGTGCTCGCCGTTGTAGAGCGGCATGTAGGCAGGCTGCACGCCGGGACCGAAGGCTTCGGTGATCTCGGCCAGGGTGTCCTCGTACTCGGCCCGCTCGGTGTCCAGTTTGGACACCACCACCGCGCGGGGCATGCCAACTGCCTCGCACTCGCGCCACAAGGAGGCGGTGGCCGAATCGATGCCGTCAGCCGCACTGACCACAAAAATGGCCGCGCTTGCTGCTGCCAGACCGGCGCGCAGCTCACCGACGAAGTCGGGCTGGCCGGGGGCATCCAGCAGATTGATCACCACGTCACCGTTGGTGATGGTGGCCAATGTCAGGGACGCGGCGCGTTCAGCGTCATCCTTGTCGCCGCGATAGCCCTCGACACGAGCCTTGATCAGATTCTCGAACAGGGTGGTCTTGCCGGACCCTGCAGAGCCCACCAGCACCACGTTTCGCAGTGCGGCAGGCGACGATACTTTCGGGGCTGTGCTGTTCACCTTTGAACTCATGGACTTACCCTGCCGTGCCCTCGTTGGCGTTGCAAGGAGTTGGCCGAAATGTCTGCCTGTCGAACACCCGTCGGGGGCTCCGGGAATTCGTCGGCGGCCCGTTTTGACCCCTGCCCGCCCAGCGAGGTAGCCTAGAGCGCTGTTGCGCCTTCGTGTGCTGGCGTTCTGTGGACGCCGCTCGAAGAATGCAATCGCTCTCCTGTTCAGTACCTAGTGGAAGATGGTCCGCGACCGTGTCTACATATAGCCCCAAGCCTGGCGAGATCACCAGGAAATGGCACGTCATCGATGCCGAGGACGTCGTGCTGGGTCGTCTCGCCGTGACTGCGGCTACGCTGCTGCGCGGCAAGCACAAGCCGACGTACGCGCCGCACATCGACACCGGTGACTTCGTCATTGTCATCAATGCCTCGAAGATCGCACTCACTGGCAACAAGAGTGGTCAGACCATGCAGCACACCCACTCGGGCCGTCCTGGTGGCTTGCGCAGCGTGCCGCTCGGAGACCTGATCAGGAACGATCCCCGCAGGGCCGTCGAGCGTGCGGTCTGGGGCATGATGCCCAAGAACAAGCTGAGTCGTCAGCTGATTCACAAGCTCAAGGTTTACGCCGGCCCTGAGCATCCGCACTCGGCTCAGCAGCCCGAGCCCTTCGAGATCATCCAGGTCGCACAGTGAGCGAGGACAAGAACGTGACCGACACCACCACCGAAGAGGTCGTCGAGGCCCAGGTCGAGACGCAGCCCTTCATCGACGAACAGAATCGTGAGATTGCCTACCGCTCCGACGCCTCCGGCGCTCAGGTCGCCTCGACCGAGCGTCCGGCAGTGATCGCCCCCGGCGGTGCCACCGGTCGGCGCAAGCAGGCCATCGCCCGCGTGCGGCTGGTGCCCGGTGACGGCAAGATCGTCGTCAACGAGCGCACCCTGGAGGATTACTTCCCCGACAAGCTCGACCAGCAGACCGTCAACGAGCCTTTCGTTGTTGCCGGCGTGACTGGTGCCTACGACGTCATCGCCCGCATTCATGGCGGCGGCAAGACGGGCCAGGCCGGTGCGCTGCGGCTGGGAATCGCTCGTGCGCTGAACGTCATCGACCGCGACGCCAGTCGTCCGGCACTGAAGAAGGCCGGTCTGCTGACCCGTGACTCTCGTGTCATCGAGCGCAAGAAGGCCGGTCTGCACAAGGCTCGCAAGGCCCCGCAGTACTCCAAGCGCTGACCGACTCCTTCGGTCAGACAAAAAGGGCAGCCGTCGATCGGCTGCCCTTTTTGTGTGCCCCTGTGGAGTTGCCGCAAGGGCGGACGGCGAACTTGCTCAGATCTTGCGGATCCGGACAGTCTCCACGTGGTGGTCGCTGCCCTTGCGCAGGATCACCTTGGCGCGCTGGCGGGTGGGCTCGATGTTCTGGCGCAGGTTCGGGCCGTTGATCTCGTCCCACACCTGATTGGCCACGGCGTTCGCCTCGTCGTCCGACAAGAGGGCGAACTCTCGGAAAAAGCTGTTCGGGTCGGTGAACGCCGAGTACCGCATCCGCAGGAATCGGCTGATGAACCAGGCGCGGATGTCGGTTTCGGCGGCGTCCACGTAGACGCTGAAGTCAAGGAAGTCGCTCACCGACAGGGCGGCGCGGCCCTCCCGTTGCGGTGCGGGTTGCAGGACGTTCAGACCCTCAAGAATCAGGATGTCGGGCCGTCTGACAGTGATGTGCTGGTCAGGAACGATGTCGTAGATGGTGTGGGAGTACACCGGCGCGGTGACTTCGGGTAGCCCGGACTTCACGTCCACCACGAACCGCAGCAGCGTCTGGGTGTCGTAACTGGCGGGGAACCCCTTGCGATCCAGTAGCCCGCGCCTGGCCAGCTCGGCGTTGGGATGGAGGAACCCGTCGGTGGTGACCAGCTCCACCTTGGGGCGTCCGTGCGTGCGCCCCAACAGCTCCTTCAGCAGCCGGGCCACTGTCGACTTGCCCACGGCCACCGAGCCCGCGATGGCGATGACGAAGGGCGTGCGCTCCACCGACAGGCCCAGATATGAGTTGGAGTCGTAGTAGAGCTGACGGGTGTTGCGGGTGTACTCGCCGATCAGCTCGGTGAGGGGCAGGTAGACCTCCTGGATGTCCTGGCTGTCGGTGGGATCATCCAGGCCCCGCAACCGGTCGATGGTCTGGGCGTTGAGGCTCACGTTGAGGTCAGCGGCCAACTCGGCCCAGGCAGCCCTGGGCATCTCGACCCACGGCCCGAACGTTGTGCGCCTCGAATCCGAGGTCCGATCCGTACCGCTCATCTGCTCCATCCCGGGTCTTTCGTGCTGTCGCTGCTGCAATCCAAGCACAGCGAGCCGACGCAGAGCATGGCACGCCGCCAAGTGACCAATGCCGCTGACGGTTGGGGGCTGCCCGCACGAGGTGTGCTCAGGCCATGGTTTCCACTACTTTCGTTCCATGTGCGGAATCATCGGTTACGTCGGACCCCAGAATGCCCAGGGCATCGTCGTCGAGGCCTTGCGGCGGATGGAGTACCGCGGCTACGACTCTGCGGGCGTGGCCGTCGTGTCGGAGCGCGGCTTGGAGGTTCGCAGGAAAGCCGGCAAGCTGGCCAACCTTGAGGCCGTCCTGGACGATGACCCGTTGCCTGTCAGCCACCTGGGCATCGGCCACACCCGGTGGGCCACCCACGGAGCCCCCACCGACCAGAACGCGCACCCGCACCTGTCCCGGAACGGCCGGGTGGCGCTGGTACACAACGGCATCATCGAGAATTTCGCGGAGTTGAAGGCCGAACTGGTCGCCCAAGGGGTGCGCTTCCGATCGGAGACCGACTCGGAGGTCGCTGCCCAGCTGGTCGGCGCCGAGCTGGAGCGCCAGCCCAACCTGCTGGCAGCCATGCGGGTGGTGGTGAACCGCCTGGTGGGCACGTTCACCCTGGTCGCCATTGACGCGCAGGACCCTGACCATGTGGTGGCGGCCCGCCGCAACTCGCCGTTGGTGGTCGGCGTCGGTGAGGGGGAGAACTTCGTGGCCAGTGACGTCGCGGCCTTCATCGCCGAGACGCGGGAGGCTGTGGAGCTGGGCCAGGACCAGATCGTGCAGATCGGTGCTGACGACATCCAGGTGATCAACTTCGACGGCACGCCGGCGCAAACCCGCCCCTACCACGTGGACTGGGATGCATCAGCTGCCGAGAAGGGTGGCTTCGACTGGTTCATGCGCAAGGAGATCTTCGAGCAACCGCAGGCTGTCGCTGACACCCTGTTGGGCCGCCACAATGCGGCGGGTGAGTTGACTCTGGATGAGATCAGGATCACCCCGCAGGAGCTGCGCAGCATCGACAAGATCCTGGTGGTGGCGTGCGGCACCGCCTATTACGCCGGCATGGTGGCCAAGTACGCCATCGAGCGCTGGACAAGGATCCCCTGTGAAGTCGAGCTGGCCAGCGAGTTCCGTTATCGTGACCCCATCGTCGACCCCCGGATGCTGTGTCTGACCATCTCCCAGTCGGGTGAGACCGCCGACACCCTGATGGCCATTCGGCACGCCCGCGAGCAGGGCGCCAAGGTGATCGCTGTCTGCAACACCAATGGCGCAACGATCCCGCGCGAGTCCGACGGTGTGCTCTACACCCACGCCGGCCCCGAGATCGGTGTGGCTTCGACCAAGGGATTCCTGACCCAGTTGGTGGCCTGCTACCTGTTTGGTCTGTATCTGGCTCAGGTGCGGGCCTCACTGGCGCCGGAGCAGATTCAGCAGGTGATGGCCGAGTTGGAATCGATGCCGGAACTGATCGAGCAGGTGCTCGACGAGGCTCGCTCCGTCTACGACCTGGCGCATCGTCTCAAGGACGAACGCGACTTCGTGTTTCTGGGGCGTCACGTCGGTTACCCGGTGGCCCTGGAGGGCGCCCTCAAACTCAAGGAGCTGGCCTATCTGCACGCCGAGGGATTCGCCGCCGGTGAGCTGAAGCACGGCCCGATCGCCATCATCGACCAGGACATGCCGGTGTTCGTCGTCGTGCCGCCACAGGGGCCCGACCAGTTGCACGACAAGCTGGTGAGCAACATCCAGGAGGTCCGCGCTCGCGGCGCTCGAACCATCGTCCTTGCCGAGCAGGATGATGCTTCGGTGGAGCCCTACGCCGATGTGCTGATCCGGTTACCCAAGTGCTCCACGCTGCTGCAACCGATCGTCGCCACCGTGCCGTTGCAGCTGTTCGCCTGCGAGTTGGCGACAGCCATCGGCCATGACGTCGACCAGCCGCGCAACCTGGCGAAGTCCGTCACCGTCGAGTAGCCGTGATCATCGGGATCGGTGTCGACGTCTGTCAGGTGGCTCGCTTCGAGTCGATGATGTCACGACGCCCGCGAGTCATCGACCACCTTTTCACCGAGGCGGAGTCGAGGCTGCCCGATGGCCGGATGCGCCCAGCGCACTCCTTGGCGGCCCGATTCGCAGCGAAGGAGGCTCTCGCCAAGGCACTCGGGGCGCCGGGTGGGCTGGCTTGGCACGACGCCCAGCTGCTGTCCGGCGCCGACTCCCGGCCCCGGTTCGAAGTGCACGGCACAGTGGCTGAGGCCCTGGCCCAGCGCGGCATCGCCAGCGTCCATGTCAGTCTGAGCCACGACGGCGGCCTGGCGACGGCTTTTGTTGTCTGCGAGAGCTGACCGTCCCGGTCGGGGCGGTGGTGGAAGAATGGCTGCCGGGGACAGGAGCTGACATGCAGCCGGTTTACACAGTGGCCCAGGTGCGGGACGCCGAGAACACTTTCTTCGCGGCCCACCCGGACATCGACCTGATGCAACGTGCCGCTGCGCAGGTTGCCGAGCGGGCCCTGAGCCTGCTTGAGGGTGACGGAGCGCACCAGGTGCTGGTCGCCGTCGGGCCGGGCAACAACGGTGGGGACGGGCTGTTCGCCGCCCGCGACCTGACCGAGCGGGGGGTGCGCGTCAGCTTGTGGTGCTGCGTGCCCGGCCATGTCCATGCAGCGGGTTTTGCTGCCGCTGCAGCGGCCGGCTGCCAGGTCGTCCAGGCAGCTGACGCCCTGGAGTTGCTGCCCGACGTCGACCTGGTGATCGACGCCGTGCTGGGCATCGGCGGACGCGGCGGGCTGCCCGCCGGGGTGAGCGAGTTCGCCGAGGCCTGCGAGGTTCTCGAGGTCCCGGTGCTGGCGGTGGATCTGCCGTCCGGACTGGACGCGGACAGCTGCCAGGCGGGCGTCAGCTTCTGGGCCACCGAGACCATCACGTTCGGAGGATTGAAGCTCTGCCAGGTTGCTGAGCCGGCCCGGTCACGCTGCGGCCGGGTAACGGTTGGCAACATCGGCATGGTGCCGCAGGGCTCACAGCTGGCAGTCGCTGAGCTGGCCGACGTCGCGGGTCTGTGGCCCGTGCCCGACCCGAGCAGCGACAAGTACTCCCGCGGTGTGCTGGGCATCGACACCGGTTCGGCCCACTACCCGGGCGCAGGCGTGCTCTCCACCATCGGTGCGCTGTTCTCGGGAGCCGGCTTCATCCGCTTCTGCGGTCCCGACGAGGTGCGTCAGCTGCTCACGCACCGGACGCCCAGTGTGACGTTCGGTGAGGGCAAGGTGCAGGCCTGGCTGGTCGGCTGTGGCTGGGGCGGTGGTGATGACGACGCCGCCCGGTTGGCCCGCCGCTGTGACGACGGCGTTCCGCTGGTTGTTGACGCGGAGGCCGTACAGCTGGTTCGAGGCCAGCCTGGCCGTGCGGGACGGGGGAGCCTGCTGACGCCGCACGCAGGTGAACTGGCGAGGTTGCTCGGTGTCTCGCGGGAGGCGGTGCATGCCGACCCGCTCACTCATGTGCGTTCGGCCGCACAGCGTTTCGAGATCACGGTGTTGCTGAAAGGCGCCACCCAGTACATCGCGCAGCCCGACGGCCGGGTGACGATCGCTGTGGCTGGGCCGTCCTGGACTGCTCAGGCCGGCTCGGGGGACACTCTCGCCGGCATCTGCGCGACGCTGTTGGCAAGCGGGCTGTCAGCACATTGGTCGGCGGTGCTCGGCGCTTCCGTCCAGGCGCTGACAGCCCAGTCCAACCCCGGGCCGTGGCCCCCGGACGTGCTGGCGCAGCGTCTTCCCGAGGTGATCGCCGACCTGACAGAACTGGTGGGCTAACCCTGGGGGAGCCGGACGCCGAGCTCGATGGCAGCCTGGTACTGCTGCACCAGCTGGGCGCAGATGGCCGGCCACGTGCGTTCCCGCACCGAGTCGCGGGCGGCTCGGCTGAAGGCGGCTCGCTTCGCGTCATCGCCGATCAGGTCACGCACGTGGTCGTGCATCGCCTTCAGGTCGCCGGGCTCATAGAGCCATCCCGTGTGCGACGGCCGCACCAGATCGATCGGGCCGCCCTTGCGGGGCGCGATCACCGGCAATCCGCTGGCCAGTGCCTCCTGGATTGCCTGTCCGAAGGTCTCGAACTCGCCCGGGTGCACGAACAGGTCGAGGCTGGCCAGGCTGACGGCCAGTTCCTCGCCCTTCAGCATCCCGGTGAACAGGGCCTGCGGCAGCTGCTGGGACAGGTCTTCCTGTTCCGGGCCGCCGCCGATGATGACCAGTCTGGTGTTGGGAACATCGGCCAGCACCGCGAGATCGTCGACCTGCTTCTCGGCGCCGAGCCGACCCATGTAGCCGATGACGCGCTCGCCATTCGGCGCCCACTGGTCATGCAGGGCCTGACTGCGCTTGCCCGGGTGGAAACGCGCGGTGTCCACACCTCGCGCCCAGATTCCGACGCGAGCAATGCCCTGCTCGATCAGCGCCTCCTGCGCCGCAGTGGACGGGGCCAGGTTGGTTGTCGCCATGTTGTGCAGACGACGCAGGTATCGCCAGACGATCGCCTCACCAGCGGGGAAACCGTACTGGGCGACGTAGGCAGGCATGTCGGTCTGGTAGATCGCCACTGTGGGCAGCCCCAACCTGGCTGCGGCATGCATGCCGTGATAACCGAGCGCGAACGGGGAGGCCAGGTGCACCACGTCGGGTTGGTAGTCAGCCAGAATGCGTTCAATGACAACGCTGTTGGTGGTGGACAGCCGAAAGTCGGGGTAGAACGGCAGCGTCACGGAACCGGTTGTTTCGACAGGGAAGCCCAGATAGCTCCCCGGAACCCCTTTGGGGTCGTCAGCGCAGATCACCAAGGCGTCGTGCCCGGTCGCTCGCAGATGTTCCAGGACCCGCAGCACGGAATTGCTGACGCCGTTGATCTGGGGGAGGAATGTTTCCGCGATGAGAGCTACTCGCACGGCCCCATTCTACCGGCGCCGCGTTGTGCTCCGAAATCCCGACCCCGCCGCAGGCTGGTCCATACGTCCGGCAGCTCCGAACCAAGATGATTCGTCGATCGCAGCGGGCGGAGAGTAGAATTCATCTTCCTTGCTGCGTGGCGCTGCTGCGCAAGAGGCAGAAAGACGGGCCGCCCGCGCGCAACTCAGGTTGTGTGCACAGTAGCCGTCACCGAAGCGAGGCATGCTGATCCCCCTGAAGTGCGACACGATGGGACTTGTGTGCCGGGGCCCAATTGGGGCCATGAATCGGCCCCACTGGGCCGCAGAACAGATTGAGACACACACATGCCACGTCCCACGCCCAAGCATCGTACGGGTGCGCCCAAGACACATGGGAAGCCTTATCAGGCCAAAAAAAAGCAATGGGTTCGCTACGAAGACGCCCCCAAGGATGGCAACTACAAGCCGGGTCGCAAGAAGGTCGGGCCCAATCGTGCCGAGCGCCGTGCCGCGCAGTTCGGTGATTCGGCCCAGTACCGCAGCCGCGACGGCCACGCTGGGGATGACCGTCGCGACAACGCCCGTTCGGAACGTCGTGACGACCGCCACGGCCGCAGCTTCCCCACCCACGAGTTCCAGGAGCGTCCGGCGCGGACCTTCGACAGGGATGATCGCCCGCGCTCGCAGGGCCGCGATGATCGGTCCAGCTGGCGCGAGCGCGACGATCGGCGCGACAACAGGCAGGATGACCGGCGACAGGGCTATGGCGAGCGGGGCAGCCGTGACTTCCGTCGCGATGACCGCGATTTCCGACGTGCGGACACTGGCCCCAACCGTGTTGACCGGGGTCCCAACCGCGAGTACAGGGACGTCAACCGGGTTGACCGGGGTCCCAACCGCGAGTATAGGGACGTCAACCGTGTTGACCGGGGTCCCAACCGCGAGTACAGGGGCTTCGATCGCGACCGTGAGCCCCGTCGTGATGCCCGTGACTTCCGCAGTCAAGAGCGTGTTGAGCGGCCAGCGGCCGCCCGCGAGCGCAGCGATTCATTCGCCCGCGAGCGCAGCGAGCCAGCTGATCGCAGGCAGTACGACCGTGGGCCGCGTCCCACCCGGAAGCCCCATGGCGATCGTCCCTACCGGGACGACCGTGGCCCATTCGAGGATCGTCGGCACCGCGACGTCCGGGGCGCCGGCTCCCGTCACTTTGAACGGGAGGACTTCGGGCGCCCCGCCGACCGGCAGCTGGGGTCCGACCAGATGGAGTGGGAGCCCGCAGCGGCCCCGGTGCTGAGCGAGCACCGGGTTGAGCATGCCGAGGGCGAGGGTTTTCGTGCCCTGGGTGTGCCGGGCGAGCTGCTCGACGTGCTCGACATGCGCGGCATCACGAGCCCCTTCCCGATCCAGTCCGCCACGATTCCGGACGCCATCGCCGGCGGCGATCTGCTCGGCAGAGGACAGACCGGGTCGGGCAAGACGCTGGCCTATTCGCTGCCCATGGTGATCCGCATCAGCAAGGATGACTCCGACCGCTGGCCGCGCGGTCTGGTGTTGGTGCCGACCCGTGAATTGGCCGTCCAGGTCGCTGACGTGGTCAGCGTGCTGGGCTCCGCCTTGGGGTTGACCACCATCCTGGTGGCTGGCGGGATGAGCTACACGCCGCAGTTGCGGGCCTTCAAGCGTGGCGTCGACCTGGTGGTCGCAACGCCTGGTCGCCTGATCGATTTGATGGATCAGGGCGCCGCCGATCTCAGTCACGTCATGGTCAGTGTCCTCGACGAGGCAGATCAGATGAGCGACATGGGGTTCATGCCCGACGTCAACCGAATCCTGGGCGAGGTGCCCGGTGACTCCCAGCACCTGCTGTTCAGCGCCACGCTGGACAGTGAGGTCGACAAGGTGGTCACCCGCTACCTGCACGACCCCGTGGTTCACGGCGTGGACACTGACAAGGCGACTGTCAGCACCATGACCCACCAGATCTGGCACGTCCTGCCCCAGCACAAGTACGAGCTGATCGCGCAGGCTGCCAATCGCACGGGCAAGACGTTGGTCTTCGTTCGCACCCAGAAGGGCGCCGACCGGGTCGCCGAGCAACTGCGGGCGCAGGGAGTCATGGCCGGCGCGCTGCACGGGGGGCTCACCCAAGGTGCTCGAAGCCGGGTGATGGGAGCCTTCAAACAGGGCCAGGTGCCAGTGCTGGTGGCCACCGATGTGGCTGCCCGCGGTATCGACGTCGAGGACGTTTCCCTGGTGTTGCAGGCGGACCTGCCGCACGACGCCAAGGATTACGTGCACCGCGCCGGTCGCACTGCCCGCGCCGGCGAAAAGGGCGTGGTGGTGACCATTGTGCAGCCGCGAGAGCGTCGCACCATGGATCGTCTGGCGCGCCAGGCAGGCGTGAAGGCCGAGCCGATCCGTGTCGGCCTCGGCGACGAGCACGTCACCCAGACCACGGGCGGCACCATGCCACAGGACCCGACGCCGATCGAGGACGCGGATTACCAGGCTGTCATCGCGCCCAGAATTGGCCGGGAGAAGAAGAAGTTCCACGCTTCTCGCCGCCACGAACACCATGGTGGGCAGCGGCGAAGCTACGGTCGCAACTAGCAACCCGTAGGATGCGCGACGTGGACCCTGATTTGGAGCTGAGACTGGCAGTACAAGAAGACGCTGCCCTGATGCACGACATCATCCAGACGGCTTTCCTGGCCCGGCCAGCCTTGAACCCGCCTGCGGACGCACTCGGTGAGACCGTCGACGACGTCCGCCGCCATCTGGCAGGCTGCACCGGCATCATCGCGAGCCGCGAGGGTACCGACATCGGGTGCCTGTTCGTCTGCCTTCATCCCGACGAACGACAGGCCAGCCTGCACCGGGTGAGCGTGCTGCCCGAGGTCAGATCGTCTGGGGTGGCCACCACCATGGTGGAGGCCGCGGCTGCCTTCGCGGTCGACCACGGTGCGCGGAAGATGTGGCTCGAGGGGCGCAAGGAACTGAAAGCTGTGGTCAGATTCTGGCAGCACCATGGGTTCGTCATCGATCACGAGATCGAGCACAGCTACATCATGATCAGGAAGCTGCCCACCCGGGTGGACGTCCCCACGGCCGATGCGATGCGGGCGCTGGGCGTGCGATTGAGCCGGCTGCTGCGTCCCGGTGACCTGCTGGTGCTCAGCGGGGAGCTGGGCGCGGGCAAGACCACCCTGACCCAAGGCCTGGGCGCTGGTCTGGACGTCGAAGGCCCTGTCATCTCGCCCACCTTCGTGCTGTCGCGCCTGCATCGCTCCAGGTGCGGCGGTCCTGATCTGGTGCACGTCGACGCCTTCCGGCTGGGCTCCGCGGCCGAACTTGAGGATCTCGATCTGGATGCCTCCACGCCCACCTCGATCACAGTCGTCGAGTGGGGCAGCGGGATGGCCGAGGGGCTGGTGGAGTCGCGGCTGGACATCAGCATTGAGCGCAGCGGCGACCCTGATGACGAGACCCGCACCGTCCTTCTGGACGGCGTCGGCGAGCGTTGGGCCGGCATCGACCTGAGCGTTCTCTCCGACGAGGTGACGATCGGGGAGGGGCAGTGAGAATGGTTACGCTGGCGATCGACACTTCAACCGTGGTCTGTGCCGGGCTGGCCGTCGATGGCCGCGCGCTGGACGGGCTGGCTATCGGGGACAGTCGCTCACACGTGGAGTTGATCACACCGACGATCCAGAGGCTCCTCGCCGCCGCGGGGCTGAGCTTCGAAGACATCACGGACGTCGTGATGGGAGTCGGCCCGGGGCCATTCACTGGGCTGCGCGTCGGTATGTCCACTGCCCGCACCCTGGCCTGGACCCTCGGCCTGACCCCCAAGGGAGTCGTCAGCCTGGACGTGTTGGCCCTGCAGTGGGCGTGTTCGGACGCTGCGCCGGGCCGCGAGTTCGTGGTCGCAACCGATGCCCGGCGTCAGGAGCTCTACTGGGCGCGCTATGACGCAGCGGGACGGCGCCAGGGTGCGCCACAGGTGAGCGCGCCCACCCAGTTGCCGGACCGGCCGGTGGGCGGGCCCGGAGTGCTCGTCCATCCCGCTCTCCTGGGTGATCGCATCCACCCGGGCGCCCCTGTGCAGCTGGACGCCGGCTTCCTGGCAGCCCATGCCGCTCAGTTGCCCGATGCTGGGGTCGAGCCGGCGTACCTGCGCAAACCGGACGCTGCCGTCGCAGCCACCAGGAAGTCCGCACTGGGTGGTGACCGTTTGGTGTTGCGTGCGCCGGTCGCCACAGACGTTCGCCGATGATCCTGCAGTCGGCCGGCCCTGGCGACCTGGCGGCGCTGATGGCGCTGGAGCGGAGTGGGTTCCCTGCGGCGGAGCAGTGGAGTGAACAGTCCTACCGCGCCGAGCTGGAGGCCGATGATCGTTTCACCGTCACCGCGCACCATCCGGGCAGCGGGCTGGTGGGGGCTGCGACTTTCCGGATCGTCCAGGACGAGACCGAGCTCTTTCGGGTGCTGGTGGCACCCGAGCATCGCGACCGCGGCGTTGCGCGGGCTCTGCTGCGGGCCGGTGTCGAGTGGGCGCGGGCCTGCGGTGCTCGCCGGATGCTGCTGGAGGTCAGCGAGGAGAACACGGCTGCGCTGCGCCTCTACGAGCGACACAGTTTCGCACCGATTGCACTGCGCCGTGACTACTACGCGCCCGGTAGGCATGCCATCGTGATGGCGCGCGATCTCCAGGAGGAGGACACACCCCATGACTGAACAGACCACGACGCCGGGTAGCGCCGCGCCGCCGGCCACCGGCGGTCCGCTGGTGTTGGGCATCGAGTCGAGCTGCGACGAGACCAGTGTCGCCGTCGTGCGCGGGCATCAGTTGCTGGCCAACCAGACGGCCAGCTCGGTGGAGCTGCACGCAAGATTCGGAGGCGTGGTGCCCGAGGTGGCCAGCCGCGCTCACCTGGAGGCCATCATCCCGACCCTGGACAGGGCCTGTGAGCAAGCCGGCATCGACCTGCGCGACGTGGATGGGATCGCCGTCACCGCAGGCCCCGGTCTGGTCGGGGCACTGGTCGTCGGGCTGGCCAGCGCCAAGGCGTTGGCAGCCGTCCTTGACAAGCCCCTGTACGGGCTCAACCATCTGGTCGGCCACGTCGCCGTCGACATCCTGGATCACGGCCCGCTGCCGAAGCCGACCATCTCGTTGTTGGTGTCGGGCGGGCACACGTCGCTGCTGCTGGTCAATGACATCACCGGCGACATCCGTGAGCTGGGTGGCACCATCGACGACGCCGCCGGCGAAGCCTACGACAAGGTGGCGCGGCTGCTGGGGTTGGGCTACCCGGGCGGACCTGTCATCGACCGGGCGGCCCAGCTGGGCAACCCGAAGGCGATCGCCTTTCCGCGCGGGCTGACCGCCAAGCACGACCTCGACAAGCACCGGTTCGATTTCAGTTTCTCGGGCCTCAAGACCTCCGTGGCCCGCTGGGTGGAACGTGCCGAGCGGGACGGGGTTGAGATCCCGATCAACGATGTCGCAGCCTCCTTCCAGGAGGCAGTCGCCGACGTCATATCAGCCAAGACCATCGACGCCTGCCGGCACTTCGGCATCGGCCACGTGGTGATGGGTGGGGGAGTCGCGGCCAATTCCCGGCTCCGCACCCTGCTGGAGGAACGCGCCACCGCCGCGGGCATTGTGCTGCGCCGCCCGCGGCCTGGCCTGTGCACCGACAACGGGGCGATGATCGCGGTGCTGGGCTCCGAGGTGATCACGGCAGGACGCAAGCCGTCGCGGCTGGACATCTCGGCTGACTCCGGAATGCCCGTGCACACCGTCGTCGCCTGAACACCCCGTCGTCGCCTGAACACCATGGCCTACACGCCGCAGCTCACCACTCTCGGTTTCGTGCTGTCCGCTGACCGCCAGCGCGTCCTGCTGGTGCACCGCACTGCCCGCGCCGACGATCAGCAGCTCGGCAAGTTCAACGGTCTGGGGGGCAAGGTGGAACGCGGCGAGGACATCGTGGCCTGCATGAAACGCGAGCTGCGTGAGGAGGCCGGCATCGACGCGACTGCCTTGCGGCTGCGAGGCACGGTCAGCTGGCCAGGCTTTGGCAAGGCCGGGGAGGACGTGTTCGGCTGTGTCTTCGTCATCGACGAGTTCCGGGGCACTCCACGGGCCGCCAGCGTTGAGGGCCCGCTGACCTGGCAGCGACTCGACGAGCTCGACCAGCTGCCGATGTGGGAGGGCGATCGGCACTTCCTGCCCTTGGTCTTCGACGAGAAGGTCAACCAGTTCCATGCGGTGTTGCCTTACCGGGACGGACGTCCGGTCGGATGGAAGGTCAGCCTGCTGTGAAGGGTCCGGCCATCCTCGGTCCCGATGGCGCGGCGGCGCTGGCGCTGGCGGCAGCCCAGCCGGATCCGGACTCGCTGGCGGCAGCCAGCGCCCTGCGTCGCAGCTTCGATGCGCAGCTGGCCTCCGAGGCCCTCACCCAGATCACCTTGCGCCGCGCCGCCAAGGCCAAGTTCGGCGACCAGGCAAGTTCGCTGTTCCTCACCCCTGACGGACTCGAACAGGCCAGTCGAAGCACGGTGGCCGACTGGCGTGCAGCCCGTTTCGCCCGTGCTGGCATCACCACGGTGATCGACCTGGGTTGCGGTGTCGGCGCCGACGCGCTGGGCTTCCAGCGGGCCGGGCTGTGCGTGGTGGGCGTGGAGCTCGATCCCCGCACCGCGGCTTTCGCACAAGCCAACCTCGGGGAAGCCGCCACGGTGGTCTGCGGTGACGTCGAGCAACTGGCTCCCGAGCTGCTGGCATCGTCGGGCCCGGACACCGCGGTGTTCATCGACCCGGCCCGACGGACCGGGGCCGGCCGCAGCTGGCGGGTGGAGGACTTCCAGCCTCGCTGGGGGTTGGTGCTGGATGTGTTGGCCAGTGGCCACCCGGTCTGCGTCAAGCTGGGCCCGGGACTACCGCGCGAGCTGATCCCCGCAGGTATCGAGGCCTGTTGGGTGAGCGATCACGGTGCCGTCGTTGAGGCAGGTCTGTGGCGCCTGGACGCCCACCAGCAGTCCACCACTGCAGCAGTGCTGCTGCCAGCCGGAGCCCGCCTCGACCTGCCGGCGCAGCTGCGTCAGTTGCCAGTGCGGGCGCCGGGCGGTTACCTCATGGAGCCCGACGGTGCGGTCATCAGGGCCGGGCTGCTCAGCGAGGTTGCGCCCGGGGCCGACGTGTGGCTGCTGGACGGAGAAGTTGCCTACCTGTCGGCAGACCAGCCGATCAGCACCCCGTTCGCCACCAGCTTCGAGGTCATCCAGAGCCTTGACTACAACGTCAAGACATTGAGGGCCTGGGTGCGCGACAACGGCATCGGGACCCTGGAGATCAAGAAGCGAGCGATCGACGTCGATCCTGCCGTCCTGCGCAGACAGTTACGCCCCAGGGGGCCGCACAGCGCCACGCTCATCCTGGCTCGTACCGTTGCGGGCACCCGAGCCCTGGTCTGCCGACGGCTGCCTTGAGCGGGCGCTGCAGCTGCCGCCGTTCTTGGCACTCGGCTTGATTGAGTGCTAAGTGGGGGTATAACGTGACTCCTGGCACTCAAGATGCTTGGGTGCTAACGAAGCTGGCGGGCCCACAGGCTCGCTGCGCCACGTGAGGTGGACCCGCGACGCTGCCCCACATGGTTTGAACCGACAAATTCACTGGGTGCGCCCAGCACCGCGTACCAATCGCCGGGAGACCGGCGTGACTAGGAAGAAAGGGGTTTGACGTGGCAACCACGATCAAGCCGCTCGAGGACCGGATCCTCGTTCAGCCGCTGGAAGCAGAGACCACCACCGCTTCGGGTCTGGTGATTCCGGACACCGCCAAGGAGAAGCCGCAGGAAGGCCGTGTGCTGGCCACCGGCCCCGGCCGCATCGATGACAACGGCAACCGCGTCCCGCTGGATGTCAAGGAAGGCGACGTCGTCATCTTCAGCAAGTACGGCGGCACCGAGGTCCGTTACAACAACACCGACTACCTGCTTCTCAACGCCCGCGACATCCTCGCGGTAGTCGAGAAGTAAGCGAAGAGGCACAGACATGGCAAAGGCACTGCAGTTTGACGAGGAGGCGCGTCGCTCTCTGGAGCGTGGCGTCGACACCCTCGCCAACACCGTCAAGGTGACGCTCGGCCCCAAGGGCCGTTACGTCGTCCTCGACAAGAAGTGGGGCTCTCCGACCATCACCAACGATGGCGTGACGGTGGCCCGGGAAGTTGACCTCCAGGATCCCTTCGAGAACCTGGGCGCTCAGCTTGCCAAGGAAGTGGCGACCAAGACCAACGACGTGGCCGGCGATGGCACCACCACCGCCACCGTGTTGGCTCAGGCGTTGGTGCACGAGGGGCTGCGGGCTGTCGCAGCCGGCGCCAATCCGGTCGGCTTGAAGCGTGGCATCGACAAGGCTGTCACAGCTGTGATCGATGAGTTGCGCAGCAAGGCACACCCGGTCGAGCTCGCCGCCGACATGGCCAACGTGGCCACCATCAGCTCTCGTGACGAAGAAATCGGCGCCATCATCGCCGACGCCTTCGACAAGGTGGGCAAGGACGGTGTCATCACCGTCGAGGAGTCGAACACCTTCGGCACCGAGCTCGAGTTCACCGAGGGCATGCAGACGGACAAGGGCTTCATCTCCCCGTACTTCGTCACCGACCAGGATCGGATGGAAGCGGTCCTGGATGACCCCTACATCCTGCTGCACACCAACAAGATCACCTCGATGAACGACCTGCTCCCGCTGTTGGAGAAGGTCATCGCGGCCCACGGCAGCCTGCTGGTGATCGCCGAGGACGTCGAGGGTGAGGCCCTCAGCACTCTGGTGGTCAACAAGATCCGTGGCACGTTCTCGTCGGTGGCCACCAAGGCTCCGGCCTACGGGGACCGTCGCAGGGCGATCCTTGAGGACATCGCGATTCTCACCGGCGGCCAGGTCATCGCGCCCGAGGTTGGGCTCAAGCTCGACCAGGTAGGCCTGGAAGTGCTTGGCCGTGCTCGTCGCGTCGTGGTCAACAAGGACAGCGCAACCATCGTCGATGGTGCTGGTGATCCAGAAGCGGTCAAGGCCCGCGTTGATCAGATCTACGCCGAGATCGCTCGCACCGAGTCCGACTGGGACCGCGAGAAGATGCAGGAGCGGGTGGCCAAGCTGGCCGGCGGCGTCTGCGTGATCAAGGTTGGCGCCGCCACCGAGGTCGAGCTGAACGAGAAGAAGCACCGCATCGAGGATGCCGTCTCGGCCACTCGTGCGGCGATCGAAGAGGGCATCGTCGCTGGTGGCGGCGCAGCCCTCGTGCACGCCTCCAAGGTGCTGGACGATGCTCTGGGGCTGACCGGTGACGAGAAGACCGGCGCCACGATCGTGCGTCGTGCCATCGTCGAGCCGCTGCGCTGGATCGCCGAGAACGCCGGCGTGCCGGGCTACGTGATCGTCAGCAAGGTGTCCGAAATGGGTCCGTCCGAGGGCTACAACGCCAAGACGGACAAGTTCGGTGACCTGATCGGAATGGGCGTCATCGACCCGGTCAAGGTGACCCGGGCCGCGCTGGCCAACGCTGCGTCGATCGCGTCGCTGTTGCTGACCACCGAGACGCTGGTCGTCGAGAAGAAGGACGACGAGGAAACCGCTCAGTAGTCGCGAACCTGCGTCCGTTCAAGTGCAATGCCAGGAGGGCCTTCCCCACAGTGGGGGAGGCCCTCCTGGCATGCTCGGGCCTGGTCCGGACAGCGCCGGGGACGGGGCTAGACTTGGGCCCGTACTTCCCGGCGCTGACGAGAGGCCTGCTACGTGCCCCATTTCGATGACTTGACGGTTCCCCTGGTCCCTGCCCCGTTCGAACGTCTCGGGCTGACTTTCGATGACGTGCTGCTGCAACCGCGGGCCAGTGACGTGATCCCGAGCGAGGTGCGGACGCGGGCGAGGCTCAGTCGCAACATCGAAGTGAACACGCCTTTGCTGAGCGCAGCCATGGACACGGTGACCGAAGCCCGGATGGCCATTGCCATGGCCCGTGAGGGTGGCATTGGAATCCTGCACCGCAACATGGAGGCAGCCGAGCAGGCCGACCAGGTCGACCGGGTGAAGCGCTCCGAGGCGGGCATGATCAAGAACCCGATCACCACCACAGTCGACGCCACCATCGGTGAGGTGGACAGGATGTGCGGCCAGTATCGAATCTCCGGCTTGCCGGTGGTCGACAAGGACATGAAGCTGCTCGGCATCGTCACCAACCGCGACATGCGTTTCGAGGACGACCCGCGCCGCCTGGTGGGCGAAGTCATGACGAGAATGCCTTTGGTCACCGGGCACGCTGACATCAAGTCCGCCGATGCGCTGAAGTTGCTGGCTCAGCACAAGATCGAGAAGCTGCCTTTGGTCGACGATCAGAACCGGTTGGCCGGCATGATCACGTTGAAGGATTTCGTGAAGTCGGGCAAGTACCCGCTGGCCTGCAAGGACAGCCAGGGACGGCTCCGGGTGGGCGCTGCAGTCGGCGCCTTCGGTGACGGCTGGGAGCGCGCGATGTTGCTGGTCGAGGCGGGGGTGGACGTGATCGTCACAGACACCGCCCACGGTCACTCCAAGGCAGAGATGGACTTCATCCGGCGATTCAAGAAGGAACCGCGCGCAGCGGGCGTCGACATCATGGGTGGCAACGTGGCCACCTTCGAGGCCGCCAAGGCCTTGGTGGAAGCAGGCTCGGACTCGGTCAAGGTCGGGATTGGGCCCGGGTCGATCTGCACCACCCGGGTCGTGGCAGGCATCGGCGTCCCCCAGGTCACAGCCATCTACGACGCGGCACGCGCCTGCAAGCCGGCGGGAGTCCCGGTCGTGGGTGACGGCGGTTTGCAGTATTCCGGCGACATCGCCAAGGCAATCGTGGCCGGCGCCGACACGGTGATGCTGGGCTCGTTGCTCGCCGGTTGTGAGGAGAGTCCCGGCGAACTCGTGTTCCTCAACGGCAAGCAGTTCAAGCTCTATCGCGGCATGGGATCCTTGGGTGCGATGGCGGCTCGCCAGGGCCAGTCGGGCTATTCGCGTGACCGCTATTTCCAGGGGGACGTGGCGTCCAACGACAAGCTCATCCCCGAGGGGGTGGAGGGTGAGGTGCCCTACCGCGGCCCGCTGAGCAACGTCGTGTACCAGCTGATCGGTGGGCTTCGGCAGTCCATGTTCTACTCCGGGGCACGTACGATCAGTGAGCTGCAGCAGAACGGCCGTTTCGTCCGGATCACGGCTGCCGGTCTCCGGGAAAGCCATCCGCACGACATCATGCTGACCACTGAGGCGCCCAACTACTCGGTGCACGACCGGTAAATCCAGGCGCGGCAAACGAGAGAGAGGCTCCATGTACGGCAACGCACGCAGCAAGAAGGCTGTCCGCGGTCTGGGGTTGGACGACGTGGCCATCGTCCCCGCCAGACGCACAAGGGGAATCGATCAGATCAGCCTGAGTTGGCAGTTGGACGCGCTGACGTTCGGGTTCCCCTTGGTGGCCGCGCCCATGGATTCGGTGATGTCGCCGCAGACGGCGATCGAGTTCGGGCGCATGGGCGGTCTCGGCGTGTTGAATCTCGAGGGTCTGTGGACCCGCTACGAGGACCCCCAGGTGCTGTTTGATGAGCTTGCCGAGATCCCCGATCAGCTGGCCGCCACCCGTCGTCTGCAACGCTTGTACGCCGAGCCCATCAAGCCGGAGCTGATCACGGAACGGATGCGGCAGATCCGCGCTGCCGGAGTGCCTGCAGCCGGCTCACTGTCGCCTCAGAACACCAAGGAGTTCGCCTCGGTGGTGGAGCAGGCCGGTGTCGACTTTTTTGTCATTCGGGGCACCCTGGTCTCGGCAGAGCATGTGTCTGACCTGGCGGAGCCGCTCAACCTGAAGGAATTCATCTACAACCTGGATGTGCCAGTGCTGGTTGGTGGTTGTGCCACGTACCAGACGGCGCTGCACTTGATGCGCACTGGTGCAGCGGGTGTGCTGGTCGGCTTCGGCGGGGCTGCCGCCACGACGAACCGGCAGGTGATCGGCATCGAGGTGCCGATGGCTTCTGCCATCGCGGACGTGGCGGAAGCCCGGCGTGATTACCTGGACGAGTCCGGCGGTCGATATGTCCACGTCATCGCGGACGGCGGCATGGGCACCTCCGGGGACATCGTCAAGGCGCTTGCCTGTGGCGCGGACGCGGCGATGATCGGCTCTCCGCTCGCGCGCGCAGAGGAGGCGCCCGGGAACGGCTGGCACTGGGGTCCGGAGGCTTGGCACGAGACCCTGCCGCGCGGCGCGCGGGTGCACTTCGACACTGTGGGGACGTTGCACGAGATCGTTTTGGGGCCTTCGCACCTGCCGGACGGCACCATGAATCTGGTGGGCGCGATGAAGCGCGCGCTGGCTTCAACCGGCTACACGGACGTCAAGGAGTTCCAGCGCATCGATCTGGTCACACGCTGATCAAGACGGACACCCAGGAGCTCCATGGCTGACGAGACGCCCACCGAACTGGCCTGCCTGCGCGCCAGCATTGACAATCTGGACGCCGCTTTGATCCACATCATGGCGGAGCGGTTCCGGATCACCCAGCAGGTGGGGTTGCTGAAGGCAGCTGAAGGGCTTCCTGCCTCCGACCCCGGCCGGGAGGCGGCGCAGATCGCGCGACTGCGGCTGCTCGCCGAGGAGTCTCACCTCGACCCGGAGTTTGCTGAGAAGCTGCTGGCATTCATCGTCAGTGAGGTGGTGCGTCACCACGAAGCGATACGCGAACGGCACGCTCTGGCCACGGACTGAGGCGTGGGTGCGCTGGCACGCGACACGCCCGGGATTCGCTGGATTTGTGTGTGCGGTTGCAGCCGGGTACAGTCTTCCAACGCACGGGGTTGCTGGACAGCACAGCTGGACACGCCCGGCCAATCCATCAATAGGAAGCGGTGGTGGTGTGCGCCCAAGACGGGGCCCACTGTTACTGCTCTGAAATGTCGGATTGCGGCGGATTTGACTCCGGTCAGATCAGCCAAATAAAGTAACGCAGGTTGCAGCAGGCGCAAGAAGTTGTTCAAGTATTCCGAATTTGACTTCGGTCAGATCAAATGAATAAACTTGGGAAACGTTGCGCTGAATGCAACAAAACAGCTCGAAATTCAGGATTTGACTCCTGAAAGAAAAGCTACTAAGTTGGTAGAGCTGCCTTTGGCTGAGCCTTACGGGGTTTGGTTGGGGTGTGTGTGTGGTTTGAGAACTCAACAGTGTGCTTTAGGTCAATGCATTTTTTGCAAGGTTTGGTCTGGTTGCTCTTTGGGGTGGCCGGGCTGGTCTTGTTGTTTCTTTGAGTGTTGATTATTGATGATGGACCAGTTGTTTTGGTTTTGTTGTCGGTGGTTGGGCTCTGGTTGATTTTGCTTCATGCTCTTCTTTTGGGGGGTGTGGGGTGTTTGTTTTCAACGGAGAGTTTGATCCTGGCTCAGGACGAACGCTGGCGGCGTGCTTAACACATGCAAGTCGAACGGTAAGGCCCTTTCGGGGGTACACGAGTGGCGAACGGGTGAGTAACACGTGAGGAACCTGCCCTTGACTCTGGGATAACAGTGGGAAACTTCTGCTAATACCGGATATTCAGATTCTGCCGCATGGTGGGGTTTGGAAAGCTTTTGTGGTCAAGGATGGTCTCGCGGCCTATCAGCTTGTTGGTGAGGTAATGGCTCACCAAGGCGTCGACGGGTAGCCGGCCTGAGAGGGCGACCGGCCACATTGGGACTGAGATACGGCCCAGACTCCTACGGGAGGCAGCAGTGGGGAATATTGCACAATGGGCGGAAGCCTGATGCAGCAACGCCGCGTGCGGGATGACGGCCTTCGGGTTGTAAACCGCTTTCAGTAGGGACGAAGCGCAAGTGACGGTACCTACAGAAGAAGCACCGGCTAACTACGTGCCAGCAGCCGCGGTGATACGTAGGGTGCGAGCGTTGTCCGGAATTATTGGGCGTAAAGAGCTTGTAGGCGGTTGGTTGCGTCGTAAGTGAAAACTCAGGGCTTAACCCTGGGCCTGCTTGCGATACGGGCTGACTTGAGGAAGGTAGGGGAGAATGGAATTCCCGGTGGAGCGGTGGAATGCGCAGATATCGGGAGGAACACCAGTGGCGAAGGCGGTTCTCTGGACCTTTCCTGACGCTGAGAAGCGAAAGCGTGGGGAGCAAACAGGCTTAGATACCCTGGTAGTCCACGCCGTAAACGGTGGGTACTAGGTGTGGGTCACATTCCACGTGATCTGTGCCGTAGCTAACGCATTAAGTACCCCGCCTGGGGAGTACGGCCGCAAGGCTAAAACTCAAAGGAATTGACGGGGCCCCGCACAAGCGGCGGAGCATGCGGATTAATTCGATGCAACGCGAAGAACCTTACCTGGGTTTGACATGGGCCGGAAACACCCAGAGATGGGTGCCCCTTTATGGTCGGTTCACAGGTGGTGCATGGCTGTCGTCAGCTCGTGTCGTGAGATGTTGGGTTAAGTCCCGCAACGAGCGCAACCCTCGTCCTATGTTGCCAGCGGGTTATGCCGGGAACTCATGGGAGACCGCCGGGGTCAACTCGGAGGAAGGTGGGGATGAGGTCAAGTCATCATGCCCCTTATGTCCAGGGCTTCACGCATGCTACAATGGCTGGTACAAAGAGCTGCGAGCCTGTAAAGGTAAGCGAATCTCAAAAAGCCAGTCTCAGTTCGGATTGGGGTCTGCAACTCGACCCCATGAAGTAGGAGTCGCTAGTAATCGCAGATCAGCAACGCTGCGGTGAATACGTTCCCGGGGCTTGTACACACCGCCCGTCAAGTCATGAAAGTCGGTAACACCCGAAGCCGGTGGCCTAACCCTTTGGGGGGGGAGCCGTCGAAGGTGGGACTGGTGATTAGGACTAAGTCGTAACAAGGTAGCCGTACCGGAAGGTGCGGCTGGATCACCTCCTTTCTAAGGAGCCTGTGGCTGCATCCTGTTGTGGGGTGTGGTCGATGTGCACGGATTTCTCGGACGAGTGTTTCGGGGTTCGTGTGGCTGTTTGGTTGTGGAACGTTGACCTGGGAAGCTGGTGCGTCGGGCACTTGTTGGTACTGCCTCGTTGTGGGGTGTGGAAGACAGGTGTTGTGGATGGCTGGTTTTAGAGCACACTGTTGGGTTTTGAGATCGCAGGCATTCCCTGGTGGGGGTGGTTGTGGTTGTGCGGGCCTGTGTGGCTGCCATGTTGTGTGGTGGTTGTGTGGGTATCGTCTGTAATTTGAGAACTATACAGTGGACGCGAGCATCTTTGTAGATTTGACAAGCTACTAAGTGCAATCGGTGGATGCCTTGGCACCAAGAGCCGATGAAGGACGTGGAAACCTGCGATAAGCCCTGGGGAGCTGGTAATCAAGCTTTGATCCGGGGATTTCCGAATAGGGAAACCTTGAAGTTACCGGAGTCATGTCCGGCAACCTCTGCCTGAATATATAGGGCAGTTGGAGGGAACGTGGGGAAGTGAAACATCTCAGTACCCACAGGAAAAGAAAACAACAGTGATTCCGTGAGTAGTGGCGAGCGAAAGCGGATGAGGCTAAACCGTATGTGTGTGATAGCTGACAGGCGTTGCGCATACGGGGTTGTGGGGCCGTTTGGATCGGGCTGTTGACCGGTCGGCGAGTAAGAAATGGTTGATGAAGTGGAAGCATGCTGGGAAGCTGCGGCATAGAGGGTGAAACCCCTGTACATGTAAGTCGACCACTCGTGAGCGTTACCCCAAGTAGTGCGGAAC
>CAVSPO010000014.1:0-258694 GCA_963730005.1 uncultured Actinomycetota bacterium
CCCAACTGGCGCCAAGCCTCGTACACGCCGACCGCGGCAGCGCTGGCCAGGTTCAACGACCGGTTCCCGGGCAGCATCGGCAGTTGCACCCGCATCGTGACCGCGGGGTGGTAGGGGGCCTGCTCGGCGATGCCCGCGGGTTCCGGCCCGAACATCAGGACGTCGCCGGGCCGGTATTCGACCTCGGTGTACAGCGTCGTGGCGCCCGCAGTGAAACAGATCACCCGGGCCGGCTGCAGCGCCTGCAGGGCAGCGTCCAGGTCGTCGTGCACGAACAGCAGCGAGCGATCCCGGTAGTCCAGGCCGGCGCGCTTGAGTTTGGTGTCGCTGAGCTCGAACCCCAACGGCCCGGCCAGGTGGAGCTCAGCTCCCGTGATGGCCGACAGCCGCATCGTCGAGCCGGTGTTGGTGGGGATCTGAGGTTGCACGAACAGCATCCGCAGCCCGGTCATGGCGTGGCCGGCCAGTTCAGTGCCGCTTCGCTGGTGAAGCGGCGAGGGGTCTCGTCCACGGGGTCGGTGAACTCCAGGGTGCGTGCCACCAGTTCCAGCGGGGAGTCGAAGTTGTCAACGTCCATGTCGGTGATCGCGGGGTAGAGCGGGTCGCCCAGAATCGGGATGCCGAGCGAGTTGAGGTGCACCCGCAGCTGATGGGTCTTTCCCGGTTCGGGGCGTCAGCCGATAGCGCCCGACGCGGCCGCGGGTTTCCACCAGTTCAATCAGGGTCTCGGCGTTCGGGGCGGCGTCGGCCAGTTGCACGGCCTGCAGGTTGCCGCGGTACTTCTGGATGTGGCTGCGAACCGTCGCCGGTAGTTGCAGGCCGGCGCTCAGCGGGGCCAGTGCCTCGTAGGTCTTGCGCGTGGCCTGCCGCTCGAAGAGCCGCTGATAGGGCGCTCGCCAGCGCCGCTGGGTGGTGAGCAGCAACACGCCGGCGGTCAGCCGGTCGAGCCGGTGTGCCGCCCCGAGCTCGGGCAGGCCCAGCTCGTCACGCAGCCGCACCACCACGGATTGCAGCACGTGTTGTCCGCGGGGGATCGTCGCCAGGAAATGCGGTTTGTCGACCACCACGATCCGCTCGTCGCGGTAGAGCACCGGCGCAGGGAAGGGCACCTCGGGTTCATCGCGCAGATCGCGATGGAACCACACGAACATGTTGGGCTGGCAGGGCTCCTGGCCCGTCAATGGCCAGCCCGCCTGGGTGACGAACCGGCCATCGGCCAGCATGGTCGGCCACCGGTGCCTGCTCGGCCAGCCGGGACTCCAGGAAGTCACGCATGGTGGCCCAGGGCAGGGGGTGTTCACGGTCCCGGTCAGGGGTCCGGATCCAGGCCGCCTGCAATCCATGGCGGGCTGGCAGCGGTGAACGGGGTGGCACCCCGCCATGGTAGGCCCGCGATTGGGCGAGTGTGCCACGATGGCCTCGTGCCGATCTTCAGCCCCGACGCCTCGCAGCCGACTGCAGGGCGCCCGCTGACTGGCGAGCAACTGCGGGGCTGTCTTTTCGACGGCGTCGCCAAGGCGGTGCGTTGGGCGCTGATGATGTCCGTCCTCCAGTTCTCCGTGATCCTGACCTTGGCGATGTTCGATCAGGCCTCGGAATCCGGGGCGCTGTCGGCGATTGCTGGCTGGTGGATGGCGTGGGCGCGCAGCGCCGTGCCGCTCTGGTGGCCCTGGCAGGGTTTGTTCGGAAGCATCCTGGGCGGCTCGCTCTTCGGCAACGGCCTGCTCGAGTTGATGGTCGCGTGGCCGCTGTGCGAGGTGCTTCGGGCCCGCTACCGCGACGATGTCCAGCCCGGCGTCCCCTGGACCATGCACACGGCGCCGGATCGGCGCCCGACGAACTACACAGCCGTGGCGTGGGTCATGGTCGCTGTCATCTTCCTGAACCCGGCGGCGTGGCTCCTGGACGGTTTCGCGCCGCCCATGGACTTCAACCTGGACGTGGCGCGCATCGGGCCGGTGCTGGTCGTCGCCGCCCGCACCGCCGACTTGGTGTTCAGCAGGGCTACGCCTGCGTCGGAACGGTGAGCACCTCGGCACCGGATTCCGTGACCACCAACGTGTGCTCGAACTGGGCGCAGCGTGACCCGTCCTGGGTGAGCACCGTCCAGCCGTCGTCCCAGATCGTCGACGCCGGGTTGCCCAGGGTCAGCATCGGTTCGATGGTGAAGGTCATCCCCGGCTGCATCACGGTGTCGAGGCGCGGCTCGTCGTAGTGCAGGATCACCAGGCCCGAATGGAAGGCCGTGTGCACCCCGTGCCCGGTGTACTCCCGCACGACGCCGTAGCCGAAACGCTTGGCGTAGGCCTCGATCACCCGTCCGATCACCGACACCGGACGGCCGGGCCGCACAGCGCGGATGGCACGGTTCAGCGCCTCTTCGGTTCGTTCGGCCAGCAGCCGGGAATCCTCGTCCACGTCGCCTGCGAAGAACGTGGCACAGGTGTCTCCGTGCACGCCATTGATGTAGCTGGTCACGTCGATCTTGACGATGTCCCCGTCCTCCAGCGGGCGGGCGTCGGGGATGCCGTGGCAGATCACCTCGTTGACCGAGGTGCAGATCGACTTCCGGAAGCCGCGGTAGTCGAGGCTGGCGGGGTAGGCGCCGTGGTCGCACAGGAACTCGTGGGCGATCACGTCCAGTTGGTCCGTGGTGACCCCCGGTGCCACCGCCCGGCCCGTGACCTGCAGGCAGTCGGCGGCAATCCGCCCGGCCAGGTGCATCTTCTCGACGATGTCCGGGGTCTGCACGTCGGACCCGTCGTACTGCTCGGCCTCCATCCGGCCCACATAGGGCGGCCGCGGAATCGAGGCGGGGACGGGACGCATCGGGCTGATCGGATAGGGCTTGATGGCAGTCACGACCCCCGAGTCTAGTGCGGTCCCAAGTGCTACCTTCGAAACCGTGAAACCGATTGCGGAAACAGCTGCTGACCAGCCCAAGTGGTACTACTGCCTGAAGCACCACCGGGTGGAGCCCTGGGACGGCTGCAAGGCGGCCGACAGGCTGGGTCCCTACGACACGCCCGAGGACGCGGCACGTGCTCTGGAGCGGGTTCGGGAACGCAACAAGGCGTGGGAGGCCAATTCCAGCCTCGACGACGAGGGCGACATCGACAGCACGGACAGCGCCGACGACTGATCAGTCGCTGACCCGCAGGCTGGCGACGGCGTCATCGACCAGCTTCCCGCGGGCCACGTCGTCGATCGTGAAGCTCGACACGAACAGACCCAGGTGGTCCTTGTCCGGCCCGAGGTCGATGACGATGATGTCCACCACGTCGCCCCTGACCTGTGGCAGCCTGGGCAGGTCCACATAGACATCGGCGCGCACCCGCCAGGCGGGATGACCGTCGATGCTGACGGCCTCGTCAAGGATGGTCCGGTCCCCGATGTAGCCCTCGTAGTAGCCGGACGTCTTGAAACACGAGAAGTTCTGCCAGGCCGCCGTCCGGACGTCCACGAAACCGTCCTCGTTGGCCAGCGAGCCCACGCCGACGTTGCTCATCCAGTAGTCCGCGTAGACGTAGTCAACCTGGGAATGCTGGTCGTAGGTCCAGGGCAGCGCCAGGGGGCGCACGGTCCAGCCCGGCACCTTCTGGATCGACACGCTGCCGGAGGTCAACCGGTCGCCGCTCTGTCTGGTGGCGGGGTAGCTGCCCGCGGTGGGGCACACCCGCATCGAGCCACCCGAAGGGGGAGGAGTCTCGGTCACCTGCTCGTCCCAGGCGCTGACCGTGGGCGACGAACTGTCCCAGTCCTCGACGGCCGGGTCAAGCCTGATGGGCCCCACACCGCCGCGCAGCAACGCCCAGACGATCAACACCAGCACGACGATGACCGCCACCAGGGCGATGATCCAGCCCAACCGACCAGTGCCTGCCTTGTTCGTGCGGCGCGGTTTGGGTGCGGGCGTTGGCGGCGGAGCATGCTCGGGGTCACGCGTGGTGCCGCCGGACCAGGCGCTGCCATCCCAGTACCGGTACCGGCCGGGCGCCCCTGAGGGGTCGGGGTACCAGCCTGGCGTCGCCATGTAGCCGATTGTAGGGCGCCGGTGGTGGCCGGCCGCTGGAGCAGGCCGGGGGGTCGTCGAGCACCTGTTACCTGAACGAAACACTGCCAAGGCAGACTGGTGGCATGGATCGTCAGACCGAGTTCGTGCTCCGAGCCGTAGAGGAACGCAACATCAAGTTCATCCGGTTGTGGTTCACGGATGTGCTGGGATTCCTGAAGTCCGTGGCCATCGCCCCGGCCGAGCTGGAGGGTGCCTTCGCCGAGGGGGTCGGCTTCGACGGTTCCGCAATCGAGGGTTTCACGCGCGTCTTCGAGTCGGACATGGTCGCCCACCCCGACCCGTCCACCTTCCAGCTGTTGCCGTGGCGGACCAAGGCGGGCACGGCACGGATGTTCTGCGACATCTCCTTGCCGGACGGCTCACCCTCCAGCGGCGATCCCCGTCACGTGCTGCAGCGCGCTCTGAAGCGTGCCGCAGACATGGGGTTCACCTTCTACGTGCACCCGGAGATCGAGTTCTACCTGTTCCAGCCGCCGGTGACTCCGGGCCAGGTGCCGGTGCCGCTCGACCAGGGTGGCTACTTCGATCACACCACCATGGACGCCGGCACCGACTTCCGTCGCGACGCCATCACGATGCTGGAACAGATGGGCATCTCGGTGGAGTTCAGCCATCACGAGGGCGCTCCCGGCCAGCACGAGATCGACCTGCGTTACGCGGACGCGTTGAGCATGGCGGACAACATCATGACCTTCCGGGTGGTGCTCAAGGAAGTCGCGGTCAGCCAAGGCATCCGGGCCTCCTTCATGCCCAAGCCCTTCACCAACGAGCCAGGCTCCGGCATGCACACCCACGTTTCGCTCTTCGAAGGCGACAAGAACGTCTTCTACGACGCCGCGGACGAGGCCCGCCTGTCACGCATCGGCCGGCAGTTCGTGGCCGGGCTGCTCGCCCACGCCGCCGAGATCACGGCCGTGACCAATCAGTACGTGAACAGCTACAAGCGGCTGGCCGGCGGTGGGGAGGCGCCGCAGTACGTGTTGTGGGGTCGCAGCAACCGGTCCGCCCTGGTGCGGGTGCCGCTGCTGAAACCGAACAAGCCCGGCTCGGCCCGTGTCGAGTACCGAAGCCTGGACCCGGCCTGCAACCCCTACCTGGCTTTCGCGCTGATGCTCAACGCCGGTCTGGACGGCATCAAGAACGACCTGCCGTTGCCGCCTGAGGCCGACGAGGACGTGACGACGTTCGGGCCGCGCGAGCTCCGGGCGCTCGGCATCAAGAGCCTTCCGCGCGGGCTCGACTCCGCCATCGACGTGATGGAGTCGAGTGAATTGGTGGCCGAGACGTTGGGCGAGCAGGTCTTCGACTACTTCCTGCGCAACAAGCGGGCAGAATTCGAGCGCTACCGTCAGCAGGTCACCGAGCTGGAGTTGACGGAGCTGCTACCCAAGCTGTGAGCCGGTTTCGTCGCCGATCAGCCCCGGCGGTACACCGGCAGCATCTGTTCTGCTCGGTCGGCGTGCGCCCCTGACACCTGGATGCGGCCCTGGTCGCGTGCGGCTGCCCAGCTCAGGGCGCCGGTGGCAAGCTGCCACCAGGACGTGGGATCGGTCTCGACGATGTTCGGGGGAGTGCCGCGGGTATGGGCTGACCCCTCACCGAGAATCCCCACCTGGACGGCGGTCACCGGCGGGACCCGGATCTCGATGGTCTGGCCCGGGTAACGTTCAGTCATCACACTGGTCAGCGACCGCAGGCTCTCGGCAAGGGCGCCAGGTTGCGGTGCCTGGCCGCAAGCGTCGGCCAGCAACAACAGGTCGATGATGTTGGCGCGCAGGTAGTCGATGAAATTGACGACACCCCAGCGGCTCTCCACCCGCTGCGGGGGGTCGCGGTGGTCGAGGTCTGCCCGGATGGACGCGATCTGTTGCACCAGCTGCCGCCGCAGACAGGCAGCGTTGTCATTGCCGACGATTGCCTTGGCCAGCTCGTGCTGGCGCCACTGCTCGCGAGTGCGCAGGTGTTCGGACAGGGTCGCCGGGCGGAGCGCCCTGCTCTCACCCATGGTTGTGGCGGTGTCGCTGACGCTGAGCAACAGCAGCCCGAACTGCCCCGCACCGCTGTGGTCAGCTGCCCCGATCAGGGCGTCCAACTGCTCCAGGTAGGTCTCGCCCACCTTCTGCAGGAAGGCCTTGCTGCGCTGAGTCACCGTCGTCACCCCGTGAAACTGTCGGACCTGGATGCTGGTTACGGTGGCCGTACGGTGACGGCCGGAAGAACGCTGGCTGACTTGCCAGTTCTCAGCAGTCTACGCGTGACTCCAATCTGCGCTGCGCACCGCACTAGGCTCGTCGCGTGGGCGGGAGAATCAGTACGGCGGCCGGTGAGCTGGCCAGGCGGGGCTTCGGCCACGTGGAGCGTGCGCAAGCGCTGGTGGCTTCGTTGCTGGAGGCCCATGCCGATTCTGACGACGAGTGGTTGAACGAGGTTTCTGCCAGCGCTGACCCCGACCTTGCGCTCACCGCGCTGCAGGCACTCGACGTCCAGCACCCTGAGGCGCTGCGCGCAGTGTGGGCGGACGACGCCTGGCTGCACAGGTTGGTGGCGGTGCTGGGCGCCAGCCATGCCCTCGGGCACCACCTGATGGCCCATCCCGAGGCCCTCGACGTGCTGGCCCACGAGCCGACGCGCCTGGACGCGAGCGTGCTGCGCTCCCGGCTGCTCGACCAGCTGACGGACGGTCAGCTGTCCAGCCTGACGGCAGCGGATCTTGGCCGGATCGCGGTCAGGGACGCTGCCGCTGCTGACCGGCTGCGACTGGCCAATCGGCGTGAGGTGCTGCGGATCGCCGCTCGTGACCTCACCAGCCCGGACCCGCAGGCGGTCGTCGACGACATCGCTGCGGAACTGGCCGACCTTGCCGACGCGGTGCTGATCTGTGCTCTCGCGCTGGCCCGCGGCGAGGTGCCCAACCACCAGGACGCGAAGCTGGCCGTCATCGCGCTGGGCAAGTGCGGTGCCCAGGAACTGAACTACAGCAGCGACGTCGACGTGCTGTATGTCGGCGAGCCGGCCGACGAGACGGTCAGCAACGAGCAGGCCCTGCGGGTGGCGAACCGGATCGCAGCAGCCACTGCCCGGATCTGCTCCGCGCACACCCGGGCAGGGAGCATCTGGCCGCTGGACGCCGCGCTGCGGCCGGAGGGCAACCAGGGCCCGTTGGTGCGGACCCTGGCCAGTCATCGCGCCTACTACGACAAATGGGCCGAGAGCTGGGAGTTCCAGGCCATGATGAAGGCCAGGCCGATGGCCGGCGATCCTGAGCTGGGGCAGGAGTTCTGCGACCTGGTCGGCCCGCTGGTCTGGCAGGTCAGCGAGCAGGAGTCCTTCGTCAACGACTGCCAGGCCATGCGGGGCCGGGTCGTGTCGCTGATCCCTGCCGACGCCCGGGAAAGGGAAATCAAGCTGGGGGCAGGCGGCCTGCGTGACGTGGAGTTCAGCGTCCAGCTGCTGCAGCTCGTCCACGGCCGGGCGGATCAGCGGCTGCGGTTGCGGTCCACGCTGCCGGGTTTGCAGGCGCTGGTCGACCACGGCTACATCGGCCGCGCCGACGGTGCCGAACTGCAGCAGGCCTACCGATTCGAACGGTGCCTGGAGCACCGGGCCCAGCTGTTCCGCCTGCGACGCACCCACCTGATGCCCGACCAGCCGGCTGATCTGCGGCGAACGGCCCGTTCGCTGGGAGTGGCCAGCGGCGACGAGCTGTTCGCGCGCTGGCGCAGCACCGCGCGCCGCGTGGAACGGTTGCATCGGCGCGTCTTCTACTCACCGCTGCTGGAAGCCGTCAGTCGGCTGTCCACCGATGAGTTGCGGCTCACCCCCGAGGCTGCCCAGACCCGGATGCGCGCCCTCGGTTTCAGCGATGCGGTTGCTGCCCTGCGCCACATCGAAGCCCTCACCCAGGGCGTCAGCCGCACGGTCGAGATCCAGCGGCAGCTGATGCCGGCGATGCTGGGCTGGATCGCTGACGGGCCGAACCCCGACCTGGGGCTGCTCAATTTCCGGCAGCTGTCGGACGCGCTGGGCACCACCTCCTGGTACATGCGGGCGCTGCGCGACGAGGGGCTGACCGCCGAGCGACTGGCCCGCCTGTTGTCCAGCAGCCGCTACGTCTTCGACCTGCTGAAGCGCGATCCCAGCGGGGTCCAACTGCTCGGCGACGACGCCCTGCTGCACCCGCGCAGTCGCGACGACCTGGCAACGTCGATGGTTCAGGCGCTCGACCGGCACGACGATCCCGTCGAGGCGGTCTGGGCAATTCGGGCCATGCGCCGCCATGAACTCTTCCGGCTGGCCGCCGGCGACCTGGTGGGCACCATCGACCTGGAAGCCCTCGGCATCGGCCTGACGGACCTCGCCGCCGCCAGCATCGACGCCACGCTGCGACTGGCGGCCCGGGACGTCGACGACCCGCCGTCCATCGGCGTCATCTCGATGGGCCGCTGGGGCGGCTGCGAGATGGGCTACGGCTCGGACGCCGACGCCATGTTCATCATCGGTGAGGGGCTGGACGAGGAGGCCGTCGCCCGCGCCACCCGCGTCGTCTCGAAGTCCCGCGAGCTGCTGCGGCGGCCCGGGCCGGAGCCCGCCCTGGAGATCGACGTCGACCTGCGGCCGGACGGGCGGAGCGGCCCGTTGGTGCGCACGCTGTCGAGCTACCAGTCCTACTACGAGCGCTGGTCGGACACCTGGGAGGCGCAGGCCTTGCTGCGGGCCGGCCACGGGGCCGGCGACCCGGCGTTGGTGGGCCCGTTCCTGGATGCGATCGCGTCCCGGCGCTGGCCGTCCACGGGCATCACGGACCAACAGGTGGCGCAGATCCGGCGACTCAAGCTGCGGATGGGCCAGGAGCGTGCCCGAGGCTCCGGCATCAACCTCAAGCTCGGGCCGGGTGGGCTCTCGGACGTCGAATGGTCGGTCCAGCTTCTCCAACTCAAGCATGCGGGACGGGTGCCGGGCCTGCGCACCACCCGCACCCTGGCTGCGCTGGACGCCGCGCTCGAGGCCGACCTGGTGAGTGGTCGGGAGGCTGCGTCGCTGCGCACTGCCTGGCGGTTGGCGAGCAGGATCCGCAATGCCGTCATGCTGGTGCGCGGGCGGGGCGGCGACTCCTTCCCCACCGACGCTCGCGACATCGCCGCGGTGGCGATGCTGCTCGGCTACGGCCGGGGGGAGGCGTCGACCCTGGTGGAGGACTGGTCCCGCGCCGCCCGGCACGCCGCCCGCGTCGTGGACCGGGTGTTCTGGGGTCACGACGAGGGAGGCCAGCCATGATCGAGTCCGGAGCCGTGCTGCTGCTGGGCGGCACCAGCGACATCGGGCTGGCCATCGTCGCCGAACTGCTGGCGGCCGAACGTCGGCCGGTGCTGCTCGCGGCCCGGGCCACCAGTCCGCGTCTGGCGCAGGCGCGGGCCCGCCTGCAGGCGGCCGGGGCGACCAGCGTCGAGGTGCTCGACTTCGACGGCACCGACTTCGCCTCCCATCCGGGCGTGATCGAGCAGGCCTTCGCGGCCCGGAACGCCCCGGTGGCCGTCGCCGTCGTGGCCTTCGGCCTGCTGGGGGACGCCGAACAGCTCTGGCACGACCAGGCGGCCGCGGTGGCGGTGGCGCAGACCAACTACACGGGCGCGGTCAGCGTCGGGGTGCTGCTGGGTGAGGCGTTCAGCGCACAGGGCGGCGGCGCCATCATCGCGATCAGCTCGGTGGCCGGCGAGAAGGTGCGTCGCTCCAACTTCGTGTACGGCAGCTCGAAGGCAGGAATGGACGCGTTCTACCGTCAGCTCGGCGTGGCGCTGGAACCCGCGGGGGTGCACGTGCTGGTGGTTCGGCCCGGCTTCGTGTCATCGGCGATGACTGCGGGCAGGCCGCGGGTGCCGCTGACCGTGTCACCCGCGACGGTGGCTCGCCGCACTGTCGAGGCGCTGGCCAGGGGCCGCACGATGATCCGGGTGCCGGCGGTGTTCGGGCTGGTGATGGCGGTCTTCAAGCACCTGCCGGACGGGTTGGCCCGGCGGTTGCGGTTCTGAGCAGCCAGGGGCGTCAGAACACCTCGACCTGACGCAGCCGGGCACGGGTCAGGAACGTGAACCGGACGGCGCTGATCGGTTCGTCGGGCAGCACGAAGGCCACCGTCTGGTTGGCCCACAGCGCGCTGACGGGCGGGCAGGGCGCGGGCAGCCACTGGTTGCGCACCGACACTTCGAGCCACCAGTCGCAGGGCTCGACGTCGTCGCGGGTCATGGTGAAGTGACTGGCCCGGAACGGCTCGGGCCAGCTCAGCGTCAGCCGGTCGCCGACGCCGAACTCGACCACCCGCCGACCCTCGTCGTCGACCAGATCATCCAGGTCGCCGACCAGCTTCGACGCCTGCAACCGCGCCGAGCCGCTGCGGTCAGGCTGCCAGCGGTTGCCGAAACCCTCGGTGGTGCTGATCGAGGTGGGGCGGGAATGCCGGCCCCAGTCGGTGGGCTGGGGGCCCAGCTGGAATTCGATGGTGACGTCGGCGTGCAGCACCTGGTTGGGGATGGTCACCCGATCCCACGGCCGGCCGTTGACCTTGACCGCCTCGATGTAGCGGTTGGCGCCGGCCCCTGGGGCCGTGATGGTCAGGGTGGTGCCGTTGCTGCGGCGCCAGCGAACCCGCTCGAAAACCGGACTGGTCAGCACCCACTCCCCGGACCCCGGCTGCAGCGGATAAATGCCGACCATGGCGAACAGTTGCCAGGCGCTGAGCTCGCCGTTGTCCTCGTCGCCGACGTAGCCCTGGCCGATCTCCTCACCCACCAGCAAACGGTCGCAGTACTCCCTGGTCAGCCACTGGGTGTGCCACGGCTGGCCGGCATGCAGGTACATGAACGGCAGATGGTGGGCCGGCTGGTTGCTGAGCCCGAACTGGCCCAGCCGCAGCGAGCGGGCCTCGACCATTTCGTGGATGACGCTCCAGTAGCTGCCCTTGTTGGCGCTGGAGGCGGGCTCGACGACGCTCAGCGCCTCGTCCAGCCGCGCGCCCAGGGCCCGGTCGCCGGCCGGCTGCATTGCGTCGCTGGCCACGGCTCGTCTGGGGGCAACCAGACGCGGGTCGCCGGCCAGGGAGCCGTACAGCCGCGCCAGCCCGGCGCCGTCGTGCACGGTGCTGAACGCCATGCCCCAGGCGTTGGTTTCGACGTAGTCACCGCCCCATTCGAGCGGGTCGAAACGTCGCGGGTCGGGCTCGCGACGAGACCCGTCCGGGCGTCGGCCCTGGAAGAACCCGGTGTCCTCGTCGAAGAGGGCCTCGTAGGCGAGGCTGCGGTTGGCGAAGTAGCGGGCGTTGGCCTCGAACTCGGGCTGGCGGTCGGCGACGCCCAGCCGGCTGGCGCGGGTGGCCAGCCGCGCCGACCACAACGCCAGCGCTGCGTCGGAAATGGTGTTCTCGATCGACCGGCTGAACGCCTCCGGGGTGCCCGTGTCGACCCAGCCGACGAAGCGCCCACGCTCGATGCCCTGACGGCCGGTCTCGACAGCATCCGACGGTACGCCGGCGTTGCGCAGCGCGGAGTCGTAGCCGGCCAGTTCGTTGAAGTCGATGCCGTGGGCGGCGGCGTCGGCGAAGATGACGTCGCTGCTGGTGCCGACCATCGAATCAACGTGGCCGGGGGCGGACCAGCGGCACATCCAGCCCGAATCCAGGTACTGCTGCACGATGCCGTCCAGCAGCTCGCGGCTCTCGTCGGGGAACAGCAGGTGGAACCCCGGCCAGGCCGTGCGATAGGTGTCCCAGTAGCCGTTGTTGACGAACAGCTTGCCGGCCACCAGCCGGCACCCCGTCCGGGTGGCGGAGTCGCGTTGGTCGCGGGGGTGGAAGGGTGACGCGTAGACCGGTTCCGGCGCCTGCGCCGTGCCGCGGTTCTCGTGGTGCGCGTTGGGCCAGAAGCACAGCCGCGCCAGGTTGCTCCAGGCCGCGGTGCGTTGGGTGGCCGTGCCGCCGTCCAGTTCCAGCCGCCCCAGCAGCGCCGACCAGGTGTCGTGAGCGCGATCGGCGATCTCGTCGAACCCGGCGGGGCCGACCTCCAGATCCAGGTTGTGGCGGGCCTGTTCGACGCTGATGAAGCTGATGGCCACCTTGACCTCCAGCCGCGAACCCGCAGCCAGTTCCAGGGCGGCCGCAGCCCGGCGACGCCACGGCAGGCCCAGCCGGCGTACCCGCGCCGGCTGCAGCGTCTCGCCGTACACGTAGCCGGTGGGGCAGTGGCGGTCGCCGAACGGCGGCGCGATGGACGCCCGGAACGCCACCCGGCCGTCGTCGAGACCCTGCACCGCCAGCGTGCCGCCCGAGGGCAGATCAAGCAGCACCCCCCGGTGGACGTTGGCCTGGGTGGTGGTGAAGTCGAACCGGAAGAACCCTGCATGACTGGTGGGCGTCATCCCCGCCTGCACCTGCCCGTCGCGCAGGTGCCGCAACCGCACCTGGTACCGGTCCGGATGGGCCTGCTCGTCGTCGTGGTCGAAACGCAGCGCGCGCCGGCGCGGGTTGGTGGCGGGCCGGCCCAGGTAGGGCATCAGCTGGAAGGGCAGCCGGTCCTTCAACCACGGGCTCGGCTCATGACAGAAGGCCAGCGCCTGCAGGCCTAACTCAGGTTCGGGGCCCGCCCAGCGGTACGGCCATTCGCGGCTGCGGGCGTCGGTGACCGGAGTCAGGAAGTTGAAGCCGTGCGGCAGGCAACTGAAGGGCAGCGTGTTGCCGCGGCTGAAGTCCCGTCCGGAATTGGTTCCGCGAGTGGTGATGGCGCGGCGCACCACGTCGTCCGGTTCTTGGGGACGCTGCTGCACGCCGAGGACTTGACACCAGCCGTGACCGGTGGCGCCGTCCTCGGCGACGAACCGGACCTGCTCGACCCGTCGGCCGGCCAGCGGCCCCAGATCGAGGCGCAGCAGGTTCCACTGGTCGGCGATCAGGCAGTTGGTGGAGCCGGGCGCGAAGTCGTGCCCGTGTTGATCCGGCAACCGAAACGGTTGCCCCTCGATCGTGAACTCCAGCCCGACCCGGCAGGCATCCCAGCTGGGGTCAGCCTCGGGTGCACCGTGGGTGTCCAGTGCCGGGAACACCGCCCAGACGTACTGGGTGCCGGCTGGCACGGTGAAGCCGGGCCCGATCTGGGCGTTGCCGCCGGCAAGGTCATAGCGCAGCACCTCGCCGGCGAACAGGCCCGTGTGGGGGACGCCGCTGGGGCAGTGCTCAGGGCCGGCATCCGGACTCAGCCGCAAACCCTTGCTGCTGGTCTGGTCGGTCGGCACGCCCCCGAGTCTAGGGGTGCCGGCAGGTCAGGCCAGACCGATGCCCGCTACGACGAGGAACCCGAGGGTGGCCAGCTCGATCAGGGCACCGAGCATGTCGCCGGTCAGCCCGCCGAACGTGCGCACGAGGTAACGCTGGCACAGCTGCGCCAGCGTCAACGCGGCCAGCACGGCTGCCGCGAGCACGAGGGCACCGGCCCCTGCCGCCAGGCCCCACCCCAGCCCTGCCGCCACCACCAGCACGGCGGTGAGCTGGGCTGCGGCGGCCGCGGGGGTGGTGACGCCGGCGAACAGCGCACCGAAACCACCCGGACGGGCGTTCGGCACCCAACGCCCACAAGCCCACACACACGTCAGCCTGCCCACCATGGGGGCCAGCAGCAGCAGCGCCGCGGTCGTCCGGAAGTCGCCCGGACTGGCGGTGGCAGCGACGTCGACGAGCAGCACCAGCCCCACCGCGGCAACCCCCATCGGGCCGATGTCGCTGCCCTTCATGATGTCAAGCGCCGCCTGGGTGTCGCGGCGACTGCCCAAGCCGTCGCTGGTGTCGGCCAGGCCGTCCAGGTGCAGGAAGCCGGTCATCGCCTCGAGCAGGCCGACGCCCAGGGCGGCGCACAGCAGCGGCGACGCGCCCAACCAACCCACCAGACCCGCGACGCCGCCGGCCAGCGCGCCCAGCAACAGGCCGAGCCAGGGCAGCCAGCGGATGGCCCGAACGGCGTCCTGCCTGGTCAGGGCGGAAACCGGCCGGAAGGGCAGCACGGTGAACAGGCCGCCCGCCAACCGCAGCCCGCCGGCGTGTTCGGATTGCTCCGGCTCGGCCCACTGGCCCCCGCTGCTCGCCATCAGGACCTCACTTCAGTCGCTGCGGCAGGCCCGCCGTGCAGAACCACACCTGGTCGACGACCGCAGCGACGCGGGCGTTGAGCCGTCCCAGCTCGTCGCGGAACAACCGGGCACCGGCGTCGGCGGGCACCAGCCCCTGGCCCACCTCGTTGGAGACGGCGATCACCGGGCGGGTCGCCTGGGCGAAAGCGGCCACCAGCTCGCTCGTGCGGGCCTCCACCGTCGCCGCGGCGCCGGGCTGCCCGGTCCAGCTGCCGGCAGCGTCCAGTTGACGGGTCAGCCACAACGTGAGGCAGTCGATCAGCAACGGACGGTTGGTGGCCGCCACCAGGGCCTGCGCCACGTCCAGGGTCTCCAGGGTCCGCCACGAAGCCGGGCGGCGCGCTCGGTGCAGCTGCAACCGCTGCTGCCATTCGGGGTCGTCGGGGTCGTCGAAACTGGTGGCCAGATAGTCGACGTCCGGGCGGTGCTCCAGCAGACGCTCGGCGTAGCTGCTCTTGCCGCTGCGGGCACCACCCAGCACCAGCACCCGCGCAATCATCGGTGCTCGGCGGTGACGTTGGCGTCGGCGAAGGTCGCCATCAGGCGCAGCACGTTGGCGCTGGCCTGGACGAGCGGGAAGGCGACTGCGGCGCCGCTGCCCTCGCCCAGCCGCAGCCCGAGGTCGACGAGCGGTTGCAGGCCAAGGTGGCGCAGGGCCGTGTCGATGCCGGGCTCGGAGCCGGCGTGGGCGGCGATCAGGTAGCCGGCCGAGTCGGGGCTCAACGCTTGCGCCAGCAGGGCGGCCGATGCCGAGATCACCCCGTCGAGCAGCACGGGCACCCGGTGCGCGGCACCGCCCAGGATGTAGCCGGTGATGGCGGCGTGTTCCAGACCGCCGATCGCCGAAATCACCCCGATCGGGTCCGCGCGGTCGGGCTGGTGGCGGTCGAGGCCGGCGCGGATCACCTGGATCTTGTGCGAAAGCTGGTCGTCGGTGGCGCCGGCGCCGCGCCCGGTGGTGTCGGCCGGGTCGGTGCCGGTCAGCGCCGCAATCAGGGCAGCAGCAACCGCGGTGTTGCCGATACCGACCTCGCCCGGGATCAGCACGTCGGCCCCCGCCGCGACCGCCTCGTCCGCCAGCTGGATGCCGACCTCGACTGGCGCTGATGGCATCCTGCCGGCTCATCGCGGGCCCGCAGGTGAAGTCGTCGGTTCCGGCGCGCACCCGTCGGCGGTCGAGTTCGGGGCATCCGTCGATGTCGGTTGCCATGCCGACGTCGACGACGTGGACGGTGATCCCTGATTGCGCCGACAGCGCGTTGATGCCCGCCCCACCCCGGCAGATGTTGATCGCCATCTGGGCGGTGAGCTCCTGGCCCCAGGCCGAGACGCCGGCAGCGGTGACACCATGGTCGCCGCAGAAAACGGTGGCCCAGCCACGTTCGGGGAACGGGGGTGGGCAGGTGCCGTGGATGGCCGCCAGCTGAGCCCCGGTCGTTTCCAGCAGACCGAGCGAGCCCGCGGGTTTGGTGAGCTGCGCCTGACGAGCCTGCGCGGCGGCCAGGGCTTGCGGGTCGGTCGGAACGATGGCCGCCAGGGTGCGACCGAGCAGGTCTGAAGGAGTATTCATCGGCCATCACGCTAGCGGACGAAGCTGTTCTACGGCGTAGAGGTTTCTACGTTGTAGAACCTACGGGGCGATGGAGCTTGCTGGAATCGGGGGCGCCCCCCGGTGCTCCCTGACTGATGAGTCCGGGGACTTGCGGGGTCGACGACCGCTGATCGTGGGCGGACATTCCGTGGCCCAGGACGAGTCTGTCGGGGCGGACGACACTAGGCTCGCCGGTGTGATCCCGCTGTTGCTCGTCCGGCATGCCCAGTCGCAGGCCAATGCGGGTCGCGTGCTGGTGGGGCAGTCGCAGGACGTGGCGCTCACCGAGCTGGGTCTGCAGCAGGCGCGCGAAGCCGCCGATCAGGTGGCCGCCATCGTCGCTGAGCGCGCGGTGGTCGTGTTCAGCAGTGACCAGCGGCGGGCGATGCAGACGGCTCAACCGATCGCGGCCTGGCTCAAGGTGCCCCTGATGCCCACCGTCGCGTTGCGCGAGCAGTTCTTCGGCTCGATGGAGGGGCGTCGTTTCGACGAGCTGCACGCCGAACCGCAGCCTGAGGGGCTGCACGTCAGCCAGGTGCGTTGGGGCGGGGGAGAGAGCCTCGTCGACGTGCAGCTGCGTCTGCTGCCGTTCCTGCACGAGCTGGCGGCCCAGCACCGGACGGGCGCGCCGGCAGTGCTGGTGGGGCACGGCAACTGCCTGCGGGTGCTGGCGGCCACCGTGGCTGGTGTCCCGCTTTCCGAGATCGACTGGACGCCCCTCCCCAATGCCGCTGTGGTGCCGGCGGTACTCGACCCGGCCCTGCTACGCCCGGTTTGGTGAGGAGCCCAAAGTAGCTGTACGCGTTCCTGGGGTACATCGAGGCGCCGCTCGGATTCCGTGGCGTGCAACGGATGGGCGACGCACTCGCCGGCACGGCTATGACGAGGACGGACTCGAACATACTCTCAACATCTCTCTCCTGCGACACAGTTAGGTTGAGAGATGTGTAGAGTGTCTGTCGGGAGGCACGATGGACATCGATGCACTGGTGGCGCAACTTCGCACGATCGGGACCGACACGGCAACCATGGAAGTCAAGAGCGCGGTCGGAGCCTTGCCGAAGTCCGTCCCTGAGACCCTGAGCGCCTTCGCCAACGGGGCCGGTGGCCTCCTGCTGCTGGGCCTTTCCGAGGAGGATGGCTTCGTGCCCGCTTCGGGCTTCAAGGCCGAGGCGATCCGCGAGTCGCTGGCGCAGGCGTGCTCAGAGAAGGTCCATCCTCCCTTGCGTCCGATCATTGACATCGTCACCGTCGAGGGCTGCTCAATCGTGGTGGCCGAAATCACAGCGCTCCCCCCTGTAGACAAACCCTGTTATGTGGTGACCAAGGGAAAGTACGGTGGCAGCTTCATCCGCAGTGGCGACGGGGACAGGCGCCTGAGCAACTACGAGGTGGACCGACTGACCGAGGAGCGCGGACAGCCGCGCTTCGATGAGGAGGTCGTTTCGGGTGCCTCGCCCGGCGACCTTGACTCCGACCTGGTCCACGCATTCCTGGACAGGCAGCGGTTGCTGCGCCCACGGATCTTCGCTGAAGCAGACCAAGGCAGTTCGCTCCGACGGTTGCACGTCCTTGCCGCCGACCGCGACGGCGTCGTTCGACCAACCCTCGGCGGCCTGCTGGCACTGGGCAGCTATCCCCAGGAGTTCTTCCCCCGACTCACCGTGACCTTCGCCGCCTTCCCTGGCGCAGACAAGGCAGGAGTCCTGGACGGCTCGTTGCGGATGACCGACAGCCTGACCATGGCGGGCCCGATACCCCAGCTGGTCGTGGACGCCATGGCAGCCGTACAGCGCAACATGCGGACCGGTGCCTTGATCGAAGGCGTCTTTCGGCGGGACATCCCTGACTATCCTGCAGGCGCAGTCCGGGAAGCGGTCACCAACGCACTGATGCACCGCGACTACTCCCCGCTGGCAAGGGGAACGCAGGTCCAAGTCAACATGTATGTCGATCGGCTCGAGATCCTGAATCCCGGCGGACTGTTCGGAACCGTGACCATCCACGATTTGGGCAAGGCCGGGATCAGTTCGGCCCGCAACCAACGACTGTCGGCGATTCTCGAGGACACCCCTTTCCCGGGCGGAGGCATGGTGGCAGAGAACCGGGGCTCGGGGTACGCGGCGATCGAAGCGCAACTTCACAAGGCCCTCATGCCTCCGCCACGGCCCGTCGATGACATCCGTAGCTTCAGGCTCACGTTCGTGCGACGCAGGCTGACCGACGACGAGCGTCTCACGCACAGGGGATCTGGGGTGAAGGAGGCCATTCTCGCCGAGATCGAGCGGATGGGGTCCGTCGCCACCAGGGACATCATGGCGGCCTCTGGGCTGTCACGCGCGGCCGTGTTGAGGCACCTACACGAATTGGAGGCAAGTGGCATCATCATGGCCACTGAGCCGGCGCGCTCCCCACGACAGCGCTATCGCCGTGCGTGAACGCCTACATACTCTCAACATCTCTCAACACGTTGAGAGTCCACGACGATCAAGTCCGGTCAGTCCAGGACCCGCTCGGTAGCCCGAGTGTGAAGCGTCTCAGGTTCTCTGCCGCTCCTGTGATGGATTGTCGGCGCCCTCTGAGAGACTGCCAAGGTGAGCATGATGAGCAAAGAGGCCGAGCGGGCAGAACTCCACAAGACGATCTGGCGGATCGCGAACGATCTTCGCGGCAGCGTCGACGGGTGGGACTTCAAGAGCTACGTGCTCGGCATGTTGTTCTACCGGTTCATCTCCGAGAACCTGACCGCCTACCTGAACGAGCAGGAGCGCCGGGCCGGGAATCCTGATTTCGACTACGCACGGCTGAGCGCCGAGCAGGCCGGCTACGGCATGGCCGAGACGGTCAACGAGAAGGGCTTCTTCATCTTCCCGGGCGACCTGTTCGTCAACGTCCGCGCCCGCGCTCGCCACGACGCGAACCTCAACGAGACTCTGAGCCGGGTGTTCACCAACATCGAGGCGTCCGCGAAGGGTGCGGCGAGCGAGGACGACTTCAAGGGCCTGTTCGACGACCTCGACGTGAACAGCAACAAGCTCGGCCCGACCGTCGCTCGGCGCAACGAGCGGCTGGTGAAGCTGCTGGACGCCGTCGGTGACCTCAACCTGGGCAGCTACACCGATCACACCATCGACGCGTTCGGGGATGCCTACGAGTACCTGATGGCGATGTACGCGTCCAGCGCCGGGAAGTCGGGCGGCGAGTACTACACGCCGCAGGAGGTGTCCGAGTTGCTGGCGAGGATCACAGTGGTGGGCAAGACCGAGGTCAACAAGGTCTACGACCCGGCGTGCGGGTCGGGGTCGCTGCTGTTGAAGTTCGCGAAGGTGCTCGGCAAGGAGAACGTGCGCCAAGGGTTCTTCGGTCAGGAGATCAACCTGACGACCTACAACCTGTGCCGGATCAACATGTTCCTGCACGACATCAACTACGAGCAGTTCGACATCGCCCACGGCGACACCCTCACCGACCCGGCGCACTGGGACGACGAACCGTTCGAGGCGATCGTCTCGAACCCGCCGTACAGCATCAAGTGGGAGGGGGACGCGAACCCGCTGCTGATCAATGACCCGCGATTCGCGCCGGCAGGTGTGCTGGCGCCGAAGAGCAAGGCCGACCTGGCGTTCACGATGCACATGCTGAGTTGGCTGGCCGTCAACGGCACCGCGGCGATCGTCGAGTTCCCCGGCGTGCTCTACCGGGGCGGGGCCGAGCAGAAGATCCGCAAGTACCTGGTCGACAACAATTTCGTGGACGCCGTGATCCAGCTACCGCCGGACCTGTTCTTCGGCACCACCATCGCCACCTGCATCATCGTGTTGAAGAAGAGCAAGCGCGACAACAAGATCCTGTTCATCGACGCGTCGGCGGAGTTCGTGAGGCAGGGCAACAAGAACAAGCTCACCGACGCCAACCAGGCCAGGATCCTGGACGCGTTCACGGTGCGAAGTGACGCCGACCATTTCGTCAGGCTCGTCGACAACACCGACATAGCGGAGAACGGCTACAACGTCGCCGTCTCCAGCTACGTCGAGGCCGAGGACACCAGGGAGGCCACCGACATCACCGCCCTCAACGCCGAGATCGCCCGCATCGTGGCTCGTCAGCAGGAGTTGCGCACCCAGATCGACGCCATTGTCGCCGATCTGGAGGGGAACGAATGAGCACAATGGTCTCTGGCCTGGGCGACGTACCGGAGGGGTACGCCGACTGGCTCGCCGACCTCAAGCAGCGCGTTCACTGCGCCCAGCAACGCGCCGCGCTCGCCGTCAACAGTGAACTGGTCAGCCTGTATTGGCAGATCGGATGCGAGATCCTGGATCGTCAGGCTGAGAACGGCTGGGGCAGCAAGATCGTCGAGCGTCTGGCCCATGACCTGCGTGTGGCCTTCCCGGACGTGCGGGGCTTCTCGCGGGCCAACCTGATGTACATGAGGGCCTTCGCGAGTGCCTGGACCCGGGAGGAAATCGTCCAACAGCCGGTTGGACAATTGCCGTGGGCTCACAACCTGGTGTTGTTGACCAAGCTGAAGACGCGTGCGGACCGCATCGCCTACGCCCGAGCTGCCCTGGAGCACGGGTGGTCCCGCAACGTGCTGGCGCTGCACATCGACGCCAGGCGACTCGAGCGGTCCGGGCAGGCGCTGACCAACTTCACGGCGGTGCTGCCCGCGGCGCAGACCGACCTCGCCCGGGAGTCGCTCAAGGACCCCTACAAGTTGGACTTCCTCGGGCTCGGGAACGAGGCCAGCGAGCGCGAGATCGAGGCCGCGATCGCCGGCCACATCACCGAGTTCCTCCTCGAACTCGGGGTCGGGTTCGCGTACGTGGGTCGACAGGTGCACCTTGAGGTAGGTGATGAGGACTTCTTCCTTGACCTGCTCTTCTATCACCTGAAGTTGCGCTGCTACGTGGTGATCGAACTCAAGGCGGGTAAGTTCAAGCCTGAGCACCTGGGCCAACTGGGCTTCTACCTCGCCGCCGTGGACGCCCAAGTCAAGGATCCCGCGGACACCCCCACGATCGGCCTGCTGCTCTGTCGCACCAAGAACGAAATCGTCGCCGAGTACGCCCTGCGGGACAACACCCGACCCCTCGGCATCGCGGAATACGAACTCGCGCAAGCGCTGCCTGCGGAGCTGGGCACGAACCTACCCACGATCGAGCAGATCGAACGTGAATTCGAAGGAGGCATCGCGTGATTTGCGTGAAGGAACCGAAGGTCGCAATCGCGCGGAATGCTTCTCGTCAGCAGCGGATGCCTGAGCAGAGCGGCATCCTGGTCGAGGAGGAGCCGGGCAAGGGGGCATGTGTAGCAGATTCTGCAACGCATCTCCCTGACGGCCCGACCCTGCAAGGAGAAAAGGAATGACCAACGGGCAGACCCCAACGTGGGATGAGTTCCTCGTCCCGGTGCTCAACGTCTTCAAGGCTGACGAGTCGATCCCGGTGCGTGACCTGCGCCAGACTGTCATTGCCCAGATGGGCCTATCAGGATCCCAACTCGCCGAACAGATCGGGTCGGGCCAGTCCCGTGTAGCGAACCGGATCGGCTGGGCGGTCTCCCACCTGTTTCATGCGAGGGCACTGGAGCGTCCCACTCGCGCGCAGTACCGGATCACCGATATCGGACGACAACTGCGTGAGCAGTATCCGAACCGGATTCCTGTCGATGTCCTCGAATCGAAGGCTGATCCCGAGGACGTGTTCTGGACGGGGCGGCCGAAGCCAGTAGCGGGTATCACTGAGATCGAAGCTGAGAAACTGGACCCGATGGAACAGATCGAACTCGGCGTTTCGCGAATTCATGATGAGGTATCCTCCGAACTGCTCCAACGTCTCCTCGGCAAAGACCCGGCCTTCTTCGAGCGGGCGGTGGTCGACCTCATCGTCGCCATGGGATACGGCGGTGCCGACACCAACGCCGTCCGCACCCAACTGTCCAACGATGGCGGGATCGACGGCATCATCGACCAGGACGTCCTCGGCCTCAGCAGCGTCTATGTGCAAGCGAAGCGGTATGCGCTCGACCACGCTGTCGGCCGCCCCGACATCCAGGGATTCGTCGGAGCCATCCACGGCCAACGCTCCAGTCAAGGAGTCTTCATCACCACAGGACGATTCAGCCCGGCTGCCCGCAGCTACGCCGCCAGCATCCAGGATCGCGTCGTTCTCATCGACGGCATCCGCCTAGCCGCACTCATGCTCCGATACGGCGTCGGCGTACAAGTGCGACGCACTGTGGACATTGTCGAGATTGACGAGGACTTCTTCGAATGAGCCGCATCGACGACTTGATCGCGGAGCATTGTCCTGACGGGGTCCCCTTCCGAATGGGTGACGATGTGTTTGAGTCGCGGAACGGTTACACCCCATCGAAGTCCGTCGACGCCTATTGGGCGGAAGGCAGGGTATCCCTGGTTTCGGATGGAGGATATCGGTGCTGAACCGGACCGAATCCTTCGTGCCACCTGCAGCAGGATATCAGAGTGCCGCGGTCAAAGGGGGCCGACTATTCCCGGCCAACTCCTTGATGTGGCAACCTCCGCCACTATCGGCGAGCAGTCGCCTGGTCACCGTGCCACACCTCTGCAATAACGGCTTCACTTCTCTCACCTTGAAACCTTCCGTCGCTGACCTTTTCGAAGTCAAGTTCCTCTTACTACTCCAAACTTCGGAGTTCTTGCGACGGTGCAAGAACAAGCACGACCACATCGAGCTTCTCGTCGTATCGGCAGAATGGATTGGCGAATATCGGCTCCCGGTGCCGCCGCTGGAGGTGCAGCGGGAGATCGTCAGGATCCTGGACACGTTCACAGCGCTGGAAGCGGAGCTGGAAGCGGAGCTGGAAGCGCGCCGACGCCAGTACGCTCATTACCGTCGATCTCTTGGTGAGTGGCGCCGCCCCTCGGAGTACATGGGTGAAGATGGGCAACGTGGGAGAGTTCGAGCGAGGTCGGCGTTTCACCAAGAACGACGTTGTCGACTCTGGCATCCCCAGCATTCATTACGGCGAGATCTATACCCACTACGGAACGGCCACGCGAACGACCATCTCTCAGGTAGAGAGCAGCCTCGCGAGCCAACTGCGTTTCGCACATTCCGAGGATGTGGTCATCGCCGCAGTCGGTGAGACCGTCGATGACGTGGGCAAGGCTGTTGCCTGGCTCGGCGAAGGGCCGGTTGCCATTCACGATGACACCTTCATGTTCCGTGGGCATGGCATGAACCCGACGTTTGTCTCCTACTTCTTTCAGACTGCAGCCTTCCACTCGCAGAAGAACCGATACGTGGCTAGCGCTAAAGTGAAGCGTCTGTCGGGGACTGCGCTGGCAAGTATCACGATGCCAACTCCGCCGTTGGAGGAGCAGGATCGAGTGGTCGCGTCCTTGGAGCACTTCGATGCGCTGGTGAATGACATCTCGGTCGGTCTGCCGGCGGAGTTGGCCGCTCGTCGCAGGCAGTACGAGTACTACCGGGATCGGTTGCTGTCGTTCGAGGAGTTGTCGTGCGTGACTGTCCAGGTCGCGGCACGCAAGGCCCTTGACTGTAGCTATAACGGATAATAACCTCCGTCATATGAGAACTGAGGCGCCGTTGCTTGCTCCGGTCTTCCGGTCGGAGGGTCAGGCTCGATTGTTGGCGGTGGTCTTGCTGGGGGCTGATGAGCTGAGCATCACCGATCTTGCGGAGCGTGCGCATCTGGCCTATCCGACGGCTCATCGTGAGGTGGCTCGGCTGTTGAGTGCCGGCATCCTGGTAGAGCGGGTGGTTGGGAGGAGCCGTCTTGTGCGGGCGAATCCGGAGAGCCCGTTGACGTCACCGTTGCGCGAGATTCTCTTGGTGGCCACTGGGCCGGTGACGCTGTTGGCTGAGGAGTTCGCGGTAGTACCGGGGGTGGAGGCGGTGTTTCTGTATGGGTCGTTCGCGGCTCGGATACGGGGTGTTCAGGGGCCGGCGCCGCATGACATTGACGTGATCGTGGTCGGGTCACCGGACGCGGGGGCTGTCTTTGACGCCTGTGAACGGGTGGCGCGACTGGTGGGTCGTCCGGTCAACCCGACGATCGTCACCCGCGAAGAGCTTCAGCACAACAGTGGCTTCCTTGACCATGTGCGTTCCAACCCGATCGTGCCCGTCATCGGAGATGTGCCGTGGCAGTGATCGGGGGCGCGGGCTTGGCGGCTGGCGGCGGTATGAGCCGATCGCGTTGAGTGCTGAGTCCACAGTGGTGGCCGAGTTCGTCCCGGATCCGGCGAACCAGGCCGGCTACCAGTCCGAGGCCGACCTGGAGCAAGCGCTGATCGCACTCCTGCAAGAGCAGGCGTACGACTATCTGCCGCTGCATTCCGAAGCCGCGTTGGTGGCGAATCTGCGCGTCCAGTTGGAGGCGTTGAACAAGGTCACGTTCACCGACGGGGAGTGGCAGCGGTTCTTCACCCAGCAGATCGCGTCGGCGAACGAGGGGATCGTCGAGAAGACAGCGAAGATCCAGACAGACCACGTCCAGGTGCTGAAGCGCGACGACGGGTCGTTCAAGAACATCTATCTGATCGACAAGGCGCATATCCACAACAACCGTTTGCAGGTGATCAACCAGTACGAGGTCCCGGCCGCGACGTCCGGCGCAGACGGCGTCCCCGCCGGCGGAGGCGCGTACGCGAACCGGTACGACGTGACGGTCCTGGTGAACGGGCTGCCGCTGGTGCACGTAGAACTCAAACGCCGTGGGGTGGACCTCCGGGAGGCGTTCAACCAGATCAACCGGTACGCCCGGGACAGCTTCTGGGCCGATTCGGGCCTGTTCGAGTACGTGCAGTTGTTCGTGATCAGCAACGGCACGCTGACGAAGTACTACTCGAACACGGTCCGCGACCTGCACCTGGCGGAGGCGTCCGGCAAGCGGAGCCGGCGCACAGCGTCGAACAGTTACGAGTTCACCAGTTGGTGGGCCGACGCCGCCAACAAGCCGATCACTGATCTGGTGGGGTTCACGAAGACGTTCTTCGCCAAGCACACCTTGTTGAACATCCTGACCCGGTATTGCGTGTTCGACGCCGACCGCAAGCTGCTGGTGATGCGGCCGTACCAGATCGCGGCGACCGAGCAGATCCTGCGACGTATCGAGACCTCCACCAACGCCAGGCGCTTGGGCACGATCGCGGCGGGCGGGTACGTGTGGCACACGACCGGGTCGGGCAAGACGCTGACGAGCTTCAAGACCGCCCAGTTGGCGACGAAGCTGCCGGGCATCGACAAGGTGTTGTTCGTGGTGGATCGCAAGGATCTGGACTATCAGACGATGCGCGAGTACGAGCGCTTCGAGAAGGGGGCGGCGAACTCGAACACGTCCACGCGGGTGTTGCAGCGGCAGTTGGAGGACCCGGGAGCGCGGATCATCATCACAACGATCCAGAAGCTGGCGCGGTTCGTCGAGCAGAACGCCAAGCACGAGATCTTCACCGGTCACGTGGTGATCATCTTCGACGAGTGCCACCGCTCCCAGTTCGGCGACATGCACACCAAGATCACCAGGGCCTTCAAGACCTACCACCTGTTCGGGTTCACGGGGACGCCGATCTTCGCCGTCAACGCGGGCAGCAGCGGCACGGCAGGCTTGCGGACCACCGAGCAGGCGTTCGGCGACCGGCTGCACACCTATACGATCGTCGACGCCATCCGCGACGCGAACGTGCTGCCGTTCCGGATCGACTACATCAACACCATCAAGACCTCGGAGGTGATCGCGGACAAGCAGGTGTCGGCGATCGACACCGAGAAGGCGCTGCTGGCCCCCGAACGGATAAGCCAGGTTGTGGCCTACATTCGGGAGCACTTCGACCAGAAAACGAAACGCAACGCCACGTACACACTGGCGGGGAAGCGGCTGGCGGGGTTCAACTCGCTGTTCGCGACGGCGTCCATCGACGCGGCGAAGCGGTATTACAACGCGTTCACCTACCGCCAGGACGAACTGCCCCCCGACCAGCGGCTGAAGGTCGGCTTGATCTACAGCTACGCCGCCAACGAGGCCGAACCCGACGGGCTGCTGGGGGAGGAGGAGTTCGAAACCTACGGGCTGGACCAGAGTTCGAGGCAGTTCCTCCAGGACGCGATCCAGGACTACAACGACATGTTCGCCACCAGCTACGACACGTCGGCCGACAAGTTCGGCAACTACTACAAGGACCTGTCGATGCGGTTGAAGAACCGCGAGATCGACCTGGTGATCGTGGTCAACATGTTCCTCACCGGGTTCGACGCAACCACTCTGAACACGCTGTGGGTCGACAAGAACCTGCGCGCCCACGGCCTGCTGCAGGCGTTCTCGCGGACCAACCGGATCCTCAACTCGGTGAAGACGTACGGCAACATCGTCAGCTTCCGCAACCTGGAGGACGAGACCAACGAGGCCCTGGCGCTGTTCGGCAACGCGGACGCCCAGGGTGTGGTCCTGCTGCGGCCCTACGGGGAGTACTACGACGAGTACGCCACCAAGGTGACCGAACTGCTGGACGGCTACCCGCCGGGTGAGCTGATCGTGGGCGAGGACAACCAGAAGCAGTTCATTGCCCTGTTCGGGGCGATCCTGCGGCTGCGTAACATCCTGACCGCGTTCGACGACTTCGCCGGGCACGAAATCCTCACGCCTCGGCAGCTGCAGGACTACCAGAGCCTCTACCTCGACCTGTACGCCGACTGGCGTCGGGTCACCGTCGCCGACAAGGAGACCATCAACGACGACGTCGTCTTCGAGATCGAACTCATCAAACAGGTCGAGGTCAACGTCGACTACATCCTGATGCTCGTGCGGCAGTACCTGGAAACCCACGGCGAGCTGGGCGACGTCGAGGTTCGGGCCGCCATCTCCCGGGCCGTTGACGCCAGCCCCAGCCTGCGCAACAAGAAGGACCTCATCGAGGCCTTCGTCGACTCGCTCACCGTGGACGCCGACGTCGACGGGGAGTGGAAGCAGTTCGTCGCAGCCAAGCGCGCCGAAGACCTGGAACGCATCATCACCGATGAGAACCTGAAGCCTGAGGAGACTCACGCGTTCGTCGAGCGGGCCTTCCGGGATGGGGCAGTGCCGACCGCCGGGACTGCGGTCACCCGCATCCTGCCGCCGGTGTCACGGTTCGCCAAGGCCAACAACCACAGCCTCAAGAAGCAGACAGTCCTCGAGAAGCTTTCCGCGTTCTTCAGCCGATACCTCGGGCTGTCTTAGGCTAACCCGACCCGAAGGGTCGGTGCTGCTGAATCGGGCTCTGCAAGATCAAGGGCGCCGGTTACGCTAGCGTCGCAGCGGTCCGCTCCTGGCTCCGCTGCGTCCTGTCCCGACGGCGGGCTCACCCGTCGCCCGTCTTGCGCGTCTCCCTGATCGCCAAACCTTTGTAGAGGCTCTGGTGTACGTACGCCGCGCCCGACGACGGGAGCATGAGTTCGCTGTCCTCCGCCTTGAACCTAGTCGAGCCTTGGTTCGCTATTCGTATCCCTATGACTGAATAGTCGAACAGGATTTCGATGAGTCTGCGAGTTCCGTGTTCTTCTACAAGGGCGGGGTCGCGTTCTCGGAGAACGCCTTCCAGTTCCGCCAGGGAGTCATACCTATGTACCTGCTGCCTCAGGCACTCCAGCAGCCTCCCAAAATCCGGAAAGGTCTTTTCGAACTCCTGCCGCAGATCGTCCACCTTCCACTTGCTGTAGCGCTCTTCGGCTGCGCGAATGTCGTCCTTCGTGATTTCAGTGGCTCCCGGTGCCGCCTTCCTCTGGCACTCGTCGAGGAACTGAAGGACCTCGCGCGGGCGCAAGAAGGTACGCTTGACGATGTAGTTGAAGGGTGAAATGGAGCCCCTCATGTCCCCAGATTCGAAGAGTTCATCGACACTCACGTCGGGGGGTAGCCGCCGACTCACCATCTCGCGGAGGAGATCTGGCGACCAGATTACGGACTCCTCTAGTTGTCGATGCTTGTCCTTATCGTCGAAGTGAAGTTCATCATAGATGTCTGAACGCAAGAAGACGTCAACACGCAATCCTGGTTGCCCACCGCGACCTCCGAGTCGGTCGTTCAAATCCTTCGACGCCTTGAGTAAGCCGATCAATAACGACTTCGACTCTTCCGAACCATCCCAAGAGTCGTCCAGTCGATCGAGCGCAACTACAACGTCTCGCTGCCGCACGACAGACTCAAGCAGGTCGACCAGTTGGCTGATGACGGCTGGAGTGAGCATCATCTGCGGCTGATCGCGATCCACGCCGATGCCGAACCCAAACGCACTTAAATTGAACGAATTCATTCCCTTCAGAATGGAAGACGCGGACTTAAGTAAGCCAGGGTTGACTTGGCCGAAGTTGTCAACGAGGAACTTTCGAAGAACTGTGATGGCGTTTTGGGCCTCACCCCTCCAGGCTTCGTCAACTGCAAGCAAAGCGGCGGTGACCTCGACAATGAGAGTGAACTTCCATGCGTTGGTGTGCGCATGCTCTGGCATTAGGCCTTGTTCTCGGTATTTCTTAAGCGAAGACCAAGAATATTGGTCTGGGGTAATTGAAACCACAACGATTCGCGGATCGCGATCCCGTGCCAAACGGGGGATTTGGCGAAATAGCGCGGATTTCCCACTTCCTTTGCGCCCCAAGAACTGAGTGCGGCGCCCCGTGAGCGCATGCTTAACGTACGGAGTTGTGACAAAATACGAGTCCAACCTGTAGTCGGATTCGGCGTCGATCCCCCCGAGGTCAAGATCGTCAATTGTGAGTCCAAGTTGTGCAAGCCGCGCCATGCCCCTATTGTGTCAGACTCTCGGCAGAGGAAGCGAGCGGGGCTGTTGGCTTCAGCTTGTTGGAGTGTGTTGCGTCCCTCGCAGGTGGGTTTGGCGCCCATGGCGTGCCCTGATTCGGAGGCAGTTGACAATGGCGAAGCCGCCCGGAATTCGAGCGCCAACACGAGCCCGCACGGGCTGCGATCGCCTCCGCGTTCGCCGCCCGTGCGGAATCAGTGTGGACTGGTGTTGTCTCAACCCCGGTGTGACCAGGCCAAAGAGTCAGATCGAGTAGTAGAGGTCAAACTCGTAGGGGTGCGGGCGCTGCTGGATGGCAGCGATCTCGCCTCGCTTGATCTGGACCCACTCCGAGATCAGGTCAGGGGTGAACACGTCGCCCGCCAGCAGGTAGTCGTGGTCAGCCTCCAGGGCGTCCAGCACAGCCTCCAACGAGGTCGGCACCTGCTCGACCTTGGCGTGCTCCTCGGGCGGCAGCTCGTAGAGGTCCTTGTCGATCGGTGCCGGCGGCTCGATTCGGCCCTGGATGCCGTCCAGGCCGGCCATCAGCATGGCTGCGAACGCCAGGTACGGGTTGGCGGCCGGGTCCGGGCAACGGAACTCGACGCGCTTGGCCTTGGTGTTGGAGCCGGTGAGCGGGATGCGGATGCAGGCCGAGCGGTTGCGCGCCGAATAGACCAGGTTGACGGGGGCCTCGAAGCCGGGCACCAGACGGTGGAAGCTGTTGGTGCTGGGGTTGGTGAAGGCCAGCAGCGACGGTGCGTGCCGAAGCAGGCCCCCGATGAACCAGCGGGCCATGTCGGACAGTTGGCCGTAGCCGTTCTCGTCATAGAAGATGTTGGTGCCGTCGCGCCAGATCGACGTGTGCACGTGCATGCCCGAACCGTTGTCGCCGAAGATGGGTTTGGGCATGAAGGTGGCGCTCTTCCCGTTGGCCACCACCTCATTCTTGATCAGGTACTTGACCTTCATCACGTTGTCGGCGCTGGTCAGCAGCGTGTCGAAGCGCCAGTTGACCTCGGCCTGCCCGGCGGCGCCGACCTCGTGGTGGGCGCGCTCGACCATCAGGCCGGCGTCCTCCATCAGCTTCACGATGCTGTCGCGCAGATCGGCGTAATGGTCGGTGGGGCTGACCGGGAAGTAGCCGCCCTTGGTGGCCACCTTGTAGCCGAGATTGCCGCGCTCCTCGATGCGTGCCGTGTTCCAGGGCGCACTCTCGGCGTCCACCGAGTAGCTCGAGCTGTGGCCGGTGGTCTCGTAGCGAACGTCGTCGAAGACGTAGAACTCCAGTTCGGGGGCGAAATAGGCGGTGTCCGCAATCCCCAGCGAGTCCATGTAGTCCTCGGCCTTGCGGGCGATGTTGCGAGGGTCGCGGCTGTAGGGCTCCATCGTCAGTGGGTCATGGACGAAGAAGTTGATCACCAGGGTCTTGGCCTTGCGGAACGGATCAAGGAACGCCGTCGTGGGGTCGGGCAGCAGCGCCATGTCGGATTCGTTGATCTTCTGGAAACCGGCGACCGACGAGCCGTCGAACGAGAGCCCTTCCTCGAAGACCTCGGGGCCGAACGAGCGAGCCGGCACGGTGAAGTGCTGCATGATGCCGGGCAGGTCGCTGAAGCGGACATCGACCATCTCGACGCCCTCATCCTTGATGTACGCCAGCAGGTCATCGGCGCCTTGGAACATGGGATCCTCCAACAGATGTGGTGGGTCTGAAGACCGCACCGGTGAACTTCTTGTTGCGGGCAACGCTAACCGCGCTCATTGCCCGTCTTGTTGCCGCGGTGTTTCAGCGGTGTTACATCGCGACCAGGGCGCGCACAATGGCCAGATCCAGCACGCCAGCTTGTTCGCAGAACCTGTCGAAGTCAGTGGTCGCGTCGCTGTCAGCCGTGTCGCTGATCCACCGCAGCACAGCGAACCTGACACCGAGCCGGGTGGCGGCCTGCGCCACGGCAGCGCCCTCCATCTCGACGGCGATGGCCCCGAACTCGTCACGGATCTGGTCCGAGCGGAGCGCCGAGTCGATGAACTGGTCGCCGCTGGCGATACGGCCCCGGTGCATGGTGACGTCCAGGCCGAGCGCGGCCCGGGCGATGCGGTCCACCAGTCCCGGGTCGGCCGGCCAACTCAGCGGGCTGCCCGGCAGCTGTCCCAACGGTCGGCCGAAGGGTCGCAGGTCGATGTCGTGCTGCACCAGGTCAGTTGCAAGCACCAGGTCACCGATGCGCACGTCGGGACCCAGCCCGCCGCCCACGCCGGTGACGACGATCGTGTCGGCGCCTGCCTGCACCAGGGCGGCGGTGGCCAGCGCGGCGTTCACCTTGCCGATGCCGCACTGCACCAGCAGCAGCGGCGTGCCGTCCAGCAAGCCCGAGACAACAGCGCTGCCCAGCACCGTCCGAGTGGCCGGGCCATCCAGCGACGACCTGATGGCGGCCACCTCCAGATCCATGGCACCCAGGATTCCCAGCATCTGTCTCCTTCCGGCGGGCTCAGCCCTGCTCGACCGCCTCCGCGGCAGCCAACCACAGCTCCTCAAGCTCGTCCTTGAGCAGCTGCTGGGTGTTCAGTTCGCCCTGCAACTGGGCCAACCGCGTGTAGTCCGCGGCCGCGTCGACCATCCGTGCGTGGATCTGGTCCAGTCTCTGCTCCGTCTTGGCGAGCTGGCCCTCAAGCCGAGTCAGCTCCTTGCGGGCGGTCCGGGCACGCGCCGACTGGCTGGCGGCCGGCCGGGCAGCCTGGACGCCGCCAGCAGCAGCCGGGCCTCGGGATGCCTCGCGCTGCGTCAGGTACTGTTCGATGCCGCCTGGCAGTAGCCCGATCCGACCCTGTGGCAGCAGCCCGTAGACCACGTCGGTGACGCGTTCCATGAAGTAGCGGTCATGGCTGGCCACGATCAGGGTGCCGGGCCAGTTGTCGAGGTAGTCCTCAAGGACCGTCAGGGTGTCGATGTCGAGGTCGTTGGTCGGCTCGTCGAGCAGCAGCACGTTGGGTTCGCTGATCAGCAGCCGCAGCAGCTGCAGGCGGCGCCGTTCACCACCCGACAGGTCCCCGATCCGGGTGATCAGCTTGTCGCCGGTGAAGCCGAAGTCCTCCAGCAGGCTGCTGGCGCTGGCGTCGCGCCCAGTGGCCAGTTTGGTCTCCTGCTTCAGCCTGTTCACCGACGCCAGCACCTGGTCGTCGTCGTCGAGCTCGGCCACGTGCTGGCTCAGGTAGCCCAACCGCAGGGTCTTGCCCTGTTTGACGACCCCACTGGTGGGTGCCTGTCTGGCGCTGAGCAGGTTGAACAGCGTGCTCTTGCCGGACCCGTTGATGCCGACCAGCCCGATCCGGGCACCCGGGCCGATTGACCAGGTGATGTCACGGAACAGGGTGCGGCCATCAGGCAGCTGAAAGCTGACGTCCTTCAGGTCGATGACGTCCTTGCCGAGCCTGGTGATGCTGAACTGTTGCAGCGCCAGCTTGTCCCGTGGCTCGGGGACGTCGGCGATCAGCTCGTTGGCGGCCTCGATGCGGAACTTGGGTTTGCTGGTGCGCGCCGGGGCACCGCGGCGCAGCCAGGCCAGCTCCTTGCGCACCAGGTTCTGGCGCCGGGCCTCGTTGCTGGCCGCCTGCCGGGCGCGTTCCGCCCTGGCCAACACGTACGCTGCGTAACCGCCCTCGTAGGGGTCGACGACGGCGTCGTGCACCTCCCACACCCGGTTGCAGACGGCGTCCAGGAACCAGCGATCGTGGCTGACCACCAGCATCGCAACCCCGCGGGCCTGCAGTTGGTTGAGGTGGCGAGCCAACCAACTGACCGCCTCGACGTCCAGGTGGTTGGTCGGCTCATCGAGGACCAACAGGTCGTGGCGGCCCAGCATCAGGCTCACCAGACCGGCCCGACGTCGTTCGCCACCGGACAGATCGCCGAGCACCGCGTCCAGGTCGATGTCGCCCAGCAGGTGTTCGACGACCTCGCGCTTGTAGGTGTCGGAGGCCCAGACGTGGTCGGGGGCTCCGGCGACGATCAGGTCGCGGACGGTTTCGCCCGGCGTCACCTGTTCGGCCTGGGTGAGGACCCCCACCGACACCGAGCTGGTGCGGGTGATCCGGCCCTCGTCAGGCTGCAGGTCCCCGGTCAGCAGCCGCAGCAGCGTGGACTTGCCGTCCCCGTTGCGGCCGACCACGCCGATGACGTCACCGGCGCTCAGCCCGAGGCTGACACGGTCCAGGAGAGTGCGGGTGCCGAACGCCAGACTGACGTCGTTGGCGTTGACCAGGTTGACACCCTGGGATGGGACGCCCACTCGTCAGCCGCGCATCGCCCTGCGGGACCCGCGCGTCGTGGGCAGCGGGCCCTTGGGGATGGGCACCCGTCCACGAGTTGCGTCCAGGGCCTTCAGTCGCTGCTTCAGGTCGGTGATCTGTGGCTTCTCCAGCGATTTGGGAAGCTTCTTGATGTGCTTGGCGAGGTCCTGGATGCGGACCTGCCCCTCGCGCTTGCCCGCCTGGACGGTCTGCACGGTGATCCCGTAGGCGACCGCTTCATGCCGCTTCTTCTCGGTGGCCAACAGGCTCTTGACGCGGTTGGGCTCACCCTCACCGATGAGGATCAGCCCGCTGGGCCCGAAGGCCCGATGCACCACGGTGCCGAAGCGATCGGCGGCAATGTTGGGCTCCGTGCTCCACTTCTTGTTGTCGAGCATCATCAGGGCCACCTGGGCGCCGCCCACCTGGTCCTCGTACTTCTTGTACGAGGCCGTCTCGGCTCGCCTGGTGAGGATGAACGTGCATGCGGTGGCGGCAATCAGGATGCCGAACAGGACGCTGGTGATCAGGGCGTCAAGGAGCAGGCCGATGACCACGGAGACGACCACGATGCCGACACTGACGCCCACGACCAGTGGAGTCAGTTTCTTGTCGACCTCAGCGGTGGCCTTGTAGGTCTCCTTGAGCTTGCGCCAGGTGCCCCAGTCAGCGGGGTTCGTGGAGTTCTTCTTGGCCAGCTTGGCGGCCTTGGCTTCAGCCTTCTGCTTGGCCGCCAGTTCCTTGGCGCGCTCGCTTGCCATCCATCACTCCAGTTGCTCGGAAGCCAGATCATGGTGCGCTGTCGTGAGCCAGCGGCTTGATTTTCCATGCTACCTGCGGACGGCGCCCCGCCCGAATCCGGTCTCGGCGCAGAAACGGACGGGGCCCGCCGCGCCAAGTGCGCGACGGGCCCCGTCCGGACAGTGTGATCAGACCCCGAACTCCGCGCCGAAGTCGCCGCCCTCCAGCCGCGCCTTCAGCGCCGACAGGAACTGAGCGGCCTTGGCGCCGTCGATCAGCCGGTGGTCGTAGGTGAGCGAGAGGTACATCATGTCGCGGATCGCGATCGAGTCGAGGCCGAAGGTGTCTTTCACGACCACCGGGCGCTTCACCAACGCGCCGGTGCCCAGAATCGCAACCTCCGGCTGATTGATGATCGGGGTGTCCCACAGCGCCCCCGCCGATCCGTAGTTGGTGATGGTGAAGGTGCCACCGCTCAGTTCGTCCGGCTTGACGTTCCCGGCGCGCGTGCGGGAGCCCAGATCACCGATCTGCTTGGCAATCCCGGTCAGGTTGAGATCGCCGGCGCCTTTGAGGACCGGAACCATCAAGCCACGATCGGTGTCCACGGCGATGCCGATGTTCTCTGCGTCGTGGTAGGTGACGGTGCCGGCGTCGACGTCGATGCTGGCGTTGAAGATGGCGTTCTGCTTGAGCAGTTCGACGACGGCCTTGGTGATGAACGCGAGATAGGTGAGGTTTGCGCCCTCACGCCTCTTGAAGTCGTCCTTCACCTGGTTGCGCAACTGCGAGATGGCAGTCAGGTCGACCTCGACCGCAGCAGTGAGCTGAGCCGCGGTGTGCAACGACTCGTTCATCCGCACCGCGATGATCTTGCGCAGCCGGCTCAGCTGTTCGGTGGAGCCGCGTTTCGCGTCCGGGCCGGCTGGTGCGACCTCCGGGGCCGCAGCGGCAGCGGGGATGTCGCGGGAGCAGCGGCAGCGGCAGCAGCTGCGGCACGGGCGGCGTCTTCGGCCTGACGACGGGCCTCGACGGCAGCCAGGACGTCATCCTTGCGGATCCGCCCACCGACGCCGCTGCCGGTCACTTCCGCAAGGCTGATGTTGTTCTCGGCGGCGATCTTGCGCACCAGCGGGGTCACGTACAAACCCTCGCCGGACGACTCGGCACCGCGCGCCGCGTGCGCAGGAGAGGAGCCGGGAGCAGCAGGGGCTGGGGGAGCAGGAGCGACCGGGGCGGGAGCAGGAGGGGCTGGGGGAGCAGGAGGGGTGACAGGGGCATGAGCCGGCGGAGCAGGAGCGACGGGCGCAGGAGCCGCCGGAGCGGCAGCGTCCAGCAGTGCGTCAGCGGAGCCGATCACGCCCAGCACGGCCCCGACCGTTGCGATGGTGTCCTCGGACATCCGGACTTCGAGCAGCACGCCGGAGACGGGTGCGGGGATCTCGGTGTCGACCTTGTCGGTGCTCACCTCGAGCAGCGCGTCGCCCTCGGCGACCTCTTCGCCGACCTCGACGAGCCAACGGCTGACAGTGGCTTCCTTGACGTCCTCGCCCAGCTCGGGCAGCGTCACCTCGGTGCCGGCGACTGCGGAAGCTGTGGGGACAGGCGCAGCGGGAGCGGCAGCGGGGGCTGGGGGAACGACGGGCGCGGCAGCGGGCGCCGCGGGCGCTGCCGGGGCGGCAGCAGCTGACGCCCCGGAGGACTCCCCGATGACACCGAGCACGGCTCCAATGGCAGCGATGGTGTCCTCGGGCATCCGGACTTCGAGCAGCACGCCGGAAGCGGGTGCGGGGATCTCGGTGTCGACCTTGTCGGTGCTCACCTCGAGCAGCGCGTCGCCCTCGGCGACCTCTTCGCCGACTTCGACGAGCCAACGGCTGACAGTGGCTTCCTTGACGTCCTCGCCCAGCTCGGGCAGCGTGACCTCGGTCGACATGTCTGATCGGACTCCTTTGAAACGGCTGCAGTTGCGCTTCAGCCTAGCTTGCGGCCCAACGGTGGGGGGCTGGGCGAGAGAATCATCGGCGGGGCATAATCGCAAGATGAACTGGTTGTCGAAGCGGTGGCGTCGCTCGCGCGACAGGATCACTGCAATGCGACAGGACAGGGTGGCGCCGCAGGGTTTGCGCGGGTATCTGGACGACTTCGTGGCGTCCCGTGAGGGCACCCAGGCATGGATCGAGCCGGCCACGGCCCTGAACAAGACGTCCTTGCTGCTGGTGGCCGGGTCGGGGGAGTGGACGCGGCGCGCGGTGCCCAACACCGAATGGGCTGTCGAATTCGCTCGCCGGCACCGGATCCCCTGTCACCAGGCCGGGCTGGTGCCCTACCCCCAGCGAATGCGGGATTGGGACACCGGGCACCGGGACCCCCAGTGACGGTGCCGATTCCTGGCGCTCAAGGACCATGGACAACAAGGGAATGGGGGGCTGAGGAAGATTCCTCAGCCCCCCATTCGTCATCAGCTGTCAGGCCGCAATCACGGACGGCGGCCGGAACTCATCCCGCCGCTGCCAGTGGTTGCGAATGAGCCACTCAGGCCTTGGGAGGGGTGCCCTCTTCGTTGCCAAGAATGACATCGATCTGCACCAGAGCCGCACCGGGGAGTTCGGCAACGCCGACCACCCTGCGTGCCGGGACGCCGCCCGGGAAGTACTTGGTGTAGACCTCGTTCACGGCCTCAAGGTCAGCGAGGTCCTTGAGGAAGACGTTCACCTTGACCGTGTCAGCCAGCTTGTGATCGACGCTCTCCACAATGGCCTTGAGGTTCTCGAGGCACTGTGCAGCCTGCTCCTTGACGCCACCGGCAACCAGCTTGCCGGTCTTGGGATCGATGCCCAACTGAGCCGACGTGTTGTTGTAGTGGGAGAAGGCGACAGTCTGCGTGGACAGACGATCGATCGGTGCATTCTCGGTGTTGTTGGGTTCGATGATGAGCCCATGACGGTCTTCGACAGCCTGCGGGGGGGTGCCGTCGCCGTGGGACACAACTGCTTCGATCTGCACCAAGGCGCCCATCGGGAGGCCCGAGGCGGAAACGACGGTGCGTGCAGGGAAGTAGTTGAGGGTCCGGGCGATGCCCGAGTCCGGGAAGAACGTCGTGTAAACGCCGTTCACGGCCTCAAGATCCGAGAGGTTCTTGAGGAAGATGTTCACCTTGACGATGTCGTCAAAGGGAACATCGATGCCTTCCAGGACTGCCTTGACGTTTGCCAGGCACTGCTGGGCCTGCTCCGCAACTCCACCGGCCACCAGGGCGCCGGTCTTGGGGTCGATGGGCAGCTGGGCCGTGATGTTGTTGTAGTGGGAGAAAGCAACGCTCTGCGTGGACAGCGGGCTGGTCGGTGCCTTGTCGGTGTTCTTGGCAACCTTGACCAGGTCGTTCGCCTGCGGTGCGTTCGGAATGGTGCCCAGGCCGTTCGAAATGAGGGCCTCGACCTGTACCAGGGCGTCCATGGGCAGAGCCGCCACACCAACGTTGGTGCGGGTCGGGACGTAGTCAGGGAAGAATCCCTTGAAGACTTCGTCCACAGCGTCAAGGTCGGCGATGTCCTTGAGGAAGACCGTCAGCCGGACGACGTCGTCCATGGCCTGGTCGATGCTCTCCACAACAGCCTTGATGTTATTGAGGCACTGCTCGGCCTGCTCCTTGACACCACCGGCAACAAGTTCGCCGGTCTTCGGATCGACGGGCAGTTGGGCCGAGAGATTGTTGTAGTGAGAGAAAGCCACAGTCTGTGAGCTCAGGCCCACCGCCTGCGGAGCGTCAGCCGTGTTACGTCCCAATACTGCGTTGTAGCCACCCATACCAGTACTCCTCTTCTTTTTGTGAGTTAAAACATTTTAGAAAGGTCGACCTTGTCTCGTCATCGCTTCACGTTCTCCTGAAGCCGCGTTGCTGTTTGTGCTGGCACCTCCTCTACGGGGTCTCGCCGGGTACCACCGGCCCAGCGGGGGCTAGCCACGGAGATCCGCAGTGGCGGAGGAGCGCACGGCGGAGCTTCGAGCGAAAACGTAGGCGTGTGGCTCGTGTGGGCGAGTGGCGGACGAAACGGCGTGCATAGGGTTGCATTCTTGCTTTCTGGGAGCGAGAGCGCAAGGTGTTGGACCCAACCAGACAGCTGGCGAGTGAGACCACGTCGGCCTTGACTGACGATCACGTCACTGTGGGGCCGCGTAGGCGCGGGCCAGCGCGATCAGTGTCCGGACACCGACGCCCGTGCCGCCCAGCGGCTCGTTGCCCCAAGCCACGTCCTCGTTGAACGCGGTGCCGGCGATGTCGACGTGTGCCCACGGGGTGCCCTGCCGGACGAAGTGCTGCAGGAAGGCTGCGGCGACCATCGCACCGCCCTCGCGGGGGCCCTTGGACTTCAGGTCGGCGATCTTGCTCTCCAGGGTGGAACGCAAGTGGTCGGTGACCGGCAGTTGCCAGAAGGCCTCACCGCCTGCCTCTGCAGCGTCCAGCAACAGGTCGGCGGTGTCGTCGTCAGAGGCCATCAGTCCCGAGATCCGGGTGCCCAACGCCAGCTGGCAGGCACCGGTCAGGGTCGCGATGTCGACCACCAAGTCCGGCTCGTCCTCGTTGGCCCGGGCCAGCGCGTCGGCGAGTATCAACCGGCCTTCCGCGTCGGAGTCACAGTTCAGCACCGTACTGCCGTCGTACATCGTCAGGACGTCGCTGGGGCGGAAGGCGCGGCCCGAGACCATGCTTTCGGCCATCGGGGCGTAGCTGGTGACGTGCAGTGGCAGACCCAGGTCGGCGATCGCCCTGGTGGCGGACAGCACGGCGGCCGCCCCGGCCATGTCGGACAGCATCGTGATCATGCTGGTGCCAGGTTTCAGGTTGTAGCCGCCGGTGTCGAAGGTGATGCCCTTGCCCACCAACACCAGATGCCGTTTGGCGCCGCTTGGGTGGTAGTCGCAACGCACCAGTCTGGGTGGCCTGTCCGACCCGCCGCCAACAGCCAGGATGCCGCCGAATCCTTGCTTGGCAAGGGTCTTCTCGTCCAGCACCTGCACCTGGATGCGCGTCCCCCGCGCCATCGCGACGACCTCGGCGGCGAAGGACTCGGGGTACAACTCGTTGGCGGGTGTGTTCACCCAGTCACGCGCGCGGCACACTGCCCCGGCGATGATTCCGGCCCGATCCAGGGCTGGCTCAGCGCCGCGAGGAGCCCGGTCGCAGATGATCTGCACCTTGGTGGTGCGACCCACGGAAGGCTTGACCGGGCCAAACCGGTAGGCGCCCAGCAGGGCGCCTTCGGCGACGGCCTGCAGCTGCTGCTCGAGGCTCAGGTCGAGGCTGATGGCCACCGTGCGGTCGGTTGCCAGCTCCACTTGGCCGACGAAACGAAGGGCAGCTGCACTTGCAGAGCGCAACTGCTCGGTGGACAGTTCAGGGTCGTTGCCCAGCCCCAGCACCACCAGCCGACAGCTCGGCAACGGGAGCGTCACGGCGTGTTCCGGCTTTGTTTTGGCGCCAAGATCAACCGCGACGTCCAGCAGTGGGCGCCCAAAGGCGTTGCGGGCAGCCTTTGCCAGGTCCGTGGGCACCCCCACCAGGGCGAGTTCGCCTTGTGTGGACAGCAGTCCCACCACCACATCGGTGGCCTTGCCGACGCCGCGGGTGATCACAACGGACGGCAACTGGTTCGAGTTCATGGTTGTCCTTCCGGCCTGCCCGGAGGGCGGCCGCATCGCGTGGGATTGGTCTTACTGGGGGCTCAGCGCCATGGGCCCGTAGATGACGCGGTCTTCCTCCATCAGGACAACCGCGTCGACACCCAGCTCCACCAGCTCCGGATAGAAAGCGGTCAGCCACTGCTCGGCGAGGGCCTGATCGTCGAACCGTGGCGCCAGCCCAGCTTCAGCCATCCGTTCGGTGCTGACCGACGCGCCGTCGGCTCGCTGGCCGATCCAGAAGTAGGCCATCTCAGTACTCGGCGCCGCGGGGGATTGCCGCACCAGGTTGCCGGAAACGGCGCAGGGTGAGCATCCGGCTCGACATGGCCATGCCCAGCCCCCTCATGTCGGTTCCTGGGTAACGCTGCTTGAGCTCAGCTTTCAGCCCGCGCCACAAGAACAGGCCGTTGAGTGCGGTGGCACCCATGAAAATCCACATCACCGAGGTGACCGCGTAGAGGAGCGTCCGGTCGTTGCCCGCGGCCATGCTCAAGGCCACCATGATCAGCAGCACGGGCCAGGCGAACTCCCCGATCGACCAGCGGGAATCGACGTAGTTGCGCATCAGCTTCTGGGCAGGGTGCTCGTCGCGGGCACGCTCCTGCGCGAGCTGACGCTTGCGCCTGTCCGCGCGCTCAAGGGCCCGCTGCTCCTTCTTGGTGAGCTTGGGATGGAGCCGATCCCGACGGGCAGCCTCCGCCTCCTTGCGGGTGGGCGTGGGGCGGTTCTTCCTTCCGCTGGGATCAATGACGCTCGAGTCGGGCTCGGAGGATGGCTGGGGTTGCCTGTCCTGCTTGTAGGGGCTGAAGAGTCCCACTTTTCTGGTCCTTCGCTCGAGGGATCCCCATGGGCGTGTACTGGGCAATGGGGCTCGCACCATTCTAGGGGCCGTTGCCCAAGCCAACGACACGGGTCAGGTGGGCGGAGCCTGCAGATCAAGGGACCGGTCAAGCACCCTCGGTGTTGGCTGGTGCAGCTGCACCCACCGGTCAATGTCAGACTGGAGTTCACGTTTGCGGGCGGTGGGGGCGAAGCTCGCGACGACAGAGTTGCGGGCCAGCTGAACCGCTTCGGCTGTACTCATGCCCGCTGCGCTCAGCGCCTGGAAGTTGTCGGCCACGTAACCGCCGAAAAAGGCTGGATCGTCGCTGTTGACCGTGACCAGCAAGCCCGCCTCCAGCATCCGCAGCAACGGGTGGGCATCCAGATCGGGCACGCAACGCAGCGCCACGTTCGAGAGCGGACACACGGTGAGGGGAACCTGCTCGGCGGCCACGCGTCCGGTCAGTTCGGGGTCTTCGAGAATCCGGATGCCGTGGTCGATGCGGTCGACCTTCAGCAGGTCGAGGGCGTCCACGATGTACTCGGGCGGACCCTCCTCGCCGGCGTGTGCCACGGTCCGAAGACCCACGGCGCGCGCCTGCGCGAACAGGTCGGAGAAGGGCGCCGGAGGGAAGCCCAGCTCGGCCGAATCCAGCCCGACCGCGATGACGCCGTTCAGCTGGCTGCGGGCCTGCCGCCAAGCCTCCGCAGCCTCCGCAACGGGCTCGTCCCGCAGAAAGCTGAGGATCAGCCCGCCCGTGATGCCGTGCCGCGTCCCTGCCTCGGTCAGCGCGGCTGCCATGCCGGACCGGATGGCAGCCAGCGGAACGCCGCGCTTGAGGTGCGCCTGGGCGTCGAAGAAGATCTCGGCGTGGGCCACACCTTGCGCAGCTGCCCGGCTCAGGTACGCAGCGGTCAGGTCGTGGAAGTCAGCCTCTTGCGCAGGACCTGCATGCATCGGTAGTAGAGAGAAAGGAAGTCGGGCAGATCCTTGAACTGGTACGCGGCCCGCAGTTCGTCGACGCTGGAGAAGCCGAGGTCGACGCCGTTGCGATCGGCCAGTTCAAGGGCCAGTGCTGGCTCCAGGGTGCCCTCGATGTGAAGGTGCAGCTCCGCTTTGGGCAGTGTCATCAGATCGGCGTCCACGTGGTTCCCTGCTTCTGTCAGCAGTCAGTTGTCCCCTCAATCCTCGCGCAGTCGAGGAGCATCGCTTGCTGGAATCGGTTGCGCTGCAGGCATTAGCCTTGGTGAGTGTCTCCGGCGAATGCCGGAGGCTGCAGAACTGCGAACCATCGTCATCCGGTGCTGGGTCGCAACACCAACCTGGAAGGACCGACCACGAGTATGGCTGGCATCTTTGAGCGCATGGCGCTGATCTTTCGCTCCAAGGCCAACAAGGCGCTCGACAAGCACGAGGACCCACGCGAGACGCTGGATTACTCCTACCAGAGGCAGCTCGAGCTGCTGCAGAAGGTGCGGCGGGGCGTGGCGGATGTCGCCACCAGCCGCAAGCGGGTGGAGTTGCAGGCTTCCCAGCTGCAACGCGAGGCGGACAAGCTGACGCTGTCGGCTCAGCGCGCGCTGGCCGCAGGCCGCGAAGACCTCGCTCGTGAGGCGTTGTCCCGCAAGTCCGGTCTGCAGAGTCAACTCGGCGACCTGCAAGCCCAGCACTCCCAGCTCCAGCAGGAGGAGGAGAAGCTGATCAGCGCGAGCACCCGGCTGCAGGCCAAGGTCGACGCTTTCCGCACCAAGAAGGAAACCATCAAGGCGACCTACTCGGCGGCTGAAGCGCAGACCCGGATCAACGAGGCGTTCAGCGGCATCAGCGAAGAGATGGGTGACGTCGGTCTGGCCATTCAGCGCGCCGAGGACAAAACCCTGGAAATGCAGTCGCGCGCAGGTGCCGTCGACGAGTTGCTGGCGTCGGGCGCCCTGGAAGATCCCGACCGGCAGTTACAAGGACGACATCACGCGGGAGCTGGACGCGATGGCTGCCGACGCCTCCGTCGAGAACGAGCTGGCGGCTCTGAAACAGCAACTCGCCGTGGGCGCAGGCCCAGCGCAGCAGACCGCCGCGCTGCCAGCCGGTCAGGAGCAGCGGAATCCCGCGGCCGCCGGCCAGATCCAGGACGCGGACATCGTCAATCCGGCGCCGCCGGCCCAGCCCGGTCAGCCGGGGCAGCTGTGGCGGCCCGACAACCAGATGGGTCAGGCATGATCGTCAGAGTGCTTGGTGAAGGTCAGTGGGTGTTGGGCGAGAAGCATCTCGCCAAGCTGAACGTGCTGGATGAAACCGTCAGCCGCGCCGTCGAGGAGGGTGACGACGATGCGCTGGCAGCGGCGTTGGCGGCCATGATCGACCACGTCAGCACGCATGGCACCGAGGTCCCCGACGACGTGCTGGCGGTGTCGGACATCATCCTGCCCGACACCGACATGAGCATCGCCGAGCTGCGTGAGTGGCTGTCGGAGAACCAGACCGACGAGGGGCTCGTCCCCGACTGAGCCGCTCTCCGCCAACTGTTGATCAGCCCGCAGCCAAGGCGGGCTGAGCGCCTTCATCCGGCAGCCTCGGTTGTTCGGAATGGAACCGGCCCTTCCCGGGTTCTGCAGATGGCAGTGCCCCCAGTTGTTCAACCGACTCGAGGAACCAAGTGAGTGAGATGACCGCCAACACCCAGTATTCCGTCACCATGACTGACGCCGCGGTGGCACGTGTTGCTGCCATGCTGGCAGAAGAGGAGCAGGCCGGGCTGGCGCTGCGGATCGCCGCGCAGCCGGGTGGCTGTTCGGGACTGCAATACCAGTTGATGTTCGACGATCAGCGAATCGATGGTGACGAGGTGCAGGAACGCGACGGCATCACCCTGCTCGTTGACAAACTCAGCGTTGCTTACCTCGAGGGAGCTGTCATCGATTTCCTGGACAACGAGCAGCAGCAAGGCTTCACCATCGACAACCCATTGGCGGCGGTCTATTCGGACGGCTGTGACTGCGGCGGTTCCTGCAGCTGCTGACCGGCAGCAGCCGTCCCGACCCGGGCCGCCGCTTGCCGGTCAGTGCATCGCCCTCAAACCCAGCTGACGTTGAGCGGACGGCCTTCCTCGTAGCCACTTCGTGATTGCAGCCCCACCAGCGCCTTGGCATGAAGCTCGGCCAGGCTGGTGGCACCTGCATACGTGCAGCTGGAGCGCACGCCGGCGGTGATGAAGTCGATCAGGTCCTCGACGCCGGGGCGTTGCGGGTCCAGGTACATTCGCGAGCTGCTGATGCCTTCTTCGAACAGGCCTGCCATGGCGCGTTCGAAGTCAGCCTTCTCACGCGTACGGTTGCGCACTGCCCGGATGCTCGCCATACCGAAGCTCTCTTTGTAGGCACGCCCCTCGTGGTCGTACAGCATCGGGCCGGTGGACTCGTGGGTACCCGCGAACCAGGAGCCGATCATCACCTGACCGGCGCCGGCGGCGAACGCCAGAGCGACATCTCGCGGGTGGCGCACGCCGCCGTCCGCCCAGATCGCCCCGCCCTCGCCGGCGGCGGCCTCAGCACACTCCAGCACAGCGCTGAACTGGGGACGCCCGACGCCGGTCTGCATCCGAGTGGTGCACATGGCGCCCGGACCGACGCCCACCTTGACCACGTCCGCGCCCGCGTCGATCAGGTCGATGGTGCCCTCAGCAGTCACCACGTTGCCGGCGACCAACGGAACCCGGTAACCGGTGCGCTCGGCGAAGCGATCACGTACCGCCTTCACGGCAGTGATGGCCGTCATCATTCGTTCCTGGTGGCCGTGGGCGGTGTCCATCACCAGCACATCCGAGCCGAACTCGAGCAGCGCCTCCGCTCGTCCCACGGCGTCGCCACTGATGCCGATGGCAGTGGCCACCTTGAGTCGGCCCTGCGGGTCGAGAGCCGGCTGGTAGATCACCGAGCGCAGCGCGCCCTTGGCGGTCATGACGCCCACCAACCGTCCCTCGTCGTCGACGGCCAAGGCAAGGCGACGGCGGGTGTGGTTCAGCGCATCCCACACCTCGCTGGCCTCGGCTTGCGGGGAGACCACCGTGAAATCGGCGGTCATCACCTCGTGCACCTGGGCAAACCGGTCGACGTTCTCAGCCTCGAGCATGCCCACCAAACCGACCGGGCGGCCAGCGTCGAGCACCACCCCCACGCCATGGGCTCGCTTGGGGATCAGGGCCAGGGCCTCGCCCACCGTGTTGTCCGGCGCCAGGGTGACCGGGTTCTCGAACATGGTGGGCGCATCCTTGATCCTGCTCATCGCCTTCTTCACCATGCCCACCGGAATGTCCTGCGGGAACACCGCAACGCCGCCGCGCCGCGCCGCGGTCTCGGCCATCCGCCGTCCTGAGACCGCCGTCATGTTGGCCACCACCAGGGGCAACGGGTTGCCGATGCCGTCGTTGCTGGTCAGGTCGACGCGCATCCGCGACGTCACCGCTGATCGGTTGGGGGCCATGAAGACGTCGTTGTAGGTGAGATCGTGATCGGGTTTCTCATTCAGGAAGCGCACACCACCATTCTGGCCGTCGGGAGTCGCTGCTGGTGCAGGATCCGTTCAGCGTTTGTGGCCGCCGAAGTCCGGGTGCGTCCCGCGATACACTCAAGGCGCCGGGCCACTGGGCCCTCACGGTTACTGTTCAAGCGCTACGACGAGGACGGCACATGGTGGCAAACGGGAAGACCACGACCAATTCCGCCGACGACTCCATCATCAGGGTGGCTCTCTATTCGGACGACCGCACGGTGCGGAATCAGGTGCGGCAGGCGCTGGGCACCAGAGTGGCCGACGACCTGCCGGAGCTTGAGATGGTGGATTTCGCCACACCGAAGGCGCTGGTTGCTGCCCTGGACGAGGGCGGCTTCGGGCTGGGTATCTTCGATGCCGAAGCGGTGCCGCAGGGGGGCATGGGGATCGCCCACCAGATCAAGGACGAGATTCCCTACGCCCCGCCGGTGATCCTGCTGGTTGCCCGTCCCGACGACGCGTGGCTGGCCGCCTGGTCCAGGGCTGAAGCCATTTCGCCGTATCCCATCGATCCGATCCGGCTGCCCCGGACAGTGGCCGAAGTGCTGAGGGCTGACCGGGCTGGCGTCCCCACCGTGCTGTTCGCGGAACCGGCTCCGGAGCCTGGAGTTTCCAGCCGTCACTGACCTGTCAAGCAAACGACTCAACCGCCACGAACGAGACGAGACGCGCACCTGATGACTGTACTGACTTGGCCCAACGTGCTGACCGGGCTGGTGCGCGGGCAGGACCTTGACAAGGCGAGTGTCGAATGGGCGATGAGCGAGATCTTGTCGAACAACGCCACGCCGGTTCAGATGGCCGGTTTCATGGTGGCGCTGCGCGCCAAGGGAGAAACCATCGCCGAGATCAAGGGCCTGGCTGACGTCATGGTCTCGAAAGCGACACCGATCACCCTGCCGCAGGAGGCCGTGGACGTGGTTGGCTCGGGCGGTGATCGGGCCAACACCGTGAACATCTCCACGATGGCCGCCATGGTTGCCGCCGCAGCCGGCGCCAAGGTGGTCAAACACGGCAACCGCTCGGCCAGTTCGATGAGCGGTACCGCCGATTGTCTGGAGGCGCTGGGGATAGCCCTCGATGTGCCGGCCGCACGGCAGGCAGAGGTGCTGGACGAGGTGGGCATGGTCTTCCTGTTCGCGCCGCTGTACCACTCGTCGTTGCGGTACACCGCACCGGCCCGCAAGGACCTGGGTATCCAGACCACGTTCAATTTCCTTGGTCCGCTTGCCAACCCCGCCCACCCCGTCGCTCAGGCCATCGGTGTGGCCGACGTGCGTATGGCTGGTCTGGTGGCCGGCGTGCTGGCCGCACGCGGCAATCGCGGCCTGGTGTTCCATGGCGAGGATGGCCTCGACGAGTTGACCACCACCACCCGCTCTGACATCTACCTGATCAAGGGGGGTCAGATTGTCGAGGGTGAGCTCGACCCCACCGAGCTGGGGCTGCGGGCTGCGCGACCCGCCGACCTGGTGGGCGGCCTTCCGGCACACAACGCACAGGTTGTTCGCGACGTCTTTGCAGGGCAGCAGGGCCCGGTGCGCGACATCGTGTTGCTGAACGCCGCCGCTGCGCTGTTGGCGTTCGACGGGCCGGACCTGACCCAGCCAGTGGCCAGCCAGCTCGCCCCGGGGCTTCGCCGCGCCGCTGACGCCATCGACTCGGGCAAGGCGGCGGGTCTGCTCGACCGCTGGATTGCCAAGACCCAGGCGGTGGTGGGGCGTTGAGGCGTCATGGGCTCAGGAACGCGAGCCAGGCGCCCAGATAGAGCCAGGGCCCGTAGGCGAAGGCGGCACCCAGTGCGCAGGGGTGACGTCGTCTCCACCAGGCAGTGACCAGACCCGCGACAGCGCCGGCCACCGTGCCCAACACCAAGGCCCGCGCCGTGACGTCCAGCCCGACCAGCCCAGTCGCAGCGCCGAGCAGCACGCCGAGCCGGGCGTCGCCCAACCCAAGCCCACCGCGGGTGAACCGCCAGACTGTCCAGAAGAACCCGCCTTCCGCCGCGCCACCCAACGCAGCTCTGCCCACGTCGACCCAGCTCGATGCGCCCACCAACAGCGAACTGGCCAGCGCCCCGAGCATGAACACCCCGCAGAGCAAGGTCAGGCTGCGGGGCAGCCAGGTGGTGCGCCAGTCGACCCAGACGGTCACCAGCACGGCGCTGGCCATCACCAGCCAGACCGCTTGGAACGACGGCGGGTGCGCCGCCGTGAGGACGGTGAGGACGACGGTGCCCAGCCCCAGACCCGCGACGCTGCGGCGCGTCACCAGAACGGCGTAGGGAGATTTGTTGACCGATGGGCCGTCGGCGGGCTCTGGCAGGCGCGCCACGACTGCCAGCTGGGCGGCCGTCAGGCCCAGCGCAAGCGGCACGGCGCAGAGCCAGAGGGCGACGGGGGACATGGCTTGGATGCTAGTGGCGGCGCTCAGGCGGCGAGCCGCTGCAACTCGGCCATGGACACGGTCTCGACGCCCACGGCATCGCAAAGGGCCTCGGCACGCCACGCAAGAACCTGGGTGCAGCACCGCGTTTGCTGGCTGAGCAGGGCAGTCATCGTGGGCTCGTCGATGGCGAGCGCGCTGGCCAGGGCGCAAGCGCTCCAGCCGGCGTCGATCAGACCGATCAGATTCGTGGTCGTGGGTGCGGCGTCGATCACCCAGCGGTGGGCTGCACGCAGCCGTTCGCTGCTGAGCTGCATGAGCGACCAGGCATCGACTGCACGGATTCGCCGTCGTGGCCGCCCCCCGGCGAGCAGTGACCGCGCAGTAGCTGCCGGCACCCCGGCTGCTGTTGCCAGCACCCGCCAGGGCAGTCGCGTTTCGGCCCACAGACTGCGCAGATGCGCGGCAAACGGAGCCGCGTCCACCCAATCGGTGCTGGCCAACCAGTCGATGCCGTTGCCGTCAGCGTGCGCGGCGCGGTCAGAATCGGGACGAACGATCATGGGCCCTCCAGAGAAGAGTGTTTCGACCCTGAAAGCCCATCGAGTGGACTGGTTTGTGAGGATGCGGAACGAATCTTTCCGGATTCTCATCTGCCGGGACCGGGCATGACCCCGTGCGAGCTGGTCAGGACGTGACTGTGGCCGGCGCCCCAACGGCGCCGGCCACAGTGACGGGTTGACGGTCAGCGTTGGGCGCGAGTGAAGCCTGCCTGCTCGGCCGCCTCGGGGGAACTGAACCAGACGTCGGTCAGCGTCCGGTCGTAGCCCGCGGCATCCGGCGTGTGGTACTTCATGGAGCGTTCGTTGCCCTTGATGGCGTACCCGGCGGGCGGCTCGTCCCCGACGAAGGAGCCCTCGCCGTAACGGAACGGGTCATCGGAGTTGAGTGCCGCTTTGGCCTCCGCCAGCTCTGCTGCCGCTTCTTCCTTCAGTTCCTCGACTTTCTCGGAGACTTCTTCGACCTTCTCGTCGACAGCAGCCTTCAAGTCTTCGGCCTTCTCCTGCGCCGCTGCCTTCAGGTCCTCGACCTTCTCCGCCATCGCAGACTTGAGGTCTTCGGCCTTCTCCGCGACTGATTCCTCTCGCGGCTGGTAAGCACGGCTCGGCTGCTGGGCAATCCAACCGTCGTCCTTCGGGGTGAGGAACTGCTTCAAGGCAAAGCCGATGGCACCGATCACGGCTGCCAGGCCGAGGCTCTTCAGAACCGGGTGCTTGCTGGCCGGCTTCGCCTGGGCGACGGGCAGTTCCGGGACGACCTGCACCGCCACATGGCCCGTCAGGGCATCCCAAGCAGCGTGGCTGCGTTTGACGCCCTCGCCGATGGTCGGGTTTGAAACGGCGTCGTCGACCAGGTTGTGCAGGCGCGGACGCACCTGGACGTCGTAGGCGTCCTGCGCTTTGTCCAGCGCAGCCTCGAAGGCCGGCTGGACCTTTTCGCGAGTGTCGTTGATAAGCGGAACAATGCGACCCTTGGCGTCAATCGCCAGCGGGATCAGCCTCTCCTTCGCGTCGTGGGCGCGAGGCCCCACGTAGTCCACCACGTCATCCCAGATGTCCTGGCCACGCTCGGCGAGGCCGCGGACGGCTTCCTCAGCGGTTTCGGGCAAGCTCTTCTTCTTCTTGCAGAACACGGGTTCCTCCGATTTCTTGGTGTCCCCGGCTCGTGATCGAGGCGGGAAGCGGGCAGCCCGTAGTCGGGCAACCTGTTCGGCCAACGCTACCGGCCAAGACCGACAGTCTGCGGGGTTTCTGGCATCGCGCACCCCGTTCGGGGACCAGTCAGGGCTGGACTGCCGCATTGGACTGGATTCGTTGCCGCTGGCGCGGTCTGGGACAATATTGCTCAACTCACGAAAGGACCAACTGTGACCCAAGCCACGTTGCACACCAACCACGGTGACGTCGTCATCAACCTGTTCGACGACCAGGCCCCGAAGACGGTGGCCAACTTCGTTGAGCTCGCCAATGGCACCCGGGAATACCTTGACCCGAAGACCGGCAAGCGCACGACCGGCAAGTTCTACGACGGACTGGTGTTCCACCGCGTCATCGATGGTTTCATGATCCAGGGCGGTTGCCCGCTCGGCAGCGGAACCGGCGGCCCCGGCTACCAGTTCGGCGACGAGTTCCACCCGGAACTGACCTTCGACAAGCCGTACCTGCTGGCGATGGCGAACTCCGGCCCCGGCACCAATGGCTCGCAGTTCTTCATCACCGTCGGTCCCACTCCCTGGCTCAACCGGCGGCACACCATCTTCGGTGAGGTGGCCGATGACGCCAGCCGCAAGATCGTCGACGAGATCGCCACCGTGCCCACCGGCCGCAACGATCGTCCGAAGGATGAGGTTGTCATCAACTCGGTCGACGTCGCTGAGTGAACACCCGGCACGAGGCTCACGCTCGGACAGGCACTGACCAAGGCTGAGATCTGACGCCGGGCAAACGCCGGCCGCCCCCACCAACGTGATCGTTGGTGGGGGCGGCTGCGTTTGCGTGGCAAATCGACAGGCCGGTTCGGGGGGTCGGCGTCAACCGGTTGCGAAGCGAGCAGGTCGGATCGCGGACCGCTGCAGATCGTCAGTCGCCCGCGCCGAGCGAGAAGGCGGCGCCAAGGTCGGTCCTGGAATAGGCGCGGAAGGCAAGGGCCGTCTCAGTGTCGAGAATTCCGGCAACCTTGGTGATGCCGTTGGCGATCGTCTTCTCAACGTCCTCGTAGTCGCGCACCCGTACCACTGCGATCAGGTCGGTCTTTCCCGTCACGGAATAGACTTCGGCGACCCCCTCGAGGGCCGCGACCTGGTCCGCAACTTCGGGGATCTTGTCGGTCTCGGCCTGGATGAAGACGAATGCAGTGACCATGGGGCCAGTCTAGGGGCGGCCGCCGCCCAGCACGTGCCGGGGCAAGTCGGCGGCAGAAACCGCGATGTTGAGCGGCCAGGACCAGTCGCCCTGGATGTCGATCAGCCGCACACCTGGATGTTCCAGCCAGCTGGCAACGCGCTCCGCCTCCTCGACCGAGGCAGCTGGCAAACCGGCGGGCGGTGGCAGCACCGTCTCGGCCAGGTGCACCGCCTGGTCGGCGACAGCCCGCGGCCGGTCGCCGGGATGAGCCACCGCTGCGGCGGCCAGCCTGCCATGGCGGATCACGTGCAGGTGCCAGTCGTCGCCAGAGCGTTCGGCGGCCACGATCTGGGCGCAACCGGCCAGCGAGGTCAACCGGTGCCAACGCAGCGTGGTCTCGGCATAGGTACGCAGCCGGTTGTTCAACTCGGCGGCCTCTTCGTAGCGCTGCTGGTCGCACAACTTGCCGAGCCGGTGCCCGACCCGGCCCAGGGTGGGGCGGACGTCCCGGCCGACTGCCTCGCGCACCTGGGCCACCAGGGCGGAATAGTCAGGCTCGACTGCCGCGTCGACGCATGGCCCCAGACACTTGCCGAGCTGCAACAACATGCAACCCGACTGCTGTGGCCGGCGTGGACGCCGGGAGACGGTTTGGGTGCAGCGCCGCAGCGGCCAAGCGTCCTGCAGCGCCAGTACACCCTGCTCGGCTTGCGCCCTCGACGCGAAAGGGCCCCAGTACGTGCCGCCCTCGTTGGTGGGCTTGCCTACGATCGACAGCCTCGGAAAGGCGTCATCGGTCAGCTTCACCCACAACACCTTGTCCTGGCGGCGGGACCGGCGGTTGTAGCGCGGGCTGTGGGCCTGGATCATCCGCAACTCACGGATCTCGGCCTCCAACGGCGTGGCACACTCGATCGATTCCACCCCTGTCGCGACCCGCACCATCTCCTCCATCCGCGCCCGCTTCTCGCTGGCGGTGAAGTAGCTGCGCACCCGACGCGCCACGTTGACGCTCTTGCCCACGTACAGCACCTCACGGCCGTCCGGCAGCGGAGGGTGCTTCGAGGACGGCGATGAGTGGTCGGTGAAGAAGAAGTAGACGCCCGGGCGTGGCGGCAGCGGGTCGGCCCACTGGCGCTTGGCGCGTCGCTGCGGTGAGACGCGGTGACCGAACTCGGTGAGATCTTCCAGAGTGAGCACCCCCAGGTTCCCGACCCTTTCCAGCAGGCCGTGCAACACATCGACGGTGGCCCGGGCGTCGGACAGCGCCCGATGGTTGGGCTCGACGTCGGTCCGAAAATGGGTGGCCAGGGTGGCCAGCTTGCAGTTCGGCACCTCGTCCCGAAGCAGCGCCTGCCTGGCCAGGGCCAGGGTGTCGACGACGTGGTTGCCCGGCCACTCCAGATCAAGTGCGGCGCAGTTGCGCCGCAGATGGCCGATGTCGAAGCGCGCGTTGTGAGCCACCAGCACGGTGCCGCGGCAGAACTCGAGGAAGCTGGGCAGCACCGTCTGGATGCGGGGGGCGTTGGCGACCATGCTGTCGGTGATGCCGGTGAGCAGCGCGACGACGGCCGGGATGTGGCTGCCCGGGTTCACCAGGGTCTGAAACTCGCCCTGCACGACGCCACCGCGAACCTTGACCGCGCCGAACTCGGTGATGGCGTCCGCGGTGCTGCTTCCGGTGGTCTCCAGATCGAGCACACAGAACGTCACTTCCGACAGGGCCGTGCCCAGGTCGGCGAAGGAGGGCTGCATTGCGTGGTCAATCATGGGTCCGAAGCTAGCGGCCGGGGCTGACACTTCTGCACCGCCCGGCCTCGCCCGGCGGTCGGCGGGCCCACAGCCGGGGGTCAGGGCTGTGCCTTGGGGTGCGCGCTGCAAAAAGTGTCAGTGCCCACCCACAGACTGAATGGCATGGAAACCCTTCATGTGGATTGCGGGAGCTGCCTGCTTCGCGGAGCTGCCTGTGACGACTGTTTCGTCTCGGTGCTGTTGGGGCCAGACGAAGGATATGAGTTCAGCCCGGCAGAACAGGACGCGGTGTCCGCCTTGGCGGGGTGCGGTCTCATTCCGCCGTTGCGGCTGACTGCGGGCCGCACCCCGACCGACACGCTGGCCCGGAGAATTGTGTAGCTCCTGAGAATGGTTTAGATTTCTCTCAGGTTAGTGGTTTGGGCTTCAGTCATCGCGGGGCCGGCCATCGCATCACCCAGCCAGCATCCCGGAACGGGAACGGCAGAGGAGACAGTCTTGAGTGAATCGGTCCGCCGCACCGGGTCTGGTGTCCATCGTCGGCGCAGCGGGGCCTTTCGCGCTGGCAGCGCGCTGGTTGGGTTCGCAGCCGCGATCGGCATGTCGATTGCCGGGGCCGCAACTGCTCCCGCAACGCCCGACACTGTCTCACAGGCACGTGTCGAGCTCGACCGGATCACCCGCGAGGCTGCCCAGCTCGAAGAACGTCATGCGGCTTCCTCAGAGGAGCTGTCCAATGCCGAGAAGGCGCTCTCGGATGCCCAGGCTGACCTGAGTCAGCAGTCCGGCAAGGTCGAGGAGCTGCGCGGCACCTTGGGCCAGTTGGTCACCAACAGCCAGCAGACTTCAGGTGTCAACGTGACCCTGAAGCTGATCACCAGCACAGACGATGCGGATTTCCTGGACCAGATGGCCACCATCGCGAGTGTGTCCAGCCTGACCCAGGAGCGGCTGGCCAGGTTCAACTCCGAGAAGCAGCGTCTGGACGAGCTCAATGCCCAGAGCCAATCCGCAGTCGACACCATCGCAGCAGAGAATGCCGAGCAGGCCCAGTTGGTGCGGGAGCTGGACGCCAAACAGGCGGCCGCCCAGGCAGTGCTTGATCGGCTGACCGTGCAGCAGCGTTCCGAGCTGGAGGCGCAGCGGGCTGCGCAAGCGGCCCAGATCCAGAGCAACGTCACACAGCCGGTTTCCCGGGACGCCGCCCGCACCGACGCGGCTGTGCCCGAAGCGGCTCCCGCCAACTCCAGCCGCGGAGCCGCTGTGGCGGCTTTTGCCAGAGCGCGGGTTGGCTACGCCTACGTCTACGGTGCCACCGGGCCCTCTGCCTTTGACTGCTCAGGCCTGACTTCGGCCGCCTACGCCTCGATCGGGGTGAGCATCCCGCGCACCTCGCAGGGGCAGTTCGGTGCTGGCCGCTCGGTGTCGCTGGACGCGCTGCAGCCGGGCGATCTGGTTTTCTACTACTCCGGCCCGTCACATGTCGGCGTCTACATCGGTGGCGGTCAGATCGTGCATGCCTCCACCGCAGCCACCGGCGTCAAGGTGTCGTCTGCCTTCTACACCCAGCCGACCGGGGCTCGGCGCTACGTCTGATCGCTGGAGCCTGACCATGCGGCCAGCCCTGCCTGGCGCAGCGCTGGCCGTCTGCCTGCTGTTCAGTGGTTGTGTGGCGGCCCAGCAGCCACCCGCGACCGCCGTCACGGCAGTTGCCGCGCAGACGCCTGCCCAGCTCGCCGACCGGCTGTCCGCCGCCATCGGTGCCGGTGATCGGTCAGGCTTCGACCAGCTGTTCGTCGACGACGCCGACGATGCCGCCCAGGACATGATCTGGCACAACCTCCAGCAGTTCGACGAGGTCAGTTTCCGCGTTGACGGCAGTGCCGACGGGGTGGCGAAGGTGGCGGTCAGCTCCAGGGTCAGCGCCGACACCGCCCCGGCCAGGCGGTTCATCGGGCTGGACGCACGCTGCGAGACCGATGGGTGCCAAGTGGGGGAGGTCCGTCCGTTGCCCGGCCAGCCGGCTCCGATCTGGCTGGTGGAGCGGGTCGACGTGCTGGGCGACGATCAGGTGACGGTGATCGCAGGGCAGGGCGCGAAATCGTGGTTGGGTACCGCGCGAGTCGCTCGGGAGCGGGTCGCCGCTGCCGGCATGGGCGACTTGACTGCTGGCTGGTCGGGAAAGCTGGTGGTGGAGGCCCCGGCCACTGGGTCAGCTTTCGCCGCAGTGATGGGGGTGCCGGCGACCGAGTTCGGGGTCGTCGGGGCAGTGACGTGGCTGGCGAACACCGCAGCCAGCCAAGGTGAGTCCTCCGCCACCAGGATCGTCGTCAACCCGGTCACTGCGGGTAACTTGTCAGCGCCCTCGGCAGAGGTGTTGCTGGCTCACGAAGCTGTGCACGCAGCCACCGCGCAGCTGGGCCAGCCGGTGCCGGGTCGGTTGTGGGTGATGGAGGGGCTGGCCGAACACGTTGCGTTGCCCGCCGACCCGACGGAGCAGGCCCTGTCCCTGGAGTCGGCGCGAGCGACCTGCGCCGTGGGTCCGTCGGCGCCGGACGACGCCGATTTCGGCGGGGGACAGCTGAAGCAGCCGCAGGTTGCCCAGCAGGCCTATGCGCGCTCCTGGCAGCGGGTGACGCAACTGCTTGCGCACCGCGACGACGCGCAGGGGCCCGACGATGTCCGGGCGCTGTGGTCGGGGCTGGATCCCGAAGGGCTGAGCGCCGAGCAGCTGGATGGCTGGGTGGCGCAGTGGTGCCGCACTGATCACAGCCGCACACCGTCGTCGTCATCGTCGCGATGACGGGGGATTCCCAGCAGCAGCGTCAGCAGCCCGCCGGCTGCTGCCAGGCCACTGAGCGCCCCCACCCAGCCCGGCATCCAGAAGCCGAACAGCTGCAGCACTCCCACCACGACGGCCTGCACCAGCAGCGCGATCCCCAGCTGCGTCTGGATCCTCATTCCCGCCAGGTGCAGTGGCTCGGGTTCCGGGGGGACGAACAGGTCGATCTCGTCGGGAGCGGGATCAGCCCGTTCCATGGCTTCGGCGAAGCTGAAGATTCCCTGGGCTGGTTCCTCAACGTCGGGTGCCGTTGTGGATGGCAGGGCAGCGGGTGTCTGCCCGGTCAGCTGTTCCCCGAACTCCCGGGCGATCAGCTGGCGGAAGGCCTGGTCGTCGTCAGTGGGTTTGGTCATGACCCGCTCCTTTCCGAACCCCGACGTCAGGCCACGATCCGCAGGACGCGGCGCTCGCGGCTGGTCCGCCTGACACTCTAAGGTGTGAGGGTCAAGGAGGCGACCGTGTGGTACACGTTTTTCAAGCTGGTGTTCGTGAGGCCCTTCACGAAACTGTTTCTGCGCACCCGGCTGTTGGGCGCCGACAACATTCCGGCCAAGGGGCCCGCGGTGCTGGCTGCCAACCATCTGGACGCGGGTGACACCTTCACCTTGCCTTGCCTGATGCGCCGCCGCCTGACGTTCCCTGCCAAGAAGGAGCTGTTCGAGGGCAAGGGGCTCAAGGGCCGCACAGTGGCGATCTTCTTGACGGCGGTAGGGCAGGTGCCGCTCGACCGGTCCGGCGGGCGCGCCGCCGCTGGCACCATGGGGCCGATCGAAAAGATCCTGAGCGAGGGCGGTCTGGTGGGCATCTTCCCCGAGGGCTCCCGCTCACCGGATGACCGGCTCTACAAGGGGCACACGGGCGTCGCCCGTCTCGCGTTGACCCACGGTGTCCCCGTGATCCCGATCGGGATGATCAATACGCGCATCAAGAAGGGCTTACTCGGCCTGCCCACCATGCACGACGGCTGCATCGTGATCGGCGAGCCTCTTGACTTCAGTCCCTGGCAGGGCCAGCAGGACAACCTGCCAACCCTGCGCTGGGTCACCAATGAGGTGATGAGAGCCATCCAGACGATCACCGGCCAGACGTACGTCGACGTCTACGCCACCCGCGTGAAGTACGGCAACTTGAAGGGCAAGGACGTGACTGCGTTCATCAAGAGCCGGCCCAACGATGGCGTGGGGGTCCCGTTGAGCAACCGCGAGCTGGAAGCGAACCGCCCGGACGACCCAGAGGCGCAGTGATGGCTGAGCGCTCGCCGGCAGCTGTGATCGGGGACGTGGCCCAGCAGGTCCGTCAGGCTGGCGGACAAGCTCGGGAGAGCCTGCGGGTCAAGGTGGTGGGCGTCGAGAACCTGCCAGCCGAGGGGCCGCTGCTGCTGGCCTGCAACCAGCCCCGCGGCGATTCCGGCCGCATTGTGCGCGCAGCACTCGCTCGCGAGCTCACCATCGGTGCTCGTGACCATCTGTTCGCAGGCACCGGCCGGCTGGATGCGATCCGTCGACGGATGCTCATCGAACGACACCGCCGGCCTTTGGAGCCGGTGGCCGATGCCCCGGCTGCCGGGTCGCTGATCGCAGAGTTGCGGGCCGGGGGCACGGTGCTGCTGTTTCCCGAGGAGGGCCCCACACCAGATGGTGCCGTGCACCGCGGTCACCCCGATGTCGCCTGGCTGGCGGTGATGACGCACGCACCGGTGGTGCCGTTGGCGCTGCTGTCCGCCAGCGGCGGTCAGGGCAACCGCGTCGTCGATCGAGTGCTGGGCCAGACCCTGCGGGTGGGGCAACCCCTGGATTTCAGTCGCTTCTGGACCACGCCGTCGTTCAGCGGTCGTCTGGACGCGGTGATCCTTCGTGGCATCACCGACGAGATCATGGACGCCATCCGGGTGTTGGGCGACTTGGCCTATCGGGACAGCTATCGGGACCTGGCAAAGCTGCAGGTCAGCACCCAGAAGGAGCGGGAGCGCAGGAACCGGGTGTGGCCGGGCGACATCGAGGACGAGCTGCGGCGCCAATGGCGTGCAGCCGATCAGGAGGACGAGCGGCGGTCGCTGGCAATCGCCCAGCAACTGGCCCGCGAGCAAGCGCTGCGCGCTGCCCAGCAGGACGAGGCGCGGCAGGCCGTGCGCAGGGATGGACCCGACGCTGTGCCTTGGCAGCAACGCTAGTGTTGGTGCGTGCCCGATTCCATCCCTTCCCTGGCCGAGCTTCGTGGACTGCCTCCGGTGCAGCAGCCCAGCTACGACGACCCGGCGCAGGAGCAGTCCGCCGTTGACCGGCTGCGCCAGCTGCCGCCGCTCGTCTTTGCCGGGGAGTGTGACGACCTGCGCCTCAAGTTGGCGGAGGTGGCCGCGGGGCGGGCGTTCCTGTTGCAGGGTGGTGACTGCGCAGAGACATTCGCCGGTGTGAACGCCAACAACATCATGAGCAAGCTGCGGGTGTTGCTGTCGATGTCGGTCGTGCTGACCTATGCAGCACAGCTGCCGGTGGTCAAGCTGGGGCGTATCGCCGGTCAATACGCGAAGCCACGCAGCAAGGACACCGAGACCAGGTGCGGCGTCACGTTGCCGAGCTACCGCGGGGACGCCGTCAACGGCTTTGAGTTCACCCCGGCCGCCCGCAGGCATGACCCGGAGCGGCTGCTCAGTGTCTACCATGCTTCCAGCGCCACCTTGAACCTGGTGCGTGCCTTCGTCACCGGCGGTTTTGCTGACCTGCGCCAGATCCACGCCTGGAACGCCAGCTTCGTGGCGGACAGCCACGTCGAGCGCCGCTACGAGCAGATTGCGGAGGAGATTGACCGGGCCCTCGGATTCATGACGGCCTGCGGCGTGGACGACTCCACCATGGGGGGCGTCGACTTCTACTCCAGTCACGAGGCCTTGCTGCTTGACTACGAACACGCCATGACGCGCATCGACTCTCGCAACAACCGGCCGTACGACACCTCCGGCCACATGCTCTGGATCGGTGAACGGACTCGCCAGATCAATGGTGCCCATGTCGCGCTGTTCAGCCGGGTGCTCAACCCGTTGGGCGTCAAACTGGGCCCCACCGCGACGGGCGCCGAAGCCCTTGAGATCGCCGAGCGGCTGGATCCCGACCGGGTGCCGGGCCGTCTCACCTTCATCACCCGGATGGGCGGCGAGGGCATCCGCGAGAAGCTGCGCCCCCTCGTGGAGCAGGTGTCGGCCTCAGGGCGTCAGGTGGTGTGGGTGTGTGACCCGATGCATGGCAACACTTTCGAGACCAGGAACGGCTACAAGACCCGCGCCTACGCCGATGTGGTGAACGAGTTGCAGGGCTTCTTCGACGTGCACGCCGAGCTGGGGACCTGGCCGGGCGGGGTGCACATCGAGCTCACCGGCGAAGACGTCACCGAGTGCCTCGGTGGCGCCTTCCAGCTGTCTGAAACCGATCTGGAGGACCGTTACGAGACTGCGTGCGATCCGCGCTTGAATCGCAACCAGTCCCTGGAGTTGGCCTTCATGGTGGCCGAGCGACTGAACGCCAATCGGCTCAAGAACGCCAAGCCCACACCGGTGCACGACCGCACCTTGTGACCGGTGCCAGCACGTGCACCGGTTGAGGTGCCGGCGTGAGCCTCAGGGGTTCCCCTCGTCCTCGAGCCTCACGTCGGTGGCTTCGGGGTGTTCCTTCACGGGCAGGGATGCCGTGGCGGCCAACAGCATCGCACTGATCATCACCAGTCCGCCCAGAGCGACGCGCCCAGTCAGCGTCTCCTGGCCGCCCAGCACAGCGAAGGTGGTGGCCCAGACCGGTTCGGTGGACATGATCACGGACGACTCGATGGCGGGCACATGCGCCTGCGCCCAGATTTGCAGGAACAGGGCCACGGCGCTGCAGAAGATCGTCAGGTAGAGCAGCAGACCCCATTGCGACCAGTTGGAGGGGAGCACTATCCCACCCGGGAGCCCCACCACCGTGCAGACGGCCGCCAGCACGATCATCTGAGTGACTGTCAGGCTCATGGATGCCTCGGGGGTGGCCACCTGACCGGTGTAGACGATGTGACCGGCGAAGAAGAACGCGCCCAGCAGGGTCAGCAGTTCGCCCTGGCCGAGGCCCCCGTCGAGAGCGTCAGGCATCAGGGTCAGGATGCTCAGGCCGACGGCTGCGAGCCCGGCCGCGCTGACCTGGCGCCTGGTCAATCGCAAACGCAGCACGATCGCGCTCGTGAGGGGGGTCAGCACCACGTACAGGCCGGTCAGGAACCCCGACACTGATGCCCTCGTGTCCACGAGCCCCATGGTTTGGCACAGCAGCCCGGCTGCGTAGAAGAACCCCATCACCATGCCGTGCTTCAGGGTGGCCCGGCTCATCCGCAGGCTCTTCGGTGACACCGCCACCAGCACCACGGATGCGATCACGAAGCGGGTGGCGATCATGTCCGCTGGTGGGATCACGGCGATCAGGGACTTGGTGACCGGGAAAGTGGAGCCCCACAACATCGCCGTCAGCAACAGGGCTGCCGGCGCGAGTCTGGTGGCCCGAGCATTGCCCTTCACAGCAGGTAGACGGTGATCTTGGCGCCCTTGAGCAGCTGGCTGCCGGTGTCAGGGTCGGTGCGGACCACGATCCGGGAGATGCTGTTGGGGTTGTTGACCAGCACCGTGAACCCTGCATCGCGAAGGATCGTGACCGCGTCGTCGACATTGCGGAACTTCACGTTGGGCACCGTCACCGTCTCTTTGCCCTGAGACACGGTCAATGCGATGGTGTCGCCCTTCTTGGCGTCGCCCTTGGCAGGATCCTGCGCAATGACCAGGTCTTTCTCCACAGACTCGGAGTAGGCGGGGGTGATGCTCACCTTGAGCCCTGCCTGCTCGAACGCGGCTTGGGCCTCGGCGGCCGGCTTGCCTGTGTAGTCAGCGATCGGAATCGGCTGGGGGCCCTTGGAAACCGACAGGTCGATCGCGGTGTTGCGTCGGGCGAGGTCACCGGGATTCATGCTGGCAGCGGTCACGGTGCCGGTCGGGGCGGCTTCGTCCCACACTCCGGTGACGGCTCCCACCGTCAGCTGGGTGTCGGTCAGTGCCTTCCTGGCAGCGTCCACGCTGAGCCCGATCAGGGGCGGTACCGCGAACCGCTCGGGTCCCTTGCTGACCGTCGCCTTGAGGTCGGTGTTCCTGAGGACTCGGGCTCCCGCTGCGGGATCGGTGTCGATGACGTGTCCTGCGGGGACGGTCTCGGAGTAGTCCTGCGTGAACTGGATCGTCAAGTGGTTGGCGCGCGCCGTCGCGGCGGCGGCTTCCTGGGTGTTGCCCGCCAACGTCGGCACCGCGGTGAAACGGCCGTCAACCACCCACCAGGAACCGAAGGCCACGGCGACTGCCAGCAGTAGCACCAGGATGCCCATCACGACGCCGCGGCGACGCCGGTGCACCAGGTCTTGACGCAGGGTGGGCATTCGGACGGGTTTGATCGTGGCGGTGGTTGTCGCCCTGGGCTGGGCAGTCGCCAACACCGTGGCCGTTGGCACGCCTGCCAGGGGTGCGGCGCTGGGCTGCCCCGCCGGTTCGGTCGACCTTGCCCGCGGCTTCGTTCTGACGGCACCGGGTGGCGCTGGGGGGGACGCGTTCTCGACGAGGGGTCCCGGCGCAGAAGCGATTCGCTGCGGTCCTGCCGGGTTCATCGCAACGGCGAGAGCTTCGTCGTTGGCCACTCCCCGGGCCAGCGCCTGGCGGGCCCTGCGGACCCTGTTCAGCAACTCGCGGCCATCACGAGGGCGCAGGTTGGCATCGCGACGGGTGCAGGCCAGCACCAGGGCGTCCAGGTAGTCCGGGATCTTGCGAGCACGCTCCGGGGGCAACACCGAACTGGGTGCCGGCACGTCCTGGTTGACGTGCGCGTAGGCCACCTGGATCTGCGTCTCACCGACGTAGGGTTTCTTGCCGGTCAACAGCTCGAACAGCACGACGCCGGTCGAGTAGACGTCCGAGCGCTTGTCGGCGTGGCCGCAGGAAACCAGCTCGGGCGGAAGGTAGCTCACCGTCCCGATCAGCAGCCCCTGGGTGGCCTTCACCGTGTCTGAGTTGACTGCGCGGGCCAGACCGAAGTCGGCCACCTTGATCTGACCACGACTGCTGATCAGCACGTTCTCCGGCTTGATGTCGCGATGCACCAGGCCGCTGCGGTGAGCGGCCGCGAGTGCGGCGGCGACCGGCTCGATGAGGGTGAGCGCTCGCAGCGGATCAACGGGGGCCTCCCGGCTGATCACGTTGCGCAAGGTGCAGCCCTCGATGAACTCCATCACGATGTAGGGCCGGTCGTGGTCGTGGCCCTGATCAAAGACGCCGACGACATTCGGGTCTTCCAGGCGAGCCGCGGCACGTGCCTCGCGATCGAACTTCTGGGTGAAATCGTCGTCGTCCCCGAGACCTTCGTGCATGACCTTGACCGCGACGATGCGGTGCAACCGGGTGTCTCGCGCGCGATAGACGGTCGCCATACCACCGCGAGCCAGCTTGGCCAGGATCTCGTAGCGACCGTCGAGCACATCACCAACCAGAGGGTCGGTAGTGGTCATGGTCACAACTGCTCCATAGGCGCTGGGGAAGGGGGGCGCGAATGCCTGCCGCCCAGTGTAGGCCCACCGGCTGCGAGTTCCCGTCTGGGCACGGCGCGTGGGAGTGGGTCGCTATCGTGAAGCTGTGACTGTACTCATGGGGCTCAAGACCCGGCTGCGCCAGGCCCGCACTCTGGTGGTCTTCCAGGCCGACCGCGAGGTCGATCAAGTGACGCTCGCGCGCGGGCTGTCGTTGGCCGGTGTCGATCTGTTGGGCGTCGCCGCTGGAGCAGGTGGGCAGCAAGAGCTGGCCGAGGTGTTCGCTGCCGTCGAGGAGGAGGTTGCCCCGACAGCCATCGTGGCCCTGGTCGACGCTCCCGAGCTGGGGGAGCTGTTGCACCCGGACGCAGTGCTCGTCGACCGTCGTCGGGACGCCAGTGCGGCGAAGGTTCACCAGTACACGCTGGTGGGCAGGCTGGTGAACAGCCTGCAGGAGTTCGAGCACGCACAGGCGGACCCAGCAGTGGACTATGTGGTGGTCGGGCCGGTGTTCGGGTCGCCGGACGAAGTGGCCGGCCCCACGGGGCTCGAGCTGGTGGCTGCTGCCGCTGAGCGCGCACCGATCGATGACCCGCGGTCCAAGCCGTGGTTCTCCTTGGGTGGAGTGGACGCTGACAATCTGGACGACGTGCTGGAGGCTGGCGCCCGCCGGGTCGGCATGGCCGCCGCCGTGACGCAGGCGCCTGATCCGCGCGCTGCCGCGCGTGAGCTCGTGATCGACGTCAACCGTGCCTGGCGGCTCGACGCGCGCAGCGACCTGGCCAATCTGCAGGCCTTCTCCGGGCGTCCGCTGCGGCCACCGGTCGGAAGTTGAGCGCTGGCTTCAGGAGTCTCGTTCGACGCAGGCCTTGGCCAGCGCAGTCAACGCGGTACGGCCCTCGGCCGTGAGATCGGTGTCAGCCAGCACGGCCAGTGCCGCTTGGTGATCGGCCGCGATCAACGCCTCGACGCGTTCGCGGGCCCCCACGGAGGTGATGATGTCGCGCGCCCGGTCGAGTTCGGAGTCGGTGAGCTCCGGACGTCCAAGCATCCTTTCCAGCTCGGCAGCCGTTCCCGAAGCCGACGCAGCCAGTGCCTCAGCGACCAACACGGTGCGTTTGCCCTCGCGCAGGTCGCCCCCGCTGGCCTTGCCCGTGGCGGCGGGGTCGCCGAACAGGTCGAGCAGGTCGTCGCGCAGCTGGAAGGCGCGCCCGATCGGCAGCCCGAAGCGTCCCAGTGCGGCCACCATTTCTGGTGAGCCGCCACCCAACGCTGCCCCCCACTGGGCGGGGCGCTGCACGGTGTAACGCGCCGTCTTGTACTCGACCACCTGGTAGGCGGTCTGCACTTGATCGGTGATCGAGATGAGGCCTGCCTGGGCATGGATGTCGAGCAGCTGCCCGGCCAGTACCTCACTGCGCACGGCGACCAGCTGAGCTGACCCGCGCTCCAGAGTGGTGTCGTCCAGGCCGCCGGTGGCGGCCATCTCGGTGTGCCACACCAGCAGCTGGTCGCCCAGCAGGATGGCTCCGGCACGACCAAAACTCGCAGCGTCGCCGCGGCCGCGCTGATCGCGGAACAGTTGCTCGAACCGGCGATGCACCGTGGGGCGGCCACGCCGGGTGTCGGCGGCGTCCATCACGTCGTCGTGCACCAGGGCGCTGGCGTGCAGCAACTCGAGACTGGCCATGGTGGCCAGCAGTGCGCCAGGTTCTGCTGGCTGGCCGGCCGCGGCGACCCACCCCCAGTATCCGAAGGCCGGGCGTAGCCGCTTCCCGCCGGCTGTGAACTCCCGAGCCAGCCGGGCGCTGAATTCAAGCGTGGGGCTGATGGCCGCATACCTCGGTAGTGCTGTGTCCAGGAATGCGCTGATGGCTTCGCTGGTGGCTTCGCGAAATGCGCTGGACAACGGTTCACGGGAGTCGAAGCGTCTGGCGGCGTCAATGGTCACGATTGGAAGCCTACGCGTGGCCTGACAGGGGGTGCCGCGCCAAGCGGCGGTCGCACGTGGGTTCTTGTCCGAGGGTTCGCCTAGGGTTGTGCCCATGCTCGACCCATCCGACACCGTCCCAGCCACACCGCAGCGCCGGTTGGCTGTTGCCCCAGATGCCACCATCGCCGACCTGCTTCGCGACGGTTCAGCGCCTTCGTTCAGTTTCGAGTTCTTCCCCCCCAAGAACGACGCCGGGCACGCCCAGCTGCAGCTGGCAATCGAGCGACTCAAGCCGCTGCGGCCTGACTTCGTGTCCGTCACCTACGGGGCCAACGGCTCCTCGCGGGATCGCACCCAGGCCGCAGTGCGCGACATCGTTGCCACCACGGACGTGGGGGTGATGGGCCACCTGACCTGCACCGGCCAAACCGTCGACGAGTTGAAGGAGGCGATCGATGCCTACGGCGAGATCGGGATCCGTCACATTCTCGCGGTGCGGGGTGACATGCCGGGTGGGCCGAGCACGCCGTGGGAGCCTGTCGAGGGTGGGTTGAAGAACGCCACCGAGCTGGTCGAACTGGTCCGGAGCCGTGGCGACTTTTGCGTGGGGGTGGGCGCCTTCCCCGACGTTCACCCCAGCGGTTCGGCCGAGCTGGACGCCCAGCTGCTGGTCGACAAGTACAACGCCGGCGCCAGTTTCGCGATCACCCAGCTGTTCTTCACGCCCAGGCGCTATTTCGAGATGGTCGACCGGGTGCGGTCACGCGGCTGCCCAATTCCCGTCGTCGCCGGCCTGATGCCGGTCACCAACATCAGGCAGATTGACAAGTTCGCGGAACTGTCCGGTTGCTCGCTGCCCGAGGCGGTGGTCACGCGGCTGCAAGGCGTGGCGGACGACGCTGAGGCCGTGCGTGCCGTCGGCGTCGAGATCGGTGTCGAACTGGGTGGCGAGCTGCTCGACGGTGGGGTCCCGGGCATCCACTTCTTCACCCAGAATCACTCGCGGGCCACGACCGACATCCTCACCAGGTTGCTGGCGCGCAGCGTCTGACGTCGGGTGGACGCAGCGCGCCAATCAGCGAGCGGGCTGGTCCAACGCCCTGCGCCAGGCGGCCGGCTGGCCGTCCGTCAGGTCGATGGTGACCAGCCGCTGGGTGGGCCGGGTCAGGTCGACGTAAAGCACCCGTTCCCGGCCAGGCGATTCGGCAACGATGTCGTCGGGGCTGACCACGATGACGCCGTCGTACTCCAGACCCTTGGCCTGCAACGCGGTCAGCACGAGCAGCCGGTCGGCGGCGGCGACCAAGGCTGGCTCGCTGCCTGCCGCTTGCACCACCGCGTCCACCAGTGACGGCGGAGCGATGATGCCGATGGTGCCCTCGACCTGGGCGACCAGAAGGCCGACCTCGGCGTTGAGGGCCGACGCAAGCTGCCCGGGCCGGGCCTCGACGAGACGAGGCTCGATGCCGGTGCTGCGGATCGCCGCCGGCAGGTCAGCCTCCGGGAAGACGCGCTTGATCACCTTGGCGGCAAGGTCGAACACCTCAGCGGGGCTGCGGTAGTTGGTGCTCAACCGGTAGGTCCGGTGGGGTGCACGGCCGATCAGCTCGCGAACGGCGCGCTCGGTCTCGTCAAGATCGGGGTAGCTGCTCTGGGCTGGATCGCCGACCAGTGTCCAGCTGGCCTGGGGGCCGCGGCGGCGCAGCGCGCGCCACTGCATCGGGGAGATGTCCTGCACCTCGTCCACCAGAATGTGGCTGTAGATGTTCTGGGGGTCTGCGTTGGGGTCCACTTCGTCACGCCGATCGGTCAGTCGTTCGGCGGTGGTGACGAGCTCGGCAACGTCGTCGCCGCCGTCGATGAACAGCACCTGGCTGGCATCCGGCTGCTCGGGCTCCGGGCCCACCATGGCCACCAGTTCGTCCAGCAGCGCCACGTCGCTGACCGACCAGCTGGGGCGGGGGTGCCCTGAATGGGGCAGGTAGCCGTCGGCGTGCTGCAGGCTCTCGGCGAGGGCGGCCTGCTCGCCGGTGGTGAGCAGGTTGCCGGCCAGTTTCGCCAGCAGGGTGCGGTCGGCCAGCCGGGCCAACAGTTGCTCCGCGTTGAGCACCGACCACCAGGCGTTGGTGAACAGCTGCCAACTGGCCTGCCCGGTGATGAGTCCGTCGAAGTCGTCCCGGGTCAGTTCGCTGAGATCGATCTCGGGTGAGTCGTCAGGAACCAGGTTCCACAGCGCATTGAGCAGGGCCGACTCGGCAGCAGCGCGGGCCTGGTTGGCCCGACGACTGCTCAGCACCTGTTTGCGGATCCGGGCGATTTCTGGTGAGTCCAGGGTCAGGATCTCGCCCTTGATGCTGACGCGCAGCTGGTGGGCCGCGGCGTCGAGGAGTGGCTCGTTGACCAGGCGGCGGAGCAGCTCCACCATGCGCAGGCTGCCCTTGATGGCGGAGGCCTCAGCGCCGTCATCGCGCGCGGAGGCGAAGTCGAGCACGTCGCTGGCCAACCCGCCGGTCGACTTCAGGGTCACCGAATCCTCGCCCAGACCCGGCAGCACGCGCTCGATGTAGTTCATGAACAGCTCGGAGGGGCCCACCACCAGCACCCCGCCTCGCTCGAGCCGCTTGCGGTGGGTGTAGAGCAGGTAGGCGGCGCGGTGCAGTGCCACGACGGTCTTGCCGGTGCCGGGGCCACCGGCAATGATCGTGATGCCTTGGTAAGGGGCGCGGATTGCTTCGTCCTGCTCGGCCTGGATGGTGGCCACGATGTCGCGCATCTGATGCCCGCGGGCGCGGCTCAGCGCGGCCATCAGGGCGCCTTCGCCGATCACCGGCAGGTCAGTGGCTGCGCTGACATCGAGCAGGTCGTCCTCGATACCGATCACCTTGTCGTCGCGACAGCGCAGCACCCGGCGACGGATCACGTCCATCGGAGTGACGCTGGTGGCTCGGTAGAAGGCCTCGGCGGCAGGCGCCCGCCAGTCAATGACCAGCGGCTCGTAGTCGTCGTCGCGCACACCGAGCCGGCCGATGTAGCGAGGTTTGTCGTCACGGTTGAGATCCAGGCGCCCGAAAACCAGCCCCTCGTGCTCGGCGTCGAGCATCGCCAGCCGTCGTGCAGCCTGGTAGGCGAAGGCATCGCGCTCGAACAGTGCGGTGCCGCTCTCCTCGCGCAGCCAGTCGGAGCGGTCGGAGGTGAAGCGGGCCCTGCTTTCGGCCTCGACATTGCGGGCCGACGCGGTGGCCACCGTGAGCTGCTCGTAGACGCGGTCGACGTAGCGTTGTTCGGCAGCAAGTTCGCTGGACAGGACGACGTCATCGGGAAGCTGAGAGCGATCGTCAGGTGCGCCAGCCGGGGCGGGTTGTGCAGTCAAAGGATCCATCCTCGCGAGTTGCGTGATGGACCAGCTTACTCCTCTGTTCTGCGTGGCCGGCCGCTTCGCTCCAGGTGGATGGCCTCAGAAGCCAATTGCAGGAGCAACTGGCACACTGCTTGCTGCACGCCCTAGCGTGGGTTCATGAGCGAGAACGCCCGACCTGAAGCGACCATTCGCAAGCCCAACGGGGCGCTGCGCATCCCTGTTTCCGTGCCGTTGCTGCGGGTGCGACACGTCCGCGACGAGGCGGGTGGCTCGAGGGTCGAGGTGTACCAGAGCGTCGAGCCCAGGCCGGGGCGCGACGGCTACAACAAACTGTGCCGTTGCGGTGCCTCCAGGCACACGCCGTTCTGCGACAACACCCACCTTGCGATTGGTTGGGACGGTACGCAGACGGCGCCCCCCAGCCAGGCAGAGGAAGGCCTCGATCCGGCCGCTGCGGCCGAGGTGCTGATCATCGACAATGGCCCCTACAAGGTGACCGGCGGTCTGGCCGTCACTGGCAGCGACGGCCAGCAGTGGGGCGCCCGGCAGACCCAGGTGCTGTGCCGCTGTGGTGCATCGTCCGACAAGCCCTTTTGTGACGGAGTGCACCGGCGCAACGGGTTCACCGAATGTGGCACGGAGGCCACGCTCTGAGCGGAAACAGGCCGTGGATCTCGATCCCGATCGCCAAGATGGGAGGCATGACCGCACTTGCTCCCACGATCACTTTGAACGACGGCCTCGAACTGCCCCTGGTGGGGCTCGGGACCTGGCCCATGAACGACGACGAGGCCGTGACTGCTGTTCGCGGCGCCATCGAGATGGGTTACCGCCTGATCGACACCGCCGCCAAGTATGAGAATGAGGAAGCCGTCGGCAGGGGCGTCGCGGCCGCCGCGGTGCCCAGGGAAGAAGTTGTCGTCACCACCAAGCTGCGCGGTTCCGAACAGGGTTACGACGAGGCCAAGCGGGCCCTGCGTGGCAGCTTGGCGCGGTTGGGCATGGACTACGTCGATCTCTATCTGATCCACTGGCCCCTGACGCGGTTGGGCAGGTTCGTGGACAGCTGGAGGGCCATGATCGAGCTGAAGGAGGAGGGTCTGGTCCGATCGATCGGGGTCTCGAACTTCACTGTCGAGAATCTCGACGAGATCATCACCGCTACCGGTGTCACTCCGAGCGTCAACCAGGTGCAGCTGCACGTGTGGCATTCCCAGCGCGAGTTGCAGGCAGGTTGCGAGGCCCTCGGCGTCAAGGTGCAGGCGTGGAGTCCACTCGGCCGTCGCCGCGTCGACGACCCGATGCTCGACGAGCTCGCCGCCTGCCATGGCGTCACCGCTGCCCAGGTTGCTCTGCGATGGCAGACCCAGCGTGGTGTCAGCACGGTCCCCAAGTCGGCCGATCCCGGTCGCCAGGCCCAGAATCTCGACATCTTCGGGTTCGAACTGACGCCTGACGAGATCGCCACCCTCAATGGTCTGGATCGTGCGGGCCAGGCCGGTGACTTCGATCCCGTCACGCACGAGGAGTTCTGAGCCGGGAGTCGCCCTTCGGCGCGCTTTTTTGTTGGCTTGAAAACCCTCTCGGCGTGTCGTCAGGAAGGTGGGTATATTGGTGGCTATTCGAACAAGTGTTCGAATAGCCAGGGGGAAGCCATGCGTCGATATCAGGAACCGGTGGCGGTGCGGACGGTGCCGCAGTCAGCAACGGTCCCCGGGCTGGCTCAGGCCCCGGGCCAGTTCATCTGGAACAAGCGCCTGTGGCGCGTCCTCGACATTCAACGGCATTGGGTCGAAGCCGGCGCCTGGTGGCGAAGCGCCAGGGCGGTAGTCAGGAACGGCGACAATACCGGGCCCGGCGCCGTGCCAGGCGATCCTCGTCCAGCCGCAGACCCGTTGGGTGAGAGTTCCTGCTGGCTGGTCGAGGCGGCCAGCGGTGCCAACGGCCATACCGGCGTGTTCGAGCTGTGCTGCACCGGCAGCGACTGGGTGCTGCGGGCGGTGTTCGACTGATGAGCGGCACGATTCTGGTTGATCTGCAGCGTGTTGATGCCCTGTTGGTGGCCGCAGAGCTGAGCACCGGCGCTGTCCAGCGGCATCGCGCTGCCCTGCGTGCAGCCCGCGAGATGGGGTTGGTGGTGCTGCGGGCCCGCGGGGGCCGGCTGCTGCGGGCTCTCGGTGCCGACGACGAGGCCAATGCCGAGCCACAGAACCTGCCGTTGTGGCAGTTGGTCGCCCAGGTCGCGCCGTCGTGTGCCGAGTGGGCGGCCTGGTTCCAGCTGTCCGAGGGCAGTCGTCGCGTCAGCGACCGGCAAGCCGATGACCTGGTGCGCGACGTGGCCGCTTTCCGGGCCCAGGTGGCCACCGAGCTGGGTCGGCCGGCCAGGGGATCTGCCAGGGGAGTGGTGGCCCGCCATGGTTGAGCTCGCGAACGACCCGTCCGTTCCTGGTCCATTCGTCCACTTGCGGGTGGCCTCCGGCTATTCCCTGCAGTACGGCGCCAGTCATCCTTCGGCGCTGGTGGCACGGGCTGTTGAGCTTGGTATGGACACCCTGGCGATCACCGACCGCGACGGTCTCTACGGTGCGGTGCGATTCGCCAAGGCGTGTCTGCGGCAGGGCGTCGCCCCGGTGGTCGGGGTCGACTTCGCGGTGGCACCAGCATCGGGCCGGGCCGCGGTGTCGCGTCCCGTCACCGCTGCCCGGGGTGGTGAGTTCCGCGACCACCGGTTGCCGCGCGTCGTCGTGCTGGCCACCGGCCACGGCGGTTGGGCGGCGCTGTGCCGGTTGGTCACCGCCGTGCACCTGGCCGGCGAACGTGGGGCGCCGATGCTCACCCCCGCATTGCTGGCCGAGCACCGCGGGCCTGGCGGTGATTCGTTGCTGGTGATGATGGGCAGTGATTCGGCAGTTGGCCGGGCACTGTCCGGCACGCCTGACTCGCGGCGCGCCGAGGCGGAGTTGCGCCGATTCACTGACCTGGTGGGCCCAGCCAATGTGGTGATCGCAGTCACCGATCAGCTGGTGGGCGGGGACGGGGTTGATTCCGATCGACAGGCTGCGGCCCTGCTGAGATTTGCCGACGGGCACGGGCTACGTGCAGTGCTCACCAACAACGTACGGATGGTCGACCGTGCCCAGGCTGCCACCTGCGACGTCCTCGACGCGACCCGCCGTCTGGTGCCGTTGGCCGCTCGCAACATTGATCGCCGCAACGCCGAGGGCTGGCTGAAGCCGGGGGATCAGATGGCCGCCATCGCTGACCACCTCACCGCCATGACCAGCCGCGCCGGGGGCGGATCGCGACTGCTGGCCGACACCCGGTCGGTGGCCGAGGCCTGCCGGCTCGACCCGCACGCTGACATCGGGCTGGGGCAGGTGCACCTGCCGGAGTTCGAGGTGCTCTCCCCGGGCAGCGCCCAAACCCCGGCACAGGTGCTGCGACAACGCTGCGAGGCGGGCATCGCGTCCCGTTACGGTGCTCCCACCGAGCAGGTCACCGCTCGTCTGGATGAGGAACTGGCAACCATCGCCGAGCTCGGCTACGAGCCCTACTTCCTGACCGTGGCCGACGTCGTCGGCCTTGTTCGCGGGCTGGGCGTGCGTTGCGCCGCCCGCGGGTCGGGTGCCGGCAGTCTGGTCAATTACCTGCTCGGCATCTCGGGGGTCGACCCACTGGCCTACGGCCTGATCATGGAACGGTTCCTGTCGCCACTGCGCCAGGCGCTGCCCGACATCGACCTCGATGTGGAGTCCGCCCGGCGTACCGAGATCTATCAGAAGATCCTGGAGACCTTTGGTGGCCAGCGGGTGGCCTGTGTCGCAATGATCGAGACCTATCGGGTGCGGCACGCAGTGCGCGACGTCGGGGCGGCGCTCAGCCTGCCGCCCGTCGAGGTGGATGCCATCGCCAAGGCCTTCCCCCACATTCGGGCTCGCGATGCCCGGGCCGCGCTGCGTGACCTGCCCGAGCTGCGCGCCGCCGGGTTGGGCGCCGAACGGCTGGCCACCCTGTTCGAGCTGGTCGAGTCGCTGGACGGGCTGCCCCGCCACCTTGCCCTGCACCCTTGCGGTGTCCTGCTGTCAGATGCGGGCCTGGGCGATCGCACCCCGCTGCAGGCCAGCTTCGGCGGGTTCCCGATGAGCCAGTTCGACAAGGACGACGTGGAAGACCTGGGCTTCCTGAAGCTCGACGTGCTCGGCATCCGGATGCAGTCCGCCTTGGCGCACGCTCTGGGCGAGATCGAGCGCACCGAGGGCCGGGCTCCCGACATCGACGCGTTGGCACCCTTCGACGACCCGGGCACCTGGGACCTCATCCAGCACGCCCAGACGCTCGGCTGCTTCCAGATCGAGTCACCCGGCCAGCGCGAACTGGTCGGCAAGTTCGGGTTGGACAATTTCGACGATTTGATCGTCGACATCTCGCTGTTTCGGCCCGGGCCGGTGAAGTCCAACATGGTGGTGCCGTTCCTCAACGCCCGGCAGGGCTGGGACGAACCCCACTACCTGCATCCCAGCCTTGAACCGGCGCTGGCCGAGACCGGCGGGGTGGTGGTCTTCCACGAGCAGGTCATCCGGATGATCGCTGTCGTGACCGGTTGCAGCCTCGCCCAGGGCGACGAGGTGCGCCGGACGCTCGGCGATGCGGAGGGCCAACAGCAGGCCCGTGCCTGGTTCGTGCCCCGGGCCCGGCTGCGCGGCTACGATCGCGCCACCATCGAGAAGATCTGGGCAGTGCTGTGCTCGTTCGCTTCCTTCGGTTTCTGCAAGGCGCACGCCGCCGCGTTCGCGCTGCCCACCTATCAGTCGGCCTGGCTGAAGAGGCACTACCCGGCCCACTTCCTGGCCGGTCTGCTCGTCCACGACCCCGGCATGTATCCCAAACGGTTGATCATCGAGGAGGCCCGCCGGATGCACATCGCCATTCTGGGCCTGGACGTGAACGCCTCGGCTGCGGGCTATCGGGTGGAGCAGTTGCCCGCCCGGTACCCAACCGGGGCGGGCCAGGGCCGAGTTCCTGCCGGGCTGCCCGACGGCTCGGCGTGGGGCATCAGATTGGCGCTCTCCCAGGTGCAGGGGATCAGCGCCGACGACGTGCAGCGGATCGAGGCGGGGCAGCCCTACCAGTCGCTCAGCGACTTCTGCGCTCGCGCCCGGGTGGATTTCCCGGTGGCCGAGAACCTGGTGCTGACGGGCGGCTTCGACCGGCTGTACGGCATGCACGGCGAGCAGCGGGTGCAACGGCCGGGTCAGGTGACTCGCCGTGACCTGTTGCTGGCGCTGGCTGACCTGAAGCGGGTGGCGATGGCGGAGGCGCGGGTGGCCAGCCGGGCCCGGGGGCTGCGGCAACGCAGGTCGTCGTTGGCGCCAGCCAGCGACGACCCGGCAGATCTGGCCCGTCGCCAGGCTGTCGGCGAGGTGATCCCGGCGCGGGCCAGGGAGCGTTTCACCGGCGTCCAGCTGGCCCTCGACTTCGCCGATCCTGCAGAGCCGTCCGTGGCCGGCGTCAATCCATGGAGTTCCGAGTGGGGCGACGCCGACCCGTGGGGTGACGAGTCACTCGATGCCCTCCCGACGTCCGACCGGTCGTGCCCGGCGCCGGACGGCCACCAGTTGCCGATGCCCGCCGATGTGGTGGCGTCCGGGCTGCCCGAGATGGATCGGTCGGAACGGCTGGCGGCCGAGCTCGACATCCTGGGCCTGGACGCCAGCGAGCACGTCATCGAGAGCTACCGCGAGTTCCTGGTGGACTTGGGCACCACCTGGTCGACCGAGCTGTTGGGGCGCCGCAACCGCTCCGAGCTGCTGGTGGCCGGCGTCAAGGTCGCCACCCAGACTCCGCCGGTGCGGTCAGGCCGGCGAGTCATCTTCCTCACCGTCGACGACTCCACCGGCCCGGTCGATGCCACCTTCTTCGAGGACGTCCAAGGGCCCTATGCGGCCACCGTGTTCTCGTCCTGGCTGCTGATGGTGCGAGGCGTGGTGCGTCGCACCGGCCCGCGCGGGATTTCGCTGCGAGCCACCGGCGCCTGGGACCTGCAGACCCTGCACCAGCTGTGGGTCCAGGCCCTGGACGCCGGTGCGGGCCACGAGCAGGCTGTCGCCGCTGTCCGTGCCGTGATCGACGCGGATCCGGTTGACTTCTTCGCAATGGTGGGAGAGCGTCTCGACCAGCCTGTCCCTACCGATGGGTCTGCGCGGGAGCCCCAACCAGACGCCAAACCCGATGCCCAGCAGCACGGACGCGGTGGCGGCATGGGGCGGCGCCGAGTGCTGGTGCATCCCAGCGGCTTCCTGCAGTCGCCCTACGCTGACGTCCAGCCAGCAGGCACCCCGGCCAGCCAGCCACCGCGCAAGTTGTGGCACTCCAGTCCCGGCAGTTCGGGACGGTGAGCGCCATGGCCAGTCACCTGTCGCAGCCGGCCCCGTCGCCGCCCCGCGAGCCCTTCATCATGCACGTCGACATGGACGCCTTCTACGCCTCTGTCGAGATGGCCCATCGCCCCGACTGGCGTGAGGTGCCGATGTATGTCGGAGGTGCTGAGCGTGGCGTGGTGTTGTCGGCCAACTACCCGGCCCGCAAGTTCGGTATCGAGGGGGGCATGCCGGCGACCAGAGCCAGACGGCTCTGTCCCCACGCCGTCGCGGTCGCCCCCGATTTCGACCGCTACGCCCGGGTGTCGGCCGGGGTGTTCGCCATCTTCGACTCGATCGCGGCGGTGGTCGAACAGGCCTCCATCGACGAGGCTTTCCTCGACATCACCGGCGCCCAGCTGCGGCTGGGGCCACCTCGGGTGATCGGTGAACTGGTGCGCGCCAAGGTCGCCGATGAGCAGCGTATTCCCTGTTCTGTCGGCATCGGGCCCACCAAATTCATTGCCAAGATGGCCTCCGCGGCTGCCAAGCCAGACGGGCTGTTGCAAGTGCTTCCCGACCAGGTGGTCAGCTTCCTGCACCCCTTGCCGGTGGAACGTTTGTGGGGAGTGGGTCCGGCCACCGCCACCAAGCTGCACCGGCTCGGGCTGACAACGGTCGCCGATCTGGCCCACACGTCCAAGCCCACCCTGCAACGAGCCTTCGGCACCAGCCAGGGTGCGCTGTTGTTCGATCTGGCCTGGGGTCGCGACAGCCGCCGTGTCGTGGCGGCCGAGCCTGACCACAGCATCGGTTCACAGACCACCTTCAGCCGTGACATCGACGACCCGCAGCAGATCCACACCGAGCTGTTGCGGATGGCCGCACGCACGGCGGCACGGATGCGGGCCGCCGGAGTGTGCGGTCGCACCGTGACGATCTCGGTGCGGTTCTCCGATTTCACCACCATCACGCGCTCCGGTTCCCTGCCGGGGCCCACCGACGTGACCGACGAAATCCACGCACAGGCCAGCAAGCTCTTCGACGGTCTGCACCTGCAGCGCGCCCGGGTCCGGTTGGTCGCGGTGCGGGTCGAGCACCTGGTCGAGACTGACCGTGCCTACCAGCAGCCCGCCCTGGACACCCCCGACCGCGGCATGCGGCAGGCCGAGCTGGCGGCTGACCGGGCGATTCGCCGGTTCGGCCCGAAAGCCGTCCAGAGAGCCAGTCTCACCGGACCTCGGGTAGGCTGATCACCGCAGGCGAAACGGAGCGCGTCAAATGCTCTCCGCCCCACTGCCGGTTGCCTTCCCCCACGACGTAGGCTTGAGGGCAGACGGGACGGGGTCGGGTGTCGTCCCACAGCCGCGACGAGGAGGGTGGCGATGGCACTGTCGGAGGAGGAGCAGCGGCTCCTCGACCAGTTGGAAGCATCGCTGAGGGCTGATGACCCCAAGTTGGCTCAGCGGCTCGCGTCACCGGCGCCGCGCATCGTGCATCAGCGGCGGGCCACCTTGGCCGGCTTGGGCTTCGTCGTCGGCGTCGTGCTGCTGCTGATCGGCATCAGGTCCCTGTGGGTGGTCAGTGTCATCGGCTTCGTCGCGATGCTTGCCGCCACTGTGGTCGCACTCAGTTCATGGCAACGCGCCACGGGTCCGTCTGGTTCGTCGTCGCGCACCAAGCCGCAGAGCGACCCTCCTTTCCTTGGCAAGATGGAGGACCGCTGGCGTCGCCGCCAGCAGGGCGGTATCTGATAAGCCCCGCCAGCAGGGCGGTATCTGATCAGCCAGCCTGATCCCACCGGCCGGAGTCCGCTGCGTCAGGCTTCATGTTTGCCGGTGCGCCGCCGCGCACGCGATTGATAGCCGGTGCGCCGCCGCGCACGCGATTGGTAGCCGGTGCGCTGCCGCGGATGGGGTTGCGAGAACAGTGAGGCCGGCCAGACCACGGCTGCCAACCGAGCGTGCCAAGGGGCCTGGGCCATCAGCCCGGAGCGCACAGCACGGGTGTCTTCCGCAACGCTGCGCGGGTCGGGCTCCCAACTGGCGTAGCGGGCCTGCTCCACCAGGATTGCCACCCGCTGCAGGGCTGAGACTGACGCCGGACTCACCTGCCGTTCCAGAGCATTTGCTTGCACTCGCACTGAACCCTGGGGCCAGTCAAGGTGCAGGTCCAGGGCGGTGTCGCGAATCTCCCACCAGGCCGCGTCGGCGCGGTGCCGGGCGCTTGCTGCGGCTGTGCCGCCAAGCACTCGCATACGTCGATGGCGTCGCCAGGTTCGCAGACCCAGCGGCGTGGAGATCAATGCCAGCAGGAGGGCCAGCAGCAGTACCGGCGCTCTGAGTGCCCGTCCCAGCATGTCAGCGGCGTCCGGTGGCGGACCGGGAGTCGGCGTGTAGTCGACGTTTGCGGACTCCACGGCGAGTGGCGGCTCCGCGTTCTGCGTCTGGGAGGAGGCGCCAGGGGTGGGTTGTGGTTCGCCAGTCTGGGAGGGGCTGGGGTTGCCCACCGTGGGTTCGAAACGCACCCAGCCCAGGTCGCCGAAGAACAGCTCCGGCCAGGCGTGCATGTCATGGGCCCGCACCACCCAGGTGTCGCCATCGCGTTCACCAGGAAGGAAGCCGATCGCGACCCTGGAAGGGATCCCCAGAGCTCGTGCCATCACCGCCATCGCGGAAGCGAAGTGCACGCAGTATCCGCGGTTGTCGCGGGTCAGGAACAGCTCCAGTGTCTGGTAGTCCTGACCTCCGGGGGCCCGCAAGTCATAGCTGAAACGCTGCGGGTCGGACAGGTAGTTCTCCAACGCCACCGCCTTCTCGCCGTCGGTGGTTGCGGTTGCCGTGATTGCCCTTGCCAACGCAACGATCGACGCGGGGGCCGCCTCCGGCGGCGCGATGGCGTTCGGGTCGTCTGCAGGGACGCCTGCCATGGCGGCCCCGAGTTCATCCGCGTTGGGCGCAACGTCGGCGCTCTGCACGGAATAGGTGAGCCCCTTGATGCCGGTGGAACCGGGCACCGTGTTGTAGATCATCAGCGACACCGGATCGTAGCCCCAGCGACCCTCCGCCCGGAAGCGACGAGGGGCCCAGGGGGCTGCCAGGTAGGGGGAGTCGAAGTCACGCACCGCAACGGTGGTGCTCACATCCGCCCGAACATCACCCAGCCCCGGCACGTCGCTCGGCTGCCCGTGGATCAGCCGCACCCCTTCGGGCTGCCAGTTGCCTGCCTGGAGCACGGGCAGCGACGTCAGGCGCAGGTGGACACCCGCTGGGGCGGTGGTCGTGTACGTCAGCAGCTCCGGGTTGTCCGGGCGCGCCAGATTCTGTGCCAGATCGATCTTGGGGTCACGCAGCTGCAGCGGTGCACCCTGCTCGCCATTGCCCAGTTGCCAGGGCGAACTCGTCCAGGTGGGCAGCATCGAGCCGACTGCCAGCGCGGCAGCCAGCGCCGCCACACCGACGGCCATGCTGACTCCGAATCGCTGGCCGACACCGAGGGCCCGGGAGCTCCTGGTACCAGTGGGTGCGGCCACACCGCGGCTCCATGCGCGGGACTGGCCCCAGGCGCCCAGCCCCAGCAGGAGCAGCCAGCCGAAACCACCGAAGAGGAACCACGCCCACTGCCGGCCGTCGTCAAGCAGTGCGGCGGGGGTGAGGTAGGCGAGCAGCAAGGGCAGCCCTGCCGCCACCGGTGACCACGCGGTGACGAAGAGGACATCAGTCAGGACGGTGAGGACGGCGGCGACCAGCACCAGCACGAACATCGACCAGTCGTCGGGGGGCAGCGGTGCTGAACCAGTCCGGATCAACGCGCTCAGTTGGCTGATCCAGCGGGTCAGCCCCGACGCTCCACCCAACATCGCGGCACCCACCACGGCGCCGCCAAGAACGACGCCGGCCTGCAGAGCGTTGGTGATCCCGTTGCCGATTCGTCGCCAGCGCAGCCCCATGGCCAGACCACAGAGCAGGGCCACCGCGGTCAGCATCATCGGCAGCGCCCGCTGATCCGAGGTCAGTTGGGCGATCGGCACGCTGGCCGTCACCATGGCGATCAGTACGCCGAAGGTGGCGGCGATGTCGCGGGGCAGGGAGGTGCTGTTCATCGGCGGGCTCCAGCCAGGGCGCGCAAGGACTCCCAGACCGCGGGCAGCGAGTCGGCTGCCTCAACGACGACCACTCTCCATTGATCGGCGGTCAATGCTGCCGCCATCGCTGCGACTCCAGGGTCGTGCTGGCCGGGGTCAGCGAACGTGGGTGCATCGAGCAGGACCGCAATCCCCGTGCCGCGGGTGCCGCGAGCCCTGCTGAGGGCCAGCAGGTCACCTCCGCCCAAGGTTCCGATGATGGCGATCAGCAGGTCGTCGTTGCCCACCTCGTCCCTGCTTCGGCCGGGGGTCGGCAGGGCTGGTGTGTCGGTGGTGACTTCGTCGGTGAGCAGTTCGACAGCCTGCCAGGCCATCGCCTCCCGATCGACTTGCGGTAGCAGGTCGATCGGGCCGTTCGCATCCTCGATCCGGAGTCGGAAGCCTTGGTCCAGCAAGTGCAGCGCGATGGAAGTGACCGCGGACACGGCCCATTCGAAGGAGCTGTGTTGCCAGTGGCCGGCATGAGCGCAGCTGCGGGAATCGAGGAACAGCAGGGCGTCCGGTTCGTCGGTGGGCTCCTGCTGACGCACCATCAGACGTCCTCGGTGAGCGGAGGACTTCCAGCTGATTCGGCGGACGTCGTCGCCGCGCTCGTAATCTCGCACCAGCAGGTCGTCCGCTCCCAGCAGCCGCGAGTTGCGGTTGCTGACCTCGGGGGAGTATCCACTGGCACCCGCAGGGGTGGACACGAGCTCGAACAGCTGCGGTGTGACCGTGATGGGGTCGGTGCGGTCGAGCAGGTGGTCGCGTGCGGCCAGCCCGAAGGGATCGACCCGGCGGACGCGCAGCGGGCCGATCTGGAAATGGCCGCGTTGGCGCGCCGGCAATTGGTAATCCACCGCCACCGTCTCGCCTGGCTGCTCGCCGGCCATCGTGAAGCGGGGATGTGAGCCCATCGACGGCGGCACGGCCTCCTCGCACAACATCTCCCCGAATCGATGGCCGGCGGGTCGTTGGAGAGCCAGCAGCACGTCAAGGGTGGAGCCGACCTGCACCCTCTCGGAAGGCAGCACCCGATCGCAGCGAAAGCCGCCGAGTGGCCTGGCAACCAACGCCAACGCCAGCAGTGGCAGCACCGCCAACAGGGCGGCGACGACCGCCAGTTGCCGCAGGTTGAAGACGACCACCAGAACGCAGCCCAGTGCACCGGTCACCAGGAACAGTCGTCCCCGGGTGGTCAGCAGCCGCCAGGGGTTCACTGTCAGCTCCGGTCCGGCAGCTTCACGGACCGCGCGGCACCAAGCAGGATGTCCTCCACCTTCAGCCCGGCAAGCCGTGTCTGGGCAGTGGGCAGCACCCGGTGCGCGAGCACCGGGGCAACCAGGGCAAGCACGTCGTCTGGCACGACGAAGTCACGGCCTTCCAGGGCGGCCTTGGCGCGGGCCGCCCGAAGCAGATGCAGGCTCGCCCTCGGCGAACCGCCCAGCTTCAGTTGCGGCAGCTCGCGGGAGGCGGCGACGACGTGGACGATGTAGTCCTTCACGGCAGGCGAGACGTGAACCGTGCTGACGGTGTCGATCAGGGAGTTCAGTGCAGCTGCGTCGGTGCGGGGTTGCAGGGCCTCCAGGGCGCCTGGTTGGCCGTGGGCGTTGAGCATCTCGACCTCGGCCGCGTGGGTGGGGTAGCCCATCGTGATGCAGGCCATGAACCTGTCGCGCTGGGCTTCCGGCAGGGCGTAGGTTCCCTCCATCTCGATCGGGTTCTGGGTGGCGATCACCATGAACGGCCGGCCCAGCTGGTGGGTGATCGAGTCGACCGTCACCTGGCTCTCCTCCATGGCTTCCAGTAGTGCCGACTGGGTCTTCGGGCTGGCCCGGTTGATTTCGTCACCCACCACGATGTTGGCGAAGACCCCGCCGGGCTTGAACTCGAACTCCCTGGTGTCCTGGTTGTACACCGAGACACCACTGATGTCGCTGGGCAGCAGGTCGGGAGTGAACTGGATGCGATGCACCGAGCAATCGATGCAACGGCCCAACGCCTTGGCCAGCATTGTCTTGCCCACGCCGGGCACGTCCTCGATGAGCAGGTGGCCGCCCGCCAGCAACACCACGAGCGCAATGTCGATCTGCTCTCGCTTGCCCTCGATGACCTGCTCCATACCGGACCTGATCTGGTCGGCCACAGCGGCGACCTGGCTGACGGCCACCGGTGTGGAGCGGTCTGGAGTAGCGGCACGGGTGGGTCCGGTGCCGGGGGAGGCCGACTCGAAGCCTCGGGCGGCACTTGCGGCTGTCATGGGAGCCTCCTGCAGGTCGGGTGCGAACGGCCGCGTCGTCGGGAGCGGACGTCTTTGACCGTCCACTCCGGCTCGCGTTGCGACCCTACCTGACTTGGCCGATCGCAAGCGGGTCGACCATTCAGGACACCCTGTTCCAAGCGTCGCCCGGACGTCGTGGGAGAGGTGTGGGGGAGTGATTTGATGGTCGTGGTGCAGCCATGGGGAGGAAAATGGAGTATTGTGGTGAGCAGTGGAGAGACGATCGGTCTCGTTTGGCTCGGGGAGGGCGGCCATGTTTCTTGGCACCTACACCCCGAAGCTGGACGAGAAGGGTCGGTTCTTCCTGCCGGCCAAGTTCCGCGAACAGCTGGCCGACGGGTTGGTCATCACGGTGCAGCAAGACCGCTGCCTCGCGATCTACCCGCCGCCCACGTTCGAGGAGATGACCCGGCAGGTGATGTCCGCACCGGCAACGGTCAAGCACGTCCGCGACTTCCAGCGCATGCTGGCAGCCGGGGCCAGTGACCAGGTGCCGGACAAGCAGGGTCGTGTGTTCATTCCTCAGAACCTGAGGACGTACGCGGGGCTCGACAAGGACATCGTCGTGATCGGCGCCATCAACAGGCTTGAGGTCTGGGACGCCGATTCCTGGCAGGACTACTCCGCAGAGCAAGAACCTGTGTTCGCCGAGATGAACGGGGAAGTCTTCCCCGGCATCTGACGCACGGCGAAAGAAGGCGGGCGGCCTTGTGTCGGCCGGCTTCGATCCGGGCCGACCCCCTGGCGCACCTTCCCCGGTGCCAGGTGGTCATTGCAGGCCCGGATCGAAACCAGCGGCCACAAGGTACCCGTTCGCTTCCGGGAGGGGTGTCATGGTGGAGCGTGAGGAGTTGGCCCGCGATACCAGCGGGCAGGTCGTGCACACCCCCGTCCTGCTTGACCGCATCGTCGAACTGCTCAGCCCACCGCTGCGTGGCGACTCTTCGATGGCATCGTCGAAGTGGGGCGGGCCCGTGTATGTGGACGGCACCCTCGGCATGGCCGGGCACGCTGCAGCGATCCTGGCTGCCAACCCTCGCGCGCACCTGGTCGGAATCGACCGGGACGAACAGGCCCTGCAGATCGCGGCGATCCAACTTGAGCCCTTCGGTCCTCGCGTGCATCTGGTGCATGCCCGATTCGACGAACTGCCGGCTGTTCTTGACCGGCTCGGGCTGTCGTCGATCGACGCGATGCTGCTGGATCTGGGTCTGAGTTCGTTGCAGATCGATCGTCGGGAACGAGGTTTCAGCTACTCCGTCGATGCACCGCTCGACATGCGGATGGATGAGCGGCAGGCGCTCACCGCGGCCGCGGTGCTCAACGGCTATCAGGAACGTGACCTTGTCCGGGTGCTGCGTGACTACGGGGAGGAGAAGTTCTCCGGTCGCATAGCTCGGGCGATCGTGGCCCGCCGCAATGACGATCCGTTCACCAACTCGGCGCAGTTGGTGGCTGCCATCGAGGAAGCGATTCCGGCGGCCGTCCGGTACACCGGAGGCCACCCCGCGAAACGGACCTTCCAGGCGTTGCGCATCGAGGTCAACGGTGAGCTCGACGCGCTACGCGCCGTGCTGCCCTCGGCATTGCTCAGGCTGGCTGTCGGCGGACGTTTCGCGGTGCTGGCCTACCACTCGCTGGAGGACCGAATGGTCAAGCGCGCCTTTGCCCAGGCAGCCAGCGATCAGGTGCCGCCCGATCTGCCCTTTGTGCCGGAGGGCCTCAAGGCTGAAATGCGGCTGCTCACCCGCGGCGCAGAAAAGCCCAGCGTCGAAGAGGTGGCCGTCAATCCACGGGCTGCCTCGGCCCGGTTGCGTTGCGTTGAACGAATTCGTCCTCCCCGCACCAGCAATTCCCGTCACCAGGAGAGGTCAAGATGAGCGCTTTGCTGTCCCCGGTTGAACTCGAGCAGCTCACCCAGGGGCCGCAGCTTCGTCCGGTGGCAGAGCGTTCCGGTCGCCTGGCGAGCGTTCCCTTCCTGATGATCCTGGCCCTGTTGCTCGGTGCCGGCATGTTGGGCCTGCTGGTGCTCAGTACCAACATCCAGGATCGGGCAGCCCAACTTCGGGACCTGCAGCGCCAGAACACGGTGCTGGGTTATCAGGAGGCCGCGCTCCAGGCGGAGGCGGACACTCTGGAGTCCACCACGCTGTTGGCCCAGCGGGCCGCTGATCTGGGCATGGTGCCCAACCCGCACGCGGTGTTCATCACACTGCCGGACGGCTCGGTGACCGGGCAGGCCAAGCCCGTGACCGGTGCCGAGCTGCCGGGCCAACGCCAAACCCTGCCGCAGGCGATCACCCGCGAGCAGGCCAGGGCCAGGGCCGACGCCGCAGCCGCCCTGGCAGCAGCTGAACGCGCAGCAGAGAAGGCGGCTGCTGAGCAGGAGATCGCCACCGAGCAAGTGGCTCCGAGCAACGACCAGACCCAGCCGCAAGTGGCTGAGCCAACCGGCGCGGCGCAACAGGTCCAGGCGGCCGCCGCGTCCGACACTGGCAACATGGCTGCGCCCAACCCGGATCCCGCTCACGACGAGGCCCGCTGATGGCGGTTCACCCAGGGCGACGAGGCCCCATCCCGCGAAGGCGAACAGGCACAGGCCGGAAACGGTCCACAGCTGCCCGACCTGGCCGGTCGTCCACCCTGGCGCATCAGGGCCCGATCCATCTGCGGATGGTGCCCCCGATGCGCCGCCTGCGGATGTTCATGATGGCCCTGTTGCTCGTTGTGTCGCTGGCCGCTGCCCGCGCCATCTACCTGCAAGGCATCGACGCTTCAGCCAACGCGCAGGCGGCCGCCAACAAGATGACGCACAAGAATGTGCTCAAGCCCAAGCGCGGCGACCTCACTGATCGCGCCGGCATCGTCTTGGCCGAGACCCAACCAGCCGTCAACGTGATTGCCGACCCCGACATGATCTCGACCAACGGCATGGATCCGAAGCGGATGAAGGACGGGGACAAGCTCAAGGCCCAGCAGGCCCCCGTCGCCATCGCTGCCACGCTCGTGAAGCACCTGGGTGGCGAGGCGTCCGAGTATCTGCCGCAGTTGACCAAAGCCAAACGTGACGACGGCTCGCGCAACATGTATGAAGTGCTCCGCAAACAAGTGCCTGCCCACACTTACCAGCAGATTTCCGCTGAGCTCGACGAAGGCGGGTGGTACGGCATCACCAAGGAGGACAACCCCATTCGCAACTACCCGAACGGCGTGGTTGCGTCCAACGTGATCGGATTCGTGGATTTCGAGGGCAAAGGCGCTGCCGGTTTCGAGTACGGCCATGAGGCGGAGTTGCAGGGCGTCGAGGGCCTCGAGATCTATCAGTCGAGTCGGTACGGCAAGATTCCGCTGGGCGACAACACGCTGACCCCGGCGGTCAACGGCACGAACTACCAGCTGACCATCGACGCCGACCTGCAGTACGCGGCCCAGCAGGAACTGCAGAAAGCGGTGACAGGCACCCGGGCCGAGAGCGGCACCGCGATCATCCTGTCGGTCAAGACCGGCGAGGTGCTGGCGATGGCCACCACGCCCGGTTACGACTCCAACGACCCAGGGGCCTCGAAGCCGGACGATCTCGGCAACCGTGTGGTGTCCAGTTCATACGAGCCTGGCTCGGTCCAGAAAGTGTTGACCATGGCGGCCCTTGTCGATGCCGGCCTGGTCACCACCGAAACCAGGGTGGAAGTCCCCGCAGCGCTGCCCTCGGGTGATCACAAGATCACCGATGCCTGGGACCACGACACGCTGTACATGACCACACGCGGCGTTCTGGTGAAAAGCTCGAACATCGGCACCGTCCTGTTGGCCCGGCAGCTGGACAAGGCCAGGATGCGCAGCTATCTGGCCGGTTTCGGGCTGGGTTCGGCGACCGGCGTCGAGTTGCCAGGGGAAGGCACCGGCAAACTGGGCATCCTGCCCGACGCCGACATGCCCGACTACACCCGCGACCAGATCTCCTTCGGCCAGGGTCTGTCAGTGACGGCACTCCAGGAGGCGGCCGCCGTGGCGGCCGTTGCCAACGGCGGCGTCTACAACCAACCCACGGTGATCCGGTCTGCCACCGACGCCGACGGTGCTGCGGTTCCCGTTGAACGCAGCGAGCCGAGACGGGTGGTCAGCCAGGACGCCTCGACCCAGGTGCTCAACATGATGGAAGGCGTCATCGCCGCACCGGAGTATGCGAAGGACCGCACCATTCCCGGCTATCGGGTTGGCGGCAAGTCGGGGACGGCCGAGCGCGTCGACAAGCGAACAGGTCGCTACCGCGGCTACACCGCCAGCTTCGTGACGGTCGCACCCATCGAGGATCCGCAACTGCTCGTGTACGTTGTTCTGGACAATCCGGTCAACGGCCACGGCGGCTCAGCCGTCGCACTGCCGCCGGCGCGGGCATTGACCCAGGTGGCGTTGCCCAGATATGGCATAGCCCCTGCCGCAGAAGTGCCCGCGTACGACTACCCTCTGAATTACCAACCGTGAACGAGCCGACCATGCCCAGTGCGACGGATGACGCCCAGCGTCCCTCGGCCAGGCCCCTGCGCCCCGAGACGACAGTCCAATCGTTGGTCACGTTGCTGGCGGGTCTGGAGGCCGCTCCGTTGCCGGGTCGCGACGACGACTGGTCGTGCCTCCAGATCCGCGGCGTCACTCTCGACTCCAGGGGGGTTCAGCCAGGCGACCTCTACGTCGGCCTTCCCGGCACCCGCACGCACGGTGCCAGCTACGCGGCGCAGGCGGCCGCGGCCGGGGCGGCAGCCCTGCTGACCGATCCGCAGGGGGCCGAGCTCCTTGTCGCCGCGGACGCACCTGACTTGCCGGTTGCTGTGGTCGCCGAGCCGCGGCTGGTGATGGCTGAGGCTTCCGCCAGGCTCTTCGGCCACCCCACCCGAGACCTGGTGATGTTCGGTATCACCGGCACGAACGGCAAGACCACCACGATGTACCTGCTGGAAGCAGGACTGCGTGCCGCCGGGCGTCGCGTGGGCACCATCGGGACCATCGGGTTCCGTTTGGACGGCCGGACGCTGCCGTCGACCCGCGGCACGATCACCACCCCCGAATCGCCCGACCTGCAGGCGTTGTTCGCGGTGATGGCTCGCGGTGGCGCGGACTGCGTCGCCATGGAGGTCAGCTCACACGCGCTGGACCAGCACCGGGTCGCCGCCGTGGCATTCGACGTCGTCGGGTTCACCAACCTCGGCCGTGACCACCTGGACTACCACCCGACCATCGAGGACTACTTCGAGGCCAAGGCGAGGCTCTTCGCTCCCGACATGACGCGGCGCGCGGTGGTCAACGGGGATGACCCGCACGGCGTCGAACTCGTCCGGCGCGCGCTTGCCGCAGGTGGCCCCGGTGTCGCCACGGTGGGGTTCACGCCCGGTTGCGACTACCACATCAGGTCGTGGTCCGCCAACGATGAGGGCGGCGCGCACCTCGAGGTCGACCATGACGGGTGGGTCGGGGGTGCCAGCTTCGACATCGGGCTGCCCGGCGAGTACAACGTCTTCAACGCGGCGTTGGCCCTGGCCATGATCGACCAGGCCGGCATCGACTGGCGGTCAGCGCTGGCAGGCCTGGCCCACGCGCAGGTGCCGGGCCGAATGCAGCGGGTCGTGCTGCCGGCAGGAGCACCTCGTGTCTACGTCGATTTCGCTCATACTCCGCAAGCCATCGCTGCCGCTCTGGGCGCCATCCAGGGCGGCCGGGTGATCGCAGTGTTGGGTGCGGGTGGAGACCGGGACGCCCGCAAGCGTGGCCCGATGGGCAGGGCAGCCGCACTGGGGGCGGACGTGGTGATCGTGACGGACGACAATCCTCGTACCGAGGATCCGGAGAGCATCCGGGCGGCTGTGCTCGCCGGGGCACAGGAGGTGGCGCAGCAGGGCAGGACGGTGGTCGTGCTCGATGGCGGCGACCGGCAGGCCGCCATCGGGTTGGCGTTGCAGGTGGCCAAGCGCGATGATGCGGTGGCGGTTCTGGGCAAGGGGCATGAGACCACCCAACTGCTGGCCGATCGTGCGGTTCATTTCGACGATGTCGAAGCGGTACGACGAGCCTGGGCACAGATTCACGGCGGCTCCCAGAGCGCGCTCGACCACGGTGCCGAGGCTGGAACTCGAGGAAAAGAGGAACGATGAGACCCAGGACCGCAGCCGAGGTGGCTGAATTGGCCGGGGGCGCCGTGGTCGGTGACCCGGACGTGCTGGTGGGGCCGCGGGTGGTCATTGACAGCCGGGAGGCTGATCCGGGGTCGTTGTTCGTCGCCCTTCCCGGGGAACACGTCGACGGACACACGTTCACCTCCGCAGCCGCCGAGCACGGAGCGGTTGCGGCGCTGGTGACACAGCCCACCGCTGCTTCCCTGGTGCAGATCGTGGTTGCCGACTGCGAGGCCGGCCTCAGTTCGTTGGCGCGTGGGGTGGTCGCCGACGCCAAGGCCAACCACGGCCTGGTCACGCTGGCGGTTACCGGCTCGAGCGGCAAGACGAGCACCAAGGACCTGCTGGCCCAGGTGCTGGAGTCGGTCGGCAACACGGTTGCCCCGCAGCGTTCCTTCAACAACGAGATTGGCGTCCCACTGACCGCGTGCGGAGTGGACGACACCACGAAGTACCTGGTCAGCGAGATGGGTGCCCGAGCCCCGGGCCAGCTGCGTTGGCTGGTCTCGCTGGTGCCGCCAACCGTCGCCGCTGTGCTGAACGTCGGTACCGCCCATCTGGGGGAGTTCGGCAGCAGGCAGGGGATCGCCCAGGCAAAGGGCGAGATCATCGAGGATCTGGGCGCGGACGACTGGGCCGTGCTGAACGCGGACGACCCGCTGGTGGCCAGCATGGCCACCCGCACCAGGGCCAACATCGCCTGGTTCAGCATCAGTGACGGTCGATTGCCGGGCGGACCGCTGCTGGTTCGGGCCGCGGCCATCACTTCCAACGCCCTGGACCAGTACAGCTTCGATCTGGAGGTGGTGCGCGGCGATCAACTCGAGCGACACCCGGTGCACCTCGGGCTGATGGGCGCACACCAGGTGCCGAATGCCGCTGCCGCTGCGGCCATGGCGATCGCGGCTGGGGTCGAGCCGCGGCACGTTGCCGACGCCCTGACCGCCGCGACCACCCGCTCGCATTGGCGGATGGAGCTGCACACCCTGAACAGCGGAGCTGCCATCATCAACGACGCCTACAACGCCAATCCGGACTCGGTGCTGGCTGCACTCGAGTCCTTGAGCCGTGTCGGCCTGCGCCGCAAAGCCGAATTCCCGGGCGCCCGCACCATCGCCGTGATCGGCGACATGCTCGAGCTGGGGGAGGGGGCCCAGGAGCTGCACCGCCAGATCGGACGCGACGCGGGCGAACGCGGCATCGATGAAGTGGTGGCAGTCGGCGAGCATGCTGCCCACATCGTGGCTGGCGCACTGGAGGCGGGTGTCGCGGCCCGGGTCTGCGCCAAGGCTGAGGTGGCCGGCTCGCTGGATCTGCATCAGGGCGACGTCGTGTTGGTCAAGGCCAGCCGCAGCCTCGCCCTCGAGGAAGTGGCCGACCAGTTGATCGACCGTGATCGCGCGGTGGAGGGCACTCGATGACAACGATCCTGGGCGCGGGCTTTCTGGCGTTGTTCGTGACCCTGATCTTCACCAAGTTCTTCATCCGTCGGTTGCGCAGGAAGCAATACGGCCAGTACGTGCGCGACGATGGACCCACCACCCACAAGACCAAGCGCGGCACTCCGACCATGGGCGGGGTGATCATCGTGGTGGCGGTGGTGTTCGCCTACTTCCTGGCCCACCTGATCACCTGGGTGCCGCCTTCCTTGAGCGGCCTCCTGATCCTGGGCCTGCTGGTCTCCACGGCCATCCTGGGTTTCCTGGACGACTGGGCCAAGATCAGCAACCAGCGGTCTTTGGGCCTGTCCCCGCGCGGCAAGCTGATTGGCCAGGGCCTGATCGGGGTTGTTTTCGGTCTGGCGTCCCTCAACTTCCCGGACGGGCGCGGCGTGACCCCGGCTTCGAGCGCCATTTCCTTCACCCGAGACATCGAATGGTTACGGATGCCTCTCGTGGTCGCCATCGTGTGGATGACCCTGTTGATCACGGCCGCCTCCAACGCCGTCAATCTGACCGACGGGCTGGACGGGCTGGCCACCGGGTCGGCCACCATGGTGTTCGCCGTCTACGCCATCATCAACGTCTGGCAGCGCAATCAGTGGTGCGCCTTGGCGTCGACCAGCGGCCCGATGTGCTACGAGGTCCGCGATCCGTACGACCTGGCCGTGGTGTCGGTGGCCCTGGCTGCCGCCTGCTTCGGTTTCCTGTGGTGGAATGCCAAACCCGCCGAGATCTTCCTGGGTGACACCGGCTCACTGGCACTGGGTGCAGCCATGGGCGGGCTGGCGATCTTCACCCGCACCGAGCTGCTGTTGGTGATGGTCGGCGGTCTGTTCGTGATCGAGACCCTGTCGGTGCTGATCCAGGTGGCCTATTTCAAGATGACCCGCAAGCGTGTGTTCCGGATGGCACCGCTGCATCACCACTTCGAATTGCTGGGCTGGGAAGAAGTGACCGTGGTGATCCGTTTCTGGATCATCTGCGGTGTCTTCGTCACCAGCGGGGTGGGGTTGTTCTACGCCAACTGGGTGATCGGGCTGTGACCGCCTCCCAATGGCTGGCAACAGCCGACCGTCGTGCCCCCTGGCCGCAGGCCCAAGTGGTGGTAGCCGGTCTCGGGTCGGCAGGCTATGCCTGCGCCGACGCACTTCTGGAGCTGGGCGCCACGGTGCTGGTGGTGGACGACAACGACTCCGACGCCTACACCGGTAAGGCTCAGGTGCTGGAGTTGCTCGGAGCTGACGTTCGTCTGGGCCCAGGTTCGTCCGCCGCTGCCTTGAGCGGGCGCACCGACCTGTTGGTGGTGTCGCCGGGCTGGCGTCCGGTGTGGCCGTTGCCTGCACAGGCCGCGGCGCGCGGTCTGCCGATCTGGGGAGATGTCGAGTTGGCCTGGCGGCTGCAGTTCCCCGACCGCGTGGTGCCCTGGCTGGGCGTCACCGGCACCAATGGCAAGACAACCACCACCCAGATGCTGGCCTCGATGCTGGCCGCCGATGGCCTGAAGGTGGCCGCAGTCGGCAACATCGGACGCCCGATCGTGGAGGCCCTGAACGACGGGGTCGACTACGACGTTCTTGCCGTTGAACTGTCCAGCTTCCAGCTGCACTGGGCCCACTCGCTCAGCCTGCACTCGGCCGCTGTGCTGAACCTGCACGCCGACCACCTGGAGTGGTACGAAACGCCCGACCACGACACATCCAGAGCCGAGGCCGCCTACTTCGCCGACAAGGCCAGGATCTACCACCGGGTTTCGCACAGCTGTGTCTACAACGTCGCCGAGCCCGGCACCGAGCAGATGGTCAGGGACGCGGACGTTGTCGAGGGTGCCCGCGCCATCGGCTTCACGCTCGGGGTGCCCGGGCCCGGCATGCTCGGCGTGGTCGACGACCTGCTTGTTGATCGGGCCTTCGTGGCCGAGCGCGCCACGTCGGCGCTGCCGCTGGCCGAACTGGGCGACGTCCAGCCCCACGCGCCCCACAACGTTGAGAACGCGCTTGCCGCCGCGGCCTTGGCTCGCAGCTTCGGAGTGCGTGCCGGCTCTGTCGGCCAAGGGTTGCGAGACCTGCATCTGGGCGGCCACCGGATCCAGACGGTGGCTGTCCGCGGCGGTGTTCGTTGGGTGGACGACTCCAAGGCGACGAACCCGCACGCCGCCAATTCGTCGATGCGCGCCTTCGACTCCATCGTGTGGATCGCCGGCGGGCAGGCCAAGGGCACCACCTTCGACGAGCTGGTGACAGACCATGCGTCCCGGCTGCGGGGCGCTGTGCTGTTGGGCGTCGATCGTCGCCAGATCGCCGACGCCCTCGCCCGACACGCGCCCGAGGTCCCCGTCGTCCTGATCGATCGGTCCGACACTGGAGCCATGGTCGATGCGGTCACCGCGGCAGCTCGGCTGGCACAGGAGGGCGACACCGTGCTGTTGGCCCCAGGGTGCGCCAGCCGGGACATGTGGACCGGGTACGACGCCAGGGGTGACGACTTCGAAAAAGCAGTCAAGGGCCTCGACCGGCAGTGATGCGGACGACAGATCAGAAGGGACGGGATCGGTGACCACCATCAGCTCGCGTCGACCGTCCCACACCCGTCACTCGGCACCATCCGTCAACGTCTCGAAGGAGCGTGCAGCTGACGACTCCCCACTGGCCGACGTGTTGACCCATCCACTGGCGAACTACTACCTCGTTCTGGTGAGCGCCCTGCTGCTGGTGGCGGTCGGCCTGATGATGGTGCTGTCCTCGTCATCGGCGTACGCGCAGGCGTCGGGCTATTCCAGCTACTACTACCTGCAGAAGCAGCTGGTGTTCCTGGCGGTCGGTATCCCGATGGCCGCGGTGGTGTCGCGTTGCAACCAGAGAGCACTCAAGGCATTCGGGTGGGTCGGAATCGTCGCGTCCATCGTGATGCTGGTTCTGGTGGTTGTGCCCGGCTTGGGCCTGGGCGTGGAGGTCAACGGCAACCGTGCCTGGCTCGATCTCGGCTTCACCACGGTACAACCCAGTGAGTTCGCCAAGGTGTGCCTGGTGCTGTGGTCCGCCGCTGTGTTGTCCAACCGAACGCGAACGCTGGACCAGCCGAAGCGATTGCTGTTCCCACTGCTGCTCGTGATGGGCACCGTGCTGCTGTTGGTGCTCGCCGAGCGCGACCTGGGCACCGCGCTCGTCATGTGCGTGATCTGCTCCGCGATTCTGTGGTTCGTCGGCACACCCGCGAAGGTGCTGATGCTGATGGGCGGCGTCGTGGCAGCGGGCGTGGGCGTGTTGGTCGTGACCAGCGCGGAGCGGATGGCGCGCATCCGTGCATTTCTGGGGCACGGCGAAGCGGGCGGGGCGTCGACCAGCGATCAACCGCTCAACGCCATCTATGCACTGGCCTCGGGTGGCTGGTGGGGCGTGGGTCTGGGCTCAGGGCGGCAGAAGTGGGGCGGTCTGTACAACGGTGCCTACACGGACTACGTCTTCGCAGTGCTGGGGGAAGAGCTTGGCCTGCTCGGCACCCTGAGCGTCATCATCTTGTTTCTGGCGCTCGGCTTCGCGGGCATTCGAATCGCCATGCGTTCCAGCGGCTTGTTCCTCCAGATCGCCGCTGGTGGCATGGCGGCCTGGCTGGTGAGCCAGGCGTTCATCAACATCTGTGTGGCGATGGGCTTGCTGCCCGTGCTCGGCGTGCCGTTGCCGTTCATCTCCTACGGTGGGTCGTCCCTGCTGGCGAACCTGCTGGCGGTGGGAGTGTTGCTGGCCTGCGCGCGTCAGGAGCCGGCGGCGCGCGCGGCTCTATCGCGAAAACCACTGGAACGTCCGCGCGTGACGGGCGTGGTGGCCGCCGCCCGCTGAGGCGCCGCGCCGAGGCTGGCTGGTGTCAACGGTGCCGTGACGGTGGGAGACTGGGTCCGACCCAGCAAGGAACGAGGTCCGAACAATGCTGAATGTGGTGCTGGCCGGTGGTGGCACAGCGGGGCACACCTCCCCGCTGTTGGCCACCGCCGAGGCCCTCCGGGCTGCTCGGCCGGACGTGCGACTGACCTGCATCGGCACCTCCAGGGGCCTGGAGACCAAGGTGATCCCCGAGGCTGGCCTTGAGCTGAAACTGATCCCCGCCGTACCTCTGCCCCGCAAGCCCAACCTTGATTTGTTGAAGGTTCCGGCACGGCTGGCGGGGGCCGTCGCGCAAGCCGGCCGGATTCTCGTCGAAGCAGAGGCGGACGTCCTGGTCGGCTTTGGTGGCTATGTCTCGATGCCCGCCTACCTCGCTGCCCGGCGCGCTGGCATCCCGATCGTCATCCAGGAACAGAATGCCGTGCCGGGGCTGGCCAACAGGGTGGCCGCCCACTTCGCCGCGCGAGTGTTGGTCAGCTTTCCGGACACACCTTTGCCGGGCGCCGAATTCTCCGGCATGCCGGTGCGGGCCGCGATCACCAAGCTCGCCAGCGCCGGACGAACCGCAGCTCAGCCGCAGGCCCGAGCGGCGCTGGGGCTGCGGGACGACCAGCCCGTGCTGTTGGTCAGCGGCGGCTCTCAGGGTGCTCGCCGGCTGAACAACGCCCTCGTGGCGGCGAAAACCGACCTGCTGGGCGCCGGCGTGCAGATCGTGCACATCTGGGGCCCCAAGAACTTCGATGACAGCCACGTCGTGGAGACCGACGCCCACACCGGCGCTGGGTACCACCCGCTGGCCTATGTCGATCAGATGGAGCTTGTCTACGCGGCAGCCGACCTGATGCTGGCCCGCTGTGGGGCGGGTACCGTCGTCGAGACTGCCGTTGTCGGCCTGCCGGCCATCTTCGTGCCGCTGCCGATCGGCAACGGCGAACAGGCTCGCAACGCGGCTTCGGTGGTGGCGGCCGGCGGCGCAGTGCTGGTGCCTGACGACGAGCTGGACGGCTCCCGACTGCTCGGTGAGGCGCTGCCGCGCATCCTTGATTCGTCGCAGCTCGCCCGGATGAGTGCTGCCGAGCAGCGCTTGATGCCCACGGGTGCTGCCGAGCGGGTTGCTGCGGTCGTTCTGGAGGCCGCCGAAGACCCAGGCAGGACTGTTCCCGGCGGGCTGATCCGGGGCGTGGCACGAACCGCAATCGACGGGTTCGGTGCCCGATTGCGAAAGCTGGCAAGGCTGAGGAAGGACACAAAGTGACGTTGCGTGAACCCCGACCGGTGGTTCCGGCCGAGCAGGCAGGAGCCGTGCATTTCATCGCGATCGGTGGCGCAGGCATGAGCGGTATTGCCCAGCTCTTCCACGAGCGCGGCCTGCCGGTCTCTGGTTGTGACCAGCTGGATTCGGTCACGTTGCGCAACCTCGGCCAGGAAGGCATCGAGGTTCATGTCGGTCACGATCCGGCGCAGCTGGACGGGGTGGACACCGTGGTGGTGTCGACCGCCATCAGACAGGACAACGTCGAGCTGGTGGCTGCCCGGCAACGCGGGTTGCGCGTGTGGCACCGGAGCGAGGCCCTGGCAGCGCTGATGGTGGGCAGGACCGGCATAGCCGTCGCCGGCACCCATGGCAAGACCACCACCACTGGCCTGGTGGCCACGCTGCTGCAAGCTGCCGGCGCAGACCCCAGCTATGTGATCGGGGCGCCGCTGGCCAGCTCGGGACGCAGTGCGCACCTGGGTTCGGGGGACTGCTTCGTTGTCGAGGCCGACGAGTCCGACGGTTCGTTCCTGCAGTATCCTGCCCGGATCGTCGTCATCACCAACGTCGAGGCTGACCATCTCGACAACTGGGGCGATTCGCGGCACTACGCCGCGGGCTTCAAGCGTTTCGCCACCCAGCCGCTGGTGGAAGCCGTCATCATCAACCACGATGACCCAGGCGCCCGCGAGTTGGCCGAGGAGCTGCGGTCCGACGACAGTCCGCGACGAATCCTCACCTACGGCGAGTCCGCGGGCAGCGACATCCGGCTGGTGGGGTTGGCCTACCGGGGCGTCACCGCCTCTGCGACCCTGGTGACCGCTGACGGAAATCAGGTCCTTGAGCTGCAGGTGCCGGGCCGGCACAACCTTGCCAACGCCGTGGCCGCCTACGCAGTGGGACGCCTGCTCGGGCTGGACGCCAACGCCCTGCTGCAGGGTGCCCAGCAGTTCACCGGCACCTTGCGCCGATTCCAACCGGTGGCGGACGTTGCCGGGGTTCGCATCTACGACGACTATGCGCATCACCCCACCGAGATCCGCGCCGCGCTGTCCGCAGCTCGTCGGGTGGCCGGCTCGGGCCGGCTGATCGCCTGCTTCCAGCCACATCTGTACAGCCGGACGGTGCAGTTCGCCGACCAGTTCGGCGAAGCGCTCACCCTGGCTGACGTGGTGGTGGTCAGCGACATCTACGGGTCGCGAGAGGACCCACTGCCCGGAGTCACCGGACGACTCGTTGCCGACGCCGCTGCGCAGCGCGGGGCCCAGACCCACTACGTTCCGGCCAAGGCCGACCTTCCGGCTGCCTTGCAGCAACTGGTACGCCCCGGCGATCTGGTGATGACGCTCGGGGCAGGGGACGTCACCATCGTTGGGCCGATGCTGGCCAAGCTCCTGGCCTGAGGTTCCAGCTGTGTCTGATGGCAGCAAGAGACGTTCGCCGGTCTCCGATCTGACTGCGGCCCTGGAGGTTCGCCGCCGGGGCCAACGCCGGCGCCTGATGCGGTTGGTGAGCCTGGTCACGCTGATCGCACTGGTCGTGGGCGGGCTGGTGTACCTGTTCGGCTTCTCGCCGGTGTTCGACGTGCGCCAGGTCAAGGTCAAGGGTCATCAACTGGCCAACCCCAGACAGGTGGTCGCCGCTGCTGCGGTGCCGCCCGGCACCCGCATGGCGCGGGTGGACAGCGACGCCGTGCAGGAGCGAGTGAAGGCGTTGCCGATGGTGGCTGAGGCCCGCGTCGGCCGGAGCTGGCCGCACACTCTGCGAATCACCGTGACCGAGCGCACGATGGTTTTTCAGCGGGCTGAAGGCAGTGAATTCCAGTGGGTTGACGCAGCGGGCAAAGTGTTCCACCAAACCGGTGATCGGCTGCCAGGGCTGGTGGTGCAGAGCGGCAGCACCGACCCGAGACTGTTGGCGGCCGTGGCAGTCGTCACCAAGGCTCTTCCGGCCGAGATCACGGAACGAACAACCGGCCTGATCGCCGCGTCTGCGGACAACCTGGTCCTCGAGCTGGATTCGGGACAGCAGGTGGTCTGGGGGAGCGCCGAACAGTCGGAGCTGAAAGCCGAGGTGCTGTCGAGGCTGCTGGCGGAGAAGGGGCAGGTCTTCGATGTGTCCGCCCCATCGCACCCAGCGGTGCGCTGATCGGGCGGCGGGGGAGCCGACGTCAAGCAGCCTCGCGGGCCCAGGCGCAGTTCGCGGGAACCGACCTCAACCCGGGGTTTAGGCTCTGTGTCCCGGTTGCCGAACCGGATGGACAGCCGATGCGGCGCGCACCTAGCCTTCTAGGGACGTGACACTGGCCGGCTCTGACGGAGCAGGCTGGTCACCAAGGCGTGCCCGTGTCGGGTCGTCGGTACCTATGGAGAAGTGGGGCTCACCTTCATGACAACTGCATCGCAGAACTACCTGGCGGTCATCAAGGTCGTGGGTGTGGGCGGTGGCGGCGTCAACGCGGTCAACCGGATGATTGAGGCGGGGCTCACCGGAGTTGAGTTCATCGCCATCAACACCGATGCGCAGGCGCTGCTGATGAGCGACGCCGACGTGAAGCTCGACATCGGACGCGAGCTCACTCGCGGCCTCGGCGCCGGCGCGGACCCCGAGAAGGGCCGTCAGGCGGCGGAGGACCACGCCGAGGAGATCGAGGAAACCCTCAAGGGCGCCGACATGGTCTTCGTCACGGCGGGCGAGGGCGGTGGCACCGGCACCGGCGGGGCCCCCGTGGTGGCCAAGATCGCCCGGTCGTTGGGCGCCCTCACCATTGGTGTGGTCACCCGCCCCTTCAGTTTCGAGGGCAAGCGTCGCGCCCTTCAGGCCGACAACGGGATTCAGAGCCTCTCCCAAGAGGTTGACACCCTGATCACCATTCCCAACGACAAACTGCTGGCCATGACAGATCGTCAGGTCAGTGTGCTGGACGCCTTCCGGCAGGCCGACCAGGTGCTGATGCAAGGCGTGTCAGGCATTACTGACCTGATCACCACGCCAGGCCTGATCAACCTCGACTTCGCCGACGTCAAGTCGGTGATGAGCAACGCGGGCAGTGCGCTGATGGGCATCGGCTCGGCTCGCGGCGAGGACCGTGCTCGTCAGGCCGCCGAACAGGCCATCAGCAGCCCCTTGCTGGAGGCCGGTATCGAGGGCGCCCGCGGCGTGCTGCTGTCGATCGCCGGTGGCTCCGATCTCGGCTTGTTCGAGGTCAGTGAGGCCGCCAACCTGATCGAGGAGGCCGCCCACGAGGAGGCCAACATCATCTTCGGCACTGTCATCGACGACTCGCTCGGTGATGAGGTGCGGGTCACCGTGATTGCGGCGGGGTTCGACGGCGGGCAGCCGCCGCAGCGTCCGGCAGCGCCGCAGCAGCGACGCTCGACACCGCCTCAGCAGCAGGGTCGCGCCGCCACCCCAGCGCCGGTGGTGCGTCCGCAGCCGCCCGTGCAGCCCCCTGCAGAGGAGCTCGAGGAACACACCGATTCGGTTCGTCTGTCTGCTGTCAAGCCGGCGGCTCCCGCTGCTGCTGTTGCCTTCGACGACGACGACCTGGACATCCCTGACTTCATGAAGTGATCGATGTTCGCCAGCAGCATCGATCCTGGGTCCAACGACGGTGTCGGCGTCGCCTTCACTGACCGCCTCGGTGGCGTCTCCGCTGGTCCGCTGGGCGCCCTGAACCTGGGGCGAACCGACGTTGACGACCCGGCCGCCGTCGCGGAGAACATGCGACGCGTCCTGGCATCGCTCTCGGTGTCACGCGTCGTGGCCCTGAACCAGGTGCACGGCACCAGGGTGGTCGTGGTGGCAGAGCAGGCTGTCGCAGAGCAGGGCCCCGATGACTGGTTGGGGGACGCACTGCAGGGCCGACAGCCGCTGGCCGTGGCCGATGCCGTGGTGACGGCCTGCACTGACCTGGCGCTGGCCATCCGGGTCGCCGACTGCGTCCCGGTCCTGCTGGCCGACACCCAACGCCGGCTGATCGGCGCCGCTCACGCCGGCCGGGTGGGCCTGCTGGGTGGGCTGCTGACCAGGACGGTCGAACAGCTGCGCGCCCTCGGCGCGGAGGACCTGCAGGCGTGGATCGGGCCGCACATCTGCGGAGGCTGCTATGAGGTGCCCGATGAGCTGGCGAGCGAGGTGGCTCGCACCCGCCCGCAGGCCGTGGCCGCCACCTCGTGGGGCACCAGGTCACTGGATCTGGGGGCTGCTTGTGCGCAGGAGTTGGCGACGCTCGGAGTGCGGGTTCAGCGCGATGACCCCTGCACGTACGAGAACGATTCGCTCTACAGCCATCGTCGGCAGGGTGGTTTGGCGGGCCGCCAGGTGGGTCTGATCTGGATGAGTGCCAAGAAATGACCGATCCCTGGCGCGGCAATGACGGAGCTACCGGGTCCAGCTTGTAACCTCGTGATGACCGGGCGGGTCCTTTCCGTCGGGTGCCGCGTCGAGAAGGGGCCTGCAATGCCGGAATTGATCAAGAAGGCCGCAGCCTGGCTGGGCCTGGTCAATGACGATCGCTACGACTACGACGAGGAGTCGGATGAGGAGTTCAGCGAACCCGTCTACCCGACCAGGGATCGCACCTCGGCGGACGACCAGAACCGCGCCGTGGAGCATTCAACTGTGACTCGCCTGCCCGACCGCCGCCCTCCCGCCGAAGCCGTGGTGGTGCACGCTGCCCACGAGTTGGTGCCCAGCGGGGATCTCACCCGGATCATCACGGTGCATCCGCGCAACTACAACGAGGCGCGCACCGTGGGTGAGCATTTCCGCGACGGAGTGCCGGTCATCATGAACCTGACCGACATGGATGACTCGGACGCCAAACGGCTTGTCGACTTCGCGGCCGGATTGAGCTTCGGCTTGCGGGGCAGCATTGAGCGAGTCACCAGAGGCGTGTTCCTGCTTTCGCCGCGAAACGTGGACGTCACCGCGGAGGACAAGGAACGTATTGCCGGCGGTTTTTACAACCAGAGCTAGGTTTGCCTCCATGACCTTGATCGGCCTCGCCCTTTACTACCTGCTACAGATCTTCTTCTGGCTCTTGTTGTTGCGCATGGTCTTGTCGTGGATTCCGGTGTTTGCGCCGAACTTCACGCCACGGGGGTTTCTCGCCGCCATCTTCGAGGCCATCTTCACCGTCACAGATCCGCCGCTGAAGCTGGCGAATCGTTTCATTCCGCCGCTGCGTCTGGGGACCGTGGGTCTCGACGTGGGGTTCATGGTTGTGGTGCTCGCTGTGATCGTGGCAGAGCGTCTGGTGCTGACTGTTTTCTTCTAGCGAGTCGTCAGGCGTGTGCCTTTCAGCCGCTCGGGGGTAACCTGCTGGGGAAGGATCAGTCCCGCCCGAGTAACTGGAGTGTGGCAGGCTGGTGTCTTGGCTGTGCAACCCTGACCCTGAACGACCTGGAGTAGACCATGACTCTGTCCCTTGACGAAGTTCGCAATATTCGTTTCCCGATGGCACGAAAGCCATCGGAGGATGGCTACCGGGCCAGCGCAGTTGACAATTTCATGGACCAGTTGGAAATCAGCTACGCAGACCTTGTGAACGACATCGAGGAGCTTCGCAGTCAGGTCGGCAGCCAGGGTTCTGCTGCTGACGAGCAGCTGCGCAAGGACCACGAACAGCTGCAGGCCGAGGCGACGCAGCTTCGTTCCCGCATCGACGAGTTGGTGCGCAGCAATGAGCAGCTGAATGAGGCCGTGGCCAAGGGCGACCAGGGCGCCGAGCAGCTGCGCAATGAGCTGCAGGCCGAGGTCGCCGAGCTTCGCGCCCGCAACGAGGAGTTGGTGCGCAGCAATGAGCAGCTGAATGAGGCCGTGGCCAAGGGCGACCAGGGCGCCGAGCAGCTGCGTGATGAGCTACAGGCAGAACTGGACCAGCTTCGCGCCCGCAACGACGAGTTGGCGCGCAGCAATGAGCAGCTGAATGAGGCCGTGGCCAAGGGTGACCAGGGCGCCGAGCAGCTGCGCAGCCAGTTGCAGGCCGAGAATGATGACTTGCGTCGTCAGCTGGGCCAGACCCAGCAAGCCGCTCAGGAGGAAAGCGACCAGCTGCGTCAGCAGGTTCAGGGGCTGCAGCAGCAGGTCGTGCAGTTGCAGGAACAGTCCCCCAACGTGCCGGCGGACGCCGAGTCCATTCACTATGAAGCCGGGGCCGGCTCCGAGGCGATAGTCGTCAGGACCGCTGCTGAGGCCAGTCCCGCCGTGATTCGCCTGGTGCAACTGGCCACCGAGCAGGCCGACGCCCTGTTGAACGAGGCGAAGGCCAACGTCTCGCAACTGACCGGCGAAGCCGAGACGAAGGCACACGGTTTGGTGGCCGACGCCACGCAACAGGCCACCAAGTTGACCACGGAGGCGCAGCAGGAGGCTGAGCGCGTCACGTCCGAGGCCAATGCGACGGCTGAGCGCGTCACGAGCGAGGCCAATGCGACGGCTGAGCGAGTCACGAGCGAGGCCAACGAGTACGCCCAGCGGGTCACGAGCGAGGCCGACACGACGGCTGAGCGCGTCACGTCCGAGGCCAATGCGACGGCTGAGCGAGTCACCAGCGAAGCCAACGAGTTTGCCCAGCGGGTCACCTCGGAGGCCGAGCAGCGGGCCAGCGAGCTGACCAGCGAAGCGCAGCAGCAGGCCGACCAGATGCGCGGGGAGGCCCAGCGCAACGCCGACCAGCTGATCAGCCAGGCCCACCAGACTGCGGAGACTGTCACGTCGGAGGCTCAGAGCCGGGCAGATCGGCTCGACGGCGAGGTGGCCGAGCGCAGGCAGTCGTTGTTCACCCAGTTGGAGCAGGAGCGCGACACGCTGGCGAACCGGGTGCAACAGCTGGCCGGCTACGAGTCCGATTACCGTTCCCGCATCTCCACGTTCCTGCAGCGCCAGCTGGAGAACGTCCAGAATGCCGAGCTCGCCGGTGAGCGTCCCAGTCTGGTCGATGAGGCGAACGCAGGCGCAGGCAACGCCACGCCGAGGCTGGATGCCTTGCTGGGCGAAGACCAGTAACTGCCAGCACTTCAGAAACCACGCATGGGCTCCGGGATCCGGGGCCCATGCGTGGTTTGTCGTGACAGGGGACTGCCGGCCATCGCCGGGCCGCGCGCGACAACAGGCCAGTTCCCGGTGCGTCTGTCCAACGGGCTGCATGGACTTGACCGGGGGTGTAGCCTCTGCTTTTCAGCAACCCAAGGCGCAGCCACCCGGCGGTTCGCCGTTGTCGATGAGAAGGGAGTGCGTGCATGGCAACCAAGTCAGGCGCGGCTCAGCAGAGGGTCAGCGAAGCCGTAGCGCTGCCGGTGCGTGAGGGGGAAGCTCCTTGGACCGCCGCTGAGATTGACGAGATTCGCGCCGAACTGCAGGCCGACGTCGACCGAATGGCCAAGGCCATCGCAGAGGCTGAGGCCGATCTGGCAGATCTGCTCAACGACGGCCCGGACGGGGCCGGCAAGGATCCGGCCGATGTGGGCTCGTCGAACTTCGAACGTGACCAGGAAATGAGTCTGGCGGCCAACACCCGTGAGATGTACGAGCAGACGCAGCTTGCGCTGCGATTGTTGGACGAGGGGCGTTACGGCTGGTGCGAGTCCTGCGGCGGCCCGATCGGCAAGGCCCGGCTGCAGGTCTTCCCGCGGGCCACGCTGTGTGTGCCGTGCAAGCAACGCGAGGAACGTCGCTGAGCTCGCCGCGAGCCGCCGAAGCAACGCTCCTGCGGCGTGAGCGCTGGCTCCTTGTCGGGGTAGCTGTCGGCGGCTATCTTCTCGACCGGGCGACCAAGATCTGGGCCGTGCGGAATCTGGACCCGGCCGATCCGCCCAGCTATCTTGGCGGGCTCCTGAAGCTCCGGTTGATCTTCAATCCCGGGGCCGCCTTCAGTTTCGGCTCGAGCTTCACCATCGTGTTCGGTCTGCTCGCGATCGCTGCCTTGGTCGTTCTGTTGGTGGGGGTGGTGCCGAAGGTGCGGGGCTGGTGGCCCAGTCTCGCTTGTGGGTTGCTGCTGGCAGGAATCGCTGGCAACCTGACGGACCGGCTGATCCGGCCACCCGGTGTCTTGCGAGGCGAAGTCGTCGATTTCATCGCGCTGCCCAACTTCGCCATCTTCAACGTGGCTGACATCTGCCTCACAGCAGCGGCTCTCATCATCGTGATCCTGGCGCTGTTCGGTAAGGAGACGGTCGCTGCTGGGCCCACTGGCGGCGAGCCGGTTGCAGTCCACGAAGCTGAGACGGTGCAGCACCAGCACTCGGCCACCGATCCGGGCCAGGGTGATGGGCGTGATCCGGGGAGACAGGGATGAGCGTGCTGTTCGTTCCCGACGGGTTGGACGGTGAGCGGGTCGATTCAGCGGCCGCCCGCATGACGGGCCTGTCGCGCGCGCGGGTTGTCGAGCTGATCGAATCCGGTGATGTCAGCCTGGACGGAATCGTGGTGCAGAAGCCGTCCCAGCGCGTCGCCGGCGGCCAGTTGCTCGATGCTGACCTTTCCGAGCCGGTGCGGACTGCCCGCATCGTTCCACGTCAGATCGAAGGGATGCGCGTCGTCTTCGACGACGACGCCATCGTGGTGGTGGACAAACCCGCCGGCGTGGCGGCGCACCCGTCGCTGGGCTGGGACGGTCCGGATGTGCTCAGCGGTCTGGTGGGAGCTGGGTACCGGATCACGACGTCCGGGGCACCCGAGCGTCAGGGGATCGTGCAGCGCCTTGATGTCGGCACCTCGGGCCTGATGGTGGTGGCCAAGTCGGAGCGTGCCTACACCGTGCTCAAGCAGGCGTTTCGCGACCGAACGGTCGACAAGGTGTATCTGGCGGTCGTCCAGGGCCATCCCGACCCGCTCAGCGGCACCATCGAGGCGCCCATCGGGCGTCACCCCAGCGCGGAGTGGAAGTTCGCCGTGCTGCAAGGCGGTCGGCACTCGGTCACCCACTACGAGACGCTGGAGGCCTTCCGGCCAGCCAGCCTGCTGCGCATCCATCTCGAGACGGGCCGGACCCACCAGATCAGGGTGCACATGGCTGCCGTCCGCCACCCTTGTGTGGGCGATCCCCTGTACGGCTGCGATCCGGCGCTGGCTGCGCGGGTGGGGCTGGAGAGGCAGTGGCTGCACGCCCATCAGCTCGGATTCGTCCACCCAGAGACCGGCTCCCACGTCGTTTTCGAGTCACCGCCCGCAGTCGACCTGCAACGCGCGTTGGAGATCATGCGGGCAGAATGACCGAATACCGCGCGCCAGCCCTCCCTCTTTTGGCAAAGCGGTAGCGTTCTAGCGTGCGTAGAGCAAAGATCGTGTGCACTCTTGGTCCCGCAACGGACACCCAGGAGCGAATGGAAGAGCTGATTCGGGCTGGTCTGGATGTCGCCCGTTTCAACATGAGTCACGGCACTCACGAGGAGCACGCCCGGCGTCTCGCCGAGACGCGCGCCGCTTCAGATTCCGTTGGCAAGACGATCGGCTTGCTGGCTGACCTGCAGGGGCCCAAGATTCGGCTGGGCAATTTTGCTGACGGGCCGGTCGAGCTGGTCGAGGGCCAGACCTTCACCATCACCGTCGACGACATTCTCGGTGATGCCGAACGTTGTGGCACCACCTTCAAGGGCCTTCCCCGCGACGTTCGCCCCGGCGACGCCATCCTGATTGACGATGGCCGTGTGCAGCTGGAGGCCGTCAGCGTCACCGACACCGATGTGGTCACCAAGGTGGTGGTGGCCGGTCCGGTCAGCAACCACAAGGGCATCAATCTGCCGGGCGTGGCCGTCAACGTGCCTGCCCTGTCGGAGAAGGACGAGGACGACCTGCGCTTCGCCTTGCGCAATGACTTCGACATGATTGCGCTGTCGTTCGTGCGCAGCCCCCGCGACGTCGACCGGGTGCACGAGATCATGGACGAAGAGGGGCTCACCCTTCCGGTCATAGCCAAGATCGAGAAGCCGCAGGCCGTCGAGAATCTGGATGGGATCATCGCGGCGTTCGATGCCTTCATGGTCGCTCGCGGCGACCTCGGCGTCGAGTTGCCCCTTGAAATCGTGCCGATGGTGCAGAAGGAGATCATCACCAAGGCGCGCACCGAGTCAAAGCCGGTCATCGTCGCCACCCAGATGCTGGACTCGATGATCCACGCTCCCAGCCCTACTCGCGCCGAGACCAGCGACGTGGCCAACGCCGTTCTGGACGGGGCGGACGCCGTCATGCTGTCCGGTGAGACTTCGGTGGGCGCCCATCCGGTCCGCACAGTGGCCACGATGGCGCGGATCATCTCCAAGACCGAGGAGCTGGGGCTGGCCCGGATCAGCCGGATCGACTGGAAGCTGGGAACCGTCAGCGGTGCCGTGACACACGCAGCTGTGGACGTCGGCGAGATCGTGGGGGCCACGCATCTGGTGTCCGGCACCCAGTCGGGCGACACCGCCCGTCGGCTCGCCAGGTACCGTGGCTCGATTCCGCTGATCGCCTTCACCCCGGTGTGCAAGACCGCCCACGCCTTGACCTTGCTGTGGGGCACGTCCATCTTCCACCTGGACGATTACCAGACCACCGAGCAGATGTTGCACCTGATCGACAAGAAGCTGGTGGAGCGTGGTGTGTGCAAGCCCGGCGACAAGGTTGTCGTGGTGTTCGGCGAGCCGGTCGGCGTGCCAGGCCACACCAATTCGCTGAACGTGCACGTCGTCACGGACCGGGCCACCTACTAGCCTGCCTGTCACAGGTGCCAGGCACGCAGCCGGAGAACTTTCGAAGGGCCGACCCGCTTGGGGTCGGCCCTTCGAAGTTGCTGCTGCTCGTCGCGACGCGGTCGCAGGGTGTGCGGCTGCGCCGAACCCGACTGCCGACATGAAGGTGTGGTGCCCAAGAGGGGAGTCGAACCCCTACGGCCTCATCAGCCAGACGGGTTTGAGCCGTCCGCGTATACCATTCCGCCACTTGGGCTGGCTCCCGGTGGGGAGCGCCGTCTTATTGTGCCACATTCGCGCTCTCGCGGTGCACCCATCGACACATGAGACGTTCGCGAGACGACACCGGCTTGGCTGTGTCGGAGACTACATTGTCAGGCCCCGTGTCGGAGACCACATCGACAAGGGTAAGGTTGGGTTTGTGGTCCACGACCCAATCCGAGAGCAAGGAAGCATCTGAATGGGTAAGGCATCTGACGTTGATGAAACTGCTCGACCGCGAGTGATGGTCGCCGAGGACGAGGCACTGATCCGCCTCGATCTGGTTGAACTCCTCCAGGACGAGGGATACGAGGTGGTCGGGCAGGCCGGCGACGGCGAGTCCGCAGTCGAGATGGCGCGCGAGCTGAAGCCTGATCTGGTTGTGATGGATGTGCGGATGCCGAGAATGGACGGCATCGCTGCCGCCGACGTCATCGCCAGTGAGAGAATCGCCCCAGTGGTCATGTTGACCGCCTACAGCCAGCGTGAGTTGGTCGAACAGGCGCGTGAGGCCGGTGCGATGGCCTACGTGGTCAAGCCGTTCGACGCCTCTGACGTGGTTCCTGCCATCGAGATCGCGATGGCCCGATTTGCTGAGATCCGCGCGGTCGAGGACGAGGTGCTCGACCTTGAGGAGCGCCTCGAGTCGCGCCGGATCGTCGACCAGGCCAAGGGCATTCTGCAGGAGGCGCTGGGGTTGACTGAGCCGGAGGCTTTCCGCTGGATCCAGAAGACGGCCATGGATCTGCGCAAGTCGATGCGTGACGTCGCAGAGGGGGTCATCTCGCACGGCAAGGGCGGCGCAACAGCGGGGGGCGAAGATGCGGCCGGCGGGGCACCTGCCAGTGCAGAGTCCGCCGTCGCCAAGCGGCCCGCGTCCACAGTGGAGGGGCGGTCGCGGACCAGCACCGCCCTGGCGAAGAATTCGACCACCAAGAGCAGCCTGGCGAAAATACCGACAGCCAAGAGCAGCCTGGCGAAAAAACCGACAGCCAAGGGCAACCTCGCGAAGGAGCCCGCCTCGAAGGACACCGTGGCCCGCAAGCCGCCTGAGCCCGGGGCCGTCGATCCTGCCCAGTAGAGTCGGGGCGTGAGCCAGAACACCAAGACCCCTTCGCCGCCGCAGCAACCCACGCTGCTGCTGATCGACGGGCATTCGGTCGCGTTTCGCGCCTTCTACGCCTTGCCGGCTGAGAACTTCTCCACCAGCACCGGGCAGCACACCAACGCGGTGTACGGCTTCACGTCGATGCTGATCAACCTGCTGCGCGACGAGGCTCCGACTCACGTGGCCGTGGCGTTCGACGTGTCCCGGCAGACGAAGCGAGCAGCTGCTTACGAGCAGTACAAGGCCACTCGCGCGAAAACCCCGGAAGCCTTTCAGGGCCAGATCTCGTTGATCAAGCAGGTGCTGGACGCCTTGAGCATCGTGCACAGCGAGCTCGAGGGTTACGAAGGCGACGACATCCTGGCCACGCTCGCTGTTCAGGCCAAGGCCGATGGCATGAAAGTGCTCATCTGCACCGGTGATCGCGACACCCTGCAGTTGGTTGATGACAACGTCACGGTGCTGTACCCCCGCCGTGGCGTCAGTGATCTGACGCGTTTCACCCCGGTTTCGGTGCTGGAGAAGTACGGGGTGCCGCCGGCCCGGTATCCGGAGCTGGCGGCGTTGGTGGGCGAGACCAGCGACAACCTGGTTGGGGTGCCGGGTGTCGGCGTCAAGACGGCCGCCAAGTGGCTCAACCAGTTCGACGGCCTGGACAATCTGCTCGTTCGCGCCGAGCAGGTGCCGGGCAAGGTCGGCCAGAGCCTGCGCGAGCACCTTGACGATGTCCGCCGCAACCGTGCACTCAATGCCCTGGTCACCGATCTCGAGCTGGACGTGACCACCGATGCGTTGACTCGTCAGCCGTGGCAACGGGAACCGGTGCACCAGCTTTTCGATGCCCTCGAGTTCCGGGTACTGCGCGACCGCCTGCTCGAGACCCTGCCGCCGGAGGACCACGAGGCCGAGGAGGGTTTCGACCTGACCGGCGTCCGGCTGGCGCCCGGGGAACTGGGCGGGTGGCTTTCCGAGCATGGCAGCGGGCAGCTGACCGGGCTCGACGTGATCGGCCATTGGGGCGCGGGCACCGGCGACGTGCATGCCCTCAGTCTGGCCAGCGGCGACGGCGCCGCCGCGTGGCTTTCGGTGAGTCAGTTGCCCTCTGGGGACGAGAACGCGCTGGCCGGCTGGCTGGCTGACCCGGGCGCATTGAAGGCGCTGCACAGCGCCAAGGGTCCGATTCTGGCGATGTGGGAACGCGGTTGGGTCCCGCAGGGTCTGGCGTGTGACACCGAGCTGGCGGCCTACCTGTTGCGCCCCGACCAGCGCAGTTTCGATCTCGCTGATTTGTCGGTCCGCCACCTCAGAAGGGAACTGCGGGCCGAGCAGGCGTCCACGGGCGGGCCGCAGGACGCCCTCGACTTCGGTGATGATGATTCCGGAGCCGAGGAGGCCGTTCAGGCTTCCATGGTGCGCGCTCGGGCTGTCATTGACCTGGGGGAGCAGCTCACTGCGGAGTTGGCCGGCCTGGGCCAGGAGAATTTGCTGCACGATGTCGAAATGCCTCTGCAAACCATTCTGGCTCGCATGGAGCGCTGCGGCATCGCTGTCGATGCGGACGTCCTGGAGACACTGCGCGCGGACTTCGACGCGAAGGTGGTGAGCGCGGAGCAGTCCGCCTACGACGCGATCGGCAAGAGGATCAACCTGGGTTCCCCCAAGCAGTTGCAGGCAGTGCTGTTCGATCAGCTGGGCCTGCCCAAGACCCGCAAGATCAAGTCGGGTTTCACCACTGACGCCGAGGCGCTGGAATCGCTGTTCGACCAGACGCGGCACCCGTTCCTTGCCCAGCTGTTGGCCCATCGGGACTCGATCAGGCTGCGGCAGACGGTGGACGGTCTGATCAAGGCGGTCAGTGACGACGGCCGGGTGCACACCACCTACCAGCAGACAGTCGCAGCCACCGGGCGGCTCAGCAGCACTGACCCGAACCTGCAGAACATCCCGATCCGCACCGAAGAGGGCCGGCGCATCAGGGAGTCCTTCGTGGTGGGTCGGGGTTTCGAGTCGCTGATGAGCGCCGACTACTCACAGATCGAGATGCGCGTGATGGCCCACGTCTCGGGTGACGAGGCGCTGATCGAAGCTTTTCGCAGCGGCGTCGATTTCCACACCGTCACCGCTTCCCGCGTCTTTGGTGTTGGGCTGTCCGAGGTCACCCCGGCCCAGCGTGCCGGTGTCAAGCAGATGAACTACGGTCTGGCCTACGGCCTGAGTGCTTACGGCCTGTCCACCAGGCTCGGGGTTTCCGTCCCCGAGGCGCGTGAACTGATGGACGACTACTTCGCCACTTTCGGCGGGGTTCGCGACTATCTGTCCACGGTGGTTGCCGAGGCTCGCCGCACCGGGTACACCGAGACCCTGCTGGGGCGCCGGCGCTACCTGCCCGACCTGAACTCGTCCAATCGGCAGCGTCGCGAGATGGCCGAGCGGATGGCCCTGAACGCGCCCATCCAGGGCACCGCTGCCGACATCATCAAGGTGGCCATGATCAACACCGAGGCGGCGCTGACCGCTGCCGGGCTCCGGTCGCGGATGTTGTTGCAGGTGCATGACGAACTCGTGCTGGAGGTGGCCCCCGGTGAGGGAGCGGTCGTGCAGGCCCTGGTGCGCGAGGCGATGGGCAACGCGCTGGCTCTGAAGGTGCCGTTGGACGTGTCGGTCGGGCTGGGACCGACATGGCACCAGGCAGCACACTGAGCGAGCGTCGTCTCCGCGTCGTCTCCTGAGGTGGTCTGCGATTGACCGACGGCAGCATTCGAAACTAGACTCGAATGGCGTTGTGGCCTGATGCCGTCCCGGACAGAGTGGGCGGTGCGCGGGCACCCAATTCCTGCTGGGAATGGATTCCTACGGGGCTTGTGGTGGCCAGGGGCACGCGCGCTCAACTTAACCCCCATCCAAACATCGGAGCCCTAACTACATGACCTCCTCCATTGAGGCCTCCACCCAGGTTGCAGTCGACGACATCGGGTCGGACGAAGCTTTTGAAACTGCAGTTGATTCCACGATCAAGTACTTCAATGACGGTGACATCGTCACCGGCATCGTTGTCAAGGTCGATCGTGATGAGGTCCTTCTCGACATCGGGTACAAGACCGAAGGAGTCATTCCCTCCAAGGAACTCTCCATCAAGCATGACGTCGATCCGTTCGACGTCGTCCATGTCGGGGATGAGGTGGAAGCCCTTGTCCAGCAGAAGGAGGACAAGGAAGGGCGTCTGATCCTCTCCAAGAAGCGCGCCCAGTACGAGCGCGCCTGGGGAACCATCGAGAAGATCAAGGAAGAGGATGGCGTCGTCACCGGCACCGTCATCGAGGTCGTCAAGGGCGGTCTGATCGTGGACATCGGCCTGCGCGGCTTCCTGCCTGCGTCGCTGGTCGAGATGCGCCGTGTTCGCGACCTGCAGCCCTACGTCGGTCAGGAGCTCGAGGCCAAGCTCATCGAGCTGGACAAGAACCGTAACAACGTGGTGCTGTCGCGTCGCGCCTGGCTCGAGCAGACCCAGTCCGAGGTGCGTCAGAACCTGCTCACCCAGCTGCAGAAGGGTCAGATCCGCAAGGGCACTGTCAGCTCCATCGTCAACTTCGGCGCCTTCGTCGACCTGGGCGGGGTGGACGGCTTGGTGCACGTCTCCGAGCTGAGCTGGAAGCACATCGATCACCCTTCCGAGGTCGTCGAGGTCGGCAAGGATGTCACTGTCGAGGTCCTGGACGTCGACCTGGATCGCGAGCGCGTGTCGCTGTCGCTGAAGGCCACTCAGGAAGATCCGTGGCAGGTGTTCGCACGGACCCACCAGATCGGCGAGATCGTGCCCGGCAAGGTCACCAAGCTGGTGCCGTTCGGTGCGTTCGTCCGCGTCGAGGAGGGCATCGAGGGTCTGGTGCACGTGTCCGAGTTGGCCGAGCACCACGTCGAGATCCCCGAGCAGGTCGTTTCGGTGAACGAAGAGGTGATGGTCAAGATCATCGACATCGATCTGGAGCGTCGCCGCATCTCCTTGAGCCTCAAGCAGGCCAATGAGGGCGTTGACATCGCTGCGGAGGACTTCGATCCGTCGCTGTACGGCATGACTGCCAACTACGACGAGGACGGCAACTACATCTACCCGGAGGGCTTCGACCCCGACACCAACGAGTGGAAGCCCGGTTACGAAGAGCAGCAGGCCGCTTGGGAGGCTCAGTACGCAGAGGCTCAGGCCCGCTGGGAGGCGCTCAAGAAGCAGGCTGCCGAGGCTGAGGTTGCCGAGCATCATATGGTCGCCGAGGCCAGCACTGCGCACAGCTACACCGCAACGTCTGACGAGGCGCCGGAAGGCTCCCTGGCCTCCGACGAGGCACTGCAGGCCTTGCGTGACAAGCTGACCGGTAGCAAGTAGTCGAAAAGCAAGCACCCTGCGCGCCCCTGGTCCCTGTTCGGGATCGGGGGCGCGCTGCTCTTTCCAGTTGCCGGACGGCAAGCGGGCGTTCGGGTGGCACAGTGACTGCCACAATGGAGGGCATGGATGACCGCGAGACAATCCGGGTGGGCTTGACCGGTGGTATCGCCTCCGGGAAGTCGGCCGTGGCTCACCAGCTGGCCGTTCTCGGTGCAGTGATCATCGACCATGATCTGCTGGCCCGTGAGGTGGTGGACCCGGGCACGCCAGGGCTGGCCGCCATCAAGGAGCGCTTCGGCGCCGAGGTGCTTGCGTCAGCTGGCACCCTGGACCGGGCTCGACTGGGGAGCATCGTTTTCGCGGACGACCGGGCCCGCGCGGACCTCAACGCCATCGTGCATCCGCAGGTGACTCGACTGGCCGACGAGCGGGAGGCCGAGGCCGCTGGCGGGTCCGTGATCGTGCACGTGATCCCGCTGCTGGTGGAAACCGGCCAGCATGAAGATTTCGACCTGCTGGTGGTGGTGGACGCCACTGGTCGCGACCAGCTGGAGCGACTGCGTCGCCGCGACGCCTACACCGTTGAGCAGGCGCAGGCCCGCATCGGCGCCCAGGCCACGCGTGAGCAGCGGCACGCCGTCGCCGACGTCGTGATCGACAACACCGGGACCCCCGCGCAGACCCGCGTCCAGGTGGAGCGGCTGTGGCGCGAAACGATTCCCGCCGTGCGTCAGGGTCTGGCAACATCGCGGCACAATCAGGACCGTCGGTAGCCGCGTCTACGCTGTTGGCATGCGTCCCGTCACCGATGTTCAGCGCCGCGTCGCCCCGTTCAAGATGCAGGCCTCCTTCCAGCCCTCTGGTGACCAGCCACAGGCAATCGACGAGTTGGAACGCCGAATCAAGGCCGGTGAGCAGGACGTGGTGCTGATGGGGGCCACCGGCACGGGCAAGACAGCCACCGTGGCCTGGCTGGCCGAGCGGCTGCAGCGCCCGATGCTGGTGATGCAGCCCAACAAGACGCTCGCTGCGCAGTACGCGAGCGAGCTGCGGCACTTCTTCCCCGACAACGCAGTCGAGTACTTCGTCAGCTACTACGACTACTACCAGCCCGAGGCCTACATCCCGCAGTCCGACACTTTCATCGAGAAGGACTCCAGCCTCAACGAGGAAGTTGAGCGGCTGCGCCACTCTGCCACCAACTCCCTCCTGACCAGGCGCGACGTCATCGTGGTGGCCACCGTTTCGGCGATCTACGGCCTGGGCACTCCCCAGGAGTACGTCGACCGGATGGTGACTCTGGCGGTGGGTGACGAGTGGGAGCGCCGGGACCTGTTGACGAAGCTGGTCGAGATGCAGTACGTGCGCAACGACCTCGCCGGAACCCGGGGCACCTTCCGGGTGCGCGGGGACACGCTCGAGATCTTCCCGATGTACGAGGAGCACGCCGTGCGGGTTGAGTTCTTCGGCGACGAGATCGACGCCCTGTCCTTGATGCATCCCCTGACCGGGGAAGTGATCAGTCAGGACAAGCAGCTCTACGTGTTCCCGGCCAGTCATTACGTGGCCGGTCCGGAACGGATGGAACGGGCCATTCGCGACATCGAGGCCGAGCTGGGCGCACGGCTTGCCGAGTTCGAGAAGCAAGGCAAACTCCTGGAAGCCCAACGACTGCGGATGCGCACCACCTATGACATCGAGATGATGCGCCAGATCGGCACCTGTGCCGGAATCGAGAACTACTCCCGCCACATCGACGGGCGCGGCCCGGCCACACCGCCCAACTGCCTCCTCGACTATTTCCCCGAGGACTTCCTGCTGGTGATCGACGAGTCGCACGTCACGGTGCCGCAAATCGGGGGCATGTACGAGGGCGACATGAGCCGCAAGCGAACACTCGTCGAGTTCGGTTTCCGGTTGCCGAGCGCGATGGACAACCGACCACTGCGCTTCGAGGAGTTCACCGAACGCATCGGCCAGACCGTCTACTCCTCCGCCACGCCGGGCCCCTATGAGCTCGCCCGTTGCGACGGCGTCGTCGAGCAGATCATCCGCCCGACCGGGCTGGTGGACCCCGAGATCATCGTCAAGCCCACCAAGGGCCAGATCGATGATCTGCTCAGCGAGATCCGGCTTCGCGCCGAGCGTCGGGAACGGGTTCTGGTCACCACCCTGACCAAGAAGATGTCCGAGGACCTGACCGACTACCTGCTCGAGCACGGGGTGCGGACCCGCTACCTGCACTCTGAGGTCGACACCCTGCGGCGCGTCGAGCTGCTGCGTGAGCTGCGGCTGGGGGAGTACGACGTGCTGGTGGGCATCAATCTGCTTCGTGAAGGCCTCGACCTGCCGGAGGTGTCGCTGGTGGCCATTCTGGACGCCGACAAAGAAGGCTTCCTGCGCTCCGGGCGTTCGTTGATCCAGACGATCGGCCGGGCGGCGCGCAACGTGTCCGGCCAGGTGCACATGTACGCCGACACGATCACGGCCTCGATGGCATCAGCGATCGATGAGACCAACCGGCGCCGGGCCGTCCAGGTCGCCTACAACACCCGCCACGGCATCGACCCCCAGCCGCTGCGCAAGGAGATCGCCGACATCACCGACATGCTGGCCAGGGAGGATGCTGACACCGAGGCACTGATGGCCAGCACCCAGTCCCGTGGCCGCAAGAGCTCGCCGCTGCCGGCTGTTGCCGGCAGGGCGCTCGACCCGTCTTCGTTGGCCAGCACCGAGTTGGCCGCGCTGGTCCAGGAACTCACCGAGCAGATGCACGCGGCGGCAGGCAATCTCGAATTCGAGGTGGCTGCACGACTGCGCGACGAGATCTCCGACTTGAAGAGGGAACTGCGGCAGATGCTCGAAGCCACCAGATAGCGCTGGTTTCTGCGACATTGCGGGTCTGTGAGAAACTGGGGCAGGGCAATTGTGGGTCAACGCTGCTTTTCGGTCTTGTGTTGGCCCACCTTGAGTCCCTCGACAGCACCCGCTGGGCCCGCCGCACGACCGTGAGGTTTGTTGGGTCCTCGGCGTGCACGTCCATCCGCTCACGAGTTATCCGGAGGCCTGTTGAACATCCATCTGTATACCTGGATCATCACCGTGGTGGTGCTCTTGGGAGTGTTGCTGTTCGATGCCCTGGTGATCGGCAACAAGCCGCACGTGCCGCCCGCCGCCGAGTGCGCCAAGGCGATCGCGCTGTACAGCACGATGGCCGTTCTGTTCGGTCTGGGGCTGTGGTATTTCGCAGGCACCCAGTACATGACCGAGTTCTACGCGGGCTGGCTGACCGAGTACAGCCTGAGCTTGGACAACCTGTTCATCTTCATGATCATCATGCAGCGCAACAAGGTGCCGGCGAAGCTGCAGCAGTTCGCCTTGATGTTCGGGATCATGCTGGCCATCCTTTTCCGCGGCGTGTTCATCGCGTTGGGAGCCGCCCTGATCTCGAAGTTCGTCTGGGTGTTCTTCCTGTTCGGCGGCTACCTGCTGTACACGGCCTGGGGGCTGGCCAAGGAATACCTGGACAAGCGCAGCGGCCACGAGCCCGAGTACGAGGACTCAGCCGCCATCAAGTGGTTGAAGTCGAGGATGGGCGCCAGCGGGACGTGGGACGGTACCCGCTTCTTCACCCGGATCGACGGCAAGAAGGCCGCGACCAACATGTTCTTCGTGGTTGCGGCCCTGGGCTCCACCGACCTGATGTTCGCGCTCGACTCGATCCCGGCCATCTATGGCCTGACCCAAGAGCCCTACATCGTGTTCGCCGCCACGGTCTTTGCACTGATGGGGCTGCGGCAGCTCTACTTCCTGATCGGTCATGCGCTTGAGAAGCTCGTCTACCTGCCGGTGGGGTTGTCGTTCCTGCTCACCTTCATCGGTGTCAAGCTGATCCTGCACGCCCTGCACGAGAACCACCTGTCATTCATCAACGGCGGCCAGCCGGTGCCGGTGCCCGAGATCTCCATCGGGGTTTCGCTGGGCACGATCGTCGCCACCCTTGCGATCACCGCGATCGCCAGCCTGTGGCAAAACCGTGTACAGAATCGAGAGCCGGCAGTCGCTGCGGTTGGCGCCGATGCAGCGGTGGACGGTTCCCGCAACACCGCCGAGACCAAGGGCGCGGCCGCTGACGGGCAGGACCTGTCCGCCACGTCGGGCCCGGGGAGTCAGCCTGCCGGTGGCCCGGCCGGCGACTGACAGCTCAACAGCTGAGCCCTGCTCACAACCGGTAGCGGCTGCCCGGAACCCACTGGTTCCTGGCAGCCGCTTCCTGGTGGGTTTGGGGGCTGCTCACCAGGCCCTGGCTCGCCACTGCTCAAGGTGGGGGCGCTCGACCCCCAGGGTGGTGGCGTCGCCGTGGCCTGGGTGGATCACCGTGGCATCCGGGAAGCGATCGAACAGGTGGTGCTGGACATCGTCCAGCAGAGAGTTGAAGTCGGCAGCCGTGGCCGTCTTGCCAACTCCGCCCGGGAACAGCGCGTCACCGACCAACACATGAGCAGGAGTCCCGGGCAGCACCAGGGCGATGGACCCCGGAGTGTGCCCGACGAGCCCCAGCACCGGCAGTGCGGTGGCTCCGCAGGCAATGGTCTCGCCCGTCCAGACGCGATGTTGAGTCACGCCCGTGGCCCGCTCGATGGCGTCGGCGTCGGGGGCGCCACACAAAGCCGTGGCGCCCAGGGCCTGCACGACGGCCGCCAGCGCCTGTACATGGTCGGGATGGCGATGGGTGGTGACGACCGTGGACACCCGGCGAGCGCCGATCCAGTCCAGAATCAGCTGCGGGTTGGCGGGGGCGTCCACCAGGATGGCGTCGCCATCGGCGGGCAGCACCAGATAGCTGTTGTTGTCGTAGTCGCTGACCGACCGCTTCTCGCAGCGCAGGGTGGGCGAGATGTCGAAGGTGAGGGCTGAGCCGCCTGGGCTGACGTGGAAGCTTGTCATGGCTTCAGCCTAGGGTCCTGACGTTGGGCTCAGTTTCTCAGCGTGTGAACACAGGCAGGCCACGCGCGGTGACGTCGTCCTCGGGCAGCCGCGCGGTGATCCAGCCGAGCAGCCAACTGTCGCTCTCCAGCACCTGAACCGGCTCACCGGGGGCACCCAGCCTGGCTGAGAAGCCCGAGTCAGAGAGGATTTCGACGGCCGGGAAGTCGGCTCGTTCGCCGATCCAGAAGGCGTTCCACTCCAGCAGCCAGCGTGCGATGTCCTCGTCGACGTGATCGATGCCGAACCCGCAGTCCAGATCGACATGGTGCAGCACCACCTCGTTGAGCCTGGCCAGCGGCAGCAGGTCGACGCGCACCCAGCGCCCCGCCGGGAGCTCCACCGCGGTCTCGCCGGGAACCTCAGCAATAGCGTCCAAGGCTGCACTCAAGCGGCCAGCGGTGGTGTCCAGATCGATCTGCAGGTCCAGGGCGCCTCGCTCGGACCCCCGTTCGATGTCGCGCTGGCGCTCCCGGTCAGAGCCGTACATCCGGGTTGGAACGCCAGTGCTCACGCCATGGATCAGTCTGATCAGCCCGTCGGCGTTGCGAGCCAGGTGAGTAGCCACGTGGGCGCGCGTCCATCCCGGCAACAGGCTCGGGTGCTGCCAGTCGTCCTCGGAGATGGCGATGGTGCTGCCCAGCAGGCTCTGGGTGGCTTCGAGTTTGCGTTTGCGGACGGCGACGACATCGTGGGGCAGCAACGCTTGGCGCTCCAGGGCATCCGTCATGTGTTCAGCTTAGGGCAACCGCCCCACGCTCTTGCGGGCGCTGGTGGCGTCGAACGTGTCGGATGACCGACCTACCATGAAGGGGTGAATGACCTGATCATCCGAGGCGCGCGTGAACACAACCTGCGCGATGTCTCGCTCAAGCTGCCTCGTGACCGGATGATTGTGTTCACCGGCCTGTCCGGGTCGGGCAAGTCGTCGCTCGCCTTCGACACCATCTTCGCCGAGGGGCAGCGTCGCTACGTAGAGTCGCTGTCTGCCTATGCCCGGCAGTTCCTGGGGCAGATGGACAAGCCGGCCGTCGACTTCATCGAAGGCCTTTCCCCGGCCGTCTCGATCGACCAGAAGTCCACCAGTCGCAACCCGCGCTCCACGGTGGGCACCATGACCGAGGTGTACGACTACCTGCGGCTGTTGTACGCCCGCATCGGCCAACCGCACTGCCAGCTGTGCGGAGAGCCGATCAGCCGTCAGACGCCGCAACAGATCGTCGACCAGCTGATGGGTTTGGAGCCGGGCACCCGTTTCCAGATCCTCGCGCCGGTGATCCGTGGCCGCAAGGGCGAGTACCGCGACCTGTTCCGTTCGCTGGCCACTGACGGCTATGCCCGGGTGCGGGTGGATGGCGAAACTCATCAGCTCACTGATCCGCCGACACTGGACAAGCAGAAGAAGCACGACATCGAGGTGATCGTCGATCGGGTGGCGGTCAAGGACAGCGCCCACCAGCGCATCACCGACTCGGTGGAGACCGCGCTAGGGCTGGCCAACGGGCTGCTGATCGTCGAGTTCGTCGATCGTCCCGCCAACGATCCGCACCGCCAGCGCAGCTATTCCGAAAAAATGGCCTGTCCCAACGGTCACGACGTCACCATCGATGAGTTGGAGCCGCGCCAGTTCTCGTTCAACGCGCCCTGGGGTGCCTGCGCGGCCTGTTCGGGGCTCGGCACCACGCTCGAGGTCGATCCCGATCTGGTGGTGCCCGACCAGTCCAAGAGCCTGATTGAGGGGGCCATCGCGCCCTGGTCCAGCGCCCAGGTGGCCGGTCACTTCGAGCACGTTTTCGAGGCGCTGGGTGAGAAGAACGGTTTCAGCGTCGACACGGCCTGGCAGGCGCTGCCTGCTCACGCCAGGAAGCTGCTGCTCACGGGCGATGGCGAGCCGGTCTACATCCGCTACCGCAACAGGTTCGGACGCGAACGCACCTACAGCCAGCGTTACGAAGGTGTCCTGAACTATGTGAAGCGTCGGCACGCGGAGGCCGAAACGGATTCCACTCGCGACCGCTGGGGCGGCTACATGCGCGAGATCGCGTGTTCCGCCTGCCACGGGGCCCGGCTGAAGCCCAGCTCCCTTGCGGTCACCGTCGGCGGCCGCAACATCGCCGAGCTCTCTGCGCTGTCCATCGCCGAGGCGTCCGACTTCCTGAACGGTCTGCAGCTCAGCGACCGCGACGCCCAGATCGGTGAGCGCGTGATCAAGGAGATCCAGGAGCGGCTCCGGTTCCTGCTGCACGTGGGGCTCGACTACCTGACACTGTCGCGGTCGGCCGGCTCGTTGTCGGGGGGCGAGGCTCAGCGGATCCGGCTGGCAACCCAGATCGGCTCCGGGCTCACCGGCGTCCTGTACGTGCTGGACGAGCCGAGTATCGGGCTGCACCAGCGCGACAATCGCCGGCTGATCGAGACGCTGCGGCAGCTGCGTGACCTCGGCAACACGCTGATCGTGGTCGAGCACGATGAGGACACCATCCGCGCCGCCGACTGGGTGGTGGATGTCGGTCCGGGGGCGGGTGAGCACGGTGGCAACATCGTGGTGTCGGGCAGTGTCGATGACCTGTTGCAGTGCCCCGAATCCCTCACCGGGGCCTATCTGTCGGGGCGTCGCGAGATACCACTGCCTGCCACCCGACGGCCTCGCAGCGGCCAGAGCATCACAGTGATGGGCGCCACCGCGAACAACCTGCGCAACATCGACGTGGCTTTCCCGCTCAACCAGTTCGTCGCTGTCACCGGCGTCTCCGGGTCGGGCAAGTCCAGTCTGGTGAACAGCATCCTGTACACCGCGCTGTCCCAACAGCTCTACAGTTCCAAGGCCGTGCCTGGCCACCACAAGGGGCTGATCGGTGCCGGGTTCATCGACAAGGTGATCCACGTCGACCAGTCGCCCATCGGGCGCACCCCCCGGTCCAACCCGGCGACCTACACCGGGGTCTTCGACAAGATCCGCACCCTGTTCGCTGCGACTCCCGAAGCCAAGATGCGTGGCTACCAGCCGGGGCGTTTCTCGTTCAACGTCAAGGGCGGGCGCTGCGACAACTGCACGGGTGACGGCACCATCAAGATCGAGATGAACTTCCTGCCCGACGTCTACGTGCCGTGCGAGGTGTGTCATGGCCAGCGATACAACCGCGAGACCCTCGAGGTGCACTACAAGGGCAAGAACATTGCGCAGGTGCTGGGCATGTCCATCGAGGAATCCGTCGAGTTCTTCGAGCCCATCAAGTCGATCTCGAGGCACCTGGTCACACTCAACGAGGTGGGCCTGGGGTACGTACGGCTTGGTCAGCCGGGCACCACGCTGTCGGGTGGCGAGGCGCAGCGCGTCAAGTTGGCTGCGGAGTTGCAGCGCGTCTCAACCGGCCGGACCCTGTACGTGCTGGACGAGCCGACGACCGGCCTGCACTTCGAGGACATCCGCAAGCTGCTGGACGTGCTCAACCGGCTGGTCGACCGCGCCAACTCCGTGGTGGTGATCGAGCACAACCTGGATGTGATCAAGGTCGCTGACTGGGTGATCGACATGGGGCCGGAAGGTGGTTCGCGTGGTGGCAGCGTGATTGCGCAGGGCACTCCCGAGCAGGTGGCGGCTCATCCGGATTCGTTCACCGGTCGCTACCTGAAGGATGCCCTGGCCGGCCGTGCCGTGCCGGTGGGGGAGCTCGACGAGGCGCTGATCGCCGCCAACGCCCCGGTCAAGCGGGTGAGCCGGGCGCGGGTCCGCAAGAGCGGCATCAGCGAGAAGGAGCCTGTCGTCAGCGAAAAGGGAGCCGGCAAGAAGAAGGCCGTTTCGCCCGAGACAGGGCTCGAGGACGCAGCGGCCGGCCAGTCCGCTGGTGTCAGCGGCTGAGATGGCCGACCCGGCGAGCTACCGCCCGGCACCCGGTTCGATCCCCACCGATCCGGGCGTCTACCGCTACCTGGATCAGTACGGTCAGGTGATCTACGTCGGCAAGGCGAAGAACCTGCGCAACCGTCTGAACAGCTACTTCGCCGACCCGTCAGCGCTGCACCCGCGAACCCAGACCATGCTGGCCACCGCGTGCCGGGTGGAATGGACAGTGGTCCGCAATGAGCTGGAGTCCCTGCAGCTGGAATACACCTGGATCAAGCAGTACGACCCGCGCTTCAACATCAAGTACCGCGACGACAAGAGCTACCCGTGGCTGTGCCTGACCTGGAGCGAGGAGTACCCGCGGGTCTTCGTGGGTCGTGGGGCCAAACGCAAGGGTTGGCGTTATTTCGGTCCTTTCGGTCACGCCTGGGCGATCCGCGACACCGTCGACCTGCTGCTGCGGGTGTTCCCCATGCGGTCTTGTTCCTCCGGCGTCTTCAAGAACGCGCGGGCGGCTGGGCGGCCCTGCCTGCTGGGGTACATCGGCAAGTGTTCGGCACCTTGTGTCGGCCGGATCACCCCCGAGGCGCATCGCGAAATCGTGGCGGATCTGGCCAGCTTCATGGAGGGGCATTCCCGCCAGCTGGAGCACAAACTGACCACCGCCATGCGGGCGGCCAGCGACAGTCTCGAGTTCGAACGCGCGGCGGTGCTGCGTGACTCACTCGAGGCGCTGCGGCTGGCCACCGAGCAGAACGCGATCGTGCTGCCGGACGGCACTGACGCTGACGTGATTGCCCTTGCAGAGGACCCTCTCGAGGTGTCGGTGCAGATCTTCAGGGTGCGCGGCGGGCGGGTGCGGGGTGAACGCGGCTGGGTTGCCGACCGTGCCGACGACTCCGGGACCGCCGAACTGGTCGAGAGCTTCCTCTTGCAGCTGTATTCCGAGGAGGCAGGCACAGCCGAGTCGAACATCCCACGCGAGGTGCTGGTGCCGGTGATGCCCGCCTCGGGGCAGACCCTCGCCGAACTGCTCAGCGAGGAGCGGGGCTCGAGGGTCAGCCTGCGGGTGCCGCAACGTGGCGACAAGAAGGCGTTGCTGGAAACGGTGGCACGCAACGCCGCCGAGTCGCTGGCCAGGCACAAGACCAAGCGTGCGTCCGACCTGTCGACGCGCAACCGCGCGCTGGAGGAGCTCGCGGTGGCACTCGACCTGCCCACCGCCCCACTGCGTATCGAGTGTTACGACATCAGTCACACCCAGGGCAGCGAAGTGGTGGGCTCCATGGTCGTCTTCGAGGACGGATTGCCGCGCAAGAGCGAGTATCGACGCTTCATCATCAAGGGATTCGAGGGCAGCAACGACACCGCGGCCATGGACGAGGTGCTCTCGCGTCGGTTCCGCCGCATGCTCGATGACAGGGCGGCTCTCCAGGCTGCCGGCGGGCCCGGCGAGGACGGCCCAGCGCTGGTTGACCCGGTCACCGGAGTGCCCCTCAAGTTCGCCTACGCCCCGTCGCTGGTGGTCGTCGATGGCGGGCTGCCACAGGTGAACGCCGCCCAGCGGGTGCTCGACCGGCTCGGGCTGGCCGAGATCGCGCTGTGCGGTCTGGCCAAGCGGCTGGAGGAGGTCTGGCTGCCGCACGAGGACTATCCGGTGATCCTCCCGCGGGCCGGCGAAGGGCTTTTCCTTCTGCAGCGGGTGCGCGACGAGGCGCACCGATTCGCCATCAGCCACCACCGCGGTCGTCGCAGCAAGGCCATGATCGAGTCGCTGCTGGACGGAGTGCCCGGTCTGGGCGAGGTGCGACGCAAGACCCTGTTGAAGTACTTCGGCAGCCAGCAGAAGCTCCGCGCTGCAACCCTGGAGGAGCTGGCGGCGCTCCCCGGCTTCGGTCCCGGGACTGCCCGCGCTGTCCGCGATGCCCTCGACCGTCAGCGTGCGACGGAGGCGATCAACGTCAGCACCGGAGAGGTCATCAGCGGCTGACCCGGTGCGAGCGCGGAAAGCTGGAATAATCGACACGTGAGCCAACAGTGTGAGGGACCCCGCGAGCCCATCGTCGAGCAGAGCGCCGGGCTGGCCGCCGACCCGGCAGCTGCCGGCGGTTCTTCCCGAAAGCCCCGGGTCGTCATCGTCACCGGCATGTCCGGCGCCGGCAGACGCTCGGTGTTGCACGTGCTCGAGGACCTGGGATGGTTCGTGGTGGACAACCTGCCGCCTGAGATGCTTCCGGAGCTGGTTCAGGTCAGCGCTCAGGACAAGGTCGGCCGGCTCGCCGTCGGGCTCGATGTTCGCAGCCGTTCCGGTTTCGACAAGCTGCCGACCGTTCGGGCCCAGCTTGCTGCCGAGGGCGTCGACCCCGAGGTGCTGTTCCTGGAAGCCAGCGACCAGGCGATCGTGCGGCGCCAGGAGTCGGTGCGCAGGCCGCTGCCCATGCAGCTGGACGGCACCTTGTTGCAGGGCATCGCACGTGAGCGGCGGATGCTGGCCGAGCTGCGTGCCGAAGCAGACATCGTGATGGACACCTCCGACACGACGGTGCACCAACTGGCCCAGCGGGTGATCAACATCTACAGCGCCGAGCCCGACACCCGCCTCACCTTGCAGGTGATGAGCTTCGGGTTCAAGAACGGCGTCCCGATCGACGCCGACCTGGTGTTCGACGTGCGTTTCCTGCCCAACCCGCACTGGGTTCCCGAGCTGCGGCCGCAGACCGGGTTGTCGCAGGCTGTCAGTGGTTACGTGCTGGCCCAGCCTGGCGCCCCAGAGTGGCTTGACCTGATCGAGTCCCTGCTGGTCACCATGGAGCCGGGCTACCTGCGGGAACACAAACGGCAGGCCACTGTGGCAGTTGGGTGCACGGGTGGCAAGCACCGGTCAACGGCGATGGCGGAGGCCCTGGCGAAGCGGTTGCGTGGCAAGGATCTCAACGTGACGGTGTTGCACCGCGACCTCGGGAGGGAGTGATGGCGTTCTCCAGCAGGCTCCCATCGGTCACTGCGATGGGAGGCGGCCACGGCTTGCACGCGTCGCTGAGCGCGCTGCGGCAGGTCACCGACCGGCTCACTGCGGTGGTCACGGTCGCTGACGACGGTGGGTCGTCCGGGCGGCTTCGCGAGGAATTCGACGGGCTGCCACCCGGTGACCTGCGGATGGCCCTGGCCGCGTTGTGCGGCAGCGACCGTTCGGGCCGGCGATGGGCCGACGTGCTGCAGTCCAGGTTCCACAGTGCCGGGCCGCTCAACGGGCACGCCATCGGCAACCTGCTGATCGAGGGGGTCTGGCAGAATCTCGGCGATGCGGTCGCCGGCCTGGACATGGTGGGCAGTCTGCTGGAGGCCCGGGGCCGAGTGCTGCCGATGTCCCTCACACCACTCAGCATCGAGGCCGACGTGGTGGGGCTGAATCCCGTGACTCCTGACGAGGTGGTCACCCTGCGGGGCCAGTCGCTGGTCGCGAAGACCCGGGGTGAGGTGCGCAGCGTACGGTTGGTGCCACCCGATCCGCCCGCCTGCCCGGAGGCGGTGGCCGCGCTTCGCTCCAGCGATTTCATCGTGCTGGGGCCGGGGTCGTGGTTCACCTCGGTGATACCGCACCTGTTGGTTCCCGAACTCGCTGACGCCGTCATCTCGTCGCGCAGTCGCAAGGTCGTCACGCTCAACATTGCTCCCGCCGACGAGACCGAGGGATTCTCCGCAGTCCGCCACATCGAGCTGCTGGCCGAGCACGCACCCCAACTGCGGCCCGATGTGGTGATCGCTGATCGTCGGTTCGCCGCGGGCGACGCCCACCTCGATGCGTATCTCGCCGATCTGGGCGCCCAACTGGTTGTGGCCGACGTGGCGATGCGTGATGGTTCCGCCCGCCACGACCCGCTGCGACTGGCGGCTGTCTATCGTGAAGTGCTGCTGACCGGGTGAGCGCCGGAACACCCCCGAAACCCTGTCCGAACGGATGTGGGAGGATTCAGGCATGGCTCTGACTCAACAGGTGAAGTCCGAACTGGCCACCATCAAGGTCGTCAAACCGGACGCGCGGCGCGCCGAGGTGGCCGCGATGCTGCGCTTTGCGGGTGGGTTGCACCTGGTCAGCGGCCACATCGTGATCGAGGCCGAGTTCGACACCGGAGCAGGTGCGCGTCGGTTGCGCACCGCCCTGCGTGAGCTGTACGGCTTCGACTCGGAGCTGCTGGTGATCAACAGCTCCGGCATCAAGCGGGGCACCCGTTACGTGGTGCGCCTGGTGCGTGACGGTGAATCGCTGTCCCGCCAGGTTGGCCTGATCGACGCCCACGGCAGGCCGGTTCGGGGGCTGCCCAGCCAGATCATCGGCGGTGGGGTGGCTGAGCAGGTGGCAGCCTGGCGGGGCGCCTTCATCGCTCGGGGTTCGCTGACCGAACCGGGCCGTTCGATGTCGCTGGAGGTGACCTGCCCGAGCTCCGAGGCAGCGCTGGCCCTGGTGGGCTGCGCCCGTCGTCTGGAGATCCCCGCGAAGGCCCGCGAGGTTCGCAGCGTCGATCGGGTGGTGATCCGTGACGGTGATGCCATCAGCGCCATGCTGACCCGGATGGGTGCCCACGACACAGTGCTGGCGTGGGAGGAACGGCGAATGCGCCGCGAGGTGCGAGCCTCGGTGAATCGACTGGCAAATTTCGACGACGCGAATCTGCGTCGTTCGGCGCAAGCGGCGGTCACCGCTGGAGCCCGGGTGGAGCGCGCCCTGGCGATCCTGGGCGATGAAGTGCCTGACCACTTGAAGGCGGCTGGGTTGTTGCGGCTGGAGAACAAGCAGGCCAGCCTCGAGGAACTGGGCCAGATGCACAACCCGCCGTTGACCAAGGACGCGATCGCCGGACGGATCCGCAGGCTGCTGGCGATGGCCGACAAACTGGCCGCCGATCTTGGGATCCCCAGCACTGAGGCCGCTCTCACTGCGGATCTGTTCGACGAAACCGACTGAGGCACACCCCGAGCCGATTCTCACGCAATGACTGCGGGGCGGCGTTGCGGCGCGGTAACGGATAGAATCAGCATCGTCCGAATACTCCGAACCCGGACCGGGAAAACGTCAAAGGGGATTCATTAAATGACCGTCAAGGTTGGTATCAATGGTTTTGGCCGCATCGGCCGCAGCTTCTACCGTGCAGTGCTCGAACAGGGTGCAGATCTGGAAATCGTTGCCGTCAACGACCTCACGGACAACAAGACGCTGGCTCACCTGCTCAAGTACGACTCGATCATGGGCCGGCTCAAGGGCGACGTGACCTACGACGCTGAGTCCATCACCATCAACGGCCATCGGGTCGCCGCCCTCGAAGAGCGCGATCCGGCGCAGCTGCCCTGGGGCGAGCTGGGCGTCGACATCGTCATCGAGTCGACCGGCCGTTTCACCGATGCCAATGCAGCCAAGGCCCACATCGCCGCTGGCGCCAAGAAGGTCCTCATCTCGGCCCCGGGCAAGAACGTGGACGGCACCTTCGTCTTCGGCGTCAACTGCGACGACTACGACGATGCGAAGCACCACATCATCTCGAACGCGTCCTGCACCACGAACTGCCTGGCTCCCGTCGCCAAGCCGCTGAACAACGACCTGGGCATCGTCAAGGGCATCATGACGACGATCCACGCCTACACCGCTGACCAGAACCTGCAGGACGCCCCGCACTCCGACCTGCGTCGGGCTCGCGCCGCTGCGCTCAACATGATCCCCACCAAGACCGGCGCCGCCCAGGCTGTCGCCGAGGTGATCCCCGAGCTCAAGGGCAAGTTCACCGGTCTGGCAGTGCGTGTTCCCACCCCGACCGTGTCGCTGGTCGACCTGACTTTCCAGGCCTCCCGCGAGACCACTGTCGAAGAAGTGAACGCGATCATGAAAAAGGCCGCTGAGGCCTCCAAGGAAGGCTCGCTGGTCTACACCGAGGATCCGATCGTCTCGACCGACCTGCAGGGTGACCCCGCCTCGGCCACGTTCGACGCCACCGAGACGAAGGTGCTCGGCGACATGGTGAAGATCCTTGCCTGGTACGACAACGAGTGGGGCTACGCCAACCGTCTCGTCGACCTGACCGAGATCGTCGCCGGCAAGCTCGCCTGACCTCCACCCCCCTCGATCGAAAGGCTTGAAGTGAAGTCAGTACAGGACCTTGGCGACCTTCGTGGCAAGCGTGTCGTCATTCGTTGCGATTTCAATGTGCCGCTGGACGGCGACACCATCACCGACGATGGGCGGATCAAGGCCGCCCTGCCGACGTTGAACAAGTTGCGTGACGCAGGTGCCAAGGTCACTGTGCTGGCCCACCTCGGCCGCCCCAAGGGGCAGGTCAACCCGAAGTATTCGCTCGCCCCGGTGGCCAAGCGGCTCGGTGAGCTGCTCGGCGCCGAGGTGAAGCTGGCTGGGGACGTGGTCGGCGAGTCCGCCATCGCCTTGTCCCAGGGCCTCGCCGACGGCGAGATCTGCCTTGTCGAGAACGTGCGTTATGAGCCTGCAGAAGAGAGCAAGGTCGAGCAGGAGCGCGTCGACCTGGCCAACAAGTACGCCAGTCTCGGCGACATCTTCGTCTCCGATGGCTTCGGCGTCGTGCACCGCAAGCAGGCCTCCGTCTACGACATCGCCAAGTTGCTGCCGAACGCAGCCGGCGATCTCGTGAAGAAGGAGGTCGACGTGATGCGCAAGCTGGTGACCGAGCCGGATCGTCCCTTCGTGGTCGTGTTGGGCGGCGCCAAGGTGGCCGACAAGCTTGCCGTCATCGACAACCTGCTCAAGATCGCCGACGTGCTGGTGATCGGCGGCGGCATGGCCTACACCTTCCTCAAGGCCCAGGGCCACGAGGTCGGCAAGTCCCTCGTCGACGAGGCCAACATCGAAACCTGCAAGGGGTACCTGGAGGCCGCCAAGGCCGCCGGCAAGCAGGTTCTGCTGCCGGTTGACCAGCGGGTCGCCAAGGACGTCGACTTCGGCGCCCACACGGTTTCCGAGGTCACCGTCGTCGCCAGCGACGCAATCCCGGCCGACCAGCAGGGCCTGGACATCGGTCCGCAGACCGAGAAACTCTTCGCCGACACCATCAGGAACGCCAGCAGCGTCTTCTGGAACGGCCCGATGGGCGTCTTCGAGATCGAGGCGCTGTCGTCGGGCACCCGGGCGGTGGCCAAGGCGCTGACTGAGGTGGACGGCCTCACTGTTGTCGGCGGCGGCGACTCCGCCGCTGCCGTGCGCGAGTTCGGTTACGCAGAGAAGGACTTCGGTCACATCAGCACCGGCGGTGGCGCCTCCCTCGAGTACATGGAAGGCAAGCAGCTTCCGGGTCTCTCGGTTCTGGAGGGCGACAAGTGACCAGGCGGCCGATGATCGCAGGCAACTGGAAGATGAACCTCAACCATGTTGAGGCCGTCGCTCTGGTGCAGAAGCTCGCCTGGAATCTCGCGGACCACGATTGGGACCCCGAGAAGTCAGAGTGCGTGGTGTTCCCGCCTTTCACTGATCTGCGCACCGTGCAGACGCTGGTGGAGGGCGACGAACTGGGGATCAGCTACGGTGCCCAGGACCTCTCGCAGCACGACAACGGCGCCTTCACCGGCGACGTGTCGGGGGACATGCTGGTCAAGCTTGGCTGCAAGTATGTGATCATCGGTCACAGCGAGCGCCGGCAGTATCATCTGGAGTCCGACTACGTCGTGCACAGCAAGGTCCGGAAGGCGTTGGCCAAGGGGCTGCGTCCGGTGCTGTGTGTCGGCGAGGGTCTGGAGGTTCGGGAGCAGGGCGGGGCAGTCTCGTACTGCCTCGATCAGGTCCGTGCGGCACTGCTGGACATCCCGGTCGAGGACGCCCGCAACGTGGTCGTTGCCTACGAGCCCATCTGGGCCATCGGCACCGGCCAGGTGGCGACCCCGGAGGACGCGCAAGAGGTCTGCGGGGCCATTCGTGAGCAGCTGCGTCGTAGCTACGGCGATGTCGCCGACAACGAGATTCGCGTGCTTTACGGCGGATCGGTGAAGTCGACGACCATCGCGGAGCTGATGTCCAAGCCGGACGTGGACGGCGCGTTGGTGGGCGGGGCCAGCCTCGATGCCAACGAGTTCGCAGCCATCACCCGCTTCTACGCACTGCCGCAAATCCGTCAGTGACCCTTTGCTCTGACCCTGATCACAGTGGATCCACGCCCGGCCGGTCCGGATGTGGATCCACTGTTTCAGTCAGTTAGGATGGCAGACGTGCTGTTGACTCCCTTGATGACCTGGCCCGTGCTCACCCTGTCCGTCGTCCTCGTCGTCCTGAGTTTGATCCTGACTGGCTTCATCCTGCTCCACAAGGGACGTGGGGGTGGTCTGTCAGACCTGTTCGGCGGTGGCATGACCACTGGTCTGAGCGGCACGTCGGTTGCCGAACGCAATCTCGACCGGCTGACCATCATCGTAGGAATGCTGTGGGTTGCCTGCATTCTCGGGCTCAATGTGCTGTATCGCTTCGGCAGTTGACCCCCTGGCAGCCCCCATCCATCATTTGATTTCTTGCTAGGAGTTTGTTGTGTCAGGTGGCAGTGCCATTCGTGGTAGTCGTGTCGGTGCCGGTCCGTCCGGGGAGAGCGAGCGCGGGGAGGTGGCTCCGCGGGTGCACGCCACCTACTACTGCCTGCATGGTCACGTCACCAAGCCCGCCTTCGCCTCTGACGTTGAGGTGCCCGAGCAGTGGGAATGCCCCCGTTGTGGGTTGCCGGCCAGCTGCGACCAGGACAACCCCCCGGCGCAGCCCAAGACGCACCCTTACAAGACACACCTGGCGTATGTCAAGGAGCGTCGCAGCGACAAGGAAGCTTCGTTGATCCTCGCCGAGGCCCTGCAGACGCTGCGCGCACGGCGTGAAGATGGAGAGGTCATCTACTGAGGTCCTGACCTGCGTCAGTGGGCCAGACAGACCACGGCTGGCAGCCAGGTCACAGCCAGCAACGGTGACTGGGCAGCAAGCTACCCGCCGCCTCGTCGACGAACCAGACGGTACGGTCGACGCCGTGAACGTGAGCGGCAGGCAAGGACTCGTCACCTGCCAGCACGCGAGTCAGGACTTCTGCCTTTTCCCGACCGCTCACCAGGAACCAGATCTGGCGGGAACGGTTGAAGGCGTTGAAGGTGAGGGTGACCCGCTCAGGCGGTGGCACCGGAGCATCGTCGACACCGATCGCCAGCAGGCTGGTGCCGGCCTGGGCTCGGAAACTCGGGTGGTCAGGAAAGATTGCCCCGACATGACCGTCTGCGCCCAGGCCCAGCAGGCAGATGTCGAAGACGGTGTCACCCAGCTCGCTGGCGTAGGCGAAAGCCGCTTCATCCGCGTCGGCGTTGCCTGAATTCGGCGGCATCGGGTGGGTCTTGGCGGGCACGATCTTCATGCTTCGCCCCAGCAGGCTGAGCGTGCGGGTGGCGTTCCTCAGCGGGTCCGCGGTGGGCACGAACCGTTCGGAGCCCCACCACAGGCTGATCCGGGTGGGGTCGAGGGCAGACTCGGCAGCCTGAGCCGAGAGCGCGGCGTAGACGTCGTTGGCCGTGTGCCCGCCGGCCAGGCAGAGTTGCGCGTCGGAATCGCTATCGTGCTGGACCCGGCACAACTCCGCCAACATGGCGGCCGCAGCACCGTCAGCCAGATCGTGGGGCCGGTCATAGCGCCGGATCCGGGTGAGGCTCATGAGATCTTCCCCTCGCGCTCGAATCGCTCCAACAGTACTTTGACAACGGTGTCGAAGACCGGGTCACTGTGCAGCCGGGCGAGTTCCTCCTGCAGTAGCTGGTTTCGTGAACGGAAGGGCAGGGCGACCACGCGGGTGGGCTGCCCGGGGATGTCCAGGCAGGCTTCCTCACCGCTGTGCGAGAGCACCACCGAGCTGCCGTCAGCCAGCGTCAGCGTGATGCGGATGGTGCCAATGATCTCCTCACGCACCAGTGGCACAGAAAAGCAGAGACGTGATTCCAGCCAGGCGGCCATCATGTAGGCCGGCACACTCCTGCTGCCCGCCTGCACCTCCGCGGCGATGACGGGCAGGCGGACCTGGTCAAGCGCACTCACCAGCAGCGCCCGCCACGACGTGATGCGAGCCCAGGACAGGTCGGTCGCGCCCGGCTGGTGGCAGCGGGCCCGCTCCAGCACGGCGCGGAGCGGTTGATGGGCGCCGGCCACGTCGGTGATGCGCCGGCTGCCGAGCTGGCCGATCTCGTCCCTCGCGCAGTCGCGTGGGGAGGCTCCTGGCCACCAGACCACCACCGGAAGGTCAGGCAGGGCCAACGGCACCAGCACGGACGCTGGATGCGAATTCACTGCCCCCGACATGCGCAAGGTGACGATGTTGCCCGGGACGTCATCGTCGAACCGGATCTCTGCGTCCAGCCGGTCGATGGTCTTGTCCTTCTCACGCACCGCGACCAGGATCCGGATCGGGTGCTCACGCCCAGCGCCGATGGCCGCCTCCAACGCTTCCGCGTAGTCCCTCGCAGAACAGGCGATGATCAGGGTGAACACCAGACCGCCGGAGCCGCTTCGCGGTTGTCTCATGAGCGTGGCGTAGATCGCTGCTGCGTCGGTGTCCTCCATCGCGATGATGGTTTCGCGGTCGCCGCCAACACTCATGGCCGCCTCCAGGTGAATCCGTCACGCTGGATCATGGCGTCGCCGGACGCAGGCCCCCAGGTTCCTGCCGGGTATTGCTGTGGGGGCGGCGCCTCGTCGGCCCAGTAGTTGAGCACGGGGTCGAGGAGGATCCAGGACAGCTCCACTTCTCGTTGCTGCGGGAACAGCGGCGCGTCGCCGATCAGCATGTCGAAGATCAACCGCTCGTAAGCCTCGGGGCTCGACACGGTGAAAGAGCCGCGATAACCGAAATCCATGCTCACCTGACGGATCTCCATCTGGGAGGCGGGCACCTTGGAGCCGAAGTGCATCGAGATGCCCTCCTGCGGTTGGATCCTCAGCACCAGGGCATTGGTGCCCAGGTCCTCGGTCTGGAACCGGCTGAACGGCAGGTGCGGGGCCGGCCTGAACCCCAGGGCGATCTCGGTGACACGCCGGGGGGCGCGCTTGGTGGTGCGCAGGTAGAACGGGACGCCGGCCCAGCGGCGGTTGTCGATGTCGACGCGCAGCGCGGCGTAGGTTTCGGTGCGGGAGTCGGGGGAGACCCCTTCCTCCTGCAGATAGCCGGGGACCCGGCGGCCCCCCTGGTAGCCCTCGGCGTACTGGCCGTTGGCGGTGTGCGCTGCGAAGTCCGAGGCGGCCCGAGCGGCGCTGAGCACTTTGACTTTTTCGTCGCGCAGATTGCCGGCGTCGAAGCTGTTCGGCTCCTCCATCGCTGTCAGTGCCATCAGCTGCAGGAGATGATTCTGGATCACGTCGCGGGCGGCGCCGATGCCGTCGTAGTACCCCGCCCGGCCACCCACTCCGATGTCCTCGTTCATGGTGATCTGCACGTTCGAGACGTACCTGTTGTTCCAGAGGGGTTCGAACATCTGGTTGGCGAACCGAAAGGCCAGCAGGTTCTGCACCGTCTCCTTGCCGAGGTAGTGGTCGATGCGAAACACCGACTCCGGTGGAAAGGCGCGCGTCACCTCGGCGTCCAGCAGTTGGGCCGAGGCGAGATCATGACCGAACGGTTTCTCGATGACCACGCGCTTCCACCCGGTGTCCTGATCGGTGAGGCCATGGTCGTTGAGCTGATCGATGATCACCCCGAAGCTGCGCGGCGGTACCGACAGGTAATAGGCGTGGTTGTGGCCGGTGTTGCGTTCCCTGTCGAGCTGGTCGAGGGTTTCGGCTAGCCGCTCGAAAGCAGCACCGTCATCGAAGCTGCCCGGCACGAAACGGATGCCTTCAGCCAGCGTCTTCCAGCTGGCCTGATTGAAAGGCGTCCGAGCACGCTCGCGCACTGACTCCTCCACGAACGAGGCGAAGTCCTGGTCCGTCCAGTCACGGCGAGCGAAGCCGACCAGGCTGAAACCGGGGGGCAGCATCCCCCGGTTGGCCAGGTCGTACACGGCGGGCAGTAGTTTCTTTCGCCCAAGGTCGCCGGTGACACCAAAGAACACCAGGGCGCACGGGCCCGCGATGTGGGGCAGTCGCCTGTCCCGTGGGTCGACCAGCGGATTGACCCACTGCTGCTTGAGCACGCGCCCGCTCCTAGGTTAGGTGTGACTGGACGTCTCGCGATCAGGACTTCGCGAGAGCGCCCTTGACGGCGTCGATCAGGTCGCCCCAGCTCACCACGAACTTGTCGACCGCCTCGTCCTCCAGGACCTTGAAGACGTCGTCCAGGTCGATACCGACCGCCGCCAGGTCGGCGAAGACCTGAGCCGCATCAGCGAGGTTGGGGGTGATCGTGTCACCGGAGAACTCGCCATGATCGGCGCACGCCGCCATGGTCTTCTCGGGCATGGTGTTGACGCAGGGCTTCGCGACCAGCTCGGCAACATAGAGGGTGTCAGGGTAGGCGGGGTTCTTGGTGCCGGTGGACGCCCACAACGGACGCTGCAGGTTGGCGCCCTTGGCTTCCAGGGCCTTGAACCGGTCGGAGGCGAAGACCTTCTGGAACTCCGCGAAAGCCAGGCGACCGTTGGCGACAGCGGCCTTGCCCTGCAGGGCCTTGGCCTGGTCGGTGCCGATGGCGTCCAGGCGGGCGTCGATCTCGCTGTCCACGCGGCTGATGAAGAACGAAGCGACCGAATGGATCTTGGAGAGATCCTTGCCGGCGGCGGCTGCATCCTCCAGGCCTGCCAGGTAAGCAGCCATCACCTCGCGGTAGCGCTCGAGCGAGAAGATCAGGGTGACGTTGACGCTGATGCCGTTGGCGATCGTGCGACGGATGGCCGGCAGGCCTTCAACGGTGGCCGGGATCTTGATCAGCACGTTTTCCTGGTCGACCAGCTCATACAACTCGACTGCCTGCTGGACGGTGGCGTCGGTCTCGCGAGCGAGGGTGGGGGCGACCTCGATCGACACGCGGCCGTCGTAGCCGTTGGAGGCGTCGTAGCTGGGCCTGAAGATCCGGCAGGCGTCCTTGACGTCGTAGCTCATCAGCTGCGGGATGGCTTCCTCGACGGCGGTCTGCTTGAGCGCGCGCAGCTGATCGCCGTAGCGGCTCAGATCCTGGAACGCGGCGGCGAAAATGGTGGGGTTGGTGGTGACACCGGTCACTGACCACTCGTCGATCAGGTTCTGCAGGTTGCCGCTCTCGATGCGTTCGCGGGTCAGATCGTCGAGCCAGATGGAGATGCCTGCGTCGTGCAGTGCCTTGAGCCGTTCGTTCACTTGATCCTCCTGGTGGGTCGGGGCGAGTCAGCCTCGCAAACACTCTAGTGCTCGCCTGTACTTGCCCATGCGGCCATCAGCCAACTTGCGTCTCGGCGGATTTAGGCAAGAATAATGTCATGAAATCAGCTGGGGTTGGGGGGCTGAGGTGGTGAACGAGCCTTTCTCCGATGACAAGGTCGAGGCAAAAGACGTCTGCGTCAACCCCGAAGATGGGGCGGAGGAGCCGGATGCCAGCACCCGTGAGCGGGTGTTGGCCTCCTTGCTGACCCATGGCGCTTCAACCGTAGCCGAGCTGGCTGAGCGGCTGGGCCTCACTTCAGCTGCCATCCGACGCCACCTGAGCGCGCTGACGGACAGCGGTCGGGTCTCCAGCGAGCCGGAACGGGTGCACGGGCAGCGTGGCCGGGGGCGACCAGCCCGCGTGTACGTCCTCACCAGGAGCGGACGCTCGCAGTTTTATCAGGGCTATGACGAACTCGCGGCCCAGGCGCTGAAAGCGCTGTTCGACGCCGCTGGGCCACAGGCTGTCGAACGCCTCGGCCAGCAACGGGTGCAAGCAGTGGCCGACGAGTACCATGCGCTGCGCGAAGCCGCTCCCGACGGGGACCCTGTCGAGGCGTTGGCCCGGGCACTGACCAGTGACGGCTACGTCGCCAGTGTCGACGAGCTACCCACCGGCGAACAGCTGTGTCAGCGCCACTGCCCGGTGGCCGACGTCGCCGGGCTCTATCCGCAGTTGTGTGAACAAGAGACCAAAGTGTTTTCCGAGCTGCTGGGAATGCATGTCCAACGCCTCGCCACCATCGCCCACGGTGATGGGGTGTGCACCACGAACATCCCGCGGCGCACTGTCGAGGTGCAGGACTGCGGCCCCACCACCAACTCCACCCAGGAGGCCAAGAGCCGATGACCGAGGACACTGTCACCACCAGCGAACAGCTGGGAGACCTGTCGAAGTACAAGTACGGCTGGCACGACTCCGACCTGGGCGCGACTGCCCGTCGCGGTCTGTCCGAGGATGTCGTCCGTGAGATCTCGGCACTCAAGAACGAGCCCGAATGGATGCTGGACCGCCGGCTCAAGGGCTTGGCGTTGTTCTGGAAGAAGCCCACCCCCACCTGGGGGCCTGACCTGTCGGGCATCGACTACGACGCCATCAAGTACTTCGTGCGGTCAACCGAGAAGCAGGCGACCAGTTGGGAGGACCTGCCAGAGGAGATCAAGACGACGTACGACCGGCTGGGCATTCCCGACGCCGAGAAGAAGCGGCTGGTGGCCGGCGTGGCCGCCCAGTACGAGTCCGAAGTGGTCTACCACAAGATCAGCGAGGAGCTGGAACGTCAAGGGGTCATTTTCGTCGACACCGACTCGGGGCTGCGGGAATACCCCGACCTCTTCCGGGAGTACTGGGGCACGGTGATCCCTGCTGGGGACAACAAGTTCTCGGCGCTGAACACGGCGGTGTGGTCGGGCGGCTCGTTCGTCTACGTGCCCAAGGGCGTCCATGTCCAGATTCCGCTGCAGGCCTACTTCCGGATCAACACCGAGAACATGGGCCAGTTCGAGCGGACGCTGATCATTGCCGACGAGGGGTCCGACGTCACCTACATCGAAGGTTGCACCGCGCCCATCTACAAGACCGACTCGCTGCACTCCGGTGTGGTCGAGATCGTCGTCAAGAAGGACGCCCACGTGCGGTACACGACGGTGCAGAACTGGTCTACCAACGTCTACAACCTGGTCACCCAGCGGGCCACCTGTGAGGCCGGCGCCCGGATGGAGTGGGTGGACGGCAACATCGGTTCCAAGATCAACATGAAGTACCCGGCGGTTTGGTTGCTGGGGGAGCACGCCAAGGGTGAGACCCTGTCGGCGGCCTTCTCCGGGCGTGGCCAGCACCAGGACACGGGAGCCAAGATGCTGCACCTGGCGCCGCACACCTCGAGCACCATCGTCTCCAAGTCGGTGAGCCGCTCCGGTGGGCGTGCCTCGTACCGCGGTTTGGTGAAGGTCAATCCGAAGGCCCATCATTCGGTGTCGAACGTCAGGTGCGATGCGCTGCTGGTCGACTCGATCAGCCGGTCCGACACCTATCCGTACAACGACATCCAGTGCGATGACGTCTCGATGGCCCACGAGGCCACTGTCTCGAAAGTCAGTGAGGACCAACTCTTCTACCTGATGAGCCGCGGTCTGAAGGAGGACGAGGCGATGGCCATGATCGTGCGCGGCTTCATTGAGCCGATCGCGCGCGAGTTGCCCATGGAGTACGCCCTCGAACTCAACCGACTGATCGATCTGCAGATGGAAGGAGCGGTCGGCTGATGAGCGGTACCGCAACGACGACGGCATCCCTCGACCAGCCACCGGAGGTCGGCCACCAGCTCCCGGCGGGCAGTTGGCGACTGGACGAGCTGCCGGTGCCCAAGGGTCGGGAGGAAGCCTGGCGTTTCACGCCGATGGCCCGGGTGGCCACGATGTTCGAGGACCGCGCGACAGCAGCCGATGCTGTGCGCCTTGAGGTGAGCGAGGTCCAGGGAGTCACCGTCGGAACACTGGGCATCGGCCAGGCTCCGCGCGGCACCGTCCTGGTGCCCGTCGACCTGCCCGCCGGTCTGGCCTGCGCCCGCACCGAGCAGGCGTTGCACCTGGCCATCGCGCCGGGTGCCCAGCTGGGCGAGCCGGTGCTGGTCACCGTCACCGGGCAGGGCGCCGGGCTGCGGGCCAATTCGCACACCGTCATCGAAGCCGGCGAATCCAGCCGCGCCATCGTCGTCCTGAACCATCAGGGGTCGGCCCAGTTCAACGGCAACATCGAGATCATCGTCGCCGACCACGCGGACCTGACCGTGGTCAGCCTGCAGAACTGGGCACGGGACGCGTTGCACACCGGGCAGCACGAGGCCCTCGTGGGTCGCGACGCCCATCTGCGGCACGTTGTGGTCACCTTGGGCGGCGACCTCGTCCGGCTGCACGGCAACGTGTCCTACGGTGCCCCCGGTGGCACCGCCGAGTTGTACGGCCTCTACTTCGCCGACGCGGGCCAGCACCTGGAGCACCGGCTCCGTGTCGACCACAACGCCCCCAACACGACCTCGCGGGTGGACTACCGCGGCGCACTGAACGGTGCTAAGGCGCGCTCGGTGTGGGTCGGCGACGTGCTGATCCGCAAACAGGCACTGAACATCGACACCTACGAGCAGAACCGCAACCTGCTGCTGTCCCAGGGGTGCCGTACGGACTCGGTGCCCAATCTTGAGATCGAGACCGGCGAGATCGTCGGCGCCGGGCACAGCACGAGCACCGGGCGATTCGACGAGGAGCAGCTCTTCTACCTGATGAGCCGCGGTATCGAGGAGGACGAGGCCCGCAGGCTGGTGGTGCGGGGCTTCTTCGCCGAGATCATCCAACGCATCGGTGTCCCCGCCGTGGAGCAGGCGCTGAGCAACGCCATCGACGGCGAGCTCGACGCTGCAGCAACTGCAAGCAACAGCCTTGAAGCACAGGAGAACTGACATGGCCATGCTGGAAATCACTGACCTGCACGTCGACGTAGACACCGAGGCGGGCCCGAAGGAGATCCTGAAGGGGGTCAACCTGGTGGTCCGGCCGGGTGAGGTGCACGCGATCATGGGCCCCAACGGGTCCGGCAAGTCGACGCTGGCCTACGCGCTCGCCGGGCACCCGAAGTACACCATCACCTCCGGTTCGGTGAAGCTCGACGGACAGGAGATCAGCGGCCTCAACGTCACCGAGCGCGCGCGTGCCGGCCTCTACCTCGGTATGCAGTACCCGGTTGAGGTGCCCGGCGTCAGCATGGCCAACTTCCTGCGCACCGCCAAGACCGCCCTCGACGGTCAGGCTCCCAAGGTCCGCACCTGGGTCAAGGAAGTCAATGCGGCCCTGCAACGGATGGATCTGGACCCCAGCTTCTCGGGCCGATCGGTGAACGAGGGGTTTTCCGGCGGTGAGAAGAAGCGGGCGGAGATCGCCCAGCTGGAGGTGCTCAATCCGAAGGTGGCGATCCTCGACGAGATCGATTCCGGCCTCGACATCGACGCTGTCCGGGTGGTCAGCGACGGCATCAACAGGTACATGCGTCAGGGTGACCGCGGGCTGCTGCTGATCACTCACTACACCCGCATCCTGAACTACGTGCACCCCGACGTCATCCACGTCTACGTGGACGGCCGGGTGGTCGCCACTGGCGACAAGGCCTTGGGCGACGAGTTGGAGCGCGACGGCTACGAGAAGTACCTCGCACTGGCGGCGAAATAAGATGGTTGGTTACGACGTCAACGAGGTCCGCAAGGACTTCCCGGTGTTTGAACGCAGAGTGGGTGACTACCCGCTGACCTACCTGGACTCGGCCAACACCTCGCAGAAGCCGCGCCAGGTGGTGGAGACCATCGCGGACTTCTACCTGCACCACAATGCCAATGTCGCCCGTGCCATGCACCAGCTCGGCATCGAGGCAACCGCCGCCTACGAGGGCGCCCGCGCCCGGATCGCCGATTTCGTCGGTGCCGCCGGGCCGGACGAGATCATCTACACCCGTAACGCCACCGAGGCGTTGAACCTGGCGGCCAACACACTGGCCGGGCGGGGGGATGGGCTGGGGCCCGGGGACGAGATCGTGGTCACCGAGATGGAGCACCACTCCAACATCGTGCCGTGGCAGATGGTCTGTCAGCGCACTGGCGCCACGCTGCGCTGGTTCACCGTGACTGCGGACGGTCAGCTCGATCTGGAGGCGGCAGAGCGCGAGGGATTGATCAACGAGCGCACCAGGGTGGTCTCGGTGGGTTGGGTGAGCAACGTGGTGGGCACCGTCAACCCGGTGCGCCGGATCGCAGATGCCGCGCACGCAGTGGGCGCGGTCATGGTCGCCGACGGCGCCCAGGGAGTGCCGCTGCTCGCCACCGACGTGACTGAACTGGGTGTCGACCTGCTCGCCTTCACGGGCCACAAGATCTGCGGGCCCACAGGGATCGGGGTGCTCTACGGCCGTCGCGAGTTGCTGGCGGAGTTGCCGCCGTTCCTCGGTGGCGGCGAGATGATCGAGGTCGTCGAGATGAGCGGCAGCACGTACGCCGACCCGCCGCAACGGTTCGAGGCCGGAACTCCTCCGATCGCCCAGGCCATCGGGCTGGGTGCCGCCATCGACTACGTCAGCGCCCTGGGCATGGACAACATCGCCGCTCATGAGCGTCAGCTCGTCGAGTACCTGCTCGGACAGCTGCGAAACGTCGAGGGTGTGCGCGTCCTGGGCTCCGACCGCGCCGACGGCCGTGGGGGAGCGGTCTCCTTCGTCCTGGACGATGTACACCCACACGACGTGATGCAGCTGCTCGACAGCCGGGGCGTGGCCGTGCGTGGTGGCCACCACTGTGCTCGCCCGCTGCACACCCGGCTGGGGATTCAGTCGTCCATCCGGGCGTCCGCGTACCTGTACACGACCACCGCCGAGATCGATGCCCTGGTCGAGGCGCTGGTGTACACGCGCGATTTCTTCGCGGGCAAGTTCTTCACCACCGGGCAGCGGGCCAGGAGGCAGCGATGAGTTCTGACGTCGAGGCGATGTATCAGGAGATCATCCTGGATCACTATCGCGAGAAGCATCATTGCGGGTTGCGTGAGCCGTTCGACGCCGAGGTGCACCACGTCAACCCGAGCTGTGGTGACGAGCTGACGCTTCGCGTCGAACTCGACGGGAACGCGATCCGTGACGTCAGTTACGAAGGCGTCGGCTGCTCGATCAGCCAGGCCAGCACCTCGGTGATGAGCGACCTGGTGATCGGTCGTTCGCTGGCCGACGCGATGGCGTTGTATGCCGAGTTCAAGGACATGATGGAGTCCCAGGGCAGGGTAGAGCCGAACGAGGACCGGCTGGAGGACGGCATCGCGTTCGTGGGTGTCGCCAAGTTCCCGGCGCGCGTGAAGTGCGCCATGTTGGGCTGGGCGGCGCTTGTCGACGCCGTCGCCCGTGCCAAGTCGAAGCAGGAGGCCGACCCGTCGGCCGAGCAGGAGAAGAAGTGATCGATCGCCACGACATTCCGCAGAATCTGCCCGATTGGGCGCGTCCGGACGGGCCCGGGCTCGATTCGGCCCTGCCCGCGACCGGAACAGAAACGGTCCCCACCGGGTCCGGGTCCGGGTCCGGGTCCGAAACGACTGTTCCCGGGTCCGAACCGGTGGCAGACGCAGCGCCAGTCTCCCGCGCAGCACCCGAGCCGGTGACGGATCTCGAGGAGCGCAAGGAAGAGATGCTGGAAGCGCTCAAGGACGTGGTGGACCCGGAACTGATGGTCAACATCGTTGACCTGGGCCTGGTCTACGGCGTCGACATCGACGACGAGAACAACGTCACGATCGACATGACCCTGACCAGCCCCGCCTGCCCGCTGACCGACCAGATCGAGATGGGCGTACACGATGCCCTGCAAGGACTGGCCGACTCGGTGACCGTCAACTGGGTCTGGCTGCCGGCGTGGTCGCTGGAGTGCATCACCCCTGACGGGCGCGAACAGCTGCGCTACATCGGCTACAACCTCTGACGGCATCAGCCGCGGGCCGGGCGCACCACGATCTCCTCGATCATCGCGTCATCGGTGGCGTCCAGCGCGAATTTGACCGCTGCCGCCACCGATTCCGGGCGCAGGTGCTCGGCCGGGTTGTACGGCCTTGCCCGGGCGGTCATCAGCTGCACCTGCATGTCGGTGTCCACGCGTCCCGGGTGGATCGATGTCACGCGGACGCGGCCGCGTTCCTCCTCGCGCAGCGCGTCGGTGAAGGCCCGCAGCGCGAACTTGGTGGCCGCATAGGATCCGCCTCCCGCGCCGGAGCGGAACCCGGCGCCGGAGTTGATGGTGACCACCTGTCCGTACGGAGGCCGCAGGTAAGGCAGCAATCGCCGGGTCAGATCGGCCACGGCGACCACGTTGAGTTCGAACTGGCGACGCCAGTCGTCACGCGACAGCTCCCGGACGCTGCCGAGCGTTGCGATCCCGGCACAGTGCACGATTGCGTCCAGGCCATTGACGCCCGACACGGCTGCGGCTGTCTGGGCGTCATCAGTCAAGTCGGCGACGAAGGGCTGCGCACTGGGTAGCGCGTCGACCACCGCAGTGACACCCTCGGCGGTCGTCCCACCCACCAGAACGTGCCACTCGGGGGCCAGTGCCTCGGCAACCGCGCGTCCGATGCCTCGACTGGCTCCCGTCACCAGAACCACCAGCCGGCGCCGGGCGTAGACCATGGCCACACCCTAGTCGGGATGGGCGTCGACCGACCCCGCCATCCTGCCCGGTTTGCGCTGGAGCCTCTGGTGTGAGAAGAATCGACAAGTGCTGCGAGTGACAGATCTTGAGGTGCGGGCCGGTGCCCGCCTGCTGCTGGATTCCTGCAGCTTCCAGGTGATCGATGGCGACAAGGTCGGCCTGGTGGGCCGCAACGGCGCCGGCAAGACCACGACCATGCGCATCCTGGCTGGTGAGGCGCTTCCGGCAGGTGGTCAGGTGCAGCGAGGCGGACGGATCGGCTACCTGCCGCAGGACCCCCGTGAGTCGGATCTGTCCGTGATCGTGCGTGACCGGATCCTGTCTGCTCGGGGCCTGGACAAGGTCATCGAGCGGATGCGCAGGTACGAGATGGCCATGGCCACCACCACCGGCGCAGAGCGTGACAAGGCCATGAACTCCTATGCCCGGGCCGAGGCGGAGCTGGTGAGCGCCGGCGGTTACGCCGCTGAGGCCGACGCCGCACGGATCGCCGCCAACCTGGGACTGCCGGAACGCGTGCTGCGCCAACCGCTGCACGAGCTGTCGGGCGGTCAGCGCCGCCGCGTGGAGCTGGCCCGCATCCTGTACGGCGAGGCCGAGACGCTGCTGCTCGACGAGCCCACCAACCACCTGGACGCCGACTCGATCACCTGGCTGCGCGGCCACCTGAAGACCTATCCCGGCGGGGTATTGATGATCAGCCACGACACGAGCCTGCTGGAGGAGACGGTCAACAAGGTCTTCCACCTGGACGCCAACCGGGCCGTCCTGGATTGCTACTCGCTGGGCTGGAAGCTGTACCTCGAGCAGCGGGCCGCCGACGAGAAGCGCCGCAAACGCGAGCGCGCCAACGCCGAGAAGAAGGCCAAGCAACTGCTGGCCCAGAGCGACCGGCTGCACGCCAAGGCCACCAAGGCGGTGGCCGCCCAACAGATGGCCAAGCGGGCCGAGAAGCTGCTGGCCCAGACCGAGGGCGACTCGGTGCGGGACAAGGTGGCCCGGATCGTGTTCCCCGAGCCGGCCAAGTGCGGCAAGACCCCGCTGACAGCGCGGGGCCTGTCGAAGAGCTACGGCTCGCTGGAGGTCTTCACCGACGTCGACCTGGCGATCGACCGCGGTTCCAAGGTCGTCGTGCTGGGGCTCAACGGAGCCGGCAAGACCACCCTGCTGCGGTTGCTCCACGGCGTCGAGCGCCCGGACACCGGCGAGGTGATCGCCGGGCACGGGCTCAAGCTGGGCTACTTCGCCCAGGAGCACGACATGCTCGACCTGAGCCAGACGGTCCTGGAGAACATGCAGGCTGCTGCGCCCTTCCTGGACGAGACCGACGCCCGTAAGGTGCTCGGCAGTTTCCTGTTCACCGGTGATGACGACCAGAAGCCGGCCCGGGTGCTGTCCGGTGGCGAGAAGACGCGTCTGGCGCTGGCCACGCTGGTGGTCAGTTCAGCCAACGTGCTGCTGCTCGACGAGCCCACCAACAACCTCGACCCGGCCTCCCGGGCCGAGGTGCTCAAGGCCATCCGCAGCTATCGGGGAGCCATCGTGTTGGTCTCGCACGACGAGGGTGCGGTGGAAGCGTTGGAACCGGATCGGGTGCTGTTGCTGCCTGACGGGGACGAGGACCTGTGGAGTCCTGACTACGCCGATCTGATCTCGTTGGCCTGAACGCCTGAACGCCCGGGGACGCCGGTCTCCCAGGTTGACCTGGGCGACCGGCGCCACTTGGGGTGGAGCGTCAGACCAGCAGCTGCCGGTCGGTCGGCAGGATCGGCTTGGGCAGGCTGGAACTGCCCTGCAGGAAGGCGTCCACGCCGTTGGCCGCGCTGCGGCCCTCGGCGATTGCCCACACGATCAGCGACTGGCCGCGTCCGGCGTCGCCGCACACGAACACGCCCGGGACGTTGGTCGCGTAGTCCTCGTCGCGGTTGATGTTGCCTCGCGGGTCCAGCTCCAGGCCGAGCTGCTCCACCACGCCGGACTTCTCCGGGCCGACGAAGCCCATTGCCAGCAGCACCAGATCGGCAGGGATCTGCCGTTCGGTGCCCGCCACGGGCGTGAACCGTCCGTTGCCGAACGACACCTCTGACAGGCGCAGTGCCTTGACCTGGCCGTCGTCGCCCACGAACTCGCTGGTGGAGACGGCGAAGACGCGGTCGATCTCGCCTTCCTCATGGGACGAACTGACCCGAAAGCCCATCGGGTAGGTCGGCCAGGGCTGGTTTGCTGGTCGGCCCAGGGGCGGGGTCGCCATGATCTCCAGCTGGGTGACTGACGCCGCGCCCTGGCGCAGGGCGGTGCCGATGCAGTCTGAGCCGGTGTCGCCGCCGCCGATGACCACGACGTGCTTGCCGGTGGCCGTGATCTGATTCGCCACCTGCTGGCCCACGGCGACGCGGTTGGCCTGGGGCAGGAACTCCATCGCCTGGTGGATCCCGGCCAGCTGGCGGCCGGGGACCGGCAGGTCGCGGGCAACCGTGGAACCGATGGCCAGCACCACGGCGTCGAAGCGATCCAGCAGCTGCGAACCGGTGATGTCGACGCCGATGTTGGTGCGGGGTTTGAAGACCGTGCCCTCCTGGCGCATCTGCCGCAGCCTCCTGTTGACGACCTTCTTCTCCAGTTTGAACTCCGGGATGCCGAATCGCAGCAAACCACCGATGTCGTCGGCGCGCTCATACACGACGACCGTGTGGCCGGCGCGGGTGAGTTGCTGTGCCGCCGCCAGGCCGGACGGACCTGAGCCGACGATTGCGACCGTTTTGCCGGTCTGCCACTCGGGCACCACCGGGATGACGCGCCGGTCGTCCCACGCCTTGTCGGCGATGGCGACCTCGACATTCTTGATCGTCACCGGTTCGCGGTTGATCCCGACGACGCATGCCGTCTCGCACGGGGCAGGGCACAGACGCCCGGTGAACTCGGGGAAGTTGTTCGTCGCGTGCAGGCGATCGGTGGCGGACCGCCACTTGTCCAGGTAGATCAGGTCGTTCCACTCCGGGATCAGGTTGCCCAGCGGACAGCCTTGGTGACAGAACGCGACGCCGCAGTCCATGCAGCGGCTGGCCTGTCGTTCGATGATGGGCAGCACCGCGCGCCCGGGCGAGCCCGGGTAGACCTCGTTCCAGTCGTTGACCCGTTCGTCGGCGGGACGCCGTTCGGCGACCTTGCGGGCGACCTTCATGAACCCTCTCGGATCAGCCATGAGCCGCCTCCATCATCTTCGTGGTCGTCGCTTCTTCGCTGAGGCCCGCAGCCTCAGCCTCTGCCCGGGCAGCGAGCACCCGGGCGTAGTCGCGGGGGAGCAGCTTGGTGAAGCGTCCCCGCCACGTTGCGCCCCCCGCAGCCAGCAGGGCTTGCGCGACGGCTGAGCCGGTCTCTTCGAAGTGGCGTTGCAGCAGCGCCGCGACCCGGTCGACGTCCGCGTCGGTGAGCGCGACCCCGTCCACCAGTTCGGTGTTGAGACAGCCGCTGTCGAGATCGAGCACCCAGGCGATGCCCCCGGACATGCCCGCGGCGACGTTGCGTCCGGTGCTGCCCAGGATGAGGGCCTCGCCGCCGGTCATGTACTCGCACGCGTGGTCACCCACGCCCTCCACGACGGCGGTCGCCCCGGAGTTGCGCACACAGAACCGCTCGCCGACCAGACCGCGGATGAACAGCTCACCTGATGTCGCCCCGTAGCCGATGACGTTGCCTGCGATGGTCTGGCGTTCGGCGTCGAACGGTGCGTCGTCCGCCGGGAACACGGACAACCTCCCGCCCGAGAGCCCCTTGCCGAAGTAGTCGTTGGTGTCGCCGATCAGCCGCAGCGTGATGCCCCGCGGCAGGAAAGCGCCGAAGCTCTGACCCCCGGTGCCGGTGCAGCTGATGGTGATGGTGTCGTCGGGCAGGCCTGCGCCGCCGGTCGCCCTGGTCACCGCATTGCCGAGCAGCGTGCCCACGGTGCGATTGGTGTTGGCGACGTCGACGCTGAAGCTGACCCGCTGACCTGCCGTCAGGGCGGGCCCGGATCGCCGGATCAGCTCGTTGTCGAGCTTGCCGGCCAGACCGTGGTCCTGCTCGGTGACGCAGTGCAGCGGCCCCTCGGTGGCGACCCGGTGCAGCAGCGCTGACAGGTCGAGCCCCTGTGCCTTCCAGTGCTCGACGGCCCGCTTGGTGCGCAGCACCTCGACGCGGCCGACGGCTTCCTCGATCGAACGGAATCCGAGAGCCGCCAGATGCTCACGCACCTCCTGGGCGATGAACTCGAAGAAGGTCACGACATGGTCGGCCTGCCCGGTGAACTGGGCGCGCAACTGGGGGTTCTGGGTGGCCACCCCGACGGGGCAGGTGTCGAGGTGACAGACCCGCATCATGACGCAGCCGCTCACCACCAGTGCGGTGGTCGCGAAGCCGAACTCCTCGGCGCCCAGCAAAGCCCCGATCACGACGTCGCGGCCGGTCTTGAGTTGACCGTCCACCTGGACGACGATCCGGTCGCGCAGTCCGTTGAGCAGCAGTGTCTGCTGGGTCTCGGCCAGGCCGAGCTCCCACGGACCACCGGCGTGCTTCAGCGACGTGAGGGGTGCCGCTCCGGTGCCGCCGTCGTGCCCGGAGATGAGCACCACGTCGGCTTTCGCCTTCGAGACGCCGGCCGCGACGGTGCCGACGCCCACCTCGGCGACCAGTTTCACGTGCACCCGGGCCGCCGGGTTGGCGCACTTGAGGTCGTGGATCAGCTGTTTGAGGTCCTCGATCGAGTAGATGTCGTGGTGGGGTGGCGGGCTGATCAGCCCGACCCCCGGCGTCGAGTGTCGCGTCCTGGCCACCCAGGGGTACACCTTCTGCCCTGGCAGTTGGCCGCCCTCGCCGGGTTTGGCGCCCTGGGCCATCTTGATCTGCAGGTCGGTGGCGTTGGTCAGGTAGTCGCTGGTCACCCCGAACCGGCCGGATGCGACCTGCTTGATCGCCGAACGGCGCACCGGGTCGTGCAGACGCTCCGGGTCCTCGCCGCCTTCCCCGGAGTTCGACCTGGCCCCCAGCCGGTTCATCGCAACGGCGAGGGTCTCGTGGGCTTCCTGGCTGATCGAGCCGTAGCTCATCGCGCCGGTGGAGAAACGCTTCACGATCTCGCTCACCGGCTCGACCTCGTCGATGCTGATCGGGGTGCGGTTCTGGATGTCGAACTCGAGCAGCCCGCGCAAGGTCATCAATCGCTTCGCCTGGTTGTCGACCCGGGACGTGTACTGCTTGAAGACGTCGTAACGGTGCTCGCGGGTGGAGTACTGCAGGCGGAAGATCGTCTCCGGGTCGAACAGGTGCGGCGGGCCTTCGCGTCGCCACTTGTACTCGCCGCCGACGTCGATGGTGCGGTGCGCCAGCGTGCGGCGATCGACGGGGTAGCCCAGGTCGTGGCGGGACTGGACCTCACGGTGGATCTCCGCCAGGCCGACGCCCTCGATGCGACTCGGGGTGCCGGTGAAATACCTGTCCACGAAGCCGGACGCCAGGCCCAGGGCCTCGTAGATCTGGGCGCCGGCGTAGGAGGAGATGGTGGAGACGCCCATCTTGGACATCACTTTCAGCACTCCCTTGCCGAGTGCCTTGCGGACGTTGCTGACTGCCTTCTCGGGGTCGACGGTGACGAACATGTCGCGCCGGGCGAGGTCCTCAGCGGATTCGAACACCAGGTAGGGGTTCACCGCTGCAGCACCGAAGCCGATCAGCAGCGCCACGTGATGTACCTCGCGGACGTCGCCGGCCTCCACGATCAACCCGACCTGGGTGCGGGTCTTCTCCCGAACCAGATGGTGGTGGACGGCCGAGGTCAGCAGCAGCGACGGGATCGGGGCCAGGTCGATGTTGCTGTGCCGGTCGGACAGGATGATCGTCCGGCAGCCGCGGCCGATCGCTTCGCTGACCTCGACGCAGATCTCGTCGAGGCGGCGTTCCAGCTCCTCGTGGCCGCCCAACACCCGGTACAGGCCGCGCACCACGTGGGCATCGAACTGCGGAAGTGAACCGTCCCTGTTGATGCGTACCAGCTTCGCGAGCTCGTCGGAGTCCAGCACCGGGTACCGGATCACGATCTGGTGGCAGGACTGCGGCCCGGCCGACAGCAGGTTCGCCTCCGGGCCGAACGAACTGGCCAGCGAGGTGACCATCTCTTCGCGGATGGAGTCCAGCGGCGGGTTGGTGACCTGGGCGAACAACTGGGCGAAGTAGTCGAACAGCAGCCGCGGGCGATCGGACAGCACGGCAACCGGGGTGTCCGAGCCCATTGAACCGATCGGCTCGGCTCCGGTCTGGGCCATCGGGGCGATGATCAGTTTGAGCTCTTCATGCGTCACGCCGAAGACCTGCTGACGGCGGGTGACCGATGCGTGACTGTGCACCACGTGTTGCCGTTGGGGGAGGTCCTCCAGCTCGAGGCGTTCCTCGATCCACTCCCCGTACGGGTGCGCGGCCGCCAGATCCGCCTTGATCTCGTCGTCGTCCACCAGGCGGTGCTGGGCCAGGTCGACCAGCAGCATGCGGCCAGGTTGCAGGCGTCCCTTCTGGATGACCTTCGCCTGGTCCATGGGCACCACGCCGGCCTCGGACGCGAAGACGACCAGTCCGTCGTCCCTGACCCAGAAGCGGCCGGGGCGCAGGCCGTTGCGGTCGAGCGTCGCGCCGATCAGCGTGCCGTCGGTGAAGCAGACGGCGGCGGGACCGTCCCAGGGCTCCATCACACTGCTGTGGAAGCTGTAGAAGGCACGGCGAGCGGGGTCCATCCGGGTGTGGTTCTCCCACGCTTCCGGGATCATCATCAGCACCGCGTGCGGCAGTGTTCGTCCACCGAGGTGGAGCAGTTCGAGCACTTCGTCGAAGGACGCCGAGTCGGAGCCGGCGGGATTGCAGACCGGGAAGATGCGTTGCAGGTCGCCGGGGATCAGGTCGCTGGCCAGCAGCGCCTCGCGGGCCCGCATCCAGTTGCGGTTGCCCTTGACGGTGTTGATCTCACCGTTGTGGGCCAGCAGCCGGTAGGGGTGCGCGAGCTGCCAGGACGGGAACGTGTTGGTCGAGAAGCGCGAATGCACCAGGCACAGCGCACTCTGGGTGCGCTGGTCGAGCAGGTCGGGGAAGACCTCGGCGAGTTGCTGGGTGGTGAGCATCCCCTTGTAGACAGTGGTTCGTGCCGACAGCGAGGCGAAGTAGGTGCCGGTTTCATGCTCGGCGCGTTTCCGCAGCGGGTAGACCAACCGGTCCAGGTCAATGCCGCTGACCCCACGCGGGCCCTGGACGAAAAGCTGTTCGAAGTGCGGCATGGCGGTCAGCGAAACGGGGCTCAGGGTGGCGCCGTTGGTGGGCACCTCGCGCCAGCCGAGGATGCGCAGGCCTTCCTCGACGGCGATGTACTCGATCAGTCGCTTGGCCTTGGCTCGTTGCGGGCCATCCTGTGGCAGGAATGCCGTCCCGACGGCGTACAGGCCGACCTGCGGGAGCTCGAAGTCGACCGTCTCGCGAAACAGCTGGTCGGGGACCTGGATCAGCATTCCCGCGCCGTCACCCGCCGCCTCGTCGGCGCCGGTGGCGCCGCGGTGGTCCAGGTTCGCCAGGGCCAGCAGGCCAGTGGCGATGATGTCGTGGGAGGGGTCACCGCTCAGGTGCGCGACGAACGCAACGCCGCACGCATCGTGTTCGAAGTCGTGGCGATACAGGCCCTCATCGGGTCTGTGGGGAAATGTATTCATCTGTTCTCCGCTCCAGCGGGCTCTGCGGCAGCCGTCTGATGGACGACCTTCCTGGCCACACCGCATGGTGTTGGTGACATTAGCGGTCGACGGTTCGCGGAAAAAGACGGGAATGTGACGATCAGGTAACGAAGACGCTCACCTGCACCGCCACGTCCACCTGCAGATTCACGCAGGCCGGGGCGTGGGCGTGGAATGCGTTGGGTCCCATCTCGACCAGATCCGTCAACTGCTGGCTTGAACAGTGGATCGAGTAGGCGACCTGAGACTGGCCGGCCAGCCGGAACCCGGCTGCGCCGAAGCTGGCAGCCAGGTGGCTGGCCTTGTCATGTTCGACACCCAACAGCCCCAGCTGGTCACGGGCCTGGCGCAGGTGGCCGGCGCTGGGTGTCACCACCACCACCCGGCCGTCGGGCTTCAGCAGGCGCGCGAACTCGGGTGGATTGCGGGGCGCGAAGACGCACAGCACTGCGTCCAGACAGCCGTCGGCCAGCGGCAGCCCCGCCCAGGTGTCGGCAACGACCGCGGCCAGTCCGGAGCCGGCCGCTCGCTTCATCGCCGCGGGGGACACGTCTGTGGCCACACCGACTGCGGCGGGCAGGGCTGCCAGGGCGGCTCGCAAGTAGTAGCCCGTACCGGCGCCGACCTCCAGGACGGTGCGCACCCCGGCCAGTTCTGCGACCGCAGCGTCGGCCACCGGCCGGTAGTGTCCGGTTGCCAGAAAACGTTCGCGCGCGGCGACCATGGCCGGTGTGTCCGCATTGCGCGGCGGGGCATGGCCGGCCAGATTGACGTAGCCCTGACGGGCGATGTCGAAACTGTGCCCGGACGGGCAGCGCAGCGTCCGTCCCGTACGGGCCAAGTCCTGGCGGCATTGTGGGCAGCGCAGCAGGCTCAAGGCGGCGTCGAGCGGGATCCGAGGGACGTCGTCCCGCAACTCGATCGGGTTCACAGGCAGCGCAGCGATCCGCCGTCGACGGGGATCACACAGCCGGTCACGTACGAGGCGACATCGGACAGCATGAAGGCCGCCACCTGCCCCAGCTCTTCGGGTGCGCCGGTTCGGCGCAGCGGCACGGCCGACTCAGCTGCCTGGAGCGCGGCTTGCGGGTCGGCGGCCGCGGCCATCATGGTCTTCGTGCGGTCGGTCGCCATCCACCCCGGCATCAGGCCGAACACCCGGCCACCATCCGGACCGATCTCGTCGGCGAGCTGCTTGATCAGCATGCCCAGGCCCGGGCGGAAACCGTTGGATATCGCCAGCTCGTTCATGGGTGACTTCACCGAGGTCGACAGCACCAGACCCAGCCGGGCCGACTTGTTGACGGCCAACACGGCACGCACCGAACGCAGGGCTGCCATGAACACGTACTCGAACGCGTCTGCCCACTGCTGGTCGGTGTTCTGGAGCACCCTGCCCTTCGGTGGTCCGCCGACACTGATGAAGGCGCCGTCGAGGCGTCCGAAGGACGTCAGGGCAAGATCCACCGCGCGTTGCGGGGTGTCGGCGGCGCCCAGGTCGGCGGTCAGTGCCACGGCGTGGTCGGCCCCGCCGAGGTTCTGCACAGCCAGCGCCAGAGCTTGCGATCGGCGGGCCACCAGCGCCACCCTGGCGCCTTCACTCACCAATGAAGTGGCAGTGGCCAACCCCAGCCCGGTGCTGGCAGCGGTGACGACGAACACACGGTCTCTGAGTCCCAATTCCATGGCCTCATCCTCGCAAGCCCGACAAGGTTCTGGAACAAACATTGTGGGGGAGGATGAAAGATGCGGGCGGTCGGGGCGGATAGAGTCCGAGTGTGACTGATTCTCTCAAGACCAATCCCGCGATCGGACGTGTCGCTGTCATCACCGGCGCGGCTCAGGGTATCGGGGCCCGCGAGGCCGAGGTGCTTCGTGATGCCGGCTATCGCGTCGCCAATCTCGACCTGAGGCCCTCCATCGCCGAAGGTGTTCTGAACGTGAGCTGCAACACCACCGATGCCGGTCAGGTCGACGCCGCCTTCGCCGAGGTCGAGGCCCAACTCGGCCCGGTCGAGGTGCTGGTTGCCAACGCCGGGATCACCAGGGACACGCTGGCGATGCGGATGCAGGACGACGACTGGGCGTCGGTCATCGACGTGAACCTGACCGGCACCTTCCTGGTGGTTCGTCGGGCGCTGCGGCAGATGATCAAGCAGCGTTTCGGCCGCATCGTGGTGACCTCCTCGGTGGTGGCCCTCTACGGCTCGGCCGGCCAGGTGAACTACGCGTCCAGCAAGGCCGGTGTCATCGGGATGGCTCGCAGCCTCGCCCGCGAGGTGGGCAGCCGTGGCGTCACGGTCAACGCCGTCGCCCCAGGTTTCATCGAGACCGCCATGACCGGGGTGCTGGATGACGACCAACGCAAACGGTACGCCGAGATGATTCCGGCCGGCCGGATGGGTTCGGTCGACGACGTTGCCGCTGCGGTGAGGTTCCTGGTCAGTGACGAAGCAGGCTACATCTCCGGTGCGGTGCTGCCGGTCGACGGCGGCCTGGGAATGGGGCATTGAGATGGGGATCCTGGACGGCAAGAACCTGTTGATCACCGGTGTCACGCTCGACACCTCGATCGCCTTCGCCACGGCCAAGGTTGCCCAGCAAGAGGGCGCCAACGTGATCGTCAGCAACTTCGGCCGGGCGATGAGCCTGACCGGCAGGGTGGTCAGGAAGCTTGATCCGGTGCCCGATGTGCTTGAGCTGGACGTGTCCAACCAGGAGCATCTCGACGGCTTGGCCGACGTCTTGCGCGACCACGGTTTCAACCACCTGGACGGAGTGCTGCATTCGATCGCCTACGCCAATCCGGAGCGCGCGCTCGGCGGTGCCTTCCTGGACACGCAGTGGGAGGACGTCGCGCAGGCGGTGCAGATTTCCGCGTACTCGATGAAGTCGCTGGCGATGGCCTGCAAACCGCTGATGGGGCGTGGTTCCTCGATCATCGGAGTGACGTTCGACGCCACCCATTCCTGGCCCACCTACGACTGGATGGGCGTTGCCAAGGCGGCGCTGGAATCGACCAGCCGCTACCTGGCGCGCTACCTGGGTCCCGACGGCATCCGCAGCAACGTGGTGGCCGCCGGCCCGATCGACACCATCGCCAAGAAGGCGATCCCCGGCTCCCACGACTTCAACTCTGTCTGGGCGGATCGTGCTCCCCTGGACTGGGATCCCACCGATGCTGAACCCGTCGGCAAGGCCATCGTGGCGCTGTTCAGCGACTTCTTCCCCGCCACCACCGGCGAGATGATCCACGTCGACGGAGGCCTGTTCTCAACCGGCGCCTGAGGAGCACCTGATGCCCACGCAGTCGACGAAACAGCTGCACGTCTTCGTAGCCACGCCGCTGAGTGACGAGCACGCCCGGCTGATCGAGTCTCTCGAGCCACGGGTGAAGCTGATCCTGGACCACGACCTGTTGCCCCCGGTTCGCTGGCCCAGCGATCACACCGGTGACCCTGCCTTCAAACGCAGCCCCCAGCAGCAGGCGCGTTTCGAGGAGCTGCGCAACCGGGCGGACGCCTTGTACGGCGTCCCGGACGAATCGCCGGCGCAGCTGGCGGACGCGGTGGCGGCGAATCCACGGCTGCGCTGGGTGCAGACCATGGCGGCCGGTGGCGGCGCCACGGTCAGGGCCGCCGGTCTCAGTGAGGCGGATCTGGCCCGGGTGGCGTTCACCACTGCAGCGGGTGTGCACGCGCCCAGGCTGGCCGAGTTCGCGCTGCTCGGGGCATTGGCCGGGCTGAAGGACGTTGCCCGGTTGCAGCGGCTGATGGCGGCCAGGACGTGGGCGGAGCGCTGGGTGATGGGCACCCTGCAGGGCTGCTCCGTGCTGATCGTGGGCCTGGGGCACATCGGACGCGAGACTGCCCGGGTGTTCAGTCTGCTCGGTGCCGACGTCGTGGCCGTGAACCGGTCGCCACGTCAGGCTGCGGGGGTCAGGGCCACCTATCCGGTGGAGTGGCTGCCCGACGTCATCGGCCAGGCGGACATCATCGTGTGCGCACTGCCGCAGGCTGTCGGCACCGACCAGCTCGTCAGCGCAGCGGCGTTGGCGAGGATGCAGCCGGGGGCGATCTTCGTCAACGTCGGCAGGGGCACCAGTGTGGACGAGGCTGCCCTGATCGAGGCATTGCAGGACGGCAGGATCGGCTATGCCGCCCTGGATGTGGTGAGGGTGGAACCGTTGCCCGCCGACAGCCCGCTGTGGACGTTCGACAACGTCCTGATCTCACCGCACACAGCGGCCACCAGTGACACCGAGGACCGTCAGATCGCCGAACTGTTCGCGGACAACGCCACCCGCCTGCTGGACGGCCGCGAGTTGCGCAACGTCGTCGACCCGGTGCTGTTCTACTGAACGCTCTGGCTGCGGTCAGTGCCCTGCTGCTTGTGCTGCGACGGGCCAGGATGCCGCAGAGCAGATGGTGTCCAGGCAGACCCCATCGAGGCGCTGCAGGTGCTGTTCGCGCTGGGTGACCTCGTGCGAAGAGAACAATTGGTTGCTGGCCTGGAGCCCGTACCGGCAGGCTTCATGCAGCGCCAAAGCCTTCTCGAGCAGCAGCTGAGCGCCGTGCGGGTACGCAGGACCCAGCCGCGGTCCCAGTCGCTGGCCGGGACGGCTGCCTGCTGGCGCGCCGAGGGCCGCAAGGTCGCGCTCGACCTCGAGTACAGTCTCGGCCAGGGCGCGGCTTGCCGTGGCCGGTGGCGCTGGCAGCAGGGGAGGGTCGGCTGGCAACAACGTCCACTGGACGGCCGGACCCACCAGGAACGGCACCCAGGCGACACCCCCGGTGTGCCGGATCACGACTGCCCCGGCCTGCAGCGCTGCCGCGGTGGTGACTGCCGGCCCGCGCAAGCCCGCCAGCCGTCCTGGGCGCGGTGCCGCCAGCGCCCACGAGGCGCGTTGCCCGTCGCTGTCGAGGCGCGCGAAGGCCGACCGGATCGGCACACTCTGTGCCGTCTGCAGGCCCAGCACCTGATCAGGGTCGACCACGTGGTGCGGCTGGCCCAGAACCCGGATCTCGGCTTCCGCCTCCGGAGCCGTGAGGTGCCCGCTGGCCAGCGCGTTCAGCACGCTGGTCAGCCGTAGACAGGTGATGAGCATGCCCACCACGTTAGACGGCAGGCACACTGCCAGCCCCGCTTCGGGTAGGTTCACGGTCATGGTGGCAGTGGTCGTTCTGACGGGTGTGAGTGTGCGGCATGGCGGGGCGACCCTGCTGCAGGACATCAATCTCACCATCGAGGAAAATGAGCGCTGGGTCGTGCTGGGTCCCAACGGCGCCGGCAAGACCACGTTGCTGGCGTTGCTGAGTGCTCAGCTGTTTCCCAGCAGTGGCAAGGTCAGTCTGCTGGGTGAGGTGCTGGGCGAGGTCGACGTGTTCGAGCTGCGCCCGCGGATCGGCATTTCCTCGTCGGCGCTGGCCATGCGTATCGGGAGCGGCGAACGGGTGGGCGACGTGGTGGTTTCGGCCGCCTACGGTGCGGTCGGACGCTGGCGCGAGGAGTACGACAGTGTGGATTTCCAGCGTGCCGCCGGGCTGATGGCCCAGTTCCGGGTGGAGCATCTGAGCGGACGCAGGTATGGAACCCTCAGCGAGGGGGAGCGCAAACGCGTCGAACTGGCCCGGGCGTTGATGGCCGACCCGGAACTGTTGCTGCTCGACGAGCCGGGTGCCGGTCTGGACCTGTCGGGCCGCGAAATCCTGGTTTCGATCCTGTCCGACCTGGCCATGGACCCGGATGCCCCGACGACAGTGCTGGTCACTCATCACCCGGAGGAGATTCCCCAGGGGATCACACACGCGCTGCTGCTCAACCGGGGTCGCTCGGTGGCCCAGGGGCCGATCACCGAGGTGCTGACCGATGACAACCTCAGCCACGCTTTCGAGCTGCCACTGCGAATCGGCTTCGACGACGGTCGCTGGACGGCGCGGGCGCGCCGTCCGCGGGTGGACATGGAGGGCTGAACGCATCGATGGCCCAGTTCTGCCCGATCCTCAATCCTGGCGACCCCCGGCTCGCCGATTACCTGCGGCTGCGCGATGTCTCGCTGCGCAAGAGCCTGGAGGCCGCCGAGGGGTTGTTCATCGCCGAGGGCGAGAAGGTGATCCGCCGCGCTGCCACGGCTGGCTACGTGCCACGGAGTTTCCTGTTGGCACCGCGCTGGATCGATGGGCTGAGCGACGTCCTGGATTCCTGCGACGCGCCGGTCTACGTGGTCAGTGAAGGCCTGGCCGAACAGGTCACCGGGTTCCACGTGCACCGGGGTGCGTTGGCTTCCTTCGAACGCCAGACTCGCTGGCGCCTGGAGGATCTGTTGGGCTTCGACCGGCTGGTGGTGTGCGAGGACCTGGTCGACCACAGCAACGTGGGTGCCATCGTCCGGGACGCGGCTGGACTGGGTTGGGACGGTGTGCTGTTTGCCCCGCGCTGTGCAGATCCGCTCTACCGGAGGGCGATCAAGACGTCGATGGGTGCAGTGTTCTCGCTGCCATGGGCGCGGCTGAGCGGCTGGCACACGGGCCTCGATCAGCTCAAGGCTGCCGGGTTCACGGTGGTGGCGATGGCGCTGCGCGACGACGCGGTCACCCTGGACGAGCTGGCCGCCGACCTGCGAGCACATCCACGCAGGGTTGCGCTGGTGGTCGGGACCGAGGGCGCGGGGCTGTCAGCGCACTGGTTGGGGCAGGCCGACGTGGTGATGCGGATCCCGATGGGGCACGGCGTTGATTCGTTGAACGTGGCTGGCGCAGCGGCTGTCGCCTGCTACATGCTTTCGCCGGACAGGTCCTGATCGTCGCTCGGCGGCTGGTCGTCACCGGTGTCGCGGCCCTTCGGCTGCACCGGCCAGTCATCGGGGAACAGGTGGGCCAGCTCGGCCCGCTGCTGGTCGAGCAGTTTGCGCGAGCGGCGCGACAGCCGATCGCCGAACACCACCCCACGCAGGTGATCCGTCTCGTGCTGCAGACAGCGGGCCAACAGCCCGGTGCCGACGATCCGGACCGGGTTGCCATTCTCGTCCTGACCAGTGCAGATGGCCTGATCGGGGCGGGCCAGTGGCTGGTAGGCCCCCGGCCACGAAAGGCAGCCCTCCTCTGAGGACTCCAGATTGCGGTCCTTGCCCTCGGGCAGCTCGATCACCGGATTGCACACCACGCCCCACACCAGGTGCTCGTCCTCGTCGGGGCAGTTGAAGACGAACATGGCCAGGCCTTCACCGACCTGGGGGCTCGCCAGCCCGACGCCCTGAGCCACCTTCATGGTTGCGAACATGTCGGACACCAGCTGGTGCAGCTCGGGGCCGAACTCGGTGACCGGGCTGCAGGGGGTGTGCATGACGGGTTCGTCCCAGCGGGTGATCCGGCGAACGGTGCCCTCCTTGGCCCATTGCGGCGGCGTCTTCATGGTGTTCTTCCCCCATCCCTGAGCTGGCCTGCTGACCCGAGGTGCACTGACCTGAGCCGACGGCCACTCTAGCGCGTCGCGGCCGGGGCAACGGCGAGCCTGAGAGTCCGGAAGGCAGGGCGGGGCGAGAGTGGGACCCGTGAACGCTGAGGAACATGACGCGGCTCTAGGCGAACAGGCGGTGACCCTCGGCCCCGGCTTCGAGGCCATCGTCGATGACTTCGTCGAGTACCTCGAACTGCAGCGTGGGTTGTCCCCGCACACGGTGCGGGCCTACCGCGGCGATCTGAGGGAGCTGCTGGCGTTCCTGACCGAGGGGAGCGTGACCAGACTCGACGATGTGGGCGTCGCGGACCTGCGCAGCTGGCTGGCCCGGATGCAACGCCGGGGAGCCTCGGCGGCCACGCTGCAGCGTCGCAGCGGCTCGTGCCGGGTCTTCTTCCGCTGGGCGCTGCAGGAACAGCTGGTCGCCCACGACCCGGCCACCGGCCTGAAATCGCCGAAGGTGGGCCGCCGGCTGCCACAGACCGTGACCGTCGGTGACGTCGGCGATCTGCTGGCCGCAGCTGCTGCCCTCGCGGCCGAAACCGGGGGGCCCCAAGGACTTCGCGACGTGGCGCTGCTGGAAATGTTGTACGCCACCGGCATCCGGGTCTCCGAGCTCTGCGGTCTCGACGTCGATGACGTTGATCGGGACCGACGTCTCGTCCGCGTCATCGGCAAGGGCGACAAGCAACGCACAGTTCCGGTGGGGCTGCCTGCGCTGGCAGCCTTGGACGACTGGCTGGGGGCTCGGGTTGCCTGGGTGACCGAGCGCTCCGGGGCAGCGGTGTTCCTGGGAGCCCGCGGCGGGCGGATCGACCCCAGGGTGGTCCGCCGGGTGGTGCACAACGCACTTCGGGCGGTTCCGGAGGCTCCTGATGTCGGCCCCCACGGGCTGCGGCATGCCATGGCGACGCACCTGCTCGAGGGCGGAGCCGACCTGCGCAGCGTCCAGGAGATGCTGGGCCACAGCTCGCTGGCCACCACCCAGATCTACACCCACGTCAGCAACGAGCGGATCAAACAGGCCTTTCGGCTGGCACACCCCCGGGCGTGACACTCAACGTCCAACCAGAGAGAGCGGATCAACGACGGCGCCGTCAGCGCTCGTTTCGAAGTGCAGGTGACACCCGGTGGATAGCCCGGTGCTGCCCACCAGCCCCACCACCTGCCCAGGCTCCACCCGTTGGCCCACGAAGGACAGCCCGCGGCCAGCATCTGCCAGGTGGAAGTAGCGAGACACCAGCCGGACCCCACTGACGGTGCCGTGGTCGACCACCACCATGTTGCCGGCGTTGCCACCCAGGCCCGCGGCGGTCACAGTGCCACCCCAAGGCGTCCCGACGGGCGTCTGGCAGGGCGCACTGACATCGACCCCGGCGTGGAAGCGCTGGGTGCCCAGAACGGGGTGCACCCGCCAGCCGAACGGGGAACTCACCGACCCGGCCACCGGCATCGAGCCCGTCCCCACTCCGGGCAGCAGGGCTCCGCTGGACGAGTCCAGCGGAGCAACCCGGGCGTTGGCGGGCAGCAGCCGGACTTCCCAGACCCCCGCGGCCAACCACGAGACCGGGTCGAGATAGGTGTCGCCGCGCTTGAGGCCCAGATGCAGGCAGTCGCCAGTCGCGCAGTGTCCGGCAAGGAGCGTCCCCACAGTGTCGCCGGCCGTCACTGCGTCGCCAAGGCTCACCAGAGCCTGCACTGGCTGGTAGGTGGTTCGCGAGCCGTCGGAGTGGCTGACGGTCAGTGAGTGCACCCCGGCGATCACGCCCACCCAGCTGATTCGTCCGTCCGCAGCTGCCACAACGGGCTGTCCGGCAGCTCCGGCCAGGTCGACCCCGCGGTGACCGGAGCCCCACGCGACCTTGGGCGGGTCAAAGCCACCGACCACCGCACCTGCCACGGGCCAGACCCGCGTCGCAACCGCCGCTTCCGCCACCTGGGCGGGCAACAGCGTCAGCGCCAGAGCACACAGTGTTGTCAGGGCTGCACGGCAGCCGGCCGACAGGGCTGCACGGCAACCGCCGGCCGCTCCGCGGCCGAGGACACTCGCTTCTTCGCTGCAGGCACGCGCTGTGCCGCTGAGTTCGCGGGGTTTCATGACCACACAGTCCCCGGGGAACCCCGCTACGTTGCACCCGCACGACGGTCTGTGCACAAGTGCGATCCGGTGACAGCCGGCCTGTGGATATCGCGCCCGGCAGCTGGTTCAGGGCGGGCCGGATTTGGTTTGGAGGGTCAGGTGTTGCCCCTTAGACTGGCAGGGCAGTTCGGCCCCTTGGGTTTGAGCTGACTTCACATGCGCAACAAACGTTCCTCCCCGAGGTCCCGTGGCGACACGGGCGGGCAGGTGCGGCGCATCAGGAGGCGTCGGAACCCCGGCGCCGGTCAACCTCGCGGGCGCAGCTCGCACACGTGGCGTGGACGCCGCAGGCGCCCACCAGGAAGGAACGACCATGGCTGTCGTTACCACCCGTCAGTTGCTTGAGAACGGTGTCCACTTCGGTCACCAGACTCGCCGCTGGAATCCCAAGATGAAGCGCTTCATCTTCAACGAGCGCAACGGCATCTACATCATCGACCTTCGTCAGTCGCTGACCTACATCGACAAGGCGTACGGGTTCGTCAAGGACATCGTGTCCAAGGGCGGTCAGATCCTGTTCGTGGGCACCAAGAAGCAGGCCCAGGAGTCGATCAAGGAGCAGGCGACCCGCGTTGGCATGCCGTACGTCAACCAGCGCTGGCTGGGCGGAATGCTCACCAACTTCAACACCATCAGCAAGCGCACCCAGCGCCTCAAGGAGCTGGAGAGCCAGGATCTCGAGAACGTCGTTGCCGGCGGCCTCACCAAGAAGGAACTCCTCGGCCTGCGCCGCGAGAGGGACAAGCTGGAAAAGTCGCTCGGTGGCATCCGTGACATGAGCCGGGTGCCCCAGGCCATCTGGGTGATCGACACCAAGAAGGAACATCTCGCCATCGACGAGGCACGCAAGTTGCACATCCCGGTGGTTGCGGTCCTCGACACCAACTGCGACCCGGACGAGGTCGATTTCCCGATCCCGGGCAACGACGACGCCATCCGCTCCGTCTCCCTGCTGACCCGCATCGTGGCCGACGCCGTCGCCGATGGGCTGATGGCCCGTGGTGGTTCCGCGGCCGCTGTCGAAGCCATGCCGGAGTGGGAGCGTGAGCTGCTCACCGCCGCGGAGCCGGCCACCGCCGAGGCCACCGAACCTGCGCCGGTCGAGGCTTCCGAGCCGGTCGAGGCTCCCGTCGCCGAAGCCCCCGTCGCTGCGGCCCCCGCTGTCACGGTCACCGAGACCCCCGCTCAGTGACCATCCCCCAATCCAAGAACGGACAGACATGGCAATAACTGCTGCAGATGTGAAGAAGCTCCGCGACGCAACCGGCGCGGGAATGATGGATGCCAAGAAGGCACTCACGGAGTGCGACGGTGATTTTGAGGCAGCGACCGAGCTGCTGCGCGTCAAGGGTGCGGCCAAGGCCGCCAAGCGAGCCGACCGCGAGGCCAGCAATGGCCTGGTGGCAAGCTCTGGGCACGCCATCATCAAGCTGGCCAGTGAGACCGACTTCGTCGCCAAGAACCGTGAGTTCATCGAGTTGGCCAACCAGATCGTGGATGCCGTCGATGCGAACAAGGTGACCACGGTTGACGCTGCCCTGGAACTCGTGCTCCCCAGCGGTGAGACCGTTGCTGACGCCATCCAGACGATGGTCGCCAAGATCGGCGAGAAGCTCGGGCTGGCCGAGGTCGCCTACTTCGACGGGCAGGTGGAGGTCTACCTGCACCGGCGTTCGCAGGACTTGCCGCCGCAGGTCGGCGTGATGCTTGAGTACACCGGCGACGACAAGGACTTCGTGCACTCTGCGGCCTTGCAGATTGCCTCGATGGCTGCCGAGTACGTCAAGGCGAGCGACGTCCCCGAGGACGTCCTGGATCGCGAGCGCCGGATTGCCGCCGAGATCGCCAAGGAAGAGGGTAAGCCCGAGAAGATCATCCCCAAGATCGTCGAGGGCCGGCTGAACTCCTACTTCAAGGACTTCGTGCTTCTCAACCAGGCATCCGTTGCTGACGAGAAGAAGACCGTGGGACAGCTGGCCGAGGCGGCCGGTGTGGAGATCATCCGCTTCGTCCGGTTCTCTGCTGGCGCCTGATCGGTCACCAATGATCGGCGCCGCACCTGGGTCGCCGTAAACACTAGAGTGACATGCGCCGCCTCCGGGCGGCGCATGTTGCACGTTCAGCGCTCCGCGAGAGCGGCAGGAGGAAAAGTGACCGTACCGCGCTACCGACGCGTGATGTTGAAGCTGTCGGGTGAGGCCTTCGGGGCCGGGAAGGTCGGGGTCGACACCAGGGTGCTGACGTCCATCGCCGAGCAGCTCGCCGACGTCGTCAGTCAGGGGACCCAGGTCGCCGTCGTCGTCGGCGGCGGCAATTACTTCCGTGGCGCTCAGCTGAGTGACGCAGGCATGGACCGCGCCCGCTCCGACTACATCGGCATGCTCGGCACCGTGATGAACGCGCTGATGCTGCAGGACTTCTGCGAGCGGGCAGGTGTGGTGACCCGAGTGCAGACGGCGATCACCATGGGTCAGGTCGCCGAGCCCTACATTCCGCTGAAAGCGGTCCGGCATCTCGAGAAGGGCCGAGTGGTGATTTTTGGCGCCGGTTCCGGGATGCCGTTCTTCTCCACCGACACGGTGGCCGCCCAGCGCGCCCTTGAGATCGGCTGCGAAGTGCTGCTGATGGGCAAGAACGGCGTCGACGGTGTCTACGACTCGGACCCCGCCACCAACCCTGCTGCCGTCAAGTTCGACGAGCTCAGCTACGACGACTACCTGGCCAGGGACCTCAAGGTTGCCGACGCGACGGCCGTCAGCCTGGCTCGTGACAACAACCTGACCATGATCTTCTTCGACCTCGACACCCGTGGAAACATCGCCCGGGCCGTCAGTGGTGAGAAGATCGGCACATTGGTGCATTCCTGACAACGACGCTCGGGGCCGCGTTCGCGGCGCCACGTCACCGAGAGAGCCGGGGCCGCGTCAGCGGCGCCACGTCACCGAGAGAGCCGGGGCCGCGTCAGCGGCGCCACGTCACCGAGAGAGGATGTCCGCTGTGATCGACGACGTCATCAAGTCCGCCGCCAAGAAGATGGACGGTGCCATCGAGTTCGCCAGAGAGGACTTCGCCACGATTCGCACTGGTCGGGCTCACCCGGCGATGTTCAGCAAGCTGATGGCTGACTACTACGGCGTCACCACGCCGCTGCAGCAGCTGTGCAGCTTCCACGCCCAGGACGCCCGCACCATGCTGATCACCCCGTATGATCGTGGTGCCTTGAAGGCGGTCGAGCGGGCGATCCGCGATTCCGATCTCGGTGTCAACCCCAGCAATGACGGGAACGCGGTTCGGATCGTCATCCCCGAACTCACCCAGGAGCGGCGCAAGGAGTACATCAAGCTGGCGCGAGCCAAGGCCGAGGAAGCCCGCGTGGCCGTGCGCAACACCCGCCGGCACTCGATGGATGGTCTGAAGAAGCTCGAGAAGGACAAGGAGATCGGCGAGGACGACCTCAAGCACGCCGAGAAGCAGCTGGACACCCAGACCAAGAAGTACATCGAGCAGATCGACGAGTTGCTCAAGGCCAAAGAGGCCGAGCTGCTGGAGGTCTGAGCCTTGCTTCCCCCTCGGCCCGGCGAAACGGTTCCGTCGAGCACCGATGAACCAGCCGACGCGCCGACCAGGAAGGGCGGGCGCAACGTCCCCGTGGCCATCCTGGTCGGCGTGGGGCTGATCCTCGTGATCGTCGGTCCGCTGTGGTTCTGGCACTGGGGGTATGCCATCTTCGTGGCAGTCGCGCTGTTCGCCGGTGTCCTTGAGGTTGCCCGTGCCCTGCATCGCGTGGGCGCACATCCAACGTGGCAACCGGTGGCGTTCGGCACGCCGGTCATGATCCTGCTCAGCTACTACGTCATCAAGCGCAACGAAGACCTGGCAGGTGGCCTGGCGGTCATCGTCGGCGGTCTGGCCCTGATGACGGTGGCCAGCCTCCTGTGGCGCTTGCGCGGCAGCGTCGAGGGTTTCCTCCCGGACGCCTCCGCGAGTCTGTTCCTCATCGCCTACCTGCCACTGCTGGGCAGTTCGCTGGTGCTCCTGGTTGCCGACGACCGGGGCATCGCCCGGACCACCTGCTACCTGTTGTGTGTGGTGGCCTCCGACACTGGCGCCTATCTCTTCGGTTCGTTGTTCGGCAAACACAAGATGGCGCCGCACATCAGTCCGGGCAAGACCTGGGAGGGCTGGATCGGTGGTGCCCTGCTGGCCGCGGCTGTTGGCGGCTGGCTGGTCAGCTGGCTGCTGGACGCTGCAGTATGGGTCGGGGTGGTGCTCGGGTTGTGCCTGGCCGTTGCGGGGGCGGCGGGTGACCTCGCGGAATCGATGATCAAGCGCGACGCTGGGCTGAAGGACATGAGCAACCTGTTGCCCGGTCACGGCGGGGCGATGGATCGCCTCGACTCACTGCTGGTGGCCGCGCCCGTGGCGTGGGTGGTGCTCTACCTGCTCGTGCCCTCGGCGACGCGGCTCTGACCCCTGGCGGGTGCGCTTGCTTCGGGGCTGACTCCTAGGATGACCTCATGGCCGAGCACTCACTTGCGCAGGCCGCACTCAGGGTCCCTCTGACCTTGGGACGGCCGACGCTGGACGATGCCCAGCGTCTTCGCCTCGCTGAGCTGGGCCTGCGTCCTGGAGTTGTCGTGGTGGCTCTGCAGCGGACCCCCGGCGGTGGCAGGGTCGTCCAGGTGGGGCACTGCCGATACGTGCTCGACCACCTGACCTGCACCCAACTGCCGGTGATCGTGGTGGCTGATGGCTGACGCGACGCCAGCACAGGAAACCCGCACGGTGGCCCTCGTCGGCATCCCCAACAGCGGCAAGACCAGTCTGTTCAATGCGGTGACCGGTCAGAAACTCGGCGTCGGCAACTGGCCGGGCACCAGCGTCGAGGTCGGCCGCGGCCGCTGGCGAGGCACGCCCGGTCTGGACGTGATCGACCTGCCAGGAGCCTATTCGCTGCAGGCCCGCAGTCCTGACGAGCAACTCGCCCGCGACGTTCTGCTGGGTGCCGCTGGCCAGCCCGCTCCGGACGTGGTCGTGGTCGTCGCTGACGTGGGCAACCTGCCGCGCGGCCTCTACCGGGTCGCGGAGCTGCGAGAGAATCCCGTCCGGGTGATCGTGGCGCTCACCAGAATGGACAGGGCGGCCCGGCAGCAGCTGATCGTCGACGTGCCGGAGCTGAGTCGCCGACTGGGATGCCCTGTGGTCGCTGTGAGTGCTCGCAACGGCGAGGACACCGACGCGCTGGCGCTGGCTGTCCAGGAGTCCCTGGCGGCACCGCCGCTGCACCCCCGAGTCGATCCCGATGAGGTGCCGGCTGACGACTTCGACGCAGCCGACCAGCGCTTCGCCTGGGTGGACGAGGTCGTCCGGCACTCTGTCTCGCGCCCGTCGACACCAGTGGTGACCCGCTCCGAGCGAGCCGACAACCTGCTGCTGCATCCGGTGGGCGGGGTGCTGGCGTTCCTGCTGGCCATGTGGTTGGTGTTCCAGACTGCCACCGCGACCGCCGGCCCGGTCCAGGTCTGGTTGGCGCGGTTGTTCAGCGGCCCGGTCTCCGGTGGAGCCAGTTGGCTGCTCGACGCCCTGCACATCACCCATCCGATGGTGCACGGCCTGGTGTTGCACGGGCTCATCGGCGGTGTCGGCACGGTGCTGAGTTTCTTGCCGCTGATGGCCATCATGTTCGGGCTGCTGGCGCTGCTGGAGGAGTCCGGCTACATGGCACGCGGTGCTGTCATCGCAGACCGGTTGATGCGGGCCATCGGATTGCCCGGGATGGCCTTCCTGCCGATCATCGTGGGCTTCGGCTGCAACGTGCCTGCGATCACGTCGGCACGCGCGCTCGCCAACCCACGACACCGGCTGCTGACCGTGCTGCTGATCCCGTTGGCGAGCTGCTCGGGCCGGTTGACGGTGTACGTGATGGTGGCTCAGGCGTTCTTCCCGGCCCAGGCGGGGACGGTGGTCTTCGGGATGTACCTGATCTCGATCCTGCTCGTCGTGTTGATCGGGTTGGCTCTGAAGTCCACCATCTGGCGAGCCATGGGCAACTCGCCGCTGGTGATGGAACTGCCGCGCTACCAGGTGCCACGGTTCAAGCAGATCGTGCAGGCCATCTGGGTGCGGGTCAAGGACTTCCTGCACAGTGCCGGCGGCGTCATCATGGCTGCTGTGGTCGTGGTGTGGCTGCTCCAGGCCATCCCGGTCACCTCCGGGGTGCCGCTGGGGCAGGTGCCTGTCGCCGACAGCCTCTATGGGGCGTTGGCCGGGCTGATGGCGCCGCTGTTCGCCCTGACCGGCTTCGGGGATTGGCGGATCGTGGGTGCGTTGGTGACCGGACTGCTGGGCAAGGAGGCCATCATCGCGACCTGGGCGCAGACGTTCGCGGCCGCCGGTGACCCGGGCGTGGGCGACCTGAACGCCCAGCTGATGGCCGCGTTCTCGCAGGCCTCCGGGGGGCATCCGCAGTTGGCGGCCGCCGCCTTCCTGGTCTTCCTGTTGTCCTACGCCCCGTGCCTGGCCACCCTGGCTGCGCAGGCTCGTGAAATCGGCAAACGGTGGACGGTGGCCGGTTTGTTCGGTCAGTTCATGCTGGCGTGGTTGCTGGCCGCCCTCATCTTCCGGATCGGATTGGTGGTGACGTCGTGAATGCAGGCAGTGTCGGCGGGGGTGCTTCCCACGGCCCGTTGCGCGCGGTGCGCGATGCCATCATTGCCGGGGCCGGCACCATTCCCGCTGTCACAGCTGTGACCGGGCTGGACGCTGCCACGGTCGAAGCAGCCCTTGACCACCTGCAACTGCTGGGTGTGCTGGAACGTCGGGTGATGGGATCGGCCTGTCCTGAAGGAGGCTGTGCAACCTGCGCGCAGGGCGCCCCGGACGGCACCCCTGACTGCGGCGAGGCGAGGGGCGATCTACCAGGCTTTGTGGTGGCTCGCTCCAGCAAACGCGGGCCGGTGGTGTTCACCTTGAAGGTCAGCGGGTAGCTTGGGGCCGTGCCAGATCCCGCAAGTCCCGCCAGAGCAGCGCGCACGATGTCGTCCACCCAACGGCCGCCCACCCACTGGATGGACCTGTCCGTCGAACAGCGCGCCCGCGCCGTCGTGGACCTGGGCCTGCCGGCATTCCGGGCCAAGCAGATCAGCACCCACTGGTTCGTCCGCCTTGAGGAAGACCCGAATGACTGGACCGACCTGCCCCAGGCGTTGCGCGGACAGCTGGCCTCGGCTTTCTTTCCTTCGCTGCTGACCGTCCTCCAGCGACGCAGCGCCGACGGAGGCACCACCATCAAGACCGCCTGGTCGTTGTGTGACGGCGCTGTCGTCGAGTCTGTGCTGATGCGCTACCCGAGCCGGGCGACCGTGTGCATCAGCTCCCAGGCCGGGTGCGGCATGGGCTGCCCGTTCTGCGCCACCGGGCAGGCTGGGCTGCAGCGCAACCTGACCACGTCCGAGATCGTCGCCCAGGTGCTGGACGGCGCCCGGCTGCTGGCGAACGGTCAGGTGCCCGGCGGTCCCGGGCGGATCAACAACGTCGTCTTGATGGGCATGGGCGAGCCGTTGGCCAACTACCCGCAGGTTCTGCAGGCAATCCGCGAGATCACCCGACCGCAGCCGGACGGGCTCGGCATCAGCGCCCGTGGCGTCACGGTGTCCACGGTCGGAGTGGTGCCCAGGATGCGCCAACTGGCCACTGAGGACTTGCCCGTGACGTTGGCAGTGTCGTTGCATGCCCCCGACGACGAACTGCGTGACGAGCTGGTCCCCGCCAATCTGCGCTGGAAGACCGACGAGGTGCTGGACGCCGCCTGGGAGTACGCCCGGGCCACGAAGCGGCGAGTGAGCATCGAGTACGCACTGATCAAGGACGTGAACGACCAGCCCTTCCGGGCAGACCTGCTGGCTCGCAAGCTGCAGTCGCGTGGCGACTGGGGCTGGTTCCACGTCAACCTGATTCCGCTCAACCCCACCCCCGGCTCCAGGTGGACAGCCTCCCGCAGGCAGGACGAACAGACGTTTCTCCGCCACCTCGAGAACCATGGGGTGCCCGTCAACATGCGCGACACTCGCGGCCGGGAGATCGATGGGGCCTGTGGACAGCTTGCTGCGGCCGTGCGTCAGCCCTGACCTGAGAGCGAATGGGGGGTGAGGTGGCGACCTTGTAGGCTGCAGCAATGAAACTGACTCGTCGCCGACTGTCCGGGGCAGCTGCGGTGGCAGCTCTTTCAGGACTGGCCGCCTGCACGGCTCAGCAGCCCGCAGGGACAGCCGCCAGCTCGGCCACTCCCACAGCGACGCCCCCGCCCCCGCCGCCGAAGGAGTTGCCTCGCGGCGGGCGTGTCGTGTTCCCGCGGTACCGCCTGGTCGGCTACTCGGGTGCCCCCCTGTCCCCAGCGCTCGGCAGATTGGGCATCGGCAGCCTGGAAGATCGTGTCATCGAGATCGAGGAACGCTTCAAGGATGCCTACGCGGGTGATCGGGAGGTGCTGCCCGTGCTCGAGCTGATCGCCACCGTGGTACACGGCGTCCCGGGTGATGACGGCGACTACAACAGCCGGATGGATGACGCCGTCATCGACGAGTACCACGCGATGGCGCGCAAGCACCGCGCCTACCTGCTGCTCAACATCCAGCCCGGCCGGGCCAGGTTCCTCGATGAATTGAAGTACTACGAGAAATGGCTGGTCGAGCCTGACGTCGGGGTCGCCCTCGATCCGGAATGGGCTGTTGGTCCCGGGCAAACCCCCGGCCGGGTGTTCGGCTCCATGACGGCGGCTGATCTGGACGAGTGCTCCGAGTACCTGCACGTCCTGGTGGTCAAACACGACCTGCCTGAGAAGGTGCTGGTCACCCACCAGTTGCATCCGACGATCATCAAGGATCCCGAACGAGTGCAGGACTTCTACGGTGTGGCCCAGGTGCGGTCGGTTGACGGGATCGGTGGCCCCGGGCCCAAGAACGACACCTACCAGCGGGTGCTGGCCAACACCCCTGACTTCGTGAATCCGGGGTTCAAGCTCTTCTATGAGGAGGACGTCGCTACCAGCGGGGTACTGATGACCCCCGCCCAGGTGATGGCGTTGACCCCCATCCCCGATTACGTCCTCTACGAGTAGCCGGGCGCACCTTTCAGCTGCCGAGCAGGACCTCGGCGGCATCGTCGACAGTCTCCGCCAGGTGGATGCCGTGCTCCATCGGCCTTCCCTGGGCCAGCCGGTCCAGCAGTGGCCACACCGGTAGTTCCCCGGTCCAATGGTGGACGCCGACCAGGATCATCGGCGCAAGGTTGGTGCCCTCCGGTGCGTAGTAGTTGCGGGTGGCTGCCTGGAACACCTCCTGGACCGTGCCGGCGGCCCCGGGCAGATAGATCAGTCCGCCCGCGCACCGCTCCAGCAGGGTGTCTTCGCGGAGCGCGTTGCTGAAGTACTTGGCAATCCCGGTCGCGAAGACGTTGGGCGGCTCGTGGCCGTAGAACCAGGTGGGGATGCCGATGCTGGTGCCCGTGGCCCGGGTGTTCTGCAGCACGTCGAGGGCGGTCTGCGCCCAGTAGGTGATGTCCTCGGCGAAGGTGGGTGCTGCTGCCAGTCGCTGGATGGCATCACCGAGGACCCCATACTGCCCGGCCAGTCTGGCGCCGAGATTCGCGGCCTCCATGGCGCCCGGGCCGCCGCCAGTCATCACCGTGCGCCCGGCGAGGCTCAGTTGGGACCCCAACCGGGCGGCTCCGACGTAGTCGTCGTTGCCGCGCTGGAGGGCGTGGCCACCCATGATCCCCACCGCCATGGCGGGGTCAATGGTTGCGCACAGGTCGTCGAGAGCGTCGGAGATGGCGTGGTCGTGCAGGCTCATGGCCAGTGTGGCGGGCACGCCGGGTCGGGGACCGTGCCCTCGAAACCAGGCGTAGACAGCGGCGTCGGTGCACTCGGAGTAGACGTCGCCCCTGGCCACCGCGTCGTACAGCTCCGCGGCCTGGTAGAGCCTGGGCCGGTAGGCGTCGAACGGCAGGGTGGGCAGTGCTGGAAAGATCAACGCGCCCCGTTCCCGCAGGGCGTCCTCGTCGGCGTCGTCGAAGGTGCACCCCAGGAACAAGCCCCCAGCTGGGTCCACGGCGGCCAACTGCCTGGAACGTTGGGTCAGATCCAGCGAGCGCAACGTCCAGTTGTGCAGGTGGGTGGTGTGAGCGAGCATCGCATCGAACTGGGCCAGGGTCTCGATCTCGATCTCTGGCAGGCGGCGCCGGGTCATCAGCAGATCCCTCCAGCAGGGGGTTGGCAATCCAACAACGGGTCGATTCATGCTAGCCGGGTGCCGGTCGCGGACGACTTCACACAAGCCTCACAATCCTTCACCGAACCATCACTCGGCCCTGACGGAGCTGACACAGGGCCGCGGTGAAGTGGTGACAACGAACCGAACCCTCGGTGAGTGAACACAAGGAGTGGACATGAACCTCAAGAAGATGACGATTGGGCTCGGTGCCGGCGCACTCATGATGGGCTCCGCATTCGGGCTGGGCAGCATCGCCAGCGCGGACGAGACCCAGACACCCTCGGCCAGCTCCAGCGCGACTGGCGGCCAGGGCAACGACACGGGCGAACAGAATCGCATGCAGGGCCAACGCCGCAATGCCGATCAGCGTGGCCCTCAGGGTGGTGTTGGCTTCGGCTCCCAGCAGCACGTTGCCGAGCTGGCCAAGGCGCTCGGGGTTTCCGAGGACGCACTGAAAGCAGCTCAGGAGAAGGCGCGCACTGAGCTCGGCGCCACCACCGAACGCGGTCGGGATCGTAGCCAGGCCGACATTGATGCCCGGCGCGCCCAGGAGGCCAAGATCCTGGCCGCAGAGCTGAATCTGGACGAAGCCAAGGTCGCGGACGCCCTCAAGACGGTGTCGGCCAACCGACAGGCCACCCAGCAGGCCGACAGGGCGGCCAATTTGAAGGAGCGTCTGGACGCTGCCGTCAAGGATGGCAAACTGACCCAGGCCCAGGCGGACGCGGTCATTGCGGCCCATGATGCCGGCGTGCTGGGTGGCCACGGCCGCAATCGCTGAGCTCCATCGTTGAGCCGTGCCAGACTGGTCGGGTGAGCAGCAATGATCGTGCATCCTCGCCCGGCCAGTCCCGCAACGTCGTCGTGCTGGGTAGTACAGGCTCGATCGGCACCCAGACACTGGAGGTGATCGAGCCGCGTCGTGACCGCTTCCGGGTGCTGGCGCTGGGTGCCGGCGGTGGCCAGCCAGCGCTGTTGGCCAACCAGGTGCTCGACTTCGGTCCCGACCACGTCGCCATCTCAGACCCGCAGGCCGAGGTGGCCTTCAGGGCGGCTCTGGAAGCCGAGGCCCGGCTGCGCAAAGTGGCCACCCCGACACCCTTGGTGACGACAGGCGAACAAGCCTGCACCCGGCTGGCCGCGCTGGCGGAGGCTGACGTAGTGGTCAACGCCATCACTGGGTCCGCCGGCCTGCACGCCACGCTGGCCACACTCCGGGCAGGTACCACCCTGGCGCTGGCGAACAAGGAATCCCTGGTGATCGGCGGGCCCCTGGTCACCAGCGCTGCTGCCCCTGGCCAACTGGTCCCCGTCGACTCCGAGCACTCGGCTTTCGCTCAGTGCCTGCGCGGCGGCGGCTCGAACGAGGTTCGCCGGCTCGTGCTCACTGCCTCCGGCGGGCCCTTCCGCGGCTGGTCCCGGGCACAGATGGGCACCGTCACCCCGGCCCAGGCGCTCGCCCACCCCACCTGGCAAATGGGACGGGTGATCACCATCAACTCCGCAACGCTGGTGAACAAGGGCCTGGAGCTGTTGGAGGCCGGTCTGCTCTACGACGTCAGCCTGGACGACATCCAGGTGGTCGTGCATCCGCAGTCGATCGTGCACAGTGGTGTGGAGTTCGTCGACGGCGCCACCATCGTTCAGGCCAGTCCGCCGGACATGAAGTTGCCGATCGGCCTGGCTCTCACCTGGCCGGCTCGCCTGCCCGATGTCGCAGCCGGCTGCGACTGGGGGACTGCCACCAATTGGACGTTCGAGCCCCTTGATCACGAGGCGTTCCCGGCCGTCGAACTGGCTCGTCGCGCCGGCAAGGCCGGCGGCACCGCGCCGGCGGTGTACAACGGCGCCAACGAGGTTTGTGTGGACGCCTTCTGTGACGGGAGGCTCAGCTTCCTGGGCATCGTCGACACCATCGGAGCGGTCCTGGACGAGCACCTGACCACCAATCACGTCCGCAGCGCGGATCTCACCGTCGACGCGGTGCTGGCCGCTGATCAGTGGGCCCGGGAGCAGGCCCGCAGGATGTGCGGCCTCCCACCGGCGGTGACTGCAAGCACCACCTAGTCGGGTGGCGAGTGCGTAAGGTTGAACCGTCCGTCGAGAAAGCGAAGCAATGAACGCAGATCACAGCAGAGCAATGACCAACAACCAGAGCGGGGTAGCAGGCGCCGAGCCAAGTACCCCTGTCGCGCCCATCGGGCTGGCACCTCGCCGCAAGACCCGGGCCGTCAGACTGGGCAAGTTGCAGGTTGGTGGGGGAGCCCCCATCACGGTCCAGTCGATGTGCAACACCCGCACCGATGATGTTGAGGCCACCCTGCGCCAGATCGCCGAGGTGGTCAACGCAGGCTGCGACATCATCCGGGTGGCATGCCCACGGCAACGGGATGCGGACGCGTTGCCTGCGCTGGCGGCCGCCTGCCCCATCCCGCTGATCGCCGACATCCACTTCAACCCGAAATTCGTCTTCGCCGCGATCGACGCCGGCTGCGCCGGGGTGCGGGTCAATCCGGGCAACATCAAGGCCTTCGACGACCAGGTCGCCCAGATCGCCAAGGCCGCCACGGCTGCCGGGGTCTCGATCCGGATCGGCATCAACGCCGGCTCGCTCGATCCACGATTGCTGGCCGAGTACGGGTCGGCAACGCCAGAGGCACTGGTCGAATCGGCACTGCGCGAGGCTCGGCTCTTCGAGGATGTCGGTTTCGACCAGTTCGCCATTTCCGTCAAGCACCACGACCCAGTGGTGATGATCCGTGCCTACCAGTTGCTCAGCGAAGCCATCGACTGCCCGCTGCACCTGGGCGTCACAGAGGCCGGCCCGGCCTTCCAGGGCACGATCAAGAGCGCAGTGGCCATGGGCGCGCTGCTGGCCCAGGGCATCGGCGACACCATCCGGGTCAGCCTGTCGGCTCCGCCGGTGGAAGAGGTGAAGGTCGGCTGCAAGATCCTGGAAGTGCTCGGACTTCGCCGCCGTGAGCTGGAGATCATCAGCTGCCCCTCCTGCGGTCGCGCCCAGGTGGACGTGTACAGGTTGGCAGACGCTGTCACCGAGGCGCTCAAGGACATCAAGGTGCCGCTGCGGGTGGCCGTGATGGGCTGTGTCGTCAACGGTCCAGGGGAGGCTCGGGAGGCCGACCTGGGGTGCGCAGCAGGCAACGGCAAAGGCCAGATCTTCCTTGGTGGCCAGGTGATCAAGACCGTGCCCGAGGACGAGATTGTTGCCACGCTGGTGGAGTTGGCCCACAAACTGGCGGCCGAAATGACCTCTGAAGGTACCCCGGAAGTAGTGACCCGCTGAGATGCCGGTCCGGATCCGGGCGCTGGGTGACGCGGACCGGCAGGTCGTCCACGACCTGCTGCGCCGGGACCCGGTCGAGAACCTGTTCGTCGCCAGCCGGATCTCGACCTGTGGCATCGACCGGCTGGGCTGCACCTTGTGGGGCTGCTATCGCGGCCGGGAGCTGGTGGCCCTGTGCCACGCGGGTGGGAACCTGGTACCGGTCGGCGCCGATGACGAAGCGTTGGCCGCCTTCGCCAGCAAGATCGGTCATCGACGCTGGACGCAGTCCATCATGGGCAACGCGCAGCAGGTGCTCCGGCTGCACGAGTTGCTGGTGGCCCGGTACGGGGACAGCTGGGCCCATCCCAGACAGATCCGACCGCACCAGCCGCTGCTGGTGATGGATCACGACCCCCAGTTGCCGGGCAATCCCGATGTGCGCCACGTTGGTGAAGACGAACTCCAGCCCTACTTCGAGGCTGCTGTTCGGATGTACACCGAGGAGGTCGGGGTCAGTCCGCTGGATGGCGGCGGAAGCTACCGGGCGTACGTGTCGACGCTGATCGCCCAGCGGCGGGCCTTCGGCTGGGTGCGGGATGCCAAGGTGATCTTCAAGTCCGACATCGGTGCAGCCACCGGCCAGTACTGCCAGGTTCAAGGCGTCTGGCTGGAACCGGGCCTGCGTGGCCAGGGGTTGTCCGTGCCGGCCATGGCGTCGGTGGTGGTGCTGTGTCGCCGGCAGTTCCCGGTCGTCTCGCTGTACGTGAACGACTACAACATCCGGGCCCTGCGGCTCTACCAGACAATCGGGTTCAGGCGTTACGGCGAGCTGGCCACCGTCCTGTACTGAGCCTGTTCCAGTGCAGCGGCCCTGGCCCGCTAGGCTGGTGCGTCGAGTGGTGCGCGAGGGCGCACCTTGGAGGAGTTCTCGTGATCACCCGGATGACACAGCTGTTCGTGCGTACCCTGCGCGATGACCCGGCCGACGCCGAGATCCCCAGCCACCGCTGGCTGGTGCGCGCCGGCTACATCCGTCGAGTCGCCCCCGGCATCTACTCCTGGCTGCCGCTGGGCCTGCAGGTGCTGCGCAACGTCGAACAGATCGTCCGTGCGGAAATGGACGCCATGGGCTCCCAGGAGGTGCGCTTCCCCGGGCTGCTGCCGCGCGATCCCTACGAGGCTTCCGGGCGGTGGACCGAGTACGGGCCCAACCTGTTCCGGCTCCAGGACCGTCGTGGCACCGACATGTTGCTCGGCCCCACGCACGAAGAGATGTTCACCCTCATGGTGAAGGACCTCTACTCGTCCTACAAGGATCTGCCGCTGGTCCTGTACCAGATCCAGATCAAGTACCGCGACGAGGCCCGCCCGCGGGCCGGCTTGCTGCGGTGCCGCGAGTTCGTGATGAAGGACGCCTACTCCTTCGACGTCGACGACGCCGGGCTGGCGCGCACCTACCAGGCCCACCGGGACGTCTACGTCAACGTGTTCAACCGCTTGGGCATCGAGTTCGTGATCGTCAAGGCGGACGCGGGGGCCATGGGTGGTTCAGCGTCCGAGGAGTTCCTGGCGATCAACGAGAACGGTGAGGACACCTTCGTGCGCAGCCCGGGTGGCTACGCGGCGAACGTGGAAGCAGTGCGCATCCCCGCGCCCGATCCCATCGACTACACCGATGCACCAGCCGCCCACGTGGAGTACACCCCAGACGCCGGCACCATCGACGACCTGGTGCAGTTGTCCACCGAGCTGTACCCGCGCGAGGCGCGGCCGTGGGCTGCCGCGGACATGCTCAAGCATGTGGTGTTCATGCTCAGGAACCTCGACGGCACCCGCGAGCCGCTGGTGATCGCGTTGCCTGGAGATCGCGACATCGACGAGAGCCGGCTGGCAGCCGCGGTGAGCCCGGCCGAGGTCGAGGCCTTCACTGACGACGATTTCCTGAAGTACCCCGGCCTGGTCAAGGGCTACATCGGGCCGGTCAAGGGCGCCGAGCAGGTGCTGGGCATCGAACGCAGCGCCAAGGTTCGTTACATGCTGGATCCGCGGGTGGTGCCTGGCACCAGCTGGGTCGCCGGCGCAAATGAGCACAACCGGCACGTCTACGACCTGGTGGCCGGTCGGGACTTCACCTCTGATGGCGTGATGGATGTCGCCAACGTGCGCGACGGCGACCCCAGCCCCGACGGTTCCGGCCCGCTGAGCCTGGCTCGCGGCATGGAAATGGGCCACATCTTCCAGCTGGGCCGCAAGTACGCCGAGGCCCTGGGGCTGAAGGTGCTCGACCAGAACGGCAAGCTCGTGACCGTGACCATGGGCAGCTACGGGATCGGCATCAGCCGCGCCGTGGCCGCAGTGGCTGAGACCACCTGCGACGACAAGGGGCTGTGCTGGCCGAGGGAGTTGGCGCCCTACGACGTGATGCTGCTGGCCACCGGCAAGGACGAGGACGTGTTCCGCTACGCCGAAGACATCGCCGCCCAGCTCAGTGCCAAGGGTGTTCGGGTGCTGTTGGACGACCGCAAGGCAAGCCCCGGCGTCAAGTTCAAGGATTCGGAGATCCTGGGCATGCCGACGACTGTCGTGATCGGCCGCAACCTGGCAGAGGGCAGCATCGAGATCAGGGACCGCAAGTCGGGCGACCGGCGCGAGGTGCCGGTCGCTGATGCGCTGGACGCCATCCTGGCGGAGATCCAGCACACCGCGCACTGACCTCATGACGCCGAGCCTGGAGGTGCTGATTGCCCTTGTCCTCGCCGCGTTTCTGGCCGGTTGGCTGGATGCCGTGGTCGGCGGCGGAGGGCTGATCCAGCTGCCGGCGCTGCTGATCGGGCTGCCTGCCGACACCCCGGTGGCAACAGTGTCGGGGACCAACAAGCTGAGTTCGGTGGCGGGGACGCTCACCGCGTCCGTCACCTACCTGCGTTCTGTTGCTCTCGAGTTGGCCAGCGCGGCTCCGCTCGTCGGTTTCGCCTTCGCGGGCTCCTTCATCGGGGCTCGGGCGGTGCAGTACCTGCCGCGCGACGTCTTCGTGCCGCTCGTTCTGGTCGTGCTGGTCGGCGTCGGCATTTTCACGCTCCGGCGTCCGTCGATGGGTCTTCAGCACGAGCTCAAGTACGACGGCGCCCGGCACTACGCGACGCTGGGCATCCTGGGTCTGGTGTGTGGCCTCTATGACGGTCTGATCGGGCCGGGCACCGGCACCTTCTTCGTGATCGGGCTGGTGGCGTTGTTGGGCTACGGCTTCCTGCAGGCCTCCGTGCTGGCCAAGCTGGCCAACCTCACCACCAACGTTGCCGCCATCGCCGTGTTCTGGCACAGCGGCAATATCTGGTGGACGGTGGGGCTGCCCATGGCCGCGGCAAACCTGACGGGCGGCTTTCTCGGGGCGCGCACGGCCCTGAAGCACGGCAGCGCCTTCATCCGCCGGGTGTTCCTGGTCGCGATCCTGATTTTGGGGGCCCGGCTGGCCTGGGACAGCTGGCAACTGCTGCAGTAGTGGCTCGCTCGGCGCTGCGCCGCGCGTCTGTTGCGATCAGCGCGCGAGTTCCGGATCCGTTGTGAGCTCGACGTTGAGCCAGAGGTCATACGGCAGCGGGTCGAGTCGCGCGGCCACCGCGCGGCGCACCCGGTCCTCGCCGGCCACGTCCCAGGTGCCCTGTGCCACCACGAAATCCGCCTCCACGTACAGCTTGCGGCCGAGCTTGCTGACGCGCAGGATCGCGTCGGGCAGGCCGTGCTCGTCCCGGACCTCGTCGATCGCGACCGACACCGGGCCCATCACCTCAGGGCCCGGGGCGCCCTCCAGCAGTTCGACAGCGGTGGCGCGCAGCATCGCCAGCGGCGTCGGGACGAGTACCGCGCTCGCGATGAGCACCAGCACCGGGTCCACGAACGGTTCGATGCCCGTCAGTCCCAGGGCACGGAGCCCGAGCGCGCCGAGCGACCCCACCAGCACAACCGAACTGAGGATGAACCCTGCCCACCAGGCCTTGGCCTCGGCGTCCAGGAGGTCGGAGGTCGGGTCTGCCTTGCGCAACCGGCGGACCACCAGGAGCGAAGCGAGCGCAGTGACCGCCCCGTACACCGCCACCGCGCCGGCGGCGACCTCCGAGCCACCATCGAGGATGACGCGCACCGCCTCCAACCCGGCGTAGGCGATCGTGCCGAGCAGTGCGAGACCCTGCACCCCGATCACGATCGGTATCAACGCCTCCAGCCCGAACGGGAATCGCACGGAGGGGCCCCTGCTCGCGACACGCCCCGCAGCAATAGAGAGGGTGGTCAGCGCCATCCCGATGAGGGTGTACACGCCGTCGAAGAGGACGACCTGCGAGTTGGCCAGCAGGCCCAACGAAACGGCAAACAACGCGATGGCGAGGCTCACTGCGAGGGAGAGCCGCAGTGCTGCCTGCTCACGGGTGGTGGAGGGTGCGGCCACCCCTTGAGTGTAGGCCAAGATCAGCACGGGCTCTTCCGGTCAAACCCAGCCCGGCCAGTAGCTGAGAGCCACGCCGCGGGCCCGCACCTGGGCGGCTTGGGCGTTCATGGCGAGCAGAGCCGCCGCACGCTCCACTTCGCTGGCCGCGGCCACCCGAGCCCAGCCGTCCATCACGTTGCGCTCCAGCGCTCCGATGGCGTTGCCCATCTGCAGGGCAGTGCCGAAGGGTGGCAACTCGTAGTGCAGCTGCGGTGCGCCGGGCGTGGCGCCGACGCCGGCAATCAGCGCCGCCACCTGGTTCCGCTCGGTTTGGGCCTGCGGGAGCCGGGTCTCCAGCGTCACAGCCAGCGGATCACGGCGGGGGAGCCTCCCGATGGCGGTCTGCAGGGCATACACCAGTGCGTCCAGATGGGTCAGCGTGACGGCCAGGGTTTCCGCGCGGCTGCCCACTTCGACACGCACCGGTACGGCGGCGCCGGCTTCCAGCGCGGGCCCCAGCCCGTTGCCGGCCAGCTTCGCCTCGACAGCGCTCAGCAGCGCCTGGGCGCAGGCCTGCAGCGAGACGAACAACAGCGCCTCCGCACCGATGCGGTCGGCGAGCAGCTGCCGGTACCGGTCGATCGCAGCGCTCAGTTGCGTCTCGATCTGGATCAATGCCTGGGTCAGGTCGTTGGCCGGTGCGGGGGTCGCGGCCGGCAGTGATGCCAGCGGCGTTCGATCACCATGGGCGCCAGCCAACGGGTCGGCCTGAACGAGCACCCCGGCATGCGCTGCGTGTGCGGTGGCGGCAGCCCGGCACCACTGGGGCGTCCCTGGGTCGGCGGCCCAGCCCTCGGCGCGGGCGCTGAGCTCGGTGAAGGCAGCCGCCAGTCCCAGCTCGATGACGGCGGCGTCGCGTTGGGACTCGGGCAGTGTGGCAGCCCGCTGGACCTTCGTGGTACGACGGTCGCCTGACACGACAGGGTTGGGGGAGCAGCCCGACAGAACGACAGCGCCACCGGCCGCAGCCAGCGCACCGAGGAGAACCCGGCGGCTGATGCCCACGCGCGGTGGGGGTTGCTGGTCCGGTGTCTTCACGGGGACGACCCTACCTTCGGCGCGGCTATGCTTGTCCGAAACGACCGCCCAAGGGCGGGTCACAAGTGCACCACCACAAACGGATGAAGGAGCCTGGCGTGAACCACAAGACGCTGACCGAGTTGCTGGGCCCCATCGTGGCTGACTGCGGCCTGGAGGTCGACGCCATCGAGGTAGTCCCGGCCGGCCAGCGCAGGTTGGTGCGAGTCACTCTGGACGGCGACGGCCCGCAGGGTTCCGGCCCTGATCTCGACCAGATCGCCGAGGCCACCCGCGCCATCTCCCGAGCCCTGGACGAAGCCGACGTCGTGGGCACTCAGCCCTACACGCTGGAGGTCAGCTCGCGTGGTGTGGGCCGCCCGCTCACCACCGCCGCGCACTTTCGCCGCAACCGGGGCCGGCTGTTGTCCTGCACCTTGTCGGACGGGTCCAGGTTGACGGGCCGGCTCAAGGACAGTGACGCGGACGGCGCCACCCTGGACGTTGACGAGCACCTGCGTCTGATCGGCCTTGACCAGATCACCAAGGCCCTCGTCCAGGTGGAATTGAACCCTCCCACCGGGGCGGATGACGAAGCCGCCGATGCTGGGGAACTGGAGTAGGAGAATCACTGATGGACATCGACATGAGTGCGCTGCGTGCCATCGAGCGCGAGAAGGACATCCCGTTCGACTACCTGGTCAAGGCGCTGGAGGACGCCCTCCTGAACGCCTACAACAAGACCGACTCCCCGGTGGCGGGTGCTCGCGTCGAGCTGAATCACAAGACCGGCAAGACCTCCGTGCTGGTGCCCGAGAAGAATGAAGCGGGTGAGGTGATCGGGGAGTACGACGACACCCCCAGCGACTTCGGACGGGTTGCTGCGAGCACCGCTCGCCAGGTGATCCTGCAACGGTTGCGCGAGGCCGAGGACGAGCAGAAGTACGGCCGCTACTCCGCCATCGAGGGTGACATCGTGCTGGGCACCGTCCAGCAGGATCGTGACCGGCGCACGGTGCGGGTCGATCTTGGCCAGATGGAGGCGATCATGCCGCCGTCCGAGCAGGTGCCCGGTGAGGACTACAGCCACGGCAAGCGGCTGCGCGTCTACGTCGTCAGCGTCCGCAAAGACCTGAGGGGGCCGCAGGTGGTGGTTTCCCGCACCCACCCCGGCCTGGTGCGCAAGCTGTTCGAGCTTGAGGTGCCCGAGATCGAGCAGGGCATCGTCGAGATCAAGGAGATCGCTCGCGAGGCGGGCCATCGCAGCAAGATCGCCGTGCACAGCAACCATCCCGATGTCTCCGCCAAGGGTGCCTGCATCGGTCCGATGGGGCAGCGGGTGCGAGCCGTGATGCACGAGCTGAACGAAGAGAAGATCGACATCATCGACTGGTCGGAGGATCCGGCGCGGTTTGTCGCCAACGCACTCTCCCCGGCCAAGGCGAGCTCGGTGACGGTCGTCGACCGCGAAGCCCGTGCGGCACGCGTCATCGTCCCGGACTACCAACTGTCGCTGGCGATCGGCAGGGAAGGGCAGAATGCGCGGCTGGCAGCTCGACTCACTGGCTGGCGGATCGACATTCGGCCGGACACTGAGCCCCAGGACCAGTGACAGAGGTGGTGGCCCAAGGTGCGCGCCACGTCGCGCTGCGCACCTGCGTGGGTTGCCGGCGCGTGGTGGCGCAGACCGAGCTGCAGCGTTTCGTGCTGGTCGACGGGATCGTCACCCCGGATCCCTGCCGAACGGCCGCAGGGCGAGGTGCCTGGCTGCACGCTGATCCGAACTGTCTGGGTCAGGCGTGCCGACGTGGTGGTTTTGCCAGGGCCTTCCGGGCTCGGGTGAACGACGCCGGGCTGTGCCAGCTCCCCGGTACGCGGTAATCCGCGGCGTTTTGCTACACTTCCTGTTGCGCTCGCCGAAGGCGGGTGGTATTTGGGTCCGCTGGTGGCGACAGTCGCCGTCGGGACTCAAATCCCTCAGCTCTTGCAGCGCCCCATGCTGCCCTGAAACCCCAGGGTCAAAACCAGCCCCAGGGTCCCAAAACAGCAGGGTCAACCAGACACCGTCAGGTGCAGTCCGGCCTCGGTCGGCAAACCAGGAAAGTGGGCTCACGCTCATGACCGCTCGATGAGTATCTGCAAATGAGCATTCACACCAACTAATTGGTCCTGGCTCCAGGCCGGACCTGAAGGAGAGTAGTGGCAAAGGTCCGCGTCTATGAGCTCGCCAAGGAGCTTGGACTCGAAAGCAAAGAACTGTTGGGCAAGTTGAAGGACATGGGCGAATTCGTTCGCTCAGCTTCTTCGACGATCGAGGCGCCGGTTGTGCGTCGGGTCACCGAGAAGATCAAGTCCGACCAGGGCGGTGCAGCTCCCGCACCTGAGAAAGAAAAGCCCGCGGCTTCGTCGACAGACAAGCCGACGGCAACCCTCAAGCCAGGCCCGGTGCCCACTCCGCGCGTCGTGACGAAGACGGCGGACGGCGGCCGCACCCAGCCGCCACCCGAGCCGCCTGTTGCAGACACGCCTGCGGCTGCGGGGACGGTCACGACGCCCAGCCTGGTTGCGCCGAGGCCCTTCGCGCCCAAGCCTGGAGTTGCCAAGCCTGGTGTCGTCAAGCCGGCCGCACCCAAGGTTGGCGACGCGCCCCCGAGCTTCTCCAGCCCAAGCCCCGGCCAGACCGAGGCAAGCCCCAGCCCCCAGCACACGGTTGCCGCCGAGACGCCCCGAGCTGCACGTCCGACCCCGGGGCCGCGTCCGCCGGTTTCGCGCCCCGGCGCCTCCGGTGGCTTGCCTACCCAGGCGAAACCGGGTGCAGCCGCTGCGCAGCGTCGTCCAGGAGCTCCGCGCCCCGGCAACAACCCGTTCGCCCCGTCCCAGGGCATGGGGCAGCGTCGTCCGGGCGGTCAGCCCGGTCAGGGCGCAGCGCCTCGGGGCCCTCGTCCCGGTGCAGACGCCCAGCGGATGCCGCGACCGGGTGGTACATCTGGCCTGCCGCGCCCCAATCCCGCGATGATGCCCAAGCAGGCGAGTGGGCAACTCGCCCAGCCGGGCACCCGCCCGGGTCGTCCTGGTGGTCCCGGCCGGGGGCGTCCGGGCGGCGCAGGCCGTCCCGGCGTGGGCGGCGCCCCGCAGACCGGCGGTCCCGCCGGCGGTGGTCGCGGTGGTCGCGGTGGTCGCGGTGGTTCCGGCACCCAGGGTGCCTTCGGGCGCGGCGGCGCCCAGGGGCGTCGCGGGCGCAAGTCGAAGAAGCAGCGTAGGCAAGAGTTCGATCAGATGCAGGCGCCCAGCATCGGTGGCGTCCGCATCAAGCCGGGCGACGGATCGATCATTCGCATTCGCCGTGGTTCCTCGCTGACCGACCTGGCCGAGAAGATCGGTGTCGACGCGGCGGCGCTGGTGCAGGTGCTGTTCAACCAGGGCGAGATGATCACGGCCACTCAGTCGGTGCCGGACGAGACTCTGGAGATTCTTGGTGCCGAGCTGAATTACACCATCCAGGTGGTCTCGCCCGAGGACGAGGATCGGGAGCTGCTGGAGAGCTTCGATCTTGAGTTCGGCGAGGACGAGGGTGGCGAAGAGGAACTGGAACAACGTCCCCCCGTGGTCACTGTCATGGGGCACGTCGACCACGGCAAGACGAAGCTGTTGGATGCACTGCGTGACACCGACGTGCAAGGCAAGGAAGCTGGCGGAATCACGCAGTCCATCGGTGCCTATCAGGTGAGCGCCACTGTGGATGGCCAGCAGCGTCGGATCACCTTCATCGACACGCCCGGCCACGAGGCCTTCACGGCCATGCGTGCTCGTGGTGCCAAGTCGACCGACATCGCGGTGCTGGTGGTGGCCGCTGACGACGGCGTGATGCCGCAGACGATCGAGGCACTGAACCACGCCAAGGCGGCTGATGTGCCGGTCGTGGTGGCGGTCAACAAGATCGACAAGCCGAACGCCGATCCCATGAAGGTCCGCGGCCAGCTGATGGAGTTCGGGCTCACCCCCGAGGAGTACGGCGGCGAAACGATGTTCGTCAACGTTTCGGCTGTGACCCATGAGGGTCTGGACCAGCTGCTGGAGGCCATCGCGCTGACGGCGGACGCCGAGCTGGACCTGCGTGCCAACCCGTCCATGGACGCCCAGGGCGTTTCTGTCGAGGCTCACCTCGACCAGGGGCGTGGCCCGGTGGCCACCGTGCTGATCCAGCGGGGCACTTTGCACAAGGGTGATTCGATCGTCGCGGGTTCGGCATACGGCCGGGTGCGCGCCATGATGGACTCGCGTGGCGAACTGCTGACAGAGGCCCCGCCGTCGATGCCGGTGCAGGTTCTCGGCCTGACGTCAGTGCCTGGTGCGGGTGACACCTTCCTGGTGGTGGAGGACGACCGGATGGCTCGTCAGATCGCCGAGAAGCGGGCCGCCCGGATGCGGGCTGCACAGCAGGCCAAGACGTCGCGCCGCAAGACACTGGACGAGCTGTTCGAGCAGATGAAGAAGGGCGAGACCAGCGAACTGCTGCTCATCCTCAAGGGCGACTCGGCCGGTTCGGTGGAAGCCATCGAGGATTCCCTGGCCAAGATCGACGTCGGCGAGGAGGTCAGCCTGCGCGTCATCGATCGTGGTGTCGGTGCCATCACCGAGACGAACGTGTCGCTGGCTGCAGCTTCTGAACCGCACGCGGTCATCATCGGCTTCGGTGTTCGCCCGACTCATCAGGCCAGCCAGATGGCTGACCGGGAGAACGTCGACATCCGTTACTACTCGGTGATCTACGACGCCATCGACGAGATCGAGGCCGCGCTGAAGGGCATGTTGAAGCCCATCTTCGAGGAGAAGCAGCTCGGCACTGCCGAGGTCCGTCAGGTCTTCCACTCGTCGAAGATCGGCAACATCGCCGGTTGCATGGTGATGAGCGGCATCATGCGCCGTAACGCCAAGGCGCGTCTGATTCGCGACGGCGTGGTGATAGCGGAAACGACGATCCAGTCGCTGAAGCGCGAGAAGGACGACGCCACCGAGGTGCGCGAAGGCTACGAGTGTGGTCTGACGGTCGGTTACTCCGACATCAAGCTCGGGGACGAAATCGAGACCTACGAGATGGTCGAGAAGGCGCGCAGCTGACTGCTGTTCGGTCTGTACAGCGGACCGAACGGCAACGGCGTAGGGTGGTGTCCCCGTGCGGGGTGCCACCCTACGCCGTTGCTCGTCGCGGGCCGCACCGCACTCCGGGCCGTCTACCCCGGGGCGCCGCAGGTGAGGCCCAGCCAGGAAAGGAACTGCCATGACCAGCCCGCGCATCGCGAAGCTGCAGGATCAGATTCAGCAGATTGTTGCCGAGATGCTGCAGCGCCGCATCAAGGATCCCCGGTTGGGGTTCGTCACAGTGACTGACGTGCGGTTGACCGGTGATGCCCGCGAGGCCACCGTTTTCTACACCGTGCTGGGGGAGGAGCAGGACCTGAAGGGAAGCGCCATCGCGCTGGAGTCCGCCAAGGGGCTGCTCCGCTCGACTGTCGGCAAGAAGCTGGGGCTCAAGTTCGCGCCCACCCTGACATTCATGCTGGACGCCACCACAATCGCCGCCCAGGACATCGAGGACGCTGTGGTTCGCGCGTTGAGCGCCGATGAGCAGCTGGCCGAAGTCCGTCAGGGCGCGGCCTACGCCGGTGATGCCGACCCTTACCGCAAGCCGGCCGCCGATGACGACGAGTTCGAGGACGACGAGCAGGGCCCTCTCCCGATCGGGAACCCCGACGAGGACCTCCTCGACGAGCGCGGGTGAGCGTGACGACCGCTTCGGGGGTGCTCGTCATCGACAAGCCGGCAGGCTTGACCAGCCAACAGGTGGTCGGGCGTTGCCGGCGGTTGTTGATGACCAGGAAGGTCGGACACGCCGGAACGCTCGACCCGATGGCCACCGGTGTGCTGATCATCGGGGTCAATCGAGCCACCCGCCTGCTGGGTCATCTGGCCCTGCACGACAAGCGTTACCTGGCGACCATCCGGCTGGGCCAAAGCACCAACACCGACGATGCCGAAGGGCAGGTGCTGGCCAGCGTCGACGCTTCGGGTGTGACTTCCGCCCAGGTCGCCGGCCTGCTGCCCAGTCTGCGGGGGGACATCCAGCAGGTACCGAGCACGGTGTCAGCGATCAAGGTGAACGGCCAGCGCGCCTACGCGTTGGCGCGCTCCGGCCAGGCCTTTGAATTGAAGGCCCGCCAGGTGACCGTCAGCCGGTTCGATGTGCTGGCCGAGCGTCGCAACGGGCCCTTCCTTGATCTCGATGTCGACGTCGAGTGCTCCACAGGAACCTACATCCGCGCGTTGGCCCGTGACCTTGGCGATTTGCTGGGCGTGGGTGGGCACCTGACGGCCTTGCGCCGGACGCGAGTGGGTGCCTACCACCTGTCGATGGCCCAGCAGCTGCCCGATCGTGAAGCCGGCGGGCAGGAAGCGGCCGAGCTGACCATGATGACGATGGCGCAGGCGGCCCGGCTGTCTTTCGCCACGATCGAGGTTGATGCGGACACGGCTGCGCTGATCCGCCATGGCCGGGAGCTGCAGGTGGCGGTGCCTGAGCGTCCCACCGGCCTGATCGGGCCCGACGGCGATCTGCTGGCGCTGTACGAGCCGGCAGAGCAGCAGGGCCGGTCCCGGCCGCTGGCCGTCCTCAGCTGAGCCGGGTGCGAGGCCGGTGAGGACTGCCCCTAGACTCGACGCCGTGCATCCAACGGTTGTGGTCATCGGCAACTTCGATGGCGTCCATGTCGGTCATCGCGCTCTGTTGGAGCGCGCCCTGGCAGAAGGACGCCGGCGGGGGGAGCGGGACGAATCCGGCGCGGCGCGGCCGCTGCCGGTCGTCGTCGTCACGTTGTGGCCACACCCCGTGAGTGTTTTCGCCCCCGAACGCGCACCCCAGCTGCTCGACAGCCTCGCTGACCGCATCGACCGGCTGAAGGACCAGGGTGTGCACGAGGTAAGGGTGGTGCGTTTCAACAAGGAGGTGGCCGCCTGGTCGCCGGAGCACTTCGTCGACACCATCCTGATGCCGTTGCATCCCCGGGTGGTGGTGGTGGGCTCGAACTTCACGTTCGGGGCCAGGGCGGCCGGCACGGTCGACACCCTGCGGGAGCTCGGCCGAGGTCGTTTCGAGGTGCTCTCGCTGGATCTGGTCGGGGTCCATGAGGAGCACACCTGTTCCACCCTGATCCGTGCCGCACTGGCCGTCGGCGACGTCGAGACGGCCGCCGAACATCTCGGCCGCCCGTTCCGGGTGCGCGGCGTGGTGGTGGTCGGCGACCAGCGCGGTCGCCAGCTGGGGTTCCCGACGGCCAATCTGGGCATCGATCCTGCGCTCGCCACCCCTGCAGACGGGGTGTACGCGGGCTGGGTGACCCGCCTGCACGAGCCGGGTGCGATTCCGATGCCGGCGGCCATCAGCGTGGGCAGCAACCCGACCTTCGTGGGTGCGGAGCGTCGAGTCGAGAGCTACGTGCTCGACCGGACCGATCTGGAGCTGTACGGCGAGGAGATCGCCGTCGACTTCGTTGCCCGGCTGCGTGGCATGTTGAAGTTCGACGGTGTGCAGCCTCTGGTTGAGCAGATGCACCGGGACGTGGCCCAGACCCGCGTGGTGTTGGGCTCGACGACCGATCCCGACTGAGCACGATTGGCAGTGCCGCAACGAGGGCTGGTAGAGTTGGCAACTGCCGTTTGATCGGCCGCGGACGCCCAAGCGCTCACCCACCAAGAGGGGGAGCACCGCGCAACGGGAAACCGAGAGGAGAGCAGATCTCGTGGATGCTGCTGCAAAGAAGAAGACCATCGAAGAATACGCGACGCGTCCGGGTGACACCGGCTCTCCTGACGTGCAGATCGCGCTGCTGACCAAGCGCATCGCTCACCTGACCGAGCATCTGAAGGTGCACAAGGGCGACCATCACAGCCGCCGTGGCCTGATGCTCCTGGTGGGTCAGCGTCGTCGTCTGCTCAACTACGTTGCCAGGGAAGACGTCATGCACTACCGCAAGCTCATCGAACGACTGGGTCTGCGCCGCTGATCACGCACGTGTTTGTCCAGGGGGAGTGACCTTTTCCGAAGGTCGCTCCCCTTGCGCGCGTGCAGACGTCACCACAACTCAACAGCACCACGCAGGGATCCCACGGCACGTGTCGTGGGTCATCGCTGGCCTCCCGGCCCCTTGGCCGCGGTTGGTCCTCGGTAGTGGTTCTCGGGTCGCGTCCACGCGACAAGCCCCGAGGACTTCGATCGAAGACCGGCACGGTACGGGCGGGACGGCCACGCGCAACAGAAAGGAAGGATCCCATGGAGGGACCCGACGTGAAGTACAGCGAAGCCATCATCGACAACGGCAAGTACGGAAAGCATGTTGTCCGCTTCGAAACCGGCAAGCTCGCCAGGCAGGCCGACGGCTCAGCTGCCGTCTACCTCGATGGCGACACCATGCTGCTCAGCACCACCACGGCGCAGAAGCAGCCCCGCGAAAGCATCGACTTCTTCCCCCTGACCGTCGACGTCGAGGAGAAGATGTACGCATTGGGCCGGATCCCCGGCTCGTTCTTCCGCCGCGAGGGGCGTCCCTCGGAGGCAGCCATCCTGACCTGCCGGCTGGTCGACCGACCGATTCGCCCGGCCTTCGTGAAGGGTCTGCGCAACGAGGTCCAGATCGTCTTGACCGTGCTGGCGCTGAACCCGGCCGTCCTGTACGACGTGGTGGCCATCAACGCGGCCTCGATGTCCACCCAGATCGCCGGTCTGCCCTTTGCCGGCCCGATCGGTGGCGTCCGGATGGCACTGATGGGCAGCGACTGGGTCTGCTTCCCGACTGCTGAGCAGGAGAAGGAATCCTCGTTCTCCATTGTCGTTGCAGGTCGTGTGCTGCCCGACGGCGACGTTGCCATCATGATGGTGGAGGCAGGTGGCACCGACTCGACGTGGGACAACGTGCGGGCCGGCCAGACTGCTCCCACCGAGGACGTCGTTGCCGGTGGCCTGGAGGCCGCCAAGCCCTTCATCAAGGTGCTGTGCGACGCCCAGGTCGAGTTGGCTGCCCAAGCACCCAAGGAGACCTTCGACTTCCCGATCTTCAAGGACTACGAGGACGACGCGCTTGCCGCGGTGGAGGCTGCCGTCGGGGAGCAGCTCGGCTCGGTCATGCGCATCGCAGACAAACAGGAGCGCCAGGCTGCCGAGGCCGCTCTGAAGGCATCCGTGCTCGAGTCGCTGGCCGCACAGTTCGAGGGTCGCGGCAACGAGATCAGCGGCGCTTTCCGTGCCGTGCAGAAGCAGGTCGTTCGCCGCAACGTCCTCGACAACGGCGTTCGCATCGACGGGCGTGGCCCCAGGGACATCCGGGCGCTGAGCTCCGAGGTCGGCGTGATCCCGCGCGTGCACGGCTCCGGCCTGTTCCAGCGGGGCGAGACCCAGGTGCTGGGCGTGACCACCCTGAACATGCTCGACATGGAGCAGAAGCTCGACACGCTGTCGTCGGTCAAGAGCAAGCGCTACATGCACCAGTACGACATGCCGCCGTACTCCACCGGTGAGACCGGCCGGGTCGGCAGCCCGAAGCGTCGTGAGGTTGGCCATGGTGCCCTGGCAGAGCGTGCCATCGTGCCCGTGCTGCCCGTGCGTGACGAGTTTCCCTACGCCATCCGTCAGGTCAGCGAGGCGATCAGCTCCAACGGCTCCACGTCGATGGGGGCTGTGTGTGCCAGCACTCTGGCACTGCTCAATGCCGGCGTGCCGCTGCGTGCGTCGGTGGCGGGCATCGCGATGGGGCTGATGAGCGAGCGGGCTGAAGACGGTTCGGTGAAGTACCTCGCCCTGACCGACATCCTGGGTGCCGAGGATGCCCTGGGCGACATGGACTTCAAGGTCGCTGGAACTGCCGACTTCATCACCGCCCTGCAGCTGGACACCAAGCTTGACGGCATCCCGTCCGAGGTGCTCGCGCAGGCGCTGCAGCAGGCCAAGGACGCTCGCTTGACGATCCTGGCGGTGATGAACGACGCGATCGACGAGCCTGACGAGCCGAGCCCCTACGCGCCGCGCATCATCACCGTGCACATCCCCACGGACAAGATCGGTGAGGTGATCGGGCCCAAGGGCAAGATCATCAACCAGATCCAGGACGACACCGGCGCCAACCTCAGCATCGAGGAGGACGGCACCATCTACATCGGTGCCGAAACCAGCGAGGCCGCTGAGGCCGCTCGCCAGATGGTCAACGCCATCGCCAATCCGACGATGCCGGAGCGCGGCGAACGCTACCTCGGGACCGTGGTCAAGCTGACCACCTTCGGAGCCTTCGTCTCGCTGCTGCCGGGCAAGGATGGCCTGCTGCACATCAGCAAGCTGCGTGACCTCAACAAGGGCAAGCGTGTCGACAACGTCGAGGACGTGCTGAGTGTCGGCCAGAAGCTGCAGGTCGAGATCAGCGAGGTCGACGACCGTGGCAAGCTCTCGCTGATTCCTGTCGTGGAGGATGAGGAGACGCCGGAGCAAGACGCCCAGTGACCTGGCCGGTTGTCTGACCAGGCTGGCTTTGTAACGCAGTGGCCCGTCCCTGACACAGGGGCGGGCCACTGTGTTCGCGTCGCAGTGGTGCCGTAGGGTTGTGCCGTCCGGTCGAGCCGCGCTCGCCGGAGTCAAGCGCAGAGATCACGCAAGCCCAGCAGCAGGCAGAAGCGAAAGGTGGGGCCATGACCAAGGTGGCAGTCTTCGGGTCGAAGGGTCGGATGGGTCGCATCATCGTCGATGCCGTGGACGGGGCGTCCGATCTGCAGCTGGTCGCCCGTTGTGACCTCGGTGACGACCGTGCCGTCGCGCTGGGCGCCGACGTGGTAGTTGATTTCACACATCCTTCGCAGGTCATGGACAACATCAAGTGGTGCGTCGAGAACGGGCTGCACATGGTGGTTGGCACCAGCGGTTTCGACGACGCAAAGCTGAGCGAGGTGCGTGAATGGTTGGGCAACGCCCCCAGCACCGGGGTGCTGATTGCCAGCAACTTCTCCATCGCGGCAGTGCTGATGATGAAGTTCGCAGCAGCGGCCGCCCCGTTCTTCGAGTCCGTCGAGATCATCGAGTTGCACCACCCGCGCAAGGCGGACGCTCCGTCCGGCACCGCTGCGAACACGGCGCGGTCGGTTGCGGCTGCGCGCGCCGAGGCCGGGTGTGCGCCGATGCCCGACGAGACCACTCAGCAGCTGGACGGTGCCCGTGGCGCGGTCGTCGACGGCGTCCATGTGCACTCCGTGCGCCTGCAGGGACTTTTCGCTCACCAGGAAGTGCTGCTCGGCAATCCCGGTGAGATGCTGACTATTCGCGATGACGCGTTCGATCGAGCGTCCTACATGCCGGGGGTGCTGGCTGCCGTCCGCGCAGTGGGGTCGCGACCCGGCCTCACCTGGGGGATCGACGATCTGTTGGGTCTGGGCTGAGCCCGATGGCCGGCCCCGGTGGAAGGCCGCTGTGGTTGCGGCTGCTGGTGATCCTGGCTGTTCTGGTCGCTGTGCTGGGGTTTGCCGATCAGGTCTTTCGCATTGTGGTGCAAAGGCAGGTCAGTGCAGCGCTCAGCACTGCGCTGCGGGCCGAACCAGCCGTCGAGGTGGAGCTGCATGATTGGCCGTTCGCCACGTCGGTGCTGAGCAACCGTCTGGAGTCGGCCAGTCTGCGGGCCGACACCGCCGTGCTACCGGCGAAATCGGCGCAGTTGCCGGTGCAGGACATTTCCGTGCAGGCGCGCGGCATCAGCCCGGTCCGCGATCTCGAGCATGGCTTCGTCGAGTACGCCACCGTGAGCGGTCGGGCCACTTGGGCAGACCTGTCAGAGCTGCTGGGCGTCACAGTGGCCAGCGGCGGAGGTGACCGGGTGGACGTGAGCGCTGTGGTCACAGTGCTTGACCAGCCGATTTCGGTCAGCGTGTCCGGGGTGCCGAGCGTCGACCCGAGCACCGCCCGCATCAGCCTCGCAGACGCCAGGGCCTCGTTTGGCGGCGTGCAGGTGCCGGATCAGATCACCCGGACTGCCATCGCCCAAGCGTCGACCATGATGAAGCTGCCCACCGAGGCGGGTATGCGATGGGAGTCGCTGTCCGCCGCAGCGGATGGAGCGCGGGTGCACGTGAGCTTCACGGACCTGGATCTGTCGCAGTTCCAGTAGCCTGGGCGGTGGCCGACGTTGTCGGCGGGGACGACTACGCTGGCACTCGTGGCACTTTCCGGATTGCAGACCCCTCCCCAGCTCAACTGGGACACCTTGCGCATCATTGCCTTGGGCGGCTTGGGCGACGTGGGGCGCAACATGACTGCCTTCGAGTTGCACGGCAAGATCCTGCTCGTCGACTGCGGGGTGCTTTTTCCCGAGGACGATCAGCCTGGCGTCGACCTGATCCTGCCCGGCCTGGACTATCTGTCCGATCGTCTTGAGGACGTCGTAGCCCTGGTGTTGACCCATGGACATGAGGATCACATCGGCGCGGTGCCTTACCTGCTGCGCCGTCGCGGGGACATCCCGCTGTACGGCACCAGGTTCACGCTCGCCCTTTTGGAGAGCAAACTGCGTGAGCACCGCCTGTCCCGGGACGCCGAGTTCAACGTGGTCGTGGAGGGCGATCGAGTCCAGGTGGATGACTTCGACGTCGAGTTCTTCGCGGTCAATCACTCCATCCCGGGTGGGGTGGCTGTGGGGTTGCGCACGCCGGCCGGCAACGTGCTGCACACCGGCGATTTCAAACTCGACCAACTGCCCATCGACGGGCGCCTCACCGACCTGCGGGGTTTCGGCCGGTTCGGGGCCGAAGGCGTCGACCTGCTGCTCTGCGACTCGACCAACGCCGAGTCGGCCGGTCTGAACGAGACCGAGGACGCAGTGCTGCCCGCGCTGGAGCTCACCTTCGCCAACGCCCCCAGGAAGGTGGTGGTGGCGTGCTTCGCCTCGCACGTGCATCGGGTGCAGCAGGTCATCGATCTTGCGGTGAAGTTCGAACGCAGGGTCTGCTACGTCGGCCGATCGATGGTGCGCAACATGGCCATCGCTCGAGATCTTGGCTACCTGAAAGTACCGCCGGGCACCCTCATCGACTTGAAACAAATGGACGACTACCCGGATGACAAGGTGACGGTGATCACCACCGGTTCGCAGGGGGAGCCGCTGAGTGCCCTGGCTCGGATGGCCAACCGGGAGCATCCGGTGGTGCAGGTGCACCCTGAGGACACCGTGCTGTTGGCCTCCTCGCTGATCCCCGGCAACGAGAATGCCGTCTCCCGTGTCGTCAACGGGCTCACCCGAATCGGCGCCCGCGTGGTGCATCAGGGCACTGCGCTGGTCCACGTCTCGGGGCACGCCCGGGCCGGGGAGTTGCTGTTCGTCTGGAACATGGTGTCGCCCCGAAACGCGATGCCCATCCACGGCGAGCCGCGCCACTTGAGTGCGAACGCCCAGCTGGCCAAGGCCACCGGTGTCCCCGGGGAGCGCATCGTGCTGGCCGCCGACGGGGACGTCGTCGACCTGTGTGACGGCAAGGCTTCCATTGTGGGCCAGGTTGATGCGTCGTACATCTTCGTGGACGGTTCCACCGTTGGTGACCTGAGCGAAGCTTCGCTGACTGATCGCAAGATCCTGGGCGAGGAGGGCTTCATCTCGATCGTTGCCGCAGTCGACCTGCGCAGCAACACGTTGGTGGCCGGGCCCGACGTCAGTGCCCGGGGTTTCGTCGGCGACCAACTCATCTTCGACGAGGTCACCGCCGCAGTCCGAAAGGCCCTGGTGAACGCGTTGAACGAGGACGTCGATGACACCCACCGCCTCCAGCAGGTGGTCCGGCGGGTGGTTGGCCGCTGGGTCTCCAGGACTTACCGCAGCCGGCCGATGATCGTGCCAGTGGTGATCGCCGTCTGAACGGGGCCTCAACCCTGCGGTTTTGCCCTGGACGGCGTGGGCTCGCTACACTCATTCGGTTGCGACTTTCGAGGCCCCGGCGGACTGGTTGATTTCGGCCGGCCGCAGCGGGGTTGCATCGCAAGACCGAAAGACAACGATCCTCATCGCACATCGATCCCTATCGAACAAGGAGTGCTCACATGGCTGCCGTGTGTGACATCTGCCACAAGGGCCCCGGCTTTGGGCACAACGTGCCTTGGTCGAAGAAGAAGACCAACCGACGTTGGGACCCGAACATCCAGCGCGTGCGCGCCCTGGTCAACGGTGCGGCGAAGCGCCTGCACGTGTGCACGTCGTGCCTGAAGGCCGGCAAGGTCACTTCCCGCTGACCCCGTACGCCAGAGAGCCCGCCCCGTCAGGGCGGGCTTTTCTGCGTCCGGCCCGGACTTGCCCGGTGGGCAGTCGCCGGTGACTGTCCGTCCGACTGGGTACCATCGGCCTGTGGCAGGAACGATCAGGACGCCGGCAAGTGGGGGCTCCCGTCGTGCTGCCCCACAGCGGGTGTCGCCTTGGCGCACCGAGACCTTCCGACTGCTCAATCAGACTCTGGACGAAGCCGTGGGCTTCCGGACAGCGCAGGCCTTCGAGTCGCTGGGTCTGCGTACGGTCGACGACCTGATGCACCACCTGCCACGGCGCTACCTGTCCGGCACCGAGACCACCGACCTCACCACGGTCAGGCCGGGGGACAGCGTCGCGATCGTGGCCCGAGTCGCCCGTCTGGAACGCCATGGTGAGGAGCCCAAGCTTCGCCTGGCCTGCCAGCTCACTGATGGGCGCGGCCAGCTCAGTGTCACGTTCTTCGGCCGCAAGAGGCTCGTCACCTTCTGGGCTGCCGAACTCAGCAAGGGTGTCAAGGGCATCTTCGTGGGCAAGGTGGGCGCCTTCCGCGGCGAGCTGCAGATGACACACCCCGTCTTCGTGATGCTGGATGAGCACGGGAACATCGTCGGGCGAAGCAACGAGGAAAAGTCGTTGATGGCTGCCCAGGTGTCACGCAGTGGGCTGGTGGGCATCTATCCAGCAACTTCGAAGCTGCCGACTTGGCAGATCGCTGAGTGCGCCGGGTTGGTCCTCGACCTGTTGGCCGGCCTTGACGATCCGCTGCCTTCCGGCATCCGGGACAGCCATGACCTGCCGGGCCTGCTGGAGGCATTCACCGAGATCCATCGGCCGAGCACCCAGCAACTCGTCGACCGGGCTGTCAAGCGGCTCAAGTTCGACGAGGCGTTGATGCTCCAGCTCACCATGGCCTACCGGCGCGCTGATCGTGTGCACCATCGGTCAGCTCCGGTTCGACGCAGGACGGGCGGGTTGCTGGACGCCTTCGACGCCCGCCTGCCGTTCACACTGACTCAAGGGCAGCAGGAGGTCAGCGCCCAGATCTTCGAGGATCTTGCGGAGGACATTCCCATGCAGCGCCTGTTGCAGGGTGAGGTCGGCTCCGGGAAGACAGTTGTTGCGCTGCGCGCCATGCTGGCCGAGGTCGACGATGGGCGCCAGGCGGCGCTGCTGGCCCCGACCGAGGTGCTGGCCACTCAGCACGCTGAGTCCGTGCTTGGCCTGTTGGGCGAGCTTGGGCAGGGCCAGCTGTTGGGAGCCCCGGAGTACGCGACCGACGTGGTTCTGTTGACTGGTTCAATGCCCGCTGCGGCCCGCAGGCAGGCGCTGGCGAAGATTGCCGACGGGCAGGCTGGCATCGTGATCGGTACCCACGCCCTGCTTTCGGAAGCGGTCTCGTTTTCCGACCTGGGGTTGGTGGTCATCGACGAACAGCACCGTTTCGGCGTCGAACAGCGTGCCGCGTTGACGGGCAAGGGAAAGCTGCACCCCCACGTCCTGGTGATGACCGCGACGCCCATTCCGCGGTCGGTCGCGATGACCGTGTTCGGCGACCTCGAAACCTCCACGTTGGTCGAGATCCCGGCAGGCCGGCAGGACGTGCAGACCACCGTGGTGTCGACGCGTCTGCACCCCCGCTGGGTGGATCGAGCCTGGCAACGGGTGGCCGAGGAGGTGGCAGCAGGCAGGCAGGCGTTCGTGGTGTGCCCCCGGATCAGCCCTTCAGAAGCCGACGTCGCACCTGACGACGACACCGAGTGGGCGCCCAGCGCCACTGTCGAGGAGTTGGCCAAGACCTTGGGCGGGGGGCCGCTGCAGCATTTGCGGCTGGGGGTGCTGCACGGCCGGATGAAGAGCGACGAGAAGAGCGCCGTGATGGCCCAGTTCGTCGCCGGACAGCTGGACGTGCTGGTGTCGACGACCGTCATCGAGGTCGGTGTGGACGTGCCCAACGCGTCCGCCATGGTTGTGATGGACGCCGATCGCTTCGGCATCAGCCAGCTGCATCAGTTGCGGGGCCGGATCGGCCGCGGTGAGCATCCCGGCATCTGCCTGTTGGTCACCAGCGCCCCAGCGGACTCGGCGGCGGCCGATCGCCTTGCGGCGGTGGCGGCCACCCGCGACGGGTTTGAGCTGGCGGAGGTGGACCTGGCGCAACGCCGCGAGGGGAATGTGCTGGGGGCGAGTCAGTCCGGCGGGAAGTCGTCCCTCAAACTGTTGAGGGTGCTCGATGATGCCGACCTGATCCAGGTGGCGCGCGAGCTGGCCGAGAGACTGGTCGTCGACGACCCGAATCGCGCTGATCCGCGTCTGGCCGACATGGTCACACGCACCGAGCTGGACGCCGCCGGCGACTGGCTGGAGAAGAGCTGAGGCCGCAGGCCGTCAGCCGTCGGTCTCAGCACCGAAGATGAAACCCCGGCCGCTCACCTCTTCGGGGTCGATGCGCACCCACACGGTCTGCTGCCCGGGAAACCAGGGCAGCATCGGGATCCGCTCCGCGCGTTTCAGCTCGTCGGGGTCGGTGACGATGCAGGCGCGGCCCTTCACGAGCACGCTCCAGCCGCCAGTGTCGTTCCAGCCGTCCGCCTCGAAAACGACGTGGTCGTCCTGTCGGATCGATGCGAGCTTGCCCCCTTCGGCACTGCGGAACAGCACCGCTTCGCCATCGAGACAGAAATTGACCGGAAGGATCTCGGGCCGGCCACCGGTGATGAGGCCGATCCTGCCCACGTCCTGACTCGCCAGATAACCCCAGCAGGTGTCTGGTTCCAGAGTGTAGACAGCTTCCTCGGGGGACATGGCTCCATTGTTCCCCACGACCTCAGGGCCCGGGGCGTGGCAACCAAAAGCGCCGTCGGCACTAGGGTGCTGCTCATGACGCGGATCATCGCCGGGCGGGCGAAGGGTGTGAGGCTGGCGACACCCGATTCCCAGCGGACTCGGCCAACCGTCGATCGGGTCCGTGAGGCGTTGTTCAGTGCGTTGGTGTCGTGGGCCGGCACCAACGACGAGGCTGCGGACACCCAACTGAGCGGAATCGCCTTTCTGGACCTGTTCGCGGGTTCCGGGGCGGTTGGTCTGGAGGCCGCCAGCCGAGGCGCAGCGCCAGTGACACTCGTCGAGAAGGACCGAGCCACCGCTGAACTGATCCGCCGCAATGCCGGTCACGCCCGGTTGGACGTCGAGGTGGTCACAGCCGGCGTTGACTCCTACCTGGCCCGCGGAGTCCAGCGGGTTTGGGACGTGGTGTGGGCTGACCCACCGTACGACTTGCCTTCGGGCCAACTTGTCGCCGAGCTGGCCACCCTGCTGGCGGCAGGGGGGTTGGCCGCGGATGGACTGGTCGTCGTCGAGCGCCGCACCCGAGATCCGGAGCCGGCCTGGCCGGCGGAACTCACTGAGACCTGGTCGCGCCGCTACGGTGAGACCACGCTGTACTACTGCAGACCCGGCACTGCCGGAGAGGACGACCGATGACCCAGCGCGGAAGCGGACGTGTGACAGCGGTCTGCCCAGGATCCTTCGATCCGATCACGCTGGGGCACCTGAACATCATCACCAGGGCGGCCAGCGTGTTCGACGAGGTCATCGTCGCAGTCGGCCGCAACTCGACGAAGAACTACCTGTTCGAGTTCGACCAGCGGTTGCAACTCGTCGAGGACGCCGTCGAGGGGATGGCGAATGTGCGTGCCGAGTCGATCCAGGGGCTGCTGACCGATTTCTGCACCCAACAGCACGCCTCGGTGATCGTCAAGGGCGTGCGCTTCGGCTCCGACTTCGACTACGAGCTGCAGATGAGTCAGCTCAACCGGGAACTTTCCGGGATCGAAACCATCCTGCTCCCTGCCGGGCGGGAGTTCGGCACCGTCAGCTCGTCACTGTTGCGGGAAGTGGCCTTCCTCGGGGGTGACATCGCCACGTTCGTGACCCCGGCCGTGAACGAGGCGGTGCTGGCCAAGGTGGCCGACCGCCGGTAGCCCACAGGCAGGCCATCCAGGGAAGGAATCCGGGCTCTTCGACGGCCGATTTCGGGTGGTGGCCGAGTTCCGGTACGGTTGAGCGTCGGTCATGACATTGTCGTGCCCACCGTGTGAAGGGACGCCGCTCGTGAACTCCTCGCCTCGTCAACCGGACACTCGCTCACCGTGGCTGTTGGACATCCACGAACTGGTGCGCCGTCCGGGAGAGATGAAGGAGCTGCGAACGCAGCTCCCGGCGCCGGTTGGGCTGGGCACTGAATTGATCGGGGTGCCCGAGGGTTCGCCCGTCGACCTTGAGCTGCGGCTCGAATCGGTCGGCGAGGGGGTTCTGGTCACCGGTGTCGCTTCAGCAACGGTCAAGGGCGAGTGTGCGCGTTGCCTCACGACGGTCGAGGATCATCTGAACTTCGACGTCGAGGAGCTGTACTACTACCCCGGCCGCGAGGCAGAAGAGGACGCCTACTGGGTGCACAACGATCAGATTGATCTGGAATCAGCTCTGCGGGACGCAGTCGTGCTCGAACTGCCGTTCACCCCGCTCTGCCGTCCAGACTGCTCTGGTCTGTGCCTGGTGTGTGGAGCGGATCTCAACGCCGACCCCGAGCATGGACACGGGGCGACGATCGATCCGCGTTGGCAGAAGTTGGCCGGGCTGGCCCCGGAGGGTCAGTCAGACTGAAGGCACTAGACTTGGCGGTCTGGCGCCGGAGGACCGGTTGGCACAAGAAAGACTCAGGTGCGCTTGGCGTTGCCTGTCCAGCAGAGCTTATTGAAGGAGAACGACTGTGGCTGTTCCGAAGCGCAGAATGTCCCGTAGCAACACGCGCAGCCGTCGCGCGCAGTGGAAGGCAGCGGCTGTCACCCTGGTGACCTGCGTCAACCCGGCCTGCCGTGCGAAGCACCTGCCGCACACCGTGTGCCCCGAGTGCGGCCAGTACGGTCCCCGTGGCGAGCGTCGTCAGGTGCTCGAGGCCTGAGTGCCGGTGGCACCGCAGGTCGCACCGGTCACTGAGGTGGCCAGGTGACCAACAAGTTCCTGGAGCAGCTCACCGAGCTGGGAGTCCCTCTGGACCCCCAGCTTCTTGAGTTGGCCCTGACCCACCGTTCGTACGCTTACGAACACGGCCAGATCCCGACCAATGAGCGCTTGGAGTTCCTGGGCGACGCGGTGCTGGAAATGGTCGTCACCGAGCATCTGTATCTCGCCTTTCCGGACCAACCGGAGGGTGAGCTGGCCAAGCTGCGCGCGGCGGTGGTGAGCGCTGTGAGCCTCGGCAGCGTCGCCCGTGAGCTGGGGATCGGTCACCTCATCAAGCTCGGCCACGGCGAGATCAGTACCGGAGGCAACGACAAGACGTCGATCCTGGCCGACACCATGGAGGCGTTGATCGGAGCTCTCTACCTGACCGATGCCGCGGGCGCCTTCACCTTCGTCAGTCACGTCTTCAACCCGCTGGTCGGGCATGCAGCCACCCTGGGTGCAGGGCTGGACTGGAAGACCTCGCTGCAGGAGGCCGCCGTCGTGCTGGGTCTGGAGCCACCTGGCTACCGGATCACGGAGTCAGGGCCAGATCACGACAAACGCTTCAAGGCGTTCGCCGTGCTGGGCGACCGCGAGTTCGCCCCGGGCCACGGTCGAAGCAAGAAGGTGGCCGAGCAGGAAGCTGCTGAGCATGCTTTCCGCGCTCTGCAGCCGCAGGTTGAGGCTGCCAGGGCCGGTGCCAGCGTGGCGGCCAGTTCCTGAGATGCCGGAGCTACCCGAAGTCGAGACCATTCGGGCAGGCTTGGCGCCCTTGGTGCGGGGACGCACCCTGGCGCAGGTACGGGTGCTTCACCCGCGTCCGGTACGTCGTCACGCGGGGGGTCCGGCGGACTTCCAGACGTCTTTGGTGGGCCGCACCTTCGCAATTCCAGCTCGGCGGGGAAAGTACCTGTGGCTGCCTTTCGAGGATGGCGATGCCCTGCTCGTCCACCTGGGGATGAGCGGCCAGTTCCGGCTCAGCCAGAAGGACGACGAGTTGGCCCGCAACACACGGGTGCTCTTCGACTTCATCGACGGCAACGACCAGTTGCGTTTCATTGACCAGCGGATGTTCGGCGGCCTGAGCGTGTCTGGCGCCGGAGCAGAACTGCCCGCCGAGGTGCGACACATCGCGCTCGACCCGCTTGACCCCTCCTTCGACCTGTCGGCCACTGTGACGCGACTCCAGCAGAAGCGTTCGACAGTCAAGAGGGCCCTGCTCGATCAGAACCTGATCAGCGGCATCGGCAACATCTACGCCGACGAGGCGCTGTGGCGGGCCCGGACCCACTACGACCACCCGACATCGTCGCTGTCCACGCGCCGGGCGCGCAGCCTGTTGCGCGCAGTCCAGCAGGTCTTCACCGAGGCGTTGGTGCAGGGCGGCACGAGTTTCGACTCCCTGTACGTCAACGTGAACGGCCGCTCCGGTTATTTCGCGAGGTCCCTGGCCGCCTACGGCCAGGCCGGGAAGCCTTGCCCGCGCTGCGGGACGCCCATCCGGCGCGACCATTTCATGAACCGTTCGTCGTACCTGTGCCCCCGATGCCAGCGGCTGCCCCGCGGTTGACGCGCCGTCGGGTGCGGTCGTCGCGGTACTGAAAGGTAGATTGGTTCATCATGAGTGCCGCAGCCCCCTCCAAAGTCTTCCCCGCTCGACTGGTGCGGCAGTTCATTCGTTTCGGGATCGTCGGTGCCAGTGGGGTGCTGGTGAACATGCTGGTCGCCGTTGCCATGAACAAGGCACACGGCGGAACCGCGTTCGCCAACGCGGCACTGTTCGTGATCCCCGGTACCGATTTCGCCTTCCGGTTCTCCGACCTGGTGTGGTGGAGCGGGTTCGGCGTGGCCAACGTGTGGAACTACCAGCTGAACCAGTCCTGGACTTTCAGGGGGCATCGACGCAGCTGGTGGTCAGGGCTGTGGCCCTTCATGGCGACCGGACTGATCGGAGCGTTCGTCGGCTTCCTGCTGAAGAAGGCCATGACCAATCCGAGTTGGCCCTTGTACCTTCCCGAGCCGTTCTTCAACGAGGATCGGGGGCTGCAGAGCCGTGAGTACTGGGCTCAGTTGATCTCGATCTTCGTGACCATGCCGATCAACTTTTTCGTCAACAAGTACTGGACCTTCGGCGGCAAGAACAAACCGGTCGAAGCCACCGATGTCAGCCTGTCGGACGAGTCTGCCGAGGCAACCGGGCGCTGAGCGGGCTGCACGCCAACAGTCGCGGCATCGAAGGTGATGTGCCACAGCGTCACCATGCGCAATGACGGCGTCCCGACGATCATCTCGCAGCGGCTGCAGGCCGACGAGGCTGATGGAGTGGACGCGGCGCGCCGTTGACGGTCCCACGTCGGCGGGCGTGCACACTGGTACTGTCATCCCTCCCCGAGTCCGAATAGGCTTACATGCAATTCTTCTTGCTCCTCATGGTGCTTTGCCTGGCGGTCGCGCTGGGCGTCATTGCTGTCGTTGCTGTTGGAATGCGCGGCATGTACTACGAGCGCAATCCGCATCTGGCCAAAGCTCTGACCGAAGCTGCCAAGGCGTTCAACGGGGACGCCAGGCCTCCCGCCGTGATCCAGCAGATCGTTGCAGGTCTCGACCGACGGAACCCGACGACGCCAGCGGCAGACCCGTCGTCCAACTTGGCGCCGGGCGCGAGTTGGCGGCAAGCAGGGAGCGCTCCCGCGCCAGTCGAGAAGTCGATGCCCGCCACCGCGTCTGCCCCCAGCAACGAGGCAGCCTCCAGCGATTCAGTCCCCAAGGCCGAGGTGCGGTCTGCTGCCGGGAAAGGCCCGAAAGTCGAGGCTGTCGCGGCCTGAGCCTTCCCACTTGGGCCTTTGCCGGGCCGCACGAGGCTTGCGGGTAGGATCCAGACGTGGACTTGAACATCTTGATCTGGATCGTTATTGCCGCCGCCGTGCTGCTCGGGGCTGCCGTGGTCGTTGCGGTGTCTGGTCGCGGCAGGAGGGCGCTGCGGGGCGAGCGGAAGCCGGAGCTGCCAGCCGAGCCAGCATCGCCTGCTGAACCTGAACTTGCTGAACCTGAACTTGCTGAGCCTGAACTTGCTGAGCCTGAACTTGCTGAACCTGAACTTGCTGAGCCTGAACTTGCTGAACCTGAAGTTGCCGAGCCGTCAGCTCCGGTCGAAGATCGTGTGCCCGCCGAGCTGCCAGTCGTGGCGCCCGAGACCGGCACGCCCACACTGGAGCGGCCGGAAGCGCCTGCCACGCGGATGGCGCGGCTGCGTCGCCGCCTGGCCAGCAGCAACAATGCCCTCGCTCGCGCCTTGGCGGAGCTGCTCAGCACCGACCAGCTGGACGCAGATACCTGGGATGATTTCGAGACCACCCTGATCACCTCGGACTTGGGTGTTGGGCCAGCCACCGAACTCACCGAGACCCTGCGCAAGAAATTGGGGGTTGAGGGTGTCGCGGATCCAAGCCAGGCCAAGGAGATGCTCCGCGCGGAGCTGGTCGACATGGTCAACCCGGCACTGGACCGGCGTCTGGGTCTCGACCACCCCGAGGGTGCGCCGGCCGTGGTGATGATGGTCGGAGTGAATGGCACCGGCAAGACGACCACGGTGGGCAAGCTTGCGCGGGTGTTGGTGGCTGAGGGCAAGACCGTCCTGCTGGCGGCTGCGGACACTTTCCGAGCCGCCGCGGCTGATCAGCTGGGCACCTGGGGTGAACGGGTTGGTGTGCAGACCGTGCGCGGCGACGAGGGAGCCGATCCGGCCTCGGTGGCCTACCGTGCTGTCGAGCAGGGCATCGCCGAGGGGGTTGACGTGGTGCTGGTCGACACCGCCGGGCGGCTGCACACCAAGGTCGGGCTGATGGACGAGCTCGGCAAGGTGAAGCGCGTCATCGAGAAGCTTGCGCCCGTCAGCGAAGTTCTGCTGGTGCTGGATGCCACCACCGGCCAGAACGGCCTCACCCAGGCTCGCATCTTCCAGGAGGTCGTCGACGTCTCCGGGTTGGTGCTCACCAAGCTTGACGGCTCCGCCAAGGGCGGGATCGTCGTCCAGGTGCAGCGCGAGCTGGGAGTGCCAGTCAAGTTCATCGGTCTGGGCGAGGGCGTGGACGACTTCGCGCCTTTCGACGCCAACAATTTCGTCGCCGGGTTGCTCGGCGAGTAATCTGCCCGCCCGGGCAACCCTGACGACCTTGTCCAGTGCTTGACCATTCTCCTGGTCTGCTGGCTTGACCATTTCGAGACGAGGAATCCACGTGTTCGACACCCTGCAGGAACGGCTCGCAACAACCTTCAAGGGTTTGCGCGGTAAAACCCGGCTCTCTGAGGCTGACATCGACGCCACGGCGCGCGAGATTCGCATTGCGCTGCTGGAGGCGGATGTCAACCTCGGTGTGGTCAAGGAATTCGTCGCCCGGGTCAAGGAACAGGCGAAGCAGGCGGAGGTCAGCCAATCGCTGAACCCCAGCCAGCAAATCATCAAGATCGTCAACGATGAGCTCGTCAACATCCTCGGTGGCGAGACCCGCACCCTTCGTTTCAACAAGCAGCCGCCTACCGTCATCATGCTGGCTGGTCTGCAGGGCTCCGGCAAGACGACGCTGGCCGGCAAACTGGGCCGGTACCTGAAGGAGATCGGACGCTCGCCCGTCCTCGTCGCTGCTGACCTGCAGCGCCCCAACGCGGTGCAGCAGCTGCAGGTGGTCGGCCAGCGTGCCGGGGTGCCCGTGTACAGCCCCCAACCCGGTAACGGCGTCGGCGATCCGGTTCTGGTGGCCCGCGACTCGCTGTCGATGGCCGAGCGCAGCCTGTACGACGTGATCGTCATCGACACCGCCGGACGCCTCGGCGTCGACGAAGAGCTGATGGCCCAAGCCCGCGACATCAAGTCGGCCACCCAAGCCGACGAGACACTGTTCGTCGTCGATTCCATGATCGGCCAGGACGCCGTCAACACCGCGCTCGCGTTCGAACAGGGAGTGGGCATCGACGGTGTGGTGCTCACCAAGCTGGACGGCGATGCCCGGGGCGGTGCCGCGCTGTCCATCGCGAAGGTGATCGGCAAGCCGATCATGTTCGCCAGCAATGGCGAGCAGTTGAAGGACTTCGACGTCTTCCATCCCGACCGGATGGCCAGCCGGATCCTCGGCATGGGTGATGTGCTCACTCTGATCGAGCAGGCCGAGAAGACCTTCGATGCCAAGGAATCCCAGGCCGCCGCCGAGAAGCTGATGCGTGGCAAGAACGAGTTCTCGATGAACGACTTCCTGCGCCAGATGCAGTCGCTGCGCAAGATGGGGCCCTTGTCGAAGGTCTTCGGCATGCTGCCCGGCATGGGCGAGATGAAGCAGCAGATCGAGAACATCGACGAGCGCGAGATCGACCGCATCCAGGCGATCATCTACTCGATGACCCCTGCGGAACGCGACGATGTCTCGATCCTCAACGGATCGCGTCGGGCCCGCATCGCCAAGGGTGCCGGGGTCACGGTCAAGGAGGTCAATGACCTCGTGAATCGGTTCGTCGAGGCCCGCAAGATGATGCAGTCAATGACGGGCGCGATGGGGGCGCAGTTGGGTCTGCCCGGCGCCCGCGGCAAGGGGAAACAACCGGCCAGGAAGAAGCAGAAGCGCAACGTCTCGGGCAATCCGGCCAAGCGGGCCGCTGCGGAGGCTGCGAAGGGCCAGCCCAGCGAGCAGCCGGTCACCGAGCCCGACCACAGCGCGTTCCTGGGCGACCAGACGCCCAACGACCTGTTCGGACGGCTGCCGAAAGCCGGGCCGGAAACGCCCTTTGACCTGCCGCCTCAGGTGCAGCAGATGCTTCAGCAGCAGAATCAGAACCGCGGGCCCTTGAACTGAGGGGTGTGGCTGGCCGCCTGGGGCAGCTCAGGCCGGGTGCTGCAGGGGCTATCCTGGCCAAATTCCCTTCAGGGATCAGGTTCTGGCACAATGGTCGATGCGTCTGTGTCCGCGGCGCCCTCTCATCACCGCGGGCAACGATTCATCCGGATACCGGCCGATGCGCCCCACGCGTTGAGCTGACGTCCACCCGACTCGTACCGGGGCAGTTCCCGGACCTTCTGTACAGGAGACACCACACACGTGGCTACCAAGATTCGTCTGAAGAGGCTCGGCAAGATGCGCGAGCCGCACTACCGCATCGTCGTCATGGACTCGCGGTCTCGCCGCGATGGCCGTGCCATCGAGGAGATCGGCCAGTACCACCCCAAGAGTGATCCCTCGGGGATCGTGGTGAAGTCCGAGCGCGCGCAGTACTGGCTCGGCGTGGGTGCGCAGCCCACCGAGGCGGTTGTTGCCATCCTCAAGCGCACCGGCGATTGGCAGAAGTTCAGCGGTGACACCTCCCCGTCCGGCGTTGATGAGGCGCCGGCCAAGGCGGACAAGCTGGCCCTGTTCAACGCCGCTCTCGCGGAGGCCAGCGACGAGCCCACGACTGACGCCATCAGCAAGCGGCGCAGCAAGGCTGAAGAGCCCAAGGCGGAGGAGCCCAAGGCTGAAGAGGCCAAGGCGGAGGAGCCCAAGGCTGAAGAGGCCAAGGCGGAGGAGCCGGCTGCGGTCGAGGCTGAGCCCACTTCCGACGAGAACTGATCATGCTCTCGGATGCGCTGGAGCATCTGGTGCAGGGCATCGTCCTGCACCCGGATGACGTTCGGGTCAGGGACAAGGAGCTGCGGCACGGCCACATGCTTGAGGTGCGCGTGCACCCCGAGGATGTGGGCAAGGTCATCGGCCGCCAGGGACGCACCGCAACCGCGTTGCGCGCCGTGATGGCTGCGCTGGCCGGCCGCGACAACATCCGGATCGACTTCGTGGACGTTGACCGCAAGGGCCCCCGCGGGCGTCGCTGAGCTGACGCCCTCCATTCTCGAGTCGAACGCCTCGCGCCGTCTGGCGTGGGGCGTTCGTCGATCCAGGAGCAGTGATGGAAGAAACTGTTGAGGTCGTGGTCGGGACCATCGGCAAACCGCACGGTCTGAAAGGTGAGGTCGCCATCGACCTGCGCACCGACGAGCCCGAACGCCGTTTCTGCGACGGTGCGGCACTGTTCGATGAGCAGTCGCGGCGTCCGTTCACCGTGGCGTCCAGCCGATGGGTCGGTGGCCGGCTGTTGGTGAGCTTCGTGGAGCTGGCCGACCGCTCCGCCGTGGAGGCTGCGAGGGGGACTGTGCTGGCGACCAGGGTTGGCGCCGATGAGGTCCCGGAGGGCAATGACGAGTACTACGACCGTCAACTCGTTGGACTGCGGGTGCTGACCACGGACGGTACACCGGTGGGCGTCGTCACTGGGGTGGCGCACCTGCCGGCCCAGGACCTGTTGACCGTGCGCACCGAGTCAGGAGACAAGCTGGTGCCCCTGGTCGAGGCGCTGGTTCCGGTCATTGATGTGGCCGGAGGTTTCGTGCAGGTGGCCGAGGTGCCGGGGCTTCTGGACGACCAAGCTGTCAGTGACGGAAGCGACGGTTCCGAAAGGCCGGCCGGGGGATGAGGCTGGACATCGTCACGATTTTTCCCGAGTTCTTCCAGGTGCTGGGAATCTCGCTGGTTGGCAAGGCCATCGAGCGCGGGTTGGTGGATGCGCGGGTGCACGACTTGCGTGACTTCACACACGACCGGCATCGGACGGTCGATGACACGCCTTACGGCGGTGGTGCCGGCATGGTGATGAGGCCCGAACCATGGGGTGAGGCCCTCGATCACCTGCTCGAGTTGGTTGGAGACGAGGAGTCGCATTCTTCAAGGTTGCCGGTGTTGATCTTCCCAAGCCCGTCCGGTGAGCCCTTTCGGCAGGAGCTTGCCCAGCAGCTGTCCGAATTGCCGGCCGTTGCCTTTGCCTGCGGCCGCTACGAGGGCATTGACCACAGAGTGTTCGAGTGGGCCGCCGGACGGTTCGATGTTCGTGAGGTCAGCCTCGGCGACTACGTCCTCAACGGTGGCGAGGTGGCGGCACTGGCCATGATCGAGGCCATCGTGCGGCTCGTTCCCGGCGTCATCGGAAACCCGGACTCACTGCTCGAGGAAAGCTTCTCGCACGGGCAGAGCGGCCTGCTGGAGTACCCGCTCTACACCAAGCCGGCCACTTGGCGAGGCCACGAGGTGCCCCCGATCCTGCTTTCGGGCGACCACGCCAAGGTCGCCCAGTGGCGCCGGCGCCAGTCCGAGGAACTGACCCGTCGGCGTCGTCCGGACCTACTGTCAAGCGACGACTGATATGTAGTGCCCAGTTGTCAAGGGCATAGTGAGGCGCCCGTCCCCGGGATCAAGGGGGGCGGGCGCCTCTGCTTCGTCGTGGTCGTGGCTGGTGAGCGTGTCGTTGGGCGACGCGCGGTCAGACTGATATGCGCGGGTTGGGTACCGCAGGACGGTGGTTCGGCTGGAGTGCGTCCGCTTGTCTAGAGTCGAGCGTCGACACGTTTCAGGGTCTGCTCATAGTCGTTGCGCGGGTCACTCCACGCGCTGCCACCAGCACGGGTTCGGCGACGAAGCCGCTTGTGGGGTGTTACTCCTCCAGCACGGCCAGGGACCAGCACCAGCCAGCCAGCTCGCGGGCGATGGCGACGGTGGCGATCGTGTGACGCTTGCGGCGCGCGATGAACGTCACCCAGCGGCGGTGTAGCCGTCGGTTGCCCTCATCACCGCGAGCCCGTGCCGCAGGCGTGGCTCGCTCCCAGCGGTCACGCATGGTCTTGCCGACCGTGTACTGGGGGCGGTGGTGCCAGGCGGCTTCGACGAGCAGTCGGCGAGCGTGACCGTTGCCGGTCTTGGTGATCGACCCCTGGACGCGGCTGTTGCCGGATGAGTACTCGGTTGGAGTGAGGCCGACGAACGCGCCGATTGTGTTGCCGGTGAACCGGTGCCAGTCACCGATCTCGACCGCAAGCGCGAACCCGGTCAGGGTGGATACTCCCCGAAGGCATCCCAACCGTCGCACGAGTGGGGTGAACTCGCTGTCGGCAGCCAGTTCTTCGATGGCTTGGTCAAGTCGGTCACGGCGGGCCTTGACCATCAACACCGTCTCATAGGCGGTGTCGAACGCGATCCGGGTCGCGTGACCGGTCAGCTCGGATCGCTGCTGACGCAGCCACACATCATGGACACCGGTCCAGGCCTGCCCGCCGGAGTAGACCAGACCGTGGCGGAGCAGGAGCTTGCTCAACCGGTGTCGGGCCCGCATCAGGTCACCGCGGCAGTCCTCACGGGCGCGGACCACGTCACGAGCAGCTTCCTGCCCGACTGAGGGGATCGACACTGCGGTGATCTCGTCCATCCGCAGCAGTCGGGCCAGGTGCATCGCGTCCCGGGCATCCGTCTTGACCCGATCCCCGCTGGGTCGCTGCAGCTTGCTCGGAGCGGCCACCTCGCACCGGATCCCGGCCGCGATCAGGGCCCGGCAAAGGCCGAAGCCTGTCGGGCCGGCCTCATAGGTGACCGCCACCGGTCCTGGCAACCCACCGATCCAGCGACGCACATCCTCATGCGAAGGGGTCAGCCTCGCCTCAAACACCTCACCGGTCACGCCGTCGATCGCTGCCGCTACAACCGATCGGGCGTGCACGTCCAGACCAACACTCGTACGCTCTGTGAACACCGGGGCCTCCCACAACTGTCGGATAGGCCGAGCAGGCGCCTCCTACTCGGTAACCCACGAATCTCTGTGAGTGAGGCCCCGGCCCGCAACCCCTCACGCGAGGGACTGCACATACCGTCTAGAAGCCCCGCGTCATCACTGGGTCGCCGGAATTGGTCCAGGACTGCCCGATGTGCCAGAATTTGTCCTTGCGCTGCCGAAACGGCTCCTGCCACGGGGGGACTGTCCGGGTCGCGGTGCTCATCTGTCGATCACCACGAAGTGACCTGTGGCACTGGCGAGGAATGGAAAATGGCCAATCTGGTTGAGGGTGTTGGCGCGGCCGCGCTGCGCACGGACGTTCCGGAGTTTCGTCCCGGTGACTCCGTGCGTGTCCACGTGAAGGTCATCGAGGGCAACCGCTCCCGTGTGCAGATCTTCGCAGGCACCGTGCTTGGGCGCAGCGGCGGCGGTGTGCAGGAGACCTTCACGGTCCGTAAGGTGTCTTTCGGTGTAGGTGTTGAGCGTACCTTCCCGGTGCACAGCCCGATCATCGAGATGATCGAGGTCGAACGTCTGGGTGCCGTGCGGCGGGCGAAGCTGTACTACCTGCGCGATCGTCGCGGCAAAGCTGCCAAGATCAAGGAACGTCGCGGGGCCAGGCCCGAGAAGGCCTGAGCATCGCACAATCAAAGAAGACGAGGGCCCCCGGTCAACCGGGGGCCCTCGTCGCGTTCTGGCGCAGCAAGTCCTGAAGAGCGCGATCCCGGTCTGCTCACGGAGCAGACCGGGAATGAGCTGACAGCGACCGGCTCAGGGTTCTAGAGACTGTCGCCGAAGTCGTTGCGGAAGGCTTTCACGAGGTCTGCCGCCCAGTCGGTGACAGGCTCGAGCCTGCCGCAGAAGAAGCGGAGCACCTTGGGCTCCTCCGTCCACCGCAAGCCGCCGATCAGCTCGCGGTGTTCGTAGAGCCAGGCGATGCGGTCAACGGCATACTCCACCTGCGACAGCGTGTAGACGCGACGCGGCATGGCAAAGCGGACCAACTCCATGTCCGCCAGCGGCTCGGTGCCGTCGGGCTCCCGCTCCTCACTCAAGGTGCCACGCTCCATGGTGCGGATCGCGCCGGAGATGTACACGGCGGCCGCCAGACAGGCTGCCGGGTACTGGGTCTGCGGGATGTGCGGCAGGAAAGCCCGCGCATCCACGTGGCAGCCCAGACCGCCGGCCGGGGTGACCACCGGCACGCCCCGGTCGAGCAGCCGGTCGACCATGTGCGCGATGTACTGCGGGCCTTGGCCGATGTTGTCGAGGTCCATCAACTCGTCGAAGCCGACCGCCATTGCTTCCATCTCGCGTACCGACATGCCGCCGTAGGTCAGGAAGCCCTCGTAGAGCGGGACCAATTCGCGCATGACCTTGAAGTCGGTCTCGTCACGAACGACGATGCCGCCGCCGCGCGCGCAGGTGAGCTTGCGGGCGGAGAAGTAGACGATGTCGCACAGGTCGGCCGTCTCCAGCACGATGTCCTCGAGGGGACGGTCCTTCTCGGCTTCCTCGCGTTCGTGGATGAACCAGAGGTTGTCCGAGAGCAATGAGGCGTCCAGAATCAGCCGAAGGCCGTGTTCGCGGCACACCGCGCTGACCTCGCGCAGGTTCGCCATCGAGAATGGCTGGCCGCCGATCAGGTTGGTGCCCGACTCCATCCGGACGAACGGGATGCGGTCGACTCCGACCCGGGCGATGCACTCACGCAGCTTGTCGATGTCCATGTTGCCCTTGAAGGGCAGGTCAGAGGTGATCTGCAGCCCGGCGTCGCTGACCAGCTCCTCGACCTTCCCGCCGCGAATCGTGATGTGGCTCTTGGAGGTGGTGAAGTGGTAGTTCATCGGCACCGTGTCGCCGTCGCGCACGAAACAAGCCGAGATGATGTTCTCGCAGGCGCGGCCCTGGTGAGCGGGCAGGAAATTGGGCATGCCGAAGATGCGGACCACACGCTCCTTCAAGCGTTCGAAACTGGCCGAACCTGCGTAGGCGTCGTCAGCTCGCAACATGGCCGCCTGCTGCAGATCGCTCATGGCGTTGACGCCCGAGTCAGTCAGCATGTCCATGTAGATGTCGCTCGTGCTGAGCATGTAGGTGTTGAAACCGGCCTCGGAGATGGCTTCCAGGCGCCGCTCAACCGGGGGCAGGTTCAGTTTCTGGACGATGCGCACCTTGTGCATCTCGAGCGGAATGCGCATCCCGTTCGAGAACTTGACGTTTGCCATGGGCGTTGCTCCGTATTGGACTGAGAGGGGTTGTTTCGGATCAACTCTGCACCGAAATCGGTTGGTCTCGGGCCCCGTCTCACCACGGTCGCCTTGACTCGGAGGTCAGCCTGTCGAACACGGGTCGGCGGGCCCGCTGGGCCTACACTTGACGAGTCGCCTGGCGTGGGCGGACGGATAGTTTCTTGGGGGCGATCAGGTGCGAGAGCAGGACCAGGACGTGCCGGCCACTGGGCCGGCGGTCTCCTCCGCTGCGGACGAGCCACCCACGGGTGCGGGCCGGGGGCGGGTTGGCCGCGCCGGGTCGTGGCTGGGTGAGCTGGCTATTGTCCTGGTGATCGCCTTGACCATCTCTGCGCTCTTGCGCGCGTTCGTCTTCCAGATCTTCGAGATTCCCTCGGGCTCGATGGAGAACACGCTCAAGGTCAACGACCGGGTAGCAGCGGTCAAGCTGAAGGACTTCCAGCGCGGTGACATCGTCGTCTTCGAGGATCCTGCCGGCTGGTTGCCGCCCGCGCCGTCGTCCACCAGCCCGGCGCGCCGAGCCCTCGAGCTGGTTGGGCTGCTGCCTGACAGCAGCAAGAACTACCTGATCAAGCGCGTCGTCGGGATGCCGGGCGACCAGGTGAAGTGCTGTGAACCCGACGGTCGAATCACCGTCAACGGGGTGCCGCTCGACGAGACCAGCTACCTGTACTCGGTGAACGGACAGCAGGTGAGTCCCTCCGACATGGAGTTCGACGTCGTGGTGCCGCGCGACCGCATCTTCGTGCTCGGCGATCATCGCAACGCCTCAGGCGATTCGCGCTACCACCTGTGTGACGCCGCCCGGGCGGGCATGCCACCGGGCATGACGGCCTTCCCCCCTGTTTCTGACGTGGTCGGGCCCGCGGAAGCCCTGGTGGCGCCGCTGAACCGGATCACCAGCTTCAACCCTCCCAGCACCTATGCGAACGTTCCAGACGCTGCTTCGGCACCAGTTGCGCCCACCATCACAGTCGAAGGCCGATCCTGCCGGTGATGATCAGGCCGGGGCGAGGCATCTACGGCTACGAGCGGGCACTGACCCGTGCGGGTTTCGGCCCGGTGGCCGGAGCTGACGAGGCGGGACGGGGTGCCTGCGCCGGTCCGTTGGTGGCCGCAGCCGTGATCCTTGGCGACGGTGGGGCGCGCCGTATCGAGGGCCTGAACGACTCCAAGCAGCTGACGGCCCGGGCGCGCGAGGAGTTGCACGACGAGATCTGGGCCAAGGCCGTTGCTGTTGCGTGGGTGCGCATCGAAGCCGGCGAATGCGACCGACTGGGCATGCATCAGGCCGACCTGCAAGGCTTGCGGCGTGCGCTGCTGCAGCTCGATCCGGCTCCCGGGTTCGCTCTGACCGACGGTTTTCCCGTCCAGGGGCTGCCCTGCGAGGGTTTGGCCATCTGGAAGGGCGATCAGGTGGCGGCCTGTGTCAGCGCTGCCTCCATCATCGCGAAGGTGACCCGCGACCGAATCATGAACGAATTCGACGCTCGGTTCCCGGGCTACGGTTTTGGTGAACACAAGGGCTATTGCACTGCTGCGCATCAGGAGAGGCTCGAGTCACTGGGCCCAAGCGCCGTGCACCGGCTGCGGTACGCGAACGTACAGCGAGCCGCTAGAGTGGCCTCACCATGAGCGCCGATGACCTTGAGCAGTATGAGAGCAAGCTCGAACTCGAGCTCTACCGCGAGTATCGCGATGTGGTGGACATCTTCACCTACGCCGTTGAGACCGAGCGTCGCTTCTACCTGTGCAACGCCGTCGACCTCAAGGTTCGCACCGAGGGTGGAGACGTCTATTACGAGGTGTCCATGGGGGACGCCTGGGTCTGGGACATGTACCGACCGGCACGATTCGTGAAATCGGCGAAGGTGCTCACCTTCCGTGACGTGTCGATCGAGGAGATCCAACACTCCGAGCTGCAGATGCCTGAGGGCCAGTCCTAGCTGGTTGCGCTTCGACGGCGGGGGCCTGGGTCGGCTGTGGACAAGTGGGCCCCGGGCCGGATGTGCTGTGGATGGTGATCGATGCCTGCGCCTGCCGGGGACAGTGTCCCTGGAGGTGGTCACGTGATGTCGAGTGTGGGCAGAACAGGTGAAGAGCAGGCGGCCAGATATTGCGAGTCGCTGGGTTGGGCGGTGGTCGATCGGAACTGGCGATGCGAGCTGGGCGAGCTTGATCTGGTGTGTCTGGAGCCGGTAGCTGACGGGCTTCCCACCGGCGTGGCGGTTGAGGTCAAGACCAGGACCGGCACCGGTTTCGGGGAGCCGCTCGAGGCGATCACCGCAGCCAAGCTGGCCAGGCTGCGCCGGCTGGCGGGGGTGTGGGCGGCCCAGCACAACGGCGAGGTGTCCGGGGTACGGCTGGACGGAATCGGGATCCTCAAGTATCCCGGGTGGGCGCCGCTGGTGACGCACGTCAGGGGTATGGCGTGACCTCGACCTCGGCCTGGTCCGTGGCACTGATCGGCATGGAGGGCACGCTGGTCGAGGTTGAAGCCTCCATCGGGGCTGGGCTGCCTCGCACCGTGCTGGTCGGGTTGCCGGACACTGCGCTGTACGAAGCGCGGGACCGTTGCCGGGCTGCCGTGGCCAATGCTGGGCTGTCATGGCCCAACCAGCTGCTGACCATCAACCTGACCCCGGCCAGCATGCCCAAGGCGGGTAGTCACTACGATCTGGCGATCGTTGCTGCCGTGCTGGCCTGCTCCCAGGTGGTGCCGCCACAGCTCGCCGCGTCCAGCGTGCTGCTGGGCGAGCTGGGCCTTGACGGTCGCGTGCGTCGCGTCCACGGGGTGCTGCCCGCACTGCTGGCGGCTCGCCAAGCCGGTTGGCAACGCGCAATCGTTCCAGCCAGTCAGGTGCGTGAAGCCACGCTGGTGGACGGCATCACCGTGTGGGGTGTTTCCTGCCTGGCCGATCTGGTCGAGGTGTTGCACGGTCGTCCGGTCCTGAATCAACCCGAACGGGAGGCTGCGCAGGCTGACCCGGTCACCTCCTACCAGCCCGACCTGTCGGACGTGGTGGGGCAGGACGAGGCGCGCTGGGCGCTGGAGGTGGCGGCAGCCGGTGGCCATCACCTCTTCCTGCACGGACCGCCGGGGGTTGGCAAGACGATGCTGGCCGAGCGGCTGTCGGGGCTGCTCCCCGATCTTCGGGAAGCGGAGGCGTTGGAAGTGTCAGCCCTGCATTCGCTGGTCGGCGAGGATCTCGCGGACGGCCTCATCCGTCGTCCTCCTTACTCCGACCCGCACCACAACGCGTCCATGGCGGCGATGGTGGGCGGCGGGAGCCGGGTCGCCCGCCCCGGTGCGATATCGCTGGCGCATCGCGGCGTCCTCTTTCTTGATGAAGCACCAGAATTCAGTTCCCAGGTGCTGGAGTCGCTGCGGACCCCGCTGGAATCCGGTTGGGTGTCGATCGCCAGGAGCCAGCTGACGACCCGTTACCCGGCACGCTTTCAGCTTGTGCTGGCGGCCAACCCCTGTCCGTGCGGGATGGCAGCCACAGTTGGTGCCCATTGCCGTTGCACGCCGATCTCGGTGCGCAGGTACAACGAACGGGTGTCGGGGCCGATCCTGGACCGCATCGACATCCATCAGAACCTGGTGCCGCTGCGTCGAGCTTTGCTGAGCCAGCAGGGAGCGGCCGGGGAGTCAACCGCCTTGGTGGCGGCCCGGGTGGCGCAGGCCCGCGAGCGGCAGGCGCGTCGGTTGCGCGACACCAGCTGGTTGGTGAACGCCGAGGTGGCGGGTGCCTACCTGCGCAAGCGGCTGCCCCGCCCCCACGGCTCGGAGTTGATCGATCGGGCAGTTGTGTCTGGGCAAGTGAGTGCCCGAGGGCTCGACAAGGTATTGCGGCTGAGCTGGACGCTCTGTGACTTGGCCGGGCGCGACCGGCCGAACCGCAACGACGTCGCGGCCAGCATCGCGCTGCGCCGCGGGGAATGGGCTGGTGCAGCATGACCATCGGGTACGACTGGACGCCGGAACGAGTGGCCCGGGCGGCACTGACGTTCGTCTGTGAGGCAGCCAACCCGCTGCTCGGCCCCGTGGTGACAGAGCATGGGGCTGTCGCAATCCTCGACGACCTGCGCAACCGCGATGACGATTCAGCCTGGTGTCGCCGGGCTCAGGCCATTGACGTCCAGGCGCTGGTGGAACAGTCGGAGGGGCTGCGGTTGCGCTTCGTGATTCCCGACGACCCGGAGTGGCCCGAACAGCTGAGTGCCCTGGCGCTGGTTGAGCCCGTGCAGGGTATGGCCGGGCCACCTCACGGGTTGTGGCTCAAAGGTCCCGGCGACCTGGCAAGGTGGGCCAGCTCGTCGGTCGCGCTGGTCGGGTCCCGGGCGGCCACCCGCTACGGGGAGGCGGTGGCCACCGAGCTGGCAGCCGACCTGGTGCAGGCCGGCGTCAGCGGCCCATCGGCTCAGAATGGCTGGGTTGTCGTTTCCGGTGGAGCCTACGGCATCGACACTGCCGCCCACCGGGGGGCGCTGGCGGGGGAGGGCAGGACCATCGCGGTGCTCGCCGGGGGGCTGGACGAGTGCTATCCGCGCTCCAACTCGCGTCTGTTCGAGGAGCTGGGCAGCCATCAGCTGCTGGTGTCCGAGGTGCCCCCAGGGATCCGACCGAGCCGCGCCGGGTTCCTGGCCCGGAACCGGCTGATCGCGGCACTCACTGCCGGCACAGTGGTCATTGAGGCTGCCGCCCGATCCGGTGCGCGAAACACGGCGAACTGGGCGGGGCAGCTGGGACGGCTGGTGATGGCGGTGCCCGGTTCGGTGCACTCGTCCATGTCGGTCAGTTGTCACCGGATGATCCGTGATGGTGAAGCCACGCTGGTTTCCAGCGCCGACGATGTCCTCGCCCTGCTGCAGCCGATGGGGCAGGGGCCGCTGTTAGAATTCGGTGGGGTGGCTCGTCCACTGGATGACTTGCCCGAGGATCAGTTGCGGGTCCGAGAGGCGTTGCCTGCCCGTGGTGGCAGGTCCGCCGCCGAGCTGAGCCTGCTTTCCGGGGTGAGTCTGCAGGACTGTCTGGGTGCCCTGGTGGAACTGGAATCCAGGCAACTGGTGGCTCGGGTGGGGGAGACCGGCTGGAAATTGAACCGTCCGAGCAGGCGGCTCTGACGATCAGGCCCCACCCCAAACCCACGGTCACCTTCGTGCGGGTCGGTGTCGGAAGACAGTGGGATCATTGATGTGGACAACGACGCAGGAATCGAAGGAGCAGTCATGGACCTGATCCGACTCGGCAATTCGGGGCTGAAAGTCAGCCCGATCACGCTGGGCTGCATGAGTTTCGGAACACCCGGCAAGGGAGCGCACAAGTGGGCGCTCGGTGAGGAGGACAGCCGCTCGGTGATTCGCAAGGCCCTGGACGCGGGTGTGACGACCTTCGACACCGCCGACATGTACGCGACCGGCCGCAGCGAGGAGATCGTCGGCAAGGCGCTGCGCGACATGGCGAACCGCGACCACGTGGTCATCGCCACCAAGGTCTTCTACCCGATGAGCGACAACCCCTACGACAGGGGTCTGTCCCGCAAGAACATCATGCGCGCCGTTGATGCCAGCCTGACACGGCTGGGCACCGACCACGTTGACCTCTACCAGATACACCGTTTCGATCCGAACACCCCGGTGGAAGAGACCATGGAGGCTCTCCACGACGTGGTGAAGGCCGGCAAGGCGCGCTATCTCGGCGCCTCGTCGATGTGGGCCTGGCAATTCGCGAAGATGCAGTACACCGCGCAGCTGCACGGCTGGACCCGCTTCATCTCGATGCAGGACCACTACAACCTGCTGATGCGCGAGGAGGAGCGTGAGATGCTCCCGTTCTGCCTCGACCAGGGCATCGGCGTGTTGCCTTGGTCGCCCGTCGCCCGCGGCAAACTGACTCGCCCCCTCGGTGTGCACACCCCGCGTCAGGACACCGACATGCTCACGCGAGCCGGCATGTACACGCGCAACCAGGAGTCCGATGCCGCAATTGTCCAGGCTGTCCAGCGGATTGCCGAGGCTCGCGGCGTCCCGATGGTTCAGGTGGCGCTGGCGTGGGTGATGGCGCAGCCAGCGGTGACCTCGCCAATCGTCGGCGTCACCAAGCTCACTCACCTGGACGACCCCATCGCTGCTATCGAGCTCAAGCTCACCGAAGATGAGATCGCCGAGCTGGACACCCCCTACACGCCGCGGATGCCGGAGGGGTACCCGAGCTGAGCGGCGTCAGCCACTTGGGCTGTAGCCGCAGGGGGGTGTCAATCGTGGCTGCTGGCAGGGTGGTCGTTGCCGCAATGTGACCCACGCGTTTGCCCCAGCGCGTCGAATCGGGTGGGATGGACGGCATGATAATCGCACTGCCGATCAACGACGACGAAACGCTGGCGCCCTTCGGTCGCGCTCCCAACGTGGCTGTGGTGACTGTGGCCGGCGGTGAGATCACCGACTGGCAGATGCACCAGACCGAGTGGGACGTGCTGCACGACGTCGGGGATCACGGGCAGCATCACGCGAGGATGGTCCGCTTCCTCGCCGACAACGGGGTCCAGCATGTTGTTTTCGACCACATGGGGCAGCCAATGCAACACGTGGTTTCCAAGATGGGGATCGGCCTGCACCAAGCTGGGTCACTTCAGGCTCGGGAGGCCGCCCGGCAGGCGGCAGTCGCCCTGGGCTAGGCCCACTGTCGCTGCAGTGGCGACTTCGCGCAACGTTCACCAAGTGAGCTGGTACACGTGCCTGTTTCCTGCAAGAGCAGTCGATTGTGGCTGGTGTCGGCCCGGGTCGCCGTGGTGTTGGTTGCCGCTGCGACCGTCGGCTGCTCGGACATCCCCAGGCCGGGTTCGACAACCAGCTCGGCTGTCGGCACAGGGACAGCTGCCTCGGCGCTGACACCCGCCAGCGCTCAGAGCCCGCCAGCACCCACGGGCCCGCCACAGCATCCGCGGCCCGGAGAGACTGCCTCGGAGTTGGCGAGCGAGCCGGCCGATGAACAATCCGGCGGCGCAGCTCTGGCGTGTGATGGCACGAGGCTGACGGCCCCCGCCGCGTCGGACCTGGAAGCTGCCCTGACACGAGTGGCCCGGCAACAAGGCGCCAGGGTTGCCGTTTCCTGGCTCGACCCTGTGCGTGGCGTCGTCACCGCAGGAGAACTTACCGAGGTGCCTGCCTGGTCGACCATCAAGGTTCCGCTGTCACTGGCGGTCATCGCGAACGGCGACGGTGAGGTGCTGCGTCCCTCGATCACAGCCGCCCTGCGTTCGTCGGACAACGAGGCCGCGGACCGGCTGTGGCGTTCACTGGGCGACGACGACGACACTCGGGCCGGTGCGGTCACCAGCGTGCTGCGCCAAGCCGGTGACCAGACGACCACCGTTCCGCGCACCCTGCTGCGCCCGGGTTTCAGCGTCTTTGGGCAAACGCAATGGTCGACCGCCGCGCAGGTGCAGTTCGTTCAGCAGTTGCCCTGCCTGGCTGGAGCGAACCAGGTGATCAACGACATGGGCTCGGTGGTCGCTTCGCAGCGATGGGGGTTGGGCACCCTCTCGGGAGCTTCGTTCAAAAGTGGCTGGGGCCCCACCACTGCAGGCGGCTACACAGTGCGGCAGTTCGGTTGGTACGTCGACCAGCACGGCTCGCGCGTGCCGGTGGCCGTCGCCGTCCAGGCTTCTTCCTTCGAAGCTGGTGTGGCGACCGCGAATGCCGTTGCCTCTGCCCTCGTTTGAGCCCGGGTCGATGCGCGGAGTCACTGCCGAACGTAGACAACCGCGTTCGAGCCGCCCATGCACTTGACGATGCTCCCGGCCACGGCGTAGCAGGACATGTCGTACCACTGTCCGGTGACAGGGCTGTAGACGCTCAACTGGCCCTCCCCGTAGGTGAAGTAGGCGCTGGCCACGTTCCCTGCGAATGAGCAGCTCGTCACGTCATTGACCGCCAGCCACGGATCGCACAGCGAAGTGCCCTCGGGTGGCCAAGCTGCCGCCGAGGCCGGCTGCTCCGTGGGCTCGGTAGTGGGCGTTGGTTCGGGGACGGTGGTCGAGGGCGCGGCGGGTCCTGTCGTTGCGGATCGAACGGGCGTGTTGGCAGTCGACCGCTGAGAGGAGGGCGCCTTCACGTTGCCGGTCGATGACGTGCTCCCCGGCGACCAGGCCCGCAACCCAAACCCGAAGGTGGCCACCAGTGCGACGGCGACGATGGCAAGCACGCCCAGAAGTGCCAGCAGCATCGTCCGGTTCTTGTTGCCAGACGGTTGGGTGGGGGGAAAGTCCGGGGACCGCATGGAGGCGTTGGGCGGCGGCGCGCCAACACCGTACTGACTGGGCGCCGGGGCAGGCGGGCCCGGATAACCGTATGGAGGTGCGGTTGGCGCAGCCGGGCTTGGGTAGCCGGGCGGTGGGGCCACGGGCCCGGCAGGGACGGGCTGCGGGGGAGTGACCAGTCGCGGCAGCTGAGGTGTGCCGGCCAGGCTGTTGGCCAGCATGTCCAGCTGGCGCGCGACGGCGCCGGCATCGGCCGGACGTTGTGCAGGATCTCTGCTGAGCAACGCGGCGATCAGATTCCAGAGCCGATCATCGATCCCGTTGGGACGTCCGGGGTTCATGCTGGCCCGCGCCTGCATCGCTGCGTCCGGCGGCAAGCCGGCGAACGGGGTCGTCCCGCACAGCATCTCGTACAGCACGATACCCAGCGCATAGTTGTCGGCCCGGAAGTCCGGAGCGACACCCATCATCAGCTCCGGCGCCAGGTACTGCGGGGCCAGCGTGGCGCCGCGACCGGTCAGGCGCGCCGAGGGCGGGTAGCCAGGCTGGTCCAGCCGGATGGTCTCCGGCTGCACGCCACCATGAAGGACGCCGTTGGCGTGGGCCTGTGCCAGTTCACTGGCGATCTGGGCGCCGACGCGGCAGGCCAACGCGGCGTCGAGGGTGCCGCGCTCGTCGAGGTAGCCACGCAGGTTGACGCCCGGGCTCCCCAAGGTGTTCGTCATCCGGGTCCTATCCCTTGCATCTCGCAAAAACCCTGGTTTGGCCGTACGCCGCCAGCCCTCACCCTTCCGGTCGAATAGTACTGAGCTGAGCCGCCACGCCGCCACGGCGCGTGGGCGTCTGTCGAATGCGAAGAGCCGATCTTCGCGATCCTGGCCTTGCAGCAAACGCTTCGCAATAGCAGCCATAATGGGGGCCATGCCCGTTCACGCGTGGATTGATGCCTCGGCCGGTGTTGCGGGCGACATGGTGCTGGCGGCACTGCTGGACGCCGGCGCAGATCAGGCCTGGGTACAGCGAGCCGTCAACGCAGTCGTCCCCAACGCGGTGCAGTTGGGCTCCAGACAAGTCCTGCGGGCAGGACAACGGGCACTGAAGGTTGACGTCGGGGTCTTGGCCGATGACCCCCCACACCGCACGTGGGCGTCGATTCGGCGCGACCTGGAGGCCGCCGATTTGCATCCGCTGACCCGGCATCGGGCGCTGGCAGTCTTCGAGCGGCTCGCGACCGCGGAGGCCACAGTGCACGGCGTTGACGTCGAGCAGGTGCACTTCCACGAAGTCGGCGCCCTGGACTCCATCGCGGATGTGGTGGGCAGTTGTGAGGCACTGCGAAGCCTTGGCGTTGACTCCGTCACGGCTGGGCCCGTGGCGTTGGGTTCTGGCCGCATCCGGGCAGCCCACGGCGACATCGCGGTGCCGGTGCCGGCAGTCACCCAGCTGTCCATCGGCTGGCAGGTGCTGGCCGGCACCGCTGGAGGGACCGCGGACCCCGTCGGACACGCTGAAGCGCATCATCATGGTGTTGGTCACCATCACGAACATGCAGAACATCCCGGGGCCGGCTTGCACGATCGCCCCGCGGACCTGCTCACGCCAGGGCAGCTGGGGGAATTGGCCACTCCGACCGGCATGGCCCTGATCCGCGCACTGGCAAGCCAGTGCGAGCCGTTGCCCGCGCTCACCGTGCACGCTGTCGGCGTTGGTGCAGGGGGGAAAGACACTCCGGGACGCCCCAACGTGGTACGGGTCGTCGTCGGTTCCCCCGGTGATCCACCCCCGGAGGCGACCGAGGTTGTCGAGCTGACGGCCAACGTCGACGATCTTGACCCGAGGCTGTGGCCGGGCGTCATCGAGGCACTGCTCGGGGCGGGGGCCCTCGATGCCTGGCTGGTGCCGATCCTGATGAAAAAAGGTCGTCCGGCGCACACCCTGCACGTGCTCACCACGCCGCAGCAACGCGAGGCCGTCACGGAGCTGATCTTCCGCGCCACCACCACGTTGGGGGTCAGATACGTCAACCCGAAGCGAAGCGTGCTGCATCGCCGCACCGACCGGGTCACCGTCGACGGCACCGAGGTGCGGCTCAAGGTTGCGTTGTTCGGCGATGAGGAGCTACGGCGGGTACCCGAGTTCGAGGACGTCCGGGCACTGGCCCAGTTGGTGGGGTGCAGCGAGCTGGAGGCGTTGGCCCGCATCGTCCAGGCCGCACGGCTCACGAGCCTTTCGACCCAGCCATCCCATGCCCAGCAGGAGGACTGCCAGTGACCATCACACACCCGGCTCTCGCCGACGTCATCCTGGACGACGAACTTGCCGCCCTCGAGGCCGCCGTCTGCGCTCAGCTGCCGACCACCGGCAGGCTCGGTGTCGCCTACTCGGGTGGCGTCGACTCAGCGGTGCTGCTGGCCGTCGCGATCCGCGCTCTGGGAGCGGACCGGGTGCTGGCCGTCCTGGCCGTTTCGTTGTCCCTGGCCAGCACCGAGCGTGCCCTGGCGCACCGGGTGGCCCAGGCGATGGGTGCCCAGTTGTTGGAGCTGGAGACCCATGAAGAGCGACTGCCTGCCTATCGCGCCAACGACGTCAATCGCTGCTACCACTGCAAGAACGAGCTCTTCGAACGCATCGACAGCGAAGTTGCTGCTGCGCACCGACTGACGGCAGTGGCCTACGGAGAGAACGCCGACGACCTCGTGCGGCTGGATCGGCCAGGGGCGCGAGCCGCAGCCGAGCATGCCGTGCTTCGTCCACTGGCCCAGGCAGGACTCACCAAGGCCCAGGTGCGGGCACTGGCGCGCGGTTTGCGCCTGGAGGTTGCAGACAAGCCTGCTGCACCATGCCTGGCGTCGCGAATCCCGCACGGGCAGGAGGTGACCGCTGCGAAGCTGGCCCAGGTGGAGGCTGGAGAGCAGGCGCTGCGTTCGCTCGGCTTCAGCGACTGTCGCTTGCGCCACCACCAGGAGTTCGCCCGCATCGAGGTGCCCGCCGATGAGATCGTCCGGTTCGGCGATCAGGCTCTGCGCAGGCGTGCGGTCGAGGCCTTGAAGGCTGCTGGCTTCCGCACGATCGTGGTCGACCTCGAAGGCCTCAAACTGGGAGCGTTCACGTTGTCCGAGATCCAGCGCAACGAGGGGATGGCGGAACGATGAGCAGCGACGTCAACCTCGATTTCGAGCGCGCGCAGCGCCGCGGCTACCCCGAGGCGGTCTACTGCGAGTTCAAGTCGCCAGACCAGGTGCGGCGGATCGCTGAGCAGATCCGCGAGCGCGCAGGGGTGGACGCCGCCCCGGTCTGCACACTGTTCACCCGCGCGCTTCCCGAGCATGTTGAGGTGATCCACGCAGTCCTGCCCGACGCCCACCACGATGAAGCAGCTCGGCTGCTGGCATGGCCACCGACGCCGCCGGCACCTTCAGGCCTGGGCGTGGTGGTGGCCTGTGCCGGCACCAGCGATTTGCCGGTGGCCCAGGAAGCTCTGCTGACGGCCCGCTATCTGGGACGTGAAACCCGGCTGCTGGCTGACATTGGCGTCGCCGGCCTGCACCGCACGCTCGCCAGGATCGACGTTCTTCGGGACGCCGGTTGTATCGTCGTGGTCGCCGGCATGGAGGGAGCCCTGGCCAGCGTCGTGTCCGGCCTGGTGAGTTGTCCGGTGGTCGCTGTACCCACCTCGGTGGGCTACGGCGCGGCGTTCGAGGGGCTGTCAGCATTGCTGGGCATGCTGAATGCCTGTTCGCCTGGGGTCGCAGTCGTCAACATCGACAACGGCTACGGGGCGGGGCATCTGGCCGCCCAGATCACCGCGCCTCGATAATCCTGGGCTCGCCAGGCCGGGTGAGGAGCTTGGACGTCGCATTTTGGGAAGGACGCCTGATGTCAGTGGCAGAACGACTGCGCGCCGAACCCGGCCCCCCGCCGGGCAGCCTCAGTGCGCGGCTGGAATCTGTCCGGGTCGGCAGAGAAACGTCGTCCGGTGTCCGGGTGAACTCGGTGGATGCGTTGCGCGGCTTCGACATGTTTTTCATCATGGGCGGCGTGGACATTTTGCGCGCCGTCGACTACGCCGTCCAGACTCCTTTCACCCAGGCGATGAGCAAGCAGCTCGACCACGTTGAGTGGGTGGGCTTTCAATTCTGGGACATCATCATGCCGCTGTTCTTGTTCTTGGCGGGTGTCTCTATTCCGTTCGCCTTCGGCAAGCGCCTCACCGAAGTGGAGAAAAAGGCGGAGCTGTGGCCGCGCGTCATCAAACGCGTCGCGTTGTTGTGGATACTCGGCATGGCGGTGCAGGGCAACTTGCTGTCGTTCGATCCAGACGAGTTCGTGATCTTCAACAATGCGTTGCAGGCGATTGCGATCGGCTATCTGATCTCGGTGATCTTCGTGGTTTACCTGAATGTTCGCGCCCAGCTGGTTGCCACGGCGTTGCTTGCTGCCTGCTATTGGTGGGTGCTGGAATTCCTGCCGGTGCCCGGATTCGGTGCCGGGAACTACACTCCGGAGGGGAATGCTGCCTTCTTCATCGAGCAGCAGGTGATGGGTTCATTCATCGAAGATGGCAGTGAATACGCCTGGGTCCTCAGCAGCTTGAATTTTGGGGTCACAGCGATGTTGGGGGTTTTCGCGGGTTACGTCCTGAAGGCTTCCCTCAGCTCGCTGGCCAAGTTCGGGTTCCTGGCGGCGGCGGGATCGGTGTTGGTGGTGGCGGGATTGGTCTGGTCGCCGTTCCATCCGATCATCAAGAAGATCTGGACAGGATCTTTCACACTGTTCTCCGGGGGGCTGTGTTTCCTGTTGCTGGCCCTGTTCTTCCTGCTCGTCGACGTGTGGAAGCTGCCGAGCGGATTCCTGCTCATCGTAGGCTCGAACTCCATCGTGGCCTATGTGGCGTGGCACTTGTTTGATTTCAAGACCTTTGGCGATGTCTTCGCGAGTGGGTTGGAGCCATTCACCGGTGTTTGGTATCCATTTGTCAGATACACCGCGGCATTCCTGGTGATGTTCACTATTTTGTGGTTCATGCGCCGCCGAGGGGTTTTCATCAAGGTTTGAAAAAGCGAACTGGGGCCGCCCACGAAGGGTGGCCCCAGTCCGTTGTGCATCCAGTTACCTGATGACCTTGTCGAGGCGGTACATGAGGCCGGCCATCATTTCTCGAGTGACTGGCTGCCAGGCGTCGAAGGTGCCGTCATCGACATCATTGATGATGCCTTTCTCGGCTGCCCAGCACATCTCCTTGTAGAACTGCGTGTTCGGATTAATGTCGCTGAACGGACTGACTGTTGGCGGGGTGTAAGCCGGTGACTTGGCCACCCGGTACAGGAATGCGGACATCGCGTCGCGGTGGGTGGTGCTCCAGGGCCGGTAGGTCCCGTCCGGCCACCCTGTGGAGATGGTGGAGGTCTTCATCCAGGCCATTTCCTTGTAGAACTGGACGCTTGGGTCAACGTCAGTGAATGGCGACGCGGTCGGGACGCTGACTGCGGGCGATCCCTGGAAGCGGTAGAAGAAGGCCGCCATCGCATCCCGGTCGATCTGCTGATTGGGGCGGAAGGTGCCGTCCGGCCAACCGGTGGTGATGTTGTGGGCGGCCAGCCACATGATCGCGGAGTAGTTGGGGTCGCTGGCCGAGACGTCGCTGAACGGCGAGAAGTCGCTTCCCCAGACTTCCATTTCGGAGAGTCCGGCTGACCAGGTTCCAGGGCTGACGGATCCCACCGTGAATCGGACCGAGCTGATCACCTTTTCGGGGAAGGACACATTGAGCGATGAACCGTCATTGGGCAGCGTCCCCACCGAAACCGTCGACTTGTCGGAGAAGCTCAGCGTTCCGGAAGCCACCTGGTCGTCGAGGTCAGGTCGGTCGTGCAGCACGATGCGGTTGATCCGCACCGGGTTCGGCCACGTCAGTTCGATCCAGGCGCCGGTCCCCTGATTGGCACTGGTCCATTCCATCCGGGAATCGACCGGATACCCGACCGTGGAGCCGTCAGCGACGGCAATCGCGGGAGAGTTCTCAGCAGCGTCCCACGAAGAAGCGGTCGCCTTCAGTCCCTGCGTCCCGGTCAGGTTTCTGGGCAGCTGGGTGAAGGCATAGTCGCCACACGTACGGTCGTAGTCCTGCACGTCGTCGTACCACTGGGAGATGTAGACGCGGCCGCCTGAGAAGCTGGCCTGCGAACAACGATCCAGTGCCTCATCGGGGTAGTCGAGCTTGCCGGCCGTGGCCCACACCGGGACGCCCGGCAGCGACCAGCCGTCAGTGATCTCGTTCCAACCATTGGTGTAGGAGTAGAACCCGTAGCCGAAGCCGGCGTCGCGCAGCCCGCGAACCAGGCCTTCGATGACGTAGCGGTTCTCGATTCGCTGGGCTGCTGTGGCACTGGGCCACGGCGACTTCGGCCGGGGCTCGACGTCGATCCAGACCACGTCAGGGCGCCAGCTGATGCGAGAAAGGGAATCGATCGCCGCTTTTGCTTCGGCATAGCCGACGTTGCTGAGTTTGCCGGCTCGGGTGGCGGAGTTCCACGGCCCACTGGAGCCGTAGCTGGCCAGCTGGGTGCTGTTCGGGAAGGTGGCCATGGCGTAGCCGTGCACCGGAATGCTGTTCTGCTTGGCGAAATTGACCTGCGTTTGCAGGCAGGGATTCTCCGTGAAGGCGAGGCCATTGGTCAGACCGATGATCATGAAATCGCCGTTCTTCAGCGGCGCCAGGTCTCGGCCACACTGTGGCCACGAGATGTCGTACCCGTATTGGGTGGCAGCGTGTGCCTGTGTCGCGGGTAGAGCGCTCCAGGCCAGAAGGCTGGTCATCAGCGCAGTCACCAGAACTCTGACCGTCGACATCCAGCCCCGTCCGATCCCGAGCCTCCGCGTGCCCTGTCGTGTCATGCTGAGCCTCTCTGCACATGGCGCTCCCCGTTGAGTGCGCCAGTCGTTGGGCACTGTGCCAAGGGGGTGGTGCAGGTGTCCAGACCCGGGTGGGCGCTGCCGGTCGCTTCCGCGGCTGGCTGGCGCCCCGTGGCCATCGTCGACCGCCATCGGCGAAATGGCTCATGACAAGGCAATACAGTGCTGCTGCAGTGGACGGACGGTCATTGCTGAAGCGCCCACGCCGGTGCGGTGCAACAGTCGAACCCTCAGCTTGAGAGTTGCAGCTTGACGGCCCAGGAACGCGATGGGGCGTGGAGCAGAAGGGATCTGCTCCACGCCCATCACTGGTTTCAACACACCACTGGTTTCAACACCGTGGAGAGGTCAGACCACGCTTCCCTCGAGCTCTTGCTGCTCATCCTGTACGAGACTGTGACGATCAGCGCTGCGGCGGAAGTACATCGCCAACAACGCGCCGGACAGGTTGTGCCAGATGGAGAACATTGCGCCCGGCAGTGCCGCCGCCGGGTTGAAGTACTGGGCTGCAAGGCCCGCGGCCAGACCCGAGTTCTGCATGCCCACCTCGATCGAGATGGTGCGCGCGGTCCGCACCGGCTGTTTGGTCAGGCGGGCAGCCAGGTAACCCAGCAGATAGCCGAGTCCGTTGTGCAGGACGACCGCCGCGAAGACGAGCAGACCGGCAGAGGCAACCTTGCTCGCCGAACCGCCGACGACTGCTGCCACCACTCCGGAGATCGCCACCACCGAGATCCACGGCATGGCCGGCAGGATCGGGGTGAACACCTTCGGCAGCAGCCAGCGAAGCACCAGACCACCGACCACCGGGATCACGACGATCTTGAGGATGCTCACGGCCATGCCCTTCCCGTCAACCGGCATGTACTGGCCGGCCAGCAGGTAGGTGAGCGTCGGGGTGAGAATCGGTGCCAGCAACGTAGAGACGGAGGTCATCGTCACAGACAAGGCGGTGTCGGCCTTGGAAAGGTAGCTCACCACGTTGGACGACGTCCCGCCAGGGGCACAGCCGACCAGGATGACGCCAGCCGCAAGATCAGGTGGCAGCCTGAGCAGCCAGGCGACGAAGAGACCGAGCAGCGGCATGATCCCGTACTGGGCGACAACGCCGATCAGGATCGGCAGGGGCTTGGTGAAGACGATCTTGAAGTCCGGGAGAGTGAGCGTGATGCCCATGCCGAACATGATGATCATCAGCAGGGTGGTTACATGCGGCCCCATCAGGCGGGCGGTCGGCGCTTCGAAGTACCCGAAGAGTGCGGCGGCAAGAACAAGCAGGGGAAAGACCGTGACAGCGATGGTGGCGCTGCGGTCTTCCGCGGACAAAGTCGATTTGGTCATCGAGGAGTCTTACCGCAGGTGACCCAGGGATGATGCAGCCGTCTCGCCATGCAGGCGCTGTCCGTCCCTGGCCAGTCGCGCAGTCTCCCAGGGTGTACTCGTCGGTCAGGCCGGCCGCTTGCCGTTGCCGGCAGCACCGGACGTCAGGCCGGTCCTGGCAGTGGCCACTGCCAGATCGGCCAGATCATCGGCACTCAGACCCGGCCAGCCATGGACCATGTCGACGTGGGCGGTGGGCAGCTTCGACTTGCCGTACCGTGCCCCGAGCAACCCCCCAGCGACGGCGGCCACGGTGTCGGTGTCGTCGCCGAGCGAAATGGCGACCTGCAGCGCCCGTTCGACATGATCACAACCGCCGGTGCCGTCGTCGGTCGAGGTGATGGCCCACCAGGCCGACTCAAGTGCGGTCACTATGAAGCCGTTGGGGGTCAGTTCCTCGGTGTTGCCGCGCTCAGCAGTCTCCAACACGCCTTCCCACGTCGCGCGACGCGCGTCGGGCAGCAGATCGAGGCCACCTGCCAGATCAAAGCGGCCTTCGACGACTGCGACGCGAACTGCTTCTGACCACAGCACACAAGCCTCGGCCGCGCGGGGATCTGCATGGGTGAGCTGCGCGACCGTGCGGGCGGCGCGAGCGGTCACCTGACGATCGTCGAGCCTGGTCAGGCCTACGACGGAGGTGCGCATCAACGCCCCGTTGCCCGCACCCCGCTGGGTGCGTGCCTGGAAAGCTTCCGCGGCCTCCCGGCAGGCCATGCCTGGCAGCGCTGGAGACCGCCAAGCCTCGTCCAGAACTGCCCGGGTGGACACTCCAATGTCGGTGGCACCGGTGTCGGCCCAGTCGTGGAACGCGGCGGCGATGGCATTGAGAGCCTGGATACCGGACAGGTCGGCTCCGGTTGCGGCAACCCGGGCAACGCAGATCGCCATCTGGGTGTCATCAGACCATTCGCCTGGCTCGTATGGGCCGAGGCCGCCGCCGATCATCCTCGCCGCACCGGCTTCGATCCGCGGGCCGAACTCGTACGGCACCCCCAAGGCGTCCCCGATTGCCTGGCCGACAAGCACTCCGGCGACGCGGTCGAGTTGAACAGGGCTGAGATCCATGAGCGTCTTTCTGTTCTGGCGGTGGCCTCCGGGTTGTCCAGGGGCGCGGGCCGTCCACCAACGTACCTTGCCGGAAGGGCGTTGGTGCCCAGCTCCAGGACCGCGGTGGCGTGGGCTGCACGTCGAACCAGGTCCCGATCGCGGCCGCCGACACGACGGTCTGCCGGCTGGGTGATCACAGTCGGCGCGCACCGGTCAGGCGGTGCTGGATCTTGAGCGGCGCATCCGGCGTCCCAACAGCCACGCGACGCAGCCGCACGCGAGATAGGCCGTGGCAATGAGGCAGAACCCCGCCGTGAAACCCCCGGTGGCGTCCACGAGCCTGCCCACCACTGCCGGACCGATCGCGAATCCGAGGTACATCCCTGTCGCGACCAGGCCGGACGCAAGCCCCACCAGGCGCGATGGCACGACGCTGACGATTCCCGAATTGATGACGACGTTGGCCGCCAGCGGCAGCGCGGCGTGCAACGCCACGCCGGCCCACATCAGGGAGCTGGCCTGCAGCCGCTCGGCGGCGATGAGGAAGAGGAGCCCCAGGATGCCCCCGAGACTCATCAACTGGATGAGCGGGGCGGGCTGGCCGAGCCGGCCGGCGACCTTGCCCCAGCCGATGCGGCTGAAGAGACCGATCACGCCGATCACCCCGAGCACCAAACCTGCCCTTTGCACGGAGTAGTCGAGCGCACGCACGGCGAACAGCGACGCGTAGGCGTTCACGCCCTGCGTCCCCACGGCGTTGAGGAACGAGGTGACCGTGAACAGCCAGACCACTGCCGGGACACGGGGTTCGGGGGCCGTCGCGTGGCTGCCCACCGGAGCCGAGTCAGGCAGCCCCGCGGCGACCCGGGTCGTGCCAGCCGTTGAGCCATGGTCAAGGCGGCTCAGCACGATCCAGGCGATCACGATCATCGGGAGGCACAGTGCCGCGCCGAGCAGGGCGGCTCCCCGCCAGCCGGCTGTCACACCCACCAGTGGGAACGTCAGCCCGGCGACGAGCAGACCCAGCTGGACGCCTGACTGCTTCCAGCCCATCCAGGTGGCGCGTTGTGTCTCGGGCACCTTGCGGGCGATGATCCGGTTGGTCACCGGGTTGGAGAACGCCTGGGCGGGACCCGCGATGAGCGCAGCCACGATGAGCACCCAGTACGCCTGGTGACTGGCGCTCACCAGGAAAGCTGCCATGATCCCGGCAAGGATCAATGCCAGTTGCACGCGCGTGGGGATGCGATCTGCGAGCACCCCGAGGAACGTCGCGGTGACGCTGGCGCTGAGGAACACAGTGGTGATGATGTAGCCGAACTGGCCGTCGGTGATGCCGTAGCTGTCGACGATCTGTGCGCTCATCGAACCCAGCCCGAAGTTGAAAACCGGGCCGGCCGCCATCGCCGCCATGAGTACCACCAGCAGCATGCCGTGAGCTCGGGCGGGCTGGGGGTCGGGCAGGTCCGCCAGCCTGGGTGCTCCGTCCTGGGGTGACACGGCGTCAGGCGAGGTCAGCGATCCTGGTGAGTTCCTCGCTCAGGCTGCGGCCCAGCTGGGCCACATCCAGCGCTTCCGCATCGACGTGGACGGTGCAACTCAGACGTCCGGCATAGGAAAAGCCTGACACGCCAAGGCGCACATTGCCCTGGATCTGGGTGACCGGCCAGGCGTGAGCAAGGGGTGCGCCCGCCAGGAGCAGGGGTTCGGCCGGCCCGCGGACGCTGCTGACGAACAGGGCGACGAAGCGTTGGCGTCGGGCCAGATGCGCGAGGAGTCGAGATCCCCAGCGGGTGCGGGTGAGTTCGTAACTGCCTTGGGAACGTGCCTCGTCCTTGGCCGCCATGGTCAGCTTCGCGATCCTGGCAACCCTGTTGGACGGTTCGAGGTCGTCGATGGGCAGTGGGACGAGCATCACGCCGACCGCGTTGCCCGAGTTGCCCCGGTCGGGCAACGCGACCGGGACACTGGCCGGCAGCGTCGGGGGCAGTGGCTCGCCCAAGCCTCGCAGGGCGGCCATGGTGGCGGCGTTGACAGCGGCGAGCAGGGCGTCGTTCACTGTGCCGCCGGCTGTCTTGGCGCCGTGCGCCAGACGGGCCAGGTCCACTTCAACGAAGGCCACCCCGTGGTGCCTGCTGATCGGGCCCAGCAGTGCGGTTGCCGGGACGGTGGTTCGGAACATCGCTGTCAATCGCGAGACGCTGAGGGCCAGCCGTCGCCACGGTGGCTGTCGGACCGCTGCCGGACGACGTGTCGCCGAGGGTTCGGCAGCGGGCCTGTCGGGGGAGTCGAACAGCCGTCTGACCAGAGCAACCGTTGCGACCCCGTCTGCAATCGCGTGGTGGACGCGCAGCACGATGCCCGTCCCTTCCGGGCTTGCGCCTGGCACCACCAGCAACTCCCACCCGGGACGGTCACTGGGCATCATGGTGGTCATCAAGGCGGCGCACAGGCCGGCCAGGCCTTCGCTTCCGGAAACCGGCTCAGCCTGACGGACGTGCCACGTCAGGTCGGGTCGGGAGGGTTCCCAGACCAGACGCCGTCCTGACGTGCCGACGCGCTGGTTGAACCGCTGCAAGCCGGGGTCGTCGTCCAACCGCATGGCGATGAAGGCGCGCAGTCGAGCCAAGTCGGCGGAGCCGTCCGCGCCGACAAAACCGCCGCGGCCAAGGAGCCCGGCCATCAGGAACACGTTGACCTGGTCCTCGGCATCGATCATGACGTTGGACGCATCGGCGGCAGTGAGTCGCTCGACCGGACTGCTGTTCCTCATTGACGCTCCTGGAGTGCGCGTGGACGGTTTGGTGGTTGGAACCTTACTCAGCCGCTGTGACAGGCAGGGCATCGGCAACCTGACCGCCAGAGTCATCGACCGACGCGCGCCACACTGTTGTCCGAGGACAGTCGCCGGGAGCTGCGGCGAGCGCATGTTGCCGTACCCGCCGCGACACCCCCTGCCGCGAAGAGCCTCTCGAAGAGCGGTGTGTTCAGAGAGCGCCCAATCCCAGCTGCAGCCAACCAAGACCGGAGCGACCACCGGGAAACTGGGGTAGCGAGGTCCGCATCTCCTCCACCAAGTCGTCAACCTGAGGGTTGTGGGACTCGAAGGCGTCGATCAGGTCGATCTGGGGACGAGGCGGAGAATCCAGCCGCACGTGTGTCCAGCCCAGGCTGCCCTGCATGCCGCAGTCCTCCAGGGCTGCCGCGAACTTGCCGCGAACAGCCGCCCGGGTGTCCGCCGGGGGAGTGGTGACGGCGTTCTCGACATCAGCCGCGGTGAGGTAGGAGGACATGATCTTGGCGGCACGTAGCTTGTCTGCCAGCCCGTGCTGTGCTGAGAGGTCGTGGTAGGCCAGCTCGACGCGTTTCGCGAGCGGATCGTGCCATCCTTTGCCCTGTCGGTCGACGTAGCTGCCAATCAGCGAACGCTTGATCACCCAGTCGAGTTCGCCCGCCACCGGGCTGACGTCACCGGTGCGCAGCGCGTCGATGGCCCGTCGGGCAAGAACGAGCGCGCCGTCGATCCCGTGGTCCAGTTCTGTGTCGACGCGGCCGCTGGCGCGGAATACCTCGCAGCGTTCCAGGATCGCCTCGAGCACATCCAGGGCCCGGTAATGGCGTCCATCGGCCAACGTCGTGTGGGCGTCCGGTTCAAGGTCGTGCAGGGTGGCGATGGGGTCCTGGAGCTCAAGGGAGGCAAGGCTCTGACCACCCTCGATGTAATCCAGCACCGCCATGGTGAGCCCCATCTTGAGGGCTGTCGTCACGTCCGACACATTCGAGTCGCCGTAGATCACCTGCAGACGGGCGAACTTCGACGCATCAGCATGGGCCTCCTCACGAGTGACGATCATCGGCCGTTCCTTGGTCGGATCCGGCGATGTGACGTTCTGGATCATGGGCGCACGGGTGGACAGCCGGAACCTCGCCGGGCCGTCCTCCGGCTGCGCCACGTGCCCACCGCCGGTGAGGATCGGGCGGGTGGCCATGAACGCGATCAGCCCGGGATCCAGCTGGTCCACGGTGGACCTTGAGACCTGGTAGTTCTCGTGACAGCCGAAGGTCGCCCCGAGCGCGTCCCGATTGTTCTTGACGATGTGGATCCGCGCCTGCACGCCCCGTTCCAGGAGTGAGGCGTTGGCGCGCTCGGTCATCGCCCGAAGGATCGACTCGCCAGCCCTGTCCTGGGCGACCACATCGTGGATGGAGCGGCATTCGGCGGTCGCGTACTCGGGGTGTGAGCCCAAGTCGACGTACAGGCGCCCGCCGTTGGGCAGGAACCGGTTTCGTGCCCGATATTCCTGGGGCGTGCCCCGGTAGAGTTCAGCCACCGCCTCGGGAGGAGCAATCGGATTCTCGGTGCCCGGAGGCATCGGCACCGTGTGGGCAGAAACGATGGCGAATTCGGTCTCAAGGCCGATGATCCGGCCGGGAGAACCGGCCACTACTGCCCACCCTCCTGGACGAAGCCCTGCACGAAGGTCAGGGCGTTCTCCTCAAGGATGTCGTCGATGTCGGACAGGATCGACGTGAAGTCCTGTCCGGCGCCTGCTGGCGCGGGGGGCGCGGGCGGCGGTTCAACGGGTTCGGAATCGCCGCCGGGACGGTGGCGCTGGACCTGGTCCTCGCTCATGAGCGTGTCCTTCCTTGTGGGCTGTGACTTGCCCGGTTGTGCTGAGTTGAGTGCGGTCTGTTATTTGCCGGTCAGTTTGGCGACAAGATCGGCCAGGTCATCGGTGCTGTCGAGCAGCTGCGAGATCTTTGCTTTGGTGCCGCCGAGTGCGTTGGCCATCGGGATGCGAACCATGCCGCTGCCCAACCAGTCGTTGCTTCGTCGTGAGGCTGGTTGGCCCGGTTCAGCGGCCAGATCGACCACCACCGACTGCCATCCCGCAGAGTAGATGCGGTCCGGGTAGCGGCGCAGCAGTTCCCCGCGGAACCACGCCCGGGTGTCCTCGGGCGGGAAGAACTCAGCGCTCGCCACTTCGGCGGCAGACACGACGTCCTCCAGTCGACCGATCGCCCGCAGCCGCCCGGCGAGGGAGCGGCCCGGCCGCAAGTCCGCCCACTGCAGGTCCATGGCCCGCAGCTCGGGGGACGCCCAGCCCAGGCCGTCGCGAGCCTTGCGAGCCTCGAGCAACGCCAGCTTGGCTGCCCATTCGACCTTGTCGGAGGCGTGCTGCCACCCGAGGGCCAGGCTGTCGAGGGTGGACTCCCAGCGCATCAGCACATCACTGGTGTCGGCGTCGAGGCCGTCACCGAAGACGTCGCCCAGATCCTTCTTCACGTAGTCGAGGTAGACCCGCAGGATCTCCAGCGCGGTGCGCTGGGCGCCGTCGACGCACTGCAGCGGCACCGACAAGGTCAGGTCGCGGGACACGCGTTTGATGTCGCCGACGGGATCCGCCAGCTCCAGGGCTGCCCATTCGTCAGGCAACCCGTGACGCTCCAGCACGCCCAGCACCAGGCTCATGCTGCCCAGCTTCAGCAATGTGGTGGCTGGAGCGCAGTTCGCGTCACTGGTGATCACGTGCAGCCGGCGCCACTTCCGGGAGTCGACATGCGGCTCGTCCCGGGTGTTGAAGATCGGGCGGTTCAAGGTGGTCTGGATGCCTACCACGGTCTCCACGTAGTCGGCCCGCTGGAAGATCTGGAACCCCGGCTCGGCGGAGGTGGGGCCCAGGCCGACCCGGCCGGCGCCGATCATGATCTGACGGGTGACGAAGAACGGCACCAGGGCAGCGATCAGGGTCTCGACCGGGACCGCCCGGTCGACGGTGTAGTTCTCGTGGCAGCCGTAGGCTGAGCCCTTGCCATCGACGTTGTTCTTGTACACCACGACTTCGGGCGAGCCGCCTTCGACCAGGGTGTCCATCGCCCTCGCCATGATCAGGTCACCGGCCAGGTCAACCCGCACTGCCTGGCGTGGGGTGGTGGTCTCGGGAGTGGCGTACTCAGGGTGGCCGTGGTCGATGTAGAGGCGGGCACCGTTGGGCAGCACCGTGGAGGTGCCCCGTGCCGCCATCCGTTCCAGTGCAGTCAGCCTCGGAGCCGCCTCCGGCTTGCGGCCGGGGGCACCCAGCGGATCCTCAACGCGAGGGCCTGACGGTGCCGCATGGTCGGGGTCGTCGGTCAGCAACGAGGGATCGACCTCGTCACGGTCGTGGATGTAGCCACGGACGTCCTGCAACGGCCGTTCGCCTTCGAAATCCCAGCGGACGTCGGACGGCAGGTTGCGCGCCCGCAGTTCACCGGCATAGGCCGAGATGATCCGGTTGGCGAGCTCGCGGGAGTCGAGCTCGCTGTGACCGGGACAGAGGATCCCGTATTCGTACTCAATGCCCATCACTCGTCGCACGCTCATGAAGCCCTCACAGGTACTCGTCGGAAACGGTCAGGTCGCGCACCGGGCCGCCGGCGGACCCCAGATCCTTGCCAGCCTCGCGCTCCCCGCGGTTTGTGGCAGCCTCGCGTTCCGCGCGGTTTGTGGCAGCCTCGCGCTCCGCGCGGTTCTGTGGCAGCCTCGCGCTCCGCGCGGTTCTTGGCAGCCTCGCGCTCCGCGCGGTTCTTGGCAGCCTCGCGCTCCGCGCGGCGTGGCCCCAGGGTGCGCATGTAGGAAACCCGCTCCCCGCGCCGGCCCGACGTGCGCGACCACTCGTCAGGGTTGGTCGTGGACGGCAGATCCTCGTTCTCGCGGATCTCGTTGTCCACGGCGTCGAGCAGGTATGCCCGCGAGATGCCGCCGGGGAGGCCGGCCAGCCGAGCCTTGATCGAATACTTCTTGGCGCGGTCGACGATGTTGGCGAGCATGGCCCCCGAGACGAAGTCGTGTGCGTGCAGCACCTCGACCTCGCCGGTGACGTAGGTGACCTCGAGCACCTCGGTCTGCGGGCCCTCGTAGTAGAGGGCATCGACGGTGGCGTCGACCATGGCCTGGATGGCAGCCTCCGGGGAGCCGGTTGCAGCCACCTCGCCCTCGTCCAGCGGAAGCTCGGGCACCAGGTACTTCGCAAGGATTTCCTTGGCACCGTCCCGGTTGGGGCGGTTGATGCGGATCTTCACGTCGAGACGTCCCGGGCGCAGGATGGCGGGGTCGATCATGTCCTCGCGGTTGGTGGCACCGATGACCACCACGTTGTCGAGGGTGTCGACGCCGTCGATCTCGGCCAGCAGCTGGGGGACGACCGTGGTTTCCACGTCCGAGGAACGGCCCGTGCCCCGGGTGCGGAAAAGTGCGTCCATCTCATCGAAGAACACCACCACCGGGATGCCGGCCATGGAGCGCTGCCGCGCACGCGCGAAGATCTCGCGCACCTGGCGCTCGGTCTCACCGACGTACTTGGTCAGCAGCTCGGGGCCCTTCACCGAGATGAAGTAGGATCGGCTCTCCAGATTCGGGTTGGCCTCGGCCGCCGCCTTGGCCAGCGAGGTGGCAACCGCTTTGGCGATCAGGGTCTTGCCGCAACCTGGCGGGCCGTAGAGCAGCAGGCCCTTGGGCGGGGTGAGTTGGTGGGCCTTGTACAGGTCGGGGTGCAGCAACGGGAGCTCGATGGAGTCGCGAATCTCGGCGATCTGCGGGCCCAGGCCGCCGATGTCCTCGTAGGACACGTCGGGGATCTCCTCAAGCATGAGTTCTTCGGTGTCGGCGCGCTCAATACGCTCATAGGCGAACCCGGCCTTCATGTCGACCCGGACCACGTCACCCGGGGTGACGCGGCCACGCATCAATGGCTCGGCCACCCGGAGCACCCGCTCTTCATCGTCGCGGACCCGCACCACGATGCGTCCGTCGGAGAACTGCTCCGTGACGGGCACCAGATCGCCGATGTCGTCGAAATCGCTGGTGGCGATGACGGCAAGGTTCTCGTTGAGGACAACCTCGCGGCCGGGCCACAGCTTCTCGGAGTGCACTGAGTCCGCCATGGAGCAGCGCAGCTTCCGGCCACTCTGCAGGATCTCGACCGTTCGGGCCGTGGCGTTGACCCGCACGACTATCCCGAAGGTGTTGGGAGTGGTGGTCAGCCGCTTGATCTCGTTGTGCAGCGCGGACAGCTCCACGCGCGCGCCCCGTAGCGAGTTTGCGAGGATCTTGTTCTTGCGGACCAGCGCTGAGAAATCATCCGGCGTACGATGCGCGGGATCGATGAGTTCCTCAGGGCTGTTTGACGACTCGGTCACGACTTCATCCCTCCAGGCTGCCGGAGACACCGTGCTGCTGGCTCATCAGCTCGGACATTCGTACCATTCTAGCTCGCCACGACGACGTCACCGCCAACCCCATTGTCGTCAGGGCCGGCCTGATGCGCCTGCGTGCCGACGCTACGCTTAGCGTACGGCCACCCGGCTGCCCCTTGAGAAGGACAGGAATCATGCCCATGCGCCCCTTGTCACTGGCCGTGACGGTGGTCACCTGCTTGGCCATGGTCTCCTGCACGCCGTCGGTGGCACCGCCTGCCGCGTCACCCAGCGCTGAGACCACGGCGTCGGCCTCTGCGCGCAACTGGCCGGAGCTGGAGGGCGAGCCGGGCGGGACGATGCGTCTCAACGGTGGCGCCATCGGGCGGGATGGGCCTGAGTCGTTGGACCTGCTTCTGGAGGCCATGGGCCCCGCCGACGAGAAGGGTCCAGGCACCTGCACGGTTGACCACCTGGTGTACCGGTGGGGCGATGTTGCGGTGACTGTGCTGCTGGAGGAGGACCGGGAGAACGAGTACGGGTTCTCCTACCCGGTCGGGGCGATCGCCGGATGGCGCGTCGACCCGACTCTGGACGGCAAGGACGGGCTCGAGCCGCCGGTCACCGGGCCCTCCGGTGTGACGATCGGGACGCCGCTGTCGGTGCTGCAGACCCAGTTCACGGCTGCCGAGTGGGACTACGCCGATGTGGAGACCGTCGGCGGAAAGAAGTCGTTCGGAATCTTCGCGGGCGACACCGTCGGTGCCAGCTTCGAACTCGACGACACAGACATGGTGTCGGCCATGGCCGCCGGGTACCAGTGCGTGGTGGTGCCCGGGCGCTGACCTCCTCCGAGAGAGGCCCTTCGCCTACGGGGAGCGCAGGCGCGAGCGAGGGGCGGCTGTGCCCACACTCCACTCGCGCTGGCGATGGCGCGCTGGCTACCGGGGCAGTGTCACTGGTTGAGGGGGAGAAAGTCGCGACGCTTCACAGGCGCTTCACACGCCAGGGATAGCCTCAGCTCAGCGGAACGAAAGGCTTCTCATGTCCTCACCGTCTGAGCGCAATGAAGCGCCTGAGCCCCTCACTGGCCAACCTGTTGGAACAACGCGGCAGCACGTGTCGCTGTTCGCACGATCCGCCGACCTGCCCCGCGGCAAGCGCCGCATTCAGGGCATCCGACGGGTCAGGGCAGCCCGGCACCTCAGTCAACTGCTGTTCGCGGCTCTCATCCTCGGCGCCTCCGTACGCCACCAACTCGCGGTGCGAAGCGGCACCACACCATCGACCGACGCCCTGTGCCCGTTCGGCGGGGTCGAGACCCTTGTCACATGGATCACCACAGGCAACTTCATCTCCAAGACCCACATCTCGAACCTGATCCTGTTCGCCGCTGTGGTGGTCGCGACGGTCCTGGTCGGCAACGCGTTCTGCGGCTGGGTGTGCCCGTTCGGCGCCCTGCAGGACGCCCTGAGCTGGCTCCGGCGCACGTTGCACCTGCCGACGTTCGAACCGCCCCACCGCGTCGACCGTGTGCTTCGCTGGGGACGGTTCGTCACCTTGGGCGTGATCCTGTACTTCTCGATCAGCACCGCCAAGCTCTGGTTCGCCGGCTGGGACCCCTATGTCAACCTGTTCGGGCTCGGCTGGCTGTTCGGGGACGGCGAGAAGATGCCGCTGGCGCTGAGCGTGATCGGGGTGACGGTCGTCGGGTCGTTGCTCGTCGAGCGTGCCTGGTGCCGCTACCTGTGTCCGTTCGGTGCGGTGTTCAAGGTGCTGGGTGTCCTGTCGCTCACCCGGATCCGCCGCTCGACGAACGCGTGCATCGACTGCGAGTTGTGCGATCGGGTCTGCCCGGTCAACATCACGCCCAGCAAGGCCACGCCGATGGTCTCCACCGACTGCGTGGGGTGCCTGGACTGTGTGGCGACCTGTCCCGTCAATGGCGCTCTCACTCTCAACGCGCCGGTGCTGCTGGGCTTGCCGGTCACACCCGACAGTGCACCGCCGGCCACGCCGGGTGACCGGAAGATGGCCACCAGCGCAGCGAAGGAGGTCTGAGATGAGGGTCCGGCTGTGGGTCGTCCCGATCGTCACCATCGCTGTGTTGTTCGGGGCGTGGGGCATCGGCAGGGCCACTGGGGTCTGGAGCACCAGCGGCCGTCAGCAGATCGTGCCCGGACAACAGATCACGGTCAACGACATCAAGGGCTGGATGACCATCCAGCAGGCCGCCGACGGGCTGCAGATCGAAGCCCAGGAGATCATCGGGTTGCTGGACATTCCTGAGGGGGCTGCGGTGAGCCCGGACACTGCGTTCAGGGATCTTGAGGCTTTGATTCCAGGGTTCGAGCTGTCGACGTTCCGCGCGGTGTTGAGTGCCTATTTGTCGGGCGGCTCCGCGCCGCCGGCAACGCCCACGTCAATCCCCACCAGCACGGGCACGGCGTCGGGCGGCGGCGGCACACCGACGGGCACGGGCGCACCGGGATCCGGGTCCGAGCAGTCGATCACCGGGAGTACGACGTTGCGTCAGGTGGCCAAGGCGAACGCACTGGACGTCCAGACGCTCATTGCTGAGTCGGGACTGCCCGCCGACACCGACCCGGACGCGACCCTCAAACAAATCAGGGAATCCACACCGGGGTTCGAGATCCAGACCGTTCGGGACGTTGTCACGCGACTGAAGGCGGGTGGCTGACCGGTTGGGCCTGCGGCGACGCCTCTTGCTTCCGGCGACAGCGACTGATCGTACAGTTGGCTCATCTGCCGACCCTTCGAAGCCGACCGATTGGAGACGCCAGTGACCACCGAGACCAGCTCCACCAAGCCGAGACTCCTCGACGCCATTCCGCACCGCATCTTCGTGAACGGTTGGCGAGAAGGCACCTCCGAGAAGGTGACCACGGCCACCAACCCGTTCGACGACTCGCCCCTGGCCACCATCAGGCAGGCGTCGAGACAGGACGTCGACGATGCCTATGCTGCTGCCTCGGCAGCCCAGCCCGCATGGGCGGCCAAGACCCCCGCCGAGCGGTCGGCCGTGCTGAACGTCGCCGCAGACTATTTGGCGGCCCATCGCGAGGAGATCGTGGAACTGATCGTCGCTGAGTCCGGCTCGTCGGTGCTCAAGGCGAATGTCGAGGTGTCGCTCGCGATCGACTCCACGCGTGAGGCGGCGACATTCCCGTCGCGCGTGCACGGCCGGATCGCGCCTTCGAACACGCCGGGCAAACAGAACCTCGTCTTCCGCGAGCCGGTCGGCGTCGTCGGTGTGATCAGCCCCTGGAACTTCCCACTCACACTTTCGGAGCGTTCGGTGGCGCCGGCGCTGGCGGTCGGCAACGCCGTCGTTCTCAAGCCCGCCTCGGACACCCCGTTCTCGGGTGGCCTGCTGCTCGCCAAGGTGTATGAGGAGGCTGGCCTGCCGCAAGGCGTGCTCAACGTGGTGATCGGCTCCGGCTCCGAGATCGGTGACCACTTCGTGACGAGCGAGGTGCCCTCGCTGATCACCTTCACCGGGTCGACCCCGGTGGGCAAGAACGTCGGCAAGGTGGCCGTCAGTGGCAAGCGGATGAAGCGCGTGGCGCTCGAGTTGGGCGGCAACGCGCCGTTCGTCGTTCTCGCCGACGCCGATCTGGACCTCGCTGTGCGCGCGGCCGCGTTCGGCAAGTTCCTGCACCAGGGTCAGATCTGCATGGCGGTCAACCGGATCATCGTCGAGGCGCCGCTCTACGACGAGTTCGTGCAGCGGTTCGCCGAGCACGTGCGGACGATCCGCTGTGGGGACCCGGCGGACCCGGCCAACGTGATCGGCCCGATCATCAACGACTCCCAGCTTGCGAGCGTCACCGGCAAGATCGCGCAGGCCCGCGCCGACGGCGCGCACGAGGTGGTCGGCGGAACCGTCGAGGGTCGGCTGGTGTCCCCACACGTGTTCGCGGACGTCACCAGTGACATGGAACTGTTCCGGGAGGAGATCTTCGGGCCGGTCGTCGGCGTCGTCCGGGCGGCTGACGAGGCCGATGCGCTCAGACTCGCGAACGACACCGCATTCGGGCTCTCCAGCGCGGTCTTCACCAAGGACCTGGCGAAGGGGGTCCGGTTCGCGCGCGGCATCAAAGCTGGCATGACCCACATCAACGACATCACCGTCAACGACGAGGCGCACGTGATGTTCGGAGGCGAGAAGAACTCAGGCCTCGGACGCTTCAACGGCGACTGGGCCATCGAGGTGTTCACCACCGACCACTGGGTGAGTGTGATGGAGGGCGGCCAGCAGTTCCCGTTCTGATTCCTGGACGCTCGCTCACCAGCCTTGGCTGCCAGGAACGCCTTTGAACGGCCCGGCCACCGACGAGGTGATCCACCCGCCGTAGAAGCCGCCCGGCTGCGGGGTGACACGCTCACCGCCCACGTAGCAGGCGTCCATCGCACCGGCGTACAGCGCGACGTGGTCAGCCAGCGCGGCGTAACGTGCCACTGGGCTCGGGTAGTACCAGGCTGCCGCGTGCGCGGTACATCCCCCGCCGCGCACGTCAAGGTAGCGGGCCGCCCCCTTCCACTCGCAGAAGGACTCGCCAGCCGTGGGCTGCAACGCACCAGGCACGAAGCTGGAGCGTGGCAGGTAGTAGGTCGGTGGATGGCTGGTCTCCAGCACCTGCCATGACTCGGAGGTTCGGCAGATGACCTCGTCGCCGAGCACCACCTCGATCGGCAGCGTGCAACGACGAAGGGCTGGCGGACGCGGGTAGTCCCACACTGACTCCTGACCCTTGCCGGTCGGCTCCGGCCGCGGATTGCTCACCATGGGCGAACGATATAGCCCTGTGCCACGCAGCGAAGGCGGACTCGTTGCTGTTACGGTGACGAAATGTCGGTGATTACACGCAGCACCATCGGAGATCTGATCACGCGCAGCGCTCGACGCGCACCTGATGCGATGGCACTCAGTTTCGAGGATCGGGACTGGACGTACCAGCAACTTGATGACGCCGCCACCCGCGTTGCGTCAGCTTTGCTCGGGCTGGGGCTTGCCAAGGGTGACCGGGTGGCAGCTTTCGGCAAGAACTCCGACGCCTACGTTCTGCTCTGGCTTGGCGTGGTGAAAGCTGGTCTCGTCCACGTGCCGGTGAACTTCGCCCTGACGGGGGGTGAACTCGAGTACATCCTCCGGCAGTCCGGCACGCGTGCCGTCTTCACGGACGAGGCGCTACGACCCGTCCTCGACGCCAGCGATTTCACGCCCGAGATTTCCGGAACGCTGCAAACCGGCCACGGGGACCGGGACATTCTTGCCTGGGGCAGTGCGCCGACGCCCGCCCCGCAACTCGTCGTCGACGTGGACGACAACGACATTGCGCAGATCCTCTACACGTCCGGAACCACCAGCGCACCCAAGGGCGCGGTCCTGACTCACCGCGCGCTGGTGCACCACTACGCTTCGGCCGCCATGGCCCTTGATCAGCGGGCCTCAGACCGTGTTCTGCATGCCTTGCCGTTGTATCACTCGGCCCAGATGCATGTGTTCATGATGCCGTCGCTGATGCTCGGCTCCCCGAACTGGCTGCTCGACAAGCCCGCTCCGACGCCGGTACTCAGGGCGATCGCCGCGCACGACATCGACTCGTTCTTTGCGGCGCCCACCGTCTGGATCGCTCTGCTGGCACTCCTTGAGAAGGAACCAGAGCGCGGCAAGAAGCTGAAGAAGGCCTACTACGGCGCGTCCATCATGCCGACGCCGGTGCTGCAACGGCTCCGCACATTGCTGCCTGAGCTCGGCTTCTACAACTGCTTCGGCCAGTCCGAGTTGGGTCCGCTCGCGGCGGTGCTGCGTCCCGAGGAGCACGAAGCGCGTCCCGCCGCCGCCGGGCGCGCGATCCCGTTCGTCGACATGCGTGTCGTCGACGAGGCCCTCGACGACGTGGCCCCAGGTGAGGTCGGCGAGGTGGTGTATCGGTCACCCCAACTGTGCCTTGGCTACTGGGAAAAGCCGGAGGAAACTGACGAGGCGTTCGCCGGTGGGTGGTTCCACTCCGGCGACCTGGCGTCGATTGACTCGGAAGGCTACATAACCATCGTCGATCGCAAGAAGGACGTCATCAATTCCGGTGGCATCGTGGTGTCTTCGCGTGAGGTTGAGGAAGCCCTGTTCCTGCACCCGGCCGTGCGCGAGGTGGCAGTGATCCCGGTCCCCGACCCGAAGCGGATCGAAGTGGCCGTCGCGGTGGTGGTCCTCGAGGACGGCGCCACCGTTGATGAAGCGACTCTCATTCGGCACGCCCGCGGACTTCTCGCCGATTTCAAAGTTCCCAAGCACATCCATTTCGTGGACCAGCTGCCCAAGAACACTGCCGGCAAGCTCCTGAAGAGGGAGTTGCGGGATCGGTTCGCGCCGACGCAGTGAGGCGTTGACTCAAGACGGCAAACGTCATCCTGGACGCGATACCGGTGGCACCCTGTGCACCTTGCTGGTGCCAGAATGGATGAGCCTGACCCTGAGAGGGCAGGCAGGCCGGGAGACAATCATGCTGAGCGGCGCTGGTCAGGGTGCTGTGGAGCTTTCAGGGCGCCTCGACGCGGCGGTGCTGCCGGCTGAGATCATCAGGATGGTCGACGTCTGCAAGAGCTACTACCTGGGCGACGAAGAGCAGGAGGTGCTCCACCACATCAACCTGACCGTGCGCCAGGGGGAATTCCTTTCAATTCTCGGGCCCTCCGGCTCCGGAAAATCCACGCTGATGAACATCATCGGCTGTCTGGACGTGCCGACCAGCGGCAGATATGAGCTTGCCGGCAGCTTGGTCGCAGATCTCAGCGAGGCCCGATTGGCGCGCATCCGCAACAGCGAGATCGGGTTCGTGTTCCAGAGTTTCCAGTTGCTGCCGCGCTTGACTGCGCTGGAGAACGTCGAGTTGCCGCTCATCTACACCAGGGTCGGCGGTGCCGAGCGTCGCCGCCGCGCCCTGGCGCTGCTGGACAGGGTCGGGTTGTCCACCAAGACGCGCAACCTGCCCAACCAGTTGTCCGGCGGACAACAGCAACGGGTCGCGATCGCTCGTGCCTTGGTCACCGACCCATCCGTCTTGCTGGCGGACGAACCGACCGGGGCGCTGGACCAGAACACAGGGGCACAGGTGATGGAACTCTTCGACGAAATCAATCGCGAGGGACGTACCGTGATCATGATCACGCACGAGCCGGACATCGCCGCCTATGCGCAACGGATCGTCAGCATCCTCGACGGGTTCCTGACAGAGCATGACAACTGATCGCGGCGCAGATCCAGCGGTACCCGGATCACCCATGGCCCGCAGCGGCGAGGAGGGAACTGGAATGGATGTCGGAGCACAGCCACCCACCGCACGGCTCGCCCCGAGACTGTTCGCAGCCGTCAAGGCGCAGCGCGGGAGCCGGCGACGCTGGATCGTCGCAGCGGCGGTGGCGTTGGCCTTGGTAGCCGTGACGGCTTTCGCCGTGACGAAATTCAGGACGCCCGTCAACACGGTGGCTGCTTCCGACACGACGGTGCTGTCACCGACCAGCCTCCGCAGCAGCGTCAGCGCCACGGGGACCGTGGCCAGCGCGAACTCGTTCAAGGTGTACTCCAACCTCACCTACGCCGTGCGGTACATCCACGTGTCCGTGGGTCAGACAGTGGCAGCCGGTGATCCGTTGTGCGACCTCGACACAGCGTCGCTGGACAAGCAGGTCAGTGCCAAGACCGCGACGATGGACCAGGCGGAAGGAGTGTCCGCTGCCGCGATCCAGGCTGCTCAGGACAAATACGAAGCAGCCCGGAGTTCCTTGGCGAATGGCACCAATGCTGCTGTGGCCAACGCCAACTCCGCCGTCACCAACGCCTACAACGCGTGGGTGAAGGCCCAGCAGGCGTCAGATGACTACGCGGCGACCCTGAACGCTGACCAGAACTCGCAGCTGTTGCCCCTGAAGGCGGCGCTCGACAACGCGGACAACGCTTTGTCGACGGCCCGGTACTCTGCCCGCAAGGCTGCGTCCGACCGGTTCGTGGCCGAGGAACAGCTGGACTCCGCCTGGCACGCCTACCGCACGGCGAAGGAAGCCGTGGACACGGCCACCCCGCCCACCGCCGGCCAACTGGAAGCCCTCGCCACCGCTGAGGCCGCACTGCAGGCGGCGAAAATGGCGTTCAACACCGCGCAGGACGTCTCCAGACGGGCCGATCTGGCGCTGCAGTCGGCCGAGACTGTGCGCGACAACGCCGACGACCAGTACGCGGCCGCCCTTGCTGGCGCGGACACCACGCTGGCCGATCTCTACCGGGCTGCAGACGCGGCCTACGACTCCTACGTCAACGCTCTGGCTTCCCTGGACGCCACCACTACCGCGGCTGGCACCGAGATCCGACTGGCCCTGGACGCGCTGCGCAGCAGCGAGGCCTCGGCGTCCAACACGGCCGCGCTGCAGGACCTCGCCAACCTTTCCCAAGACTTGGACGCCACCACCGTGGCAGCCCCCATCGAAGGCACGGTCACCGCTGTCTACGCCAACGTCGGCGCCAACCCCGCGGGGCTGGTGTTCGTGATCGAGGACACCACCCGGCTGCGCGTCGAATCGTCGGTCAAGGAGTTCGACGTCGTGAGCGTCAAGGAGGGGATGGCGGTGACCATCGAGTCAGATGCGACCAGGGACGCCGTCTACCAGGGCAGGATCACGTCGATCGCCCCCGCGTCCGGCAAGGACCCGGCTGGAAAGACGATCACGGGCAGCGACATCCAGTTTGCGACGAAGGTCGACGTGTTGTCGGCGAAGACAGACCTGCGAATCGGGATGAATGTGCGCCTCAACTACATCTTGGCGCAGCAGGACGGGGTTCTGGTGGTGCCCTTCGACGCAGTGTTCACCACAGCCCGGGGAGGCACTGCAGTTCTTGGTGTGGCCAAGGACGCGCGCGGGCGCGCCGTCCTGCAGGAGTTTCCGGTGGTCACCGGGCTGTCCAACGACCTGAACGTGGTCCTGACGGGTCGCGGCATCACCGAGGGGCTGCGAGTCATCAACTCTCCCACCAAACATGCCGCCGGCGACGTCGTGACGATCGCGGGATAGCGGACGGGACCATGGCGATGGAATGCGGATCGGCGGGGGGACCCCGATGAATCTGTCCGCAAGCGCCCGGATGGCGCTGAAGAGCCTGCAGGTGAACAAGGCCCGGGCACTGCTGACCATGTTGGGTATCGTCATCGGGATCGCCTCGGTGATCGCCATCCTCACCGTGGGTGACGCCCTGCGCAACTCCGTGTCCTCGTCCATCAGCGTCTTGGGGTCCAACAACATTGCCATCAGCCTGCAGCAGCGCGACCAGCAGGACGGCTTCCAGCAAGGGCCGCAGAGCTCGCAGCAGCGGCCACAGGCCAAGGACCTGATCACCGACCAGATGATCGACACCATGCGGCAGCGGTTCCCCAACCAGGTTGTCCAGGTCTCTCTCAGCGAGGTGGTGGGAAGCGGCCAGGCCAAGGATGGGCGTCGCTACAACAACATCACGCTCCTCGGCGCCAACGGCGACTACGCCACGGTCAACAACGTGACGCTGCTCAAGGGACGCTTCCTGTCGGTTGCCGACGTCAAGGGCGTCCGGAGCGTGGCGGTCGTCTCCGACCGGCTCGCAGCCAATCTGTTCGGGGCGGACCTCAGGTCGGCGTTGGAGCAAGAGCTGAGGGTTTACGTCGGCAGCCAGATCCACACCTTCACGATCGTGGGCGTGTACGAGCACGACCAGAACGCGCTCACCGTGTCCCAGGTTGCGGAGAAGGACATCGCCACCAACGTGCTCGTTCCCGTCAGCACGGCAAAGCGGCTCACCGCAAGTGCAAGCGGCTATCCCAGCGTCATGGTGGCGGTGGCGCCGGACGTGGACCCGATCGCGTTCGCTGACCAGTTGCAGGAGTTCTTCGCGACGTACTACGTGAACAACCTCGACTACCGGTGCATCGCCACGAGCATGAAGAGCATCACCCAACAGATCGACTCCGTGATGGGCTCGCTCAGCATCGGGATCTCGGTGATCGCGGGCATCTCGTTGCTGGTCGGCGGCATCGGGGTGATGAACATCATGCTGGTGTCGGTCACCGAACGCACCCGAGAGATCGGCCTGCGCAAGGCCGTGGGCGCGACGCCCAACAACATCCGTCTGCAGTTCATCGTCGAGAGCACCATCGTGTGCCTGATCGGCGGCGTCCTGGGAGTGCTGCTGGGCGGAGCGCTGGGCTACCTGGGAAGTTACCTGCTGGACGTGCCCACATTGCCGTCCGCATCCTCGATCGGGATCGCCGTCGGGTTCTCCGTTTCGATCGGGCTCTTCTTCGGGTTCTACCCGGCCAATAGGGCCGCCCGGCTGAACCCGATCGACGCCCTGAGGTCGCTGTGACGGACGCCTGCAGGAGGCTGTTCGTTGGCCGGAGCTACTCTGTTGTTACGACAGGTTGCGCGTGTCGTAACAACATTCAAGGGGGACGTCATGTACCGCCCATTCCACTCCGGTCCCAAGGCCCAGGGTTTCCGACCACTGTCCGAGATGGCAGCCCGACTCGAGGAGTTCACCGAGTCAGGTGCAGTCAGCGCGGTTCGCCGCGACATCCGCGCGGCCATCCTGCAGCTGTTGGCAGAGCAGCCCATGCACGGCTTCCAGATCATCAGCGAGTTGGGCGAGCGCAGCGGCGGCGACTGGAACCCCCGCCCGGGCGTTGTCTATCCGACTCTGCAGCTGCTGGCCGACGAGGGACTCGTCGACTCCGAGCAGGCGAACGGCAAGAAGGTGTACCACCTGACCGAGGACGGCCGGGCAGCCGTCGCCGGATTCGCGGGCCAGAGCGCCCCCTGGGAGGACGCCGCGTCCGCCTCGGATCTCATGGGTTACCGTCAGGCCGCCGCGATGCTGGCCCAAGTCGTCGTGCAGGTTGGCGCAACGGGATCAGAGGCCCAGCGTGCCGCCGCACATGAGGTCTTGGTAGCGGCCCGCAAGCAGCTGCACACCATCCTCGCCCAGGACTGACCGACCCCCATTCCCGCCACCGTCCGGAGGATGCATGAAGGACTGGGTCCTGCGCGCCCGTTACAGCCGCATCGTGTGGTTCTTCGCACGAATGACGGCGAACTTCATCTGGTGGGAGATCGTGCTGCGGCGGGTGGGGCTGGGCAGTCTGGCGAATCGGACGCGGGTCCGGCGCAACACCCGGACGGCCGCGCGCTTCCGGAGGCTCGCCATCTCCTTGGGCGGGCTGATGATCAAGGTCGGCCAGTTCCTGTCTGCGCGCCTCGACGTGCTGCCCCCGGAGATCACTGAGGAGCTGGCCGGTCTGCAGGACGAGGTACCGCCCGAGGAGTTCGTAGCAATCCGCGAGGTCGCACTCGGTGAGCTGGAGCTTCCGCTGGACGATCTCTTTGACTGGTTCGATGAGGTGCCGCTCGCCGCGGCATCGCTGGGCCAGGTGCACCGGGCGCGGCTGAAGGCCGACGCGGCCGCCGAGCTCGGGTTCGGCGACGTCGTGGTGAAAGTGCAACGCCCGCACATCCGACAGGTGATCGAAGTTGACCTGGCTGCCCTTCGGCGGGTCGGCCGGTGGCTGGCCCACTATCGGCCGGTCGCCTCCCGCGTCGATGTCCCGGGGTTGGTGGAGGAGTTCGCCGCAACCACGCTGGCGGAGGTCGACTACCTCGCGGAGGCGAGCAACGCCGAGACCTTTGCCGCCAACTTCGCCGACGACCCGCGTGTCATGGTGCCCGGAGTGGTCTGGGAGCTCACCACCCGTCGGGTGCTTACGCTGGAGGATGTCAGTGCGATCCGGATCGGCGACCACGACGCCATCACCGCCGCGGGGATCGACCGGGCCGAGGTCGCCAGAGTGCTGGCCGACACCTATCTGCAGCAGATCTTCGTCGACGCCTTCTTTCACGCAGACCCGCACCCGGGCAACCTGTTCGTCACCCCGCGCCCCGACGCCGGGCCGGGCCGGCCGGCCTGGACACTGACCTTCGTCGACTTCGGAATGGTCGGCAGGGTCCCCGACACACTTCGCGAGGGGCTGACGGAGGCCCTCATCGCAGTAGGCACCCGCGACGGGGCTCGCCTGGTGCGCAGTATGCAGCACCTCGATGTGCTGCTGCCCGGCGCCGACCTGCCACGGATCGAACAGGCCACGATGCAGGTGTTCGAGCGCTTCGGCGGGATGAGCATGGATCAGCTGCGCAGCATCGACCACGCCGAGATGATGCGGTTCGGGATGCAGTTCCGGGAGCTGATGCTGGACCTGCCCTTCCAACTGCCGGAGAATCTGCTGATGCTGGGGCGTTCGATCGGGATACTGTCGGGGGAGTGCACCGGGTTGGACCCGGAGTTCAACATCTGGGGCACGATCACCCCGTACGCGAAGGAGCTCGTCGCCGAGGAGGCTGGCTCCATGACGGGTCGGGTGCTTGCCCAGGCGGGCAAGCTGGGCATGATTGCGCTCAGCCTGCCGGGGCGCGCCGATCGTGTCCTCACGCTGGCGGAGCGCGGCGACCTCGCCTTCCAGACGCCGTTGCTCACCCGGCAGATCAGTCGGCTGCAACGGACGATGAGTCGCACGAACGGGATTCTGGTCTTTGCCGCCCTGCTGGTGGCGGGGGCGCTGGTGATCGGGACCGAACCGTTGCTGGGACGGTGGCTGATGGGCCTGTCGGTCGCCCCACTGCTGTGGTCGTTGGTGGCCGGGCGTGGCCCGCGGCACGGGTGGTGACAGGGCAGGTTGGTCGGCCTGCTGCCTGCGCGAAGCCGCCCCCGAGGGACGTTGCGGGCGTAGGTTTGGTGACAGCAGAGCAGCCAAGGTATCGGAATCGGCCGGTGGTGACCATGCAGACGATGAACCGCTTGACGCGTGCTTATCACAATGCCCGCGTCGAGGAATTTGACGAGAATTCGAAGCTGATCTTCATGAGCGACTGTCATCGAGGTGATGGCAGCATGGCGGATGAGTTCCTGAAGAACAAGAACATCTTCGTTTGCGCGCTTGAGTACTACCACGACAACGGGTTCACGTACGTGGAAGTCGGTGATGGCGATGAGATGTGGGAGTATCGCAAGTTCAAACACATCGTCAAAGCCAACGGAATCGTCTTCAGCAGGATCAAGAGATTCCACGACGACAACCGATTCATCATGCTTTACGGCAATCACGACAGGCAGAAGAAAGACCCCGAGTTCGTGCGCGCCAACATGCACACCAAGATTGATGTGGCCACCGGCGAACCTCAGGATCTCTTCCCCGGGATCCAACCCTGCGAAGCGCTGCTCCTGCGGCACAGGGAGACTGGCCAAGAGATCCTGACAGTGCACGGGCACCAGGGCGATCTGATGAATGACCAGAGCTGGAAGTTCAACAGGTGGTCACTGCGATGGTTCTGGAAGTACATGCACGCCTTCGGCGTTCGAAGTCCATCCAGCCCGGTGAGCAACATCTACAAGCAGCACAAAGTGGAGCGCAACTACACCAAGTGGATCCGCCTCAACCAAACGGCGCTGATCTGCGGCCACACCCACCGTGAGAAGTTCCCGCGCCCCGATGAGGTGCCGTACTTCAATTCCGGATGCTGCATCTTTCCCTCGTACATCACCGGCATCGAAATCACCCATGGCCAGATCCAGCTGGTGGGTTGGCGAGTGGAGGCTGACTCGAATCGCTACCTCCACATCGTCCGACGAGTGCTGTGTGGGCCTGAGCCGGTCGAGCGTTACCATCTGAAGGCCAACGCATCGAGATCATCTGCCGGGGGTTCAGCGTCTCCCTCGACCTCGTGAACCCACGGCGTGGGTCTTGAAGCCGTTGAAGCTCATGTCACGCTGAGCCGATGTCAGCCTCCGAGACCCTGCAATGTGCCCCTCCTGCCCCGGCGTGTTCTGCAGGAAGTGCCGGACCACCCCGTTGAACTCCTGCGCATGCTCCAATTGGGCCCAGTGCCCGCATCGATTGATCAGGTACGCCCGTGAGTTCGGGATCAACTTCGCCAAGCGCAGAGTGTGCTCGAAGGTCACCACCCTGTCATCGCGGCCGTGCAGCAGCAGTGCCGGCGCAACAATCGACATCAGTTCCTGCTCAGTGGCACCGTAATTCAGTGGCGGACCGCTCCTGGATCCCTCCAGCCAGTTGTCCAGGTGTTGCTGGTTGGCCTTGGCGTTCCTGGACCGCTCCCGGGCTAGGGGAACAGCGATCTCTCTCGGGGTGTCATAGGTCATGACTTCGACGGTCAACTCGAAATTCTCGGGGGACGGATCAGCGTATCCGCGATACAGGATCTTCAGGCCCTCGCTGAGTCCGCCTCCCGCGTCAAAAATGGTGGTCCCGCCGGAGCCCGGGCCCATGGTGATCAGGTGGGACACCTGCTCGCGATGTCGCGCCGCAAGTGCGAGCGCGACGATGCCGCCCATCGAGTTGCCAACCACCGCGACCTGGCCCAAGCCAAGTGCAGCGACGAACTGAGACACGACCTCGGGATGGTTGTAGTCGGCGGCCGGTCGCGGGCTCGACTTCCCCCAGCCCGGCAGGTCCAGGGCGAAGACCCGGAAATCCCGTGCAAGCGCGGGGATGTTCGGGCTGAAGTTGGACCAGCCCGTCGCCCCGGGGCCGCTGCCGTGCAGCAACAGCACGGGGTGGCCAGTCCCCGATTCGTTGTAGTGCACATGAGTCCCGTCAGGCAGGTCGATCGACCTGCTGGTGTTCTCGTGGGTGATCTCCATCGTGGGGTTCTCCACTGGTCGAATCCGGGGGCCGCAGGTGGTGCTGGTTGGCGATCAGCCGACCTTCTCGACGAGGTAGTTCTGGATGCCCATCTGTGCGATCTGGTCCAATTGTGTTTCCAGCCAGTCGACGTGGTCCTCTTCGTCGCGCAGGATGGCTTCCAGAATCGCCCGGGTGCCTTGGTCGCCGAGTTCGAGGGCTTGGCCGATGGCTTTGTTGTACAGCGCGACAGCGCCGAGCTCGGCCTCGAGATCGCGCTGGAACTGCCCCTGGACGTCTGAGCCGATGTGGATGGCCTTGAGTTGACTGACTGTCGGCCGTCCTTCAAAGAACAAGATGCGTTCGATCAGCTTCTCGGCATGCCTCATCTCCACGATTGCCCGCTTCTCTACTGCCTCATGTAGTTGGCCGTAGCCCCAGTTGGCGCACATTTCGGAGTGCACCATGTACTGATTGATGGCGGTCAACTCGTCTGCGAGCAGATCGTTGAGAGTAACGATGATCTCCGTGTTGCCTTTCATTGCTGTGTCCTCCTCGATCGTGCTGGCACTTCAGAGAGCCGACACGTACTGGTGGAATACGGAAGTGCCGCTTGGCGTGGGAAGTGTGAACCCCTGGGAAGCCTGAGTAAACCGCTTCCAAGTCAACCGTAGCGGGTCTGCGCGGCCGCGGCATCAGTCCACCTGTCTGGGTGTCGGTTCTGCGTCACCTGGAGCTGGTTGACCGCGTCTGCCTCGTCGCTTAGGGTCATTTGACTGCACAAGAAGTCCACAGAATTCGAGGTCTTGTGGCGGCCCAGCGATCAGACATGTGTTACAGCTCCCTCGCGGAGCTGGATTCGGCGATGCGCGCGGCCCTCGGGCCTGACGCGGTGTATTTCCTGTTGGGTGGGCCGGTGACGGGGGCGGTCGGCTGTGACGCCAGCGTCATTGATCCTGTCGGCCGATGCATCACGGCGACGGCTGAATCAGACCTTCCTGTGCGGCGGGCCGACGGTTCGACACGCGACGTGGACATCCTGGTGCCTCAGGTGTTGTCGCATGACGTCGGCCGCAGGGTCCGCGACACTGTTGCCGACGCGATCGGGGGTGAGCTGTTGGTCTCGTTGTTCGGCTGTCAGGCGCACCTGCCGCACTTGTCGCTGGGTGATCGGCTACGCCTGTCGGCATCCAGTTGGGTCTCTTGCCGAACCATTGATGACGCTGGACGGCACCGCTACGAGCTCTACCCGCTCGAACAGCCAGTGCAGGCATGCTCCTACGACCCGTGGCGGTTGTGGTTGCCTGGCACTGAGGAACGCCAAGCCATCTCGATCCTGCACCCGGCAGGGCACATGCTCGCGTATCGCATGCGCTCGATCGGGGGTGCGCGTCCCAAGGATGCCGAGAAGTATCAGAAGATGCAGCGGCGGCTGCTGCCCGCCTTCCTCGACGAGATTCAGGACGGGCCGTTCAAGGAGTGGCGCGAGTTCGGTGACAACATCCAAACGCTCGCTGCGTTCGGCCGCGTCGTTGAAGGATTGCGTCCCGAGGCGAACCTCGCCGACCGGGTCGCGTTCGCGATCAAGTCGAAACTCAGCTCTGCCGGGGAGGCCAATCCCCGCGTGGTGTCGTTCTTCCTGACCGACCGGGTCCAGGAGACGCTGAAAAGGTTCATCGGAAATGCATAGCCGCACTACTCGCCCGGTCACGAACCGCCCAGGATCGGGAAGGTTTGTCGATTCGGGAAGGACGATCTCGAAGACGGAGCCGTGACCGCCCCCATCACTGAAGGCTGAATTGAAAGCCTTGGCGAGTGTGTCCAGCTCCATCACGGCCATCGGGGGCACGCGCCGGCTGTAGTGCCCGCGCGACAGTTCGCGGGCGGCGTCGGTCAGCTCACGCAGGGGGGCACTCAACCGCCGGCTGACCAACCAGGTCACGATGGTCGCGCACGCCAGCGAGATGAACAGGGCGACCGCAAGCGCGAGCGCACTCGCTTGTTGGTAGGCCAGTTCGATGTGGGCCAAGTCGGAGGAGTTCTCCTGGAGACCCGCCTGAGTCAGGTGGGAGTGGAAGATCGAAGGGCCGACGATCAAGGCGACCAGTCCGGCCGACAGCACGCTCGCGAGTAGGACGATGGTCTGCCCGAGCAGGAGCCGGCCTGCGAGCGTCTTCCTCATCCCGCTCGTGCCGTTGTTCATCCGGCTCCCATCCGGTAGCCGACGCCGCGCACAGTACGGACGTAGCGTTGGGCTGCGGGGTCGTCGCCGAGCTAGTGAGTGGTGTCTCGGGGCCGGTTGTTTGTTGCCGAAATCAGACACGCCGTTAGCATGGTGCCGGACGTCGGACGCAGGACGCCCACGACGAGCGGGAGGACTGCAATGGAGCGAGAGACGCTGGCACAGCGCACCGGTTTCGAGGGCACCATCACGGAGTACGTCGATGTCATGATCGACCAGGTCCGCCGGCAGGTGGGTGACCGCAAAGTGCTGTGCGCTCTCAGCGGTGGGGTCGACAGCTCGGTGTCGGCAGCGATCGTCCACAAGGCGGTGGGGGATCAGTTGACCTGCCTTTTCGTCGACCACGGCCTCATGCGCCAGGGCGAGCCCGAGATGGTCGACGAGTTGTTCGGTCGCCACTTCGGCATGGCCCTGATCAGCGTGGATGCCGCTGACCGTTTCTACGCCAAGCTTGCAGGAGTCGAGGACCCCGAGGCCAAGCGCATGATCATCGGCGAGGAGTTCATCCGCGTGTTCGAGGAGGAGGCGCGCAAGCTCGGTGAGACCGACTTCCTCGTCCAGGGCACCATCTACCCGGACATCGTCGAAAGCCAGTCCGACAAGGGCGTTGTGAAGTCTCACCACAACGTCGGCGGACTGCCCGAGGACATGGATTTCGAGCTGGTCGAACCCGTTCGGTACCTGTTCAAGGACGAGGTTCGAGTGGTGGGCGAGGCCTTGGGTCTGCCTCACGAGCTGGTGTGGCGCCAACCGTTCCCAGGGCCAGGTCTTGGCGTCCGCGTCGTCGGGGCGGTGACCCGCGAGAATGTGCGCATGGTCCGCGAGTCCGACGCGATCTTCCGGGAGGAGATCGCTCGTGCCGGGCTCGAGGGGCAGATCTGGCAGTACTTCACCGTGTTCCCGGGCGTGCGCTCGACGGGCGTGGTGGACGGACGCCGCACCTACGGCGAAGCCATCGTGATGCGTGCCATCCACAGCACCGACGCGATGGCGGCCGATGTCGCCGAACTCCCGCACGACCTCCTGCAGCGCATCACCTTGCGCATCACGGCGGAAGTCGGGGGCGTCAACCGGGTCCTGTACGACACCACGCCGAAACCTCCGGGCACCATCGAGTGGGAGTAGCCGCACCGCAGACCACCTCAGGTCACGGCGCCCTTCGCGTTCCGCGGAGTTGACTGGCGCCGAGGACGTCAGTTCACAGTGTGGGCGCCGGCGGACAACAACGCCGTTCCCAACACCCGCTGGCGCGCCCCGGTGCGTCCAACACTGCGACAGTCGGCCCCATTCCATGGCCGTTAGCATGGTTCTGCATGAGCGAAACGAAGAAACCAGCTGAGTCTGCAGATTCGGCGTCGGGTGGATTGACTGAGTGGGAGCGCGCCGCGCTGAAGGAACGGGTCGCAGAATTGAAGGCCGAAGGCCGCATGCGGAAGAAGGTCGACGCAGAGGCAGCCGTCCTCGAGAAAATTGCCGAGATGCCGCAGCCGGACCGGAACCTCGCCGAACGTTTCCACGCGATTGTTTTGGCAAACGCCCCGCAGTTGTCGTCCAAGACCTGGTACGGGATGCCCGCATACGCCAAGGACGGGAAGGTCGTGTGCTTCTTCCAGGGTGCCGCGAAATCCGAATCGAGGTACTCCACGATCGGGTTTCAGGATGCCGCGGTGATCGACGACGGCACGATGTGGCCAACGAGCTTCGCGGTGACCGAGAAGATGACGAAGGCAGACGAGGACAAGATCGCGGCACTTGTGAGGAAAGCCGTGAGCTGACTGGATCTTGTCGTTGTGGGTCGTGGCCCCCTTGGGCCGTGTGCCACGACACCGTACGCTTCCGGCATGGGGTACGAGCAGAAGACCCACCCGACCGACGTGCCGGTCCTGGAGTTCTTGCACTCGGTGGAGCCTGCCCGCCGCCGCGCCCAAGGGCTTGAGCTCCTCGACATGTTCCGTGAGGAGACCGGGGCGGAGCCTGGCCTGTGGGGGCCTTCGATAGTCGGCTTCGGGTGTGTCCGCTACACGTACGCCACGGGCCACTCCGGAGAAATGATTCGCGTGGGGTTCAGCCCGCGCAAGGCGGCCCTGACGCTCTATGGACTCACCCTCTACGGCAGCAACGCGGACCTGCTGGCCAAGCTCGGCAAACACCGCATCGGTAAGGGGTGCCTGTACGTCAACAAGCTCGAGGACGTCGACCTCGACGTCCTGCGCCAGCTGATCCGGCGGGGGTGGGCCGACACTGACGGGTTTGCCGACTCGTCAGCTCACGCCACAACACGCCTTCCTGATCCTCACCAGCAACCTGGCCAACCACCAACTCCATCCTGACGATGCGCGAGCAGGCCCTGTCGTGCCCGCCGATCGTGGCTGGTTGAGTGCCGACTCACCCCGACTGGCCGCGCAGCAGCTCGTTCTCCCAGCGCAACCGGCCGGTCTGAAGAGCCAGTGTCAGCGCCGCGTCCAGCGCCTCGCCGACGCCCGCGGTGAGCCGACGGAACCCGAAGAGCTCGCTGGTCACCTTCTTCAGTTCCTCGGGGGTGATACCGCCGGACGCCAGCGCCACCTCGTGCAGGGCGTTGGCCAGCTCGTGAGGGCTGATGTGCTCCACCGGTCGGTCCTGAGTGGGGTCGGGTCGGTGCAGAGTCCAACTCTGGGCGGTGAGCCCCGGCGGCCAGAGGAACCCGTGCTCGTCGGGACGCAGGCGTCCCGCCTGCAGGATGGCGTCGATTCGCGGCTGGGTGACGCGCACCAACCCGAACGCGTTGGCGACCTTCCTGGCCAGCCGGTGAGCATGCACCGGGCCCTCGACGGCCACACCCTCCTCGATCAGGTCGAGCACCTTGGCCCGAGCACGTGAGTTGCCGGACAGCGCGTCCAACACGGCCACCTCGCCGACGGTCGACGGTTGCCAGGGGCGGAAGGGGACCGGGGCGTCCGGTGCCTGAGTGCGGGTGCTGGGCGCGCCGTGGTGGGCGGGGTCGGCAATCGCCCGGGCGGCCGAGGCCGCCGGGACGAAATCGGGGCCGCGAGCTGGCTCGCGCTGCGGGTCGCGGGTAGTCTCGGCGCGTGCGGGGGCCTGCTGCGTCGAGGCGGCCCTCGGTGCCCCCGGCTGGGGATGCTCGGCAACCTCGTCGGCCACCGGGATCTCGACGGTCTCCTGTCGAAAGCCGCTCAGCTGGGCCTGCCCGACGACCTGGCTCAGCTGGTCCAGCACCTGGTCGGGATGCGCCAGCCAGGTCGGCAACCAGACCCGCTCGACCGCCGGCCAGCGCAACATGCCGGCCAGCACCTGCGAGCCCAGCGCGTCCCGGTCGTTGACGGTGGCGCGGGTCGCCCACCCGGGGCCGTCCAGCAGCACCGCGACCAGTGGCTGGTCAGGGGCGTCCGGCCTTGCCAACACGAGGTCGACACGGAAGTCCGACAGCCCCACATCGGTGCGGACGACCACCCCACGTTCCTGCAGCCGCTCGGCGATCTCGTCGCGGTGCCGGTCGCGGACGACGGCCCGCCCGGTGGTGGAGGCCAGTTCGGCCTCGCCACCGACGGCGACGTCGAGGTATTCGCGCAGGTGCTTGAGGCCCAGCGAACTGCTCTCTTCGGCCCGCAGTTGGGCGGGGTCGAACGACGAGTAGATGATCACCTGACGCCGGGCGCGGGTGATGGCGACGTTGAGCCGCCGCTCGCCGCCGGATAGGTTGAGCGGCCCGAAGTTGAGCGGCAGCACCCCCTTGTCGTTGACGCTGAACGCGGTCGAGAACAGCACCGCGTCCCGCTCATCGCCCTGCACGTTCTCGAGGTTCTTGACGAACAGGCCGTCGCCGGTGGTTGCCTCCAGAGCGGCCACCATCCTGGGGTCGTCGGAGTCGCGGATCATCGACTCGATCAACGCGCGCTGCTGCAGGTTGAATGTCACCACCCCGATGGACGGCATTGTGCCCGCAGGCGCGGCGTCGAAACGACGCCGGATCTCGTCGAGGATGGCCTGGGCCTCCACCGGGTTGGTGCGCAGGGCACGTCCCTTGCCGGAGCGCAGAAACGTGCCGTCGACCCGAATGTGGCGGATGCCGTGGCCGTTGACGCCGGGGTCGGGCACGCCGCGGGTGGGGGCGGGGAACGAGGACAGCCGGCCGTCGTAGTAGCGGGCGTTGCTGAACGCGATCAGCGCCTCGTCCTGGCTGCGGTAGTGCCACGACAGCCACCGGCGGTGGACGCGGGCCTGCACACACTCCGACAGGATCGACTCCTCGTCCTCGACCGCTCCGGTGGTCTCAAGGTCGTCCTCGTCGGTCTCGTCGCCGTGCAGGCTGATCTCGGCCACGGAGGTCGGCGGCATCTGCTTGGAATCGCCCACCACGACGACGCTGCGCGCCCGCCCGATCGCCCCGATGGCGTCGGCCACCTTGATCTGGGACGCCTCGTCGAACACCACCAGGTCGAACCCGACCGCCCCGACCGGGAAGAACCTGGCCAGCGAATCAGGGCTGACAAGAACACACGGCATGACTTCGGTGATCAGGGAGCCGTGGCGTCCCATCAGATCGCGCACACTCAGACCGCCACGCTGGCGTCCGATTTCCCGTCGCAGCTCACCGACCTGACCCGAGGTGGCCTGGCTGGAGAATGTCCGGCGGGCCAGGGCCTGGGTGGCGAGCTCGGTCTTGATGGCCTCGCGCACCGCCCCCGAGTGGTCGCAGAAGCGGCGCACCGTCTCGTTGTGGGCGCGCTGGTCGAAGCTGTCCAGCCCCTGGTTGCGGAGCCGTTCGACCAGGGACGCCGCGACGAGCCCGCGCTCCAGGGCCAGCGTGGCGTCGTCGCCGGTGACCTCGCCGACCAGCAGCTGCCGGTGCGCCTCATCCAGACCCCAGGCCAGCATCGCCGCCAGGTGCTTGCGGAACTCCAGCCACCGGGTGAGGCTGCCCAGGCTGGGGTCGGGCAGGTCACGGGCGTCGGCCGTCTGCTGCCAGCGGCCGATGAGCCCGCCCTCACCCGACCAGTCGTGGAAGTCGGTGTCGGCGGCGCCCAGCTGCTGCTGAAGGTAGCCCAGCGCCGTCGCCAGTTCGCGGACGAGTTGGGCGGCGTCCTGGCCGGCCGGCGCGCAGGAAAGGGCGGGGCGGGGGTCGGCCAGGTAGTGACGCAGCGCCTCGACGAACGGAGACGCGTCATTCGGCGCCACCCGATCGGCGGCCCACGCCAGCCACGTGAGTTGAGTGTTCAGCTCGGTGACCGCCTCGTCGTTGACCGGCTTCCAGTCGGACGCCAGCACGACCCCCGGCACCGAGTTCACCTGCCCGGTCACCTGCAGCAGGGCGTGCCGCAGTTCGGCCAGGTGACGGACGAACGCAGGCACCTCCTTGGCCGCGACGGCTGCCCCGGAGGCCAGCGTCGGCGACAACTCGGCGAGCACGGCGAGCAGGCGTTTGCGGCGTCCGAACCAGGACGACTGGGCAGCCGCGAGCGCCCGGGTGTGGATGTCGTCCAGCGGCAGGTCGAGGGTGGCCGGTGTCGCGACGCCCAGCGCGCTAGGGGCGGTGGCAGCGAACGCAGCGGCTTCCTGTTGGGCCGCTTGCGCGCATTGCCCCCAGCCCGGCTGGCGGGCCTCGTCCAGCAGTGCGAGCGGGGGTGAGCCGGCGTCCAGCAGCTCGGCCAGCAGTGCCAGGTCGGCCGGGGCGCAGGCCGTTCGCAACGCCGTTGACAAGGGGTCGGGCTGTTCCGAGGTGGTCAGCCGGTCGGCCAGCCGCAGCACCCGGTCGTCGGCGTCGCGGCAGGCCCGGCTGATGGTCGGCAGATCCAGCCCGGCCGCGTCGTCGACCTGGGCGAACGTCCACGGCCCGGTCGCAGAGGGGCGGGCAGCGTCCGCCACGTAGGGCAGCCTCGTGACCAGCCGGCGCAGCTCGGCGATCGGCTGCTCCTTGCCCGGTGTGACGAACAACGGTGGCAGCGTCAGGGTCGGGCCGGCGCCCAGGGCACAGCGGTTGGTCTCGGCGGAGTACAGCGACAGTTGCGCGCCGTTGGGTTCGTGCAGCCTGGTCGCATACCTGCTGAGGGCCGCACCCGCGGCCCGGGCGTGCTCGGTGATCGCGGCCAGCCCCTCGGAGTCGCTGCGCGGCGCCAGGTCGAGCGATCGGGCGATCTGGTGGCGGACGTGGGCCGGACGGCTGTCGCGGTTGTGCAGGTCGAGGGTGAACTCGCCCAGCCCGACCGCCCGGACGCGTCGGGCCACCACATCGAGGGCGGCCCGCTTCTCGGCCACGAACAGGATGCGCTTGCCCTCGGCGATTCCGCGGGCCAGCAGATTCGCGATGGTCTGCGACTTGCCGGTGCCGGGCGGGCCCTCCAGGACGAACGTGCGCCCGGTCATGGCGTCCGCGATCGCGCCCAGCTGGGAACCGTCCGCGGGGATGGGGCAGAGCAGGCCGAGTTCGTCCAGGTGCTGGTCTGCGTCGGGGGTGACCGGGTCGGCGAACTCGAGGGTCGGGGTGTGGGCGAGGTGGTGGGCGAGCGGGGAGTCCAGCAGGGTCTCCCAGTTCTCCTCGAGGTCCTTCCACAGCCGGAACTTGGCGAACTGCAGCAGGCTGACGTGGGCGGTCTCCTCGACCCTGAACGGCAGCTTCCGGGCCACCAGGGCTTCGCGGACGCCCCGGATCGCCGCGGCTAGGTCGATGCCGAGCTCGTCAACAGGGGGCTGCGCCAACGTGGGCAGGGCAAGCCCGAACGTCAGCCTCAGCTTCTCGAGCAGGCAGTAGTTGGGGGTGCTCGTCCCCGTCTCGTCAAGCACCAGGCGGAAGGTCGATCCGCGGCGGGCGGACGCCACCAGGTGCAGCGGCACCAGCACCAGCGGTGAGCGCAGATGCTTGCCGTCCAGCTCCCAGACCAGGGTGCCCAGCGCCAGGTAGAGGTTGTTGGCGCCGGTCTCCTCCTCGACGGTGCGCGCCTTGTAGGCGAGGTTGCGCAGCCGGGTGACGTAGGCCTCTGAGCTCAGGTCAGTGAACACGGACGCCGTGGCCAGCAGGGTCTCGTCCAGTACTTCGGGGGGCAGTTCTGCGGCGCTCTGGATCCCGTCGCGGTGCAGGTAGACGTTGTCGAACGCATCCCCCGGGGTCAGCGTGACGTGGCGTCCGCTGGTGATCAGGTTCTCCAGATCGGGCAGCAGTGCGGGTGACACGTTGAGGCGCACCGCAGCGCGCTCGCTGAAGTTGATTAGCCGGTTGCGCAGGCTCAGGTCGAGCAGCGCGTTCTTCCACTGATGCACGCGCGCTGGGACTGGTTTCCCGTCGCGGGTGACCGCGCGGGCGGTTTCAGCCTCGGTGGTTGCGCGCACAGCGGGGGCGACGCTGTGCTGGGCGGGCTGGTAGACGACGGTCTGCAGCCCGCCGTCAGGGGTGCGGGTGATCGCGGGCAGCGGCAGGATCCGGCTGCGGCGGGCCGCCCAGACGTCGAGGATGCCGATGATCGCGTCCGGGTCTTGGTGAATGCGCTGGGTGGCGGCGGCCCGGGCGTCGGCGAACGAGGCGGGGTTGGCGCGTTCGGTGGCCAGGGTGGTCTCCAGGACGCCGAGCTGGCCCAGGTCGAGGCGGTTCACCATGTCGGGCGCCTCGGAGCTGACTGCTGCCCAACTGTCCGACTCCTGGCGCCACCAACCGACGAAGGCGTGGCCGGCCAGCATCCAGACCTGGGCGCGCAGGCCGGCCTGCTCGAGGGCGGCCGCGAACAGCAGAGTCGTGTCGAGGCAGGTGCCCAGCCTGGTCTCGAGCAGGTCGGCCGGCGTCCGGATCTTCTGCCCCTCATCGGTCCAACTGGCCGGGGGCTCGCTGTAGCGGATCTGGGCATCGCTGATCGCCTGGTAGATGGCGGCCACCAGCTCGTCGACCCTCTCGGGGCCCGACTGGTAGCCGTCGACCTGGCTCTGCCCGGTGCGCTGGCGCAGGTGATCGGCCGCGACCCCGAGCAGCGAGGTCACCTCGGGGGCGTTGGGCATGACGTGGGCGGCCAACAGTTCCAGAGCCAGACCGCTCGGCTTCCAGAGCCACTGGCGGGATGCGAGGACGGTCACCGGCAGGGTGTGGCTACCCACCACCTCGTCCTGGTGCAGCACGGTGATGTCGAGGGTGCCGGGGCGCGCCTCCTCGACCTGGTTCATGGCTGCCGGGTCGAGGTGGAAGGCGATGTCGCGCAGAGTGGTGGTCGAACCCTGCTCGAGGTCGGCGTGAGTGGTGAACTGCTCCGACAGCGCCCCCTGGCCGTCACGCAGGCCGATCCGGATCTCCAATCCGGTGCGCAGGCCGTCGTCGTTGGCCAGCGTCACGGTGCGCACCGGTGAGATCCGGTTGTGCGCCATGGCATGGCTGACAACGGGGTATACCTCCGCCTCGACGCGGATGGGGCTCGACTGCATCGTCTTCTCCTAGCGGCGCCGGCTCGTGGTTGGTCAACGCGAACCCGGGGCCATGCACCATCCTGCCGTGTCGGGCTGACAGGACGCAGCCCGGGCAAGGGAAGGTGGTGACGGCGTTCTGCGGAACTGGGCACTGCAGACGCAGCTTCCCCCGGCAACCCGACCCGGCCTACCGCACGATTGGTTCCTGTGACCGAGCGGCTACAGGTCCAGTAGCAGCGCGAGGATCTCACGCACCTCGCTGAGGACCACCGGCCCGACGTTTCCTGTGCGCTGATGGATCCGACTCATGGCCACCGAGCGCAGGTGCTGGCACTGCGCCGAGGATCGTGCCGCCAACCGGTTTTCGTCATCGGGGTCGATGACCACCTCGGTGCTGTTCTGACGAATGGTCCGGGTCAACGGCACGACTTGTATGACGTTCGGCCCGCCTCTCAGGATCCGGCTCGCTGTCACCACGATGGCCGGCTGACGGAGTCCGGCCTCGCTTCCTGCGGGTGTTCCGAGGTCGAGTTCGACGATGTCACCCGGCGTCAGCATCGAGCCACGCCACTTCGTCGTCGGTGAGTTCCACCCGGAGATCCTGCGCCATCGTGTCCTGGCGCAGCGCGCGGATCGCCCTGCTCACCGTCTCATCGATCGTTTCGTGGCGTTCAGCGGCCAACCGGGTCACCCGTGCATGCGTGAGTCTGCTGATTCGGATCGTCGTTGTCTGGCTCATGAGGAAATGCTACAAGCGTAGATGAATCAGTCTACAGCCGTGTCGCCACGAGCCCGACGGTCTTTCCAGCTCAACAAGGAGCCAGCTGCCGATCGTCGACGCAGAACCCCTCGTGGCGGTGGGGGGACAGAAATGGCTCTGACTGGGTCGATTGCCTAGTCAGAGCCATGTTCGTTTCGTGTCCGAGAGAGGACTTGAACCTCTGGGGAATTACCTTCAATATGGGTGTGACGAGGCAATTCTCAGAGATTCCAAGTCCAAATCGGACTCTGTGGGGTAATTTGTGGGGTAGTGCTCTTCCCGGGTCGTACACCACTCTGCTGGACTCAACTTCACCCACATAATGCCGAGAATCGGATGGGCGCAGAAGTGTCCACAGCGGAGGGGGGTACGGTTCTCCGGGCACCGCACTCACTGTGTCGCAGGATGGTCGGAATCGAGGGCCGACCTTGTTCCGCATGCCGAGACGTCGCGCCTCGCCCTGAGACAATTGCCGGGTGACCCCCGTCACCCTTCTCGCCATCCAGTTTGCTGTTGTTGCCGCCTTGGTTGTCGCCGTGGCGCTCTGGCTGCGCCTGCGCCAGCGCACTCGATGGGCGACGTGGGGTTGGGGCGCGCTCGCGTTCGCTGGCTCGCAAGCCGTACGCCTTGCGCTGCTGAGCGTGCTGACGCTGGCCTTGGCTTCGGCTTTCAAGGTCCTCGATGCCAACGTGGGGTGGTGGCTCAACGCGCTGGTCTTGTGCCTGACCTCAGGATTGTTCGAGGAGGGCGCCCGCTGGCTCGTTCTGTCGAGATGGGCGAAGAAGGATCGCAGCTACTCCGACGGCTTGATGTTCGGCGCCGGACACGGCGGATTCGAGGCGCTCGTGGTCGTCGGCGTGGGAGCGATGCAAGGCATTGTGCTGCTGACGTCCGGGGACGTGCTGATCGCGCAGGTTCAAGCCTCTGCCCCGGGCCAGGTGGCCGCTTTGCAGGCGCAGATCGTGGCACTTCAGGGTCTGCAGTGGACGGGCATTGTTCTTGGCATCTGGGAGCGGATTCTCGCGATGACTCTGCACGTCTGTTTGGCACTCACCGTGCTTCGGACCGTGCGCGAGGGGCGCTTGGGCTGGCTCTGGCTCGCTATGGTGATTCACGCGGGGTACAACTTGGTGGCCTTGGTGACGGTCCAGTACGCCGGTGCACTCGCCACGGAAGCTGTGCTCACCGTGCTGACGCTGGGGGCGGTCTGGGCGATGTGGCGGGGGTCGAAAGCAAGAATGAGCGGCGGAACGACCCAACGCTCCCTCGTTTGAAGCCTTCGCAACCTCAGCCTGCTGGCTCAGACTCTGGGCTCCTCGCCGTTCGATCTGGTCGTTTACCGTGAGTTGCAGGCGGCCTGGGCTCCAAGTTACCGCCGCCGATGACCCCGTCGAGGTCGACGATCAGAGGACTCTGGATGCACAGCGGCGCATCAGAACGCGCGCTCGTCTCGATGAGCTGCGTACCCACGCGCGTTTCGAGGACGTGTTGCAGTCGGTCGCCAGGATGGGCGTGA
>CAVSPO010000015.1:0-165704 GCA_963730005.1 uncultured Actinomycetota bacterium
GCATGGCTGCATTTTCAGTCCAGCCAACTGAACGTGCGGTGCGGAAATAGTCCTCGTGGAGCACGTCGATGAAGGCGTTGCGCACATATCGCGTCAGCACGGCGCCCTGCACCAGGGCCAACGAGACGCACGGCAGGATCAGGTGCTGGAACCACTCCCAAGGGTCCTCCCCCAGCCTCGTGTAGCCGTTGGCGGGCAGCACGCGCAACTTCACCGCGAACACGATGACCAGGAGAATGCCTGCCAGGAACGCCGGCACCGCCAGCCCCAGCTGCGTCAATCCTGACACCAGTTGCCCTTTCACCCGACGGCGGTGCTGGGCAGCGAACATGCCCACGGGCAGTGCGACCAGCACCGCCAACGAGATGCTGAACGACACCAGCCACAGTGTCACACCCAGTCGAGGAGCAATCAGAGCAACGACGGACTCACCGGTCAGCGCGGACTCGCCCAGGTCACCGGCCAACGTGCCGGCGACCCAGTCGAGATAACGCACCGGTAGCGGGCGATCAAGACCCAGCGCCTCGCGCAGCGCGGCCACCGCCTCCGGGGTCGCGTTGGTCCCCAGAATCACCTGCGCCACGTCACCTGGCAACGCGTTGAGCAGCAGAAAGACGATCAGGCTGGCCACCAGCAGGCTGACCACCAACGACCCCAGTCGCCGTCCTGCCGCCCCAAGACCGATCACGACAGCTAGGCGTCCCTCGACGCGATCGTCGTCAGATCGAAGCTGAGACTGGTCGAGTTGGAAGGAATGCCTGTCAGACCCGGTGTGGCGACGATCAGGTTCGGCAACAGCCACAAGAACCCGGCCGCGGCGTCATCCGACAGCATCCTGGCCGCCTGCTGCATGAGCACCGTCTGCTCGTCCGGCGACACCTGGTCCGCCTGCGCGATCAACTCCTGGAAGGCCGGGTTGTCGTAGTGCCAGTAGTAACTCGGGTCCGCGAAACGCACGATGTCTCGCGCCTCGACGTGCGCCACGATCGTCATGTCATAGTTGCCGGCAGAGAAGACTTCCTCGTACCAGCGCGCGAACTCCATCTCCTCGACGTTGACCGTCACGCCCACCTCTTTGAGCTGGCTGGCGATGAACTGAGCTGACGCCGTGGCGTAGGGCAACGCCGGGATGCGCAGGTTGACGGTCAGTCCGTCGGGATGGCCCGCTTCGGCAAGCAGTTCACGCGCCTTGACCGGGTCGTAGGGGTAGGCGCCGGACAGATCCTCGAACCACGGGTCGGTCGGGGGCACCATGGAGCCGATCAGCATGCCCTTGCCTGCCCAGACGGTGTCCAGCAGCGCCCTGCGGTCGATGCCGTAGTTGATTGCCTGCCGGACCTGGAGGTTGTCGAATGGAGCCTTGGCGTTGTTGAACCCGAGCACCACCTCTGCCTGAGTCGTTCCGTCGATGACCTGGAACTTGCCCGGATCGCTGAACTCGGTCAACGCCTCCGGCGCCTGCACGTTGGAGATCACGTCCAGGTCCCCCGACAGCATGGCGGTGTTCTCAGCATTGGCGTCGGCGTAGTACCTGAAGGTGGCCTGATCGAAGCGCGCGGCGGTCCCCCAGTACTTGGGATTCTGCTCCAGGGTCACGGACTCGCCCTTGCTCCACGACTTGAGCTTGTAGGGCCCCGAACCCATGGGTTGGGTTGCCATCGATTCGTAGCCCGCCGGGTCGATGATGACCCCAGCTGCGCCGCCCATGCTGTACAACCAGTTGTTGCTGGGCTTGCTCAGCTTGACCTCGACAGTGGACTCGTCCTTGGCTGTGGCCGACTCCAGGACCGACACAGCGTTCTGGATGGCTCCGGTTGACTTCTCGTTCGCCTTGACGAACTGCATCGACTTGACCACAGCCTCCGCATTCACCGGGCTGCCGGAAGCGAACTTCGCAGTCGGCTGAAGGTTGAACGTGTAGGTCATCCGGTCGCTTGACACAGTCCACTCGGTGGCCAGCAGCGGCCGGATCTTGCCCGAGTTGTCGATCTTCACCAACGTCTCGTACACGTTGTAGAGGAGCGCTTGCGGGATGCCCCCGCCACTGTTGGTGGTCAGATCCATCGAATCCGGCGCCAACGTGGCGCCGATGGTGATCTCGCGTTCACGCGTGCCTGAATCGCCGCCTGTGGTGCTACAGGCAGCCAACGGCAAGAGGACCAGCGTCAGCATGGAGGCGAGGATCAGAGTCCCCAGCCGCGAGCGCTTCATGTACGGACTCCTCCTTCGTGGATGACGCGCCTGATTCTACCCACAGAGCACGATCGCCTCGACCGTGCCGACACATCAACGAAGCGTCACAAGTTGCAGCGGCAATCGACACGGGACACCCTCGATTTGGCTTCGTCGTCCGGGCGGCCTAGAATTACAACTACGACGCGGGGTGGAGCAGCTCGGTAGCTCGCTGGGCTCATAACCCAGAGGTCACAGGTTCAAATCCTGTCCCCGCTACTGGACAAGACGGTTCTGATGATGGCGACGGCCAAGTCAGAACCGTTTTGTCATGTCAGAACCGTTTTGTCATGTCTGAGCCGTGTCGCGTCGTGTCCAGGCCGCCCTGCCGTGGCATTATGCGGCTGGACTCAGTCAGTTTGCCAACGCACGTCTACCCGAGTGAGGTCATTACCGATGCTTGAACTGTCACGCGCCCCTGAGTCGACCGAATTGGTGCTCACCTTCACCCTGCCCGCCGATGAACCGGCTGGAGTGGTCAGCGTGGTAGGCAATTTCAACGACTGGACACCCGGCGCCAACCAACTCATCGTCGGTTCCGACGGTCGGCGACGCACCAGTGTGCGGGTGGCCGACGGCTATATCTCCGTTTTCCGCTACCTGGGCGAGCATGGCCTCTGGTTCGATGAACCTGACGCCGACTTCATCGACGAAGGCGCCAGTGTCGTGTGGGCGCGACCGACTGACGCGGAACCGGCACCCTCCGCGCCTTCCCCTGTGACCGCCGACCAAGTTGGCGCCAAGAAGCCTGCCGCCAAGAAGAAGACGACTGCCAAGGCAGCCGGAGCAGAGGCCCCCGCCAAGACACCCACGCGACGAACAAGCAGCAAGGCGACCGCCAAGGACGCGACCACCACCACGGCAGCCGAGCCCGCCAAGAAGACTGCCACCCGCCGGACCACCAAGGCCGCCGTCGCTGAGCCTGCGGCACCTGAAGCACCGGCTCCTGCCAAGAGGACGACCAGGGCCACCAAGAAGACTGCTGCCGAGGACTCCCCGAAGACAGCGGCACCGAAGACAGCGACCCGCAAGACCGCGCCGAAGAAGGCCTGAGCCCGGACGGGTCCGTCCCTTTTCGCGCCCCGGGGATACTGGGGCGCATGCGTACCGTGATTCCTTCGGTCGGTGTGTTGGTGCTGGACGCTGACCGGATCCTGCTGGTGCAACGAGGCAATGAACCCCAGGCCGGGGCCTGGACCCTCCCCGGCGGCAAGGTTGAGCCCGGTGAGACGTTGCAGGAGGCTGCGGCCCGGGAAGCGCTGGAGGAAACGGGCCTTCGGGTGTGCATCGGACAGGAGATCTGTCGTCTGACCATCAGTCACGGTGACCTCGACTTCGACATCCACGATTTCGACGCCACGTGGATTTCCGGGGTGCTGCAGGCCGGTGACGACGCCAGAGACGTCAGCTGGGTCAGCCTGAAGGCCCTGCACGAACTCGAGGTGAGCCCCCAGTTGCTGCAGCTCCTGTACGAGGCAGGGCTGGCTGAGGCCTGACCCCGCAGCAGCATCCAGCCGCAGACCGCCATGGCGCGTTTGGCACCCGCAGCGCTGCCTTCCAGCGCGCAGGCTGCCAGCCTGTGGTAGGCATGCAGCTGTGAGTGACCTTGTTCTCGACTATCCCCTGGTACAGCGACAATTGGACAATGGGCTGACGGTGATCGTCAATCCGGACCCGACGTCACCGGCTGTGGCGCTGAACATCTGGTATCACGTCGGGTCCGCGGATGAAGACCAGGGCGCGAGTGGTTTCGCGCATCTTTTCGAGCACCTGATGTTCCAGGGTTCGGCCAACGTCGCCCCCAGCGAACACCTGGCCGCGGTTCAGGCGATGGGCGGAACCGCGAACGCCACCACCAGCTTCGACCGGACCAACTACTTCGAGAAGGTGCCTCCGCATGCACTTGAGCTCGCGTTGTGGCTGGAAGCCGACCGGCTCGCCAGCCTCGACGTCAGCGAGGTGAACCTGCGCCTGCAACGTGACGTGGTCAAGGAGGAGAAGCGTCAGCGCTACGACAACGTGCCCTATGGGGACCTTCTGCAGCTGATGCTGGGCCTCAACTTCCCCGAGCACCACCCGTACTCCCATCCCACGATCGGATCCATGGCCGACCTGGACGCGGCCACCCTCGACCAGGTGCGCGACTTCTGGGAACGCTGGTACCGCCCCTCCAACGCCTCGCTGGTGTTGTCGGGGGACGTCACCCCGGATCGGGCTTTTGAACTGGTCGATCGCTACTTCGGCGCAATCGATTCTGGGCCTGCGCCCCTTCGTCCCACGCCGCAACCGCTGGCTCCGCACCAGGATGAGGACCGGCTGACGGTGCGCCGTGCGGTGCCTCTCGACATTCTGGCCCTGAGCTGGCGCACTCCGCCCATCACCGATGCTGCCCACCTCGCGGTGGACCACGCCCTGGCGATCCTGGCCGGCAGTCAGTCCTCGCGCTTGCAGGAACGGCTGGTGCGTCAGCTTGAACTGGCTGAGGACCTGGTGGCCAGCGACCTCGCGCTCGCGGGCGGAACATCGCTGGCGTTGCTCACTGCCCGACCACGAGAGGGCCACAGTCTGGAGGAGTTGGAAGACGCTCTGTTGACGGAACTCGCTGAAATGGCGGAAGCTGGCCCGACGCAGGCTGAGGTCGACCGAATCAACGCGCTCACTGAACGTGAGTGGCTGTCAGAGCTGGCACCCTGTGATTCCAGGGCCGACCACTTCAATGAGGCTGCCGTGCTGACCGGGGACGCCACACTGGCCAACCGCCGTTTGGCGCGCATCACGGAGTTGGACATCGACCAGCTCCGGGAGGCCACCGCCAGCTGGCTGGCCCCTGAACAGCGCACCGCCTTGTACTACCTGAGGGAAGGGAACATCGTCCAATGAACGCCATCTTGCGTCCCCGGCCCCAGGTTGCCAAGGCGCAGCCATGGCCCTTCCCGGCTGCCCGCCAAACCGTGCTGGACAACGGCCTCAACGTGTGGACCTTCGACCTGCCGGGCCAGCTGGTGATATCCGCGGAGCTCGTGATCCCGGTGTCCCTGAGCGCGGAGCCCCCTGCCGCAGAGGGTGTGGCAACCATCGCCCTGCGCACCAGTGACGAGGGCTCCGCCGCTCATCCCGGTCCGGAACTGGCCAGGCTGGTGGAGCAGAATGGCGCTGTTTTCGGTGGGCACTGCTTTCCGTCGGCCACGATCTGCGGTTTGGATGCCCCTGTGACGCGGTTGGCAGGCGCCCTGCCGCTGCTCGCGGAGATCGTTCGAGAGCCCGCATACGCCGAGCCTGATGTCACCCGCCACGTGGCGGCCAGGGTCTCCGAGATCGAGCAGGCGCACGTAAATTCTTCAGCACTGGCTTCGTTGGCGTTCCGGCGTGCCGTTTTCGCCGCGGACTCACGCGACTCGCGACCCGGCGGTGGCGACTTGGCGACAGTCAGGTCGCTGACCGCCGATCAGGTCCGCCAGTTCCATGCGGACCACTGGACTCCACAAGGTGCCACCCTCGTCATCGCTGGCGACCTGCCCTCCCATCTGGACATGCTGGTGGCTGACGCCTTCGGTGGCTGGCGGCAGTCGGCGGTCAACACCAAGGACGATCCGGCCGTAGCCCGCGCAGGTGAACGCGTGGTCTGGGTGGTCGACCGGCCTGGAGCTGTGCAGGCAGACGTGCGAATCGGCTGCTACGGCCCGGATCGCTCCGCGCCCGATTGGCAGCAGTTGCAGGTGGCAGCGTGTGCCATGGGCGGGTCGTTCGGTTCTCGGCTCAACCAGACACTTCGCGAAGACCGTGGCTACACCTACGGAGCGAACTGCGCTTTCGCTCCGCTTCGCCATGGCGGCATGTTCACGATGTCGGCCAGCTTCCGCGCGGACGTGGCAGCAAGAGCATGCGCCGAGACCCTCGAGTTGATGGATGTGTCCCGCGCAGCCTTCACCAACGAGGAGATCAGCGCGGCGATCAACTACCTCGTGGGGGTCGCCCCGCTCCGCTATGACACCGCCGGTCCGATCGCCAGTCAGGCCGGTGCGCTGGCAGCCGTCGGGCTGGATCCGAAGTGGATCACCAGCCACTACCGGCGGATCTGGGAAGTGACTCCCGAACAGGCTCAGCAGGCCTTCAGTGCTCGGGTGCGTCCTGATCAGCTGTGTGTGGTGGTGTGCGGTGACGCAGAACAGCTGGTGCCGGAGCTGACCGCCCAAGGCCTGGCCGCAGCGATCATCGAGGTCTGACCGTCCCCCGGCGTCAGCGCCTGCACAACAACGGGGCAGGTCGGCATGCGACCTGCCCCGCTGTTGTGCGCCAGCTCAGCCCAGTGCGTCCTGAGCCTCCCGGATCTTGGCCCTGGCCTCGTTGACCTGTTTCTGGTATTCCGCCAGGTCGCCGGCCTGCAGCGCCTTGTCCGCAGCTTCATAGGCTGCGGCCGCGGCTTCGAGTGCGGCCTTCACGGCCTCCGGACCGGTCTTCGGGGCCGTCTCACCGGCGGTTCCCCCGCCTGCCGGCGGCACCGCGCCCGTCGCCCCCTCGCCAGTGTCCGCGCCAGCGTCACCCTTGAACACCTTGTCCAGCGCCTCCTGAAGGGTGTCGCCGATCGCGATGTTGTCACCGAAGCGCACCACCACGAACCTCAGCACCGGGTAGGAACCCGAACTGCCCTGCATGTTGTCCTTGCGCTGGGTGTAGATCGGCTGCACGTACATCAGACCGCCGCCCACTGGCAGCGTCAGCAGGTTGCCGTAAATGGTGTCCGCTGACCCACCCATCAGGAAGGGGCGCAACCGCTCGGCGACTGCCTGATCGGTCGTGATGGCATTGAACGTCTGCCCCGGACCGGAAATCTGCTGGGTGTCCGAAAGGCGCAACACGCGCATCTTGCCGTAGTCCGGGCTGGAGGCGTCCGCCACCACGGCGAAGTAGGCAGCCAGGTTCTCCCGGCCATTGGGCACGAACACCGCCGTCTGGCTGAACAGCGGGCCTTCGTCTCCGGGCCACTTGATCGACAGGTAATACGTCGGTTCCTTGTGGTCCTTCTGCCGCGGGTCAGCCGGCACCTGCCACAGATCGTTCTGCTGGTACCAGGTGTCGGGGTTGGTGGTGTGGTAACGGCCCAGGATCTCGCGTTGCACCTTGAACAGATCCTGCGGATAACGCATGTGGGTCAGGGTGTCCGGGCTGATCTCGCTCTTGGGACGGACCAGCTCCGGGTAGACGCTCATCCAGGTCTGCAGCACCGGATCGGTCTCGTCCCAAGCGTACAAATCAACAGTGCCGTCATAGGCGTCAACCACGGCCTTGACCGAGTTGCGGATGTAGTTCAGGTTCTCGGCCTCAGCCTCGCCGCGGCGCGCGGTCGAGGAATCGCTGGTGGCCTGTTTCAGGTCAACCCGCTGCGAGTTCGGGTAGGAGTTCGAGGTCGTGTAGCCGTCGATGATCCACTTCACACCACCGTCCACGATGGCTGGATAGGGATCCGAGTCGACCGTCAACCAGGGCGCCACCTTCTTGACACGCTCGCTGGGCTGACGATCGTAAAGGATCTTCGACTCCTCGTTCACCCGATTGCTGAGCAACATGTTCACATCAGTGAACCGCATGGCGTACAGCGCCCGCACGATCGGGTTGCGGATCGAAACACCGCCCTTGCCCGAGTAAGTGGTCTTCTGGGCGCCGCCACCGTCACTGCCGCCAGGGGTCTCCAACTCCCAGGGTTCCGTCCCCTCGGGCGCTCCCACCACGGCGTAGTCGGTCGACAGCTGGCCGTAGTAAATGCCGGCACGATGCTGGGCGAGTTTGCCCACCGGCGGGATGTCGCCCACGATCCAGCTTGGTTCCCCGCTGGCCTGACGCCGGTTTCCGTAGGCGGCCACCATCGCATAGCCGTGCGTATACACGGTGTGGATGTTGTTCCAGCTCGGATCCGGTACGCCGTTCAGGTCGATCTCGCGGGCCGCCACGATGGCGTCAGTCTGCTGGCCGTCAATCGTGTAGCGGTCGACGTCGAGCACGGCCGGGAACGAGTAGTAGCTGCGAACCTGCTGCAACTGCTCGAACGTGGGTGCGATCACGGCGGGATCCATCAGACGGATGCCGGGCAGCGCCTCGGCATCGGCCCTCAACTGACCCGCGCTGGTTGTGGTCTCGGCAGAGTAGGGCTGAACCTCGACATTGTTGATGCCGTAGGCCTGCCGGGTGGCCTCGATCTGCTTGGCGATGTACGGCTGCTCGACGATCGGTTCGTCGGGCTTGACGCTGAAGCGCTGCACAAGGCCGGGATAGATCGTCGAAATGATCAGCGACGAGACGATCATCAGCACCAACGCTGCACCAGGGATGGTCCAGCGGCGCAACCGTGCATTGGCGAAGAACACCAGCGCAATGATGAAGGCGATGATCGCCACCACCAGTTTGGCGGTGATGCGGACGTTGGCGTCCGTGTAGTTGATGCCGGTGAACAGCTCGTTGTTGAGGGTGGCAAAGGTGTACCGGTCGATCAGGCACTGAACGCCATAGGCAAGCATGATCAGGCCCAGCAAGATCGACAGGTGCGCCTGGGCGCTGGGCCCGAAGGGGTTTCGCACCTCGATCTGGGGAGGCGTGCCCGCCGCTGCCTGGCCCTGGTACGCCACCCTGATGGGCGAGACCTGCAGGGAACCTGTCACCAGGTGCACCAAGGCGGCTGCGACTGTGCACACCAGCAGGATGGCCATCACCATGCCGAGGACGAACTGCCACCAGGGCAGGTCGAAAACGAAGAAGGAAACGTCCTTGTTGAAGTAGGGGTCGGCGACTCCGAACGGCTTCGCGTACCACCAGGCCATCGCGGTTTCGACCTGCGAAACAGCGGCGGTCCCGGCAAAGGCACCCAGCACCAAAGAGGGCAGCAGCACGAAGGTCTTCGTGCGCGTGCTCATCACCTCCTGGTAGCGCGACAGCGTGCCCTCTGCCTGGATGGAAGTCGGCCCCGCAGGACGAAGTCTCCAAGCGAAGTGCAGGTTGAGGGCCACTGCGATGGTCATGACCGAGCCGATCACGACGAACAAAAGCACCCCGGTCAACAGGCGGGTGCTGAAGACCTGTTCGTCGCCCAGTTCCCGGAACCACAACAGATCGGTCCAGACGCTGGAGAAGAGGGCGAAGAGGGCGATGATGGCGACCAAAACCGCCAGAGTGGGCCCGAGGGCGCCGTATCTTGCTGAGGATGTGGACCGCTGGTTTGCCATGTAGTTCCTTGGGGCTGAGTTCAGTTCGTGCTTGCGTGGGTTCGGCTGACGGGAGGAGAAGGTTCCCCCAGCCAATTCAGTTCAGGGTATCGGCCAGCGCCAGGTTCAGCGCGGGTACCATCTCTCGGCCGATCAGCAGCTCGTCGGGGTTGGCGAACAACCTGGCCACGCTGCCCTGCCTGCCATCGCGCAGCACCCCCGCCACCAACCTGATGTCCTGGCGATGCGGATGGTCCGCCACGAACACCGCCGCATCCTCGGGATCTGCGGGAAGCTGCGGCTCGTCGCCGGCGGACAGAAAGCTTCGCTCCAGACAAAGAGCGCACCCTGCGACAGTTGGGGGCCAGGTGATCCGGCTGAGCGCCGTCAGCAGGTCTGGTACGGCGTGGAAGTCATCCTGTTCGATGGAGGACAAGGACCCGGGCAGGTCGTGAAGTTGGCCGGCCAACGAGGGCTCTGCCACAAGCAGGTCTGCCGTGGGGACAAGCGCGAACAGCCGGGCGGGTTGAGCCCAGCCGGCCCGTGCCACGTAACGTTCAATCTCGAGCAGCGCGGCAGTCAGGGCGTCCTGCTCCGGGCTTCCTGCCCGGGCTGATCGCGGCGACGTTTCCAGCGGTTCAGACACGTACTCCTCCATTCAGCAGCGCGGCACGCCAGCCACACCGACGGCGGTTTGCAGGTCTTTGAGCGAGGTGATCGCGTCACCGAGGTTCGTCACCTTGACCAACTCAAGCGGGGTCTCGACATTGGCCAGGTCCGGGCAGTTGCCGGCGGGCAGCAAGAACACAGCGGCCCCGGCGTTCTCGGCAGCCTTGATCCGCTCGCTGACGCCGGCGACGCTGCTGACCGCTCCGCTGGCGTCGATCTGCCCGGTGCCAGCGACTTTCACATCGCCGACCAAGCCCTCGGGGGTGATCAGATCGTAGACGCCAATCGCGAACACCAGACCGGCGCTGGGCCCCGTCACGTTCTCCTCCAACCGGAATTTGACCTCTGGTTCGTACTGATAGCTCTCGATCACGTCGACGCCGATCCGCGGGGTACGGCTGGAGGTGTTGGACGCCACTGTGCGCACGATCAGCTCCTGCTCCTGACCCTCCCGACTGATGGTCAGATGAACCTTCTCATCGAGGTCATGAGCGGCCACCGCCTGGTCGAATTCTGTCTTGGTGGACACCCGTACCCCATCGACCCGATTGATGAAGTCGCCGACTCGCAGCACGTTGTTCGAGGGGCCGGACGCGACGACGCTGGACACCTGCGGCGCCTGGACCACAGGCACCCCCGCGGCACTCAACGCGGCGACGACGGCTCGGCGCTGGGAGCGATCCATCTCAGCGGCGTTGTCCGCTGCGACCTGCTGCGCCACCGTCCCCACCGGATAGACAGCGTCCCGGGGCAAGACGTCGTGATTCGGCTGCAGATAGCGGAGCACAGCCTCGGGCAGACTCACCCGCGCTTCCGCCCGGGTCACCTTGACCGTGGTGATGAGCAGCTCACTTTCCGGACGGTAGGTGGGCAGCCCCTGCACATCGATGACCGCCGTGCCGTCCGGACGGTTGCCGAGTGCGTTGAAGCTCTCGCCGGGCGACCAGGTGACGAACGGCACCGGGATCAGGGCGATCAGCGCTGCCAGGAGAACGAAAAGGGAGCCGGAAACGACTGCGGTCCAGGTCTGACGTGTCATCGTGCGCCTCCGTCCGCGCTCGTCTCGAATACCCGATCACCTTACCCGAGCACCCCGACGGCTCTGGCAGCCTGGGCAACCGACCCCTGGCTGGGGACTGCTGTTGGTCCGCGTCCAGATGCCTGTTGGTGTCTTGGGGTTGAATGGGACCTGACCTACGTAGGAGCAGCAGCAATGGGAGACTCGGTGAACCCGTTCAATGACCACGACAACCAGGACGACCGGGCAGATCGCGGCGGCGATGACTCGTCTGGTCAGCGACCAGAGAACAACGCCAGCGACGCCTTGTCGGAATTGTTGGCCCAACTGGGTTTGAACACCGGTGGACAGCCCCTGGACTTGAACGCGCTGATGGCCCAGATGCAACAGATGTTCGGCCAGTCTGCAGGCAGCACCTCCGCAGGTTCGGGGGTGGACTGGGCCCAGGCCAAGCATGCGACCCGACGTCTGGTGGCCAGCCTCGGGCCGGACCCGAGCCCCCTTCCGGATGATCAGCGCAAGGTCGCGGATGCGACTCGCCTGGCTGAACTGTGGCTGGACGAAGTGACCAGCCTCCGGCAGGTGACTGCCCCGGCTGCCTCCTGGAGTCGCGCTCAGTGGGTCGAGGAGACCATGGACTCGTGGCAGACGGTCTCAGACCCCATCGTCACCAGCATCGCAAGCGCGATGGCTGCCACCATGTCGCCCGGCGCTGAGATGCCGGCGGTGCCCGGTATGGCCGATTTGGGCAGTCTCCTGCAGCCGATGCTGCGCAGCGCCGCAGGAGCGATGTACGCAGGCCAACTGGCTCAGACCATCGCCCAGCTGGCCACCGAGGTGCTCACTGGCACCGAGATCGGTCTGCCGCTGCTGAAGACGCCGCGGGTGGCTCTGCTCAGTCACAACTTCGAGGCTTTCAGCACGGAACTCGCGCTCAAGCCAGCTGATCTGCGCCTCTACCTCACCTTGCGTGAGGCCGCTCGGCAGCGGCTCTACGCCGGCGTCGCTTGGCTGAGCCCGCAGATCCTGGCTCTACTGGGTCACTACGCGCGGCTGATCACCATCGACCAGAGCGCCATCCATGACGCCATGGACATCGGTGATGTCGACGAACTCACGCCCGAAAAGCTGGAAGAGGCCTCCAGGCAGCTCCAGGGACGGTTGTTCGCACCCACCAAGACTCCTGAGCAGGTGGAGATCCTGGGCCGACTGGAGACTCTGTTGGCGCTGGCCGAGGGTTGGGTGGACGAAGTGACTTCGCGGGCTGCCCAGAAGTGGCTGCCTGATCAAGCAGCCTTGAGCGAGGCCGTTCGGCGCCGTCGGGCGACCAGTGCACCCGCCCAGAAAGCCTTGCACACTCTCGTGGGTCTCGACCTGAGCCCACGTCGGATCCGTGACGCCGGCAATCTGTGGGCAGCACTCACCCAGGCACGAGGCAGCCACGAACGCGATCAGGTGTGGGCACACCCCGACCTGATCCCCACCGCGACCGATCTGGACGATCCGATGGGTTACGTCAGCGGCGACCACACAGCCGCCATGCCTGACGACCTGGACGCGGAACTCGCCAAGCTGCTTCAGGAGGAGGGTGGCGAGGCAGATCCTCGCTGAGTTGGGCCCACGCCCGGCCACTCAGGCCCCGATCAACGGCCATCGCATTCGGCCGGTTCAGGCTCGTCGTCCCAAAACCCCGCCCCCGGCGACTCCGCCATCAGTCCGGCGCGTCCGGCACTCCAGCCAAGCAGATAGCCCTCAGCTCTTTCGGCCGTGGGGAAGCGTGCCAACAGCGCGCGAAAGCGCTGGGTGTGCATCGTCTCCACCAGGTGCGTCAGTTCATGCAGCAGCACGTAGTCGACCACCCAGGCAGGCATCGCCCGCAACCGGTCGGAGAGCCGAATGTCGCCGGTGGCCGACGTGCAGGACCCCCAGCGGGTGTTCTGATTGGTGACCCATCGGACACTGTGCGGACGCACCGGTTGGCCGGCCGGGCCGTCCAGCCATTGGGCGGCGAGGGCCACCGCGCGACGCTGCAGATCCGAATCCCCGCTGGGGGCCCGTCGCCGCTGCTGGGAACGGGCGAGACCGGTCAACATGCGGTCCACCCACGCCTGCTCTTCATGAGCGGGCAGATTGGCCGGCATCATCACGATCACTGAATCGCCCTCCACACGGGCCGAGACGGTGCGATGCCGACGACGGCTGCGGCGCAACTCCACCCGCCGGGCGCTCAGCCCCGGATAGCTGTCGGGTTCGATCGGAAAGTGTGCTTGCACGGCACCGACTCTAGGGGCCTGCTCGGACAGTCCCCACGCGACCATCGATCGATCTTGACGCTTGCCGACGCTGCTGGATACCGTGGGGGCAGAAGGCCCCCGGAAGGCCGACCGCATGCAGGGGAAGGCAAGCGGCCAGCACCGGGGGCCTTCTGCCCGACGCTCACCAACGGCCACCCATCACGCGGCAAGCGCTGCATCATCGAGGGCACTTTCCTGCCGTTCTGGAGCTGAGAAGTGGTTTCGGCAGCCGGGATGACTACAGTTGACGTCCGTGAGCCTGTGATGATCTTCCGACGAGCATGGCTGGCGAAACCCTAACCCCGAGCAAGGAGACGACATGGCTGAGGAAATTTACGAGGGCGAGTTCTACTGCGTGAAGTGCAAGGACAAGGTCCAGTCCAAGGGCAACGTGGTCGTGAATGCCAAAGGCACTCGGATGGCCAAGGGCAAGTGCCCGGTGTGCGGCACCAACCTGAATCGCATCCTCGGCAAGGCCTGATCGGCACCCAGCAAGGCTTGCTGGAGACAAGCGGCCCGCCAGAGTTCGTCCGGTGGTTCGCTTCGCCGCACCGCCGCTGAGTTGGGTGTTGTCCGACAGCAGTGTCGTGTTGTTCATCCTGCTTTGGTGTGCACCGTGGCGCTGCTGCTCTGGACTGGCCACCCCCGTTGGTCCAGAGTCGACTCATGACCCGCCCGCGATCCCTCGCTTTGCTGCCCACTCCCGCCGCCGCCTGCCGGCGCCCGCTGCTGCTGGCCACGCCAGTCCCCCTGGATGGGGGCAGGTTGCGGTTGGCTGGTGACGACGGACGGTGGTGTGAGATCAACGACGCCGACGGGCGGCTGCGCGACGCCCTCGGGGAACTGGACGGGGTACGCCCTTGGACCGACCTGCCGACCTGGCGCGATCCGCAGTTCCGCGACCTTGCTGACACACTGCTGGCCCGTCACCTGCTCGTGGACGCCACCCCTGGGCAACCAGCACGACTGACACTGGTCGGAAGCGGTGAACTGGCTCGTGCCGTGGCTGCCCAGCTCTGCGTCAGTATGGCGTTGCGCCTTCGCATCGTCGATTCGCGGCCTCCCACCAGCGTTGGTGGCGAGCCACCGGTCTTCTTCAGCGGCGCCACGGCCCTGGTTTCCTGGCTGAGACAGAGCGGCCTTGCTGACGAACACCACAGGGTTTCCGTCGGCCCACATTGGACCCAGTTGGACACCGACACTGACCTGGTCGTGTTGGCAACAGGAACGGTGGAGCCCGATCGGGCCATCACCGAGCACCTGCTGCGTCGTGATCTGGCCTACTTGGTGGTCCGGGCACATCACGGACATGCCTGGGTGGGGCCCCTGGTGGCACCGCACAGCCCGGCTTGCCTTCGCTGTCTGGACCTGGCGATGAGCACGGATGACCCCGGCTGGCCGCAGGTGCTGTCGACACTGCTGCAGTCACCGACTGCCCCCAGCCCGGTTGCGACTGGCTGGGCGGCAGCGGTGACTGCGGCCAATGTCGGGTGGTTCCTGGCTGACGGCCGCTGCGACCTGGAGGCGTCCACTCTCGAGATGGACCAGCGTGCCACTGGGCTGCGCCGACGCAGCTGGAATCGCCACCCCGACTGCGCCTGCGGGTGGGAGCCCGCGATGTCATCACAAGATCACTTGGTTGCCTGCTGAACGGTTGTGGTGCTCGTCAACCAAGGAGCTCGGACACTGTCGCGCCGGCCACCAGGGCCAGCAGTGCCTCGCCGTAACGCTCACACTTGACCTCGCCAACTCCGCGGACCTCGAGCAGCTGCTGCTCGGTGCCCGGCAGCGTCTCGGCAATGGCCTGCAGGGTGGCGTCCGTGAAGACGACGTAGGCCGGAACACCCAGCTGGCGGGCAGCCTGCAACCGCCACTCCTTGAGCTTCGCCACCAGCTCCTCGTCGAAGCTCACCATGCAGTACTGGTGGCGGCCCAGCTTCAGCTCCACGCCGCCGGAAAGCGACTTGGAACACACCCGGCAGCGCTCTGCCCCACGACTCCTCCGCTTCCCTGCGGTGCTCTGTCGGGCGGGCTCAGTGGCTGCAACGACCAGTCCTGCCAGAAATCGGGACGGTTCCCGATGCCCACGCCCGCCAGGCCCGCGGCGCGACCACGAGACGCGGAGCCGGTCGCGAGCACGGGTGATGGCCACATAGCAAAGGCGTTTCTCCTCGTCCAGCTCCGACGGGGTGTTGGCCAGCGCAAACGGCAGCGTCCCCTCGTGGGCCCCGACCAAGGCGACTGTGGACCATTCCAGCCCCTTTGCCGAATGGATGGTTGTCAAGGTGACGCCGCGCACGGTCGGAGCCTGTTGCAGGCTCGCCCGTTGTTCGATGGCAGCCATCAGAGCGCCGAACCCCCAAGCGGGTTCCTCGTTGAGGAGATCCTCGGCGAGATCGACCAGTGCCTGCAGCGATTCCCACTGCTCCCGGACGCGGCCCGAGCCTTCGGGAGCAGTGGTCGTCCACCCGAGCCCTCCCAGCACTCCGGCAACGGCTGGCAGCGCTTCAGCTTCGGGCGCAAGCCGTGCCTGGGCAGCCAGCGCCCCCAGCGCCCGCCGGATCTCAGGCCGTTCATAGAAGCGCTCGCTGTCCCGCACCAAGTAGGGAATGCCCTTGTCGGACAAGGCCGCCTCGTAGGCGGGAGCCTGCGCATTGATCCGAAACAACACCGCCATGTCCTGCCACTGGATGCCCTGCTGATGCTGATCAGCCAACCAGCGTGCTGTGCTGCGGGCCTCGGTGGTCTCGTCGGGGCAGTCAGCCGACTCCACGTCGACACCCGGACCCCGGGTCGGTCGCAGAACCACCCCCCGGATGGCACCGTGCTGGCCGCCAGAGCTCATCAAGGCGTTGGCGAGCTTCAACACCTGTGGCGTCGACCTGTAGTTGCGCACCAGTTGCACGAGCTGCGCCTGCGGGAAGTCCTCCGCAAAGCGGGTCAGGAACTTCGGGTTGGCACCGGCAAACGCGTGGATCGACTGATTCGGATCCCCCACCACACAAACATCAGAACCCTCCCCCAGCCACAGCCCCAGCAGAGTCCGCTGCAGCGGGCTGACGTCCTGGAACTCGTCCACCACCAGGTGTCGGTAGGTGGCCCGGATCCGGTCGGCCACGTCCGGATGCTCGTGCATGAGCGCCACCGTGCACAGCAGGATGTCGTCAAAATCCATCAGGCCGCGCGCGCGTTTCACCTGCTCGTAGCCGTTGCAGATCCGCCCCACGGTGGCTGCGTCGACACCTGAGACCTTCCGGTGCAGCCCCTCCACCAACCCGGGGTACTGCGCCGCGGACACGTTGGACACCTTGGCCCACGAGATCTCGCTGGCCAGGTCGCGCAGCCGGGCGGTGTCGGTCTGAACGCCCTGACGAGCAGCGGCCTCAGCCACCAGACCCAGGGTCGAACTCGTCACCTGGGGCAGCTCGGTGCCCATTGCCGACGGCCAGAAATAGCGCAACTGACGCAGGGCTGCGGAGTGGAAGGTGCGGGCCTGGACATGAGCCACGCCAAGGTCGTGAAGACGAGCACGCATTTCGCCAGCCGCCCGTGTGGTGAAGGTGACCGCCAGCACCGCGCGCGGATCTTGGGCGCCGGTGGCCACCGCATAGGCGATGCGGTGGGTGATGGCCCTTGTCTTGCCCGTGCCTGCCCCCGCAATGACGGCCACCGGACCACCCAGGGCAGTGGCGACCTGCCGTTGCTCAGGATCAAGGGCTTCCAGGATCAGATTGGCGTCCGAAAGTGCTGTCACGAGGACCACCCTAGGGTCAGGTGCCGACAGGCTGACTGCATGGGCCCGTCGGATGGCCCCTGGACTGACCGATCGGCTTGCCTGTGAACGTCCCGATTCCTTGTCAGTGCCTCGCTCTAGGGTGTTGGCCATGGATGTGCTGCGAGGTGAGTCGGCCGGCAGAGGCTTTTCCGCGTCACTGCTCCCGGGTTGGGACCAGATGTGCGCGGCCGTGGCCGACGTGCTGTCGACCCCGCTGCCCGACCCGTTCATCAGGGAAGTGGTCGTGGTCCCCGGGTTGGCGCACCGGCGACACCTCAGTCAACAGTTGGCTGCATCGTTGGGTGGGGCGGACGGTGTCTGCGCCGGCATTGATTTTCCGACACTGGTGGCGGTGCGTCGGAAGCTGGATTCAACGGTTCTGGGCCTCGACCCTGCACTGGACCCCTGGCGCACCCGAGGACTGGCGCTGGCGCTGGTCGAAGCGCTGGCCGACTGCCGCGACGAGCCTTGGTTCAACGCGTTGGCCCAGCACCTGCGAGGTGACTCGTCAACCCGTCCGGGAAGGCGAGTGGCTACCGCCGGCCGCATCGCCAAGCTGTTCAGACGCTACTGCGCCCTGTGCCCCGACATGATCGACGGCTGGACCGCCGGTGCTGGCGGCGGGCCGCAAGGCGAGCCACTGGGTGACCTGCAATCTTGGCAGCCCGAGCTGTGGCGGGTGGTGCGCGCCCGACTTTCCGCGGTGCCAGATCCCGTTGACCGCCAGCGGCAGTTGCTTTCCGCCCTGGGGGACGGCGCCCCCGACGGCTTGCCCCCGAGGCTTCAGGTGCTCAGCATCGTCGGGCTGCCCAGCGCAGATGTCAACCTGCTGCGGGCGCTGTCGCTCAATCACGAGGTGCTGGTCTGGCAGCTCGCCGGGGGGTCGGCGGCCAGTGGCCTGGCTCGCAATTACGAAGCAGTACGCCGAGCCGGGGTGTCGAACCTCGCACTTGACCTGCAGCTGGCTCCACCATCAGCTGCTCGACAGCCAGAGCCCGATTCGCTGCTGCGTCGCGTTCAGGCAGGCGTCCGGGGCTTCCGGAAGGCCCCGGGCTCCCCGCTCAGCGACCCGTCGCCTGACGCCAGCATCCAGGTGCACTCCAGTCACGGCCCTGACCGCCAGGTCGAGGTGCTCCGCGAAGTCCTCTGCGCAGTGTTGGCTGACGACCCAACCCTGGAGCCTCGCGACATTGTCGTCCAGTGCACTGATCTGGCCAGCTACGCGCCCCTCATCGCCGCCAACTTCTGTCTCGTCGCCAGTGCCGCTGACGCCGATCAGGGGCTGCCGAAACTGCACCCGGCGCAGGTGATTCGAGCTCAACTGGCGCAGGCCACCATTGTCCAGGACAACCCGGTGATCGACGTCCTGATGATGTCTCTCGACCTCGACCTTGATCGCTGCACCGTCAAGGATCTGCTCGGGCTGTGTCTGGCTCCCCCGATCGCTCGCCGCTTCGGTCTTGAAGGGAACCAGCAGCGGATTGCGCAGCTGCTGCAGGCTGCGCAGGTGCGTTGGGGTGTCGACCAGCAGCACCGTCGCAGCAATGGCCTCGACCTGCGGCAGGGCACCTGGCTGGCCGGGGTGGAGCGGATGCTGGTTGGCGTCGCCCTGGGCTTCGACCCGCCGACCCACCTGGGTGGCGTGGTACCGCTCGACCAGGTCGAATCCTCCGACCTTGAGCTGGTTGGTCGGCTGAGCGAGCTGATCGCCAGGCTTCGCCGTTGCCGTCATCTGTTCGCCGCGCCGGCGCCCTTGTACCGCTGGGTGGAGCGACTGCTGCTCGCCCTCGACGATTTGGTCGAGGTGCCCGTGGATCAGAACTGGCAGCTGAATCACGTGCACAGCGCCCTCGCTGAACTGACCGAGCTGGGTGGTGACGGCATCACCCCACTCGCAGTCGGCGAGGTTCGCGCCCTGTTGACCCAGATGCTGAGGCCTCGCACCGGACGAGCCAACTACGGCAACGGTTCGCTGCTGTTCTGCCAGCTGGGCGATACCGCTGCCATCAGCAGCCGGGTCGTCTGTGTTCTTGGACTCGATGACCAGCACTTCCCCGGTAGGCAACCAAGCCAGGGTGATGACCTGACGCGCTGGCTTGGCGGTCCCGACGCGATCCTGCTGGACCCGCGGGCGCAGGCGCGTCAACACCTGCTTGATGCGCTGCTCCAGGCGACCGACAAGCTCGTGGTCATCACCCAGGGGTTCGACGAGCAGACCAATGAACCGATTCCTGCACCGGTACCCATCCTCGACCTGATGGAAGCCTGTGCAGCGCAAGTACCAGCGGGCAGCGACGGTGCCGCTGCGCACCGCGAAACCCTGTTGCGCCAACACACGCTGCAGCCACAGGGCTGGATGAACTTCGCAGCCAGCGGCGACACGGTGCCGTTCAGCTTCGATCGACTCGCGCTGGCGGGGGCGACGGCTCAACAACGGCGGCTGCAAACCACGCCTGCCCCTGAACCAGCATGGCTTTGGCGTTACCCGCGCGACACCGCAGAGACCTTCGTCGAGCTCGACGACATCATCGGGTTCCTCCGGCACCCAGCCAGAAGCCTGCTGCGTCAGCAAGCCCATGTGGCGTTGAGTGCCTACGAGGACGAGTTGTGCACGGATCTGCCCATTGAGCTGGATGGCTTGCAGCGCTATCAGATCGGCGATCGAGTCCTGACCCAACTGATGAAGGGCACCGATCCCCTGCTCGCCGCCAACATGGAGACCCACGCAGGGACTCTTCCACCCGGCGCCATGGGAGCACAGGTTCTGGACTCGATCCTGCACCGAGCTGCGACCATCGCGCGCACTGCTCGCCCACTCACTGCAGAGGCGCCGCACGACATCGACCTTCGGATCGTGTTGGGTCGGGAGGTCGTCACCGGCCGAGTTCGTCTCCATGGGCATGCCTTGGTCAGTCACAGCTTCGCGAAGCTCAATGGCCGCCAGGTCATCGAAAGTTGGCTGGCATTGGTGGCACTGGCCGCCGGCGGGGCTGACGACGACACGATCGCGGTTCTTGTCAATCTCGACGGCACCATGTGCCTCCGGGCTCCCGCGGCAGCGGCCGCCCGCGGGCTGTTGGCGGACTTCGTGGCGTTGCGGAGGGCGGGTTTGCGCCAGCTGGTGCCCCTCCCGATCCGCACGGCAGCCAAATGGTCCGGGCTGTTGCCGCAGCACAAGTGGTGGAACCTGGACCACGAGCAGGAAGGCAAGGACCAGTGGCAGCGCGAAGCCGACGAAGAGTGGCGCCACTTCGGGTTGAGCAGCTGGAGCTCCCTGATGGCACCGCTTTCGTTGCCGGGTGACCCCGGGCATCCGGCAACGATGAATTCGCGCTTCCAGCAGCTGGCCGACTGGTGCTTCCTGCCCATCAAGGAATCCGTCATCCAACTGCCGGCAGCAGGAAAGGCACCCCGATGACCCTCCACGAAGACACGGTCGAAACAACCGATCGACCCGCTGGGGCAGCCCAGCGCGCCAACGCCACCCAGCCGCAGTTCAACCTGTGCGGCAAACTGCCCGCCCGCTCCTGCGTCCTGGAAGCGAGTGCCGGCACGGGCAAGACCTATGCCATCGCCGCCCTGGCGGTGCGGTTCCTCGCCGAAGGCCACACCACCGTTCGCGACATCTTGATGGTCACCTTCGGCCGGATGGCCACAGCGGAGCTGCGCTCCCGGGTCTACCAGCGCTTGCAGTCGACCCGAGACGCACTGCGGAGATCGCTGGGCATGCTGACGACCCCCGACGATGCCGTCGACAGGTTGCTCTGCTCCGGCACTGCTGAGCAAGTCGCAGAACGCCTGCAACGCATCGACAGCGCCCTGGCCGACATCGACCAGGCAACCATCACCACCACCCACGAGTTCTGCTCCCGGATGCTGGCGGAGCTGGGCCTGTTGGTCGACCACGACGAAAATGCCATCTTCGTGGATGACCTCACCAAGCTCACCGACGAGGTGGTGCGGGACCTCTACATCGCCAGGTACGCGAACGCTGAGAGACGTCCCGGTCTGGACGAGGCCCTTCGTCTGGGCCAGGGCGCGATTGCGCATTCGAGAGCCCCCATCGTGCCAGCTGATCCCGCGGGCGCCGCAGGCTTCGCGATTGAGGTGCGCCGTCTGGTGGAGAGCCGGAAGCGGCGCCGGGACCTGTACACCTTCGATGACATGGTGACTCGCCTGCTGGATGCACTGAGTAACCCTGACACCGGCCTGGACGCGGCCCGCTTGCTGAGCCAGCGCTACCCATTCGTGCTCGTCGACGAGTTCCAGGACACTGATCCGGCTCAGTGGGAGATCCTCAGGCGCGGGTTCACCGGCTCCACGACGGTGCTGATCGGCGACCCCAAGCAGGCCATCTATGCCTTCCGCGACGCCGACGTCGCCGCCTATCTCGACGCCGTGGGGCACGCGGACGATGTCTTCACCCTGGGCACCAACTATCGCTCCGACCAGCCCGTGGTGTCCGGTGTCGAAGCCATTTTCCGCAATGCCGGGCTTGGCAGTGGCAGGGACACCATCCCCATGCGCCATGTGGCGGCCTCGAGAGTCGACTCTCGCCTGGCGTGGGGCCTCAACGACTCACGCCGGGTCATTGTCAGGGCCTTCCGAAGCGAGCAGCCACTGCGAGTCAAGCAGGCACGCGCCCGCATCGATGCGGATCTCATTGCCACCGTGCAGCAGCTCACCGGACCCGAGGTGCGTTTGGCCGGAAACCTGGAAGATTTCAACCGGCGGGTCCGCCCCAGTGACATAGCCATCCTGGTGACCACGAACAGCCGTGGTCACGACCTCCACCAGGCCTTGACCAGTGCCGGGATCGCTGCCGTCTTCGCTGGTGCTGCCAGCATCTACACCTCCAACGCAGCGGCCGACTGGCAAACGGTGCTCGATGCCCTTGTCGATCCACGTCGCGACCAGATTGGCCGGGCAGCGCTGACCAGCCTCTTCGGGCTCACCAGCCTGGAGCTGGCGGCCATGGACGACGCCCGACGCGGCGAGCTTGCACTGCAGGTCAAGCGTCTGGGACGGTTGCTTGACGAGGTCGGCGTGGCCGCTGTGTTCGAGAGTCTGTGCGTCGACAACGATGTCTATGCGTCGGCGTTGTCCGGCCCCGGCGGCGATCGGCTGCTCACCGACCTGCGGCACGTTGCCGAATCGCTCAACGAGGCCCAGACCCGTCAACATCTGGATGGCTTGGCCTTGGCTGAATGGCTACGCCAGCGCCGCGCAGACGCGGCCGACGGTCGCAAGGATGACCGGACTCGCCGGCTGGAATCCGACCGGGACGCGGTCCAGATCATGACAGTGCACCGCGCCAAGGGCCTGGAGTTCCCTATCGTGCTTCTCCCGCAGGCAGCCGATGAGCATCACAGCAAAGGCGATGACGCACCGCAGGTCCTGCACTGGGAGGGGCAGCGTGTGCTGGACGTCGGTGGCGACGCCAACCGGGCTGCCCGCGACCGCCAACGGATGGACGAAGACCAAGCCGAGTCACTGCGCAGGTTTTACGTGGCTTGCACCCGCGCCTCGAGTGCGCTCATCATGTGGTGGACACCAACCCTGCACAACACGACCGGTTCGCCGCTGCACCGACTGCTCTGCAATGAGAACCCAGCCGGCCGCGCCCCCGAATCCGGTTACCAAGTGGGCGAGGTGCCCGACGCCACGCATCTCAACGAGCAGACGGTGCGTGTCGATCTCATCGACGAAGTGCCGCGGCCCCAGGTTGACGAAGCGCCAGTGGCAGTGCCGTTGTTGGAGGCGAGACGATTCAGCCGACGGATCGACCGCGAGTGGACCCGCACTTCCTATTCAGGCCTGACCGCCAAACTGCACGACACAGCTCCCACCACGGCAGACGACTTCGAGCCGGACGAGCCCGCACTCGACGACCTTCCGGTTCCGCCACCTGCCCTGCCCCTGTCACCCCAGGTCGATCCCCTCGTCACAGTCCTGGCCCCCTTGCCCGGTGGGGCCCAGTTCGGCAACGTTGTGCACTCAGTGCTTGAAGAGGTCGACTTCACCAGCCCCCGACTGCAGGATGATCTGGTTGCCCTGTGCACCCGCACGCTGGCGCACCGGCCGGTGTCGGGGGTGGATCCTGCGGTCCTGGCGGCTGGGCTGGGCGACGTCGTGGGTACCTCTTTGGGCGATCTCACCGGGGGTCGTCCGCTGCGGCTTTTTGGCCCGGCTGATCGGCTCTCCGAGCTCGACTTCGAGCTGCCGCTGGCGCGGCCTGGGGGGCATCGCAACACCGTGGCCGAGTTGGCCGAGATCTGGTGTGACCGATCCTTGATGGGCGACGATGACCTCCTTGCCGGCTACGGTCGCCAACTTGCCAAGACCCCGGCCGCCTCCACAGTGCTGGCTGGCTTCCTGACCGGATCCATCGACTCGGTGTTGCGGTTTCCCACCGATGGCGGGCAACAGCGCTTCGTGCTGCTCGACTACAAGACGAACCGGCTACCGGTGGCGCCGAACGAACCGCTCACCGTGCACCACTACCACCCTGATCGGATGGCTCGGGCCATGATGGACGCGCACTACCCACTGCAGGCTCTGCTCTACTGCGTCGCACTGCACCGCTACCTTGCTTGGCGCATGGCGGGCTACCAGCCTGATCTGCACCTTGGCGGCGTTGGCTACCTGTTCGTCCGCGGCCTCGCAGGGCCGGCCACACCCACGCTCGCTGCTGCTTCCGGCCAGGCGACAATGCCGGCGGGAGTGTTCACCTGGCGGCCGTCGAGCCGGTTGGTGTTGGCGGCCTCGAGCGTGTTGGCGGGTGAGCAGCCGTGAGAACCCACGAGATCGCCGTCGCTGCCACGGCTGTGCTGCGCGAGTTCAATGCTGCGCGCCTGATCGGAGTGCCTGACGTGCAGTTGGCCTTGACCCTCGGACGACTGGGCGGTGAGGACGACCAGGCCGTGCTGTTGGCCGTCGCCTTTGTGGCCAGGGCGCTGCGAGCAGGCTCTGTCTGCGTCCACCTGGCGACTGTTCGACAGAACGCCGCAGTACTCGACGAGGTCACCGACGATGCCCATGCTGCGGCGCTGAGTCCACTGGCGGACTTGCCGTGGCCACAGCCCGATGAGTGGGCGTCGAGAGTGGCCGGTTCGCCGTTGACCAACACAGGTTCCGAGGCGCAACCGAATCTGCGCCCGTTACGACTGGTTGCCGGCCAGCTCTATCTGGAGCGTTACTGGGGCGAGCAGGAAGTGGTTCGCAACGTGCTGCTGGACAGGGCGGGCAGACCAGCGCCCCGGGTCGATGAAGACCAGCTGCGCGCCAGCCTCGACGAATTGTTCGGGGCGGCGGGCTCGGGAGGGGACCCTGATCAGCGAAGGGCAGCCCTGACAGCCGCCAGAGGGTGGACAACTGTGGTCGCCGGTGGCCCCGGGACGGGCAAGACCACGACAATCAGTCGGTTGTTGCTCACGTTGGCTGACCAATCGCCCAACCTGCTGCGGGTCGGACTTGCGGCCCCCACCGGCAAGGCGGCCTCCCGACTGGAAACCACTCTTCGAACCTCCTGGGCCGATCTGGGAGCCGATCGAATCTCGGGAATGGCGCCGATCGAGGCCATGACGCTGCACAAGCTCTTGGGCAGCCGTGGCACCGGACGGGGGTTCAGCCACGGCCCGACAAATCCGATGCCGTGGGATGTTGTCGTGGTGGACGAGATGTCCATGGTCCCGCTGTCGATGATGGCCCGGTTGCTTCAGTCGCTGCGGCCAGATTGTCGTTTGGTCATGGTCGGTGACCCGAACCAGTTGACCTCGGTGGAAGCGGGCGCAGTGCTCGCCGACGTGGTCTCGGCGGAGCTGCCGCAGTCCTCCGCCAGCAGCGCGCCCAGTGTGGTCCGCCTCACCCGCAACTACCGCAGTGCAGGAGCGGTCGACACGCTTGCCGATGCGGTCCGCCGAGGTGCGGTTGGGGACGCCCTTGCCCTGCTTGAGGCGGGCGCCGATGACCTGGAGTTCCTGGCTGGTGACCCCGCGGGCTGGCAGCTCGAAGACCTGTCCTCTCTGCGACTCCAGGTGCTTGAGCAGGGGGCAGCCTTGCGGGAACTGGCCCTGAACGGCGATCCGGTTCAGGCGTTGGCGATGCTCGACCAGCACCGGTTGCTGTGCGCTCACCGCACTGGCCCCTACGGGGTGACCCGATGGTCGGGGCAAGTGGATCGCCTGTTGCGCAGTGCAGTGCCCGGGTACGGGTCGGAGGGCGTCTGGTATCCCGGACGACCGTTCCTGATCACACGCAATGACCCCGACCTGCGGGTCAGCAATGGTGACACCGGGGTCATCGTCGTCACCGGAAATGGCCCGCCGACAGGTGCGCCTGTGCAAGCTGCCGTTGATTCGGGCGCGGACCCGACCCTGCTTTCTCCCTACCTGCTGGATGCGGTCGAGACGCTGCACGCCATGACCGTGCACAAGTCCCAGGGCAGTCAGTACGGCTGGGTGACGCTGATTCTGCCCGCTGCCGACTCGCCGTTGCTGACTCGGGAGTTGTTCTACACAGCCATCACCCGGGCCCGGAAGGGGGTTCGAGTGGTAGGCACGCGGGACGCGGTGACCAAGGCACTGCAGACTCCAGCCCAACGCGCCAGCGGGCTCACGGATCGACTGCGTTGAGACAGCGGCGCGCCTCAGCCCTCAGGGGTCGGCAGCTTGCGGACGCGCCAGGCGTCGATCAGTCGCCGCGCGATCGAGCCGGGAGCCGCGATGATCACCTTCCCTGCGTCCAGTTGGCTCTCCAGATCAGCGCGGTCGTACCATCTCCCCCACTCCAGCTCGACGCCGTCAACCAGCCCCGCACCGAGGCCGCGAGCCACGTAGCCGAGCATCAATGACCGAGGGAAGGTCCACGGCTGACTTGCCACGTATCGCACCGCAGACAAGGTCAGTCGGGCCTCCTCCCCCACTTCCCGGTGAACTGCGTTCTCGGCACTCTCACCAGCCTCCAGGTACCCAGCGAGGACAGAAACCCGACCGGGCGGCCAGCTGTGCTGGTGAGCGAGGAAGATGCGGTCGTCGGGATCCAGCACTGCGACGATGATGGCCGGGTCCGTGCGCGGGAAGATCAGACGATTGCAGACCCTACAGAAGGAAGCGAACCCGCCCATGGCCGGCTCCAGGCCCGCCCCACAACGCTCGCAATGGCGCGCGATGGAGTGCCAGTTCAATGCTGCCGCTGCAGCAGCTGCGATCTGGGTCTGTGCTTCGGACAACACGGCCGTGCGCAGGTTGTCGCCCTGCACCGGCCCGCTGCGACGTGCGAACCATGATCGTCCGTCAACCTGCCCGACAAAGACGACGTCACTGGTGAGCTGGCCATCGGTGCTGGAGCCGAAAGGATCGAGACGGAACGTCTGATCGGCGTCGATGTCGACCACGCGAGACCCCGGATCAGCCCACAGCCCGGCCAACGCCTCCGGATTCCGGCGCAACGCTTCGCACCTGTCCAGACGAGCAGCACCACCCCAGGACGCGACATCGAGGGAGGTGATAGGCGTACTGGTCATGGTGGGAAGGTTAGCTCCCGCCCGCACCACCCAGCGCCGCGACCAAGCCCCGCAGTTCCACCGAGCCAGGCACGGACGAGGGTCGTTCGATGACGCCACTGAGAACACGGTAGAAGACCGCGTCGACCTGCTCCTCGGGCACGCCCTGGGCCTGTGCCCAGGCCAGACGGTACAGCCCGAGCTGAATGGGGTCAGCCGGCGCATCGGATGTCTTCCAGTCGACCACCTGCCAACGATGCAGGGAACCCTCCGCACACCGGTAGACCGCATCGATGCGGCCACGGATCTGGCGCCCGGCCACGACCAGCACGAACGGAACCTCCACTGCCTCAGGCACGCGCTCGGCGTACGGCCCGAGCTCGAATCGCTCGCACAGCCTTTGCAGCGACAGCTCGGTGTCCACGGACTCCCCCACCCGATCAGCATTCTCCTCAGCATCGAGCTCCACGAGCGCGGTCATCGAGAAGCGTCGCTCGACCCACTCGTGGAAACGCGTGCCCAGGTCGGCCCCGCGAGTGAAGGGCCGGGGCATCGGCCTCAGCAGCTCAAGGGCAAATGCCTGCTCGTCACGATGGGCCCGCATCAGGGCGGTCGCGGACAAGGTGGCAGGCAGCGGCACCTGGACGGTCTCGGAGTCCCCGGCCAACGCCTCGGCCACCAGCTGCTCGGCCTCGTGCACCCAGGTCTGGATCTGGGCGAGCTCGTCCAGGGTTGTTGGTTCGACCGGCGCAAGACCCTGGCCGTCCAAGGCCGTCTGCACTCTTGCTGCAGCCTGGCGCAGCCGCTCCTCATGTTCGGCATCCAGCTTGGCGGGCCATTCGAACTGCGCCGCAGGCCCTGCCAGTGGGTTCTTCTCGGCCAGCTCGGGAGCCCACGCCATCCGGTTGCCTTGCCGATCAGCTTCGTGCAGCAAGGCCTCGAAGTAGACCGACGCCGTGTTGGGACGCGTCTTGCCTGATCGCCAGTTGTGGGCACTTCCAAAGAGCACGTGCCGAGCCCGGGTGGTGGCAACGTAAGCCAACCGGTCCTCCGCGTGCAGCTGCGACTCCTTCAACTCGTCGCCGTAGCGGTCGAACCCCTGCTTCTCCCAGGTCCGCAACTGCGGCACCGAGTCCGCGTCCCCGCGCACTGGCGCGGGCAGGGCAGCCGCGTTCTTCAACCAGTTGTCGCTCACCCGTTCACTCGGAAACACCGTGTTGACCAGCGCGGGCACAAAAACGACGTCCCACTCCAGCCCCTTGGCTCGATGGACAGTCATCAGCTTCACGGAGTCCTCGTCGCTGGGCACGGCCTGGTTGAGACCTTCACCGTGTTCCAGCTCAGCAGTCAACCAAGCCAGCAACCCGGTGAGGCTGGCATCCCCGTCAACGTCGACATAGTCGCCGATGGCGTCCACGAACAGTGCGAGTTGGGCCCCCCTGTTGGCATTGTGCAACTCCCAGGTCGAAGACAGCTCAACCTCCAGACCGAGCACCGTGATCACCCGACGCACCAGCTCGAGGAGAGGCTCGTGGCGATGGCCCTGCAGCTCCCCCAGCTCACCACGAAACCGGGCCAGACGTTCCAGAGCGATGGCAGAGATCGGGACGTCACCGGGGTCCCAGACTGCTTCCAGCAGACAAACGATTTCAGTGCGATCAAGGTCAGCCAGGGCTCGCCGCAGGTCATCGCCCAACCCGTCACCGTGCTCGCGCCGGTGCTCCTGCTGGGCCAGGACCGCCGCCCGCTGCCCCAGCGCGGCGAGATCGCGGGGCCCGACCCGCCACCGCGGGCCGCTGAGGAGCTGGACCAGCGCCGCGTTGGCGGTTTCGTCGTCCAGCAGCGTGAGAGTGGCCACCACGTCGGCGACCTCGGGCAGTCGCAGCAGCCCACCCAACCCGACGATCTCGACGGGCACGCCACGATCCTGCAAGGCTGCATAGAAGGGAGCGATGTCGGCGTTGCGACGCAACAGCACGGCCACGTCGGACCAACGCACGGCCTCGGCCCTGCGATGGACGTCCACAATCGCGTCCGCCACCCAGGCGACTTCGTCATCCCAGGTCTCAAAGCTGGCTGCTCGGACGGTGCCACCCTGTTTGTCGGACGGCGCGACCAGAGCTGTGGACAGTCGCGCCCCCGCCGCTGTCACCGGCGCGCCCAGCAACGGGTCGGAGCTCAGGGGCTGGGCGAGCTCGTTTGCGACGTCCAGGATCTTCTGACCGCTGCGCCGATTGACGGTGAGCGGAAAGGACGCCGCCTGGCTGCCGTCCGTGCACGGGAACTCCGACGCGAATCGCAACACGTTGCTGACTGCCGCGCCACGCCAGCCGTAGATCGCCTGGAAGGGGTCGCCGACCGCCGTCACCGGGTGCCCCCGCCCGCTGGCAGGCTCGTCCCCACTGAAGAGCGCGCGCAGCAGGCTGGCCTGCGCCGACGACGTGTCCTGGTACTCGTCGAGCAGCACCACCCGGAACTGGTCGCGCAGCAGGGCACCGACGTGGGGCGCCTGCTGCACCAACTGGGCAGCCACCGACATCTGGTCGGCGAACTCCACGACGCCCAGCTCACGCTTGCGTTGCTGGTAGTCCGCCACCAATCCGAGCAACTCAAGACGCTCGCCCAGGCTGGCTTCGGCGTCTTTCACCCACTTGTACGGCTGGCCGCGCCACAGCGGGGCGGCCTGCAGGTGCTGCGCCACTGCGTGGCAGCAGGTGATGATCTGGTCTGCGGACACCAGGTGGGCCTGCATCTCGGAGTCGAGCTGCAGCACCCGCTCGACGATGGTTTCCGGCCTGATTCTCGGCAGGAAGTCGAATGGCCCAGGCGCGTGGGCAACCACCTGAGAAGCAACACGGAAGCGGGCGGCACCGGTGATCATCCTGCGATCCGAGTCGACCCCGATGCGCATCCCGTGCTCGCCGACGAGTCGACCGGCGAAAGAGTCGTAGGTCATCACCGACTGCTCGCCGGCGTCGTCGGCACCCTGCCGACTCACCACGCCCGCCCGCAGCAAAGCCTCGGCAATGCGGGCGGACAGCTCGCCGGCTGCCTTGCGGGTGAAAGTCAGACCAAGCACCTGATCGGGCCGGACCGCTCCGGTGCCCACCAACCAGACCACCCGTGCTGCCATCACGGTGGTCTTTCCGGAGCCGGCGCCCGCGATGATGACGCCCGGCTCCAGGGGCGCAGCGATGGCGGCCAGTTGCTCACGCGAGAACGCAATGTCCAGCAGCTCGCACAGCTGGCCTGCGGTCCTGATCCGGGCTGGCTGACCACGATGACCGCCCTGGTTCATGGCTTTCCTCCCACCACGCTTGCCTGAGCTGGGCAACCCGACCCGAAGGGGCACCAGCGGCAGCCGTTGCAGGCGACAGCCACGAACTGTTCGCTGCGGACGATGCGCGCCGCGGTGGCCAGGTGGTCATGGACCCAGGTCTCGGCGGAGGAATCGGCCTCAAGGGCAAGGTGCGGCCGCACGTCGAGGGATTCCTGGGCAATTGCCTTGGGCAGACCGTCCTTGTCGACGCGCAGATGGACCAGTTCAGCATCGGCCAGGCGTCGCTCCCCCGGGACCAGGTGATCGAAGGCTCCCAGCCGTGCCGCGAGTTGGTAGACGCCGAGCTGATCATGCCCGGCCACGTCCTTGGTTGACGGCGCACTGCGCCCGGTCTTGAAGTCGACGACCCGCAGCCGGCCGTCGGCATCTCGCTCCAGGCGATCGATCGACCCACGTACCCGCACCGAGTCTCCGGCCACCCGAATGGTCACCTCGAAGGGCACCTCGACCCCCACCACCTCGTCGCAACGAATGGCACACCAGCGCAGGAACCGTTCCAGCGCCGCTTCGGCCTCCACCCGCTGGGAAGCGGACAACCACTCAGCCTCGAACGGAATGTCGCCCCAGACACGCTCCAGTTCAACGTGCAGATCCTCGCGTCCCAAGCCATGCTGCTGCGCGTGTTGAACCATGGCGTGGATCACCGAGCCCAGACCCTGGGAGGCTGACCGCACCGTGTCTGCCCGCGCCTGCCGCGCCATGAACCATCTGCGTGGGCACTCGAGCAGAGTCTGGACCGCTGAGCCGGACAGCGACACCGGCTCCCCCAGCTTGGCGACCGGACTCGGGCCCTGACTGACCGGCCCTACGCCCCACCAGTTCGCAGGGATGGCAGCTCGCACCAGCTGACGCCCAGCCCGGTTCCGTACTTGCCCGAGCGCGGCCAGTTGAACCGCGGCTGCGTCGCGAAGGCCTGGGCTGCAGCCCTGGTCGACGCTGAAACGCCGCAACTCGGCCACCAGCGCCGGCAGGGTGCGCGGACGGCGCGGACGTCCGTGCTCCCTTCTCACGGGTGCCCCCAGTTCGTTGAGAAAGCGGGACGGCTGGTCTGCCTCCCCCTCAACTCCTCGTGACGCGGTCACCAGCAGCCGCTCGCTGGCGCGACTGCAGGCCAACAGGAACAGCCGCCGCTCTCGAGCGACCTGCGCTGAGATCGGCTCTGGCTCCCCGACGCCGTCCACACTCAACCGATCAGCCTCAAGCAGGGTGTCTGGCCGCCGCAACGATGGCCACGTCCCTTCCTGCACTCCCAACACCACCACCAGCCGCCACTGGCGTCCCTTGGTTCGGTGAGCGGTGAGCACCTGCACCCCGGCACCGCGGGGATCGGATTCTCGCGCGGTGTCGGCAGCGATCGCCTGGGCGCGGATCTCAGCCAGCAACTGACGCAGGCCCTTGGCCCCAACGAGGTCGCCGCTTCTGTTGACGGTGTCGAACAGAGCACAGACTGCGTCCAGGTCGCGGTTGGCACGGGCAGAGCCCTCCCCCCAGCCGAGCGCTTCGGCCCGCAGCCTAGGTGGCCATGCCGTTCCACTCCACAGCCGCCACAACACCTCGGCGGCAGGAGCGCCCTCAGCCACCGCGCCCGCCCCCGCACGAAGGAGCGCGCCCAGCTGCGCCACCACATCGAGGCCCTCGGCTGCCGGTGACGACGAGGCGGCAGTTGCCTGCGGCCAGACCCCATGGGTGATGGCCTGCGCCAGCAAGTCGTCTGAAGACTGATCCTGACCTGACTCTTGCTGCGCCAGCAACCGTAGCTGTTTGCCTGCCCGACGAATGGTCAGAACATCGGTGGTGCCCAGTGGCGAACACAGCAGACGTAGTGCCTGTTCCCCGCCCAACTCCGCACCGTGCGCCAACGTCAGGACGGCCTCAGCCGCATCCAGCAGGGGCCGCACGGCAACTTCGTCAGCCAGCGCCAGGTCGTCGCCGGCCAGGTCGACCGGGACACCCACAGCGCCCAGTGCCCGACCGACCCTGGCCAGCTCTCCACCACCGGATCGGCTCACGACCGCCATCTCCGCCCAGCCCCACCCCTCATCCAGGTGCGCTCGACGCAGGTACTCGGCAACGTGCGCCACCTCGTCGCCGGCCGAATCAAACTCGGCAACCAGCAGCTGACCGCCGTGTCTTCCAGGCGCGACGGACACATCGGGCACCTGCGCCGCTCCGTCCAAGGGCAAGCGCGATGCCACCCTTGCGGTAGCCCGCCACAACGGCAGGGGGAGGCGGTACTGGCCAGTCAGGTCAATCCGTTGCGGCTCGGCGCCGGTGAGCGCGAAGGTGCGCTCGAAGTCGAGGACGTTGCGTCGCTGTGCACCTCGAAAGGCGTAAACAGCAGTCAGCGGATCAGCGAAGCAGGCCACGGTGACGCCCAGGCGGTGCAGGTCTGCCAGCACGCCCACCTGCCCGGAGTCCAGTTCGCTGAACTCGTCGCAATACACAGCGCGCACTGTCGTCGGTACTGAAGCAGCAACCCCCGGCTCGCGCAACAGCAGTCGCGTCCGGTGTACAAGCTCCGTGTAGTCGATCACCCCTTCGGCGTCCAGCACGTCCAGGTACTCGTCAAGGAAGTTCGCCACCGCCACCCATTCAGGACGGTTGGCAGCCGCTCCGGCACGAGCGACGTCGGCAGGGTCCATGCCCAGCTGGCGTGCCCGGGCCAGCACTGCCCTGACCTCGCCGGCAAAGGCGCGAGTGCCGGCCGCTTGGCGCACATCGGCGGGCCAGGCTGACGTGTCGAAACCACGCAGCAACTCCCGGACCCGAACCTCCTGCTCGGGTGCGGTGAGCAACCGGGGTGGTTCCCCGTTCTCGAACCAGTCCTGCCCATACCTGGCCATCAATTGGCGGCACAGGCCGTGCATCGTGGTGACCCGCGGCGACAGCTGGGAACGACCGACTCCAGCCATCACCTGAGCACGCAGCTGCTGAGCGGCAGGACGGGAGTGGGTCAGCACGACGAGCTCGCCCAGCTTCTCCCCAGACCGCACTCGCGACACCACAGCGTGCGCGAGCGTTGTGGTCTTCCCGCTGCCGGCACCGCCCACCACCAGAACGGCCGCGCCCGGGTGCCCGCACGCTTCAATCGCGCGTGCCTGCGCTTCATCCGGCGCCATACTGTCAGCACCGACCGGGAACGAGGCGGTGAGCAGATAGCGCCGGCGGCGCTGGGGGTGGGTAGCAGACTTTTGCATGGCTCCATTCGAACATCCGGCACTGACACTTCACCCAACCACCCACCAGTGTTGACCTTGGGCGTTGGTCCAGGATGGGACCACGGTAGGAGAATCGTATGACGCTTGCGGATCGAGCCGCCCAACCCGACGCGACCGAGCGTGTGCTGGACGCCGTGGCTGCCATTCCACGTGGTCAAGTGAGGAGCTACGGCCAAGTCGGGGCCACGACGGGCGTCGGGGCCCGCCAGGTAGGGCGCATCCTCGCCGTACTCGGCGAACAGGTGCCTTGGTGGCGCGTGGTGCACGCCGACGGCTCCATCACCACGACCCTGCTGGAGGAGGCACAACGACTGCTGGCGCAGGAGGGCGTCGAGCTGGCGCCGGGCGGCGTGGCGCGTCGCGCTGTGGGCGAAAGAACCCTCTACTGACTTGCCAGTTTTTTTCTTTTGGGTCTGCTGATGTGAGACAGTTGGCCTACTGCCTGCAGGGCACGGAAGCAGATCCCGACAGCTGCAACCTCAACTGCACAACGTCGCGTCGAGTGGCGATTGAAAGGCACGGGTCGTGAGGTGCGATCCGAAAGAAACGCGCGTAGGAGTAAAGATGGCACAGGGAACCGTCAAGTGGTTCAATGCCGAAAAAGGTTACGGCTTCATCGCAGTTGATGCCCCCGATCACGACGATGTATTCGTGCACTACACCGCCATCGACTCGACCGGTTTCCGGTCACTCGATGAGGGTCAGAAGGTTGAGTTCGAGATCACCCAGGGCCCCAAGGGTCAGCAGGCAGATCACGTGCGCGTCATTGGCTGATTGAAGCTGGACCGACACATACCTGATCACACGAAGGCCTCACCTGACGGTGGGGCCTTCTGTTTGTTGGATCGGAGGCATCATGGCGGAGCCGGTGAGTCACGTCCCTGCCACAGCCCAGGGGTCGCGGGACCGCTTCGTGTTGTCACCGCAGGACTGGGCGGGTGGTGCGAGCGACGTGGGCCGTCGGCACCGCCGCAACCAGGACGCAGTGGCCGTCGCGGCTGGGGTGGATGACTTCGGTGGCCAGCTGGCTGTCGTGGTGGTCAGTGATGGCGTCTCGACGTCGCTCAGCTCGGACCGGGCCTCCCAGGTGGCTGCCGAGACCGCTTGCGCCGCCTTGGTGACTGCCCAGAAGTCACGGCTCGCTGACGACGTCGAGCAGATCGCTGACGATGTGAGCGCTGCCTTCGCCGTTGCCAACGCACGAATCATCGAAGAGGCGGGAGAGGCCCCGCCCGGTTCGTATGCGACCACCATGATCATCGCCATCTGGCACGGCGGCCGGGTGCTGATCGGCAACGTGGGCGACTCGCGGGCCTACTGGTGCCCCGACGACGAGCCCGCGGCGCTGCTCAGCGTGGACGATTCTCTGGCGCAGGCGCGGATCAGTCTGGGCGTCAGTCGGGAAGTGGCCGAAACGGGTGCGCAAGCTCACGCAATCACCAAGTGGCTGGGCCCTGACGCCCACGACGCCACTCCGTCATTGAGTTTGCTCGAGCTCGCTTGTCCGGGCTGGTTGCTCGTCTGCAGTGACGGCCTGTGGAACTATGCTTCCGATCCCGAGACCCTGGCAGGGGTCCTGCGGGAGGCCACCCGGCAACCGGTGAACCAGAGCGCGGCCTTGATCAGCTCCCGACTGGTCGACTGGGCCAACGAGCAGGGCGGGCGGGACAACATCTCGGTGGCCTTGATGAGACTGGAGCTCCTGGATTGAGCCCGGCATCCCACCGTGGAGTCGACCTCGGTTGGCCGTCCGGGTAGGTTGGTGGTGTGGAGATCAAGATCGGCATCAGCAATTTCGGACGAGAAGTCGCCGTCGAGACGGAATCGACGGGTGACGACATTGAACAGGCACTGCGCACGGCGTTGGCCACAGAAGGTGGTGTCCTCACCATCGTGGGCGACAAGGGACGACGCATCCTCATCCCGGCATCCCAAGTTGGCTACCTCGACCTCGGACAGGATCGCCCGCGTGCAGTCGGCTTTGGCGCCTTTGACGCCTGACACCATCACGTTGCAGTGGCCCGGTAGCAATGGCTGCCGGGCCACTGCAACTTCACATCCCCAGGCCCATCCCCCGCAAACGCCTGGTGTTGGCGTCCACCATCGATTCCAGCAGATGGCCCACAGCCTCCAGATCTGACCCGTCCGCGGCCTTGGTCCCCGTCACCAGAGCGGCCAGATCGGCGTCCCTGGTGAACAGGCGTTGGGCCTGGCTGACCATTTCCCCCGCCAACCGACGACCCAGCAGCGCCAGTCGGCCTGCGTCGGCTGGGTGGCCCTCAAGCCACTGCTCAACCATGGCGGCCGCGAAGTCCGCCGTGCGTGGGTTGACGGCACCCCACCCCAGCAGGCCATTGAGCTGTTCACCGATGTACGGCGCCATCCGGTCAGCGAGGTCACTGATCAGGCCGGCGGTCAAGGACGTCTTCATCATTGCCTCAGGCCAGTCGGTCGGCACGATCGCATCATGGAATGCCTCCAGCGCGTCCTGGTAGGGCGCCATCGCGGTCACCACGTCAGGGGTTCGCGACGCCAGCTCGGCCGTCACCTGGTTGAACCGCACCAACTGACCGGCCGCCAGTTTCGCCAGCTCGACCCGAATGCCGAGCACCGGTGCATTGGCCCCCGTGGCGGCCATTTCCTCGAAAGCCCGCAAGGCTTCATAGGCTGCCATCCCCAACAATTGGCGCTCGCCAACTGCCCGGCTGACGAGCAGCGAATCCTGGTCAGATGCTCTGGAATCCACCTTGACAGGCTAGTGCCCGGACATCACGGAAACGGGAGAAACGCGCCGAGGCAGTAAGCTGTCAGTGGCGCACGAAGGGTGCGCCCTCGCATCATGCAGGTTCGTAGTCTGACATGCGTCTCCACGAATGTCAGACGTCTTCAGGGCACAGCGTCACACCTGGTGCCGGACGTCGGCCGTCGCGCCGCAGAACCTTGGCGCCTGATCGCGTGGCAATGCTGGCCGCAGAGCGCTTGACTGCGCCGCGGAGAAACGAAGACCATGACATCACCAGACAACGGGCCCGCCCAGACCCAGCCCCCCGAGGACCTCACCACAGAAGCCACCTTCAGTGATCTGGGCGTCACTGCTCAGCTCGTGCAGGCTCTCACCGAGGTCGGCATCACGCATCCGTTCCCCATCCAGGAAATGTCGATTCCCATCACGCTTTCGGGTGCGGACCTGATCGGACAGGCCCGCACCGGAACTGGCAAGACCCTCGCCTTCGGCCTGCCGATACTGCAACGAGTGCGGATTGAAGGCGACGAAGACTTCGAGGAGCTGAAGGCACCGGGCAAACCCCAGGCGCTGATCATGACACCCACTCGCGAGTTGGCGTTGCAGATCACCAACGACCTCAAGGTGGCTGCAACCAGGCGCAAGGCCCGCATCCTGACCATCTACGGCGGAGTCAGCTACGACGAGCAGCTGGACACCCTCAAATCCGGCGTCGACGTGGTGGTCGGCACGCCGGGCCGACTGCTCGACCTGGTGAACCGGCGCGACCTCGACCTGAGCCACGTCCGCATGCTGGTGCTGGACGAGGCTGACGAGATGCTCGACCTGGGGTTCCTGCCGGACGTGGAGCGTCTGGTCGCGCGCACGCCAGAGGGCAAGCAGACGATGATGTTCTCGGCAACCATGCCCGGTCCGATCGTTGCGCTGGCGCGAGCCAACATGCACCAGCCGGTGCACGTGCGAGCCGAGGGGCATGACGCACAGGTGACCGTCCCCGACACCACCCAGTTCATCTACCAGGCCCACGACCTGGACAAGCCGGAGATCATCGGCAAGCTGCTGCAGGCCTCTGGCGTCGAGAAGATGATGATCTTCACCCGCACCAAGCGGGCCGCGCAGCGCGTCGCTGACGACCTCATCGATCGCGGATTCTCGGCCACATCCATCCATGGTGACCTCAATCAGGCCGCCCGCGAGAAAGCGCTGCGCAAGTTCCGCAGGGGCGAGGTGCGGGTGCTGGTTGCCACCGACGTCGCGGCTCGGGGTATCGACGTCACGGGTGTCAGCCACGTGGTGAACTACGAGTGCCCGGACGACGCCAAGGCCTACGTGCACCGGATCGGCCGCACCGGCCGCGCCGGGAACAAGGGCGTGGCAGTGACGCTGGTCGACTGGGCCGACGTGACTCGCTGGAAGGTCATCAACAAGACCCTCGGACTCCCCTTCGGTGACATCGCGGAAACCTATTCAACCTCGCCCCAGCTGCAGGCTGAGCTGAACATTCCTGAAGGCACCAGGGGACGGATCGCGGAGGGCAAGCCCCGCGAACACGGCCACGTCGAGCATGACCGCCGCGGACGGGGACACACCCGCGACCGGCAGCCCGCTGGACGCCGTCGGGATCGCCAGGACAACGGCGATGCCACCCGCGACGGCGCCAAGCCAGCTGAGAAGCGCGAACGCAAACCGCGCCGGCCTCGACGCCGGTTGCGCAACGGCCAGCCGATCGGCAACGAGACGCCCGAAGCACAGGCCGGCCAGCCGCCGGCACAGGACGGGTCGAGCGTTCAGTAGACCATCTGCATGGCGGTGTGCACATCGCGGAGGGTGGCGTCGGCCATGGCATTGGCACGTTCGTTGCCCTCCCGCAAGACCCGTTGCAGGTAGCCCTGCTCGGCCACCAGTTCCGCGCGGCGGGCCCTGATGGGAGCGAACTTCTCGTTGACGACCTCGGTCACCAGCTTCTTCAGACCGCCGCCGCCGCCGTCGCCGATGTGCTCCGCCACCTCACGGGGGTCACGTCCGGTGCACAGCGCCGCGATGGTGACCAGATTCGAAACCTCGGGACGGTTGCCGGGGTCGTAGGTGATGTGTCGGTCGGAGTCGGTGACGGCCCTCTTGATCAGCTTGGCGGTCTGGTCGGCCGTCATGCCGATCTCGATGGTGTTGCCCTTGGACTTGCTCATCTTGGTGCCGTCCATGCCCAGGATGATGCCGCCGGCGCTCAGCAACGCCTCCGGCTGCGGGAAGACCGGGTGGTCGGGCACAGCCCGGCCGTACCGCTCGTCGAAGCGCCGGGCGATGACGCGAGTTTGCTCCAGATGGGGTAGCTGGTCCTTGCCCACCGGCACGAGGTTGGCCTTGCAGAAGAGAATGTCCGCTGCCTGGTGCACCGGGTAGGTCAGCATCAGCCCGGACATCGGACGATCCCCGGTCGCATCCAGCTCGGACTTGACGGTGGGGTTGCGGCGCAGCTCGGCGTCGGTGACCACCGAAAGGAACGGCAACAGCAGCTGGTTGAGCGCCGGCACCTGCGAATGCGTGAAGATCGTCGAGCGTGCCGGGTCGATGCCCACTGCCAGGTAGTTCGCGATGGCGGAGTACACGCGGTCCCGCACGGGGCCGACACCGTCGCGGTCCGTGATGACCTGGTAGTCGGCGATCACCACCCAGGTGTCGACCCCCAGATCCTGCAACCGGACGCGGTTGGCCAGCGACCCGAAGTAGTGGCCGATGTGCAACTCCCCCGTGGGGCGGTCACCGGTCAGCACGCGATACTTGCCGGGACTGACCTTGAGTTCCGTCTCGATCCGCTCGCTGACCTGCTGGGATCGCCACAACGACGCCTCGGATGTGGACTGGGCCAGGGCCTCCCCGGCATCCGTTTCAGGGGTCTGTTCGAGCTGCTCAGCCATCGTCGCCTTCCTGCGCCGGCCCCGGCCGGCTCCGCGTGTCCTCTGTGCCGTCAGCCTAGCGCCGGCCACCTCGCCGATCGATTTCTGCCACCAAGCGTTCAAACTGCTCGACGCCGGTGGTGCAGCTGCCCAAGTCGTTGCCGGTCTTGCCGGCTCCGTGATAGTCGCTGGCTCCGGTCCGGATCAGCCCCAGTTCAGTGGTGAGAGCGCCCAGCACCGCGCGCACGTCATCGTCGTGATCGGGATGGTCGACCTCAACTCCGTCCAGACCGGCGTCAGCCACCAGCCCCGTCAGCACGTGCAGCGGCAACGCAGCCCTGCTACCCGGCCCCCAGGCGTGAGCAACGACAGCCACTCCCCCAGCCCTGTGCACCAGGGCGACACCGGTCTGCAGTGGCGTGTAATAGCGTGACACGTAGGCTGGTTTGCCATCGCCCAGGTATTCGTCGAAGGCCTGCCGCCGGTCGGCGACGTAACCCTTGCTGACCAGCACGTCTGCGATGTGCGGACGGCCGATGGATGGGGAGTCGGCGGCCTGAGCCAACACTTCGTCCTCGGTGATCGCCAGCCCCAGTGCAGTCAAGCGGTCACACATCGCGCCGACTCGCCCGAACCGTCCCGCGCGAGCTCGCTGCAGCTCCTCGCCCAGCTCCACATCGTCGTGGCGACAGCCATACCCGAGCAGATGGACCTGGCGCACCGGCCCGCCGTCCGGTTCAGCCAGGCAGCAGCTCAGCTCCAGACCGTTCAGCACAGTCACGCCGACCTGCTGGCCACGCCGCTGGGCCGGCAGCACTGCGGCGAAGTTGTCGTGGTCACACACCGCGATCACGTCGAGCTCAGCCCGTTGGGCGGCAGCGACAAGCTGATCCGGGCCGTCCGTACCATCGGAGGCGGTGCTGTGAGTGTGCAGGTCGATGCGCATGCCCCATTGTCCAGCAACTTCTTGTCTGGGCCAGAATGGACCCATGCACATCCATGCGCACCATGAATACGCCGCTGAGCCCCGGCTCGTCCACGACATGCTCATCAGTGAGGAGTTCCTGCGCCGGGTGGTGGCCAAGTTCGATGCCACTTCCTCCGCTGTGTCTGTCCAGGACGGGCGCAGCAGCGTCGAGTTGGAGATGGATGCCCCCGAGCAGGTCCGCAAGATCATCGGGGCATCGTTGCGAGTCTCCCAGAACACGGAATGGCTGCCGCTGGCTGGCGACGGCACTTCTTCGGGTACCGTCTCCGCCACTGTCGCCGGCATGCCCGCCCAGCTGCTGGGCGTTGCGAAACTCGCCCCCGGCGGCAAGGGCACCACGGTCGATTACGACGGCACCTTCGAGATCAAGCTGCCACTGATAGGCAACAAGCTGGCGAGCGTCGCGTACCCCTACGTGATGAAGGTGCTGAATGTCCAGCAGCCGGTGGGTGACGCATTCCTTGCCGAGAACGCCTGATCAGCTCGCCTGTTTGCGCCGCTTGGCCGGGGCCTTGGTAGGGCTGGATGTGGTCGACTCCGCCCCGTCCCCGGCTGCAGCGGTGGCCTCGCGGCGCTTCTTGGCTGCCTCCACCGAAGCCTTGAGCGCCGCCACCAGGTCGATGACCTCGCCGCCTGCGCTTGCCTCGGCGGTGGGCTCGGGTAGCGGGACGCCCGCCAACTTCGCGTTCACCAGCTCTTCCACGGCTGACCGGTAGTTGTCCTGGTAGTCGTCGGGCTGCCACTGCCCCGACAACTGCTCGATGAACACCTCCGCCATCCCGACCTCGGCAGTGGTGGCCGTGACGTCCACGCTGGGTGCGGCAAACTGCGAATCGCGCACCTCGTCGGGCCACAGCATCGTGTCCAGCACCAGCAGGTTGCCTTTGGCCCGGATCAAACCCAGTGACTCCCGACTGCGCAGCGCCACCTTGACGACTGCTGAGCGTCCTGTCCTGGCCAGCGCATCGCGCAACAGCACATACGGTTTGACGCCAACCGTCTCCGCTTCGATGTAGTAGCTCTTCTCGAAGTAGACCGGATCGATGTCGGATTCATTGACGAATTGCACGATCTCGACGGCTTTGCTGCTGCTCAACGGCAGTGACTCGAAATCTTCCGCGGTGAGCACAACGACTCGACCGTCTGGCGCCTCATAGCCCTTCGCGATCTCGCTGTAGGGCACTTCCTGGCCATCCTTCTCACAAACCCGCTTGTACCTGATGCGTCCGCTGTCCGCGGCGTGCACTTGGTGGAAGGCGACGTCCTTGGCCTCCGTGGCGCCGTAGAGCTTGACGGGAATGGTGATGAGGCCGAACGAAATGGCCCCCTTCCAGATGGGTCGAGGCATGCGTCAATCGTTGCTGAATCTGACGATTTCTTCGAGTGAATGCCACAACAGATCGCGCTCAGCGAGCAAAGTCTGCACCTGTGGTTGTGCCCAGGCAAGATCCACGCTCAGGCCCGCAGCCGCTGCAGCCGCATCGCGAGCATCAGCGGGGTGCTGGTCAGCGAACCAGCCCTGCACCCATTCCGGGCGAAGTTCACGCACCACAAGGCCACCGTTGGCCGTCTCCGGGCTGAGCGCTGCTGCATCAATGGCTGTTGCGGGCACCTCTGCCGACACGGTGCGGCGTTCACCGTTGGCGGCCAGCGAAGCCACGGCAGCCACTTGGGCCGCCGCGAACTCGGCCTCTTCGCTGCCCATCTCGACGTCGAAGGTTTCTGCCAGGTCGTGGGTTGGGCCGAACGCGGTCAGAGGTCCGACGAGCCTGTCGCCTGCAGCCAGCTGTCGCAACTGCGCGAGCGTCACCGGCAGGCAGAGCAGCATCGAGTAACCCGCGTGGTGTTCACCTGCGCACATCGTGCCTCCTTGCGATCAGCGACTCACTCAGCAGAAGTTTTCCACAGATGTGGGGAGCTGCAGGTGTCGAGGGGTCGAAATGGCCTCATGCTGGACGGGTGAGCACCGCTGTGATGACCTACGCCGACCAGACCGATCACGATCTTGTGTTGCACGCCGCGTCCCTGCCGGCTGCTCGTTGCTGGCCCACCACACCGATCACGGTGCCAGTGGCCAGACGCCGCCCGGCGCTGGGCCGTCTAGTGCCGGACGAGCAGGACAGGGTGGCCGACGAGCAGGCTCGGCGGTTCGTCGCCGGGCTGTGCCGCGGCATCCTCGAGGTGCTGGACGGCCGTCGGTCCTGCGCACAGTTGACCCGTTGGTGCTGCCCTGAGGTGCTGACCACCATCGAGGTGTGGCAGCAAGCCGGCAACGGGCGTCGCCTGCAACTCGCGAGCGTGCGTGTCATGCTGCCGCACCCGGGTGCGATGGAGGCGGTGGCTCGGCTGCGGGATGGAGAGCGGACGCTGGCAGCCGTGCTACGGCTCGACATGTCCACCGGCCACTGGCTGTGCACCGCTTTTGACGTGTTGGAGCGCGGAGGCCAGTGCCTGCACTGACCTTGCCAGACCAGGGCCGAACAGACTCACGAGGCGTTCGGGTTGCGACCGTGACAGAGCTTGAACTTCTTGCCCGAACCGCAGGGACACGGCTGGTTGCGGCCCACCCCATCGAAGACCGACTTTTCCTCGGGCTCAGCAGTCTGCTGCACGCTGCCATCCTCACCGGGCGCGGAGTAGCTGAGCTGCTGTCCCCGACGGGGCGACTTGCCCACCAGCGCACGCTTGGGCGCGGTCGGCTCAGGCTGCGCTGAACGCACCGTCTCCCCGGTTGCCTCCGGCACCGATGCGTCTTGCGGCTGTGCCCCGGTTGCGACGCCCGACAGCAGGGAGTCGACGTCGACCGGATCGCCGTCGCTGCCCAGCACGAGCTTCGGCTGCGTCTGCTGCTGGATGACCTGCAGGTCGATGTTGAACAAGTGGCCGACCACCTCCTCGGCGAAACCGTCCCGCATGGCCTCGAACATGTCGGCGCCCTCGCGCTTGTACTCCACCAGGGGGTCACGTTGTGCCATGGCCCGCAGACCGATGCCCTCCCTCAGGTAATCCATCTCGTAGAGGTGCTCGCGCCACTTGCGATCCAGGACCGTCAACCAGACCTGGCGTTCCAGCTCTCGCATGTTGTCCTCGCCGAAGGCGTCCTCGCGCAGGTCGTAGACGTGCTGGGCGTCCGACTTGAAGGCGTCGACCAGTTCGTCAGCATCCTCGACATGATCGAAGTCGGCCTTGTTGAGCGTCACCGGGTAGATGGTCTTCATGGTGACCCACAGCTCGTCGAGGTCCCACTCGTCCGCGAAACCAGCGGTTTGCTGGTGGACGGCCGCTGTGACCACCCGGTCGACGGTTTCACGCAGCTCAGCTTCGACGTCGGCACCCTCGAGCACTTTGCGCCGATCGCCGTAGATGACGTGTCGCTGCCGGTTCATCACGTCGTCGTACTTGAGGACGTTCTTGCGCACCTCGAAGTTCTGCGCCTCAACCTGCTTCTGAGCGCTCTCGATGGCCCTGCTGATCATCCTGTGCTCGATCGGCTGGTCCTCGGGCAACTGCATGGTCAGCATGGCGCGTTCCACCACGTCGGCCTTGAACAGCCTCATCAGTTCGTCCTCGAGTGAAAGGTAGAAGCGGCTTTCACCCGGGTCACCCTGGCGGCCGGAGCGGCCACGCAGCTGGTTGTCGATGCGGCGACTCTCATGGCGTTCCGAGCCGATCACGTACAGACCGCCGGCCTCGACGACCGCCTCATGCTCGTCGGCGACCTGGGCCTCCAGCTCCTTGAGGGTCTGCGGGTATTCGGCCTCGTACTCCTCGGGATCCTCGACCGGGTCTATGCCCTTCTCCCGCAACAACAGATCGGCCAGGAACTCGGGGTTGCCACCGAGCATGATGTCGGTACCGCGGCCAGCCATGTTGGTGGCGACCGTGACTGCTCCCCTACGGCCTGCCTGGGCCACGATCACGGCCTCCCGCTCGTGGTTCTTGGCGTTCAGCACCTGGTGGGGCACGCCGGCGCGCTTGAGCCGATTGCTGATCACCTCGGACTTGGCCACCGACGCGGTGCCCAACAGCACGGGCTGACCGCTCTCGTGGCGCTGCACCACGTCAGCGACGACGGCATCGAACTTGCCGCTCTCGGTGCGGTAGATCAGATCCGGCTGATCGACCCGAATCATCGGCTTGTTGGTCGGGATCTCGATCACCCCCAGGCCGTAGATCTTCTGGAACTCGCTCTCCTCGGTCTTGGCCGTGCCCGTCATGCCGGAGATCTTCTCGTACATGCGGAAGTAGTTCTGCAAGGTGATGGTGGCCAGCGTCTGATACTCATCCTTGATCTCGACGCCCTCCTTCGCCTCCAACGCCTGGTGCAACCCCTCGTTGTACCGGCGACCGGGCAGGCTGCGGCCAGTGTGCTCGTCGACGATCAGCACCTCGCCGGCGCTGACGATGTAGTCCTTGTCGCGTTGGAACAGTTCCTTGGCCCGGATCGCGTTGTTCAGATAACCGATCAGGGGCGTGTTGGCGGACTCGTACAGATTGTCGACACCGAGCCGGTCCTCCACGACCGCGATGCCGTCCGCGAGCACCGCCACGGTCCGCTTCTTCTCGTCAACCTCGTAGTCGCGGTCACGCTTGAGCTGGGTCGCGAGGCGGGCAAACTCCGGGTACCACTGTTTGTTCTCCTGTGCCGGGCCGGAGATGATCAATGGCGTTCTGGCCTCGTCGACCAGAATCGAGTCGACCTCGTCGACGATGGCGAAGTAGTGACCGCGCTGGACGCAGTCGTCGACACTCAGCGCCATGTTGTCGCGCAGGTAGTCGAAGCCGAACTCGTTGTTGGTGCCGTAGGTGATGTCGCAGTTGTAGGCCTCGCGGCGAGCTGCCGGGCTCATCTGGGTGAGGATCACTCCCACCGACATGCCCAGGAAATGATGGACGCGACCCATCTGTTCGGACTGGTACTTGGCCAGGTAGTCATTGACCGTGACCACGTGCACACCCTTGCCCGTGATGGCGTTCAGATAGCTGGGCAGCAACGCGACGATGGTCTTGCCTTCGCCGGTTTTCATCTCGGCGATGTTGCATCCGTGCAGAGCCGCGCCACCCATCAGCTGGACGTCGAAAGGCCGTTTGCCGAGCACTCGTCTGGACGCCTCCCGCACGGTGGCGAAGGCCTCGGGCAGCAGGGCGTCGAGGCTCTCACCTTCGGCGTAACGCTTCTTGAAGTTGTTCGTCTGGCCACGCAGCTCGGCGTCGTCCATCTGGGTGTAGTCGTCCTCGATGGAGTTGATCTGCTCGGCGATCTTTTCCAGTTTCTTGAGGGTGCGACCTTCGCCCATGCTCAAGAGGCGATCCATGAAACTCACGAGGTGGTTCCTCTTCTCTGTTCACTTCCCCTGCCCGGACGCCACCAGATCAGGGGCAAACTCCACCGGGGGCTGCAGCCATCCTAGTTGGTTGGCTGTCCCACACCGAACCTCTTCACCCGGCACCAGCCCTGCAGAACAATGCCCCCGAGCAGAAAAAGGCAGTGGCCCCGGCTGCTGCCGGGGCCACTGGATTGGCAACGTCACTCAGCTGTCTGCAGGTGAATCACTCCGTAGTCATACGCCTTGCGCCGGTAGACGACGCTCGGCAAGCTGCTGTCCCGGTCCACGAACAGGAAGAAGTCGTGGCCAACCAGCTCCATCTCATCGAGGGCCTGGGCTAGTGTCAGCGGCACGCTGCTGAAGGTCTTCTCACGCACCACCAGTGGACCGTCCCCAGTCACATCCAGACCAGCAACCCTGCGGGTTGGCGCCCCCTCACCGTCGCTCGGCTCGGTCGTCTGGGCAGCGGGCTCGACTGTCATCGCGGACATGTCGAGTGGCAAGTCCTCCAAACGCAGCCCCCGGTGAGCCTTGCGTCGGTCCGATGCCCTCCGCAGCTGGGCGATCAGCTTGTCCGCAGCTCGGTCAAAGGCGATCATCTTGTCCTCGGCCAGCCCGGTGGCCCGCACCACGGGCCCCTTGCCGCGCAACGTGATCTCACAACGGACTGCCTGATCGGGATCCCCCTTGGCCTCGGTCGCCGTGAACTCGACCTCCGCACGAATCACCCGGTCCTTGAGCTTCGCGATGCTTTCCGTCAGCCGTTCGATGACAGCGTCGCGGTTGGCATCGGTGACGCTGATCCGACGTCCGCTAATGGCGACATCCATGGTCGCTCCTTCCCCTCAACCGCCACCCGCAGTGGGCGGGCTGGCGTAGCGCAGTGGCACGCACACCAGTTCCTGAACTTGATGGCTGCCGGCGCGTGCCATGCCCACACGCTACTGACTCTGGGGCTGGCTTGTCGTTCTTGGCGCGCGAATCCAGACCGTTTCAGCATCGGCGACCGGTCACCGCGACCGTGGCGGCAGCAACCACGTGATGACCGGCCATTCTCAGGGCGCGCACTGCTTCCGTCAGCGTCGCACCGGTGGTCACGACGTCATCAACAAGGACCACCATCCGTTGGCCGCGCGCCGCCACCATCGTGCCGGCCTGGACCGACCGCCGCTGTGCAGCGCCCAGACCGACCTGGTCAGACACCTGGGCACATCTGCCCAGACAGCGCACGGCGCGCATGCCGCTGGATCGGGCGGCATGCCGAGCGAGCGCGTAGCCGTGGTCATAACCGCGGCGTCGCTGCATCGCAGCATCGGATGGGATCGGCACCAGATCGACCGTCGCCACCGGCGGCGATGGCACAGCCTCACGCAGCACGTCGGCCAGCAGCTCCCCCAGCACAGCAGCAAGCAGCAGGGCTTGCCGATCCTTGTGAGCGATGATGAGCTGCGACACTGGTGCGCGGTAGTCAAGCCCAGACCAGACCGGCGGAAATCCTGCTGGCAGCCGCTGCAGGTGCACCTGGCGTGGCCGCACGACAAGTTCACGGCGACATGTTCGACAGACTCCCCAACCGGGCGCTCCGCAAGCCGGGCAACGACTCCCCAGCAGCAGATCAGCAGCACCGTCAACGAGATTCACACCCGAACTCTCCCCTGACGGCCGCTCTGCGGGCACCAAGGGACGAGGGCTGTGCACAGTCGTGCCCGGCTGTCAGCCTGTGGATCACCCCTCAGGCGCACTCAGTTCAACCCCGGGTCATCCGCCCAGGTCGACAACAGCCCCACATGGCCGCCTCGACGACGCAGCAACCTGCGCCACAAGCCGTGCGGGTCGGCACCGAAGACATCAGCCTCCCGGGCCGCCATCCGGAACCACAGGCCTTTGGCCAACTCGTCCTCAAGCTGGCCGGGACCCCAGCCGGAATAGCCTGCAAAGATCCGCAGGTCCGTGTAACAGCCGCGAACCAATTCAATCGGGGTGTCCATCTGCAACAGCCCGGTTGAGCCAACCACGCGACCCCAGCCAGGCGGATCCTCGTCCGCGTTGGCCAACTGGGCGAGGCAGACAGCGCCACCGGGCGACAGCGGGCCTCCCGAAAACAGAAAGGCCGGCGGCGTCACGAGCTCGGCCCATTCCGCAAGGACGGACGCGACCTCGGTGTGGGTCTGTTTGTTGAGCGTCACGCCGAGGGCACCATCGTTCACATCCAGCAGCAGTACCACCGATTGTTCGAAGAAGAGGCCGGCACCAAGACCGACGCTCGCAACCAGCAACTCCCCTTGGGCCGGCGGCTTGGAATCGATCACGATGCCATCGTCCCACGCTCCCCGCACAGGGATGCCTGCCGAAAAAGGAAGGCCGCCCCCAGAGGGGCGGCCTTTCCGGTTTGCTGCTCAGGGGCCACACAGTGGGCCCAGCCAGCAGGGGTGGTGGAGGTGGCGGGAATCGAACCCGCGTCCTCAAACGGCGATTCAGGTCTTCTCCGGGCGCAGCTGTCAGAACGTTCTACTCGGCCTCGGCACTCCAGTCAGCAGGTTGCCGACAGGCCCAGCTCCAGTTAATGTCCCCGCAGCCCCTGAAACGCAAGCTTTTGGGTCAGCCTTCTTGATGAGGCCAGGGTCCGGACGGAAGGCGCATCCGGTCTGACCCTTCGGTCGCTACTTAGGCAGCGAGAGCGAAGTCAGTGCGATGTGAGTCGGCACTTATTAGTTTCCAGACGTTCGTTAACGAGTTGAGTCTGGATCCTCGGCCCGCTTCTCCTGGATCTACACATCCAAGTCGAAGCCAGTCACCCCCTGTGCAGTTTTCAAGCTCGTGCAGTCTTCACTCTCTACTACTCAAGCAAGTCTACCCGTGGCACAAAGAATCCGAATCATCAGGTTCGGATGTCAACGTCCCAGCTGGCGACGACGGTCGCGCTTGCCCTCGTCCAGGACGCGCAACGGGATCACCCGTTGCAGTGGGTTGGACCAATCGGCGCCCTGGGCGGCTTTCACGCCGCCGACCACCGTCAAACCAAACCATCCCAGCGACCACAGGGCCAGCGGCCAGTTGACGCCGGTGACTGCACCGATGCCGCCGAGCAGCACGAGCAACACCAGCGAAAGCATCTGGAAATTGAAGGCCTTGGCGGCCTCCTTGCGCAGCAAGGAAGCGGGCTGGGCCACCGCGTAGACAACCCCTGGCCCCAACGGCCCCATCGCCAGCGCAGACCAGTGCGTCAGTGCTGCGCCCAGAGTCGCGGGGGAATCACCGCCGGGCACGATCGAGCGAAAGGCAGGGGCCCCGGTGACTGCCTGTCTGTGCAGCGGCACGCGGGCCAGACCCTCCAGCGAAGCGTTCAACTCACGACGAGTGGTCGCCTTCAGCGCCTGCCCGACGCGGGCATCGAACTCGAGGCTGTCCAGCCGACCTTCGGCGTACTGGTCGGAGAGAAAGTCGACCGTCCGGTCGCGCTGTTCCTCGGTTACCGCCCACCCAAGAGATTCGTCGTGGCCCATCAGCTCTGCTCGCTTCTCTTTGCGCCGCGGTGTCGTACCGTCGGCAGCCGTTTGTGATCAAATCCAGTCTCGTCCGGGACGTCGCAGTGGCCAATCAGACGTCACCCGGAATCGCCCCGGGAATCCCATCCAGCAACACAAGGACGTCCTGACCAGCCCACGCTTGCGGTGTCAACGACGGCGTTTGTTACGTTCGGCCATCTCCCGCTGGGCCTCCAGCCGTTCGTCCCGCTCGCGGATGGCCTGCCGCTTGTCCCACTCTCGTTTGCCGGTGGCGACCGCCACCTCGATCTTCGCCCGCCCGTCAGAGAAGTAGATCTTCAACGGCACCAGCGTGCGGCCAGAATCTGCGACCTGACGCTCCAGCTTGTCGATCTCGCGGCGGTGCATCAACAGCTTGCGAGTGCGCTTGGCCTCGTGGTTCTTCCAGGTGCCGAAGGAATACTCGGGAATGTTGACATTGCGCAGCCACGCCTCGCCGTCGTCGATCGTGACGAACGCGTCAGCCAGCGAGCAACGTCCCATCCGCAGCGACTTGACCTCGGTGCCCTGCAACACGATGCCAGCCTCGACCCGATCGCCGATGGCGTAGTCGTGCCACGCCTTCTTGTTCTGCGCAACCAGCTTCTGACCTGTTTCCTTTGGCACCTGCTGACGCCTTCCCTGGATTGGATTCGCGCCCCCCACCTTAACAAGGCGGAAAACACCCATCAGTCCCAGGCAGTCAACAGCATTCAGGTGACGCTCTGTGGATCGACGAAGGAACCGTTCTTCCAGACTCCGAAGTGCAGGTGACAGCCCGTGGACAGGCCCGTGGTGCCCACATAGCCAAGGACCTGGCCGCGCGAAACCCGCTGGCCGGCGGACACCGCGTAGCCGCTCAGGTGCATGTGACTGGCCGAATACCACGCACCGCCACGTTTGCCGTAGTCCACGACGATCATGTTGCCCGCGCCACCCGAATAGCCGACGCTGGCGACGGTGCCGGATTCCCCCGCCAGCACCGGAGTTCCACAGGAGGCCGCGTAGTCAACGCCGTTGTGGTAGCGCCACACCCCCAGCACCGGATGGAATCGGTTGCCGAACACCGAACTGATCCGGGCGTCGACGGGGCGCAGCAGCAGACTGCCGGCCGAACTCTTCGCGTTGTTGTCCGAGCCCACTGGCCGCTCGGGGGCGGCTGCCGGCTTGTTCTGACGGGCGGCCTCTTCGGCTGCCGCACGCTCGGCCGCCTCAGCTGCCGCGTTGCGCGCCCTGATCTGCTCCTGAACCGAACTCAGCTCCGACAGCAACTGGTCACCCTCGGACTGGTCGCGTCGCAAGGCTTCCTTCGCCGCCTCCTGAGCGGCCGTGTTGGCGGCGACGCTGCCAGACACCTCCCGAGCGGCGCGTTCTGCCGCCGCCTCAAGTTCTTGGGTGCGGGCCAGTTGCCCGGCGGCCGCCTCGCGCTGCTCTCGCACGGAGGCTTCCAAGGCGACCTGCTTCGCCTCAGCGGCCTCCAGCCTCATCTGGGCCTCCTCCAGGGCATCCAGCTGCGACTGGGTGGCCGAGAAGAGCGTGTCGGACCACTGCAGGCGGTTGTTGACATCGCTCGTCGAGTAGTCGCCGATCAGCACCCCGATACTCAACAGCTGGGTGTTCTGTTGGGTGGCCTCACGAACGTTGACGCCCACGACCTTCTGCTGCGCCTCGACGTCCGCGCGTGCCTGCTCGGTGGCGGCCCTGGCCGCCACCAGATCAGCCTCGGCACTGGCCAACTCGCCGGCCAGCCGCCGGTCCTCCCGTTGTGCAGCATTTCTGGTGGAGGTGGCGGACTCCAACCTGCTCCGCGCGTCGGTCAGGGCGGCCTGGCTTGCGGAAAGGGCCGCTTCCGCCTTGTCGACGGCATCGCTGGACGCGGTCTGGTCAGCACTGTTGCGCTGAATCCGGGAGTCGATCTGGCTCCGCTTGTCGTCCAGGTTGTCCGCATGCGCCATTGGACCAACGCTCAGCATCACGGCCGCGCCCAACGTGCTCACCAGCATCCTGCGAGCCACGTCGCCCGCGCGTCGGCTGCTGATCGGACTGCCGATTGGGAATTCGCTTGTCACTGAATCTTCCTTCTGTGCATGTTCAGGCGCTCAAACCTTCAGGTACTTGCGAGTGGCGAAGAGCGTAGGCACCACGGAGAGCACGATGCCAACGACAGCCATGCCCAACATAGCCATGACGGCTTCCGGCCAACCCACCCAGGCTAGAGACTTGATGGAGACTTGAGCCTTGTCGATGATCAGCGCCTTCTGCCCCGCCGCCAACGTCACACAGGCCAGGACGATGCCCACCAACCCGGCGATCAGGGATTCCAGCAAGAACGGCAGCATGATGTAGCTGTTCGAAGCGCCAACCAGCCGCATGATTCCGATCTCACGGCGGCGGGTGAACGCCGACATCCGGATGGTGTTGCTGATCTGCAATGCAGCAGCCGACAAGAGCAGGCCGGCCAGACCCATCGTCGCCCACTTGAGTGCATTCAGGGCGCTGAAGAGCGGGTCGAGCACCGTGTGCAGATCCTGTACGGCCTGAACGCCGGGCAGCCCCTGGGCCTCGGCGACCACACCCTGATAGGTCTGCGGGTCCTTCAGCTTGATGCGGAAGGAGTCCTGCATCTGTTCGACCGTCAATGACTCAAGAATCGGGGAGTCTGCGAAGGTGCGCTGGAAATCTTCGTACGCCTCCTGCTTCGATTCGTAGTAGACAGTCTGCACCTCGGGATTGGCCTCGAGTCGCTCCTGGATCGCGGTTCGCTGTGCATCAGTTGTCGACTTCCCCGGCTCGCAGTTGCCGCCGCTCGACTCGTCGACACACAAGAAGACGGAAATCTCGATCTTGTCGTACCACTTGCCCTTCATCAGATCGACTTGCTGCATGGTGAGCAGGCTGGCCCCGAACAATGACAGCGACACCCACATCGTGACGATCACCGACATCGTCATGGACAGGTTTCGCCTCAGACCGGAGAGGGTCTCCCGCAGGGTGTGACGCATGGATTGATTTCCTTCGTTGATGCCGTCGAGTTCAGGTTGCCGATCGCGTTCAGTCGGCGCCGTACACGCCCTGGGACTGGTCGCGGACCACGTTGCCGTCCTCGAGTTCGATCACTCGGCGGCGCATCTGGTCGACAATGGTCGAGTCGTGGGTGGCCATGATCACGGTCGTACCGCGACGGTTGATGCTGTCCAACAGCTTCATGATGCCGACGCTGGTCGCGGGATCGAGATTGCCGGTGGGCTCATCGGCAATCAGGATCTTGGGGTTGTTGACGATCGCCCGGGCGATCGCCACCCGCTGTTGCTCACCGCCGGACAGTTCCTCCGGCAACCGATCGGCCTTGCCCGTCAACCCGACCAGTTCAAGGGTCTCGGGCACCTGGACGCGGATTTCGCTCATCGGCCGACCAAGCACCTGCAAGGCAAACGCCACGTTCTCTGACACCGACTTGCCCGGCAGCAACCGGAAGTCCTGGAACACAGCGCCGATCTGGCGACGCAGCGCCGGCACCTTCCACTGATGCAGTCGATTCAGTTCCTTGCCGGCCACGAAGATGTTGCCGCTGGTCGGCCGGTACTCCCGCAGGATCAGCCGGGTGAATGTCGACTTGCCAGAGCCGGAAGCACCTACCAGAAAGACGAATTCGCCCTTGTCGATCTGCACGTTGACGTGACTCAGCGCAGGCTTGACCTGGCCCACGTAGATCTTGGAGACATCCTCAAAAGTGATCACCGCACGTTCCTGCCGGTCGGAGTTGGGGAAGCTTGCTGAGAAAATCTCAGCCCGACCGCTTGCGAGTCTAGGCGACAACCCGCGCGGCTCAACTCAAGGCGGAGCGTGTCCCGACGAAAGCTGACGTAATGGCGGGGTGGGCAGCCACGCCACTGATCCGGTACCTGGCAGGAGCTCAGCCTGCGACAGCTTCAGACTGTTTGCGCCAGCGGATACCGGCGTCGATGAATCCGTCGATCTCGCCGTCGAACACCGAGTCCGGGTTTCCGACCTCGTGGTTCGTCCGCAGATCCTTCACCATCTGATAGGGGTGCAAGACATAGCTGCGCATCTGGTTGCCCCAGGAACTGCCGCCGTCCTTGAGCGCGTTCATCTCAGCAGCCTGTTCGGCGCGCGCCCGCTCCAGCAGCTTGGACTGCAGCACCCGTAGACAGGCGGCCTTGTTCTGGATCTGGGACCGCTCATTCTGGCAGCTGACCACAATTCCGCTCGGCAGGTGGGTCACTCGAACTGCAGAGTCGGTGGTGTTCACTCCCTGGCCACCCGGGCCGGACGCGTGGAAGACGTCGACACGCAGTTCCTGTTCCGAAACGTCGATGTGGTCGGTCTCCTCCACCACGGGCAACACCTCGACACCGGCGAAGCTGGTCTGGCGACGGCCCTGGTTGTCGAACGGCGAAATCCGCACCAAGCGGTGGGTGCCCTGCTCAACCGACAGTGTGCCGTAGGCGTAGGGCGCCTTGACCTGGAAGGTGGCCGATTTGATGCCCGCTTCCTCGGCGTAACTGACGTCGAGCACTTCGAAGGAGTAGTTGTGACGCTCCGCCCACCGCTGGTACATCCGCAACAGCATCGCTGCAAAATCCGCGGCGTCCACGCCTCCAGCCTCCGCCCGGATGTTGACCAAGGCGTCCCGCTCGTCGTACTCCCCCGACAGCAGCGTGCGGATCTCCAGGACGTCAATCTCGGCCCGCAGCTTGGCCACCTCGGCCTCGACCTCTGCTTCGGCGCTGGTGTCTGCTTCCTCGCCAGCGAGCTCCAGCAGCACGGTGATGTCGTCCAGACGGGCGCGCAGCCCAGCGACCCGGTCTACCTCCGCCTGCAACGCGGACAGGCTCCGGGTGACGACGGCAGCCTTGTCAGGGTCATTCCACAGGTCGGGCGCTGCGGACTGCCTCTCGAGGTCGGCAATCTTGACTCGCTTGGCGTCAAGGTCGGCAACGGCTTCAATAGAGCCGAGGGACTTCTCGAGTTGAGCGATGGATTCGGAAATATCTGCTAGCGCCACAATCGGCGAGTGTAGCGCGCCGGGGCGCCGCAACGCAGCTGTGCACCCTGGAGTCACTAGCCGCCAGCTGTGTGGGCGCAGTCGGACTCGAACCAACGACCCCCTGCTTGTAAGGCAGGTGCTCTAACCAACTGAGCTATGCGCCCTGATCAGCCACTGCCTGCGTGGCCCGACCGACATTCTTGCAGGGCTGATCACCGACAGAAAAATCCCGACGGCCTGTCAGGCCTGCGTCGGCACCTCGGTGGCCTCCGAGCGAATCTGCTGACGGTGCCCACCGTGCGTGACCAGAACCTTGCGCGGCTTGGCTTCCTCGGCGACAGGGACGGTCAGGGTCAGCACGCCGTCGGCGTACTCGGCAGCAATGCCACCAAGGTCGAGCCCGGTTCCCAGCGTCAGCTGACGGGCGTAGCTCCCGTAACTACGCTCACGGCTCACCCACTGGTTGTTCTCACCCTTGACTTCATGGCTGGTGGACCGCTCGGCCCGCACCGTCAGGGTGCGGTCGTCGACGTCGATGTCGATGCTTTGTGGATCCACGCCGGGAAGGTCCATCTTGACGATGAACTGATCACCTTCGCGGTAGAGATCCATGGGCATCAGCTTCGAGTCCCTGCTCAACGAGCGTGTCGCCTCGTTGAAAAGACGATCCATCTCGCGGAAAGGATTGTAGGCAACGGTCATTTCCACTCCTTCTGGTCTGCGTGCGTGCGCTCCCATGCCGACGCTCAAGTTGGTGTGGGTGATTTCGAACCACCCGCACCTTGAGTCTAGCCGGCTCAACCCTGAATGCAAGGGCTTGAGCGCAGCACGCTCAACCCGGATTGCTGGAAGCTGCGCACCTGTCGACGGACACGAAGAACGAGACTGGGCAGACAACTCACCGACGCGAAGAGCGCGGGCGCACCACCTTGCGGGCGTGCCAGTCCCGGCTGACTTCAGCGCTGCTCGTCAGAGTGAGGCCGGATGTCTTGGCGGCCTCCACGATGTCGGCTGGATCGACGTATCCCCGACGCCCGAAGCGCGGAGTCAACAGCCAGATGTAGCCGTGGTCTCCGAGGTCTCGTAGCGAATCCACCAGAGCGTCAGCAACGTCGGTGTCGCTGCGCTGCCAGAGCAACACCACGTCGACTCCCTCGTCCGCCTCTTCGATCAGGTCGCCGTCGATGAGGTCCATGACCTCGTCACGCAGCTCCTCGTCGACGTCGTCTTCCCAACCGAGCTCCTGGGCGATCATTCCGGGCTGCAGCCCGAGAAGTTCCACTCCCGAGGCGGGTTCGGGACCAGCACCTGCTACCACCATTGCTCTACTTCACCACAGATTGGCCGGTCCGTGCCACCCGGACGGCTTCTCAGCCGTCCAGACGACACGGACCTTGTGTTTTTCGTTGTGACAACGATCAGGCGTCGCCGCCGGCCTCACCCGAACTGCCATGGCTGACATCAAGCAGGTGATACCTGTCAGCTGCCTGCACTGCCCACTCGACGGGGATCTCGCCCCTCTTGGCCAGGGCCTGCAAAGTCCGCACCACTATTGACGGACCATCGATGTGCAGCACCCGGCGGGCGGCGCCCCGGGTGTCGCTGAAGCCGAAACCGTCAGCGCCGAGCGACACGAAGTCACCCGGGACCCACTCACGGATCTGGTCCTGCACCTGGCGCATGAAGTCGCTCACCGCCACGAACGGGCCCGGGCGACCCTCCAGCTGCTGGGTGACGAACGGCTTGCGCGCCGGCAACTCCGGATGGAGGAAGGCCTGCTCGTCACACTCCAGACCATCGCGACGCAACTCGTTCCAGCTCGTGACACTCCAGACGTCTGCCACCACCCCGAAGTCCTTCTTGAGCAATTCCTGAGCCTCCAACGCCCAAGGCACGCCCACGCCACTCGCGAGCAACTGGGCGCGGCGGGCGTCGGGGCCGACGCCCTCGAAGCTGCCCTCACAGACCAGGTGGATCCCGCGGCGAATGCCTTCGAGGTCAACATCGGCCGGCTCGGCCGGTTGTTCCATCGGCTCGTTGTAGACGGTGATGTAGTAGCAAACGTCTTCGGGGTTGTCGCCGTACATCCGATCCAGTCCAGCCCGAACGATTTCGGCGATCTCGTACCCGTAGGCCGGGTCGTAGCTGACCAGGCCGGTGTTGGTGGCAGCAAGCAGGTGGCTGTGACCGTCCATGTGCTGCAGCCCCTCACCCGTCAGGGTGGTGCGCCCAGCGGTCGCGCCGATGTAGAAACCCCGGGCCAGCTGGTCGCTCGCCGCCCACATGAGGTCAGCGGTGCGTTGCAGACCGAACATCGAGTAGAAGATGTAGATCGGCACCATCGGTTGGCCGTGAGTGGCATAGGACGTGCTCACCGCAGAGAACGCAGACACCGAACCGGCTTCGTTGATGCCCATGTGCAGAATCTGGCCGTTTGTGGCCTCGCGATAGCTGAGCATCAGGTCCTGGTCGACCGGCGTGTACAGCTGACCATGCGGGTTGTAGATCTTGATGGTCGGGAAGAACGAGTCCATGCCGAAGGTGCGGGCCTCGTCGGGGATGATCGGCACCACATAGGGCGCGAATTCCTTCTCCCGCATCAGATCCTTGAGCAACCGCACGAAAGCCATGGTGGTGGCCACCTTCTGGTTGCCCGATCCCTTCTTCGATGCCTTGTAAGCCTTCTCACTCGGCAGTGTCAGCTTCTTGCCTGTGCTGCGACGCTCAGGGACAAAGCCGCCCAGCTCCCTGCGCCGTTCCAACAGGTACTGCATGGCGGGGCTGTTCGTGTCCATCTTGTAATAGGGCGGCTCGTACGGGTTGTCCTCGATCACTGCGTCACTGATGGGCAGCTCGTAACGATCCCGGAGTCCCTTGATGTCGTCAATGACCAGTTTCTTCATCTGGTGGGTGGCGTTGCGCCCAGCGAAGTGGCTGCCCAGCGAGTAGCCCTTGATCGTGTGCATCAGGATCACGGTCGGTCCACCAGTGAAGTTCAGTGCCGCGCGATAGGCGTTGTAGATCTTCTTGTAGTCGTGACCGCCGCGCTGCAGCGCCCAGATCTGGTCATCCGTCCAATCCTTGACCATGGCCATGGCGCGAGGATCCTGGCCGAAGAAGTGCTTCCGCACGTAGGCGCCGTCATTGGCCTTGTAGGTCTGGTAGTCGCCGTCCCGCGTCTGGTTCATGACCTGCAGCAACGCACCTTCGGTGTCGGCGTCGAGCAACGGATCCCAGCCGGATCCCCAGATCACCTTGATCACGTTCCAGCCAGCCCCCCGGAAGAAGGCCTCAAGTTCCTGGATGATCTTGCCATTGCCCCGGACCGGTCCGTCGAGCCTTTGCAGGTTGCAGTTGACGACGAAGGTCAGGTTGTCGAGGTTCTCGTTGGCTGCCACCTGCAGGTTGCCGCGCGCCTCGGGCTCGTCCATCTCGCCGTCACCCAGGAATGCCCAGACGTGCTGGTCACTGGTGTCCTTGATGCCGCGGTTGTGCAGGTAGCGATTGAACTGCGCCTGGTTGATTGCGTTCAGCGGGCCGATTCCCATCGAGACAGTGGGGAATTCCCAGAAGTCCGGCATCCGGCGCGGGTGCGGGTAGCTGGGCAAACCGCGTCCACCACGCGGACGGCTGTACTCCTGGCGGAATCCATCCAGATCCTGCTCGGTCAGACGTCCCTCCGCGAAGGCGCGGGCATACATGCCGGGTGAGGCATGCCCCTGGAAGAAGACCTGGTCACCGCCACCCGGATGATCCTTGCCGCGCCAGAAATGGTTCAGACCCACTTCGTACAGCGTGCAGGCCGAGGCGTAGGAAGCGATGTGGCCGCCGACGCCAACTCCCGGGCGTTGCTGACGGTGCACCATCACTGCTGCGTTCCAGCGCAGCATCCGCCGGATCTGCTTCTCCGAAGTCGTGTCTCCCGGGTAGGGAACCTCATCCTGATGCGGGATCGTGTTGACGAAGTCGGTGGAGACCAAAGACGGAAGACCAATGTGGCGGCCACGCGCCCGCTCGTTCAACTTCAACATGATGTAGCGGGCACGCTGGTTGCCGTCCGCATCGATCATTCCGTCCAGGGAGTCCAACCACTCCTGGGTCTCCTGAGGGTCCGTGTCCGGGAGGTTGGTGGTCTGTCCATTGATGATGGGACTCTGCTGTTCGCGAGGGATCACGCTCGGTTCCTTTCGACTTCTTCAGCGCACCCCTACCCGGGCTTGCGCTCCACGTCCATCTTCCATCGTTTGGGAGAAGCTTTGTTGAAGTCAGCGCAAAAGCAAATGTCCAGGACCCGCTCCCCACCAGCAAGCCAGCGCAGGTTGGCTCCTTGCCCCACACTCGGGACTCGGGACTTCTATGCTGTAAGCGCATCCGCCAGCACTGCGGCAGCGCGTGACGACGTCGTCCTTGAAAGGAATTCCATGAAACTCCGCGAAGACGCCAAGTGGGCCTTGCTGTGCCCCACCAGCATGGGCGTGCGTATCACCCCCGAGAACCGTCAACCGGTCCACACCTCCGATCGCTACTACATGCAGGCGACTTCGGCGGAAACCAACGTGCTCAGCGTGGTCAGTCACCTTGGCCTGCCTACCAAGGTGCTCACCGACTTCGTCGCAGGCTCCCCCATTTCGGCTTTCATCAAGGCGGACCTTCGCAGCCGCGGCATGGCCTTCGAAGGCCCCGATCTCCCGCAGGGTGACGCTTGGGGGCTGCGCCACCAGTTCAACATCGCCGACTCAGGCTACGGTGGCCGCGGGCCGCGCGTGTGGAACGACCGCGCCGGCGAGGTCGGCCGCGAACTTCGGGTGGCGGACTTCGATCTGGACCGCGTCTTCGGCGTTGAAGGCGTCCAGATCATGCACCTGTCCGGTGTGATCGCCGCGTTGTCCCCGTCCACCACCAAGTTCTGCGTCGAGTTGGCCAAGGCTGCCCGTGCCCACGGCACCAAGGTCAGCATGGACCTGAATTTCCGCGCCTCCTTCTGGAAGAACCGCGAGGAAGAACTGTCGGCAGCGTTCAAGGAAATCGCCGCCAACTGCGACATTCTCTACGGCAACGAAGAAGACTTCCAGCTCTGCCTGGGCATCGAAGGCCCCGAGGCCGGCGGCAAATCGATTGAGCAGAAGATCGACGACTTCAAGGAGATGATCGGCCGCGTCGCCAAGCTCTATCCCGACGCGAGGTACATCGGCACCTCGCTGCGCGAGGTCGAGTCCGCCAACCAGCACCAGTGGGGCATGGTGCTGTGGAGCGCAGATGAGGACAACTTCGTGGTCTGCCCGCTGCGAACGATTCAGGTGCTGGATCGCATCGGTGGCGGCGACGGCTCCGTGGGTGGCGTGCTGTACGGCATCCTGAAGGGCTGGGACGTCGAGAGGTGCGCCCAGTTCGGTTGGGCCACCGGCGCGCTCGCAGCAACCAGCATCAACGACCACGGCGCTCCCGCTGATGAGGAGCAGGTCTGGGCAATCTGGGCAGGCAACGCACGCGTCAAGCGGTGACAAGCACCCACCAGCACCCCAACGGGGGCGGAACCGACCGGTTCCGCCCCCGTTGGGGGTGCTGGTGGCCTACACTGCCGCGCACGGGGTGGATGACGCTGACCTGATTACCGGTGACAGCGCAGGCGCTCTTCCCCTCTACCGCCACCCGTCAATGTCCCCAACCAGATTTGGAGTTCCGATGGCCACCACCAAGCCCCGTCCCGGCTCGGGCCGTGCATTGGTGCCGTCCACCAGGAGCCGTCTGGCCATCGTCCGGCGCCTCGCTGACCTCACCGGTCCCCTGACCACCGCAGTGTCCCGCGCGATGCAGGAGCGACATCCCTGGTTCAACAGGCTGGATTCGAAGGAACGTTCCTGGGTCACGCTGGTGGCCAGAGCCGGCGTCGAGGACTTCGTCACGTGGTTCGCGGACAACCCGGACCAAATCGCCCACCCGCAGTCAATCTTCAACGCAGCGCCGCGCGCCCTCACGCGACGGATCTCGTTGCAACAGACCGTCGACATGGTCCGCACCACCATCGAGGTGGTGGAAGAACAGCTGCAACTGCTGGCACCACGAGGAGATCGTGCCGCGCTGCAGATCGCGATAGTGCACTACTCGCGCGAAGTCGCATTCGCCGCCGCCGAGGTCTACGCCAATGCCGCCGAGAACCGGGGTGCCTGGGATGAGCATATGGAGGCACTGCTGGTCGACGGTGTCGTGCGTGCTGACGCTGAGGATTCCCTGCTCAGCAGGGCCAGCACGCTGGGCTGGCCCGCGGACCTGCCACTGTCCGTGGCGATCGGGGGCGTCCCCGAAGCTGCGGCCGAGGGCTCTGGCGGCCTGGAGGGTCTGCGCAAGGCCGCTGAAGAACTGTCACTGTCACTGCTGGCTTCGGTGCAAGGCAGCCGACTCGTGGCCGTCGTGGCAGGCGCCACGATCGAGACAGACGTCCAGATGATCGACACCGTCAGCCGACTGACCGATCATTTTGGTCCCAGCCCGGTGGTGGTGGGTCCATTGGTCAGCAGCCTCGCACAAGCACATGAATCGGCCCGGGCTGCCATGTCCGGCGCCAGAGTCGCCGACGCATGGCCAGAAGGCCCCCGAGTGCTCGGTGCTCGCGACCTGCTGCCCGAACGCGCCCTGGCAGGCAATGGGAGCGCCCGCCGGGAGCTGGTCGAAACCATCTATCAGCCGCTGGCCGCAGCTGGCGGCGACCTGCTCGAGACGTGTGCCTCGTTCCTCCACCACGGCTGCTCCGTGGAGGCCACCTCGCGCGCCCTGTACGTCCACGCCAACACCGTGCGCTACCGGCTGAAGCGCATCAATGACGTGACCGGCTATTCCCCGTCCTCGGCGCGAGACTCCTACGTCCTCCACCTCGCCATCACCCTCGGTCTCCTGCACTCCGCACGCTGAGGGGAGGTGTGCCCCATGCGCGATCCTGACCCAACACCAACCTGCGTGTCACGAGTGCCGATCTTTGCGGACCTGCCGCCTGACGAGCAGCTCCTGGTGGCCGAGCTCACACACCCTGTGCAGCTGTCTGCCGGGGAGAAGGTTCATGCCCCCACCGACGCTGACACGCGACTGTCGATAGTGCATTCGGGTCGGGTAAAGGTGTTTCGCTACAAGTCCGACGGCGCGGAGCAGATACTGCGAGTGCTCCGACCCGGCGACTTCGTGGGCGAATCGTCGGTGGTCACTGGGCGGCCGCCCACTACTTGGGCCACGGCTGTGGACAACGAGACCAGGCTCTGCACATTCCTCGGCAGTGATCTCAGGAAGCTGATCAGCCAGCGCCCACAGATCGGCATCCGGATGATGGCGACCCTGGCCGGTCGTCTGGAGGATGCTGAACGGCGACTGATCTCACTCGGTTCCGAAGGCGTTGCGGTGCGGCTGGCTGACTACTTGCTCGGACTCCCCGTTTCCATCATCGATGGCGGGCCATCGGTCCTGCTGCCCCTCGCCAAGAAAGACATCGCGTCCCTGCTCGACACCACGCCCGAATCGATCAGCCGGGCCCTGAGGAGCCTTGCCGCCCAGGCAGTGATCCGTGTCGAAGGCTCAACGGTATCGATTCTCGACGCGGAGACCCTCCAGTCCATGGTGCGATGATGGCGGATTGACCCCGGTCAATCCGCCATCACCTCTCGCCGGCTAGCTGCAGCCGCTGGTCGCACCACAGCCTTCACAGACGTAGCAGGAGCCACTTGGCCGCATCTTGGTGCCGCAGGTGAGGCACAGCGGGGCGTCCACCTCGCGCCCCGTCATGGCCTCCATCAGCTCGGCGCTGGTGCGGGCATGCGCAGCGTCGTGGTCGTACCTCGGCGGGTCGAGCGAGATCAGGCTCGGCTGGATGGGCCCGCCGGCGTCCACGTGCACGTTGTCCCCCGCATCGTTCTTGAGCTGCTGGCTCTCGGGTAGGGCAGCCTCTTCCTCTTCAGACAGGTACGAGCCGGTCTCGACGTAATGGGCTCGCTCTGCGGCGGTCCAGATCCCCAGCTCGCCACGCTCGTCGAAGCTCAGGTAGTCCAGGGCCAGCCGCCGGAAGATGTAGTCCATGATCGACTGGGCGATCCGGATGTCCGGGTCGTCGGTCATGCCTGCAGGTTCGAACTTCAAGTTGGTGAACTTCTGCACGAAGCTCTCCAGCGGCACGCCGTACTGCAGGCCGATGGAAACGGCGATCGAGAAGGCATCCATCACGCCGGACAAGGTCGAGCCCTGCTTGCCCAGCTTCAGGAAGACCTCACCCAGACGCCCATCGTCGTAGGCACCCGAGGTCATGTAGCCCTCGGCACCACCGACAGCGAAACTCGTGGTCCTGCTGTTGCGCGACTTGGGCAGGCGCTTGCGGCGCGGACGGTACTCGACACGGACTTCAGGAGCGGGCGTCTCGGTCTTCTCCGCCTTGCCTGCCTGCTTGTTGCCAACCGACAGCGGCTGACCCACCTTGCAGTTGTCCCGGTAAACGGCCAGGGCCTTCAACCCGAACTCCCAGCCCTTCCAGTACACGTCTGCAATGTCGTCAACCGTCGCTTCCTCAGGCAGGTTCACGGTCTTGCTGATGGCACCCGAGAGGAAAGGCTGCACGGCCGCCATCATGCGGACATGCCCCAAGGGCGCGATGCTGCGCACGCCCATGGCGGTGTCGAACACCAGGTAGTGCTCCGGCTTCAGGCCAGGGGCATCCACCACGTTGCCCTTGTCTGCGATGTGCTGGATGATCTGGCGACTCGTTTCCTCGTCATAGCCCAAGTTCTTCAAGGCTCGCGGAATGGTCTGGTTGACGATCTGCATGGAACCCCCGCCGACCAACTTCTTGAACTTGACCAGACTGAAGTCGGGCTCGATGCCGGTGGTGTCGCAGTCCATCATGAAGCCGATGGTGCCGGTGGGCGCCAGCACAGAGGCCTGAGCGTTGCGGAAGCCGTACTCGCCTCCCAGTTTGAGGACCTGGTCCCACTCCTTGGTGGCCGCCTTCTGCACGGCACCGTCGACACCGTTGGAGGTGCGCAACGCATCGTTTGCTGCTTGGTGCTTGCGCATCACCCGCTGGTGTGCCGCGGCATTGAGGGCGAATTTGTCGTAAGGACCCACCACGCCGGCCAGCTCCGCCGAACGGCGGTAGGCGGCGCCTGTCATCAGCGAAGTGATGGCGCCGGCCAGCGACCGCCCGGCATCGGAGTCGTATCCCTTGCCCAGAGCCATCAGCAATGCACCCAGATTGGCGTAACCGATGCCCAGTTGACGGAAGGCGCGCGTGTTCTCGGCAATGGGGTCAGTCGGGAAATCCGCGAAGCAAATCGAGATGTCCATGGCGGTGATGATCAGTTCCACAGCGCGAGTGAACCGCTCTGCGTCGAAAGTGTCGTCGTCGCGGAGGAACTTGAGCAGGTTGAGGCTGGCCAGGTTGCATGAAGAGTTGTCGACGCTCATGTACTCCGAGCAGGGGTTGGACGCGTTGATGCGGCCTGACTCGGGGGTGGTGTGCCAGTCGTTGATGGTGTCGTCGTACTGGATGCCGGGATCGGCGCACTCCCACGCCGCGCGAGCGATCTTGCCGAACAGCTCCTTGGCTTGCACCGTTTCGATGACACGGCCGTCAGTGCGGGCCACCAGATCGAAGGTGCTGTCTTCCCGGACCGCGCGCATGAAATCGTCGCTCACCCGGACCGAGTTGTTCGCGTTCTGGTACTGCACGGAGGTGCTGTCACGCCCGCCCAGGTCCATGTCGAACCCAGCATCGCGAAGCACCCGGATCTTGTCCTCCTCGCGCGCCTTGGTGTCGATGAACTCCACGATGTCGGGGTGGTCGATGTCCAGCACCACCATCTTCGCGGCTCTCCGGGTGGCGCCGCCCGACTTGATCGTGCCGGCGGACGCGTCCGCGCCACGCATGAAGGAGACAGGGCCGGAGGCCGTACCACCGCTGGATCGCAGCAACTCCTTCGAGGACCGAATCCGCGACAGGTTGAGACCGGCACCCGAGCCGCCCTTGAAGATCAGGCCCTCTTCCCGGTACCAGTTCAGGATCGATTCCATCGAGTCATCCACACTCAGGATGAAGCAGGCACTGACCTGCTGAGGGCTGGAGGTGCCCACATTGAACCAGACCGGGGAGTTGAAGCTGAAGTACTGGTGCAACAGCAGCCACGTCAGTTCGTCACTGAACACATCGGCTTCCTGAGCACTGGCGAAGTAGCCGTGCTGCTGACCGGCTTCCGTGTAGATCCTCACGACACGGGAGATCAACGTTCGAAGGCTGTCCTCACGCGCCGGAGTGCCCAAGGCGCCACGAAAATACTTCGTGGTCACGATGGTGGAGGCGTTGATCGACCAGAAATCAGGGAACTCGACCCCGTCCTGTTCGAACACGGTCTCCCCGGTCTTCCAGTTGGTCTGCACGACGTCGCGACGTTCCCACGTCACCTCGTCGTAGGGGTGGACGCCCTCGGTGCTGAAGACGCGTTCAATCGTCAAGCCTTGCCGCTTCAGGGTTGTTTTCCGGGTGGCTTGCCCTGTCTGCGTCATGGTGGCTGCTCTCTTTCTCAAGTTCGTTGGCAAGAAGTTGGTGCATCGAGATCCACACCGAGCCCATGAGTCCGGCGTCTAACTGGGTCAGGGACTCCGGCGAAGGCTTCGGTCAGACTGGGTCAGTCCAGGAAGCCGGCCTCGGCCATCCGGTTGATCTCAGCAGTGAAGTCATCGACTGATTGGTAGTGCTGGTAGACACTGGCGAATCGCAGGTAGGCGACAGGATCAAGCTTGCTCAGCGGCGGCAGGACAGCCAGACCGACGTCGTCGCTGGGGATCTCGCACTGGCCACTGGCCCGCAACGAGTCCTCCACTTCCTGGCCCAACCGGGCCAGCTGGGCCTCGGTGACCGGACGACCCTTGCAGGCCTTGCGGACACCGGCTACGACCTTGTCGCGCAGGAAGGGTTCGCTGACCCCGGATTTCTTGACGACCACCAACTGCATCTGCTCGACCGTCGTGAAACGCCGGCTGCACTCTGGGCACTGCCTGCGTCGGCGGATACTCCCGCCGTCCTCACTGACCCTCGAATCGAGAACACGCGAATCGGTATGGTGGCAGTACGGGCAGAACACCGCGATTCACCCCCGTGATTCTGTGCCCAAGCCGGCCCTGTGGACGATCATGTGGACAACATCCACAACCTGTGGACAAAAGACACCCGTGTAACTACTAGATGTAGTGGCCACCATAGACGCATGACACTAGAGGCGCAACACCGCGGCCAAACCGTCTCGCATTGACGAAACGGCGCCGGGAATCATCACCGACCCGGACCAGGAGCCGGGCGCGACAGCTGACCACAGGTCGGCTTGGGTGCCACGGCACAAGTCAGACGGCAGCTCGAACGACCGCCGCCGCGGCACCGGCCGCCTGTGGAGGCATGGGCGCGGCGCTGATGCTCAGAAAGGCACTCACCGCAACAACCAGCCCGCACAGCACGGCCAGCAGGAAGCCAACCATCATCACCACCAAGCCACGCGGGCTGAGTTCCCAGTCGTCGGAATGAGAACGCCCTGGAACACGGGCAGCGGCAAGGGTGGTGACAGACGAACGAGCCACCCAAACCGTCGGGGCCACCAACGGCGGCGTCGGCTGCGCAGGGCGACCGCCAGGCGTCCGCAACTGGACCGGACGAGCCTCCGGACCCAACTGCGTGCTGCGCCGCCGGGCGCCCCTGCGGTCAACAGCGCCAGACGAGTCTCTACCCAACTCCCCCGCCTGGGCATGTCGAGCCGAAGCCGTTTCGAACACGAGTTGCCTGATTCCGGACTCGACCGGCGTGCTCTGCATCACAACAGCCCTCGTGGGACCAGTCGCGTCCGGAGCCCTGCGTGCACCCGAACCCGCGGCCGCGCCGTAGGCACCGACCTGGCCCCCAGAACAATCACCCTCAACGACGTTCGGCGTGACAACGACGCCGACAACAGCGTCATCAACAAGAGCGCTCATCTCAGTGTCCCTTCGTTGCGCTGACAGTGATCAGGCCATCGAGCCCCCGAGACGGAGCCCGTCCAAACCAAACTGGAAGCACGGAAACCTCGAACATCTGTTCGATACTCAACTTAGACCCACCTCGGGTCATCTTTCAAACACTTGTTCGATTTTTCCTGAAGCCACGTCACTGCGTTCAGCCAAACAGGCAGCTCCGACACTTCCTGTCGGTGCGTGGGTGCGCAGGTGCGTGCACATGGACCCACAAGGTGACTTGATTTTCGCAACACTTCGAACAGGTGTTTGATTCACCCTCGCAACTTGCCTAGGTTGGGGTCATGGCCATCAGGGACCGTTCCGACAACCCCACCGAGCAGCAGCCCGCTGAGGTTGCGCCGACCTCGCCTCCCGGCAGTGCGGCACGCAACAGGGCCGGGCGACCCACCAACGCCCGGGTCAAGGAAGAGGTGGCGCGCACGGCCGGCGCCGGCCAGGGTCGTGCGTCCGCCGGCAAGGTTGCCGAGCTGCCAGACGGGCCCACCGACGCACTGGGCCTCAGCGCGAGGCAGCGGCGCATCCTGGAAGTGATCCGCGAGTCGGTGGACCGACGCGGTTATCCGCCGAGCATCCGTGAGATGGGCCAGGCAGTCGGTCTGGCCAGCTCATCCAGCGTCGCCCACCAGCTCAAAGTCCTGGAGCAGAAGGGCTTTCTTCGAAGAGACCCGAATCGGCCTCGCGCGCTGGAGGTGATGTTGCCCCAACGGGAAGCTCCAGAGACCCCGAGGCTGGCCGTGGAGGAATCCGCAGACGTCACGGGCATCAACGACGTCCTCCCCAAAGCTGTGAACGTGCCGATGCTCGGTCGAATCGCGGCGGGTGCTCCCATCCTGGCTGAGGAACAGGTGGAGGACGTGTTTGCGCTGCCCACCCAGCTCGTCGGGGACGGCACCCATTTCATGCTGGAAGTGCACGGCGACTCGATGGTCGACGCTGCCATCTGTGACGGCGACTGGGTCGTTGTCCGGCAGCAGCCCAGCGCCAGCAGTGGCGACATCGTGGCAGCGCTGCTCGACGATGAGGCCACTGTCAAGACCCTGCGCCGCACCCCAGGGCAGGTGTGGCTGGTTCCCCACAACCCGGCGTACGAACCGATCGACGGGAATTTCGCGACCATCATGGGCAAGGTGGTAGCCGTGCTCCGACGAGTCTGAAATGCGTCGCAGCATCCGCGTCAAACCGGCTTCCTCACGCACCAAGGTCGGTGGTACCCATCTGTTGGCAGACCGGGGCCTGACCGCCCTTGTCGTGGCGGTTCAGGCCCCGGCCGTCGACGGAAAGGCGAACAAGGCAGTGCTGACAGCGCTGGCAAAGGCCTTGGGGCTCAAACCACGCGACCTCGTGATTGTCAGTGGGCACACCGCACGTACCAAGCTGGTGGAACTGCCGGACGAGGTGGCGCCTCGCTGGCAGGAACTCCTGGACGACCAGGGGCCATCTGCAGAAGCCACTGTCTGAGGGAAGGTGACACCGGTGACACAGCGCAGATCGGCGCACGCCACCTACGCGACGCCTAGGCTGACGCCATGACCGATGAACCTCTGGAGATCCACCTGCTCGCGGACTCGACGGGCGAATCGGCGGCACGCGTGGCACGCGCAGCGGTGGCGCAGTTTCCGAGCAAGGATTTCAAGCTGGTTCGCCACCGTAGGCTCAACACCACGGAAGCCCTGATGACCGCGCTTGAAGCGGTGCGCGCGCGGGCCGGCAAGCCGACAGCCGTGTTCTTCACCCTGTGCAACGCGGAGTTGGCCAAGCTGGTGAAGACGGCCTGCCAGGAGATGGACGTTCCGTATGCCGACCTGATGACCGATGCCATGCGCGCGCTCCAGCGCATCAGCGGCATCAGCCCGGACCAGGTCCCGTTGCGCCCCGTCGGGGTCGAGGCCGACTACTTCGTGCGCATTGCGGCCATCGACTTCGCCGTCCGCAACGACGACGGCGCAGCGCCAGCCTCGCTCACCGAGTGCGACATCTGTCTGGTCGGTCCCTCCCGCTCCGGCAAGACCCCGCTCTCGATCTTCCTGGGCTATCTGGGCTACAAGGCGGTCAATGTCCCGCTTGTGCCCGGCATCGAACCACCATCCCAATTGTGGGATGTCGACAAGTGGCGCATCGTGGGCCTCACGATGGACGCCGAGAAGCTGTTGCAGATCAGGTCTGAGCGCGTGCGGGGCCTCGGCGCCCGCGGCATGCAGGACGGTTACAACAACCTCACCCAGATCTGCGACGAGCTGGACGAAGTGGCAATGATCCACCGCAAGCTGGGCTGCCCGATCATCAACACCACCGACATGGCGTTGGAGGAGTCGGCCGCCCGGGTCATCGACATCGTGGAGGAGCGAGCGCACCGGTTGGGCACGCAGCTTCGGCGACTGCCGAACGTGTCCAGCGAACTGCCGCGGCGCTGACCTGGCCATCGCCAGCCGGCGGGCACGTCAGACTGCTGATCCCGTCAGCCGACCGCACCCTGGCTTGGGGCAGTGGTCGGGGGCTCATTGTTCGCGAGGCGTCGCAAGGCGCTGATCGCCACCTCGCGGTCGGTCGTGGTCCAGAACCCCGGCATCGAGGCACGAAGGAAAGAGCCGTACCGGGCTTCGACCAGCCTCGGATCGAGGACAGCAACGACCCCCCTGTCGTCAAGTCGGCGGATCAGCCGGCCCGACCCCTGAGCCAGCAGCAGTCCGGCATGCGCAGCAGCCACTTGCATGAAGCCATTGCCACCGGCCTCACTCACAGCCTGCTGCCTGGCCTGCATCAACGGGTCGTCGGGGCGAGGAAACGGAATCTTGTCGATGATGACGAGGGCGCAGGTCTCGCCGGGCACGTCGATGCCCTGCCACAGACTCATCGTGCCGAACAGACAGCTTTCCGGTTCATCAATGAAGCGCCTTGTCAGCTCGGGGAGCTGGGCGTCGCCCTGACACATCACCGTGATGCTGGGCAGCTCCTGACGAACATGTGCCGCGGCGGCCTCTGCGGCGCGGGTCGAGGCGAACAAACCGAGCGTCCGCCCGCCCGCGGCCCAGACCAACTCCGCGATCTCCGCCAGCGTCTCTGCCTTGAGACCGGCGAGACCCGGTTTGGGCAGCGCTCGGGCCACGTAAAGAATGCCCTGACGGGCGTAGTCGAACGGCGAGCCGACGTCCATCCCGACCCACCGCCAGTTCACGGGCCGCTCCTCGTCTGCGTCAGCCAACTCCGCATCGGAGTCGGGCAGCTCCCGCGATGGAAAGGCGTCGAGTCGCTCAGAGCGCTGCAGGCCCACACTGCCGGCTATTGCTTCGAAGCCACCGCCGACGGTCAGGGTGGCCGACGTCAGCACCGCTGTTGCTTGGCCCAGCACCCTCTCGCGCATCAAGCCAGCCACCGACAGCGGTGCCACGTTGACCTGCCTGCCGAACCGCTCCCGCTCACTGACCCAGATCACGTCGGCGTCATCCAGCTTCGACATCCGTTCGGCCGTGTCGAAGGCTTCCTTGATGGCGGACGACGTCTGAACGCGCTCGACGTCAGGCAGGACCTGACCCGCATTCAGTGCCGTGATGGCCCGCCGGGTCACCTCGCGGACTGACTGGAGGGCGCTCAGCACGGTGCTGTGCTCGGCAGTCAGACGTCCCGGCTCGGTGGCGTCCAAGGCCTCCTGGAAGACGGCGCCGGACTCCTGCAACTCATCCGCCAGGTTGTCGTCCAGCCAGGGAGCTGCTCGCTTGGCCAACCTGTCCAGTTGTTGGGGGCTGAGCTCGCTGCTGGCGGCCCCGGTGACACGACTGACCAACTCATGCGCTTCGTCGATCACCACCAGATCATGTTCGGGCAGGGCGGTGCCGCCGTGCATCGCGTCGATGGCCAGCAAGGCGTGGTTGGTGACGACCAGGTCCGCTTCGCGCGCTCGTTGCCTCGACAGCTCAACGAAGCATTCCGCACCGAAAGGGCACTTGCCGGCACCCAGACATTCCCGGGCGCTGACCGATACCTGCTGCCAGGCTCGGACGCTGTGCACTGGCGCGTCGTCGCGATCCGCCAGACCGTGCCCTCGCAGCTGCACCTCAGCCCACTCGCGCAGCGCCAGAACCTCTGAACCCAGGACGGACTGGGAGTCCGCACCCGAAGCTCGGGCCGCTTCTGCCACCTGTTGGGCGCCGAGCAAGGCGTCCTGCTCGGCCATGCCGTCACGCACCCGCAGCAGGCAGGCATAGTTGGATCTGCCCTTCAGGACAGCGCTGCTGGGACGTCTGCCCAACACCTGTTCGACGGCGTCCTGGGCGGCTGGGATGTCCTTGGTTGCCAGCTGGGTCTGCAGAGCCAGGGTGGCTGTGGCCACGACCACCCGCTGCCCCGTTTCCACCGCCCAGACCAGCGCTGGGGCCAGATAACCGAGGGACTTGCCAGTGCCGGTGCCAGCCTGGACCAGCAGGTGCACACCGGTGGCGAAACTGTCGTCGATAGCCGCCGCCATCTGCTGTTGACCGACGCGGGAATGACCCCCGATGTCGGCAACAGAGCGCGCAAGCACACGGGCCGTCAGCGTCTCACCACCTGCCCCGGCGATTTCACTGGTCACCGGACCACCCTAGCCGCCCCCGATTCTCACCCCACGCCAGCTCGAGGGCGACAACGACCTGTCAAACGACCAGGAACGGCTGCAAGTCACCGGCAAGATCCGGGTTCACCCGAGCCACGATCCGTGTGCCGTCGCCGGTGTGCTCGGTGGTGACGAGCTCCCCGTGTCGGTGGATCCGGTCAACGAGGTCACCTCGGTCCCAGGGAATCAGCACCGTCACCGGGACCTGCGGCTGCGGCAGCCGGGCCTCGATCACAGCACGTAGCTCCGAGAGGCCCTCGCCGGTCTTCGCCGAGACAAACACCGCCTCCGCGTAGTTGCTGCGCAACATGGCGAGAGTCTGCGGATCAGCTTGGTCGATCTTGTTGATCACCAACTGCTCCGGCTGTTCAGCGGCATGGATCTGGGCCAGCACCTCGTGCACCGCCGCGATCTGACCCAGCGGATCAGGGTCCGACCCGTCCACCACGTGCACCAACAAATCGGCCATGGTCGACTCCTCCAATGTCGACCGGAAAGCCTCGATCAGGTCTGTTGGCAAGTGCCGGACGAAACCCACCGTGTCGGTGAGCGTGTAGACACGCCCGTCGGCCGTGGTGGCGCGCCGGGTGGTGGGATCGAGGGTGGCGAACAGTGCGTTCTCCACCATCACCCCCGCATCGGTGAGCCGGTTCAGCAGCGAGCTCTTGCCCGCGTTGGTGTAGCCGACGATGGCTACCGACGGGATCGATTCGCGGCGCCGGCCGGACCGTTTGATCTCGCGGGTGGACGCCATGTCGCGTAGCCGGCGGCGCAACACGGCCACCCGGCTGTTGATCCGGCGCCGATTTGTCTCGATTCGGGTCTCACCAGGACCGCGCCCGCCGATTCCGACACCGCCCGAGGCGCGACCACCCACCTGACGCGACAGGCTGGTGCCCCAGCCACGCAGGCGCTGCTTCAGATACTGCAGCTGAGCCAACTCGACCTGGGTCTTGCCCTCGACGCTCTGGGCATGTTGGGCGAAGATGTCCAGGATCAAGGCAGTGCGATCCACCACCTTGACGCCTACCCGGTCCTCCAGGTTGCGCAGCTGCGCGGGAGTCAACTCTCCGTCGCAGATCACCGTGTCCGCGCCCAGCGCAGCGACCACGTCGCGAACCTCGTCCACCTTGCCGCGACCGATGTAGGTCGCGGGATCGGGCTTGTGTCGACGCTGCATCAGCCCATCGAGCACCTGGGAGCCGGCGGTCTCCGCGAGCGCCTTGAGCTCTGTCATGGCGTTGTCGGCATCTTCCTGGGTGCCATCGGTCCACACCCCCACCAGCACCACGCGTTCCAGCTGCAGCCCCCGGTACTCGACCTGGCTGATGTCCGCCACCTCGGTGGACATGCCCGGCACCCGTCGTAACGACAGGCGCGCGGCCAGGTCAAGGTCGCCGGCCGTGGGCTCAGCCTCTTCGGGGTCAGGTGCGTCCGGGTCGAACAAAACACCGTCGTCGAGGTCGTCCAGCTCGTGCTCGATGTGGTCGTTGGCGTTGTCGCCGTCTTTGTGCGTCACAGTTGATCGGGAACCTCCACGTCGCCACGAGCGACGATCACTGCAGGCCCGGTGAGGAAGGCCTGCCCAGCGGTGATTTCGACATGCAGGCGGCCGCCTGGCACGTCCACGGTCCAAGTGCCGTCGGGCTCCCCCATCCGGGCCGCTTGAGCAGCAGCTGTCGCCACCACTCCAGTGCCGCAGGAATGAGTCTCGCCGGAGCCCCTTTCAAACACCCTCAGCCGCAGGTGACGATCGCCCACAACGTTGACGAACTCCACGTTGCTGCCCCGCGGATGGCGGGCAGGATCGAACGTGGGGGCCCGCGAGAGGTCCAGCTCGGCGATCGGCTCGTCCTGGAAAGTCACCAGGTGCGGGTTGCCCACGTCGACGGGCCAGGCCCGCCAACTGCCTTGGCCGGTCTCGACGACTGCGGGTTCGCCGCAGACCACAACGGGTCCCATGTCCAGTCGGACCTGCCCCTCGGTGAGGGGCCACACCCGACGCAGGCCGGCGCGGGTGGCCACATCCAACCACCCGGAGTCGCCCGGACGCGAGGTAGGCGTGGCCATCCCCTCCGCGAGCAGAAATCGTGTGAAGACGCGTAAACCGTTGCCGCACATTTCCGCGACCGAACCGTCGGAGTTGCGATAGTCCATGAACCAGAGGCCTGGATCACCCTGCCATTCAGGCATCTCACCTGCACGGACGGCGCGCAGGATGCCATCCCCACCGATGCCGAAGCGACGGTCGCACAGGAACCGGACCTGTTGCTCGGTGACCTCACCCACCTCGCTGCCGGCGAGCAGGATGAAGTCGTTGCCAGTCCCATGCCCTTTGGCGAACCTCCAGCTGCTCATGAGTTCCAGTGTTGCACGCCCCTCGGACACCGGGCCGCGCTAGCTCGCTCGCCCATGGTCGAGGGCCGCCGTGGCAATGATCGCGGACGCGCTCGGGTCATCGTGCTCGATCCACCGGATCCTCGGGTCTCGACGGAACCAGCCGAGCTGCTTGCGAGCGAACCGGCGGGTGCCGTCCACGGTTGCTTGTCTGGATTCCTCCTCGGTCAAGACGCCAGCCAGGTGCTCCAGCACCTGCTGATAACCCAGTCCACGGGACGCCGTCACCCCCTCGCGCAGGCCTTCCGCGACCAGGCTTCGAACTTCGTCGACGAGACCGTCAGCCCACATTCGGTCGACCCGTAGCCGAATCCGCTCATCCATCAGCTTTCGCTCGATGTGCAGACCGAACTGGAGCACGTCCTCGAGTGCATAGCGATGCTCGGGCAGGTGCGGCGTGTGCACACCGTTGATCTCGATGATCTCCAGCGCACGAACGATGCGGCGACCGTTGCCGGGCAGGATCGCTGCAGCCGCCAGCGGCGACAACTCGGCCAGGACGGCGTGCAAGGCCGAAGCACCGACTCGCTCCAGTTCCGCCTCCCAGCGGGCACGCACCGCCGGGTCGGTCCCGGGGAAGTCGAATCTGTCGACAATCGCCCGCACGTACAGCGACGAACCACCCACCAGGATAGGAACCACACCGCAGGCCCTCAACTCGGCGATGGTACGACGCGCCATCTGCTGGAACTCGGCCACCGAAGCCGTCTGGGTGACGTCCATGATGTCGACCAGGTGATGCCGTGCGCGCGCCAGATCCTCGGGGCGGGGCTTGGCGGTGCCGATGTCCATGCCGCGGTAGACAAGCATGGAATCCGCATTGACGATCTCTGCCGCCTGCCCGGCAAGGACCAGTGCGTCGGCCACCGCAATCGCCAGCTCCGACTTGCCGCTCGCGGTCGGCCCCACAATGGCCAGCAATGGCAGGCCCATGATCAGGTCCTGCGCGTGGGCAGACCAAGCTGCGCCGGCCCGCCGCGACGGGCTTCCCAAGCGTCCCCGCCCCGGGTGCGCGTCAGATTGTGCAGGCCCGCGTCTGCCAGCAGGTCATGTGGAGCGGCATGGGTGATCTCCACCTCCGCCAGGTCACCCGGGCGCGGCCGCAGCGCCAGCACCTCGGGGACTCTCACGTGCACAAGCCTGTTGTCGCGGGCGCGCCCGGACATCCGCCCGGTCTGGGCGTCCTTGCTGCCTTCCCCATCGGCGAACATCACCTCCAGCCGCTGCCCCACCAGCTCACGGTTCTGCTGCCATCCGATGTCGTTGATCAGTGGCACCAGTCGTTCATAGCGAGTCTGCATCACGGCTCGCGGTATCTGGTCAGGCATGGTGGCTGCTGGTGTGCCCGGACGAGTGGAATAAAGGAACGTGTATGCGCTGGCGAACCTCGCCTCAGCCACGACGTCCAGGGTGGCCTGGAAGTCCTGTTCGGTCTCACCGGGAAACCCGACGATCAGATCGGTCGTGATGGCGGCCTGGGGCATCGCGTCCCGCACCCGCCGCAAGATGTCCAGATATCGCTCCGCGCGATAAGGCCGCTTCATCCGTCGCAACACCTCGTCCGATCCGGATTGCAGCGGCATGTGCAACTGGTGCATGACGTTGGGCGTCTCGGCCATGGCCTCGATGACGTCATCGGTGAAGTCCTTGGGGTGCGGAGATGTGAAGCGCACCCGCCGCAACCCTTCGATGGACCCGCAGGCTCGAAGCAGCTTCGAGAAGGCCTGCCGGTCACCAAATTCGACGCCGTAAGTGTTCACGTTCTGGCCGAGCAGCGTCACCTCCTGTACGCCCTGATCCACCAGGGTGCGGATCTCCCGCAGGATCTGCTCCGGCTGACGGTCGATCTCCTTGCCTCGCACTGCAGGCACGATGCAATAGGTGCACGAGTTGTTGCATCCAACGCTGATCGAAACCCAGGCGGCGTAGGCAGACTCCCGATGAGTGGGGAGATCGGACGGGAAGGTTTCCAACGCCTCCCGAATCTCCACCTGGCTGGCCTGTTGCACCTTGGCGCGCTCCAGAAGGACCGGCAGCGCCCCCATGTTGTTGGTGCCGAACACCACGTCCACCCAAGGCGCCTTCGCCACCAGCAGGTCACGATCCTTCTGCGCCATGCAGCCGCCGACCGCCAGCTGCATTCCGGGGTGGCGAGCCTTCACACTGGCCATGTGGCCGAGATTGCCGTACAGCCTGTTGTCCGCATTCTCACGCACTGCGCAGGTGTTGAACACCACGACGTCGGCGACAGGAAACCCCTTGTCGTCGCGGTTCTCAGGCACGTAGCCAGCGCTCTCGAGCACCCCGGCGATGCGCTCGGAGTCGTGCTCGTTCATCTGACACCCGTAGGTGACCACCTGGTAGGTGCGGGCTGGGGGCACGGACATTGAATTCGTCATGGCGGCACACACTGTACCGGGATCGTGCCGGGTGCCAGCATCGCCAGCAAGGCGGCTGGGACCGGCCACCAGGGGGGTGCTCGGGCTCCACCGGAACTGAATTCGAGAAAAGATCCGGCACCAGACAGCGGAACAGTTCGGCGCCAACGCCACGACTGCCCTAATCTACGGCCTATGAGCCAAGAGCAAAACGCGTCTGAGGCAAGAGCGGCAGATGCTGGTGGCACCTCTCGTGCCCACGAAGGCACTGTCGTCTTGCATGGCGTCAACAAGTATTTCGGCGAGAACCACGTGCTCAAGGACATCGACCTGGTGGTCAAACCGGGCGAGGTCGTCGTGGTGCTGGGGCCTTCGGGCTCCGGGAAGTCGACGCTGTGCCGCACGATCAACCGGCTTGAACCGATTCAGTCAGGCGACATCTACATCGCGGGGCAGTTGCTGCCGGAAGAAGGCAAGGGGCTTGCGGATCTGCGCGCCGAGGTCGGAATGGTGTTCCAGAGCTTCAACCTGTTCGCGCACAAGACCATCCTCGACAACGTCACACTCGGGCCCATCAAGGTTCGCAAGATGAGCGCCAAGGCCGCCGAGGAAAAGGGGATGGCGTTGCTGACCCGGGTGGGGGTCGCCGACCAGGCCAAGAAGTACCCCGCCCAGTTGTCCGGCGGGCAGCAGCAGCGCGTCGCCATCGCCAGGGCCTTGGCCATGGATCCCAAAGTCATGCTGTTCGACGAGCCCACCTCGGCGCTTGACCCCGAGATGATCAACGAGGTCCTTGACGTCATGATCGCGTTGGCCCAGCAAGGCATGACCATGATCGTGATCACCCACGAGATGGGGTTCGCCCGCAAGGCTGCCGACCGGGTGGTGTTCATGGCGGACGGCCGAATCATGGAGCAGAACGAACCCGACCAGTTCTTCACGAACCCCCAGACCGACCGCGCCAAGGACTTCTTGTCCAAACTGATCACCCACTGACGGGTCGGCCAGCACCAGCACTCCGGCCATCCGGCCACAACGAAAGGCATCTGATGAAGCGTTTGAAGTCAATCCTTGTCATCGGCACCGCGGTGGCGCTGTCGGCCACCCTGTCCGCCTGCGGCGGGGGCTCCACTGGGGCGGGCGACGAGAAGATCGCCATTGGCGTCAAGTTCGACCAGCCTGGCACCAGCCTCAAGGTGGGCAGCGAGCTCAAGGGGTTCGACGCCGACGTCGCCCGCTACGTCGCCAAGGAATTTGGCTTTGAGGCCAACCAGATCGATTTCAAGGAGTCAGTGTCCTCCCAGCGCGAGACCATGCTCGCTTCCGACCAGGTGAAGTTCGTCATTGGAACTTACTCGATCACACCCGCCCGCGCCGAGAAGGTGACCTTCGCGGGTCCCTACTTCATCGCCGGTCAGGACCTGCTGGTGCGAGCCGACGAAACCTCCATCACCGGTCCCGAATCGCTGAACGGCAAGAAGCTCTGCTCAGTCACCGGTTCCACATCGGCCCAGAAGATCAAGGACACCTACGCCAACGAGGTGGACCTGACCGAGATGGACAGCTACTCCAAGTGCGTGCAGTCGCTGGCCGGCGGCCAGATCGATGCTGTCACCACGGACAACGCGATCCTCGCCGGCTATGCCGCTCAGTCGCAGTACCAGGGCAAGGTCAAGATGATCGGCAAGCCGTTCACTTCCGAGCTGTACGGCGTCGGCATCAAGAAGGGTGAGTTGGAGACCTGCCAGAAGGTGAACACGGCCCTTGAGAAGATGGTCAGCAGCGGCGATTGGCAGAAGGCCGTCGAAGCGAACTTCTCCGCCGGTGGCTTCCAGATCGACGAGACCGTCAACCCGCCCAAGCCGGCTGAATGCAAGTAATCCTGGCAATCCTCGACGGGCCGCACCGGCTCATCGGCCGGTGCGGCCCGTCGTGGCCAGGTGAGCCTGGAACCACAGCCCACTCCACAACTGGTGTCAAAGGAGGTCAATGATGCAGGGTTTCGCCGAGCTTTTTGCCCAGTTCGACGTCCTCAGCGCGGTCAGAATGACGCTCCTGCTCTCTGTTCTCAGCATGATCGGCTCGCTCATCCTGGGCATCATCGTCGCAGTGATGCGCGTCAGCCCGATCGGCGTTTTTCAGCGCTTTGCCGCAGGTTGGGTCTCGTTGTGGCTGAACATCCCGCTGACCTTGATCGCCTTCTTCTGCTTCTTCGCACTGTTCCTGCTGATGGGCGTGAAGTTGTTGCCCGACAGCGCGACAAACGCGCAGCATGCTGTTGCGTGGGGTGTCGTTGCCATGTCGATCTACCACTCCACGTTCGTCGCTGAGGCCATTCGATCCGGCATCAACACTGTCCCGCTTGGCCAGGCGGAGGCCGCCCGTGCCATCGGGCTGACCTTCGGACAGAGCCTTCGGGAGGTCATCCTGCCCCAGGCGATGCGTGGCGCAATCGCGCCGCTTGGCAACGCGGCGATCGCCCTGACGAAGAACACCACGGTTCTTGCCACCCTGAGCGTGGCTGAGATGAGCAACATGATGAGCTACATGCTTGACCAGCGGATCGATCTGATTACCCAGATCTTCGCGTTGATGGCCGGCATCTTCGTCTTGATGACACTGCCCATGGGCATCTTCTTCACCTGGTGGAGCAAGAAGATGGCGGTGGCGCGATGACTGCACCTTCCGTCCTGTTCGACTCCCCCGGCCCCAAAGCCCGTCGCCGGCACCGGATCATCGGTGTCGCCGGAAGTATCGTCCTGGTCGGTTTTCTGGCGTGGCTGGTGTGGCAGTTGCGAGCGCAGCTGGCACCCGTCAAGTGGCAGCCGATGTCGATGGCCGACACCTGGACCTACTACCTGCTGCCCGGCCTGATCAACACACTCAAGGCAGCGGCTCTATCGATCCTGTTCGCTCTGGGACTGGGCCTACTGCTCGGTCTGGGACGCTTGTCATCCGCAAGAGCGCTCAACTGGCTTGCCTCTGTGCTGGTGGAGTTCTTCCGCAGTGTCCCGGTGCTGATGATGATGATTTTCAGCAACGCGCTGTACATCCAGCTCGGCTGGTTCGACGGCGAGACCCGGCCCTTGGCAGGTGTAGTCACCGGACTCACGCTGTACAACGGCGCAGTCATCGCCGAGTTGATTCGATCCGGAGTTCATTCACTGCCCAATGGGCAACGCGAGGCGGGTATCGCCATCGGCATGACTCGCAGCCAGACGCTGATGCTGATCCTGCTTCCCCAAGCGATCAGCGCCATGCTGCCGTCCTTGGTGGCTCAGCTGATCGTTGTGCTCAAGGACACCACCCTCGGTTACATGATCACCTACCCTGATCTGCTGCGAAACGCCCAGAACATCGATGCCGTCTACGGCAACATCGTGGTCGACTTCATCGTCGCAGGAGCCATCTTCTACCTCCTCAACTGGGCCCTCACCAGGTTGGCCGGTTGGTTGGAGAGCTGGCTCCGCACCCGTCGCGCTGCCAGCACGAACGAAGCCGAAGAGCAGGAAGTGGCGATGGCCACCCGCAACCCCGCGCTCGGGCCCATGTACAACGCCGTGGACCAGCACGAGCAGCACCAGCTGGAGCACCCGCAACAGCGCTCCTTCTTCAACCGCGACTGAGTGGGGAAAGTCCCTCGCCCTCTACCGGCCTGACCGGTAGAGGGCGATTTGCTGCCCTCAGCAATGGGTCGCGACCCGGTCGACGCTGGCACGCCGGATCAGCGGGCCAGCTCCGTGGCACGAGACTCGCGCACCACGGTGATGCGGATGTTGCCCGGATAGGTGAGTTCCGCCTCGACCTCGTGCGCGATGTCACGGGCCAAGGCGAAGGACTCCATGTCGTCGACAAGTTCGGGACACACCATCACGCGCACCTCGCGGCCGGCCTGCATGGCGAACACCCGATCGACACCCGGGTGCGCTCCTGCGATCTTCTCCAGCCGCTCGAGCCGATGAACGTAGCTTTCCAGGCTCTCACGCCGAGCACCCGGCCGCGAGCCCGAAATCGCGTCTGCCGCCTGGGTGATGACGGCCTCCACGTACTCCTGGGGTACCTCATTGTGATGCGAAGCGATGGCGTTGACGATCTCGGGGCCCTCGCCATGGCGCCGAGCCAAGTCCGCACCCTCCAGCGCGTGTGAACCCTCGCCGCTGGCTGTGAACCCCTTACCGATGTCGTGCAGAAAAGCTGCCCGGCGGCAACTGTGCACATCCAGCCCCAGCTCCGCGGCAATCAGCCCCGCGATGCGTCCGCATTCGACCATGTGGGCCAAGACGTTCTGCCCGAAGGAGGTTCGGAATCGCAGCGCGCCGACAACCTCCGTCAGCGCCGGCTCAAGATCGGTTATCCCCAGCTCCGCCAACGCGTCCTCAGCCGCACGGGCACAGGAGTCGGCCACCCTGCTCTTGCTGCGCTCGTAGATCTCCTCGATGCGAGCAGGGTGGATCCGGCCATCTGCCACCAGCTCTGTCAGGGTCAAACGGGCGGTCTCTCGTCGGACAGGGTCGAAGCAGCTGAGGAGAACAGAACCGGGGGTGTCATCGATCATCACGTTGACGCCGGTCACCTGCTCGAAGGCGCGGATGTTGCGGCCTTCCCGACCAATGATGCGGCCCTTGAGCTCGTCATTGGGCAACTCAACGGTGGAGACGACGGATTCTGAGGTCTGCTCGGCAGCGACGCGCTGGATAGCGGTCGCAACGATGTCGCGAGCAATTCGGTCTGCATCGCGGCGAGCCTCGGCTTCAATCTCACGAGCCCGAACCAACGCACTGTGCCTGCTGTCTCGTTCGACCACCGCAAGCAACTCGGCGCGGGCTTGTTCGGCCGTCAGACCGGAAATACGCTCGAGCTCGGCGGTTGCTGCTTCCTGGCGATCGATCAGGGAGCGTTCTTGTTCGGCCAGTGCCATTCGATCCCGGTGTGCTTGAGCAGCGTCGCTGCGGACCGCTGCCCGATCGCTGCCGAGCTGCTCCTCCTGCTCCAGCAGGCGAGCTTCCCGGTTGTCGAGACCGGCTCGCCGAGCCTGAAGCTCCTCACGATCAGCCGCCAAGGCTGCCTCGGCCTGCATACGCGCGCTGGACAGGCTGACGCTCTGCTCTGATGCAACACGCGCCAGCTCGCCGGCGCCAACTCGCCCGCGCCACACCATCAGGAGCACGCCGACAACGAGGACCAGCACCACCAGCACGGCCACGACGAGGACGACGATCACTGGTTCCATCGCGCCTCCTTTGAGTTTGTCGCCGATCCGGCTGGCATGTCGCCGGTCAGAGTAGAAGGCTACCGGCACAGCCCAACCCCGGGCCGCCCCGGTTACCCTTCAGTCGGTGGTGGGCAGAACGCCGTCACCGATGACGGCCTGCGAAGGTGGAGTCAGACTACTAGCCATCGCACGACGGTTCACACGGGGACCCGAGCTTCAACTCCTCAAGGGTCTCACGAACCACCAGCACCAAGACGTCAGACCCGAAGCCTTTGCGCCCCAGCGCCCCAGCGAGCCGGCGATAGGCGGTTTCATGGGACAGACCACGCAGTGAAGTGGCTTTCTTGCTTGCCACCCGGCGGGCTGCCGCCAACTCGGACTCAAGGTCGATGCCCTCGACCGCAGTTGCGACGTGGGCCTCACCCAGCCCCTTGCGTCGCAACTCGAGACGGATGGCACGCCGGGACAGGTCGCGATGCTGATGCCTGCTGGTGGCCCACATGATGGCAAAAGCCTCGTCGTTGATCAAGCCCACCGTCTCAAAACGGTCCAACACAGACGTGCTGACCTCCGGCGGGACGCCCTTGCTGCTCAATGCCTGCGCCAACTCGGCCCTGCTTTGCGCTCGAAGTTCCAGCCTGCGGAGCGCAATCTCGCGAGCGAACGCGAACTGCTGTTCAAGACTCCGAGGAGCTTCGTCCTGTTCAGAGCCGGAAACCCGCCCCTGACGATGCCCCGAGGTGCGGCCCGAGGCATCATCACGTCGTCGATCGCCCATGTCAGAAGTCGATCTCGCCCGTCTCGGGATCGACACCCTCGGGGACGACTTCGTCCTCGGCTACCCCCATGGCAACCCGAATCCTGGCATCGATCTCATTGGCCACTTCGGGATGAGCAATCAGGAAGGCCCTGGCGTTCTCCTTGCCCTGGCCGAGCTGATCCTCACCGAAAGTGAACCAGGAGCCTGCCTTGCGCACCACACCGGCGTCTACACCCATGTCAATCAGGCTGCCCTCACGGCTGATGCCCTTGCCGTAGAGAATGTCGAACTCGGCCTGCTTGAACGGCGGCGCCACCTTGTTCTTGACGACCTTGACGCGGGTCCGGTTGCCCACCATGTCGCTGCCATCCTTCAACGTCTCTATCCGACGAACATCCAGACGAACCGTGCTGTAAAACTTCAACGCCCGCCCGCCGGTCGTGGTTTCGGGGTTGCCGAACATCACGCCAATCTTCTCTCGTAGCTGGTTGATGAAGATGGCGGTGGTGCCAGCCGAACTCAGGGCTCCTGTCATCTTGCGCAGTGCCTGACTCATCAACCGGGCCTGCAGCCCCATGTGGCTGTCACCCATCTCGCCCTCGATCTCGGCTCGCGGGGTCAGCGCGGCCACCGAGTCGATCACGATGAGGGCAATCGCCCCCGAGCGAACCAAGGTGTCGGCAATTTCGAGGGCCTGCTCGCCGTTGTCCGGCTGACTGACCAGCAGTTCGTCGGTGTCGACCCCGAGGTTGTGTGCGTAGGTGGGATCAAGCGCGTGTTCGGCATCGATGAAGGCACAAATTCCCCCCAGCGCCTGAGCGCTCGCTATTGCATGCAAGGCGACCGTCGTCTTGCCACTGGACTCCGGACCGTAGATCTCCACGACGCGACCACGTGGCAGGCCGCCCACACCGAGGGCAATGTCAAGGGCAATGGAGCCGGTGGGGATGACCTCGATGGGTTGAATCTCATGGTCACCCAACCGCATGACGGCGCCTTTGCCGTGGGCCTTCTCGATCTGGGCCATTGCGGCGCCAAGAGCCGCCTTCCTGTCTGCGACAGCCATGTCCATTTCCTTTCCTCACCAGACCGGTCCGCACCGTTCTCTGGCCGCTCGGGCTGGTCTTCGTCCGCTTGCCGAAGATCCTGTCTCACCCATCGCCAAGGACTGTACGGACCGGCTCGGACAAAGCGGCAAGCATGACCGAGCCTGTGGACAGCACCTCGACCGATCGGTCGACTGTGCACAACAATATCCGAACGTCTGTTCGATAAAAACCGCCGCGCCGAAGTCCGACATCGTTCGCCAGGAGCGAATGGCACCTCACCGATCCCGCGGCTCCAGCTCCAGCGCAGTCCAAACAGCGCACCAGATGCGCTTGCAGGGCAGCCCGGCATGCAGTGCCTCCTCCACGGTGCGCCCACCCAGGTCGGCCAACACCTGTTCGTGAGCCCAGGTGCGTACGTAGCCATCGCCGAGATGGGACGTCATTCGCTGCCAGAGCTCAGTTTCGCGCACGGTCCCAATCTAGGTCGCAGCCCAACCCGGACGCCCCAACCCGCGTCCTTCGCAGCCCGGACACAAGCTGTCGGTGCCGCGCGACACAATGAAGACCAGACCATCTGGAGGAGCCATGATCGCAGGGGTGAAGGCCAGCACCACGTTGGCGGGGTTCACGCGGCCCGTCCGCCAGTGGTTCCGTGACGTCTTCCCCTCCCCCACTTCAGCGCAGGTCGCTGCCTGGCAAACCATCGGAAAGGGCGACAACGCCCTGATCATCGCACCCACGGGGTCAGGCAAGACGCTGGCGGCCTTTCTGCACAGCCTCGACCGGCTTTGCCGCGAGCCCAACAAGGGCAAGGTTCGGGTGCTGTACATCTCGCCTTTGAAGGCGCTGGCGGTCGATGTCGAACGCAACCTTCGCGCCCCCTTGCGCGGCATCCAGGAAACTGCCGCCGGGCTCGGCGTGCCGGTGCCCGAGGTCAGTGTCGCCGTGCGATCAGGCGACACCAGCTCCAACGAGCGTCGCCGGTTGCTGCTCCACCCGCCTGACATCCTGATCACCACACCCGAGTCCTTGTTCCTGATGCTGTCGAGTCAGGTGGCTGGGACCCTAGACGGTCTAGAGACCATCATTGTGGACGAGGTGCATTACGTCGCCGGCACCAAACGTGGAGCCCACCTGATGGTCAGCCTGGAGCGGCTGGACGACCTCAACGCGAACGGCCCCTCGCAGCGAATCGGGCTGTCAGCCACCGTTCGCCCAGCCGACAGGGTCGCCCGTTTCCTCGGCGGCAGCCATCCTGTGAAGGTGATTCGTCCCCCCGCCGGCAAGATCGTGCAGCTGGACGTCCTGGTGGGCGTGGACGACATGACCCAGCTCGCGACTCCCGCCGAGCTCGGCCACCGCAACGCCCCGCCATCGATCTGGCCGCACATCGAGGAGCAGGTGCTCGACCTGATCACCACGCACGGGTCAACCATCTGTTTCGTCAACTCCCGACGTATCGCTGAGCGAATGACCGCACATCTGAACGAGCTGTACGCCGAGCGTCTCGAGGCGTCTGCGGCGACGACAAGACCGCTGGTGGATGTGAACGGTCACGGTCCCCCCAGCGACAACGAAACACCCGACACAGGCTTCCCCCTGATCGCTGAAGCCCACCACGGCTCCGTCAGCAAGGAACGACGCGCCCAGGTCGAGGCGGCGCTGAAGGCAGGCAGCCTACGCTGCGTGGTGGCCACCAGTTCCCTGGAGCTCGGCATCGACATGGGGGCGGTCGACCTGGTCATCCAGATTGCCTCGCCTCCCTCGGTTGCCAGCGGGCTACAGCGCGTGGGTCGCGCCGGGCACCATGTGGGGGCGGTTTCACAGGGGTCCATCTTTCCCACCTCCCGAGCTGACCTGTTGGAAGCCGCGGTGGTCGTCGAGGGCATGCTCGCCGGCGACATCGAGCCAGTCCGTTCGCTGCGCAACCCCTTGGACGTGTTGGCCCAGCAGCTGGTGTCGACGTGCCTGGATCACCCCCGCACCGCCCAGTCCATGTTCGAGATGGTGCGGCGCGTGGACTGCTACCGCGAGCTGCCACGATCGGCCTTTGACGGCGTGCTGGACATGTTGTGCGGCCGCTACCCCAGCGAGGACTTCGCCGAACTGCGGCCCAAGCTGGTCTGGGACCGCGGCACCGATCTGGTGGTCGCACGGCCCGGGTCACGGCGGCTGGTGACGACCAGCGGAGGCACGATACCTGACCGTGGCCTGTTCGGCGTGTTTCTGGTCGGCGACCCAGACGCTGTCGGGACGCATCAGGCCGGTCGCAGAGTGGGCGAACTGGACGAAGAGATGGTCCACGAGTCACGCATCGGTGACGTCTTCACGCTTGGCACGTCGTCGTGGCGAGTCGAACAGATCACTCCCAACCAGGTGCTGGTGTCCCCAGCGCCGGGCGCGCCGGGCCGAGCGCCCTTCTGGAAAGGGGACTCCTTCTCGCGCCCAACCGAGCTGGGCCGCGCGATCGGGGCCTTCACCAGGGAAATGACCACCGTGGCACCCGCTGCGGCGCGTCAACGTGGCGTGGATGCGGGGTTGGACGACCGGGCGACCTGCAACCTGCTCAACTACCTGGGCGATCAGCAACAAGCCACCGGACAGTTGCCGAGCGACACCACCGTCCTGCTGGAGCGTTTCCGTGACGAGCTCGGCGCCTGGCGGGTCTGCATCCATTGCAGCCTTGGCTCATCCGTGCTGACGCCGTGGTCCTTGGCCATCGAGCGACATGCCAGGGACCGCCACGGCGTCGACGTGCGGGCCACTGTCACCAACGACGGCATCATCCTTCGGATTCCCGACGTCGAGGGCGCACCCCCGGGACCGGAGTTGCTGTACCTCGACGCCGACAGTATCGAGTCGATCGTCGCTGAAGAGGTGCTCGGCTCCGCGTTGTTCGCTGCCCGCTTTCGTGAGTGTTCAGCACGGGCACTACTACTGCCCCGACGCGACCCCGGCAAGCGTTCCCCACTGTGGCAGCAGCGGCTACGGGCCTCGCAGCTGCTCACTGTCGCCAGCAACTATCCGGACTTCCCCATCACCCTGGAGACGATGCGGGAATGTCTGGAGGACGTGTTCGACCTGCCCGCGCTGCATCGATTGCTCCGCGACATCGCAGCCCGGCGGATGGCCCTGGTAGTGGTCGAGACCGAGCAGCCGTCGCCTTTTGCCCGCTCGCTGATGTTCGGTTACACGGGCCAGTTCATCTACGACCAGGATCAACCGTTGGCTGAACGGCGGCTGGCCGCGCTCAGCCTTGATCCCCAACGGTTGACCGAGCTGCTCGGCCAAAGCGCCAGCGAGGAGCTGCTGACTGCGGCGATGGTTCGCGAGGTTGATACCAAGCTGCAGCGCCTCGAGCCTGCCGGGCGCGCCGGCAGCCTGGAGCAGCTGTGGGATTTGTTGCGAACCCTGGGCCCGTTGACTGTCCCGGAATGCCTGGCCCGCTCCAGCAGTCCGGAAACCGAGCAATGGCTGGCCACCCTGATCAAGTCGGGCCGAGTGGCCACCTGCCAACTCAATGGACGCGAGATGGTCGCCATCAGTGATGATCTTCGGCTGGTGCATACTGCCCTGGGCATGCCACCCATCGCCCAGGCACCCGGTGGCCCTGACGAGGCGCTGGATCGGCTGCTCATCCGTTGGCTGTTGCACCACGCAGTGAGCAGCGCTCCAGAAATTGCAGATCGCTACGGGGTCCCGGTTGAACGGGTCCGTCGTCGCATGGCCCACCTGGTCAGCGTCGGGACGGTGCTGCAGGGGTCCTTCACGACGGGGGCAGCGGAAACCCAGTACTGCCATCACGAGGTGCTTGACCTGCTGAAACGGCGAGCCCTGGCTCACCTGCGCTCCCAGGTTGAGTCGGTCGACCAGCGGCAGTTCGCCCGCTTCCTGCCGAATTGGCAGGGCCTGGCGACCCCCGGGCTTGGCGTGGACGCAGTGTTGGCCGCCATTGATCAGCTCGCCGGGTACCCGATTCCTGCCTCCATGGTGGAGGCGTTCGTGTTGGCTGCACGGGTCCGCGATTACCAGCCAGGCATGCTCGATGAGCTCGTCCATGCCGGCGAAGTGGTGTGGACCGGTCACGGCCAGCTGGGCCAACATGACGGCTGGGTGCAGCTGTGGCCGCGAGAGCTGGTGTTGACCCAGCCTGGTGGAGCGGAGTTGACGCCGCCCGCCGAATGGCTGGCCGCCAGACTAGCCGGCGGCGGTGCCTGGCGCCTGGACGACCTGGCCACCGACGAGCACCCGCCATCAGCCCTCATCGCTGCAGTCTGGGAGTTGGCGTGGAGCGGCAGGGTGACGGCGGACAGCTTCGGCCCGGTCCGGGAGCTGTCCAGGCACGGCGCAGTGCGTCGGACGCAGAACGTCTCGCCACGGCGACGGATGTTGACACGCCCGCCCCGACCTGGCGTGCCGCGCTGGGGCCCGGTGGGACGTTGGTCGTTGGTGGAGCCGACCGACACGGGTGCGCCCGCCCTGGTGCGCGCAGTGGAACTCGAGCTGGGCCGCTATGGGGTCCTGACCCGAGGCAGTGTCCTGACTGAAACGTTGACGCCCAACTATCCGGACGTCTATCGGGTGCTGTCAGCAATGGAGGATGTCGGCTCCACCCGCCGCGGTTTTTTCATTGCAGGTTTGGGGGCAGCTCAATTCGCACTTCCGGGCGCTGTGGACCGGTTGCGTGGCACTGAGAAGTGCCCGGGTCTTCTCCTGGCATCCTGTGATCCCGCCAATCCGTTCGGCGCCGCCCTGCCCTGGCCCGCCACCCAGGGGCACCGGCCCGCGCGCAAGGCAGGGTCCCTGGTCGTGCTGGACGACGGATACCCGGTCATCTACCTGGAACGCGGTGCCCACACCCTGATCACGTTCGCGCAGGCGAGCCCTGATCAGCTTGACCGGGCGCTGAGCCAGTTGGCTGCCGCTGTTGACACCGGCCACTTGGGTGCCGTGACGATCCGGAGAGTGAACGCTGCCCCTGCCTTGCAGGAGCTTCAGCTGGGCGTCGCTCTGGAAAGGGCAGGTTTCGTGATGGTCCCGCAGGGCTACCGTCGGCGACGCACCCGGGAGTGAAAATAACCTCAGATGCAGGTCAACGGACGTCGTGAACTCGGGTTGTTCAGGCCGCAGATCCAGCGAGCACACGGCTGTTCTCACTGGCAGCGAGTTTCTCGCTCACACTGAGGAAGGTCTGCGAAGGCGGCACCCCGAGCGCGTTGCAAATGGCGTAAATGAGTTCACTGGACGCTTCCTTCTGTCCACGCTCCACCTCGGAGAGGTAACCCAAGCTGACACGAGCCGCCAAGGAAACCTCCCTCAGCGTGCGACCCTGGGCAATCCGCTGCTCACGAAACGCCTCTCCCAACAACTCACGGACAAGTCTGGGCTTCATTGTCGTCTCCCGCCGCTGTGCCGAATCTCGGACTTGTCATGTGGAACCAATCCAAGGTCACCTGCATTCCCACATTCGGGCACGAGTTCCGGATCGAGCGACAATGACCACCCGGAAAGGAGCGCAGGCCCAGATCAGGGCTCCGTCCCGACGCACTCCAGAGCGAACGTGAGGGCGCTTTCAACGGTTGCAGCCCGTACTTGTCCCCGATCACCGGCCTGGCACAGGCGACGCACGGCCACCCGGTGTCCGCCCGGACCGGGCCAGCAGACCGCGAGCCACACCAGCCCGGGAGCCACGCCGTCCTCGCTGTCTGGTCCGGCCACCCCGGTGGTGGCGATCGCAACGTCAGCCGCGCAGGCACGAGCAGCACCGGCTGCCATCTCGCGGGCGGTTCGGGAGTTGATCACCCCGTGAATGGCGACAAAATCGGCGTCCACCCCGGCCAGGGAGACCTTGAGGTCGGTGGCGTAGGTGATCAAACCGCCCCGGAAGACTCGGGATGAGCCCGGCACGGACGTGATGATGGCTCCCACACCCCCGCCGGTGAGCGACTCGCAGGTCGCGAGCGTCCAGCCCCTGGCCCAGCAGGCGTCCAGCAGAGCGGCTGCCAAGGCCATCACGCGCAACCCGTCGGTGCCACCAGGCGAGAGTTCGTCATGTGGGTTTCCGCACCTGGCTGATGTCGACAGCGTGCCCAGCGGCCAGCGCCGCCTTGCGCAGCCGTCGTGCCTCCCGCAGATAGTCGAGGCCTGTCAGCACGGTGAGGGCAAAAGCAAGGATCATTACCGCCCACTTCGCCACCACCCACGCTGTCGGCGCGTTCGGCAGCCAGAGCAGGAACATCGGCAGCGCCACCGACTGGAGCAGGGTCTTGAGTTTTCCACCCCGATTGGCGGACATCACGCCGTACTTGAGCACCGCAAAGCGCATGGCAGTGATCCCCCACTCCCGCACCAGCACGATGATGGTGAGCCACCATGGCAACTCCCCCACGATGGACAGCCCCAGGAACGCCATTCCGGTCAGTGCCTTGTCCGCGATCGAGTCCCAGAGCTTGCCGAAATTCGTGATCAGGTCATACTTGCGGGCGATGTGGCCATCCGCGAGATCCGTGAGGATGGCCAACACGAAGACGCCGGTGGTGGCGAACCGCCACCCCTGATCATGAGGATGGGCCAACAGCATCCAGGCGAAGATCGGGACGGCCAGGATACGTAGCAGCGTCAACACGTTGGGAACGTTCCAGGCAAAATCCCAGGTCGACCGCGGCTCGGGCCCACCGGCTGGTGCTGTCATCAGGCTCCTCTGGCGGGTTCACGGATCTTCGCTTCAGGATTCCCTGACCCCTGCGACCAGGTCGACACCGACCGAATCCTGCACCGTTGCCGCCACCATATCGCCAACCCGCGGACGGCGGGTGCCCTGCCAACCCACCACAGTCGTGATGCCGTCAACGTCAGGGCCTTGGTGCGCCGCGCGTCCGGTCACCTGATCGGCCACGCTCTCGATCAGGACGTCGATGGTCTCGCCCAGACGCTGCTCTGCGCGCTCGTCGCACAGCTGCTCGGCCAGGTCACTGATTCGCCGATGGCGTGCGTCGATCTCGTCGGGGTCAAGCTGGCCGCCCAAGGTGGCGCCCTGCGTGCCCTCCTCCGCTGAATAGGCGAACACGCCCACCGCGTCCAGACGTGCCTGAACCAGGAACTCCTCCAGCTTCGCGAGGTCCTCATCGGTCTCGCCGGGGAATCCGACGATGAAGTTGCTGCGCACTCCCGCCCGCGGACTTCGGGATCGGATCGAATCCAGCAGTGCCAGAAAATCGTCAGCGTCACCAAACCGGCGCATCCGGCGCAAGAGCGGGCCGGACGCGTGCTGGAAGCTGAGGTCGAAATAGGGCACGACTTTGCCGCCGTCGGTCATCGCCGCCACCAGCGACGGCCTGACCTCGTCGGGTTGCAGGTAGGAGACCCTGATCCACTCCAGCCCGTCAACCCGATCCAGCTCGCCGAGGAGCCGCTCCAGAAGGCGCAGGTCCCCCAGGTCCTTGCCGTAGGAAGACGAGTTCTCCGAGACCAACATGACCTCACGGACACCCTCGTCGACGAGCCACCGGGCCTCCGCCACAATCTCCTCAGGTGGCCGGGACAGGAAAGAGCCCCGGAAGCTGGGGATGGCGCAGTAGGCGCAGCGTCGGTCGCAGCCAGAGGCGATCTTGAGCGGAGCGATGGGCGCTGTGTTCAGCCGGCGACGCAGCACTCGCGGCCCTGATGCGGGCAGCCCTGAGGGCTCCTGGAGTTGGTGACCCGGCACGAAGACGCCTGCCCCAGGCCTGGCGAGCGGGGTTGCAGGAAGCAGCTCCCGCCGATCCCGCGGCTGATGGGCACTCGGACGCCCCCCAGCCAGGATCGACCGCAGGCGAGCTGCGATTTGCGGGTAGTCGTCGAAGCTCAGTACCGCATCCGCCTCCGGCAGCTCATCGGCCAGTTCCTGGCCGTACCGCTCGGAAAGGCAGCCCACCGCCACCACGGCCTGGGCTGCACCGGACTGCTTCAGGTCGGCGACCTCGAGAAGGGTGTCGATGGAATCCTTCTTGGCCTGATCGATGAAGCCGCAAGTGTTGACCAGGAGCGCCTGCGCGTCGGCGGGGTCGTCGACCAGTTGGAACCCGTCGGCCGCCAAGCGTGCCGCGAGTTCTTCGGAGTCAACCTCGTTGCGCGCGCAACCGAGGGTCACCACATGCGCGGTGATCAATTCATGGTTCTCGTCTGGACTGGACATCGACCCCAGTATGGTCCGCTGTCGCAAGTTGTGGCGAACGGGCGCCGGTCAGGCTTCGCCAGCGAGCATGGCCAGCGCATCGTCCAGGCCGTCCGGACCGACCAGCACCTCGCGCGGCTTGCTGCCCTCGGAGGGCCCTACCACCCCGCGATTTTCGAGGATGTCCATGATGCGGCCCGCCTTGGCAAACCCGATCCGCAGCTTGCGCTGCAACATCGATGTCGAACCGAGCTGCAGTTCTATGACGTGCCGAGCGGCATCCAGCACCAGGTCAAGGTCGTCGCCGATGTCCTCGGCCACCTTGGGCTTGTCGTCGACAGGCACCGCGACGTCCTCGCGATACTTGGCCTCGAGCTGGCCCTTCACATGTTCGACGACGTCACGGATCTCGGCCTCAGTCACCCACGAGCCCTGGACGCGCACGGGCTTGCTGGAGCCCATCGGCAGGAACAGACCGTCGCCCTGGCCGACCAGTTTCTCGGCTCCAGGCTGGTCCAGGATGACCCGAGAGTCGGTCATCGACGAGGTGGCGAAGGCCAGCCTGGACGGGATGTTGGCCTTGATCAGGCCGGTCACCACGTCGATCGAAGGCCGCTGGGTCGCCAACACCAGATGGATGCCCGCTGCTCGAGCCAACTGGGTGATGCGAACGATTGAATCCTCCACGTCACGGGGGGCCACCATCATCAGGTCGGCCAACTCGTCGACAACCACCACGAGGTAGGGGTAGGGGGCGAGTCGACGCTCGGAGCCGGCCGGCAGCTTCACCTGGCCGGCCCGGATGGCCTTGTTGAAGTCGTCCACGTGACGGAAACCGAACGCCGCCAGATCGTCATAACGCTGGTCCATCTCGCGCACCACCCATTGCAGCGCATCGGCTGCCTTCTTGGGGCTGGTGATGATGGGAGTGACCAGGTGCGGGATCCCCTCGTAGTGGTTCAGCTCCACTCTCTTGGGGTCGACCAACAGCATCCGCACCTCATCCGGAGTGGAGCGCATCATGATCGAGGTGATCATCGAGTTGACGAAACTCGACTTGCCGGAGCCGGTTGCGCCTGCCACCAACAGGTGCGGCATCTTGGCCAGGTTGGCAAGCACGAAGCTGCCCTCGACATCCTTGCCCAGACCGACGGTCAGCGGGTGGTGATCGTTTCGAGCCTTCGTGGAGCGGAGGACGTCACCGAGCGCAACGACCTCCTTGTCCTTGTTGGGGATCTCGATACCGATCGCTGATTTCCCCGGAATCGGCGACAGCACCCGCACATCCGGCGAAGCAACCGCGTAGGCGATGTTCTTCGACAAGGCAGTGACCTTCTCGACCTTGACGCCGTTACCCACCTCGACCTCATAGCGGGTGACCGTCGGGCCGCGCGTGTATCCGGTGACGCGCGCGTCGATGTCGAACTCGGCGAACACGTCTTGCAGCCTCGACACCACCGCGTCCGAGGCCTCCGACCGGGTCTTCGGCACCGTTCCGGCGCTCAGCATCCCCTGGTCGGGCAATGTGTAGACGACGTCACCGGACAACTGCAGCTGTTCAACGCGCGGCGGGTTGGGGGTGTGCGCCGGCGCGGGCAACTCGGACTGCTCAGCTGGCAGCGTTGCTGTTGGCAAGGCAGGCACGGCCACAGGCGCCGGTGCAGGCAGCTCGGCGGGACGCGGGTCGGCTGACTCCACAGGCAGCGGTTCGGGCACCTCATCGGCGATCAGCGGCGAGTCGTAGGCTTCGTCAACGCCGTAGCGCAGCTTGGCTTCGGCGCGCTGTGCACGAGCCTCGTCCAGCCAGTCCAACGAGCCTTGCACCGCTGAGTCGATGCTCTGCAGGATTTCGTGGATCGGTTTGCCAACGATCACAATTACGCCGAACAGCCCCACCAATGCCAGCAGGAACCCCGCCAACCCGTCGGGCATCAGTTGCGCGAACATGGACGAACTGATGTAACCAAGCGCTCCACCGGCAGCGCGCATCCGCTCCGGGTCACTTGGTGCGGGCAGCGGGGACCAGGTGAGATTGATGACACCGAGCAGGCCGAAGAAGAAGGTGGTCCAACCCACAACCTGACGGCCGGTGGGGCCGTTGGCCAGCGGATTCCGCAGAGTTCGCCACGCCATCCAGAGCAAGAAGATCGGCGTCGCATAACTGGCCATACCGAACACGGTCGAAACGCCGACCCGAAGCCCGGCTCCGATGGTGCCCGGAATCGTGAACCAGAAACAGGCGGCCAGCAGGGTCGCCAAGGCGATGAACACCAACCCGGCCCCGTCGCGGCGTAGCGCTGGGTCGAGGTCCCTAGCGCTGCGCCCGATGCCCCGTACAGCGGTGCCGAGCAGCCTGGCCAACCCTGACCAGAAGCCCACGAAGATCCGGACGAGGACGTTGGGGCGCTGGGCAGCAGGCCGCTTCCGGGTGCTGCGTGCGGCACCACCCGAGCCCCTGGCTTGCTGGCCGGGGCGGGTGGTGGTCTTTGTCTTGCTTCCGGACGACCGCGTTCCTGCGGCAGCGCGCTGCGTCGTGCCAGGCTTCTTGGAGCCCGACGTGCTGGCACTGCTGCGAGACCGCGGTGGGGAAGACGCGCGGGTCGCCATGCTCTTCAGGTTAGACCATCGACGGGGGCGGCCGGACTCCCACGCCGCCCGCGGAGGGTCCTCAGCCGCGCTGGAAGTGGGTCCAGCCTACCTCGCCGTCCCACTTTCGGCCGTCGACAGTCACGTCGGGCCCCTCCTCACCCGGCTCGGTGACGACACCGATCACCTGCCAGTCGTCCGGCACCGCGCCGAGCTCGAAGGTGGCAACCAGGGCATGGTCTTCACCTCCGGTGAGCACGAATTCGAGCGGATTTCGTCCGGTTGCGGCGGCCACAGCTTGCACGGGATCAGGGATGACGAACCGTCCGGAGTCCAGATCGATGGCAACGTCACTGGCACGAACGATGTGGCCGAGATCGGCCAGCAGCCCGTCAGAGACGTCGATCATCGCGGTGGCCCCGGCCTGTGCCGCCTGATGACCTGCCCCGTAGGGAGGCTGCGGGCAGCGCTGTGCGTCGACGGCCGCACGAGGGGAACGGAAGCCGCGTCCCAAGGCCGCCAGCCCGGCTGCGGCATAGCCGAGCCGTCCTCGAAAGGCCACCACCTGCCCGGCGTGGGCGCCGCTGCGCGACACGACCGGCACCCCACCGGTCTGACCGATCACGGTGGCCGAGATGGAAATGTCCCGTGCTGCGCTGGTGTCACCACCGACCAGGGTGACCCCGGCGCGATCGGCTTCCTCCCGCACCCCGGTCATGAACTCGCGCGCCCACTGCACCGGTAGGTCGCCCGGAGCTGCAAAGCCGATCACGACCACCAGCGGGATGGCGCCCATGGCCTCCAGGTCGGCAACGTTGACTGCGATGGCCTTGCGCCCGATCTCGGTGGCGCTGGACCAGTCCCGACGGAAGTGGACGCCTTCGATGAGCACATCGACGCTGACCACGGCCGAACCATTGACCAGGAAAACTGCACCATCGTCGCCGGGGCCGACCGACACCGCCGGAGGCATCACCAACTGGCGGGTCATCAGGGCGATCAGTGGAAACTCGCCCATCTCCTGCAGGGTCTGGGGGTCGCCTGACGAGGCGACGGGACGGGAACCAGAGCGTGTTGCCATGGATGCCACGCTAGCCGCTGGGGTTCAACGCAGGCCAAGCGGACGCTGCTTGGCCTGATCGATCAGATCCGAGATCAGGTCCGGATAACTCAACCCGGTGGCCTGCCACATCAGCGGAAACATCGAGAAGCGAGTGAAGCCGGGCATCGTGTTGATCTCGTTGGCCAGACAACTGCCGTCGGGCATCAGGAACGCGTCCAGCCGTGCCAGCCCCTCCGCCCCGATTGCCTCGAAACAGCGGGCGGCCTGCTCGCGAATGGCGGCCTCGGCCTGCGGCGTCAGCTCGGCAGGCACCTGCAAGCCGACCTCATCCTCGGTGGGCTGATACTTGGTCTCGAAATCGTAGAAGCCCTCCTTGACGCGTACGACCACTTCCCCTGGACGCGAAGTCCGGATGGGTCCACCGTCACGTCCTCCCAGCACGCCGCACTCCACCTCGCGCACATCGCTGAAACCCTCCTCGACCAGCACCTTCGGGTCGTGTCTACGGGCCTCTTCGATTGCCGCCTCCAAACCCTCGGGTGTGGCCACCCGCGAAATACCGAGGGACGAACCACCGCGGGCAGGCTTGACGTAGACAGGGAACTGCAGACGGCTGGCCTTCGCCAGAGCAGCGGACCGGTCCTGAATCCACTCCCCAGCCGCGATGACGCAGAAGGGGCCCACGCGAACCCCGGCAGCGGCGAACGCAACCTTCATCAGGTGCTTGTCCATACCGATGGCGCTTGCAGCGACACCTGCTCCCACGTACCGCAAGCCGAGCATCTCGAACTGACCCTGGATGGTGCCGTCCTCACCGAACGGGCCGTGCAGAAGCGGAAACGCCACGTCCACAGGCACCTGATCGGTCAACCGGTCGCCCTCTACCGTTGCCAGCTGCACCTGGTCGCCCCGACGCACCAAGGTGGCGAGGGGGGACGTCGAGTCGACGCTGGGGAAGGTGCCGCCGTCCATGGCCAGCCCCTCGATGGTCTCCAGCGACACTCGGTGCCAGCTGCCGTCAGTCGCGATGCCGACGCCCTGGATGTCGAAACGACTACGGTCGATGGCCCCGATCACGCCGGCAGCGGTGAGGCAGGAAACTCCATGTTCGACCGATTGGCCACCAAAAACAATCATCACGGTGCTGCGCTGGCTCATCGATGTCCTCACTCAAAGTACGGGAATGGTCACCAGCCTAGCGAGATGTGGGCGGTTTCCCGCTCAGGCAACAGCCTCGTCGCGCGGAACCCTGGCTCGCCGTCGTCGCAGCCATCGGCCCTCGGGAGCCGACTGTTGACGTATCTGTTCGAGCATCGCGGTGATTTCGTCCATCAGGCGCCTCGACGCCGCCTGGACGGAGACGCCCGACCCCCCGTCCACCCCGGACAGGTCCATGGGCTGCCCACATCGCAACGTCACCCGCGGGCGGGCGAACCAGCCGCCTGGACGCAGCCCGGGAGACGGCAGCACGTGGTTGGCGCCCCATTGGGCCAGCGGGATCAGCGGCACCCCGGTGCGCAGTGCCAATCGCACGGCTCCGGTGTGGGGCGCCATCGGCCACTCGTCCGGATCATGGGTGAACGTACCCTCGGGGTAGATCACGACCAGGTCGCCTCGCTGCAACGCCTGCGCGGCAGCTGCCAACGAGTCCCCCGCGCTCCTGGCACCGCGCTGCACCGGGATCTGCCCAACCAGCGGCAGCAGCCGTCCGATGACGGGCCAGGTGAACATCTCGGCCTTGGCGAGGAAGTGCGGCCAGCGACCGTGCCAGACCAGGTACTCCCCCACCACCAGGGGGTCGGCGTTGCTGTTGTGGTTGACGGCGATGATCGCGGGGCCGGTTCGCGGCACCGTTGGGGCAGGGTCCCAGTCACGACGGACCAGCAGGTTCAACAGGCCATGCCCGACCACGACGATCAGCTTGAAAGCCCAGGATGCAGAACCGTTGTGATGCCAATTCAGATCCTGCAACCTGGGCTTGGTGACCGGGATCGCTTCAGCTGAACCCCGCTCAAGCCCCAACCACATCGCCGGTTCAGACCCGGATGGGCAGGGTGCTCGGCTTGAAACCGGGGCGCGTGGCCTCGAAGGCAGCGATCTCGGATTCGTGGGTCAGGGTCTCGCCGATGTCGTCCAGGCCGGCCAGCAGTCGGCCACGAGTGAACTCGTCCAGCTCAAACGGGTAACGGTCGTCGCCGGCGGTCACGGTCTTGGTGATCAGGTCAACCGTGATCGGCGCGCCGGGGTTGGCCTCGGCGTACTCCCAGAGTGTTTCAACATCGGCCGGATCCAGCTGGCCCACCAACAGGCCGGCCTTTCCTGCGTTGCCACGGAAGATGTCGGCAAACCGGGAGCCCAGGATGACCTTGAAGCCGTAGTTCTGCAGCGCCCACACCGCGTGTTCCCGGGAGCTGCCGGTACCGAAGTCAGGGCCGGCCACCAGAATGCTTGCGTCGCGGTAGCCAGGCTGGTTGAGGACGAAATCGGGATCAGTGCGCCAAGCTGAGAACAGTCCGTCCTCAAAACCGGTGCGGGTGATGCGCTTGAGGTAAACCGCCGGGATGATCTGGTCGGTGTCGACGTTGCTGCGGCGCAGCGGCACCGGCACGCCGGTGTGGGTCTCGAACTTGTCCATGGGTTTTCTCCTTACAGGTCTGCGGGCGCGGCCAGGTGGCCAGCAACGGCGGTAGCAGCAGCCACGGCGGGGCTGACCAGATGCGTGCGGCCACCCTGACCCTGACGACCTTCAAAGTTACGGTTCGACGTGGAAGCACTGCGCTCCCCGGGGGCAAGCTTGTCAGCATTCATGGCCAGGCACATGGAGCAGCCCGCCTCCCGCCACTCAGCTCCAGCAGCAGTGAAGATTTCGTCCAGACCTTCGTCCATGGCCTGCCGGCGTACCGACGCCGATCCCGGCACCACAAGCATGCGGACACCGTCAGCAACCTTGCGGCCGCTGATGACGCTGGCGGCAAGCCGCAGGTCTTCCATCCGCCCGTTGGTGCAGGAGCCCACGAAGACGGTGTCCACCTTGATGTCGCGCATCGGGGTGCCGGCTTTGAGGTCCATGTACACCAGGGCACGCTCCGCCGCATTGCGCGCCGATTCGTCTTCGAAACTGGCCGGATCGGGGACCACGCCACCCAACGGCACGCCCTGACCCGGGTTGGTACCCCACGTCACGAACGGGGTCAGGGCGGAGACATCGAGGGTGACCTCGGCGTCGAACGCCGCGTCGTCGTCGGTGCGCAGCGTCTGCCAGTACGCCATCGCCTCGTCCCAGTCGGCGCCCTGCGGTGCGTACGGCCGTCCCTGCAGGTAGTCGTAGGTGGTTTGGTCGGGAGCGACGAGACCGGCCTTGGCGCCCCACTCGATCGACATGTTGCACAGCGTCATCCGGCCTTCCATCGACATCTTCGCGATGGCCTCGCCGCGATACTCGGCGATGTAGCCCTGCCCGCCGCCAGTACCCACCTTGGCGATCAGGGCGAGGATGACGTCCTTGGCAGTCACGTCGTCGGGCAACTCCCCGGTCACGGTGACAGCCATGGTCTTGAGCGTGTTGTGCGGCAGGGTCTGGGTGGCCAACACATGCTCAACCTGGCTGGTGCCGATACCGAAGGCGAGCGCCCCAAAAGCACCATGGGTGGCCGTGTGGGAATCACCACAGACGATGGTCATGCCCGGCTGGGTGAGTCCGACCTGCGGCCCCATCACGTGCACCACACCCTGTTCGCCGTTGCCGAGCGAGAAGATGGGGACTCCAAACTCCGCGACGTTCCTGCGCAGCGCCTCGATCTGGGTTCGTGACACCAGGTCAGCGATCGGCTTGTCGATGTCGACGGTAGGCGTGTTGTGGTCCTCGGTGGCCATCGTCAGATCAGGACGTCGTACCGTCCGACCTGCAAGCCGCAAGCCCTCGAAGGCCTGCGGGCTGGTGACCTCGTGGACCAGCTGGAGATCGATGTACAGCAGATCCGGCTCGCCGTGAGCCCGACGGACCACGTGATCGTCCCAGACCTTCTCGCTCAGAGTTCTTCCCATGGGAACATCATCCCGCCAACCAGGGTGCGGTATCAAGATGCGAGATGTTAGTCTCACACTATGAACGAGAGCAGTGGAGTAGGGGTACTCGACAAGGCCGCGCTGGTGTTGGGGGCCTTGGAACAAGGTCCGCTCACACTGGCGGGGTTGGTGCAGTCCACCGGGCTTGCCAGGCCGACAGCGCACCGTCTCGCCGTGGCGCTGGAGCACCATCGCTTGGTGGGCAGGGATTTGCAGGGCCGTTTTGTGCTGGGGCCTCGAATGATCGAGTTGGCGGCGGCGGCCGGCGAGGATCGCCTGCTGGCCACCGCAGGTCCCATTCTTGCGCGCCTGCGCGACATCACGGGCGAGTCCGCCCAGCTCTTTCGCCGGCAAGGCGACGTGCGCGTGTGTGCAGCCACTGCAGATCGCCCATCGGGCCTTCGTGACACCACCCCGGTGGGCACACAGCTCACCATGAGCGCAGGGTCGGCCGCTCAGGTCTTGCTCGCCTGGGAGGATCCGGAACGCATCCAGCGCGGGCTCGCGAACGCGAACTTCTCGGCGGTGGCTCTGGCAACGGTCCGCAAGCGCGGCTGGGCTCAGACCGTGGCCGAGCGTGAGCCGGGAGTGGCTTCCGTCTCGGCGCCGGTTCGCTCGCCCAACGGCAAAGTGATTGCCTCGGTCTCGGTGTCCGGCCCCATCGAGAGGCTCACCCGCCAGCCCGGGCGTCTGTACGCCCCGGCGGTCATGGCCGCGGCGGAGAAACTGTCGGAGGTGCTGCGCCGTACCGGCTCCAACGACTGACCCCCGGGGGCTGCCACCACATCTCCAGGAACACGCGAAAGGGCCCCAACCTTGCGGTTGGGGCCCTTTCGTTGACTCGTAGCCCCGAGCGGATTCGAACCGCCGTTTCAGCCTTGAGAGGGCCGCGTGCTAGGCCGCTACACAACGGGGCCAGACCTGTGACTCGTAAGATCAGTGACTTGCAAGATCAGTGACCTGTCAGATCATCAGTCTGGATGAGCAGTCTGATTCTACGTCTTTCGCAGCACCAGAGACAACTCACCGCAGGGGTACCAGGACTCGAACCTGGACTAACAGAACCAGAATCTGTCGGGCTGCCAATTACCCTATACCCCTAGAACCATCTGCCATTCGACTGCTCCACCGCGGTGGAGCAACGTCTGGAAATATTAGTGGACAGCGGCGGCTTTCCACAAATTGGCTGCCCCGGCCAGCCGAACAGCCTGTCAAACCCGGTCGGGGGTCAACGTCGCCACGTTCATCCGGCGCCCGATGAGCCACGCCACGGCGAAGGTCAGGGCATACCCGCCCAAGCTCCAGGCAGTGACGCCCCAACTTACCTCGGTGGTGGTGCGCGCGGCCGACACTCCCCCCGCCGCAACGGCATAACCGAACGCGAAAAGGTTGTTGACGGTGTGCGCGGCGATGCCTGCCTCGAGTCCACCGGTCAGAACCACCACGCCACCAGCCAGCAGCCCGAAACCGAACCGGCTGATGAACAGGGCCGGATTCTGGGCTCCGTGCACCAGGGCGAAACACAAGGCGGAGGCGACCACCGCTGCCCAACGGCTGCGGATCACCGAACCCAGCACCTGCGTCAGGTAGCCGCGGAAGAGGTATTCCTCACCAGCGGCCTGCAACGGCGCGGTGAGCAAGAGGACCAGCAACCACAACCATGCGTTTGCCTGCGGTTCGCCGGTCAAGGGCGCGAAGCCGCGACTGATCCAGTACACGAGGTTGATGGTCACCGTAGCAGCCACCACGCACACAGCCAGGAACCGCCACCGAATACCGGGCTGCACAGAGCTGGCGAAGGCGGGCGGACGCTGGTGCAGGTAGCGCACCAGCAACAGGACCATCGGGATGAACGCAGCCAGGCCGAGGTGGCTGGCCAGCAGCCCCTCCAGGTAGCGGAACTGGCTGGCCGCTGTGACGAAGTCGGTGAACTCACCGGGGCGCCCTCGGGCGACATAGCCGATCACCAGCACGAACTGCATGATCAGCGGGAACACCAACGTGTAGCCGGTCAGCGTGGCCAGCAGGCCGCCCACGAAAGTCGAGGGGCGAGCCGGCGCACCTGTCAACACCTGGCTGTAGTCGACCTTGGCCGGCGGGCCGATGACAACGGGGGTCCAGCCCTGCTGACCGCCTGAGGTCAACCACTCGGAAAGCTTGCTGACCCTGCTCACTCGTCGATCCCGGAAGCTTCCTCAGCTTCGGCCACCACAACGTTGTGCAACTCCCCGATGGAGTCGATCCCGACCGTGACGTGTTGCAGCGGCCGCAACTCACCGACCCCGGCCGGGGTACCCGTGAGAATGACGTCACCGGGCAGCAAGGTGGTGAAGTTGGAGACGTAGGAGACCAGTTCCGGAATGGACCAGAGCATCTGGTTGGTGTTGCCGTCCTGACGAAGCTCGCCATCCACGCGGCTGACCACACGCACGTTCTGGGCCTCGTCCACGCTCAAATGGGTCACGATCCACGGACCCAGCGGGCAGAACGTGTCCCACCCCTTGGCCCGTGTCCACTGCTGCTCGGCTCGCTGCACGTCTCTGGCTGTCACGTCGTTGGCGCAGGTGTAGCCGAAGATCACCTCGGGCACCCGCTCCAGGGGCACCCTGCGGCAGATCCGGCCGATCACAACAGCCAACTCCGCCTCGTAACTGAGCTCGCTGATCTCGAAGGGCTTGATGATGGCCTCGTCGGGCCCGATCACACTGGTGTTCGGCTTGAGGAAGAGAATGGGTGCGGACGGCACCTCGGAGCCCATCTCGGCTGCGTGTGCAGCGTAGTTCTTGCCAACCGCGACGACCTTGCTGCGCGGGATCACCGGTGCGAGCAGCCGCACCTGCGCCAGCGGGAGCCGCTCGCCCGTGTAGTTCACCGGCCCGGCCAGCGGGTCCCCGGTGATGGTGGCGACAGTGTCGGGGAAATTGCCGGCGTCTTCAGCAAGCTCCACGATGCCGAAGGCGGGGTCAGGGGATCCGGTCGGGACATAACGGGCGATGCGCATGTCGAAAGCCTAGCGACCTCACAGGGCTCCCCCGCCTGGTCGTGGCGCCCCGGGCCGGACCTGACCCGGGGCCCACGATCAATGGCTCGGCCTACTGCTCCGTCTGCGCACCATGGTTGTGGATCAGACCGTACAGATATGCCTCGGCCAGAGCTTCCCAGGACGCCTCGATGACGTTGGTGCCCACGCCGACGGTCGTCCAGCGATGCTTGCCGTCGGTGGTGTCGATGAGCACCCGGACCGTTGCGTCCGTGCCATGCCCCTTGTCGAGGATGCGCACCCGGTAGTCGACCAGGTCGTAACTGGCCACGAACGGATAGGCGGGCGCAAGCGCACGGTTGAGCGCGTCGCCGAGCGCGTTCACTGGGCCGTTGCCCTCGCCGACATAATTCTGGCGCTGTCCCTTGGCCTCGAGCTTGACAGTGGCCTCCGAAACGTCCATTTCCGGATTCGCGTGCCCCTCGCTGAACACCCGCCAACTGATCAGTTCGAACGGCCGGTCCAGGGCATCGATCGCTTCGCGTGCCAGCAACTCGAAGCTCGCGTCGGCGGCTTCATAGGAATACCCAGCGGACTCCCGTTCCTTGACGAGCGTGGACAACCGGTTGGCCAGATCCCGGTCGGACAGGTCAAGACCCAGTTGCTCGCCCTTGATCTGGATGTTGGCGCGACCGGCCATGTCGCTGATCAGCATCCGCATGTCGTTGCCGACGTCCTCCGGCTCCACGTGCTGGTACAGCGACTCGTTCACCTTGATGGCGCTGGCGTGCAGGCCGGCCTTGTGGGCGAACGCCGAATCACCGACGTACGGCTGACGCGGCTGCCCGGGCTGACTGGCGATCTCGGCAATGGTGTGCGAGGTCGAAGTCAGGGTACGCAGCTGGTGCGGTGACAGCACCGGCCAGCCCCACTTCAACGCGACGTTGCCGATGACCGTGGTCAGGTCGGCATTGCCGGTCCGCTCCCCGTAGCCGTTCATGGTGCCCTGAACCATGGTGGCTCCGGCCTCTGTCGCGGCAAGGGTGTTGGCAACCGCACATCCCGAGTCGTTGTGACAATGGATCCCGAGCTCGATCCCGATCTGGCCGGCAGCTGAAACGATGTCACCCATGTCGTTGGGCAGCATGCCACCGTTGGTGTCGCACAGCACCACGTACTCCGCACCTGCCTCGGCGGCAGTGCGCACGGCTTCCAGTGCGTAGACGGGATTGTGCCGGTAGCCGTCGAAGAAATGCTCACAGTCGACAATGACCTTGCGTCCACGTTCCACCAAGTGGCGGACCGAGTCGGTGATCATCGCCAGGTTCTCGTCCAGAGTGGTGCGCAGCGCCTGGGTGACATGCAGGTCGTGAGACTTGGCCACCAGGCAGATCCATTCGGTCTCTGCCTCCAGCAAGGCCTGCAGCAGCCGGTCCTGGGCGGCGCTGCTACCAGCCTTGCGAGTGGCACCGAAGGCCACCAGCTTGGCGTTGCGAAGCTCCAGCTGGGTTCGGGCTGTCGCGAAGAATTCGGTGTCGGCAGGGTTGGAGCCGGGCCATCCGCCTTCGATGAAACCGATGCCCAGGTCATCGAGCAGACCGGCGATGCGCAGTTTGTCAGGGTTCGAGAGCTGCATGCCCTCTTGCTGCGTGCCATCTCGCAGCGTGGTGTCGTACAGGCAGAAGTTGTCTGGCATGACAGGAACGGTCGACATGGATTCCTCTCCCCGAGCTAGGGGCCGTGATGGGTGCGATGCATGGTGCGCCTGAGCAAGGCCTGCACCGCTCTGGCTGGTCAGCAGACCTTGTGGGTCCAACCGAATGTGTCATCTCGAAGCCCGTACTGGACACCCACCAGGTAGTCGCGCAGCGGCATGGTGTGAGTGGCGGCCTCGGTGTCGATGACGTGTTTGCCGGACTCGTCGGTCAGCGAGCCGATCGGCGTGATCACTGCGGCGGTGCCACAGGCAAACAGCTCCCGAACATCCCCGGAGTCGATGCCTGCGAGCACCTCTGCGATGTCGATCGGGCGCTCGACTGGTTTGAGACCCAGCTCCGGCCCTACCTTCAGGATCGAGTCCCTTGTCACGCCAGGCAGAATGTTGCCGTTCAGGTTCGGCGTGACCAGTTCGTCGTCCTTGGTGATCATAAAGATGTTCATGCCACCCAACTCCTCCACCCAACGGTGTTCCGCGTTGTCGACGAAGAGCACCTGGCTGCAGCCAAAACCGGCCGCCCTCTCCTGGGGGTACAGCGACGCGGCATAGTTGCCCGCGCACTTGGCCGAGCCGGTGCCGCCGTTGGCCACCCGGGCGTACTGCTTCTCCACCCAGATGTCCACGGGCTTGACGCCACCCTCGAAGTAGGCGCCCACGGGGCTGGTGATCAAGCAGTACTTGACGGTCTTGGCGGGGCGCACACCGAGGAAGTCCTCGTCGGCAATCAGGAACGGACGCAGGTAGAGGCTCTGCTCGGCAGCACCGGAAACCCACCGCTCGTCCAGCTCGACCAGCTGACGGATGCTGGTCAGGAAATCCTCCTCGGGCAGCGGGGGCAGGGCCAGACGTTTGGCCGAGCTCACCATCCGGGCAGCGTTGGCCTCCGGCCGGAACAACCAGACAGAGCCGTCAGCGCGACGGTAAGCCTTGAGACCTTCGAACACCTCCTGCCCGTAGTGGTAGATGGCAGAGCCCGGGTTCAGCATGAAGGACCCATACGGCACGATCCGGTCGTCGGCCCAGCCGGATTCCTCGGTCCAGGTGGCTACCGCCATGTGGTCGCCGAAGTAGCGGCCGAAGCCGGGATTGGCGTGGATCCTCGAGATCTCGGCTGCGCTGGAGAACTCGTAGCTGCCCGTTGTGTCGAACGAGAGTGACATGCGCTCTAAGGTACAGCTGCCCGGAAAGCTCACTGGAAGCTTCCATCCTGCGGTCCGGTTCGCTGCGTGGCTGAGACCGAAACAAGTCGCCCGGCGCGAACCCTTAGCATCCTTGGCATGACTGATCAGCAACAACGTCCCAGAATCGCCGTCATCCCGGGCGACGGCATCGGCCCCGAAGTGGTTGCAGAGGCACTGAAGGTGCTCAAGGCAACCACCGGCGAGGACGCCTTCGAATTCGTCGACTACGACCTCGGCGGCGACCACTGGCTCAAGACCGGTGAGGTGCTGAGCGAAGAGACGATCGCCAGCCTGGCAGCCAACGACGCGATCATTCTTGGCGCCGTGGGTGTTGCCCCAGGCAGCACCGAGATTCCCAGCGGGCTGTTGGAGCGCGGGCTGCTGCTGAAGCTGCGGTTCGCGTTCGACCAGGGCATCAACCTGCGGCCCGGCAAGCTCTACCCGGGTGTCGCCACTCCGCTGTCCGGCGCCGTGGTGGACGGCAAGCTGATCGACTTCGTGTTCGTCCGCGAGGGCACCGAAGGACTGTACTGCGGGGCCGGCGGGAGCCTCGCCAGGGGCACCACCAAGGAAGTGGCCACCGAGGTCAGCATCAACACCGCCGCCGGTGTGGAACGCGCCGTTCGCTACGGCTTTGAGCTGGCAACGCAACGCCGCAACCACGTCACGCTCATTCACAAGCACAACGTCCTGGTCAACGCCGGTGGGCTGTGGAACCGGGTCTTCACCAAGGTCGCAGCTGAGTACCCCCAGGTTACCACCGACTACCTGCACATCGACGCGGCAACCATCAGCTTCGTCACCAACCCCGCCCGGTTCGACGTGATCGTCACCGACAACTTGTTCGGTGACATCCTGACCGACCTGGCAGGCGCGGTCACCGGCGGCATCGGTCTGGCGGCAAGCGCCAGCATCAACCCGACCGGCGAGTTCCCGAGCATGTTCGAGCCAGTGCACGGCTCGGCTCCCGACATCGCCGGCCAGGGTGTCGCCGACCCGACGGCGACCATTTCGTCGGTGGCCATGATGCTCAACCATTTGGGCCGCACCGAAGAGGCGCACCGTATCCATGCCGCAGTGGAGGCCGACATCGAGGAGCGGGGCACCGCTCGACGCTCCACCAGCGAGATCGGTGATGCCATCGCAGGCCGCGTGCGGCGCTGACCCGAGGGACGGCGCTGGCGGGTTTCGAGACCCCCGTCGAATCCGCCACTGCTGCCGCCCGCTTGCGGCAGACTGGTGCCACCCGTTCGCAAGCCCTTGTGAGACAAGAGAAAAGGGCAACCACCCCGGGCAGGGCAGTCTCGAACTGCCCTGCCCGGCTGATGCAGCCGTCAGCCGCTTCCCCGGCATCAGCGTGGTCCGGGACTTGCTTCGACTCAAGGCAGGGAAGGACCCGTTCGATGTCGAGCGCACAGGCCACTCCACCGGTGCAGGGAGCAAAACTTCCCACCAGGACAGTCGTCGCCTATTCGTTTGGCGATGTGGCCAACAATCTTTCGTTCCAGATGACATCCATGTTCCTGCTGATGTACATGACCAACGTTGCCGGCATCTCGGCCGCCATGGCTGGCACCATCTATGGCGTCACCAAGATTTGGGCCGGCTTCACCGACCTGTTCGCCGGTACCGTCGTGGACCGGCCCAGGACCAGGTGGGGCACGCTACGCCCCTGGCTGATGTGGGTCAGCCCCGCCATCGCCATCGTCTTCGTGCTGCTCTTCAGCAACCCGTTGGGCCTCACCGGCACCGAGATCGTGGCTTGGGTGCTGCTTTTCGACGCAGCATTCCAGCTGTGCTACTCGTTCATCAACATTCCCTACGGCTCGCTTGCTGCCGCCATGACGCAGGACGGTGTGGACCGCTCCCGCCTGGCCGGCGCCCGTTCGATCGCCTCATCCGCTACCGGCGTTGCCCTGTCCTGGGTGGTCGCCCCCGTCTTCAACGAGTACAAGACGGTGGACCTCCAGGCGCCCGCGAACGCGGTCCTGCTCGACGAAGCCCGGATGAAGTTCACCATCATCTTGTCCGTACTGGCACTCCTGGCCGTCGTTGCCTACTTCATCTGCTTCAGGAACACCCGCGAGTTGGTTCCCCGCGGCATCAGCAAGGTCAGCATCAAGGCCACCCTGTCGATGGTCGGCAGCAACAAGCCGTTGCTCATCCTGTGCGCGGCTGCGTTCTTCCTGCTGTTCGCTCAGTTCACCTTCAATGCAGTGGCCATGTACTACGCCTCGTACGTACTGGGTGACGCTTCCTGGTTCACTCTCCTCGCGCTGGCTCAGGCCATCGGCACCATCATCATCGCTTCGTTCGTGCCCGCCATCACCGCCAAGGTCGGCAAGCGCGCCGGCTACATGGGCATCGCCGCTGTTGCCGTGCTTTCCTACGTCGTGATCTACCTCGTGCCCGCGCAAGTGCCCTCCACTTCCACGACCTCCTCCCTGGTCGTCGCGTTGATCGGTTGGTTCCTGTTCGGTGTCGGCTCCGGCGGCACCAACGCCCTGATGTTCGCCATGCAGGCCGACACCGTCGACTACGGCGAGTGGAGGACCGGCACCCGCTCCGAGGGTGGCTCCTACTCGATCCTGTCGTTCCTGCGCAAGTGCGGTCAGGGTCTGGGAGGCTTCCTCGGTGCTGCCGTCATCGGCGCCTACGGCTACGGCCAGCAGGGACGCTCCCCCGTGGCCGACGCAGAGATCATCCAGGGCATCCGGGTCGCCACCGGTCTGGTGCCGGCCACCGTCGGCGTCGTCGCCGTCTTCATCATGTTCTTCTACCCACTCACCGCAGATCAACACAAGCGTCTGGTGACGGACCTGGTTGTTCGTCGCACCAGGACCGTCGCCGCCCAGACTGGCACCGAGGCCGTACTGAAGGCCGAGCCTGGTGTGTCCGCCAAACCGATCGTCACCTTGTTCGAGGCCTATGGTGCCGGTGCCTCCTACATCGGCCCGCGGGTGGCCCAGCGGCTCGGCGTACCATGGCTGGGCCAGCGTCTCAGCTCCACTGAGCTGGAGGAAGCCGGGCGTGTCGCCACTGCTGGCGAAACCACCGCCGCCAGCAGCTGGCTGCAGTCCTTCGGGCTTGGTGGCACCAGCGATGCCGTGGACGCGGGTGGCGCACTGGGCCAGCTCGATCACGAGATGGCGCTGGACAACACCAGGGGAGTTCTGGAATTTGCGCAGGACGGCGGCGTGCTGCTCGGTCGCAACGCGACCGTCATCCTCGCCGATGCTCCGTCCGCCCTGCACGTGCGGCTGGTGGCTCCGCTCGACACCCGTCTGCACCGGGCCGCGGAGCAGGACTACATCAGCCTCGAGACAGCGGCACGGCGCCAGCTGCGCGAGGACCACGTGCGTGTCGCCATGGCCGAGCGGCTGATGGGCTGGGACCCGACCGATGACGCCAACTATGACCTTGTCATCAACACCGGGATGTACTCGCTCGACGAGGCTGTGGACGTCATTGTGCGCGCCTATCGGTCCAAATACCAGACGTGACGCAGACCGGTGCCGTGGGCTGAGCCCCGCCAGCAGAAGGGCGGGACACCTCAGGTGCCCCGCCCTTGTGTTGCCCTGCTTGCCTGCGCCGGGAGATCAGGTCCGGTCAGCGCCCGGCGCTACCGACCTCGTAGTCATCGTGGACGTCTCCCTTGTCGATCCAGCTCATCATCGCTCGGAGCTCAGGGCCGACCTGCTCGATCTGGGCTGCCTCACCGGCCGCACGCATCCTCAGGAACTCGGGACCGCCGTTGTCCTGGTCCTCGATGAAACCGCGAGCGAACTTGCCGGTCTGGATGTCGGACAGCACGTCCTTCATGGCATCCAGGGAGGCTTGACCCACGACTCGGGGACCAGACACGTAGGCGCCGTACTCGGCGGTGTCGGAGACGCTCCACAGCATCTTGGACAGACCACCCTCGTTGATCAGGTCGACGATCAGCTTCATCTCGTGAAGGCATTCGAAGTAGGCGATCTCCGGCTGATAGCCCGCCTCCACGAGAGTGTTGAAGCCCCCACGGATCAGCTCGACCAGCCCGCCGCACAGCACAGCCTGTTCCCCGAACAGGTCCGTTTCGGTCTCCTCGGTGAAGGTGGTCCGGATGCCCCCGGCACGCAGGCCACCGATTGCCTTGGCGTAGCTGAGGGCCAAGCCCCAGGCCTGCCCGCTGCTGTCCTTCTCCACCGCAAGGACCACCGGCACTCCCCTGCCGTCTGCATACTCACGACGGACGATGTGACCGGGCCCTTTGGGCGCCACCATGGCGACGTCCACGCCCTCGGGAGGGTGAATGTAGCCGTAACGGATGTTGAAGCCGTGCGCGAAGAAGAGGGCATCGCCGGGCTGCAGGTTGGGGGCGATCTCCTCCTCGTACAACTTCCGCTGATGCTGGTCGGGTGCCAGGATCATCACAAGATCGGCTTCCGCTGCGGCCTCGGCCGGGGTCAGCACGCGGAACCCTTGTGCCTCTGCCTTGGCCTTCGACCTGCTGCCCGGCTGGAGGCCGATCCGCACGTCGACGCCCGAATCCCGAAGGTTGCCCGCATGGGCATGCCCCTGTGAGCCGTATCCGATGACGGCGACGGTGCGCCCCTGGATGATGCCGAGGTCGGCGTCCTCGTCGTAAAACTTGTCAGCCATGTCGTTGCTCCTTGTTGATGATTCAGCGGTTACGACTGAGGGCGGGGCGTCTCTTCTCGTCGATGCTCTTGCCGCCACGGTCAAGTGCCACCAGCCCGCTGGTGGCGATCTCGATGATCCCGAAGGGCGCCAGCAGCGTCAACAGGCCATCCAGCTTGTCGACCGTGCCGGTGGCCTCGATGGTTATCGAATCGCTGCCGACGTCAACGGCATGCGCCCGGAAGAGGCCGATCAGGTCGATGATCTGGCCACGGTCGTGGGCGGTGCTGCGCACCTTGACCAGGACCATCTCGCGGGTGATCGCAGCTGGCTCCAGCTCGATGACCTTGTACACCTCGATCAGCTTATTGAGCTGTTTGACGAGCTGCTCCAGGACGGCCGGCTCCGCGACGTCAGCGGACAGCGTCATGCGGCTGACCCCCGGCTTCTCGGTCGGGCCCACGGCCAGCGAGTCGATGTTGAACCCCCGCCTGCTGAACAAACCTGCGACGCGCGCCAGCACGCCGGGCTTGTTGGACACCAGGACACTCAGATTGTGTGTGGTCACAGGTCTTCCTTATCCCACTCAGGCGCCATGTCGCGCGCGATCTTGATGTCGTCGTTGCTGGTGCCGGCCGCCACCATTGGCCACACCATGGCGTTCTTGTCACAGACGAACTCGACCACCACCGGCTGGTCGGTGATCGCCATGGCCTGCTTGATCACTTCGTCGACCTCTTCGGGGCGGGTGGCCCGCAGCCCGACACAGCCCAACGCCTCGGCCAGCTTCGGGAAGTTGGGCACCAGATCCGAGTGCAGGTCGGTGTTCGAGTAACGCTCGCCGTAGAACAGCGTCTGCCACTGGCGCACCATCCCCAGCACGTTGTTGTTGATGACCGCGATCTTGACCGGGATCTTGTTGAGCGCGCAGGTGACCAGCTCCTGATTGGTCATCTGGAAGCAACCGTCCCCGTCAATGCCCCAGACCTGCAGGTCGGGGCGACCGACCTGAGCACCCATGGCAGCCGGGACACAGAAGCCCATGGTGCCCAGCCCGCCCGAAGACGCCCAACGAGAAGGCTTGTTCAGGGGCAGGAAGTGCGCGGACCACATCTGGTGCTGACCGACGCCGGTGACGTAGAAGGCATCATCACCCACCAGCTCGCCGATGCGCTTGATCACACCTTGTGGTGAGAGCAGGTCGCCCCCGTCGCCCTGATGATTCAGCGGGTAGCGCTCCACCAAACCGTTCAGATAGTCGATCCATGGCTTGAGGTTCTGCAGCTGGTCGCGGTCGATCACCTTGTTCAACTCGACGATGACGGCCTTGGCGTCACCCACGATCGGGCAGTCCGCAGAACGATTCTTGCCGATCTCGGCCGGGTCGATGTCGGCATGGATGACCTTTGCGCCCTGAGCAAAGGAGCTCAGCTTGCCGGTCACCCGGTCGTCGAAGCGGGTACCGATCGCGATCAGAAGATCAGCGCGCTGCAGTGCGCCGACGGCCGAGACAGTGCCGTGCATTCCGGGCATGCCCATGTTGAGTGGGTGGCTGTCGGGGAAAACGCCCTGCGCCATCAGAGTCGTGACCACCGGGATACCGGTCGCCTCGACCAGTTCCGCGAGCTCCTCGCTGGCGTCGGCACGTACCACGCCGCCGCCGATGTAGAAGACCGGGCGGCGGGACTCGCTGATCATCCGCGCCGCCTCCTGCAGCTGACGAGCGTGCGGGCGCGCAGTGGGCTTGTACCCGGTCAGTTGCACGGAGTCAGGCCAGTGGAACACCGTCTTCTCGATCATGGCGTCCTTGGAGAAGTCGACCAGTACCGGACCGGGACGACCGGTGGACGCGATGTGGAAGGCCTCCTTGATCGCAGTTGCGATGTCGGCGGCCCTGGTCACCAGGTAGTTGTGCTTGGTGATCGGCATCGTGATGCCGCGAATGTCGGCTTCCTGGAAGGCGTCGGTGCCGATGAAACCGCTCGACACCTGCCCGGTGATCGCGACCATCGGGATCGAGTCCATGTTGGCGTCCGCAATCGCTGTCACCAAGTTGGTGGCACCCGGGCCAGACGTGGCCATGCAGACCCCCACCCGACCGGTGCTCAGCGCATATCCTTCGGCGGCGTGGCCGGCACCCTGCTCGTGGCGCACCAGGATGTGGCGCAGTTTAGATTCCGCGAGCGGGTCGTAGACCGGAAGGATGGCACCGCCCGGCAGGCCGAACACGACCTCTACGCCGACGTGCTCCAGCGAGGCGATCAAGGCCTGCGCACCCGTCATGGTCATGCCATCGGTCAATTCGGTGGCCATCGGTGTCCCTCCTAGTGGTGGTTGAGTGAGCCGACTGGTCCAACAAGGGCCCTCGTGAAACAAAAAACCCTCGCTGCCCAAAGGCACACGAGGGAGCGCTTCGACCGGAGCGGCGAAGCGCTAAAGGACTACGAGCTGGTAAGTCTGCGACACGCTGCCAATTCTGTGCCCCGAACCCCCACCTGTCAATTGTGAGCTCGCCAGTCTCAACATCCGACCACCTGGTTCACCATGTTCGGCGGACGGGGAATCCCGCCGCAGCCAGGCCCAGCTTGACTTCCGTGATGCTGAGCGCGCCGAAGTGAAAGACGCTGGCTGCCAGCAACGCGTCGGCACCGGCTCGTGCCGCCGCGACGAAGTCGGCCACTGTGCCGGCGCCCCCGGAGGCGATCAGGGGAACGTCGACGGCGGCCCGGACATCCTCAAGCATCTGCAGATCGAAACCGCTGGTGGTGCCGTCCGCGTCCATCGAATTCAGCAGCACCTCCCCGACTCCACGTTCAACCGCCTGCTTGCACCACTGGATGGCGTCCAGACCAGCAGAGCGCTGCCCACCGTGGGTGGTCACCCCATAGCCCGAAGGTTGGCCCGGCTCGCGCCGCGCGTCCAGTGACAGCACCAGCACCTGGTTGCCGAAGCGTCCGGCAATCTGGTTGATGAGATCGGGGTTGGCGATCGCGCCGGTGTTCACGCCAACCTTGTCGGCGCCGCTGCGCAGCAGTGCGTCCACGTCGTCCACGCTGCGGACTCCCCCGCCGACGGTGAGCGGGATGAACACCTCCTGAGCGCAGCGGCTCACCATGTCACGGGTGGTTTCCCGGCCGCGAGTCGACGCGGAAATGTCCAGGAAGGTCAGCTCATCCGCACCCTGTTCACCGTAGGCACGCGCCAGCTCGACCGGATCACCGGCGTCTCGCAGCCGGGTGAAGTTGACGCCCTTGACGACGCGACCGTCGGTGACATCCAGACACGGAATGATGCGAATCGCCACTGCCACGGCGCCCAGCGTAGCTGCCCCGGCGTGCCCGCCGACTACTCGTCGGTGTCCAGCTCCACGATGTCGCGGCGCATCGCTGCCACCACTGCCTGGCACTGCAGCCGCAGGTCACCCACACCGGGGGCCGCCGAGATCTGCCCGGCCAGATCCACCACTTGCCGCACCCAGCGAACGAAATCACCGGCAGGCAGCTGGGTGTTCTCCAGCACCTCCGCCAGCTCCGCCCCGCCGGCCCAGTCGTAGGCCGCCTCAGCGAAACCGATCTCCGGTGGCTGCTGTCGCTCCACCCTGAAATCGCGCTCAACCAGGCCCACCTCGCGCCAGGTGGCACGCACCTGGCTGGCGGCGGTCTCGCTGAGGGGGTCGGGCATGCGATGCAGCTGGCCACCACCCGCCCTGGCCTCGTACACCAGCGTTGACAACACCGCCGCCAACGGCGCCGGGCCCAAGCCGTCGAACACACCACCGCGGACGCACTCGGCCACCACCAGATCGAGTTCGTTGTAGATCCGGCACAACATCCGGCCGGACTCGGTGACCTGGTCGTCGTCGGTCAGGTAGCCCAGCGAGGTCAGCACGCCGCAGATCCGGTCGAACTGACTGGCTATCGAGTTGGTGCGGGTCTGCGCCCGCTCCCGGATCCGGCTGCTTTCGCGTTCCAGCACCAGCGCCTTCTCGGCAAAGCGGGCATGGGTTTCTCGATCGGGGCACTCATGACAGGGGTGGGCCCGCAGCTCGGTCCGCAGCTGGTCGATCTCGGCGGCCAACTGCGCGTCCCGGGCCTGTCTGGGGGCCGGCGCCACGTCGACCGGGAGCTGCTCGATCTTCTGGCGCAGGCTGGCGGCCAGGGCCTTGCGTGCGGAGGCGTTTCGAGGGTCGAATTTCTTGGGAATCCGCAACCGCGCCACGCTGGTGGCCGGGTCCGGAAAATCCTGGATGGTCAGCCGCACCAGCTGGCGGTCCTCGGTCAGCACCAGCGGATGCGGCTCATGGTCGCGGCCGATGCCGGGGTCGACCACCACCACCCACCCCTGATGCCTGCCACCGGGCGTCCAGACCACGTCGCCGGGGACCAGATCGAGCAGCGACTCCATGGCTTCGGCCCGGCGATCTTGTTTGCGCAGCCGGGCGGCCCTGGATTCGAGCTGCGAGATCCGGTCGCGCAGCCGCGCATACTCGGTGAAGTCGCCGCGGTCGCACTGGGCCTGGGCCAGGTACTCGTCGATGACGGCCTTGTTGCTGGCCGACTGACGTGCCATGCCGACCACCGTGCGGTCGGTCTGGAACTGCGCGAAGCTCTGCTCCAGCAGCGCGCGGGCTCGATCACGGCCCATCGAACCGACAAGGTTGACAGCCATGTTGTAGGTGGGCCGGAAACTCGACTTGAGCGGGTAGGTGCGCCGTGACGCCAGCCCGGCCACGGCACGCGGGTCCATCCCAGGTTGCCACGCCACGACGGCATGGCCCTCGTCGTCGATCCCGCGCCTCCCGGCGCGACCCGTGAGCTGCGTGTACTCACCGGGCGTGACATCGACGTGGCCTTCTCCGTTGTACTTGACCAGTCGCTCGATCACGACGGTGCGCGCCGGCATGTTGATCCCCAACGCCAGCGTCTCGGTGGCGTAGACGACCTTGACCAGGCCACGGGTGAAGGCTTGCTCCACGATGGTCTTGAGCACCGGCAGCAGCCCGGCGTGATGCGCAGCAATGCCCCGGGTCAGCGCCTCCACGAAGCTCTCCCAGCCCAGCGCCGCCCGATCCGTGGCACTGAGCGCAGCGCCGTGCTGGGCGGCGATGCTCGCCAACTCAGCTCGTTCCGTCCGGCTGGTGAGGCGAACCCCAGAGGTGAGGAGCTGGCGCACGGCTCCGTCGCAGCCCGCGCGACTGAAAACGAACACGATGGCCGGCAGCAGCCTGGCGTCTTCCAGAGCCCGCACGACGGCACCCCGCGACGGGGTGAGACTGCGCTTGCGCTCGCCGTCAGGCGGGCCGTTGTGCTGGCGGGCGCCCTTGAGGTACCGGGTGTTGGCAGCACCGCCAAAGGACCCCGAGCCGTAGCTGACGTTGCGCTGGCCCCGCCCGCTGCGTCCGCGCGGCCGGCGAGCGTCATCGCGGGTTTCGCGGGCCTCTCGCTGAGCCAGGGTGAGCAGTTTGGGGTTCACGCCGCGCTCACCAGAACGGTTGCTGTGCTCGAAGAGGTCAATCAGGTCGTAGCCGACCATCACGTGCTGGTACAGCGGCACCGGACGACGCTCGCTCACCACCACGGCTGTTTCGCCACGCACGGCTCCCAGCCATTCACCGAACTCCTCCGCATTGCTGACGGTGGCCGAAAGCGCGACGATCTGAACAGAATCGGCGAGGCCCAGAATAACCTCTTCCCACACCGGGCCACGGAAACGGTCAGCCAGGTAGTGCACCTCGTCCATGACCACGAAGCCAAGCCCGCTCAAGGTCGGGGACCCGGCGTAGATCATGTTGCGCAACACTTCGGTGGTCATCACGACGATGTCGGCTTCGCCGTTGATGGAGGTGTCACCCGTCAGCAGGCCCACTCGCAGCTCGCCGTGCCGAGCCACCAGATCGTGGTACTTCTGATTGCTCAGCGCCTTGATCGGGGTCGTGTAGAAACACTTGCGGCCCTGCCGCAGGGCACACCAAGCGGCAAACTCGCCCACCACCGTCTTTCCGGACCCGGTCGGGGCAGCGACCAGCACACCACGACCAGCCTGAACCTCATGGCAGGCCTGCACCTGGAAATCGTCAAACGCGAAGTCGTAGCCCGCAGCGAACTCGTCCAGCAGGTCACCAGTCCCCATCACACTGGCGCTGCGCGACGGTCGTGGATACGGCAGATGATCTCCGAGACCAGGTACATGATGAACATCGGAAGGGCCAGCGCCGCCATGGAGAACGCATCGGTGGAGGGGGTCGCAATGGCAGCGAAAAGCGTGCAGATCATCATGGCCGGAGCTCGGAACTTGCCGAGCTGCTCACCGGTGACGACGCCCATCAGGTTCAGGGAGATCAGCACGACAGGCAGCAGGAAGGCGATCCCGAACACCAGAAGCAGCCTCACCTCGAAATCGAGGAATCGGTTGAGTTCGTTGAGGTTGACCACGTCTGGTGGGTTGAACTGCAACATGGCGGCGAAACCCTTGGGCGTGACGAGATAGCCAACCGCCACACCGAACAGGAACAGCGGGATGGCTGCGCCGAGGAATCCCAGCGCAACCTTCTTTTCCGTCTTCATCAGGGCCGGGGCGATGTAGGCCCACAACTGGTAGAGCCAGACGGGGCAGCTCAGCACCAATCCGGCAGTGAATCCGACTCTGAAATAGAGAGTGAAGGCGCCAGTGACACCCTCGGTGGTCATCTGCACGACGGCGCCGGGGTTGCGGGCCTGGTAAGTGGCCACGGCCTCGTTGATGGGCCGCATCAGGATCCCGAGCAGGTCGTCGTAGAAGGCCAGGCAGACGATGCTGACCAAAACCACGCCCGCCACCGACACGATCAGTCGATAGCGCAGCTCGCGAAGATGGTCGGCCAGTTCCATGGTGCCGTCCTCGGACGGCTTGGGTGGCCGGTACCACTTGGGTTTGGGTTCCTGCACCGCAGCGGTCATGACGGCGTCGGTCAGCGGGCGCTCTTGTCGCCCGAGGCCGGACGTTCAGGAGTCTCCTCGATGACGGCATCCACTGTCTCGACGGGGAACGCACTCGTGGCGCGTTCGCTCCCCGGCAGCGCATCGGCTTGGGCCGTGTCGGCCGCCTTCAGTCCCTTGGTCTCTTCCTTGAACTCGCGCAGTGCTCGTCCGCTCGCCTTGCCGAGGCCGGCCAGCTTCGTCCCTCCGAACAGCAACACAGCGATGACGAGGATGATAAGCAGCTCCTGCCAACCCAGACCCATGTCGACTCCATCCCGTTCGTGCTTCGCCACCAGGAAACCCCAGTGTCTTCCATGGTAGGGCTTCACCAAAGGCCGGCGCCAACAGACGCTGCCCGTTGCCGATCAATCTGAAAGCCACTCATCCGCCAGCGCGAGTGCCGCCCGGGCCTGGGCGAGGGCCTCGTCCCCCGCTCCCTCCGGGGACACCACCCGAGCTGAGCCCCCCAATTGCAACAAGAGTCTGGTCAGCCACGCCGGATCAGCGACCGCGAACACCGCACGGGCGCTGCCGTCCCCATGACGCTGCAACCAACGGTGCGGGTAGTACTCCGTGATCCACACCGCCTCGGGGCGCAGGTCGAGCGTCACCTCGTTGCTGCTGGAGAGATCGTCGAACCAGCGTTGCAGCCGTGGCACCGGACCGTGCGGTGCGGCAGCCTCAGGCAATTCCTCCACAGCTGCGATCCGGTCCACGCGGTAGGTTCGCCACTCCTGGTGGTCCAGGTTCCAGGCCTGCAGGTAGGCACAGCCACCCTCAAGCTGGACACGGGCCGGGTCCACGACCGGCGTGGTGGTTTCGCCGCGGGTCTGACCGTCATAGGTCAGGCAGACCCGTTGGCCGTGGTCGATGGCAGCCAGCAGGGCCGCTCGGACCTCCTCCGAACCACTCGCCACCCGGATGGCCACGCGGTCGACGTCACGGACACCCGCAAGAGCCCGCAGTTTCTGCAGCGCTGAATCTGCTGCTGCGGCGGTGGCGTCGGTGGCGACCTCTCGCACCGCCTGTAGTGCCACGATCAGACTCGTCACCTCGTCCAGGGTGAACCGGAGCGGCCGGGACAAGTAGTCGGCGTTGGTCAGGTTGATGATCCCGTCGTTGAGTGCGGCATCCATGTCGATGTCGATCAGGTCGTCGGGAAGGCCGCCGGGCAGCCCGCACATCCACAGGACGTCCAGGTCCTTCAGCAATTGGCGGGCGGAGACTCCGAAGGTGCGGGCCACGTCATCAACCCTGGCAGCTGGATGGGCCAGCAGATAAGGCACCAGCATGAGCAGCCGATTCGCCTGGTCCTGGGAGGTCGTCACCGCGGCCCTCCCTGCAACTCCAGGACCGCGGCCAGTTGGGAGCGCACCTTGCTGGCCACTGCCGCAGGTGCCAGCGCCAGAACGTCGGGCCCGGCTGCACACAGCTCCGCCACCAGGGAGTCGTCATTGGCGTAGGGCACCACCCACGCGCGGAAGCCGGGAGGCAACGGTCGACCCGGAGGTGACTCGACCCCACGACGGCGCAGCGCAGGAGCCCGGTCGCCCTTGATGGCCACCAGCGCCTGCAGGTGGTCGGCCTGCGGCTCGAGTCGACGGGCCAACTCCTTGAGATCCACGGTCGGCACCTGAAAGGCCTCAGGCTGCCCGACCAACTCCGGCCCCGCGCTGATCCGTGACAGCTTGAACAGTCGCGGCGCCTGCCGCGTCAGGTCGTACCCCAGTACGAACCAGGATCCCCGACGCCAGGTGAGGGTCCAGGGCTGCACTCTTCGGGTCTCGTCGCCACCCCGGTACCCGAAGCTGACGTCGGTGCGACTGAGGGTGGCCTGCCAGAGCAGGTCGAAGGCAGGCTCGCGTGCACTGATGCGTGGTGACAGGGTTTCCAGCCTGCTGGGGTCGGGTTCAATACCCACCGCACGCAGTTTCGCCAACGCCTTGCCAGTGGATGCTGCCGCGCTGGCCTGCTCCCACACCTGGGCCGCGGCTCCCAACACGGCGGTCTCTGCCGGGGTGAAATCAACCGGGGGCAACTCGAAGTCGGCGCGAGTGATCCGATAGCCGACTTCGTCGTCGAACAACACGTCGTTGCTGCCCACCTCGATCGGGACGCCCATCTGACGCAGGTCTTCCTTGTCCCGCTCAAAGGCGCGTTCGAACGCGGCGTCCGACAGACCGTCGTAGCCCTCGACGAGTTCCCGGATCCGTTCCCTGGCCAGGAAGCGCCGCGTCGAGAGCAGGCAGATCGTCAGGTTGACCAGCCTCTCCGACTTCTTGGGAGCCATGTCTGCGAGGCTATCAGCCCGCCTCCAGACGTCGGGGTGCCTCGTCGGTGGCCACTAACCTTGAGGCATGCCCGCCGGCCGTTTCGCCCCCAGCCCCACCTCGGAGCTGCACCTCGGCAACCTGCGCACCGCCCTGCTGGCCTGGTTGTTCGCGCGTCGCGACGGTCTCGACTTCGTTGTTCGCGTTGAGGACCTCGACCAGCAACGCGTGGCTGCTGCCCCGGCACTGGCCGACCAGCAACTGCGGGACCTGGAGGCCATCGGGCTGGACTGGGACGGCGAGGTGGTGCGTCAGTCGCAACGCCTCGACCTGTACCGGGACGCGGCTGCAAGCCAGGAGAACTACCGATGTTTCTGCACCCGCCGCGAAATCGTCGAAGCCTCGCAAGCGCCCAACCAGGACGGCTATCGGCCCTACCCCGGGACCTGTCGCACCTTGACAACGCGGCAAGCGGCGGAGCTTGGCCGGCAGCGGCCGGCGGCCCTGCGGGTTGCCGCCGGTGGCGCCACCTGCACCGTGCATGACCGACACGCCGGAGCGGTCACCGCGACGGTCGACGACTTCGTGCTGTTCCGCAACGACCACCCGATCGGGGAGGGAATGGCGGGCACCCCTTCCTACAACCTCGCGGTAGTGGTGGACGACGGGCTGCAGGAGGTCACCCAAGTGGTCCGCGGTTCGGATCTGCTCTCCTGCGCACCCCGGCAGGGCTGGCTCGCGCAGCGTCTCGGCTTCAGGGTGCCCGAGTACGCCCATGTCGGGCTGGCCCTCAACGAGCTGGGGCAACGCTTGGCCAAACGTGACGGTGCCGTCAGCCTGTCGCAGCTGCGGGCCACCGGCGTCGACGCTGCAGCGGTGCTGCGACTCCTCTGCGAATCCTGCGGTTTCGGTGCTCATGACGACGCCCCGGCGCTGCTGCGTGCAGTGCACCGGGGCGAGGTCGAGCTGGAGAACGCGCGAATCTGGGAGGCCTGGACCGTGCAGCCTGCTGCTCAGGCGTAAGGCTGGGTGTACAGCAGGTCGACCACGAACACGACCGTGGCTCCCGTGGGATAGGCCTGAGAAGAACTGCCCTCGGGGTAAGCGTCGCCGGGAGGCACCACCAGCAGCATGCGGCTGCCGACCGGCTGACCCACCAGGCCCTTGCGCCAGCCCGGAATCAGTGTGTTGATAGGGCCGGTCTGAGTGCCCTGACCGTAGGTGCTCTCGATCGTCTGCCCATCGGCAAAGTTGACCGCGAGATAGTTCACAGTGATCAGGTCGGTCTCCTGGACAGTCGCCCCGTCGCCCTTGATCAGCGGCTGCACCTGAAGCTCTACTGGAGCCGCCACCCCTGCCGGGATCGAGACCGAGGGCGTGCCGTTGTTGTCGGTGACAATCGGCAATGCTGCGGCGGGCTGCACCGGCGACCCGGATGGCCCGTTGAGCGGCGTGCTCATCACGTCGACGACGAAGAACAGCGAGTCGCCGACCTGGATGCCGGCCTGCGCATTGCCGCCACCCGCGTCATAACCATCCTCGCCGGTCATGCCGATCAGCACGCGGCTGCCCACGGTCTGGCCCTGCAAACCCTTGGCGAAACCTGTCACCACCTGGTCGAGCGGGAAACGCACGGTCTGCCTGCCGAAGCTGGAGTCGAAGGTCTGTCCGGTCCGCCCGTTGATGCCGATGTAGTTGACCTCGACAGTGGTGTTCGCACCGGTGACGGTGGAGCCGTTGCCCTTGTTCAGCACCACCACGCGGGTCTGGTCCATCTTCACCGGCCAGCCGCCCTCGACCGTCGGTGTTTCACCGAAGCCCCCGGTCACCTTGATGGCGTCCAGCGTGCTGATCACGGACGGCTCAACGGTCGGGGTCGGAGTACTGGTGGTCGCCGACGGTGCGGGCGTCGGGCTGGGGCTGCTGGCATCAGCGCCTGCGTCACCGCCCCCACAGCCGGCAAGCGCCAGCCCAAGCCCCAAGGAAATCAGTGCGGTCAGGGTTCGCGCCCATGGACGCGGTGCAGAACGGGAACCGAAGGTATCTGTCAAAGCCACTGGCTCAGCCTAACCGGCCCTGCCGTGCGCCTCGAACTCGTGTCCGCCGCCGGCGGCTCACATGCGGACGAGGTCAAGCAGTTTCCCGAGCTCGTCACGGGTCAGTTCGCGCGTGCTCCCAGGTGCCATCTGCCCCAGCCGGACCGGACCGATGGAGGTTCGCGACAGTTTTCGCACCGGGTGGCCGACGGAGTCCATCATGCGGCGCACGATCCGATTCCGGCCCTCATGCAGGGTGATGCTGACCAGGGACTTGTTCTCGTGGCGTGCCACCAACTTCACCTTGTCAGGCTGAACGGGGCCGTCGTCCAGCAGCAGCCCCTTCTCCAGGCGCTTCAGCACCTTGTTGTCCAGCATGCCCTCAACCTCCACCAGGTAGGTCTTGGGCACCTCGTAGCTTGGGTGGGCGAGCCGGTGGCCGAATTCGCCGTCGTTGGTGAGGATCAGCAGGCCCTCCGTTTCCGTGTCGAGGCGGCCAACATGGAACAGGCCCAGCCGCGCCGGCACATACTCGGCGAGGGTGGGGCGTCCTTGCGGGTCGTCCATGGTGCTGACCACACCGCGGGGTTTGTTGAGCACCAGGTACACGTGCCGACGTGGCGGAGGGATGCGAGACCCGTCGACTCGAACGGTGTCGCGCTCCGGGTCGACCCGCATGCCCTGTTCCAGCACGACCTGGCCGTTCACCTCGACGCGGCCATCGGCGATCAGCTGTTCACTGGCCCGGCGGCTCGCCACTCCGGCCTCGGAGAGCACTTTCTGCAAACGGATGCCCTCGGCGGGCTGACTGTCAATCATGGTGTTTCCTCTTCCACGGGCCGGTTGAAGGCAAGGCTCCCATCATCCCCGTTGGACGCCTGTTTGGCTGAATCCTCGTCTGCAGCAGCCTGAGCTGCGGCTACAGCTGCCAGCTGCTCGCTGCAGGTGGCCTCAAGCGGCCTCGCACCGAGCGAGCACCTCTTTGGCCAGGGAGCGGTAAGCGCCGGCACCCGGCGAATCCGGAGCGTACGTCGTGATGGGTTCGCCCGCCACAGTGGTTTCCGGGAATTTGATGGTGCGCCGAATCACAGTGTGGAAGACCAGCTCGCCGAACGCCTCCAGAAGGCGGTCCCGGACCTCACGACCGTGCAAGGTGCGTCCATCGAACATGGTGGCGAGCAGGCCGAGCACGTGCAGATCCGGGTTGATGCGCTCCTGCACCTTGTCGATGGTGTCGGTGAGCAGGGCGACACCACGCAGGGCGAAGAACTCGCATTCGAGTGGGATCAGCACCCAGTCACTGGCGGCGAGCGCGTTGATGGTCAACAAGCCGAGAGACGGCGCACAGTCGATCAGGATGAGGTCGTAGCGGTCCCGGACCCGGTCCAGCACGCGTTTGAGAGTCATTTCCCGAGCCACCTCGCTGACCAACTGCACCTCGGCAGCCGACAGGTCGATGTTGCTGGGCAGGATGTCGAGGCCCTCCACCACGCTGGGGATGATGACCTCACCGACTTCGTACTTCTTGCTCAACAGCAGGTCATAGACGGATTTGTCGAGTGTGTGCGGGTTGACGCCAAGCCCGACCGACAGCGAACCCTGTGGATCAAAGTCGACGAGCAGCACCCGGCGTCCGGTTTCAACCAGCGCAGCCCCCAGATTGATCGTGGAGGTGGTCTTCCCGACGCCACCTTTCTGGTTGCACATGGCGATCACCTTGGCGTGTTTGGGGCCAGGTGCCGGTGGTGTGGGGTCCGGCAGCTCGGGAAACACCCGCCCGGTGGCATCCAGCTCGACGACGTGCTGCTTGTCGTCCACGTCAGGACCACGATCGGACGGGTCGCCGAGCACATCGGCGGCGAACAGCTCGCCCTGTTCGTCCCAGGTCATCCGCACCAGCTCCTGTCCATCCGTATTGTCAGGACCAGCCTAGCGGTTCGCTCTACCACGAACGGTCAGCAGCGAAGGCGGCGACCCGCACCAGGCCAGAATCCGGTCACCTCGCGACGCGAGCCCGAGGATGGGACGCAGCGTAGACGTCACGCAACTGTTCGATGGTCACTTCCGTGTAGATCTGCGTGGTGGTCACCGAGGAATGGCCGAGCAACTCCTGCACCACCCGGATGTCAGCGCCACCGTCGAGCAGGTGGGTGGCGAACGAGTGCCGCAGGCTGTGCGGCGAGATCTCCCCGATCAGTCCCGCCTGCTGGGCGCGTTGCCGCAGCACTGCCCATGCTGTTTGTCTGGACAAGCGGCCGCCGCGTTGGTTGACCAGCAACGCAGCCGTGCTGGCACGAGCCGGGACCAGCATCGCCGGCCGTCCCCGCACCAGCCAGGCGTCGACAGCGGCGCGCGCATAGCTGCCGAGCGGCACCAGGCGCTGTTTGTTGCCCTTGCCGATCAGCCGCAGGCCCTCCTGCGGGTCGCGCAACGCCCGGCTGACATCATCCACATCCAGAGTGACGATCTCGCTGATCCGGGCACCGGTGCCGTAGAGCAACTCCAACAGTGCAGCGTCGCGCAAACCGAGTGGGGTTTCCCGTTCGACACTGTCAAGCAGCCGGGTGACTGCGTCGCTGGACAGGGCCTTGGGCAGCCGCTTGCCCAGTTTCGGCGGTGTGATGGTCTCGGCGACGTCAGTGCTGGTCAAGCCCTCCTGGTGCCCGAAAGCATGCAGGTTGCGGACGGCAACCAGGGCTCGGGCGATGCTGGCAGCTGCCAGCGGGCGGTACCGCTCATCGCCCGCCGCCAGACTGCGTTGGTACTCATGAATGTCGGGCGTGGCGACCTGTTCAAGGGATTGCGTGCCGCGAATGGTCAGCCACTGGGTGTAACGGCCCAGATCGCGTCGATAGGCGGCAACGGTGTTGGCGGACAGCCCTCGCTCGATCAGCAGGTGGTCGAGGTAGCCGCGCACGATCCGCCTCAGAGCCGGCGCCACTCCCGGCTCCGGAGAGCTGGCCGGCCCCCTGTCAGCCGGGTTGTCGGTCACGTTCCAGCTTGAGTTCTCGGGCTGGCCAAGGGGCGTTCGCTGGCCGCAGTCGATCGAAACTGTCGGTGGCCACCGTGAGCGCCAACGCGAGGGTGCCGGCAACGATGGTCGGGCTCTGCAGCGTGCCGGCGCGCACCCCGTCGACCAGTTCGTCCAGCGGCACCCAGTACAGGCCCATGTCCGCCTCCTCGTGTTCGGCGACGAAGCCATCAGGGTGTTCCACCTCGCGCAGGCCGCGGGCGAGGAAGATCCGCAGGTGTTCTTCCGAGCCGCCGGGGGAGGTGAACTCATCGACCAGAATGCGCCAGTCGTCGGCCTCCAAACGGGCCTCCTCTGCGAGCTCGCGTTGGGCGCCCACCAAGTAGCCCTCGCCGCTGACGTCGAGCAGCCCCGCGGGTGGTTCGACCAGCCGCATTCCGACCGGGTGCCGATACTGGTGTACGACGGCGACCCGGCCCTGATCGTCGAGAGCCATCACCGACACCGAGCCGGGGTGGGTGATCCACTGTCGCACCATCGAACCGTGGACGCCGTCGAACGGCGGGGTGTCCACGACGGCCTCCACGAAGGCCGAAACCGCACCACGAGCTTCGACGCGATAGTCCAACGTCGGCCACGTCTCGGCGAGATCGATGAGCGGCTGGCCCTGATGGTCGGTTGTCAACGCTGTTCCCCCTCGATGGAAGTCCTCGCCCTGCTTGCATTCTGATTGTGCACCGGCATCCGTGCCTGCCGGCGCGCCACGGCCGCCGCGACCAGACCGACGAAAAGCGGATGGGCCCGCCCTGGACGGGATTTCATCTCCGGATGAGCCTGCGTCCCGACGAAGAAGACGTGCTCCTGCGGGGGGAGTTCAACGAATTCCACCAGATTGTTGTCTGGCGAGACGCCACTGATCACCAGTCCTGCCTGCTGCAACTGCTCGCGGTAGGCGTTGTTGACCTCATACCGATGACGGTGACGTTCCTTCACGTGAAGGGTGCCGTACAGCTGATGCGCCAGTGAACCCGGAACCAGCTCCGCCGGGTAAGCCCCCAGTCGCATCGACCCGCCCATTTCACCGCCGCCGGCGACGATCTGCTGTTGCTCCGCCATGGTGGCGACCACCGGGTTGGGGGTGAGGGGGTCGAGCTCGCTGCTGGACGCATCGGTGAGGCCGCACACATGGCGGGCAAACTCAATGACCATGCACTGCATGCCCAGGCACAGACCAAGCAGCGGGATCTGATTCTCTCGGGCATACCTGATGGCAGCGAGCTTGCCATCGACACCGCGGATGCCGAAGCCGCCGGGGACACACACCCCGTCAACATCTCGCAGGGCCTCGTCGGCGCCCTCCGGCGTCTCGCAATCATCACTCGGGACCCATTTGATGATGACCCGGACACGGTTGGAGAAGCCGCCTGCACGCAGCGCCTCGCTCACCGACAGGTAGGCGTCGTGCAGGGCGACGTATTTGCCCACCATGGCGATCGTGATCTCCACGGTGGGGTTCTGCACCCGGTCGAGCAAGTCGTCCCAGACCCTCCAGTCCACATCGTGGAAGCCAAGGTTCAGCCGGCGCACTACGTAGGCGTCCAGGCCCTCGGCGTGCAACACCTTGGGGATCAGGTAGATCGAGGATGCATCGGGGCAACTGACGACGGCCTCCTCTTCGACGTCGCAGAACAGCGCGATCTTGCGTTTGATGCCTTCGGTCAGCTCGCGGTTGGCGCGGCAGACGATCGCGTCGGGCTGGATGCCGACCTGGCGCAATGCCGCCACCGAGTGCTGCGTTGGTTTGGTCTTCAGCTCCCCGCTGGGCGCGATGTAGGGCACCAGTGAAACGTGCAGAAAGAAGACGTTGTCGCGCCCAATCTCCTGACGCACCTGACGTGCTGCCTCCAGAAACGGCTGCGACTCGATGTCGCCCACAGTGCCGCCGATCTCATGGATCACCACGTCCTCGTCGCTGTGCACGACCGACAACATCCTGGCCTTGATCTCGTTGGTGATGTGCGGAATCACCTGCACGCACTCCCCCAAGTAGTCGCCACGTCGTTCACGGGCGATGACCGCGCTGTACACCTTGCCGGTGGTGCAGTTGGCTTCGGCGCTCAGACTGCGGTCCAGGAATCGCTCGTAATGACCGATGTCAAGGTCGGTCTCCGCGCCGTCATCAGTGACGAAGACCTCACCGTGCTGAAAGGGGTTCATGGTGCCGGGATCAACGTTCAGGTACGGATCCAGCTTCTGCATCGTGACGCGCAGCCCGCGATTCACCAGCAGGTTGCCCAGACTGGAGGCGGTCAGGCCCTTTCCCAGCGATGAGGCAACGCCTCCGGTGACGAACAGGTGCTTTGTTTGCTTGGCTTTGCCCACGGAACTCCAGCTTACGCGGGAGCAACGACGGTGTCGTCAGGCGCTCTGGTCCGTCTTGGGTGGCTGGCAGGATGGTGGCATGACGCTGCCCCTGACGTTGCCGGTCTCGCCCATGCTGGCCAGGGCGGTGGCACACCTTCCCGATGGCCAGGGGTGGGCATACGAGCCCAAGTGGGACGGGTTCCGCTGCATCGTCAGCCGCGACGGCAACGAAATCACACTGGGCAGCCGCAGCAGCAAGCCTCTCACGCGGTTCTTCCCGGAAGTGGTCGAGACCGTGCGTGCCAGATTGCCCGAGGGATACGTGGTCGATGCCGAACTGGTGGTTCGGCAGGGCACCCCGGGGGCTGAACACCTCGACTGGGAGGCGCTCAGCGCCCGCATCCACCCGGCGCAGAGCAGGATCCAGCGCCTGGCTGACGAGACTCCGGCCGAATTGATCTGTTTCGACCTGTTGGTCGCAGACGGACATGACCTGACGCCACTGCCCTACTCGCAGCGCCGCGAGGGTCTGGAGAAGCTGTTCAACGGCATGTCTGCAGGCCTGCACCTGTCCGCAATGACCACCGACCCCGGGTTGGCCCGCCAATGGTTCAACGACTTCGAGGGAGCGGGGTTGGACGGGGTGGTGGCCAAGAGTCTGGACAGCCCCTACGCCAGCGGCAAGCGCACCATGCTGAAGATCAAGCACAAGCGCACCGCGGAGGCGGTCCTGTACGGCTATCGAGTGCACAAGAGCGGACACGGAGTGGGTTCGCTGCTGCTCGGCATGTACGACGAGCGGCAGCACCTGATCCAGGTCGGCGGCATCGGCGCTCTGACCGACACGATGCGCGAGGCGTTGCAGTCCGAGCTGGCGCCACTGGTGCTGCGCGACGAGCAAGGGCGGACACAGACCGCCTCACGGCCACGGTCGCGATTCACTTCCGCCAATGACAACGCGTTCGTCCCGCTGGAGCCGTCGTTGGTGGTGGAAGTAGCCTTTGACCAGCTCGAAGGGAGCCGGTTCCGACACGCCGCAACGTTGCTGCGATTCCGGCCCGATCGAGAAGCAGCGTCTTGCCGCATCGACCAGGTGGATCGGCCGGTGAGCTACGACTTGGCACGCGTCCTCGAACAGTGACGAGCGCCACTCAGCTGGCACCAACAGCCGCCGCCGAGATCAGGACCGGGCTGCCTGACCCGCCTCCTCCAGCAGTTCACGCGCATGAGCGAGCCCGGCCCGGCTCTCCCCCAGTCCAGCCATCATCCGCGCCAGCTCGGACTCACGTTCGGCGGGCTCCAGTCGGCGCAGGCCGCTGGTGGTGACTTCCCCGTCATCGGACTTGGACACCACGAAATGCCGGTCGGCGAACGCGGCCACCTGCGCCAGGTGGGTGACGACGATCACCTGCGACTGATCAGCCAGGCGAGCCAGCCGACGGCCAATCTCCACGGCGACTGTTCCGCCTACCCCGGCGTCCACTTCGTCGAAAACGAAGGTGTGGCCGGGATCGGAATCGGCCAGCACCACCTCAAGGGCAAGGCGTACTCGTGACAATTCGCCTCCTGACGCAGCCTTGGCCAGCGGCGCCAGATCTGTGCCGGCGTTGGCAGCGAACAGGAGCTGGACCTGGTCGGCGCCCCACGGGCCCAGTTCGGGAAGGGGAGCAATGGCAAAACGCAGCCTGGCGTGCGGCATGGCCAGGGCAGCCAGCTCCGACTGAATGGCCTTCTGCAGCCGGTCGGCGGCCTGTTGTCGCAGCTCGGTCAGCTCTGCGGCAAGGCCGCCCAGCAACTGCTCCAGCTTGTCAAGACGAGGACGCAGCTGCTCGATCCTGTCGTCACCGCTGCTCAGCTCGCTGAGCCGCAACGCCGAGGCGCGGCTCCAGTCCAGCACTTCGTCGGTCGTGGAACCGTACTTGCGGGTGAGGTCCTGCAGCTTCGAACGCCGGGCGGCGATCGCCCCCAACCGCACCGGATCGGCCTCCAGGTCGGCCAGGTAACTTGCGACCTGGGCAGCGACATCGTTCACTGCGTAGCTGGCCTCCCGGACCAGGGCTGCCAGCTCGGCGGCGCCCTGGTCAAGCGACGCGGTCTGGTCAAGCGCCTTGCGTGCAAGACCCAACAACCCGACCGCACCCGGCTCGTCCACGTCTCCGTCTGGGGAGCCCGAAATGGCATGGTCAGCCCGTTGCGCCAGCTGACGAAGATCGTCCACGGCTTGAAGCCTTGCGGCTTCTGCGGCCAGTTCGCGGTCCTCGCCAGGTTGTGGGTCGACTGCGTCGATCTCCTTCAGTCCGAACGCGAGCAGGTCCGCCTCACGGGCACGAGCCTGCGCATTGCTGTCCAGTTCGGCCAGCTCGGCCCGAATGGCTCGTCGTTGGTCGAACAGCCCGCGGTAACGAGCCACGATCCCCGCCAGCGCCTCGCCCCCGGCACGGTCAAGGACCTCTCTCTGGCGTTCTTGGGTGCCCAGGCGCAACTGCTCGGACTGCCCATGAATGGTGGCCAGTTCACCCGTCAGCTCGGTGAGCCGACCCAGTGGCACCTGCAGGCCACCGACCATCGCTCTTGATCGTCCTGCGCTGGTCAGGTGGCGGCACACCAGCAACTCACCGTCGTCGACCTCTGCGCCGAGATCTTCCAGCCGCGCAGTGATGGCGTCCAGGCCGGTGAAGCGTCCCTCGACGACAGCCTTGCCGGCTCCTCTGCGGACAGCACCGCTGTCGGAGCGTCCTCCGAGCAACAGCCCCATGCCAGTCACGATCATCGTCTTGCCGGCACCTGTTTCACCAGTCACGACCGTCATGCCGGGGCACGGCTCGAGGCTGGCCTCACCGATCACGCCCAGGCCACTGATTCTCAGCTCGGCCAGCATCAACGCCATCCGTTGACCGGCAACGCGAACTTGCGCACCAAACGGTCGGTGAAGGGTTGTTCCTTCAGTCGTGCCAGCAGAAGGTTGCGTCGTGCACGGGTCACCTTGACCCGGCTGCCCGGTGCAAGGTCGAGGGTGCGCCGGCCATCGGCCCACACGACCGCCGCCGTGGCGCGATCAGTGGACAGCTCCAGATCAACGCAGGAGCTGGGGCTGAGCACCATCGCCTTGGCGAACAGGGCGTGGGCCGCCAGCGGCACCAACAGCAACGCTTCGACATCGGGCCATATCACCGGGCCACCCGCGGAAAAAGCGTAGGCGGTTGAGCCGGTGGGCGTGGCCACCAGAACGCCGTCGCAACCCCAGCGCGACAAGGGCCGGCCATCGATCTGGGCCTTGACCTCGATCATCTTCTGGCGGACGCCCTTCTCCAGAGAAAGCTCGTTGATGGCGTGCGAACGCCAGACCAGCTGTCCGGACGAATCGCGCACCTCGATGGCCAGCGTCAAACGCTCCTCGACCTCGTAGTCGCGATCGCCAACCTGCTCGGCCAGGCCAGTCATCTCGGAACTCTCCAGCTCCGCCAGGAAGCCGACGTGCCCCAGGTTCACCCCGAGCAGCGGGATACCCGCGGGGACGGACCAATCCGAGGCGGACAGGATGGTTCCGTCGCCACCGAAAACCACCACCAGTTCCAGCTTGGCCATGTCCGGATCTACCGGATCAGTCAGCACGCCCACCGGGACGTCGACGTGTGCACGCACCTCCTGGACCCTCGCGTCCTCGAACAGGCACGTCACACCGCGGCCGGCAGCATGGCTGGCGAACTGGGCGGCGGCCTGGACAGCTTCAGCGCGGCTGGGATGCAACAGCACTCCAACCTGGCGCCCGGGCTGGGCGGAAGCGAGGCTCTGGTTGCGAATCACAGCTGCAGCCTACCGAGACTGGACGACAGCGCCGACGCGGTCAAGCTTTGTCACGCGCCAGGCCAATGAAGTACTCGACGTTGCCGCTCGGGCCAGGAAGCCGGCTGGGAGATTGCCAGAAGCATCCCCAACCTCGCATGTTCGCGGCAGCCACCACTCCCGCCACCGCCTGCTCACGCAGCTCCGCGGAGCGCACCACCCCTCCGGACCCGAGCAGCTTTCGACCAACCTCGTACTGGGGCTTCACCATCAGCAGAGCGCGCCCCTGAGGGTCGACCACGGCCAGCAACGGGTCAAGCAGCATGGTCAGGGAGATGAAGGAAACGTCGGCCACAACCAGCCCCACGGGGTCACCGTCCAGGTCCGCCAAGGTCAGCTCCCGCAGGTTGAGGCCCTCACGCACGCGAACCCGGGAGTCGCGTCGGATGGAGGCATCCAACTGATCGTGCCCGACATCGACGGCATAGACCACCTGGGCCCCAAGGTGCAACAGCACCTGGGTGAATCCCCCGGTGGAGGCACCGGCATCCAGGACCCGAGCCGGGACGCCAAGTCCGGACTCCTCCAAGGCACCCAGCAGCTTGTGCGCACCGCGAGACACCCACGGGTCGCGCTCCACCTCGATCTGAGCTGACTCAGCAACGTCGAAGGCGGGTTTGGTCACTGTCTGTCCGCCGACTTTGACCTTGCCAGCCCTGATCAGGGTGGCGGCCTGCGAGCGTGACCGGGCTTGGCCGGAGGCTGCCAGATGGGCGTCCAGACGCACATCAGGCCTTGTGCCGGTGGTGTTGGAACGATGGTGCGCCGGCCAACCCGGACAGGTCGACGAGGCCGTACAGGGCACGATCGACCCTGACGTCGCCAGCCACCGGCGGTTCGGTTTGCTCAGCCATCTCGGTTTGTTCAGTCACGTTGAAAGGCCACCCCGCGCGTCGGCGTTCAATGCACCTGGTCGAGCGCCTGCAACGCCGCCGTGGCATCCAGATTCCCGTCGGCCCAGGCCAGCTGCAGCAAGGCCCACAGCGCGTCTAGCTGGCCCGCCAGGTCCACTGGCACCACAGACAGCACCACGGCCCTGCCCTCGACGGACGCCGTCACTTCTCCGCACACCGCGCTGCCTGCCTCCAGCCGGGCCTCTCGGGCCGGGGCCAGCAGCGCCCGCACGTCCTGGCCGATCCACGTCGGACGCCTGGCGGGCTTCGCGTTCACCAGGTCGGACTTGCCGTGCACGCCACTGAGAACGAACAACGAGTCCATCCCCACGTTGTGGGCACCCTCAATGTCGGTGTCGCAGCGGTCGCCGACGAAAATCGGATTGCTGGTCGCAAGACGAAGCACGGTCTCGTTCAGCAGCGGCGGGTACGGCTTGCCGGCCACCCTGGGCGTGACTTCCACCGAGGTGGCGACCACGCCGATCTGAGATCCGGCTCCGGGCACCAGCCCCAACTCGGTCGGGCGAGTGCTGTCGGTGTTGCTGGCATACCAGACGGCGCCGCGCTGGATCGCGTGCGCTGCCTCGTTGAACATCTGCCAGCCAGCGTGCGGATGGTAACCCTGCAGAACCGCTACCGGCTCGTCGCGGAAGCTGCCCACCACCTGGAAGCCGGCCGCAGTGGCCTGATCAGCCAGTGCCTGGGTGCCCGCGACAAACACCTTGCTGCCGGCCGGAAGTTCCCGGCGCAGCATCGCGATCAACGCCTGTCCGCTGGTCACCACGTCCTCGGCCACACACGGCATGCCGAGTGCCGTCAGCTGCTCAGTGACTGCCTCCGGAGGTCTCGCAGCATTGTTGGTGACGAAGCCCAGCTTGACTCCCCGCTCGCGCAACCCGGCGACTCCTTCCGCTGCACCCGGGACCGCAACAGGGCCCAGATACAGCACACCGTCAAGGTCGAACAGCGCGGCGTCATAACGATCGATCAACGCCTCAGTCATCGCTGGCATTCTCCCGCTCTGGGGCTTCTCCGTCGTGGGGCAAGGGCTCATGGGCATCCTGTGGGGGCCCAACCTGCGGCTCTTGCTCCCTGGCTCCCGCACCATTGTCGCTCATCGTCCCGCCCGCCACGTCCGGAAGTTGATCCTCGTCATCCTCACGCTCGAATGCCTCGTCGCCAGCTTCGAGATCTTCGCTGGGCTCGTCTCCGAATGAGTGCTCATCCTCAGAATCGTCGCTCTGAGCGTCTCGGTCATTCGAGTCGCCATCCTCGTCATCGACGTCTTCGTCCTCGGCGTCGGAGTAGTCGTCAGGCTCCTCACCCTCGTCGAAGTATTCCTCCTCGAACTCATCGACGAACTCGACGCCGTCCAACCTCGCGATCCTCTCCCGGGCAGCCAGACGATGTTCAGAATCGTACTTGTCGGCAGCCACGAACCATTCGCGGGCACCCTTCAGGTCGCCCGATTCCTCGAGCATCGCGGCGTAGGCGAAGCGCAGTCTCGACTGCGCGATCCGGCTCCCTCGGTGTGCGCTGATCGCGACTTTCAGCAGTCGAAGACCCTCTGCCCGCTGACCGAGGTCGCTGCGGGCACCGGCCTCCACGATCTGCATCTCGATTCGTTGGTCCTCGTCCAGCTCGAGGTCGGACGCCTCACGAGCCAGTTTCAGTGCCCCCTGCGGCCGCCCCAGGGCGCGCTCGCAGTCAGCCAACACTGGCAGATAGTTGGGATCGCCCTTCATCCGGTGCAAGGCCCGGTACTCCGTCAGTGCGATCTGGTATTCGCCGGCCGCGTAGGCGGTCTCAGCTGCCGCTTCGCGAACCACGGGCAGACGAGCGGCTCGTCGTCGAGCAGCCATTGCATGCTCGAAAGCCAGGTCAGGGGCGACGTCGATCAACTCCCCGGCGGCGACCAGGTGCGCAGTGATGACCTTCGCCAAGTCCTTCGGGAGCCCGCGCAGCTCGGCACGGACCGGGAACGGCAGCGTGGTGGCGTCGAACTCCGTCGGCGGCGCAGGCTCGTTCTCCCGCGCCCTGAGGGCTTGGTGGCTTGGCAGTTCCTGCTCCGTGTCGCCGAAGCGTTCCTCGCGAAAACCAACTGTGCCGCTCCTGCCGCTGTCACTGCCAGAGCCGAAGCGGCGATCCCCACGCGGCTGGTATCCGCCTTGGCGGTCATCGGACCGCCGGCCATAACCACCGCCACCACGACCCTGGTAGCCCCGGTCCTCACGCGGCTGGTACCCACCACCACGGTCCTCACGCGGCTTGTACCCACCACCCTGGCGATCTTCACGCGGCTGGTATCCGCCTTGGCGGTCATCGGACCGCCGGCCATAACCACCGCCACCACCACTGCCACCACGACCCTGGTAGCCCCGGTCCTCACGCGGCTGGTACCCACCACCACGGTCCTCACGCGGCTTGTACCCACCACCCTGGCGATCTTCACGCGGCTGGTATCCGCCTTGGCGGTCATCGGACCGCCGACCATAACCACCGCCACCACCACTGCCACCACGACCCTGGTAGCCCCGGTCCTCACGCGGCTTGTACCCACCACCACGGTCCTCACGCGGCTTGTACCCACCACCCTGGCGATCTTCACGCGGCTGGTATCCGCCTTGGCGGTCATCGGACCGCCGGCCATAACCCGACCACCACCGCCACCACGACCCTGGTAGCCCCGGTCCTCACGCGGCTGGTACCCACCACCACGGTCCTCACGCGGCTTGTACCCACCACCCTGGCGATCTTCACGCGGCTGGTATCCGCCTTGGCGGTCATCGGACCGCCGGCCATAACCACCGCCACCACCACTGCCACCACGACCCTGGTAGCCCCGGTCCTCACGCGGCTTGTAACCACCCTGGCGGTCATCGGACCGCCGACCATAACCACCGCCACCAGCTACAGGACGACCGTGGGAAGACCCTCGAGATCCTGTCGATCGATTGCCGTATCCGCGTGACGACTCGTCACGTCCCGCTCGGCCATCGCGACGACCGTCGTTGCCGTGCCGACCGTTGTCAGATCCCTGCTCGTCCGCACCTGAAGCCATATCCCTATCCTGCCCATTCGGTATTGCGTGGTTGCTGCTGTAGAAACAAAAAAACTCCGCCCGCAAAACCCTTGAAGGGGTTTTGCGGGCGGAGTGTGTAGTCCGGCGGCGTCCTAGTCTCCCACAGGGTCCCCCCTGCAGTACCATCGGCGCTGGGAAGCTTAACTTCCGGGTTCGGAATGGAACCGGGTGTTTCCCTCCCGCCATGGCCACCGAAACACTTATCAAATTGTCAAACACCCTCCCCCGAACCCCAACCATCAGGGAACAAGAGACACGGTTCGTCTGCAATTCCAGAACCATACAGTGGACGCGTAACACCTTTGTAGAAAGACAAGCCCTCGGCCTATTAGTATCGGTCAGCTCCACACATCGCTATGCTTCCACATCCGACCTATCAACCCAGTGGTCTACTGGGGGCCTTACCACATTACTGTGCGGGAACCCTCATCTTGAAGCGTGCTTCCCACTTAGATGCTTTCAGCGGTTATCACTTCCCAACGTAGCCAACCAGCCGTGCCCTTGGCAGAACAACTGGCACACCAGAGGTTAGTCCGTCCCGGTCCTCTCGTACTAAGGACAGCCCTTCTCAAGATTCCTACGCGCGCAGCGGATAGGGACCGAACTGTCTCACGACGTTCTGAACCCAGCTCGCGTGCCGCTTTAATGGGCGAACAGCCCAACCCTTGGGACCGACTCCAGCCCCAGGATGCGACGAGCCGACATCGAGGTGCCAAACCATGCCGTCGCTGTGAGCGCTCGGGCAAGATCAGCCTGTTATCCCCGGGGTACCTTTTATCCGTTGAGTTCTGGCGCGTCCACATGCCACCAGAAGATCACTAGTCCCGACTTTCGTCCCTGCTCGACATGTCTGTCTCACAGTCAAGCTCCCTTGTGCACTTACACTCAACACCTGATTGCCAACCAGGCTGAGGGAACCTTTGGGCGCCTCCGTTACCTTTTAGGAGGCGACCGCCCCAGTCAAACTACCCATCAGGCACTGTCCCTGACCCAGATCATGGGCCGAGGTTAGATAACCAGAACGACCAGAGTGGTATTTCAACGATGACTCCACAACCACTGGCGTGGCTGCTTCACAGTCTCCCACCTATCCTACACAAGTCGTCCCGATCACCAATACCAAACTATAGTAAAGGTCCCGGGGTCTTTCCGTCCTGCTGCGCGTAACGAGCATCTTTACTCGTAATGCAATTTCACCGAGTTCATGGTGGAGACAGTCCGGAAGTCGTTACTCCATTCGTGCAGGTCGGAACTTACCCGACAAGGAATTTCGCTACCTTAGGATGGTTATAGTTACCACCGCCGTTTACTGGGGCTTAAGTTCACTGCTTCGCTTGCGCTAACAATTCCCCTTAACCTTCCAGCACCGGGCAGGAGTCAGTCTGTATACATCGTCTTACAACTTGGCACAGACCTGTGTTTTTGATAAACAGTCGCTTCCGGGTGCTCTCTGCGACTCTCAACGCTCAGAAGAGTAAATCTCGTCACGTCTTGAGTCCCCCTTATTCCGAAGTTACGGGGGCATTTTGCCGAGTTCCTTCACCATGATTCTCTCGATCGCCTTGGTATTCTCTACCTATCCACCTGTGTCGGTTTGGGGTACGGGCCGCTCATAACTCGCTCACGAAGCTTTTCTAGGCAGCATAGGATCACCAACTTCTGGAATAAATTCCTCCCCATCAGGTCTCAGGCACACAAGTGGCGGATTTGCCTACCACTCGCCCTACACCCTTGGCCCGGGACTACCATCGCCCGGTATGGCTACCTTCCTGCGTCCCTCCGCAGCTTGTCTACTACAAGATCGGTTCACAGACTCAGCGCACCATCACCCCGAAGGGATCCAGCACACCTCGCGTGCTTAGCATCACTCGCCTCAACACGGTCGTTATTTCGCGGGTACGGGAATATCAACCCGTTGTCCATCGACTACGCCTGTCGGCCTCGCCTTAGGTCCCGACTTACCCAGGGCAGATTAGCTTGACCCTGGAACCCTTGGATATTCGGCGGACGGGTTTCTCACCCGTCATTCGCTACTCATGCCTGCATTCTCACTTGTGTGCACTCCACGACTGGGTCACCCCGCCGCTTCACCGCGCACACAACGCTCCCCTACCCATCCACACAAACGTGCGAATGCCACAGCTTCGGCGGATAACTTGAGCCCCGCTAAATTGTCGGCGCAGAATCACTTGACCAGTGAGCTATTACGCACTCTTTCAAGGGTGGCTGCTTCCAAGCCAACCTCCTGGTTGTCACCGCAACTCCACATCCTTTTCCACTTAGTTATCGCTTAGGGGCCTTAGCTGATGATCTGGGCTGTTTCCCTCTCGACTACGAACCTTATCGCCCGCAGTCTCACTGCCGCGCTCTCACTTACCGGCATTCGGAGTTTGGTTGATTTCGGTAAGCTTGTAGGCCCCCTAGATCATCCAGTGCTCTACCTCCGGTAAGAAACACGCGACGCTGCACCTATATGCATTTCGGGGAGAACCAGCTATCACGGTGTTTGATTGGCCTTTCACCCCTATCCACAGCTCATCCCCCCAGTTTTCAACCTAGGTGGGTTCGGTCCTCCACGACGTCTTACCGTCGCTTCAACCTGGCCATGGATAGATCACACCGCTTCGGGTCTAGAGCATGCGACTCAAACGCCCTATTCGGACTCGCTTTCGCTACGGCTCCCCCACACGGGTTAACCTCGCCACACACCACTAACTCGCAGGCTCATTCTTCAAAAGGCACGCCGTCACCCTTACAGGCTCCGACGGATTGTATGCAATCGGTTTCAGGTACTATTTCACTCCCCTCCCGGGGTACTTTTCACCTTTCCCTCACGGTACTTGTCCGCTATCGGTCACCAAGGAGTATTTAGGCTTAACGGGTGGTCCCGCCAGATTCATGCGGAATTTCAGGGGTTCCGCACTACTTGGGGTAACGCTCACGAGTGGTCGACTTACATGTACAGGGGTTTCACCCTCTATGCCGCAGCTTCCCAGCATGCTTCCACTTCATCAACCATTTCTTACTCGCCGACCGGTCAACAGCCCGATCCAAACGGCCCCACAACCCCGTATGCGCAACGCCTGTCAGCTATCACACACATACGGTTTAGCCTCATCCGCTTTCGCTCGCCACTACTCACGGAATCACTGTTGTTTTCTTTTCCTGTGGGTACTGAGATGTTTCACTTCCCCACGTTCCCTCCAACTGCCCTATATATTCAGGCAGAGGTTGCCGGACATGACTCCGGTAACTTCAAGGTTTCCCTATTCGGAAATCCCCGGATCAAAGCTTGATTACCAGCTCCCCAGGGCTTATCGCAGGTTTCCACGTCCTTCATCGGCTCTTGGTGCCAAGGCATCCACCGATTGCACTTAGTAGCTTGTCAAATCTACAAAGATGCTCGCGTCCACTGTATAGTTCTCAAATTACAGACGATACCCACACAACCACCACACAACATGGCAGCCACACAGGCCCGCTCAACCACAACCACCCCCACCAGGGAATGCCTGCGATCTCAAAACCCAACAGTGTGCTCTAAAACCAGCCATCCACAACACCTGTCTTCCACACCCCACAACGAGGCAGTACCAACAAGTGCCCGACGCACCAGCTTCCCAGGTCAACGTTCCACAACCAAACAGCCACACGAACCCCGAAACACTCGTCCGAGAAATCCGTGCACATCGACCACACCCCACAACAGGATGCAGCCACAGGCTCCTTAGAAAGGAGGTGATCCAGCCGCACCTTCCGGTACGGCTACCTTGTTACGACTTAGTCCTAATCACCAGTCCCACCTTCGACGGCTCCCCCCCCAAAGGGTTAGGCCACCGGCTTCGGGTGTTACCGACTTTCATGACTTGACGGGCGGTGTGTACAAGCCCCGGGAACGTATTCACCGCAGCGTTGCTGATCTGCGATTACTAGCGACTCCTACTTCATGGGGTCGAGTTGCAGACCCCAATCCGAACTGAGACTGGCTTTTTGAGATTCGCTTACCTTTACAGGCTCGCAGCTCTTTGTACCAGCCATTGTAGCATGCGTGAAGCCCTGGACATAAGGGGCATGATGACTTGACCTCATCCCCACCTTCCTCCGAGTTGACCCCGGCGGTCTCCCATGAGTTCCCGGCATAACCCGCTGGCAACATAGGACGAGGGTTGCGCTCGTTGCGGGACTTAACCCAACATCTCACGACACGAGCTGACGACAGCCATGCACCACCTGTGAACCGACCATAAAGGGGCACCCATCTCTGGGTGTTTCCGGCCCATGTCAAACCCAGGTAAGGTTCTTCGCGTTGCATCGAATTAATCCGCATGCTCCGCCGCTTGTGCGGGGCCCCGTCAATTCCTTTGAGTTTTAGCCTTGCGGCCGTACTCCCCAGGCGGGGTACTTAATGCGTTAGCTACGGCACAGATCACGTGGAATGTGACCCACACCTAGTACCCACCGTTTACGGCGTGGACTACCAGGGTATCTAAGCCTGTTTGCTCCCCACGCTTTCGCTTCTCAGCGTCAGGAAAGGTCCAGAGAACCGCCTTCGCCACTGGTGTTCCTCCCGATATCTGCGCATTCCACCGCTCCACCGGGAATTCCATTCTCCCCTACCTTCCTCAAGTCAGCCCGTATCGCAAGCAGGCCCAGGGTTAAGCCCTGAGTTTTCACTTACGACGCAACCAACCGCCTACAAGCTCTTTACGCCCAATAATTCCGGACAACGCTCGCACCCTACGTATCACCGCGGCTGCTGGCACGTAGTTAGCCGGTGCTTCTTCTGTAGGTACCGTCACTTGCGCTTCGTCCCTACTGAAAGCGGTTTACAACCCGAAGGCCGTCATCCCGCACGCGGCGTTGCTGCATCAGGCTTCCGCCCATTGTGCAATATTCCCCACTGCTGCCTCCCGTAGGAGTCTGGGCCGTATCTCAGTCCCAATGTGGCCGGTCGCCCTCTCAGGCCGGCTACCCGTCGACGCCTTGGTGAGCCATTACCTCACCAACAAGCTGATAGGCCGCGAGACCATCCTTGACCACAAAAGCTTTCCAAACCCCACCATGCGGCAGAATCTGAATATCCGGTATTAGCAGAAGTTTCCCACTGTTATCCCAGAGTCAAGGGCAGGTTCCTCACGTGTTACTCACCCGTTCGCCACTCGTGTACCCCCGAAAGGGCCTTACCGTTCGACTTGCATGTGTTAAGCACGCCGCCAGCGTTCGTCCTGAGCCAGGATCAAACTCTCCGTTGAAAACAAACACCCCACACCCCCCAAAAGAAGAGCATGAAGCAAAATCAACCAGAGCCCAACCACCGACAACAAAACCAAAACAACTGGTCCATCATCAATAATCAACACTCAAAGAAACAACAAGACCAGCCCGGCCACCCCAAAGAGCAACCAGACCAAACCTTGCAAAAAATGCATTGACCTAAAGCACACTGTTGAGTTCTCAAACCACACACACACCCCAACCAAACCCCGTAAGGCCCAGCCAAAGGCAGCTCTACCAACTTTACCGAGGCAACTTCCCGAAGTCAAATCGTGGTTAGTCTTCTCAGCGGTTTTGAGAGCAAACGCCGGATCCAGTTGATCCACTCTTTGCTCTCAGGTTCTTCGTTCTGCGTCAACCGCAGATCTGCAATGCTATGCAGGTCTTGCCTGGAAGTCAAACTCGACTTCCCTGACCCTGTCGGCACCCCCAAGCTGCGCTCAACCGAGCACCGCTCAACAGGGATACTGCCAGAACCGGCCCTTGGCCCGGCCTTGCGTCAACAACGCTCGTCCGGTTCACCATCAGGGCGAGGTGAAACTATACGCACTGTTTTCGATGCACGCAAATCCGCTTGTGGGACCTGCCTGGCTCAGCCCATCGGGCGTGTGTCAACGGCCCCCACGGTCTTCTTGCCTCGACGCAGCACCACGTAGCGACCGGCCAACAGATCATCAACACTGATCCGCGACTCCTCGGAGGTGACCTTGTCGTTGTTCACGTAGGCGCCCCCCTCCTTGATCGCCCGGCGAGCTGCCGACTTCGAAGCGACCACGCCGGCCGCCGCGAAGGCGTCCGCCACCAGGGGCAGTTCGCCATCAAATGGCGGCAGCGGCGCCGCTCCGATCTCCTTCATGACGGCGGCAAGCGTCGCTTCAGGCAACGCCTCCAGATCTCCCCTGCCGAACAGTGCCTCCGCTGCGGCCACAACCGCTCGACGTTCCTGGGGTGAGTGCACCAGGTCGACGATGTCGTCGGCCAGAGCCCGTTGCCCTGCGCGCTTGGCGGGAGCTTCCTGCGTCACCACTGCCAGCTGCTCGAGTTCGTCGTGGCTGCGTGGGCTGAACACCTTGAGGTATTCGACGACCTTGGCGTCTTCCACGTTCAAGAAGAATTGATGCAACGCATAAGGGCTTGTCATGTCGGGGTCGAGCCACACGGTCCCGGATTCTGTCTTGCCGAACTTGGTGCCGTCGGCCTTGGTCAACAGGGGGGTGACCAGACCGTGGGCGTGCCCCGCATCGCTCTTGCGAATCAGCTCGATACCAGCGGTGATGTTCCCCCACTGGTCGCTGGCACCAGTCTGCAGCGTGCAGCCGAGTCTGCGGTAGAGCTCCCGGTAATCCAGAGCCTGCAACAGCACATAGCTGAACTCGGTGTACGAGATGCCGGCGTCAAGCCGACTGGCCACCACGTCGCGAGCCAACATCCGACTGATGGTGAAGTGTTTGCCCACGTCACGCAGGTAGTCGAGTGTCGACAGACTGGCGGTCCAGTCGTAGTTGTTCACCACCCGGGCAGCGTTTGCGCCCTCGAAAGAGACGAACTTGCTCACTTGCTGACGGATGCGCTCCCCCCACTCAGCAACCAGGTCACGCGGATTCAAAACACGCTCGCCCGACTGTTTGGGATCACCGATCAGCCCTGTCGACCCGCCCACCAGCAGAATCGGCTTGTGCCCTGCCTCCTGCAGATGGCGCACAACCATCAACTGCACGAGATTGCCACAGTGGATGCTGGGAGCCGTGGGATCGAAACCCACGTAGGACGTGATGGGACCTGCATCAAGGTGCGCCGCGAGGGCGGCCTCATCGGTGGAGTCAGCGATCAGTCCGCGCCATTTCAGTTCATCCAGCACCGCATTCACGCGACCACCCTAGCGGTCGAGTTCGAGGGGCACGGCAACGGTCCATCCATCTCGCCATGAGTTCGGTCGGACTATGCCTGCTGCCTGGGCACCGCGATGTTGGCCCAGATTCTTGCCTGGTCGCCGGCTGCCGCCAACTCCTCCAACTGAACCCGCACCGCTGCGGTGGCCGTGCCTCCGTGTGACGTGCGCGCCTCAACGGAGCCCCTGATGGTCAACACCTCGCGCACGGCCGGGGTGAGGCGCCGGTCGATGTTGGCCAGCTCTTCGTCGCCCAGCTGAGCCAACTCGTCAAGCCCGTGAGCCTCACAGAACTGGACGGCACGGCCGGTGATGTCATGGGCCTGCGCGAACGGGATGCCTTGGCGAACCAGCCAGTCAGCCATGTCGGTGGCCAGGGAGAAACCGCCCGAAGCGGCAGCCGCCATCTTCTCGCGATCGAAGCTCAAGGTGCCCACCAGCCCTGCGATGGCGGGCAACAGCATGTGCAGCTGATCGATGCTGTCGAAAAGCGGCTCCTTGTCCTCCTGCAGATCGCGGTTGTAGGCCAGCGGCAAGGCCTTGAAGCTGGCGAGCAGGCCGGTCAGGTTGCCGATCAGGCGTCCGGCCTTACCCCGGGCAAGCTCCGCCACGTCGGGGTTCTTCTTCTGCGGCATGATGCTGGATCCAGTCGACCAGGCATCCGACAGTCGCGCGAACCCGGCTTCCTGGGTCGTCCAGAAGATGATGTCCTCGGCCAACCTGGACAGATCGATGCCGATCTGGGCCAATACGTAAGCAGCCTCACTGACCAGGTCCCGGGACGCTGTTCCGTCCATTGAGTTGGCCACCGACGACGTGAAGCCCAGTTCGGCGGCGATCGCGGCTGGATCCAGCCCCAAAGAGGTGCCCGCCAGAGCGGCCGAACCGTATGGGCTCTCTGCCAGTCGCAGGTCGAGGTCGCGGAGCCGGTCAAGATCTCGCAGCAGCGGCCAGGCGTGGGCCGCCAGATGATGACTCGTCAGCACGGGCTGGGCCACCTGCATGTGGGTACGACCAGGCATGATGATGCCCAAGTTGGCGTCCGCTTGGGCACGCAGCGCGTCCACGACGTCCAGCACGTCGAGGCTCAGCAGGCGAATCTCCCGACGCAGGTAGGTCCGGATCAAGGTGGCGATCTGGTCGTTGCGAGAGCGGCCAGCGCGCAACCGGCCACCCAGCTCCGCGCCTACTCGTTCTGTCAGGACCCGTTCCAGTGCCCCGTGCACGTCCTCGTCACCAGGAGCTGGGCGCAGCGTCCCGGACGCCACTTCGGCACTCATGGTGACCAGCGCGTCTTCCATCGTCGCCAGCTCCGCTGCGGTGAGCAGACCCGCGCGGTGCAGAGCGCGGGCGTGTGCGCGCGAGCCGGCCAGATCGTCAGGGGCCAGCCGCCAGTCGAACCGCGTCGAGACACTGAGCGCGAACATGGCCTCGCTGGGGCCGCCGGCGAAGCGCCCACCCCACAGGAAACCCTCCTGATGACCCACGCCCCCCGGAACGCCCCCGGGGCTCTCGGGCTGGCTGGCCGTGGCGGCACCACTGGTCGAATCGTCGTTCACCGTTCACTCTCCTTGTCGGGCCCTGCATGCGCCAGCGCAGTGAACATCCGGGCGAGTTTGGCACCGCCGTTCGGATCACGCGAGATCACCATCAATGTGTCGTCACCGGCAATTGAGCCGACGATGTCCGGCTCGGCCACCCCGTCGATCGCCCAGGCGAAGTACTGTGCTGCGCCAGGTGGGGTTTTGAGAATGCACAGGTTTCCCGAGGAGTCGGCCGAGATCAGCACGTCGGCGCAGATCTTGGCCAGCCGACCCTCCCCAGCGGCACGCCCAGCAACGACGTCGGACCCGGGCGGCGCGTAGACCAGCCCGCCACGGGTGCCGCGCACCCGCACAGCACCGATCTCGAGCAGATCCTTGGACAGCGTGCTTTGACTGACGGAGATCCCCTTCGCGGCCAACAGCTCGGCCAGTTCGGCCTGCGAGCTGATTTCCTTCGACTCGATCAGAGCCAGGATGAGCGCCTGACGGGCCAGCCGGGACGAACCTGGCTGCGCACCGCCCGGGCTCATCCCTTGCTCGCCTCGTCGAGGATACCCGGCAGCGCAGCCAGGAACTCGTCCAGATCGGCCTGCTGGATGATCAGCGGAGGCACCAGCCGCAACACGTTGGGACGCGGCGAGTTGATGATGAAACCGGCGTCCAGCGCCTTGGCATAGACCGCCGGGCCGATGTCGTCGCGCAGCATGACAGCGCGCATCAACCCACGGCCCCGAGTGCCCCGGATCGCCGGATGCCCCAGCGCCATCACGCCTCGGGCCAAGTGCTCACCCATCCGCTGGACGTGATCGAGCAAGCCTTCGGACTCGATGATGTTGATGACCGCCAGCGCGACGGCGGTGCCAAGCGGGTTGCCAACATACGTGCTGCCATGAAGTCCCGGCGTGAAGAGATGGCAGCAGCGGTTGAGTGCCACGCAGGCGCCAATCGGGAAACCGTTGCCAAGGCCCTTGGCGAAGGTGATCAGGTCGGGAGTCACCCCGCTGGCGGCACTGTCGAGCCAGGCTCCAGTGCGGCCCATTCCAGTCTGGACCTCGTCGACCCACAACAACGCCCCGTGCTGATCAGTGATGCGACGGGCTGCCTGCAGATAACCACCCGGCGCTGGCACCACTCCGCTCTCACCCTGAATGGTTTCCAGCACCACTGCCGCAGTTCGGTCATCGACGGCGGCCTCCAGCGCGTCAACGTCGCCGTAGGGGATGAATTCGACGTCACCAGGCATGGGCTCGAAAGGCACCCGGTACTTGGCGTTCGAAGTGATTGCCAGCGACCCCATGGTGCGTCCGTGGAAAGAGCCTTCCATCGCGATGATCCGGGTACGCCCGGTGAGACGGGTCAGCTTGAACGCCGCCTCATTCGCCTCGGACCCGGAATTGGCGAAGTAGACCCTGGCTTCCGCGTCCGGCGCATTCGGGGTGGCGATGGACTGCAACTTCTCGGCCAACTGGATCTGCTGAGGCGAGGCGAAGATGTTCGAGATGTGCCCCAGCTGACGGGCCTGGGCGCACAACGCGTCGACGAGCACGGGGTGCGCGTGGCCGAGCGAGTGCACCGCAATACCGGCCAGCAGGTCGGTGTAGCGCTTTCCGTCGGCGTCCCAGACATGCACTCCCTCGCCTCGCACCAGGACGCGGGAAGGGCTGCCGAAGTTGTTCATCATCGCTGTGGAGTAGCGCTGCAGCCACTCATCCTGGCCAGGCATACCTGGTAAACCTCCTTGTCTGCGGCCGGCGCCAAGGGGCAGCAGCCGTCGTACAAATCCGTGGTGCCGTGTCGACTCTCAATGCTGAAGGCGAGTTGCTGGCCGACGGGCAGCGTCGACCACCCCATGCCCCGAGCCGATCGCCGCGGGGCATGGGGTGGTCACTTGCTCAAGTGCTGTAATCGGCGTTCTCGGTGACATACGCGTGAGTCAGGTCGTTGGTGAGGATGGTGGCCTCATGGGCGCCCTCGTTCAGGTTCACGACGATGTCGCACTGACGCGGCGTGAGATCGCATTCGCTGCGATCGCGTCCGATGGCGCCCTGGGTGTAGACCTCGACGCCGTTGAACGAGACGTCCAGACGCTCGGGCTCAAACGCCGCACCCGTGGTTCCGACCGCAGCGACCACCCGACCCCAGTTGGGGTCGTTGCCGTAGATGGCGCACTTGAAGAGGTTGTTGCGGGCGATCGTACGGGCCACCTCGAGAGCATCGTCCTCGGATGCTGCGCCGGTCACCGTGATGGCGATGTCATGACTGGCGCCCTCTGCGTCGCCGATGAGTTGTGCGGCCAAGTCTTGGCACACCCGCGTCAACGCATCCGTGAAGGCGCGCTCATCAACCTCAACCCCGGAAGCTCCGCTGGCCAGCACGATCACCGAGTCGTTGGTCGACTGGCAGCCGTCGGAGTCGATGCGATCGAAGCTGTGTGCAGTTGCCTCGGCCAGCGCGCGCTTCAGTGCGACTGACTCGATCACCGCGTCCGTGGTCAGGACCACCAGCATGGTGGCCAGCGCCGGCGCCAGCATGCCTGCCCCCTTGGCCATCCCGCCGATGCTCCAGCCCGCCCCGGACTCGGCCGCGGTCTTGGGCTTGGTGTCGGTGGTCATGATCGCCAGGGCGGCGTTGGCGCCCCCATCGTCGGACAGCTCGGCGAAGGCCGCGTCGACCCCGGCCATCAGCTTGTCCATCGGCAGCCGGGAGCCGATCAGGCCCGTGGAACAAATCACCACGTCGTTGGGCGCACAGTCGAGAAGGGCAGCAACCTTCTCGGCGCTCACGCGAGTGTCCTGCAGACCGTTTGCCCCGGTGCACGCGTTGGCGCATCCCGAGTTGAGCAACACTGCGTCAGCTACCCCGTCGTCGAGCACCTCACGCGACCACTGGACGGGGGCGGCGAAGACTCGATTGCTGGTGAACACGCCGGCGGCGTGCTTCTGCGGACCCAGATTGCGCACGATCGCCACGTCACGGTTGCCACTCACCTTCAGGCCAGCCTTGACACCAGCCGCCTCAAAGCCCTTGGGGACTGTGACGCCCACGTTCGTCATCGGGTTCGACGTCTGGTCGACGGTCACGGTGCGACTCCTACAGTGCTCAGACCAGTGGTTTCGGGCAGCCCGAGAGCCAGATTCATGGATTGAACGGCGCCGCCGGCGGTGCCCTTGGTGAGGTTGTCCACGACTCCGATCACCACCAACCGGCCCGCAGCCTGGTCGACGGTGACCTGCACCTGCACGGCGTTGGAACCCACCACGGTCTTGGATGAAGGCCAGATCCCGGCGGGTGACACGCTGACAAACGGCTCGTCGGCGTAGGCCTGCTCGTAGATCTGGCGCGCCTGTGCTTCTGTGGTGCCGGCCGGGACGGGCGCCGTGCAGACTGCGATGATGCCGCGCGACATCGGTGCCAACAGGGGGGTGAAGCTCAGGCTCGGGCTCACCGCGCCGAGCCGACGCAGGTTCTGCAGCATCTCCGGGATGTGGCGGTGCACGCCGCCCACCCCGTAGGCGCTCATCCCGCCCGCCGTCTCCGACCCCAGCAAGTGAGGTTTGGCGCTCTTTCCTGCTCCGCTGGTGCCGCTGGCCGCAGCCACGGTGATGTCGTGGCCGTCGATCAGACCCGACAGCACAGCCGGCAGCAAGCTCAGGGTGACGTTGGTGACGTAGCAGCCAGGCACCGCGATGCGCTTGGCCCCGGCCAACTCCGCTCGCGCCCCCGGCAACTCCGGCAGGCCGTACGGCCAAGCTTCGGCGAAGTCACCGCTGTAGAACTTGGCCCAGTCGGCGGGGTCGGTCAAACGATGGTCGGCGGCGCAGTCAACCACCAACGTGTCCGGGTGAAGAGTGGCTGCAATGCGTTCCGACTCGCCGTGCGGCAACGCAAGGAACACCACGTCATGACCCGCGAGGTTCTCAGGAGTGGTAGGCAACACCTCGCGGTCAGCCAGCGGAGCCAGATGGGGAACCAGCGCCCCCAGCATCGAGCCGGCGGACGCGCCTGCGGTGAGATTGCCAATTTCGATGTCGGGGTGGCCGAGCAGGAGCCGCAGCACTTCCCCACCTGCGTAGCCGGTGCACCCAGTCACAGCCGCCGTGAAAGTCATGACAAAAGTATGGCAGCAATGGGTGCCGCCCGCAGGCCGCTGGACTCCCGGAAGCTGCAGGCGGACGGGCCGGGCTCCATCAGGGAACACGGCCTGTCCGCCGCCGGCAGCTACTGAACGCGCTGGATGGCGCCCGTCGCCGCAGCCGCTGCCGCCACGCCGGCGTCGCGGGCCTGGGCCGCCTCGGCTTCGGTAAGTGTGCGGTTTGCGCGGAAGCCCATGCCGTAAGCCAGCGACTTCTTGCCCTCACCGATCTGGGGGCCGGTGTAGACGTCGAACAGGGTCACCGTCTCCAGCAGTTCGCCACCGCCTGCGCGCAGCGCTGCTTCGACCCGGGCAGCGGGCACGTCAGCGTCCACGATCAGCGCGACGTCCTCCTTGGTCAGGGGGAAGGGCGACAGACTGCGCACCTCGCCTCCCTTGGGAGCTGCGGCCACCATCGCGTCCAGGTCGAGCTCCACAGCGCAGGTGCGAGCAGGCAGCCCGAAATCCGTCACAACAGTGGGATGAAGCTCGCCCGCGTGGCCGACTTCGACCAGCTGACCGGCGGGATCCGCCACCAGCAGGCGCGCGCAGCGTCCCGGATGCCACGGCGCCATCTCTGCCGCTTCCCGCTGCAGCTCCAGGCCCAGGGCTTGGGCAGCGGACTGGGCAAGCAACACAGCGTGAGTCCAGTCGGCCTTGATGGCAGGGCCTTGCCAGCCGGCGGACCGCCAATCTCCACAGACAACTCCGGCCAGCATCCGCGGCTGGGCAGGCAGCGAACGGTACAGCTCCGCTGTTTCAGCCGAGGTGGGGCGGCGAGTGACGTCCGGCATTGTCGCCGCCGGCTCGCCACCGTCGAGGAAGACCGAGCCACACTCGAACAGGGAAAGGTCGTCCTGGCTACGGGACGTGTTGCGCGCCACCGCCTGGAACAGCCCCGGCAGCAGTGTGCTGCGCAGGTAGGGTTGGGCGTCCGACAGCGGGTTGGCCAGACGCACCAGCCGGCGGCGCGGGTCGTCGACGGTGGCACCGAGCCTGTCGATCTCCTCCGCACCGATGAAGGGCAGCGCCAGCACCTCGACGAAGCCGGCGGCGACGACTGCGTCGATGACGGCGTACCGGCCGGACTGCTCGCGGGTGTAGCCGAGCCCGGCTGTTGCCCGCGGCACCGTGGCGCCGATGCGGTCGTAGCCGATCTTGCGGCCCACCTCTTCGACGTAGTCGTACTGGTCCACAAGGTCACGCCGCCAGGTCGGCGGCTGCAGGGTGAGCACGTCGACGCCGCTCACCTCGACGCCGCTGGCAGTGAGCACCCGTTCCACCTCGTCACGCCCGACCTCAGCGCCCAGGATGCGCGCCGGCAGATCGGCCGGGATCTGCTGGGTCGGTGGGGCCTGCACCTCACCAACCACGGTGATACCCGGATCCAGCGTGCCGCCGCCGTACTCGACCAGCAGCTGGGCAGCCTTCAGCGCGGCAGCGTAGGGCACGCCCATGTCGACGCCGCGTTCGAAACGCTTGGACGCCTCACTGGGCAGCTTGTGGCGACGGAAGGTGCGGCCGATGGTGCCCGGGTCGAAGTGGGCTGCCTCGAACACGATCGAGGTGGTTCCGGCGGACCACTCGGTGGTCTGGCCGCCCATGACCCCAGCGAGCCCGATCGGCCCGCGGTCGTCGGTGATCAGCAGGTCCTCGCGGGACAGCGCGCGATCGACGTCGTCCAAAGTGGTGAGCCGCTCCCCTTCGCGGGCTTGGCGCACCCGGATCGGCCCCTCCAGTTTGGCGGCATCGTAGGCGTGCAGCGGCTGGCCTGATTCGAGCATCACATGGTTGGTGATGTCGACGGGCAAGCTGATCGAACGCATCCCCGACGACTCGAGTCGGCGCACCATCCATTCCGGGCTGGGCGCCGCCGGATCGTAGTCGCGCACTGTCAGCGCGACGAACAGTGGGCAGGCGTCCGACTCCAGCACCACCGGGTAGCCGTTGGTCTGCTGGGCCGGAACCTGGGCCGCGTAGGGGTCGTTGAACGGCACGCCGAATGCCTGAGCCGCCTCGCGGGCGAACCCTCGCATCGACAGGCAATGGCTGGAATCGGGCGTGACGTCGACATCGAAGACCTCGTCGCGGGCACCCATCACGTCCAGGGCGTCAGCGCCGAGCACCGGGGGCTGCCCATCAATCAGGTCGGGCAGCACGATGATTCCGGAGTGGTCCTCCCCCAGCCCGAGCTCGTCCAATGCGCAGATCATGCCGTCGGAGACGTGACCGTAGGTCTTGCGCGCAGCGATCGCGAAGTCGCCCGGCAGCACCGCGCCCGGCAGCGCCACGACGACGTGGTCCCCGACTTCGAAGTTGTCTGCGCCACACACGATGCCGCGGGCATTCTGGATGTCAGGGTTCGTCCCGGATGCGTTGTGCTCGGGACCGCAGTCGACCGTGCACCAGCGGATGGTCTTGCCGTTCTTCTGCGGCTCGGCCACGATGTCCAGCACCCGACCGACCACGACCGGACCAGTGACTTCGCCACCGCGCTGCTCGATGCGCTCGACCTGAAGCCCGGCCTTCGTGTAGGCATCGGCGATCTGCTTGGTGGACACCCCTGTGGGCAGCTCCACCAGAGCGCGCAACCAGGAAACCGGAACCTTCATCGGGCGCCTCCCACCAGTGAACGGCTGAAACGAATGTCGCCCTCGACGAAGTCACGCAGGTCAGGGGCGTTGTTGCGGAACATCACCGTGCGGTCGACACCCATGCCGAACGCGAAGCCCGAGTACACATCGGTGTCGATGCCTGCGGCCTGCAGGACGCGCGGGTTCACCACACCGCAGCCGCCCCACTCGATCCAGCCCTCCGACTTGCAGGTGCGGCAGGGCCGGTCCGGGTTGCCGACCGACTCCCCGTGACAGACGAAGCACTCCAGGTCGACCTCGGCGCTGGGCTCGGTGAAGGGGAAGTAGTGCGGACGCATCCGGGTGGCGATGTCGCCGAACATGGCCTTGGCCAGGTGGTCCAGGGTGCCCTTCAGGTCGGCCATCGAGATGCCCTTGTCGACCGCCAGCCCCTCCAGCTGATGGAACACCGGCAGGTGCGTGGCGTCATACTCGTCGGCGCGGAACACCTTGCCCGGGCTGACGATGTAGACCGGAAGATCACGCTCCAACAAGGTGCGCATCTGGACCGGCGAGGTCTGGGTTCGCAGCAGCTTGTGATCGGCCACCGGATCGATGAACAGGGTGTCCGACAAGAAACGTGCCGGATGATCGGGAGTGAAGTTCAACGAGTCGAAGTTGAGCCATTCGGCCTCAAGCTCGGGACCCTCGACAACCTCCCAACCCATGGCGATGAAGACGTCGCACATGTCTCGGGTCAGTGCCGTGATCGGGTGCACGGCGCCCACCGGGTGCGGGACCACGGGCAGCGTCACGTCGAGGCGCTCGGCCTCAAGCGTGGCTACCAGTTCAGCGGCAGCCAACCGCTCCTCGCGAGCTGCCAATGCCAGGTTGACGCGCCCACGGGCCGCACCGATGAGCTGGCCGGCGGCCTTGCGCTGATCCTTGGGCATGGTGGCGAGGCTGCGGTTGGCAAGCGCCAAGGCCGACTTGTCCGCGGCGTGGTCGAGCCTGGCCTGCTTCAGTTCGGCGGTGGTGTTGGCGGCACTGATCGCATCCAGCGCCGACTGCACCAGCGCTTCGATGCCATCCGGGTCCAGCGGCTGCTGGGCGTCCGAGTTGTTTGGCCCTGACATCGGGCTCCCCTCTTCGTCGACTGTGGGCACCGCTTCGCGATGCCCGCTGGTCAGTCTATTGAGAGGTGCAGAGAGAGACGAAATGCGTTCACTTCGGCGGCCTCAACCCGCGTCAGCGGTGGGGCCGTGCTGGGCGGACGCCGTCGCGTACAAGCAGACCGCCGCCGCAGTGGACAGGTTGAGGCTCTCGGCCCGCCCCCACATCGGGACGGAAACGACCCGGTCGCAGGCGGCGAGCTCCTCGCTCGGCAAGCCCCAGGCCTCGTTGCCCATCACCCAGACCGTCGGACGGGCCAGCACACCTCGGCGGCCGAGCTCGTCCAGCGACTCTCCCCCACTGTCCGCGGCGAATACCTGCAGCCCCCGGGCCCGAGCCCAGTCGACTGCCTCGAGGAACTCGACGTCGGCAACAACGGGCAGGTGGAAGATGCTGCCCACCGAAGCGCGCACGGTCTTCGGGTTGTGCAGATCGACAGAACCCTTGCTCAGGATGACGGCGTCGGCACCGAAAGCGTCAGCACAGCGAACGACGGTGCCGGCGTTGCCGGGGTCACGCACCTGGGCACAGATCACGACCAGCTTCAGCTCACGCCCCGACAGATCGGCAAGGCCCACCGGACGCTGCGTGCACAATGCGAATACGCCCTGCGAGGTGACTGTGTCGGACAGCGACGCGATTTGCTGGGGGCTGGCGTGCGCTACACGGACATCTCCTGCCAGCTCCAGCAGTTCCCGGTGCTGAGCAGGGTCGGCGAGAATCAGCAGCCGCACTGCCCCCGCCGAGAGCGCTTCTCGCACCGCTTGAGCGCCCTCGGCGATGAACTCCCCGCTCAGCTGTCTGCCCTTGTGGTGCAACAAACGACGAGCCGAACGCAGCTGGCCGGCAGACAGCGGGGGGTAGGCGGTCTGCACGGCCAGCGCGTCCGACTCGTGGGACGGCTTCGCCATCAACTGATCGAATCAGGCGGCGGAAACGGGCTGATGAGCCTTGGCAACCTTGACCAGCGCGGCAAAGGCGTTCTCGTCATGGACAGCCAGGTCGGCGAGCATCTTGCGATCCACCTCGACACCAGCATTCTTCAGACCGTTGATGAAACGGTTGTAGGTCATGCCCATGCTGCGGGCCGCAGCGTTGATGCGCTGGATCCACAGGGCGCGGAAGTCGCCCTTCCTGTCCTTGCGGTCACGATAGGCGTAGGTCGCTGAGTGCAGCGACTGCTCGTGTGCCTTGCGGTACAGCCGTGAACGCTGGCCACGGTAACCGGCGGTGCTGTCGAGCAATTCGCGACGCTTCTTGTGCGCATTCACTGCGCGCTTGACGCGAGCCATTGTTGGTACTCCTTGTGCTTGGAAAAGTCAGTGGACGGGGCGGAGCTCAGCGGCCCTTGTAGCTGCCGAGCAGTTTGCGTGCCTTCGCGGCGTCACCTCTGGACAGCACCGAGTCTTGCGAGAGACGGCGCGTCTGCTTGGTGGGCTTGTGCTCGTTGAGGTGAGCCTTGCCGGCGCGAGCATGGATCAGCTTGCCCGACCCGGTGATCTTGAATCGCTTCTTGGCACCGGAATGCGTCTTCATCTTCGGCATCTTGCCGCTCCATTCGTGTCAGTTTTGTGTCTGTCGTGCGGGTCTGTCTGTGTGGGCCGTTCCCACGAGCCGGTCACCAAGGAACCTGTGCCGACCGGTCGGTCTGTTCGAGCTACAGATCGATGTCGGGGTCCATGTTGTCCGCAGGCCCCTTCTTCTTCGGCTTGGCGCTCGGGACTTGGCGGAACTCGGCCTCCAACTGCTTCTCCTGCTCCTGTGCAGCCTGGCGCTCGGCCAGCCTTGCGTCACGCACAGCTTTCTCGGTGGCCCGAACCTCACTCTTCTTGCGGTTGGGTGCCAGCACCATGTGCATGTTGCGCCCCTCCTGCTTGGGAGACTGCTCCATGGCACCGGCCTCGGCGACGTCCTGGGCGAGCCTTTGCAGCAGCTTGTAACCGAGCTCGGGACGTGACTGCTCACGGCCGCGGAACATGATCGTGATCTTGACCTTGTCGCCGCCCTTGAGGAAGCGCACGACATGGCCCATCTTGGTCGCGTAGTCGTGCTCGTCGATCTTGGGGCGGAGCTTCATCTCCTTGATGACGGTGTTCGACTGATGACGCCGGGCGTCACGGGCCTTCTGCGCGTTCTCGTACTTGAACTTGCCGTAGTCCATGATCTTGCACACGGGCGGGTGGGCCTGCGGGGCAACCTCGACCAGATCGAGATCATGCTCGCGGGCAAGCTGCAGCGCCTGCTCCACGCGGACGATGCCGACCTGCTCGCCGTTGGGTCCGACGAGGCGGATCTCGGGGACGCGGATCCGATCGTTGATACGAGGTTCAGTACTGATGTGTTCCTCCAGATATTTGTCGGGTGGGCAACGAAAAGAGGCCCCCGCGGACGCGGAGGCCTGAACAGATGCCGGCGGCATGAAACTGCCGTCACGATGACCGTCAGCCTCGACGCCACGCGTCCCGGCTGCTGGCTACCATGGACGGGCGATGAACAACCGCCCTGTCTGGTGGCACCGACCTGGCCGATGTCGCCGAAGTGCTCCGGCAGTCTCGGACAGGTGGAGGGTCAGGCCCTCACTTCCACGATCGGCCCCGATCGGGGTCAATCAACTGTGGAAGTGTAGCGCATCCGTTGAGGATCCCCCAAGCCACCCCTGAACTCACGCCACACCACCCTCTCGACGCGATGCTGGCCACAGAATCGTGGCGGACTCGCCAACCGGTCGCCTGCGGTGAAAGGCTGCTGCCATGAGCCCGAACCTCGTCGCCATCATCACAACGGCCGCCCTCTGCCTGATCGGGTTGCTCTACCTGATCGGGGGCTGGAGCGGCGGAAAGCACAGCGGGCGCGCCATGGTCCGCGGCCTGGGACTCATCCTGGCCCCCATTGGTCTGTACGTCATGGGAGTCATGAATCTGCTGGTGAACGGCGTGCGCAGCCTCAACGACTGGTTCCTGCGCGAGACCCTCGACCAGACCATGTGGATCGCCATCGGCGTGGCAGGGACCGGCGTCCTGCTGGTCATCATCGGCAGCTTCGTTCCCCCGCTCACCCGTGACGAGAAGCGCTCCCGGAAGGAGGCCCGAGCCCAGAAGCAGGCCAGGAAGCTGTCTTCGAGTCCGTCCACTCCACCGCGTCAGGTGACCACCGCACCTGCCAAGTCGGCCCCGGCGACGAATGCCGACGACGACGAGATCACCAGGATCCTGAAGTCCCGCGGTATCGAGTGACCCGACGTGTCCGGTATCAGAGGCGGCAGGCCGAAACCTCGGTGACCAGCAGCCCGCGGGCACCCAACACCCACAGTTGGTCCATCAGTGTCTGGGTGCCCTTGGCCGGCACCAGCGCACGGACCGCTACCCAGCCTTCCCGGGCCAGCGGCGAGATGGTCGGGCCCTGCAGACCGGGAGTGAGCTTGCAGGCAGCGTCCAGGTCCGGCTCGGCGATGTCGTAGTCGAGCAGCACGTAGTCGCGTGCCACCAGAACGCCCGAGATCCGCCGCTGCAGGTGCTCGACCAGCCCCGGGTCGACCTCCGAGTCGTTGCGCCGGATCAGAACTGCCTCCGAATCGAGGATGGTGTCACCGAACACCTCCAGACCCGCCTGGCGCAGCGTGGTGCCGGTCTCGACGACGTCGGCAATGGCGTCAGCCACACCCAGCCGCACAGACGATTCAACGGCTCCGTCCAGGTGCACCAGCCGGGCGGCAACGCCGTGCTCAGCAAGGTAGGTGCTCAGCAGGCCGGGGTAGCTGGTGGCGATGCGTTTGCCGTTGAGATCGGCCAGTTCGTAGCCGTCGCCCTTGGGTGCCGCGAAGCGGAAGCGACTGCGTCCGAAGCCCAACTCCATGATGACCGTCGCATCGGCCCCGGAGTCGATCAGCATGTCGCGGCCGGTGATTCCCAGATCGAGGGTGCCGCCCCCGACGTACACGGCGATGTCGCGGGGCCGCAGGTAGTAGAACTCGACGTGGTTGTCGGCGTCGACGAGCACCAGCTCCTTGGAGTCGGTGCGCACCCGGTAGCCGGCTTCGCGCAGCACGGTGTGCGCTGCCTCCGAGAGCGAACCCTTGTTCGGGATGGCGACTTTCAGCAGAGGGTGATCATTCACGGGGCTGTCCAATCAAGGCTGGGGGTGCGGCGGGCAGAGAGTGCGGGGGAACCGCTCACAGATGGCGGTAGACGTCCTCAAGATCGAGATCCAGGGCGAGCATCATCGTCTGCAGGTGGTACAGCAGCTGGCTGATCTCCTCAGCTGCCTCTTCCCGCGACTGGTATTCGGCTGCCATCCAGACCTCGGCGGCCTCCTCGACGATCTTCTTGCCGACCGCATGGACGCCCTGGTCGAGCCTGGCCACCGTGGAGGAACCCTCCGGGCGGGTCTTGACGATCTCGGTCAGCTCAGCGAAAAGGCTTTCGAATGTCTTGCTCACCGGGCCAGCGTAGTGCAGCCGGTGAGCGTGGCTGGCAATCGCCCACCCGGGTGCACCAGCCCTTGCAGGCTCAGCGCCCGGACGCCTCGTGAGCGGCCACCCGGAACCTGGCGGCCCTCAGTTGCTCGATCTCGGGCAGCTCAAGGGGCTCGAGATCCCTGCCCAGGGCCGACGTCAGCAGGTGGTCGGCGAGCTCGGGGTTGCGGGCCAGCACCGGGCCGTGCAGGTAGGTGCCGATGACGTGGCCCCCCGGCGCCACCGCACCTTCGGAACCGTCATGGCCGTTCCCAACCCCGGTGACCACCCTGGCCAGCGGGGTTGACCCCGAATTGACGCGGGTGAAGCCGCCATGGTTCTCAAAACCGGTGAGGCGGTGGACCGAGCCGTCAGGCCGGGTCCAGTCGGTGACAATCTCACCGACCGCCCGCGGCTCGCCACGGCGGGTGTCGACGTCCAGCAACCCCAGTCCCTCGACCACCTGGTCGTCCGCCCCGACGGTGAAGGAATTGCCGCAGATCTGGTAGCCGGCGCACACGGCGAACAGCACCGAACCGTCAGCCAGCGAGTCACGCAACGTGGTGTCGTCGCGGAGCAGGGACACCGCAGCCACCTGGGCCTGGTCCTCCCCCCCGCCGAGCAGGTAGACGTCAGCACCGGCAGGCACCGCGTCACCGGGACGCACCTCCGTGACGTCGGCATCGATGCCGCGCATTCGTAGCCGCTGCTGCAGCACCCGGGCGTTGCCCTGGTCGCCGTAGATACCCAGCAACGCCTGATACAGCTGCACGATTCGGACACTCATTCCAGACCTCCCAGCTTTCGCAACACCTGGAACGGGGTGTAAGTGGTCACCACGTCAACCCGGCCCTGATGGCCGCGCACTGCGTCGGTCACTTCGGGCACGACGCGGTAGGGCACGCCGGCATAGGTGAGACGAACGGCCATGTCCCAAGCCCGAAAACCGGTCACGATGACGGTCGAATCGCGTTCCGCCAGGGATTCGAAGTCGACGTCCCACAGCCAACTGACGTCGCGACCGTCGGCGAACTGGGAGTCGATGGCCAGCACGACGGTGGGGGCCGTGGCCAGCGGCAGCACGGTGGCCCAGCCGGCTGGGTTCTTGGCCAGCAGCAAACGGCTCCGCTCGCCGTCGAAACTGACCTCGCCGAACCGTCCAGCGGGTGCCTCAACGGTGTCCATCCGTGAGATCGCGTCATCCGGGTCCGCACCCACGACGACCGCGGCCGCCAGGGCACAGGCGGCGTTACCGATGTTGAAGGAGCCGGGCACGCGCAGCTGCGGCGTCCAGCGTTGCCCCTGCGGACCGACGATGGTTGCGCCCTGCACGCGGTAGCTGGGCTCCGGCTTGGCCAGACCGCAGCCAGGGCAACGCCAGCCAGCGTCGGCCGGGCGTTCCAACACCGCCCCGCAAGCCGGGCAGAGCGCTCCGTCCTGCGTCCACGCCGCATCGGTGTCGATCCAGATCACTTTGCGGCCGGCGCTCGCAGCCCACACCACCAACGGATCCTCGTTGCTGGCGACGACGACCGGGCCTTCCGCGCCGAGCTCCTCGAGCGCCTTGATCCAGGCCTTGGCCAGCGAGGTGATCTCGTGGTTGCGGTCGAGCTGGTCTCGGCTGAGATTGAGGATGGTGAGCACCGCTGTCGTGCCCTTCGACAGCACTTCGGCGACCGCTCGCTCGTCGGTCTCCAGCACGGCCATCTCCGCACGCGGCCTGGTGCTCAGGGCCGAGATGATGCCGTACTGCAGATTGGCGCCGTCGGCGTTTGTCACGACGACACGCTCGCTCAGCGCAGCCGTGAGGAAGTGGGTGGTGGTCGTCTTCCCGTTGGTGCCAGTGACCAGCAGCGAAGTCTTGCCGGCCAGCAGCTGCCCCAGCGCGTCCGGGGCGAGGGTCTGGATGACGCGGCCGCGGATTGACACCCCCGCACCGCGTCTGGCGAGCCGCGAGGCCGCGGAAGCGGCTCGGCCGGCACCAATCGCGACCGCCAGTCTGGCTCGGGCGAGCGGCCCGGGCGAACGGACGGCTCGGGCCGCCGACCCGGCGTTGTCGGTTTTCATGGGTTCCACCCTCTCGTCATCGGACCGCCACGTGTCTGCCGGCAGATGACCGGGCTGGGCATGGTCACTGCGGGCCAGGAGGTGCTGCCCGCCGGCGCTGGTCGGGTTGGGCGGGCCGAAAAATTCCTCCAACCACAGCTCAAGGTTGACGGCGCGCCACATTAGCGCAGGCAACGCTTCATTGTGGCGCCGTGCCGCCGGAGCGGAGGCTGCGAGCAGCGCATCACGGTCGAGATAACGCCCGGCCAGGAAGGGGCCGCGGAGCAGGATGGCGTGCAACGCTGCCACCTCGCCTGCCAGTTGGCGTCTGGTGGAGCCGGCCCGCGACGCCGGCAGCACGGCCAGCTGCGCTGTAGCCGGCGTGCTGCGCAGGATTTCTCGCACCACGCGAAAGTCTTCCCCGTCATGGACGAAGGCGTCCTCGCTGAGCTCGAACATGTGCCGCACCAGCCCCAAGGCCAGGTAGGGGCTGCGGACCTCCAGCCCGAAGTGGACGGCGTTACGGTCCCGAACCCGCAGCTGGCCCGGCAGCGACGTCTCGTGCAGGTCCTGCAGCAGCCGCAGCTTCAGGTTGCGTTTTTCCAGCCGTACACGGTCCCAGTCGAAGTCGGCAGCAAACGCCGGGGTGAGCAGGTCGGACAGCAGCCGCGGGTTGTGGTCGGGGACCTTGTCGCCGCGACGCCCTTGCCGCGCTCCCCCGACGAAGGCCGTCGCCGCCTGGCGGATGTCCTCGCGGCTCAGCTGGCGCAACAGCACCTCTTGATAGTCCGAGCCACCAGCCATCACCTCACAGGCACCCGCGGCGTCCAACAGCACACTGACGTTGCGGCTGGCCTCGCGCATCAACTGGTAGTCGTCGAAACCGGCGGGCGAGGCAACCGGTTCCTGCTGTGCCCGCAGGAAGGCACGCAGCTCATCCTCCAGCCGACCGTGCAGCGGCGGAACCGCATGGACCTCAGCCTGGGCGCCGCAGGCGGCTGCCACCTTGTCGTCGAGGCTGGGCTTGCGTCGACCAGGCTTGCGCTGCAAGGTGAAGAGACGCTGCTGGGCGCCCATCAGGGCAGCGGCTTGGTCATCCCTGGTGGTGAGCAGGTCGTCCAGCGCCAGGGCTACCGCGGCACTACCCAGATCGTTGGTCAACATGGTGCCGGCCGGCACCTCCGACTGCAGCCGCATGCGCACCGCATCCTCGAGCTGCGTGCGGCAGACCCGGGCCTGGGCCGGCGTGAACGGGACGCGCCGTTGGGCCAGCCCCGCCAGCTCGTCGCGCAACCTGCTGTAAAAGTGCCGCCTCCCACCTCCAGCGTCCAACGTCATGTACTGGCCAGGCAACAGCCGTTCGATGCCCTGGAAGAAGGTGCGGCCACCGCCGCCGTCCAGCCCGAAGGCGAGGTAGCGGTGAATGGTTCTCCCGTCGGGCACCGCCCGATACCGCCCGCTGGCCAGCAGCGCGCCGATGTCGCTGGCGAACAGCCACTGCCCGGGGCCCGTGTTGAGGATGTGCAACGGCTTGATCCCGAGATGATCGCGCGCCAGCGTGAGACGTTGCGCTTCACGATCCCAGACAGCCACCGCGAACATGCCGTCGAAGTGGTTGAAACAGTCGGGGCCCGACTGGGCGAAGCTCTTGAGCACCACTTCGGTGTCGGAGGCGGTGCGGAAGCTGACGCCGAGATCACGCAGTTGGGTTCGCAAAGCCGCGAAGTTGTGGATCTCGCCGCTGAAGACGATGGTGTACCGACCGTCGTCAGTCGCCATCGGCTGACTGCCGCCAGCCACGTCGATCACAGCGAGACGGCGGTGGGCAAGACCGCAGCGGCCGTCCACGAAGTGGCCCTCGCCATCGGGCTCGCGATCCCCAGCGCCACTGTTCAGACGTCGCAACAGGTCTTCATCGGGGTCGAGGCCGAAGTATCCCTCGATACCGCCCACTCCAGCACTGTAGCAACTGGGGCGACTGTTGCTGCTGCGCCCGGACGGTGCTCTGGGTCGCTGTCAGCGTTGGCTTGGCGGGCTGATTAACATTTGGAGTGCCTAGAAGGAGCAATGCATGAGTGAAACCGCCACACCGACCGACAACCGCCCTGCGCCGAGTGCGCCGAGCGGCCATGAGCCGGTGCGCAGTCAAGCGCCTTCGGGCCCTCCGCCGCTGGACGCGCCCAAGCCGTGGCGGACCGAGGGACTGCCCAAGGGCGGCAAAGAGGCCGGCGGCAAGGGCTCCGACGGCGCTGGGTCACGCAGGCCCGGCGGCTGGAAGTTCTGGCTGGTCTGGATCCTGATCCTGATCGGCCTGTACGCAGTGATGAGCTGGATGGGCCAGCGCAACGCGCCACCGACCGTCTCGTACAACGAGTTCATTGCCCAGGTCGGCGCCGGGAACGTCAAGGAGATCCACGCCAAGGGCGACAGCATCGACGGCGAACTCAAGGATGCGAGACCGGTTCCAGACGCGGCCAAGGAAGGCACCACCTACACCCAGTTCACCACCGAACGCCCGACCTGGGCTGACGACCAGCTGTGGCAGATGCTCAAGGACAACGACGTGACCGTGTCGGCCACGTCGGTGATCACGCAGCAGTCGCCGCTGATGACATTGGTGATGTCGTTCCTGCCCTGGATCGTGCTGATCGCAATCTACGTATGGTTCATCCGGAAAATGACCAAGGGCGGTGGGATCGGCGGTTTGGGCGGCATGAGCAAGGAAGTCAAGCCGGTCGCCAAGGAGAAGGTGCGGGTCAATTTCGGTGACGTTGCCGGCATTGACGAAGTCAAGGACCAGGTGCAGGAGATCGTCGACTTCCTCAAGAATCCCGCGAAGTACCAACGCGTCGGCGCCCACGCGCCGGCCGGCGTGCTGCTGCAGGGCGCCCCTGGCACCGGCAAGACCCTGTTGGCCCGGGCCACTGCGGGCGAGGCGGAGGTGCCGTTCTTCTCGGCCAGCGCCTCGGAGTTCATCGAGATGATCGTCGGTGTGGGTGCCCAGCGCGTCCGCCAGCTCTTCGACGAAGCCCGCAAGGCGGCTCCCGCGATCATCTTCATCGACGAGATCGATGCCATCGGCCGCTCCCGCGCGTCCTCGCGCAGCATGGGCGGCAACGACGAGCGCGAGCAGACGCTCAATCAGATCCTCACCGAGATGGACGGCTTCGACGGCACCGAGGGCGTTGTGGTGATTGCCGCGACCAACCGTGCAGACGTGCTGGACGCCGCGCTGACCCGCCCCGGGCGGTTCGACCGGGTGATCACCGTCAACGCCCCCGACATGAACGGCCGCGAGCAGATCCTCGGCGTGCACACCCGCAAGTTGCCGGTCGGCCCCGACGTCAACCTGCACGCAGTCGCGGCGGTGACACCGGGCATGACCGGCGCCGACCTGGCGAACCTGGCCAACGAGGCCGCGTTGCTGGCCGCGAAGCGCAACGACACGGTGGTGTACCAGGCCGACTTCATGAACGCCCTCGAGAAGGTGCAGCTGGGTGTTGCCCGCAACGTGGTGATCCCGGACGAAGAGCGGCGCCGCACGGCTTACCACGAGGCCGGTCACGCCCTGCTGGGCATGCTGCAGAAGGGCGCCGACCCCGTACGCAAGATCTCGATCATTCCGCGCGGTCAGGCGTTGGGCGTCACCCTGTCCACGCCGGACACCGACAAGTACGGCTACGACGAGGACTACCTGAGGGGCAGGATCGTGGGCGCGCTGGGTGGCATGGCCGCCGAGCACGCCGTCTACGGGGTTGTCACCACCGGTGCCGAGAGTGACCTGAAGCAGGCCACCGCGATCGCCCGCCAGATGGTGGGCAAGTGGGGCATGAGCAATGAGGTGGGGCCCGTCCGCGTCCTGTCGGACGACATGGATCCGCGCGCACTCGGCGTCAGCGAGGAGACGTTGGCGCTGGTCGACCGCGAATCCCGGGCTGTGATCCAGGCCTGCCAGCAGCAGGCCATCCAGCTGCTGAAGGACAACCGCGACAAGCTCGACTCGATCGTCGTGGAGTTGTTGGCCAAGGAGACCCTGGACGAGGCAGATGCCTACGCCGCTGCCGGGCTGACTCCCCCACCCCCCAGCCTGCAGGCCCAGACCACTGCCGCGCCGATGCCGGAGCTGCCGACCGCCAAGGACGCCGAGGGCAAGCCGCTGCCGCTCCCGGTGGCCAGGAACGCCGACGACCAGCCGCTGCCGGCCTCAGTCGACGAGCACCCCGCATTGGCGTTCCCGCCGCCGGAGGCAGCGGACCGGCGCGGCTGAAACTGGGTGACTCGCCCCGAGACCGACTAGAGATCGATGCCCAGCAGGGCGTCGACGGCTTGCCTGACGGCAGCTGGCGCCAACGGGTCGTCGCCGTCGCCGGCCAGCACCGCCGAGCTCCACTCGTCGATGGTGCGCAACGCTGTCGGGGCGTCCAGATCGTTGCGGAGGGCCTCGCGCAACAGCCGTACCGTCGGGGCGGCGTCAGTGCCTGCCGGGGCGTGGGCGGCCGTTTGCCAAGCGTCGAGGCGACGCTGGGCGGCACCCACCTGGTCGGAGGTCCACTCCCAGTCCGATCGATAGTGATGGTCCAGCAGTGCCAGCCGAATGACGCGGGGGTCGACGCCGTTGTCGCGCAGGCGCGACACCAGCTCCAGGTTGCCCAGTGACTTGCTCATCTTCTCGCCGTCCATGCCGACCATGCCCACGTGCAGGTAGGCGCGAGAGAAGGGCCGACCGGTGGCGGCCCGGGCATGGGCACTGGACATCTCATGGTGCGGGAAGCACAGGTCTCGGCCGCCACCTTGCACGTCGATGGTGTCGCCCAGGTAACCCAGGGCGATCGCTGCGCACTCGATGTGCCAGCCGGGCCTGCCTGGCCCAAACGGCGAACCCCAACTGGGCTCGACGGGGCGCTGCTGACGCCACAGCAGGGCGTCCAGCGCGTCCCTCTTCCCGGGACGGGCAGGGTCACCCCCGTGTTCAGCGAACTCGCTCAGCTGAGCAGCCCGATCAAGGTGGGCCACCTCGCCGAAGCCGGGGGCCTTGACCGACTCGAAGTAGAGGTCGGGGAACTCATCGTTGAGCAGGTAGACCAGCCCGACGGCCTCCAGACGCTGCACCAAGGCGATCACGTCGTCGATGGACTCGGTCGCGCCAACGTAGTGAGCAGGCGGGATCACCCGCAGCGCCTCCATGTCGGTACGGAACAGGTCGGTCTGGTCGCGCGCAAGTTCGACCCAGTCCTGGCCGGTGGCGTTTGCCCGCTCCAGCAGCGGATCGTCAACATCGGTCACGTTCTGGGCGTAGTTGACGTCGAGCCCGTAGTCACGCCAGACGCGGTTGAGCAGGTCGAACGTGAGGTAGGTGAAGGCATGCCCCAAGTGCGTGGCGTCATAGGGAGTGATGCCGCACACGTACATGCTGGCGATGCCGGTGCTGGGGCCGACTACCTCAAGCGCGCCGGTGGAGGTGTTGTAGGCCGTGACCGGCCGGTCGCTCTGAGCGCCGGGCAACTGGATCCGGGGAACGGCAGGGCTGGACCAGGAACGCATGGACAGATCATCCCATGCCTCGCCAGATCGTCAGCCCCGGTATCGAGAGCCGCCCAACGCCGTCTGGAACATGGGTTTGCGGTAGCCGTTGGCTCTGGGGCAGATGTGGCCGGAAGCCTCGATGCGCTGCGCACAGAATGGGCAGACCGGTCTCGCCATCGCCGACAACTGAAAGACCCTGGCCGTGAAGTCCCGGGCGCGCTCCGGAGTGATCAACACCCGCAGCATCTGGCCGTTGACCTCACCCTCGGTGACGTGCCGGAAAGCGAACGAACGCTGATAGTCACCACGGGAGAAAAGCTCGATCTGGAGGGCTTGCTCCCGCACCACCCAGGTGATCGTCATGGTTCCGGCACGGAAGTCGACGTCCAGCGGCACGTCCAAGGGGTCCAGATCGTCCGCGGAACGGCGGGCCGGAGGAATGATGTCATGCCATTCGGACTGACTGGAGAGGTGCTCCAGCACCTCGGCCAGGTGCTCGGCCAGAACCTCGACCTGCTTGCGCTCGCACAGCACACTCGTCACGCGGCTGCCTTGACGCGCCTGAACGAAATACAGGCGCTCGTCGGCATCCCCGACGGTCCCTGCGACGAACCGATCGGGGAAGACGTACTGGTACGTCATCACGGCCATGCGCACATTCTAGACGGGTGTACCAGTCTGCGCTGCATTACCGATCACACCAGCACAACAAGGCTCTGACTAGGCAGTTAACAGTTCCACGCAAGCGGCACTAGGCTTCCCGGTGGCCGCGTTTCGTGCCGGGGCCTGGACGCAAGGGGGGTCTCATGGGTTGGTTGGAAGCCATCGTGCTGGGCATCGTGCAGGGGCTGACCGAGTTCCTGCCCGTGTCGTCCAGCGCCCATCAGCTCATCGTCGCTCAGTTGTTCTTCAACGGCCACGACCCCGGCTCAGCCTTCACCGCCGTCACCCAGCTGGGGACCGAGTCTGCGGTCATCCTGTACTTTTTCAAGGACATCCTCCGGATCATCAAGAACTGGGCGTTGTCGTTGGTCGGGAAGGTGGCCAGGGACGACCCTGACGCGCGGATGGGCTGGTTCGTGATCCTGGGTTCCATTCCGATCGGCGTGCTGGGGTTGGTTTTCCAGGACCTGATCGACACAAAGCTGCGCAACCTGTGGATCACCGTGACCATGTTGGCCGGCGTCGGCCTGGTGCTGTTGATCGCCGACAGGTATGCCGCCAAACACCAGCACAAGGACCTCAAGGAACTCTCCCTCAAGGACGCCATCATCTACGGCTGTTGGCAAGCCGCGGCACTGATTCCGGGCGTCTCTCGTTCCGGCGGCACCATCTCGGGCGGTCTGTTCCTCGGCTACACGCGTGAGGCCGCAGCGCGCTACTCGTTCCTGCTGGCCATTCCGGCAGTGATGATGTCGGGTCTGTTCAAGCTGAAGGACATTCCCGGGTCCGAGGTGTCCTGGGGCCCAATCATCGTGGCCACCCTGATCGCCTTCGTGATCGGGTACCTCGTCATCGCGTGGCTGCTGCGTTACATCAGCAACCACACTTTCAAGCCGTTCGTGATCTACCGGGTCGCCCTCGCCGCCGCGATCGCTACCCTGCTGGCCACCGGCGTGCTGCAGCCGGTCGGAGCCTAGACTCCCTCTCATGCGCACCCGGCTGGTCGGCAACAGCGGTCTTGAGGTGTCCAGCATGGGGCTGGGCACCATGACGTGGGGCCGCGACGTCGACGTGACGGGCGCCCAGAGTCTGTTGACGGCGTTCACCGAGGCCGGCGGCACTCTCATCGACACCGCCCCGGCCTACGGCGACGGGCTGAGCGAGCGGATCATCGGCAAGCTGCTGCGCCACGTGGTGCCCCGCGACCAACTGGTGCTGGCCACCAAGGCCGGGTTCGGTGTGCGTGGCGGCGAACAGGTGGTCGACACGTCCCGGCGCACCCTGCTGGACGACCTGGCCGGCTCGCTGCGGCGGCTCGGTACCGACCACGTCGACCTGTGGCAGCTGCACGCGTGGGGAGACGCGCCGCTGGACGAGACGCTGGCTGCGCTCGACCAGGCGGTGAACTCGGGGATGACCCGCTACGTGGGCGTCTGCAACTACGTAGGCTGGCAGATCGGCAGCGCCGCAGCTTGGCAGAAGGCCCTGCCCGGACGCGCGAACCTGATCAGCGGCCAGGTGGAATACTCGCTGTTGGCACGTCGAGCCGAGATCGAGGTGGTTCCGGCGCTGGCCTGGCACGGCATGGGGCTGTTCCCGTGGTCGCCGATCGGACGGGGAGTGCTGACCGGCAAGTACCGCACCGGCGTGCCGCGCAAGTCCCGCGGAGCCCAGGACAACTTCTCGTGGTTCGTGGAGCCCTACCTGGAGCAGCGTTCCAGAGCCGTGGTCGACGCAGTCGTGCGGGCCGCCGAGGGGCTGGACCTGACGCCGGCACAGGTGGCGTTCCTGTGGGTCCGCGACGCCCCCGGGGTGACCGCTCCCCTGCTCGGCGCCCGCACCCTGGAGCAGCTGCAGACCTTCCTGGACGCCGACGAGCTTGAGCTGCCGGCCCCGATCGTCTCGGCACTGGACGACATCACCGGTGGCGCCAACCAGGCACGCCCGCAGGTGGCGCAAGCGACGTGAAATCCCAGCGCAGAAACGGCCGGCTCCTGGTTTCACTTCCGGGCGCGAACGGTGCTAATCTCTAGCTCGCTGCCCGGCGTTTGGTGCGGGTGGCGAACAGCAGGTCCGAGTGGCGGAATAGGTAGACGCGCTAGCTTGAGGTGCTAGTGCCCGTAAAGGGCATGGAGGTTCAAGTCCTCTCTCGGACACAGCAAGAAAGTGGCGCTGACTAGGCAATCAACCCGGTCAGCGCCACTTCTATTCTCCGGCCGCTACGCAATCGCTACGCTAAGGCCCGAAAGTCGGCGGCCCGATGATGCCTTGCCAGCAGCCGACGGGGAGTGTGATCCACCCGGGGCCTTGCCCCGAGGTCGGATGTCGATCTGGGTCACCCCCACCCCCCAGGGTGTCCCGTGACCGTTGTCACCGGAACGGCCGTCACGGTAAGGCCTTCAGCCTCGGGGGGATGCGAGCCGAGCTGGGTCTTGTAGCTGTTAAGCCCACGAAAAAACTCGAGGTCTGTACCAACGTTGTACCAAGTCGAGTGGCGATTCTTTTGGTCAGCGGACGGACATAGACCCCGCCCTAGTGGCTCTCTCTCCGAGGACTGGCGCTGACACAGAGCAAGGGCCAAGGGTGGGGTTCGCTCGGGGGGGTACTGCGTCTACGCTGAGATATGCAGCCGACGGGGGGCTGAGGGGTGTCCCCCCTGGGTGTGTAACAGAGACATCGCCTAGCTGGGTGGCGGCCGGGGGCTGAGGGAAAAACGCGACGGACAGACCAGCCCTATGCCGAGAGAGCGCCCAGCGGGTAGGGCGGGAGGTCTGCCCCAGGTGGCACGGCATCAAGGGGCTCGTTGTTTGAGATATGTGCAGAGATACCGGCCCTATGCCGAGAGAGCGCCCAGCGGGTAGGCGGCCGCCCTCCTCCCCACCCTCAGTAGGACTTTCAGCACCACGGACTCCGAGAGTCCTCACCAGCGGTGAGGCCGGGTGTCGGTTCGCCCCCACCCCCTACGTGGATCAAAGCCGGGGCTGGCCAACGTGCTGGCCAGCCCCGGCGGTGATGGCTTGCTATACGCGGCGGTGCAGTTGCACCGGGCGTGCAGCGCGTACGTGGCGGGCACTGGGCCGGGGTCGCCACCCAGCTGCAGCAGCCGACGGGACGCCAGCAACCGAACTACCCACGGCCGTGGACAGTTGCCGGACGCCAGCCGTAAGGCCCGGCTGGGTGCTCGGGGTGGTGTGGCTCATGGCGATGATGCTGGTGTCCTCAGTCACAGGTGGTTCTCCTTTGATCTGGTGGCCGTTTGTCGCGTCGGTGTCGCCTCGGTGTCACACCGTTGTCCGCCGTTGTCCCCGTTGTCCCACTGTTTTGGTGGGGTGAAAATGGGCCTACGGGTAAAGGGCCTAGTGGGGACGTATAAAGAGGGTTTTCGTCGGTATTTACCGTCTAGAACACCGGACAACGGGGACACCGAGGGACAACGGTGTGACAACGGTGGGACAACGGTGCCTTTTCTCCCCCGTGGGCTCACTTCAGCACCCCCCGACGAACATGGCGGGGTTGGCGAAGACGTGTGGGG